>NZ_CADDIL010000012.1 GCF_902809815.1 Spiroplasma endosymbiont of Danaus chrysippus | reverse complement strand
CAACCATTTCAAATTCAAGCACTGACTGTATCACAAATTGAATCATTAAAAGAAGATCAAATTCAAGCATTGACAGAACAACAAATTCAAGCATTGACTGAAAGCCAAATTCAAGCCTTTACTGAAAGCCAAATTCAATGATTAACTTTAGATCAAATTCAAGCATTGACTGTGCCACAAATTGAAGCATTAAGACAAAATCAAATAAAAGAATTTACTAAAATCCAACTTGAAGCATTCACTCAACAACAACTTGAATTAATTTCTATTAGTAGAAAAAATGAAATTAATGATTCCATTTTAAAATGCAAAAAAATTTCTCTTTCAATATTTAACAAAGATCAAATTAGAGCATTTACTCCAAGACAAATTATAAAATGAAAAGAATTTGAAATTCAAACATTACAACCATTTCAAATTCAAGCGTTAAAAAAAAATCAAATTCAAGCGTTAAAAATAGAACTAATTAAAACATTGACTGTACCACAAATTGAAGCATTAAAAGAAGATCAAATTCAAGCATTGACAGAACAACAAATTCAAGCATTGACTGAAAGCCAAATTCGAACACTAAGACAAACACAGATTCAATCATTTACTAGAGAACAGATTGAATGATTTACNTAATTTCAATAGAAAGTTTTAAAGTTTTGCAAATTCAAGCATTACAACCATTTCAAATTCAAGCACTGACTGTATCACAAATTGAATCATTAAAAGAAGATCAAATTCAAGCATTGACAGAACAACAAATTCAAGCATTGACTGAAAGCCAAATTCGAACACTAAGACAAACACAGATTCAATCATTTACTAGAGAACAGATTGAATGATTTACCAAAGACCAAATATTATACTTGAATTTACCACAAATTCAATTATTAAAATCACAACAAATATCATGATTTACTCCACAACAAGTTCAAACATTTACTAGAGAACAGATTCAATCACTACAACAAAATCAAATTCAAGCCTTGACAGAACAACAAATTCAAGCATTGACTGAAAGCCAAATTCAAGCCTTTACTGAAAACCAAATTCAATGATTAACTACAGACCAAATTGAATTATTAACTGCAAAACAGATTCAATCACTACAACAAAATCAAATTCAAGCATTCACTCAACAACAACTTGAATTAATTTCTATTAGTAGAAAAAATGAAATTAATGATTTGATTTTAAAATGCAAAAAAATTTCTCTTTCAATATTTAACAAAGATCAAATTAGAGCATTTACTGCAAGACAAATTATAAAATGAAAAGAAGAACAAATTGGTTCATTAATTCCACAACAAATATCATGATTGACTCGACAACAAATATCATCATTGACTCCAGAACAAATATCATGATTGACTTCACAACAAGTTCAAGTATTGACTGTGCCACAAATTGAAGCATTCACTAAACAACAAATTCAAGCATTCACTGAACAACAAGTTCAAGCATTACAACCTCTTCAAATTCAAACGTTAAAAATAGAACTAATAGAAGCATTCACTAAACAACAAATATCATGACTTACTGCAGAACAAATATCATTATTGCTTAAAAATCAAATTCAAGCATTGACAGAACAACAAATTCAAGCATTGACAGAACAACAAATATCACTTTTTATGCCCTGACAAATATTTTCATTGAATGAAAAACAAATATCATGATTTACTCCACAACAAGTTCAAGCGTTAAAAAAAGAACAACTTATTTATTTTAAAAAAAATCATTTATCAAAATTAAATCCGTCTTTAACAAAATTATTTACGTCAGAACAAATATCATGATTGACTCCAGAACAAATATCATGGCTTACTTCAGAACAAGTTCAAGCATTGACTCTAGAACAATTTCAAACATTAAGTAGACGTCAAATTGAAGCATTCACTGAACAACAAGTTCAAGCATTGACAGAACAACAAATTAATTATTTAAGTATAGTTAATTTATTGACTGAACAACAAAAAAAATGATTGACTCCACAACAAATACCAGCAATTATATTTGATAGTATTGCTTGTAAAATGCCAAATGAAATTCATAATATTCCATTAGAAGAAATTAAGTATTTAAAATTAATTGAAATTAAATTATTAACTAAACCACAAATTGAAGCATTTACTAGAGAACAGATTCAATCACTACAACAAAATCAAATTCAAGCCTTTACTGAAAAACAAATATCATGATTTACTAAAGAGCAAATTCAAGCGTTTAGTACAGAGCAAAAATTGTTTTTTAAAGATCAATCTGTTTTTTCTAGACAAAAACGTTCTAATTTAATGTTTGATAATATCAATTCAATATCTTCATTAACTACTATAAAATCAATATCATGACTGACTCCAGAACAAATACCAGCATTAACTTTACACCAAATAAAATCATTTTCTAAAAGACAAATTCAATCACTACAACAAAATCAAATTCAAGCCTTTACTGAAAAACAAATATCATGATTAAAATTAAAACACATTAAAAATAATGATACATCTAAAGAAAAACAAACTTGAAAATACTGACTATATTTAGGAATTACAACTACATTAGGTTTAATAGGTATTGTTGGACGCAAGTTGAAAAATAATTTTCAAAAAAATATCAATCATGAGGAAAAATTATTAATCGATAATGTTAAACCAATTATTGAACTTGACAAAAACATAAATAGTTCAAATAATGAATTTGATATAAAAAATGAAATAAACTCTATGCATTTACAATCCCTTAATAAACCATTATCAAAAGAAAATTATTTTTTACTCTAAAAGATTAATTTGAAAACATAAGATCAATTTAAAAAAACAGCAAAAAAACTAATAAAAATATGAACTGTTTTGCGGATTTCAACTGTAATAATTTTATTTAATTCAAGTGAATTTGGATTAAATTCCAATTAATGTAATTTAAAATTAAATAAATATAATATATAAACATAAATAAGAATTTTAGGTTTAAAAAAAGAGGTGTTTAAAATGAATAATTTACTAAAAATATTTAATACTAATATTAGTAATATTAATCAAAATGTAACAAAAATTGAAAATACAACTTGAAAAAGTCCTATACAAGAGAGACAAGAAAAAATTGAAGAAATTAATCAACAATTTTTACAAGCACAAGAATGAGGCAATAATTTAACTCAAGAAACAACAACTGAAATTATAAATTCAACAGAATTATTAACTCAAGAAACAACAACTGAAATTATAAATTCAACAGAATTATTAACTCAAGAAACAACAACTGAAATTATAAATTCAACAGAATTATTAACTCAAGAAACAACAACTGAAATTATAAAAGTTCAAACATTGACTCTAGAACAATTTCAAGCATTGACAGAACAACAAATTCAAGCATTCACTGAACAACAAGTTCAAGCATTGACAGAACAACAAATTAATTATTTAAGTATAGTTAATTTATTGACTGAACAACAAAAAAAATGATTGACTCCACAACAAATACCAGCAATTATATT
>NZ_CADDIL010000011.1 GCF_902809815.1 Spiroplasma endosymbiont of Danaus chrysippus | reverse complement strand
TGATGTAAACCAATATATTATGTTTTATAATTACGAAAGAATACATTCTAAATTTCTAAAACCACCAATTTCACAAATAAAAATTTAAAACTGTCTATCCAAAAGTGGTCCAGTATTTAGGGCTAACTAACCACCAAATAAATATTGAAGATTTTGAATTATATTTTAGTCATAAATCTAAAAGGAGTATAAAACAATGGGTGAATTAGAAAAAATACTATTTATTATAAATCGTTGGGGATATTTAAATTTAGAACAAATTGCTTTGTTATTAAATAAAAATATCAAAACTATTCAACTACAAAAAGAACAATTAATAAAATTAAAAATGCTTAATGTAGATACATTACCAAAGAAAAATTATTTTACTTTAACAAGTAAAGCACAAAGCCATTTAGGAAGAGAACACAAAAAAAGCATTCAAGTCAATTATTATGAACTAGTTCACCAAAATTTACTTATTAAATGACTTTGTCAACAAACTGACATACTTTCTTATAAAACTGAACGTGAACTAAAAATAGAAAATGGAAATCTTAATGCTTACCCTGATTTAATTATTACTAAAAATAATAATAATGAAATTTATGTAGAACTTGAATTAACTAGAAAATCACCAGAACGCTTTAAAACAAAATTAATTAATAGTCGACAATGACTTGTTGATGGTGGTAAAATTCACTGAATTACCAATTCACAAACACTTGCCAATTGAATCGAAAATCAAATCAACACCATTGAAGCATATCCTAAACAACACAGTTATGAAATTTTAAAAAAAATTTAATTATATACATTTATATATTTAAAAATATATAAATGTATATATAAAAATATTAAAATATATAATAATACATTAATTAATTTTAAAATATGTTAATATATTTTTATATATTTATACCATAGAAGGGAATAACAATCTTATGAAAATTATTACTATTGTGGCAAGAAAAGGTGGAGTTGGTAAAACTACATTTGCATATTTAGAATCAACATATTTGGTTCAAAAATTAAATAAAAGAGTTTTATTAATAGATGGAGACCCCCAAGCTTCCTTAGGTGACTGTTTTTTTGACGTTGACCAAGAAAATTTACTAGGAGATTTATTTAGTGGAATTAAAAATATAAATGAATTAATAAAAAATACAAGCATAAAAAACTTAGATATTATTACTTCAAATATTTTATTAGATGATTTTAATCAAATATTAGTTTATAAACCAGCAAGAGAAAAAATACTATTTAATCAATTAAAATCTCATTATAGCTACTTACAAAATAATTACGATTATATTTTGATTGACACAAATCCAAGTTTAAGTTTAATTAATCAAAATTTAATGGCTATTGCTAATGACATAATCATTATTTCTGATAGGTCAAAATTCTCTTTAAAAGGAATAATGACTTTGGGAAATGCATGAAAATCAATATGTGAATCATTAGAATTACCTTTTAATATGAATACTATTTTATTAAATAAAATTGGAAATCAAGTTACTTCAAGAGATTTTATTGAAATAGTAAATAATGCTTTCCCAAAACAAGTATTAAAAAATCATATTAAAGAATATACAATTATTGAAAAAGCTGTTATTTCTAAAAAAACTATAATAAATTTAAAAAGATTAGAAAAATTAGGTAATCCAATTCAAAAAATCAATGAAGAATTAATAAAAAAAGGAGTGATTTAATAATGGGTAAAAATTTATTTGAAAAAACATTAAATGTAGACCGCACCGAAATAAATTTTAATAAGATAAAAGAAAATAAATTAAATCAAACATTAAATATTAATAATCCTTTTATACAAGAAAGTAAATCTCATATAAATCATTATGATGTTATTATTGAAAATTCTGAAAATCAGAAAGTTAAAAATGTTAACATTACTTTATACGAAAATGATATATTAAAGATGAAATTTATAACACAAATGACAGGTGCTAAACTATCAAGTTTTGTTAGAAAATGTATTAATGAAGAATATCAAAAAAATATTAACAACAAAAAATAAATTGTAATGTCAAAATAAAAATATTATTTATAGTTCACTAACTAATATATTTATTGTACAATTATCTAGTTACTGGTGTGGCTTCCAAGGTGGCATCAGTAACGATTTTTTATTTTAATTTTATTTTAATTGTCAATATCGAGTGAAAATTTCCCAAAGAGTGAGATTAAATAAAAATTTATAAATGAAAACTAGCAATTTTCAAAACTCAAATAATAAATATTCTTTAAAAATAAACTTTTATTAATAAAAAAAGGTTATAATAAAAAAATGAATATTTTTATTTTACATCGAGACTTTCGTATACATGATAACAAAGGTTTAATTGCTTTATCAAAAGAAGAAAAAGAAATTTATTTAATTTTTATCCTAACAAATGAACAAATTAAAAATAATAAATTTTTTAATTTAAAGTCATTTCAAGCAATGATTTTTTGTTTAAAACAATTAAATAAAATAATTCATATTAATGTTTTAAAAGCAGAAAACGAATTAAACGCAATCAGAAATTTAGTTAATCAAGGAATAATTATTAATAAAATTTACACTAATAAAGATTTTAGCCCTTATGCTCTAGAAAGAAGTCAACAATTAAAAAATTTAGCAAAAGAAATTGGTTTTATTTATCGTGAATTTCATGATTATATGCTTTTTGATCCGCATGAAATAAAAAAAGATGATGGTAGTTTTTATCAAATTTTTACTCCTTATTGAAATGCAATTAAAAAAAATAAATTTAATATTACAATATCAAAAACTCCAAAATTTCGAGCTATGAAACTACCAAATTGTGAAGATATTAAAAACTTAAAAGATAATGATTTTAATTTACCATTAACAAGAGAAAAAGTAGAAATTATTGTTACTCGTTTATCAAAAGATTATCAAAATCAACGTGATAAAATTGATTTAATTAAAAACAGTACTTCTCATATTAGTACAGCCATTAAATATGGAATAGTTTCTATTCGTGAAGTTCATTTTTGAGCAATTCAAAGATTTGGTTATTTTGATAATAGTTTTTCTAGACAATTGATATGAAGAGATTTTTTCTATCAAGCAACTTATAATGCTATGATAGAAAAAAAATGAAAATTTGGAACAAATTGAATTAATAACATGAATGATATTATTTGAGATAATAATATACAAAATTTTAAAAAATGATGCAAAGGAGAAACTGGTATTCCTTTAATTGATGCTGGGATGAATGAATTAAATAATTATGGTACTATGCATAACCGTGTACGTATGATTTGTGGTTCTTATTTAGTAAAAAATTTAAATATTGATTGAGGATGAGGAGAAAAATATTTTGCTCAAAAATTAATTGATTATGATCCAATTGTTAATCAATGTTCATGACAATGAGTAGCAGGAACAGGATTTGATGCTCAACAATATATTAGGATTTTTAATCCTTATTTACAACAAATTAAATATGATCCTAATTTTGTTTATATTAATCATTTTTTATCAAGAACAAAAAATATAGAAGAAATTGTTGATTTTAAAAAATCAGTTCAAGAAGCTAAAAAAAGATACCAAAATTTAAAAAGTAATATTCAAATTTATAATATTAAAAATAATAAATCACAAAAAATGTAAATATAATAATTACTTCAAAACTGCACAATTGTGCAGTTTATTTAGCAATTTTGTTTTTTCTTTTATAATTTTAATAAAAATATTTAACATAAATAAGTGTTAAAATATAAAATAAAAGTGTTATAATTAAATTGTTCTTATTTTTTATAGAAAAAATAATTTTAAAAAAAAATGAATATAAAATTTAAATAAACATAAATTCAAAAATTCCAAATAACCGCTAAAACTTTAGTTCCAAATTTTTATTTGTGAACTTTTTTTTAAAATATTTTGTATAATCAATTTATAAAAATTTAATATAAGTTTTTAACTCATTGTTTTCTTGTTAAAAAGCAAATGAGTTTTTATTATTGAAATATTATTGAAAGAAGATGAAGTTATGCCAATTGAAAAAAAAGAAATTATTTTTAATGATTATATTAATAATTTTATTAATATAAATGAATTAAAGAAAAAAATTAATGAAGAATTAAAAACATTAGAAAAAAAATTTAAAAAACAAAAAGAAATAAAAGAAAATATTACTAAAATCTTATTCAATTTAAAAAATAATGCTGTTGAAATTAAAGAAAATCTTAGATCACTTAATGTTATATATAATAAAATAGAAAATTTTTATAAAAACCCCATTGAAAAAATTGAATGTGAAAATAAAAATTTAATTTTTAGAAACAGATGATATATAAATAAAAATATAAAAGAAATAAATGAAATAATATCAAAAAATAATCGATATATTACATTTTTAAATTCAAAAAAAATTAGTAAATGAAAAAATAATTTACTTATAATTTTTACATTTGGTTTTTATAATAAAAATAAAAATTTAATAAAAAAAATTGAAAAATACAAGAATAAAAAAATAGAATTTGAAAATATTTTATTAAATTTAAAAAATAAAAAAAATAATAATCAAAATATCATTAAAAATAATGTAACAACATTAAAAATTGTAAAACAAGAATTTGATTTAGTAACAAAATCGTTAAATAGTTGTGTATTTTATTTTACTGAAATTCAAAAAAATCAAATACAAAATGTTTCAAATCCAATAGATATGATTAAAAATATAAATTCATTTCAAGAACAAATTTCAGCTGGTAAATATAAAATACCAAGAATGGTAAAATAATAAGGCTATTGGGGTGGTTAGCCCTAAATACTGGACCACTTTTGGATAGACAGTTTTAAATTTTTATTTGTGAAATTGGTGGTTTTAGAAATTTAGAATGTATTCTTTCGTAATTATAAAACATAATATATTGGTTTACATCATTTATAGCTTCATTGAGAGAAAAATATTGATTTGAACCTTTAGGTAGTCATTCTTGAGATAAATGAGAAAATCAGTTTTCAGATATTACATTGCCACCAATATCATAAGGTTGTTTTTTGCTTAAAATTATTTGCTTATCAGCAGCTCAATTTGTGATGTCTTGACAATAAAATTCGTTGGCGTTATCTGAGTGTAAAATAACGTTTTTTACTTGGTTTCAAGAGAATTGTTGATTTATTTTTTCAAGTGCAGGAAGGATTAAATCTTGATAGGATTTGTTTGAACATGTATTATAGCTTACAATATTATTTGAATAAAAATCAATAATTACAAAAAGATATAATCAACCTTCTTTAGTATTTATTTGTTTAGTGTCCATTGATCAAATTTGATTTGAAGAGGTTGTACTTTTATAATCTTTGTTTACTTTATCCATTGTAGGTATTCACTTATTTGGATTTTTTTTGTTTTTAGGATAGTTATTTTTAGTTTGTTTTAATCCTTGAAGATTGTGATCTTTCATAATTTTTCGCATTTGTTTTGTTGATAATTCTAGATTTAAAATAATATGTTTGTATTGTTTTAATCATTCTTTAAATGCTGAAAAAATTCGTAAATAGCCATAAATTTGTCCTTTTCTTGTAAAATGAAATTCAAGTAAAAGTTGGCATAATTCTTGATATTTATGTGTACAATTACTAATTTGATTTTTTTCTTTTTTAATAGGGTTTTGTTTGTTTTTTACAAAATAATATGTTGATCGGTTTAGTTGAAGATGTTGGCAAAGATATCTAATTGAATATTGGTTTTTGCTATCATCAATAATTTGAATTTTTTGTTTGATATTTAACTTGTTAATTACTAATGCTATTTGTTTAATTTTATCCATTATTAAAAATCCTTTCATGTCAAAATTAGTGTTAATTGTATAACACAATTGTTTTTCGAATACATTCAAGTTTTTTTTAAATTAATGGTCTAGTAAAAAGGGCTAAGTAGCTTTTTATCATTTCTTCATAAACTAAAAATAAATATAAAGTTGCTAAAACAATACCACGCTTATTATCTTTACATAATCCTTTATGTTTAATTAAGATATTTTCATTTGAATTATTTTTTATAATTTCTATAATTTGGTAAAATTCATGATTATCTTTTATTTCAACATTAGTAATTGGATAATGTGTATTTTGATTTCTATTTTCTAATAAAAAATTTTCATAAAAATTAACTTTATCTATTTTTAAATAAAAAAAGTTTTTGAAAAATGTATTTCTAAAATTATATTTTTTAACTTCATTTAAAAATTTAATATCATCTAAATCAAATTCACGTCAAAAATGTTTTTGATTAATTTTTATTGCTTGTTCTTTATTTTTTTTGTTTGATTTATTATAATAGGTATTAAATTTATTTTATTTAAACAATTAATTAGTGAATTAAATATATTTTGAAAATGAATATATTCATAATCTAAAAAATTATATATTTGATTAAACTCAAATTTATTTTGCATATTTATTAATCTTGTAAAAAAAAACTGATAACTCCATTGATAAATAAAATTGATAATTATTTTTATTATTTAAACCAATTTTTATATTACTTAATAAAATATCTCTAAATTCATTTCAAAGATAATAATTATCAATTTTGTTAATAGAATATTTACCTCAAAAAGACCGCAATATTTTCTCATCTATAATTTTATTGCTTTTAATTTTTAAATTTATTTTCTCGTTTATTTGATTTTTAATATCTGTAATTAAAAAATCTTCTTCACTGATTTTTTCTTTTTCTAATGCTTGTTTTAAAAATGAAGCCATTTTTTCAATTTTTTTCATAATAATTGTCTCCTTTTTTGGTATATGCCTTTATTTGGCTCATATTTGCTGTTTTTAGCGATGTTTTGATTTTTAATATAAAACTATTCATAATGTCTTAGTTATGAGACTTTTTTTATGTATTTCCAACAATTTCCACTTCATCATCAATTTTTAAGATTATAAAATTTTTGGTAAATCAATTCTGAAAAATTTATCTAATTTCTCTCATGCAATATTACGTTGATTTTCAGGTGTTTCAATTCATTGTGCAAATCCCTCTGCAAATAGTTCATTAATTGATGTTCTTCCATAATTACTTCTTACAATAGCATAAGATAATAATTTTTGATAAATTGGGGCATTTATTTTGGTACCATTTGCTAATGATGAAATCATATATTTTTCTGGACTGTTTAATTGCTGACTAGATTTATTTAGTGGAATTTGTAATGATTTACAAAAATAAGTATCTAATTGGAAAGTATCTTGATTATCAACAAAATAATTAATATTTTGTCTTCCTTTTAAATCTAATGATAAAAAATTACTTAAAGCATGACCATATTCATGAACTAATGAATGAACAATATTTTTACTTGATCAAAAACCAAAAATGTAATTTTTAATTGCAGTTTCATTAGAAAAAACTACATTACTAAGACTTATCATTTGAGTGCAATTTAAATAATAACCATAATTAGGTTCAAATTTTCAAAATTTTAAATCTTTGGTTTGTGCTGCTATGTAATTTTTATCTAATAATTGGTCATAATCAATTTTGTAAACTAATTTTAATACATTATTTTTTCCATATAATTTTGAAAAGATATTATAAAATTTAAGAATTTCATTTTTAATTTCATTTTTATATTTTGTTAAAATATTTATTTTTTGAAATAAATCTTCAAAATTTATATTTACTTTTTTAGTTGTATTAAGATAAGTATCATTTATTTGTGTTTGTAAATCATTAAAATCATTAAAACTATCTTTATTGTTTTCCAAATCATCAAAATCATTAATTGACTTTTCATTTGCTTTATATTTAATTTTTTCTTCTAAATTATTAATAAATTTTCATTTTTTATTACTTTTATTAAATCAGTTTTCTGAACTTGTTAAATATCAATTTTTCACATTACTAGTATCTATTCCAAAAAAATTTAAACGATCACTTATTATTTTTCTGGTTCTTTTATTTATGTCAGGAACAATGTAATCACCAGAAATATCTTGTTCAGTTTCATCAGATCAATCATAGTCATTGTTAGTACATCCTCATTTACAAGCAGAAACATTGATTATTGTTGCACTAACTAAAATATAATTTAAAAAAAATCTAATTTTTTTCTTCATAACAATTTCTCCTTAATTTTGTTTCCTTTAAATTAGTTATAACGGTTTCTTTTCTTTTTGTTTGGTTCTTTATTTTTGTTTATCTTTACCGCTATAAAGAAAAGAAAAATAAAGAATATATTATTAACAAGCATTAAGCCGAAACCCCAAACTCCCAACGATTTTGACAGCACGGGGTTTCGAGTGATTGGCGTGCCAAAATGCTTGTTAATAATATATTAATTCGCATTTTTTGATAAGTATTAAAACTTATCAAAAACTTAATTACATTATATAATATTTTTAACAAAAAAAATAAATTTTTATTTTTTTTTTTTTTTGAATTGTATTGTTAAATATATTGTGAATTGTATTGTTAAATATATTGTGAATTGTATTGTTAGGAAAATTGAAAAATAAAAATAAAAATAAAAACATCATGAAAAATGTTTTTATTTAAAACTATGTTATTATTTAGTTGGAGACACTTTTGCTTTCCTATGCGGTGTGTCTTTAAATATTGTAGTTGGTATTTTTAACTGAAAATTGGTTCATCCAATTCTTCAGTTATTTTTTTATGTCGAGCTGTCGTTGTTGATAATTAGTAGATTGATTTGAATTTGATATGTTATTACTATTTTTTAAATTGTTTTCAGATACTTTGCTATCTTTATTTTTTTGTAAAGATAATAAGTAGTTTTTGAATTGTTCTTTTTCTTTTGTTACTTGTTTTCTGTGTCATTCCATGCTTTCTTGTGCGTTTTTAAATTGCATTAAAAATGGATTTGATTGTTGCATGTTTTTAAATCGTTGATTTTCAACAGTTAAAAAATGTAAACCTTTTAGGTTATATTTTTTAATTAAATCGTTGCCACTGATTTTTTCTTTTCAATTTTTTTGTGCGTCATAGCAGTTGTAAATATAATTTGGTTTAATTCCGATTAAGTAGTTTTTTTTATTTTTGTCTAAAAAACAAAATTTTTTAGGTATTGAAATGTATTTTTCAAAAATCCTAATTTGATAACTATCATCAGTAAATTTTTTATTTATATTATTTTTAGGTATAAAAAAATTAGAAATATCTTTTGCAGTATTTAATTGATTAAATGTTTTTACTTGGTTATTATTTTGTTGTACTTGCATAATTATATGCTCCTGTCTATAAAATAAATAATAATAATTTTTATAATTTTTTAAATATAAATAAAAAAGTGAATAAGAAGTAATTATTTTACTAAACCTATTCACACAAATTTCTGATGTGATATAATTATACAAACACCTTTTATTGTGTTTACATAATTATTAACCCTTTATAAATGTGGTCTAACATTTATTTAGGTACATAGGTTTAGTAGAGGGAAACTACTAAATCTTTTTTTATTGTTATCATTATATCATAAATAATGTATGTTTATTATTTAGGTAATTATTCATTATTTATGATTTTAACTTTTTTAATAAACGTTTCTCCGCTTGGAAGAGTGGTTTTAAAATAGCATTCTCCAATTTTAAGGGTTTTAAGGTTGTTTGGGTGAAGGTGGTTAGCCCTAAATACTGGACCACTTTTGGATAGACAGTTTTAAATTTTTATTTGTGAAATTGGTGGTTTTAGAAATTTAGAATGTATTCTTTCGTAATTATAAAACATAATATATTGGTTTACATCATTTATAGCTTCATTGAGAGAAAAATATTGATTTGAACCTTTAGGTAGTCATTCTTGAGATAAATGAGAAAATCAGTTTTCAGATATTACATTGCCACCAATATCATAAGGTTGTTTTTTGCTTAAAATTATTTGCTTATCAGCAGCTCAATTTGTGATGTCTTGACAATAAAATTCGTTGGCGTTATCTGAGTGTAAAATAACGTTTTTTACTTGGTTTCAAGAGAATTGTTGATTTATTTTTTCAAGTGCAGGAAGAATTAAATCTTGATAGGATTTGTTTGAACATGTATTATAGCTTACAATATTATTTGAATAAAAATCAATAATTACAAAAAGATATAATCAACCTTCTTTAGTATTTATTTGTTTAGTGTCCATTGATCAAATTTGATTTGAAGAGGTTGTACTTTTATAATCTTTGTTTACTTTATCCATTGTAGGTATTCACTTATTTGGATTTTTTTTGTTTTTAGGATAGTTATTTTTAGTTTGTTTTAATCCTTGAAGATTGTGATCTTTCATAATTTTTCGCATTTGTTTTGTTGATAATTCTAGATTTAAAATAATATGTTTGTATTGTTTTAATCATTCTTTAAATGCTGAAAAAATTCGTAAATAGCCATAAATTTGTCCTTTTCTTGTAAAATGAAATTCAAGTAAAAGTTGGCATAATTCTTGATATTTATGTGTACAATTACTAATTTGATTTTTTTCTTTTTTAATAGGGTTTTGTTTGTTTTTTACAAAATAATATGTTGATCGGTTTAGTTGAAGATGTTGGCAAAGATATCTAATTGAATATTGGTTTTTGCTATCATCAATAATTTGAATTTTTTGTTTGATATTTAACTTGTTAATTACTAATGCTATTTGTTTAATTTTATCCATTATTAAAAATCCTTTCATGTCAAAATTAGTGTTAATTGTATAACACAATTGTTTTTCGAATACATTCAAGTTTTTTTTAAATTAATCGTCTAGTAAAAAGGGCTAAGTAGCAAGTAGCAAGTAGCGTTCCTAATAATAAACCTTGCTTATCATTTAAAGGTGCTGCCACAAATGGATAGCTACTTGCCAATGAAATAACTGGCATTTCTTGTCACCATTCATTAGTATTTTTGATATCATTACTTCAAATAAAGTTATAGGTTTTTAATTGCTGAAATTTTAATTCATCTGGAACAAAACCTTTTTTTGTCATTTCAGCAATTAAAATTGTTCTAATATTATCTAATTCTTTTTTTGTATCAGAAAAACAAGTAAAAATGATTGAAACCATTTTTAATGTTTCTCCTCCATTTTGAACCATAGTCATTAATTCAGTAAAGTGTTCTAGATATGATTGATATTTAATTTCTTCGCTTGTTTTACTTGTAGTTTGTATTTCAGTTCGATTAATGGTACTATCAAGTAATTTTAAAGCTTCTTGTTCTGAGATATGATGAACTTTAATATTTACATTTACATTATTTAAATTTGCAAGAAAACCTAGTCAAGTATCTGGCACCAACAAAGGATATTGAGATATGGTTAAATAAGAAAAATATTTGTTATCAATTGTTACATAGTTAGAAAATTGTTTTAATTTTTGTGGTTTATCAACAATATTATTGGTTGGAATAATATTTCGTTGAATTAATAAACTTGTTTCTTCGAAGTTTGCTTTAATGAATTTAATATTATTATCAAATTTATTAATAACATAGCGAACTTTTTGATTGATTGAAGAAACATTATTCCCATTTATTATTAAAAAATAAGTTGTTTTTAATTTTTGATTATTATATTGTAAATTTAAAAATCAATTTTTTCAATTTTCTAATTGTTCTTTTTTATTTTTAATTTTCTCGTTTTTTAAAATCCTATCAATATTTTGAATTTGCTCGTTAAATTCATAGGGAATTTGAATTTTACAAATTTCATAATCAATATCTATTGTTTTTAAAATACTAGCTAATTTATAAATAGGAACGTCACGTTCTTGCTGATTAGCTAGTGATATATCACTAGCTTCAATACGATATACATTATCAATTTTGAAAACAAAATTGATAATGTTGTCTTCAATTTTTGTGATTTTACTAATTTTTAAAACATCATTATTATGTTTTTTAATAAAAATATATTTGAATGCTGTTCATAAAACACTATATAATTTGGTTCCATTTTTGGTTGGAAACATTAAAAATAAACTTAT
Organism: Spiroplasma endosymbiont of Danaus chrysippus; assembly: GCF_902809815.1. GTDB lineage: Bacteria > Bacillota_I > Bacilli_A > Mycoplasmatales > VBWQ01 > Spiroplasma_E. The sequence continues at coordinate 3,396 of NZ_CADDIL010000011.1, read as the reverse complement.
TAATCATATGAAAATAATAAAAACAACACTAGCAATTAATTGATATTTAAATAAAAAAGAAAAAAATATTGCGGTAATAAAAAAATCAATGAATATAATTGCAATTTCCACTTTTCCAATTCCACCAAGAGCATTTGAAATACTAAAACGAATTTTGCTGGCCCTTTTAGTTATAATTCGTGCTTTGTTATCATCCATAATTATTTTTCTCCTTTAATGCTTCATTCTTTTTGATATAAGTTAATTAAAATATATCCTTTTCAAACTTCTTTTTTAAAATGTATCTTTTTTTGATTATCATATGCTCATATGTTGTATTCATCAGTACTTTTAATACCAACACCAAGAGATATATCATTACGTGAACCATGAATACATTTTTTACTAATTCATACAGATAAGCCTTTGTTAAATGGAATTGAAAACAAAATTGCTTTATCAGTTTCTTTTTTTAGTTTACGATTTATAAAAATATTTACAGTTATTCAATCATTACATTTAATTTCCATATTTTAAATTTCCTTGTAGTGTTTATAGCACTTTTATTTGTCATTAAATCAGTGATTGATTTTTGCGCTTGCTTTGGTATGACCTTTGGCGTAATCACTAGTTACAGCAGTTTTAAATTGTGATTTAGCAATATTTTTTAAACCATAGTCTTTGGCACTTTGATGAATTGCATGAGCAACACCAGCTCCATGAGCTGCTTTTTTACTTAGACTATAACTTGCTTTTACACCACTTACAGTTAATGCACCACCAGTCATAAAAGCATTTGTTGCTACTTTTAAAACCATAATATTACCAATTCCATCACTTAATGATGTATTGCCACCCATAATAGAAGATAATAATTGTGGTGATTTAACAACTACAATACCAAAAGCAAAAATACCTAATAAAGTAAAAATTGGTCTTGTAGTTGCGTCAGGAATTGCATTTCCGATTTCTGCAAAGACTGTAATACTTCATAAAAATAAACTATATGCTAAAAAAATCATATTAAAACTAATAAAACGAGCGACAGTTAATTCTTTTCAGTTTTTAAATCTTCGTCCTTCATCTTGAATTGCTGATACTACTACAATTGGTGATAAAACATAAAGAATTAATAGTTCAGCAGTACGTCAAAATAAAAATAAACTAATTAATAAAAATATGTATATCATAAATCCTTCTGAAAACAAGCATAGTAAATAGTTAAAATGACTATTGTCAGTAAATGTTCAACTGGCTGGTACATAATCAAAATTGTGCATTCCATTATCAAATGAAGAATTAAAAATAAATAAACCAATATTTTGCATATTTACGTTACTGGCTTGTATGATTGCTTGGGTTAGTAAATTAACAATAATATTCAATGTATAAAAAATAACTGGAATTGCTGGAATTGCTATAAACAATAAAAGCATGTTACGTAATGTTATCTTTAATTTACTGTGTTTTTCATCAGCTAACATTACCTCAATCATTCGTCCAGCTAATAGTAAAACTAATATTATTCCAGCAATAGATAACATTACAATTAATAGGGTTGGAAAACCATTGGGGTTATTGTTTTCAAAAAGTAAACGGTTTGCTAAATTACCACCAGACATAAAATAAATTATGTCTTGAAATTTATTTAAAACTCAAAGTAATGGTTTAATAAAAATTATATATAAAATTGCAAATACAGCTTTCATAATTGCCCCTAATAATCAACCCGGTTCATCTCCACCACTATCATTAAGTGTTAATTGATTATAATGAACAAATATTCCAAAACCTACTTCACTGTGCGCATTGATAAAATTGTTTATTGTATCTGGTGAAATAATTGCTATAATGGCTGCAATAATTATAATCATAATAACCATTATTAACATTAAGGGCAAGAATGCTATAATAAGAAACATAGCCATTTTTTTAATGACGTTGTTAACAATGGCTATGATATTATTTATTGATGTTGGTTTTATTTTTGCTGATTTACCAACAGTAAAAGGGTTTTTTAGCCCTTTTTTCTTTTGTAACATTTATATCCCCTTTTTAAGAAATACCTAAAATGACATCTTTTAATCCTAAAACTAGTGAACTTGCTAAAATTACAATTCCCAAACAAACACCAACCGATATAATTCGTGCAATAGTTTCTTTACGTTGGTCAGCGTTTTTTGCAAATTTACCACCAATGGCATAATAAGCTACCATAATAATGCCAATTACTACCGCTAAACTAATTAAAATTGGCATTCCAATTGTAATAATTTTGTTTCCTACATCTATCTTGTAAATTACTATTTGTTGCTAATATCATCATATATATTGTCTCCTTTTCTTTCTTTATTATTTTTTTTTATTTTTTGCATTACTGATTCCTTTACAAAAAGCAAATATATACCCTAATAGAAACATTATTTTTCTTAATAATCATAGTATTGGTTTGAAAAAAATAAATAAAAGAATAATAATTGCAAAAAAATATTGTTCAATTCATTTTATTTTTTTCCTTTCCTTTTTGTTTCTTCTTCGGCTTCATCAGCTTTCATTTGGGCAATGTCTTTTTCAGTTTGACGTTGGAAAGCTTCAGATTTTTTCTTACGCATTGGTTCTAAAATAAATGGTGTAATAACAAATTTTTTTAATAATCAACAAAGAAGTAGTAATCCTAATAAACTACCAATAACAATAGCAATAATAGCTAATACAGTTAATCCTTTTTTGTTATTGTTTGGTGGGTTATTATTTTGAATTTGTAATATAAAACTATTTGATTTTTCTGAACCATATTTAATAACAATTTCAACTTTCTCATTTGGTTGAAATTGCATGCCTTTAATTTCAAATGAAACTTTGTTTAAATCATAATTACTTGTATCAAATTTATCAATTGTGATAGTCTTTGGGATTTGTTGTTTTAATTGTTCAACAATTTCTTCTTTTGAAATTATTTGTTTTGAAGAAACATTACCTTTGGTTTTAAATCAATCAGCAAGAGCATTAGCTAGTTGATTATCATTTGCTTGTTTAATTCATGATTTGCTTTCTTCAAACAATTTATTTAGTTGACGAACAGAATATCCATGAATGTTATCGTGTCCATTTGCTTTTGCTCACTTTTCAAATTGTTTACCATTATCTGTATCAAAATAATGTGCAATTTCTTGTTTTGGAGCAATTTGTAAATAAATATTGTTATGATTTCCTAAATTATCTTGCAATTCAATAACATATTTTCCTTTGTTGCTACTTGCTACTTGCTACTTAGCCCTTTTTACTAGACGATTAATTTAAAAAAAACTTGAATGTATTCGAAAAACAATTGTGTTATACAATTAACACTAATTTTGACATGAAAGGATTTTTAATAATGGATAAAATTAAACAAATAGCATTAGTAATTAACAAGTT
>NZ_CADDIL010000010.1 GCF_902809815.1 Spiroplasma endosymbiont of Danaus chrysippus | reverse complement strand
TTATATAAAAGTACTGATGGAATAAATTTTAGAAAAACATCATTTTCTGGTAAATATACATCAAGTATTACAATTGATTCTTCTGGTAATGTTTATGTTGATAATTTAGGCGCATTATTTAAATCAAAAGATGGAGTTACATTTGAACAAGTAACTGGATTACCAAACGATGTCTCTGCTATTGCAACATTTGATAAAACAATATATGTAGGTATGGAAAACAAAGGATTATGAAAAAGTAATGATGGAGTTACATTTGAACAAGTAACTGGATTACCAACTAATTTTGTTATTCAAAAAATCCACATTACTTTAAGTAAAACAATATATGTAGGTAGTCAAGAAAGTGGTTTATATAAAAGTACTGATGGAATAACATTTGAACAAGTAACTGGATTACCTAATGAAGAAATTAGAAGTATAGCATCTAATTCAAATTTAATTATAATTGGTTTTAATAATGGAGAAATATATCAAAGTAATGATGGAATTACATTTAATAAAATATATCAAATAGATCATTATATTGTTGTTAATGTTAATGCTGATGGAACAATATATGTAGGAACTGAAAAAAGTGGTTTATTAATTATTAATTCTTTATTAAAATTAAATAAACCAAACTATTTGGGAAATTTATATAACGGTATAGTTTACAATTATGCACAAAAAATTGATATCAAAAAGAACCTAGTTGCAAGTGCAACATTGGATGAGAAATCAATTACAATTCCAACAACAGATTTAGATATACCAGTTGGACAACATACATTAATTTTGACTTTAAAAGATAAAAAACTTGCAAGCATTTTTGGTGGCGATACCTCAACTGGAAAAGTGACATATAAATTATGAGTTAAAATAGCAATTGATAAAAATAAAATCGATTATCAAACAAAAATTGATGATACGCAATTATATACTGGTTTAGTTTCTAACAATGGAAATACCAATGGCTCAGACATCATTCAAACAAAAATTAAAGATGGAACTGGAACTCATAATGCAAGTATAAATCTTTCTTTAACTGACACTTTGATTGATTTTGATGTAAACAAAAGTTTTTATGAAGAAGGAACAGTAGATAGTTCAAATAATTTCACAGCAACCGGTTCTAAACAATTAGTTTCTAAAAATTTATCAATTCAAAATGATGGTATATATCATTTACATTTATTAGATACAGTAGGTAATGCTTATGATAGTTATTTAGAACTTGGCGAAAGCAATTGAAAATTAAAAGGTACTTTTGATGATAGTGAATTAGATAAGCTTAAATCAAAACTTAATGTTACTGTAAATTTAACTGACCCTAAACAAAAAGCAAAAGCATTGGGTTGATTACATCAATATGAAAATTTTGTAGAAAATAAATTTAATGAAATGATAAAAACCAATGGTAAAGGTTTTGATAGTGAAATTAAAAATCAAATTACTTCTTATACATCATTTTTAAAATCTTTGACATATGATATTGGAAATGAACCAAAATTTGATGATGGTATTGATAAATCCGAATTAATCAAAACAATAACTGATAAAGCAAATGAATTATTAAAAAATGGTTTAGATATATTACCAAAAAATTTAAATGTTGATACTAAAAATGTAGTAAATAAATCAACATTGACTATTTATACAAATTGAATTAATAACTATCAAACATTTATCAATAATAACAAAGATAAGTGAATAAATGATATTTTAAATATTGCTTCTCGTGGTTTTGCAACAACCGAACAAGAACAACAAATCAAAGCAAAAGCAAGCCAATTTTTAGATAACACAAATATTAAAAATTATTTAAAAAATATTGTGTGAGAAGACAATAAATTATTAAAAGCAACAAGCAGTGATTATCAAAAATATATTGAATTAGATAAACTACAAAGTGATACTATTGATTGAGTTAAAAACAACATTAGTGCAATAGATACAGCATATCAAAATGCAATTACAGAAGCTGAAAGTGGCTTGAATTTACATGGATATAGTATTGATAGTATTTTAAATGGCAAATCAAAACCCCAAACAAAAAGTGAAATTGAAAAATTTGCTGATGGACAAAGTTATCATGATTGATTACAAACTCAAGCAAATATAAAATTTAAACTTTGACAATTAGCTATGGGGTTTGGTATTGGTATTCCATTGTTACTTATCGTAGCTGCAATTGCATGAGTAATTCGTTCACGTACAAACCCTAAATATAACGGAGTTGCAAGAGCAAGAAAAGACTTAAGACAAGAAAGAAAACAAATAAAGAAGAAAAATAAAAAATAATGAGAATAAAAAAAAGACCGCAAGGTCTAAAAGTTTACGATGCTAAAAGCATTATAAATAACTGTAAGAATTGTTTTCGTATGTATGATGTCTCAAATGTTAATAAATAACATATTCAAAACAAAATTTTGAATTTGATTAATCATTTTTATATCAACTCCTTTAGAAATTTTTTTTCTTTTAGCAAACTCTAGTATTAAATATATAATCAATAATAAAAATATATCGTTAATAGAGTAATCCATTAAAATTAAATTTGGGGAGCAGGGTTATCAACAGTTTAGTAAAATTCTTACGTTCTTTTAGAGTTTTGATAACCCTGCGCCGGATCAACGAGCTCTAACTGCCACATTAAATAATTGGACATTATACATGTTGCTCACAAATTATAATCGTTTCTAACATTAATTAGAAACAAAATTTACTTAATAAAAGTAACTTTAAAATTAAATTTAAGATGTTCTAAAACTATTAATAACCATATATAATATTATCATAAAAATTATAATATAAAAAATTGGGGTGCAATTTTGCAATATAACAATTGTATTTTATATTCTTTAAACTCTAAAAAAAAATTAGTTAAAATTTTAATAGTTAACAAGAATATAAATAAAAAAAAATTAGTTAAAATTTTTAGTAAAGAAGAACAATTAAAAATTTTAATTGAAAAAAGTAAAAAAGTGCAATTAACTGATAAAAAAACTAGAAATAAAATACTAAATTCCACTAATATTACATTTAATGAAAATATTCATAGACAATTTACTTATGCACAAAAAAAATCTGATTATAAAATGATTTTAAAAAAACTTAGCAAAATATTAAGTATTTGAGTTGAGAAAAATAATTTAAATTATTTGTATTCAATTATCAAAAATGTAGATTATGTTAAAAATGCCTATTTTCATAAAGAAAATAATTATTTTTTAAAAATTGATTTTAAAAATTATTTTAATAATATTAGTAGTTTACAAATTTTTAATTTTTTTAAATATAAATTAAATACCTCAATAGATATAGCTAGAATTTTAACAGTATTATCAGTTGCGGATATTAATAATACTAATTTAAAGCAAGGTTTAGAAACAAGTCCAATATTATCTTTTTTAGTTAATATTGAAATTTTTGAAGAAATATACCAATATTGTATTGAAAAAAAATTTAAAATGTCATTATATGTTGATGATTTAGTTATAAGTTCAAAAAATCCAATTAATAAAAAAGAAATTCAATTTGTTTTTAATATATTAATAAAAAACAAATTGAAAATAAATAGAAGAAAAATTAAATATCAAAATTTATACAACAATATTGTTATTATTACAGGTATTCAAATATTAAAAAATCATAATTTAAAACCAATTAATAAAACATGTAAAAAATTAAGGATTGAAAAAAAAATTAGCAAAAACCAAAATGTCATTAATGGTTTGATTAGTAATCTAAAATATATACAACAAATAAATGACAAAAATAAATAAAGAAGGTTATTTTATGCAAAAAGTTGATGAAAAGAATACTAAAAGAGATTTTTTTGATAAATCAGGTGTTCTTACTAATAACTATAAAAAATTATTAAATGAAATAGGTTATAAGAAAAATATGACAAAACAAGAAAAAGAAATTTTTTATAATAAATATGATCAAGAGTTTTTAACAGAAAATCCAGAATTTGAATTTCCTTGCATACAGTGTAAAGAACCTATTACAGGATGTAGAAGTTGATGTTATGATTGTTATATATTTGCCAGTAGCAAGGCGAAATATGTTAATATGATTAATGATTATGACATAATGGGTGAATATGATTTTTGATTAAAATATTTTTAAATTTTAAAAATAAAAAAAATAAATCAAAGATAAAAATAAAAGTTCAAAATCTTTTTTATCTGCTGAAAATGATTTAAGTAGTATTTGAGATAGTCAATACTATTGACGTCAAAAACAAGCCTATGAAGAACTCATTAAAGAAATATTATAAAAATTTAATAAAAGGAATAACTATGAATAAAATTGAATTAGGAAAATTTATTAATAAATTTGTAAAATTAAATCCTAAAACTAATAAATATCCAAATTTTAATAAGTATGATTTAAGTTCTTTTTCAATAATCAAAAATCAATTCAAAGAAAATAAAAAATATATCATAACTTCAAATTATGATGATATTTTTTACAATAAGAATAACTTTTTAAATGGTAAAAAATGAATAGAAATTATTTTATCAAGTAAAGATATTTTTGAATATCATAAAAAAATTAGAGATGATTTTCCCTTTTGTAAACAAAAAAAATTAATGGAAAAAATAATTGAAGATTTATTTTTTTGATTTGATAAAAATACCAAAAAAATAATTATTGAAGTAACAGAAAGTCGTTTTGATATTGAATTAAAGCAAAAACTAGAAAATATTAAATTTTTTTTAGATAAAAATGATTGAAGTAATTATTTTTTTAATTTACAAAAATTAATGCAAGAACAAATAATCAAATTTTTATTATGGGAAAATAAAAATTTAGATTATGCTAGTTATAGTAAAATATTAAAACAAAAATTATCTAAAATAATTAATGAAAATTTAGTTGAAGAATATTTTATAATTATACAAAAAATAAATTTATATCGTAATACTTTATCAAAGATAAATAATAAAATATTAAATTTAAATAAAAAAATATTAGAAGAATGAAAAAATTTTTCTAATATTGAAAAAACAAGTATTTGTTGAAAAATATATTTTGAATTATTAACTTTTATAAACCTACAAAATTTGATATTAAATAAAAATTATGTATAATTTAATTACAACTTAAAATAAAAAATGTAACAGCAGCACTAGACATGCCCTGTTACCGACAGGTTCACATCTCTAAACTGCTCAACCTGCAATATAAATTATATATTTTCTTATAATTATTTGCAATTGAAATTACGTTTTATATAAAAGTAAAAGAACCTAACAGGTTCTTTTTTTTATTTATTAAGTTTATAAAACTAAATAAACTGTCGTAGAAGTCAAATGGTGAGTACTTTATGTAAATACTTCTATATCAGAATAAAAGAGTTATTTAAAAACATTAATAGAATTGTTGTTGCATGTATTTGTCTGTTAATTGAAGTCTCATGTTGAGTTAGTAAAGGATTTTTTCAAGATTATGTAATAACCACAAACCCCGTTTTATTTTCTGTTTTTAAATAATTCCACCAAAGGGGGTTATGTATAACATACATACCTTATCAAATATATATTATCACAAACAAAAAGTGAAAGGAAAATATAAAAATGTTTTTATCTTTATTTAATCAACTTGCAAATGTTGATTCACAAACTCAAGAATTACTTACAAAATTAATGGAAGTGTTATTACCAATTTTGTATGCAATTGGTGGTTTTGGTTTAGTATTTAGTACTGTTAAATATGCTTTTAAAATTCATAGTGACCCTGAAAATAAAGGCGATTATCTAAGACACATGGTTTGAAGTGTTTTAGGTTGTGCTTTGATTTTAATGTCATCAGCTATTGCTCACATAATCTTTGCTAGAATGTTAGGTTTACTATAATGAAATGTAATTATTGTCATAAAAAACCAAGCATTGTAATCAAAACAAAACACGAAAAAATTTTGTTTGATATGTACTTATGTAATATTCATAGTCAAAGAGAAATTATTTATTTAAATAGCAAATATAAAGATAAAGAAGGTACTAAATAATGATGATAATGAGTGATTTTTTAGGTGTTGGTCATGCTATATGAAGTCTTTTATTCGATATTTTTGTTCGTGGTCCTTTATATCTTGTTCATGGAGTTGGTGATGCTATTACTTATTTATCTGGACAAAAAATTATTGATAAAATTTTTGGTTCTAATGGTCATTTCTTTGGTATACCACCACAGTTCTTTATTTTCTTAGTTATTGCTATTGCTTTAATTATCTTGTTTGCTGGTGGAGTTATATTACATGCTATGGTCAATCAACAAATTAAAAGTGCAATGACAAGCTTAGCAAATAGATTTTTAATGGTGATATTACTTATGACACTAATTCCTTTGTTTTTTTGAGTAATTAATTTTGCAATAGTTTCTATTATCAAAATTATTATGCCTCAGTTTTTAGATGGCAGAACTTTGGCTGATATGGTTGGTGCATTAGGATTTACTGATGGATTACTTCATCAAGATTGACATTATGATACAGGATATCCTGATTGAAATAACTACAACCTTTTTCTTGGTACTTTTGGTTCATTCTTTTGTATGGTTATTTTCTTTTATTTAGGATTAAGTTTAATCCAACGTATCTTTGATTTGTTTTTATTGTATATAACAGCACCTATTGTTTTTGCAACTGCCACAAGTGGTGTGCAATGACAAAAGGTAAACTTATGAAAAGATTTAGTTATTGGTAGGTTTATTTCAACATTGGGAGTTGTTTTAAGTTTAACTTTGTTTTTGAACTTAGAACCTTTAATGTTACATGTTGCAAATGAAGTAAGTGATAAATGAATGGGACAAGTTGCTTTTAAATTGTTGTTTATTACCGGTGGTGCTATTGCAACATTAAATGCACAATTACTTTTTTCTTCAATGGTTGGACAAACAATTGGTATTACTGAGGGAATGCGTATGTTAACAACAATGAAATCTGCAAGTAGTGGTTTAAAAGCAGGAGCAATTGGTATGTTTGGTCTTGGTAAAGGTTTGCTAATGGGTAAAAGAAAAATGCTTCCAAGCAAACAAAATCAAGAAACTAATAGTCTTTTAAATAGAGTACAAAGTGGTGGACTTGCAAAATTTGCCAAGTTTAGTACCAAAGCAACTGTTGGTTCAGTCTTAGCTACTGCTGGATTTATTGGTGGAACAGTTGCAACTTATAAATCGTTTGGAGCAAAAGGTACTTTAAAAAGAGCAGGTCAACAAGTAGTGAAGCCAGTCAATTCAATAGGCAAGGTAATTAAAAGCAAAAGCATTGATAATTATAAAAAAGGTTCAAGTAAACATAAAATAACTACACAACCAAATCAAATTACAAAACATCAGTGAAATAAACACTATAAGAAAAACAAAAAAATTAATTCAAAAGTAATGAAAAACATTGACAAAGATATTAAGAAAGGAAATACATAAAAATGGAAAAAGTAAATTTACCAAAAAGTACTAAAAAAATTCATTATCAAATTTTTAGGGGTATAAACTTTAATGATTTATTGGTCTTATTGATTTTTATAAGTATCTCTATTTCAATAGCATTCTTATTAACAATCAATGTTTATTTAAAGTTTTCTTTAAGTTTGATAATTATTGTTCTAGGTTTTATTAGTATTCAAAAATTGAAAAACGAAACAAGAGCTTATGAATTAATTGTGCGAGCAATTAAATATTTAACAATGATTGGTAAAAGTTCAACTGTAAATTTAAATCCTAATTTTGAATTATTAAATGACAAAAGCATTGTTCTTTTTAAATACTTAAAAAATAATCTTTTTGTTTGCGGTATTGAATTACAAACAGTAAATTTAACTTTATTAAATGAAAGTCAACAAGCAACAGTACTTGAAGACTTTGCTGATTTATTAAGAACAATTACAATGTCATGTAAAATTATAAAAACAAATCAAAAATATGATTTTGAAGAACAAATTAATAATTTAAAATCTCAACAATTAAAAAATAATGAAAAAAAGAATTATTTAATTGATTTACAAATTGAACAATTAAAAGCAATTCAAGAAACTAAATTACTAACTACACCAACTGTTTATATTGTGTTTTGTAGTGATAATAAAGAAAGAACATTAACACAATTACAATCATTAATGACAAATAGTTCGTTTAGTAGTTTAAATATCAAAAAATTATCACAAGAAAAAATCATTAATATTTGAACTGATTTTACATTTGATAATCAAAATATCAAAACTAATTGCTCAAATTTTAAAGGTAAAAATGATAATGGTTTTGTATGAGCTATTAATTATTTACCAAAACAAATTAATTATTTTTGATTAAACAAATTATTTAATTTAAGTAATGTAAATATTTGTATTAATTTAAATCCCATTAATAAATTAAAAGCTAAAAAACAATTAGACAATGCTTTAAATAAAATTAAAACTAATGAACAATATGCTTTAACTATAAGTCAAAAAAGTGAATCAGAACAATTATATAATGCTTTTTTAGAACAACAGCAAGCAGTTATTGATGATGTTGATGTTTTAAAAGATACTTCAATTTTTATTATTGCTTATGGCAATAAAACAACACTAAATAATACTAAAAGACAATTAATTGATTTAGCAAATACTATGAGTTGAAAATACAACAATTTATTATTTTTACAACAACAAGCTCTTATTGAAATTTATTATTGAACAAAATTCATTTCAAAAGAAGTTGAAATTGAAATGACTTGTGATACTTTTGCAACAAGTTTTCCAATTCCTGATATGCCACTTAAAGATGAAAAAGGATTTTTATTAGCTGAAACTAATTCCGGAAAACCAGTAATTTGAGATTTATTTAAAAAAAACTCACAAAGAATAAATCATAATTTGTTAATTTTAGGAGAAAGTGGAAGTGGTAAATCATTTACTACTAAAAAAATTATTTTAAATCAAGCATATCAAAATAATAGAAAAATCTTTATTTTAGACCCTGAACGTGAATTTGGTAATCTAACTAATTACTTAAATGGACAAGTAGTTAATGGTTCAGGAGCCAAAGGAAATATTATAAATCCACTAGAAATTTATAAATTAGATGATAGTCATGACAATGCAGATACTTTTAATAATCAACTTGCTTTACTTGAATCATTCTTTATTATGTTATTTCCTAATTTAAGTGATGATGATATCACTACAAGTCTATTAATAGAATTAATTAAAGAATTATATTTTCAAAACCATATTTTACCAAGTACGGATTTTGAAAAATTAAAAGCAACAGATTATCCAACATTTACTGATTTATATAATTTGATTTGTCAAAAAATTAAAGATGAAAAATCATCAGCAAATATTTTAAAGTTAGATAATTTAAAATCTAAGTTAACAGCTTTAACGCAGGGTACATACGCTAAATATTGAAATGGTCACACTAAATTTCAATGAAGCAAAGCAAATATAGTTTGTTTTGATTTAAGAGAACTTTTTGAAAATAGTAATAAAAAAATAATCAATTTACAAATGATGTTGATTTTACGAATGCTAGGAATTGAACTTTCAGCAGTTCAATCATACAACGAAAATAAACAAGAAAAAGATTGAAAGCGAATTATTATTGCTGTTGATGAAGCACACTTACTAGCTAACGAAAACAACAATGTTGCCTTAGACTTTTTATTTCACACAATGAAAAGAATTAGAAAATGCAAAAGTTCATTAATTATTGCAACACAAAATATAGCTGATTTTACTGGCAGTGAAAATCTCAAAAAGAAATTTACTGGCATTATCAACAATGTTCAATATACCTTAGTTGGTGGTATGCAACCAAATGACTTAAATAATTTAAACGATATGTATAAACAATCTGGTGGACTTAGTGAAGCTATTAAAACTTACATTGCAAAAGCAAGCCAAGGTAAATTTTGATTTAAAATCTCAAAACAAGAGCAACTACCAATTCAAGTTTTACAAATTGATGATGAAGTGGAAATTGTTGGACATACATAAAAAAAGTCTCATAACTAAGGCTTGATGAATAGTTTTGTATTCAAAATAAAAACATTGCTAAAAACAGCAAATATAAGCCAAATAAAGGCATATACCAAAAAAGGAGTAAATAAAGATGATAAATTGAATAAAAGACAAGTGACAAGAAAATATTTTTCATAAAATTTGAATTTTTGCAATGATATGAAGTTTTATTTTTCTTGCATTATGAATGGCAGTAGCTTTCATTTCTGCAATCTTATATGCTTGATATTATTATCCAAGTGTAAATTTCAAAAATTGAATTTCAAGCATATTTACAAGTTGAGTTACAGAAACTTCATTTGGTGTTAGTTTTTTAATTTTTATGGGATGTCTATTTTATTATTTTTATATAAATTTTGAAAAATGAAATCCTAAAAACTCAAAACTAAAAAATGAAGCAAAATCTCAAATTAAAGAATTTAAAAAATTAGGCTTTACAAATTTAATAAATTTAAATAAAAAAATTGGTTTAGTTAAATCAAAACTAAACCAACATACATTACTGATTGGAGCAACTGGTTCGGGGAAAACTACAACAGCATTATCAATAATAAATCAACTTGTATATAAATTGAATCAAACTGTAATCATTATTGATGGAAAAGGTGACAGTGACTTAATAAATAAAGTCACAGCTATTGATAATAATGCTTTTATTTGAACAATCAATGGTGATAATCAATACAATCCTTTTGCTTCAAAAAGCCATATTGTTTTAGCAGATAAGATTATGAGTTTATTTGATTTTTCTGAACCACATTATCAAGCAATTGCACATAGTTATTTATTAATTCTTTTAGAAACTTTGGTAAGCAACAAAATTGAAATGACTTTATCAAACATTATTAAATATTTTTCAAAAGAAAATTTAATAAACTTAATTGATAGTAATGATCAAAATTATGATTATTTAACCACATTTAAAAATGATGATATCCAAGGTTTAGAAAATAGATTAAATGTTTATAACGAACAATTAAATCAAAGTATTGGTTTAAAAAATGATTTTTCTTTAATAGTTAAAAATCATAAAGTTATTTTATTTTCTTTGAATTCATTAGACTATCCCCAATTAGCTAGCAACATTGGTAAATTACTTATTCAAGATTTAAAAGAGTTTGCTTCTATAAAACCACGAGAACAACAAATTAATATTATTCTTGATGAATTTAATGTTTTTGCAAGTGATAGCATTATCAATTTAATTAATAAAACTAGAAGTTTTAACTATCAATGTTTTTTATGTTTTCAAACAATTAATGATTTAAAAACAGACAATAAAGATTTAACAGACACTATTTTTGGAAATACAGCTAACATTATTGCACACAATGTCAAAGACCCAAATAGTGCTGAATACCTTGCCAAAGTCTTTGGAACTAAAACATCTCAAAAAATTACTAAACAATATGATACCAAAAATAAGAAAAGTTCAAAAGGTTCAATAAGAGAAGTTGAAGAATACATTGTTCATCCAAATGATTTAAAAAAATTAAAAGTTGGACAAGCATACTGCAAGATAATTTTAGAAAATTCAATCCATTTTATTGACAAAATTATCATCGAAAATAGGTAAGAGAAATAGGAGAATGCTTTTACCTTTAAATATCTATTTCTCCCCTAACCTATAAAGCAATTTCATTACTTTACCACAGATTACCTCGCTCCCCCAACGTAAACTTATGAGGGAGCGAGGTAATCTGTTTAGGTTGGGGGAGAAATACTTTTTCTTTCTTTTACAAAAGAAAGAAAAAGTCCGCGCGGAAGCGCTTCCCAAAAAGAAAGAAAACGTTTTTCAAACGTTATCACATTAGCCATTAAGGAGTTGAAACAACATGGAACAATTAAAAATATTAGAAATCATAAACCGATGAGGATATCTAAACACTGAACAAATTGCACTATTATTAAATAAAGAAGTTGGAACTGTTGACAAGATAAACAGAGTTTTAATAGATAAAAAATTAATTCGAGTTGACCAATTAACTAGAAAAAACATCTACATGCTTTCAAGTCTAGGAAACCGAAAACTTGGCAAAAAAAGTAAAAGTATAAGAATTAATTACAACGAGTTAATTCATCAAGATTTACTCATCAAATGACTATCTCAACAAAATGACATTATTTCATATCAAACAGAAAAAGAACTAAAAGCAGAAAGTTATCGAGAAAAAGGATATCCTGACTTATTAGTTCACTATGAAAATAAAGTCATGATTATTGAATTTGAAAGAACTAGAAAAACCAAACAACGAATGAGACAAAAATTTGATGGACTAAGACATTATTGTAAAAACGGATACGAGGTTTTATTTCTAGTTCCAAATGAAAGCATGAAAAAATTTGTTGATGAACAAATCAAAATTTACAACTGAAAACTAGCAACTTTTAAAACTCAAATATTCAAAAATATTGATATTTTATAATTCAATTTTGGTTAAAACTTAACTAATTGTAAAATACATAAAATTTGATAACATGTAGTTGTTATCCCATATATAAGTTTTAACCCATTACTTTTATACCAAAGTAAATGGGTTTTAATGTTAAAAGGAGGCATTGAAATGCCAACAATAGATAAGACTAAATCTCAAACATATAATTTTCTATTAGAAAATAAAACCATAGAAGATATCAAAAAACAAGAGACATAGCGGAAAAACATATAGGATTGATAATGTTAATAATCAACTAATTAATGACGACTTATCAGAAAACAATACAGAAAATTCAGAAACAGTTGCTAGTAATTTAACAGATAATAAAAAAGAGCAAGAAATCAATACTGATATATGAACAAAATTTAAAAATTACTTAAATTGACCAACAGCAAATACAGAAGAGCTAATACAAACTCAAAAAAAATATATTGAACAACTAGAACAAAGTAATTTAGAAAAAGATAAAGAAATTCATAAACTTATAAAAGAAAATGAAAAATTAAAACTAAAGCAAAGCAATGTTAATTTGGCAAAATTTTCATATAATGCAATAACAATTTATGATGAAAAACAAAGAAAAAATACAGGAATTGAAAAAATTCACGAAGAAATTTTGCCAATTAATAATAAAATTTATTTTATAACAACCATTCAACATATTGATAATTCAATTAATGAGGAAATAATACATTTTTATCAGCTTAAAAATGGCGATATACAAGTTGTTAATCAAATAAAAAAATACGAAAATATGAATAAATATAAAAATGATCTTTCATTAATTGAAGACACTTCAACCAATAAAAATAATATATCTTTTTCTAAAATGCCTATTAAAAAATTTTTAAATAAACAAGAAGAATTAAACTTAAATATAACAAAATCTGAATGAATAACATTTTTGGCAATTTCAATCTTTAGTTTATGTCTTTTATCTGTTCCTGCCATTTTAACTATATATCTACCCATAATTATAGTAGGAGCAACCGTAGGTATTATTATAGCTGAAAAAATAGGAATATTAGCATTATCTACTTTAGTAATTGGAGCCTTAGATAAAGTACTATGAAACCTTGTGTCACACAAAACCCAAAAAATCAAAACAAAAACAAAAAATAATATCTTTTGATTACTTCGAAAATTACCATTTTGGAAAAACATTGATAAAAATAAAGAAGAAAAAGAAATTAAAAATAATAGTAAAAAAACTATAGAAAATTTAACTAATGATAAACTAGAAACTAAATTACAAACTCAATATGATATTTTAAAACAAGAACTAGATAACAGAAAAGAAAAAAAACTAAACGAAATAATAAGTAATGGAACAACAAATCATAACACAAATAATATTTTAGAAAACTCAACTATTGAATCAGAAAATAATCAAAATTTTGATTCATCTATACGAAATACTGTAAATCAGCAAAATGCACCTTCAACAAGTTCAAATCATAACTGAAATAAAGTAAAATGTTTATTAACATAATCAATAAGTAATAAAGTTTTAATCACTATTTTGAAAAAATAGTGATTTTTTATTATTTTTTACACATTTTTAGTTTTAAAAATATATAATTTTTTGTGAGTATTTTAAGGATAGAAAAAAATATTCAAAAATAATAAAGAGAGGAAAAATAAATTATGCCATGAGAACCAATTGATTGAAGCAAAACAGATAGAGACAAATACGCTAAAGAAGCTAGAGAAACAAACAAAGCTTGAGGAGAAAAAAACGAACGTGAAAGAAAAGAAAGAGTTGCTAATGCTTTTGGATTTGAAAAAGATAAATCAAAAGTAAACAGTGAAGCTTTAACAAGCAAAGGTCAAAGTTCTAGTAGTAAATCACAAAAAATGTAAATATTTAATAGTTTAAAACTACTCAATTGAGTAGTTTTATTTTTTCTTGTAGAATTTTAATGAAAATATTTAACATAAATAAGTGTTAAAATATAAAATAAAAGTGTTATAATTAAATTGTTCTTATTTTTTATAGAACAAAATAATTTTAAAAAATGAATATAAAATTTAAATATAAACACAAATTTCAAATAACCTTTAAAACTTTTAGTTCCTTATTTTATACAGGAACTTTTTTTATTTTTATACAGTTCTTCATCTGCAGAATTTTTAAATTCCATTGCAATAAATCAAAATTTATAACTAAAAACTAGCAACTTTCAAAACCCAAATATTTAATTTTAGTTAAATAATTGATATAAAATTATAGTATTAATAAAAAAAATAAGGAAATTAATATGATTTTAAATTTTATAAAAAAAATCTGAAATTGAATAAAAAATAATACATTTTTTATTATTTCATTGTTTATATTAATTACCACTACTGTTTTAATAACTTTACTTTCTTATTTTTTAAAAAATAATTTTTTTAATTTTGTTAAAAATTGACAATCCATATTATTGCCATTATTAACTTTTTTAATTTATATTTTATTTTATTGTACACTAATTGTTTGGCAAAAATTAAAAGTAAAAGTCAAATGGCAAAAACAAAATAAAAATAAAATTAATGAATTAATAAAAAAACATGAATTTGATGGTTTTATTAAAAATGAATATAAAAAAATAATTAATCAAATTTGTAATGAAATAAAAATATTTTTTGAAAACCAAACAAACAAAAAACAAACATATTCGACAAATATATTACTTTTTAGTGGAAATTATGGCAGTGGTAAAACTTTTGTTATTTCAAATGTTTTTAAAAAATTAATTGAAATAGAAAAATTACATAATATCATTAATAGTTATTATATTGATATATCTGTAATTGAAAATGAATCTAAAAATGATTTTACAAAATACTTATTCAATGAAATTATTAAATGTATAGACTATCAATATTTTTTAAAAAATTTTCAATATTTAAAATTTTTTAATATTTTTACTAAAAAAATCCCATTTAATTTTGTTAAAGATAATATTAATATCAAAAACATAAATAACAAAAAAATTTTAATAGTGCTTGATGAAATAGATAGATGTAATCCTAATAATATCATTAATACTTTCTCAATTTTAAAAAGTTATTTTTCTAATGTTGATAATGTTATTATCATCATTATTGCTAGTGAAAATATAATTAAACCAATTTTATTAGATTATTTAAAATTAAAAAATGATGATAAAAACAAGATTCAAATTTGCTATGAAAATTACCTAAAAAAAATTATTAATCAATCAATTTCAATTAAAGATAAAAATTATTTTAATTTTTCAAAAATTATAAATAATAATCTAATAAAAAATGTTGATTTGGGATTTGATATATTTTTAAATGCAAATATAATAGATGAAAAATTATTAAATCCAAGAAATATTTTAAAGAAAATAGATAATAAAAATATTTTTAGTAAATTTTTAATATTACAACTTTTAAATAAATTGAAAAATACTGATGTTTTTTTTGAAGAACTATATTATTTACTTAATTTGTTTTCTATAATTAAAATTTTTTGTAACATTATTCCCAATGTTATTGATAGTCAGTTAATAAAAAAAATAATTGATGAAAATAATAATTTAGAAATTAATTTTTTAAAATATTGACATTTTTTGAAAATTATAAATATTAAAAATCAAGATTTAATTAAAATAACCGATAATAAAAATTATGAAATACAAAACATAAATAATGAGTTTATATTTACATGTTTAACTTGTGATAATCAAGGAAATCTATATGGTTGTACAATTAATAATGAAATATTAAAATTAAATAGTTTTAATGATTATGAAATTTTGATAAGTTTTAAAAATAATAAAATATTAAAAAATGATATTATTACGTCTTTAACTTGTGATAATCAAGGAAATCTATATGGTTGTACAACAAATCAAAATTATATTTTTAAAATAAATATAATAACAAATATAGTTGAAAATTGAATTGCTTTTGAAAAATGGACTACTATTGTATTTTTAACTTGTGATAATCAAGGAAATCTATATGGTTGTACAATTAATAACGAAATATTAAAATTAAAAAATAATGAAAATTCAAATTTAGAATCAATTTATAAATTTGAATTAGAAACAAAAGTAAACATTTTCAAAATTGGGGAAAATGTTTACTTTTGAAACAATTTTGTAAGAAGTAACATTTCAAATGAATATTATATAATTAATAGACCAAAAAATAGTTGAAATTCACAAATAAACAAGTATTCTATAAGAATAGATTTTTCAGACACTAGTAGTAAAATTGACTATCTTTTATCTTTATTATTTTCTTTTACTATAAAAAATAAAGATAAAATTTCACAATACCCATGCATAAACTTGACAGATGAAATAATTGAATTATCAGAAAGAAAATTATTTTCTTTTTTGCCATATTATCATTATAAAACTTTTGATGATCCTTACAAAAAATATGAAATAATTAAATTATATTGTTTATCATTAGCTAATAATGGAAAATATATTATTAATAATGACATGAAAAATTTTTATAATTTTGCATTAGAAAAAAATTTATTTGCAGAAATTTTGAATAAAGATTATTCAAAATGTTGAGTTTTTGAAAATAAAATTATAAGAAAAATGAACTTTTTTGATTATTATTATGTTTTAGAATCAAAAATTATTTTTAAAATAATTCATATTGGTCATCTTAAAAATAATTCAATAAATTCAGTTAATCATATTTTTCTCAAATTAAATGAACTTTTTGAAGAAAGCAAACTAAATTTAGCAATTTGTTTTGAAGAAAATAGTCAACAAAATAAAATAATTTTTGATTTTTCAAAAATTAAAGATTGAATTTTTCAAAACAATAAATTTCAAAACTTTTTTTGACAACTTGCAAATAAAAATATAAAAGAAAACCAAATATTAAAAAAATATAATAATGTTATTCATGAACAAATAATAAAATTACTTAATTCAGAAAATAATGATGAAATTGAAAAAAATATAACAAAATTAAAAAAGTATATTAAAAACAATAAAAAAAATAAATAATTTTCATTTTTAAATTAGGTTAAGCAAAAAAGTTGAAAAAAATATTTTAATTTATTAAAATATAAACATTCCTATTAAGGAATTTTAAATTTAAATTTATTTCAAGGAGTTGATTTTTTATGAAAACATTTGTAAAAAATTTAAGTTCTAGATGAAGTTTATTTTGGAAATTATTTAAAAAAGAACGGTTTGTTAAAAAAAAGTTTTTAATGTAAATAGACCACCATAACTATGGTGGTCTATTTTTATGGTTCTTTATAATGAATATTTAATTTAAAGCCTAAAATAATAATTGTAGATATTAAGATTATTGAATCTAAACTTACAACTTCTCAATTTTTTATAAATATTCCATAAGTTATTCATAAAAAACAAGATAAAAATTGAATTAATAACATGAAAAATGATAAATCACGTACTCTTTTTGTTTTTATAATTTTTATAATTTGAGGTAAAAATATAAAACTATTTACAGCAACTGCTAATCAACCAATTATTTCTACATTCATAATATCCACCTTTCTTTTTATTTTTTTTAAAATAAAACAACGATATATGAATTGTTTCATATACCATTGTATTTAAAATTACAATTTGTAAATCAATTAAATAATTATTTTTGATTTTCAGTTTCATATATTTTTTTATTTTCTGCTGCCATTTTTACATATTTATCTTTTTGTTCACTTGTCATTTCTTTTCAATGATTACCAATCAATTTGGCAACTTCTGCAATTTTAGATTTAAGTTCAGGTTTTTGTTGAATAATTTCTGCTCTTTTCTCTTTACTAAAAAGCATATAAGCATTCATTGGTCTTTTAACTTTATTTGACATATTTTCACTTCCCAAATTTTATTTTTGTGTAAATTTTGTTACTGTATTATCAAATGATTTTTGATAACAATTTCCACTACAATATATAAATTTATCACGATATAAAGAATCAATTGTGTATTCTTTTTCACATGATGATATATAGCATTTAGTTTTAATAATTGCCATTTAATTTTACCCCCCTTAAATTTAAATGTACATTATTATTTTATAATATTTCTGCAATTAATTTTTAATATGCTTAATTGCCACTTAGCCAAATACAAAAATTATCCACAATTACGATTTTTTAACTTTAATGATTGCATACAAATTTGCTTTTTAAGTTGCTGATTTTCTGTTGCTTGATTTTTAAATTTTGAAAAAGAAATGCTTTTACCTGATATTTCTTTAAATTCCATTTCTGCTATTTGTTTGAATAATATATTATTTTTATTTATTTTAACAGGCAATTTTGTTTTTTTATCAATCCATCTTTGATTAATTTCAGAAATATTAACAGATCTATTATATTTTGATTTAATATATTGAATTTTACTATTAATAGTCACGGAAGCATAACTATTTTTTGGATTAGTAGAAAATAATTGAATTTTTATATGAGTTGGATAACTTCTAATTATTATACCAGGACGATATTTTTGATTATTATTTTGATCTAAATCACCATCTAATTTTACTCTAACACCATCTCCTTTTTCATATTTTTTTCACTTAACATTAAAAGATATTTTATTTTGATTCATAAATATTAACCTCTCATAAATAAATTGACAACATATATAAAGTTATGTATAATTTATATGTAAATGCTTTAAGCATGGTTTCCCAGTCTTGTTACTGGGTTTTATTTTTTAAATTAATAATTTTAAATAATTCTTCACTAATTTTTTTAATTTTATATTATCATATTTATAGCATAAATATGATAATATAAAAAAAACTAATATTTTAAGGTTTTTAAAAAAAAATAATATAAATATGATAAATATTATTTATATTATTTCTGCAATAAGTTCTTCATATGCTTTTTTTTGACGTCAATAATAAGGATTTTCTCAAATACTTATAAAGTCGTTTTCACTTGTAGTAAAATTTTCAGAATGTTTTATAAAAACACTTAATAAATTGTCATATAAATTAATTTCTTTTAATCATTTTTGAAATTTAATTTTATTTTCTGTTTCTATAACATCATTAAAAAGAATTTTTATTTTAGGTTTAGACATTTTTAAATTTGATAAAATTAAATCTAAATTATTATTTAAATCTAATATTCCTTTATAACTTCCACTTCCATTATTAGAAGGAATTAAGATTAAATCACTAAATATTAATCAATTTAAACTTAAATCATCGGTTGTTGGTGGATAATCAATCAAAACATAATCATAACTATCAAATACTATTTGATTGGATTGATAAATTTTTATTCCAATTAAATAAAAATTATTATTATCATATAATTCTCTCATAACTGTCAAAGATTTTTTTAAAGTTTCTCCTCCAACTATAATATCAATATTTTTATATTTCGTTGGTTGTATCACCTTATTTATAGTTATTTCACAATCACTAGCAATTACTTTATGTAGTGATTTTGACATATCTATATTTTCATTTTGCATAAGAAATGATATTGTTGCCTGCGTGTCTAAATCAATAAGTAAAACTTTTTTATTATCTAAAGCAAGTTTATAAGCAATATTTTTACAAATAGTAGTTTTACCAACTCCACCTTTTTTATTACAAAAACTAATCATTTTCATTATTATTCTCCAATCTATTAAAATAATCTTTTAAAATTTCATTCATTAGCATTGTTTTACTTCATTTTCTTTTTTTTGCTAATTCACTAAATTTTGAAATTAAAATAATATCACATGTCATAGAATTCAATTTAATTTGTTTTTTTTTATATAACTCTTTATTAAAAGAAACAGTATTTTTTGTTTTATCTAAAATATTAATATTTTTTTTAGGTATCATTGGCATTTTCCTTTGCTCCTTTCTTTTAATTTTATATTATCATATTTATAGCATAAATATGATAATATAAAAAAAACTAATATTTTAAGGTTTTTAAAAAAAATAATATAAATATGATAAATATTATTTGATATGATTACAACAATTTTTGCATTTTTCACATATTTTGCAAAATATTGATAATTTTATAAAATTTAACATATTTATACTACCAACTGTAATTTTGAAATTACAATTTAAATTTTTACAATTTTGTTCAAACATAAATTACTCCTTAATAAAAAGTACAAATTGAATAAAGTACTCAATTTCAATATTTAATAGTATCTAAATTTTATAAATGATAATTGTTAAAATAAAAAATATTTTTTTAATATTAACTTAATGATTATCAAAATCTTGCATAATCTTTTTTACTTCTTCATCACTTAAAATTGGTTTTTCAATTATTTTAGATTTTTGTTGTTTTAAATTATATACTATTAGCTTTGATTTATTTATATACTCTTTACATACTTTGTATTCTTTTTTTGGTGATACTTTTTCAAGCTCAGGATTTTGAGCATTAAATTTTTTTAAATCCAAATGCGTATTTAAAATAATTTTGCTATATTTTCTACCAACTTTTATCAATTCATAAGTAAAAATAATATCTGTTTTTAACAAATCTCTTTTTACTGGTTCTAAAATTTTAATTTTTAACATACTAATATTTTTAAAATAACTACTATTTAAACCTAAATTTAAAATCTTAGCCAATTTTTCAAAATCTCACTCATGCTTATAAATTGGTGTTTTTTTTGTTTTTGCATTCATATATAAATAACTTCGCAAATACTCATATAAACGCATTGAATATTTACTTGTAACAGTCTTTGTATAAGGCAAATAAATATTTGTATAATCTTTTTTTAAATCAATATAATGTTTTTTAATTAAATCCTGAACAACTTTAAATTCAAGTATTCCCTGATTTTTAAATCAAGTACCTCTTTCAAAAAGATTTATAAAACTATATTCTTCTTTATTTTCATCTTGCAATCAAAATTTTAAACTAGTAATATTATCAATTTCTTTTTCTATGATTGTCATTTCTTTTTTCTTATGAATAATTTTTTCATACAAATTTGTATTATTAATATCATGAAAAATACAAAAATCATTCAAATTTACTTTAATAATTCCATTAAAATTATCATCGAATTTAATTGAAGAAATAGCAAAATTAAACAACTTTTGTGTTAATAAACCTGATGTATCATTTGTAATTGTTCTTACAATCACATTCGATTTTTTAATAAATTTGGTTTCTTTTTTATCAACTAAACTATTTGACATAAATTTACCCCTTATGAACTTTTTTAATCTAATAATTATTATAACATTTTTATATAGGTAAAGGTTAGAATTAATATAGGTAAAGGTTAGAATTAATATAGGTAAAGGTTAGAATTAATATAGGTAAAGGTTAGAATTAATATAGGTAAAGGTTAGAATTAATATAGGTAAAGGTTAGAATTAATTATATTTTATCTATTATCAGTATAGATAAATTGACACCCTATAATATATAATAAATACTAATAAATAGAATAATACAAAAAAATAATTTTAAAATCATAACAAAAAACATTTATTTTAAACTACTTATACAATATTAAAGTGTTTTTTATAATTAAAATTTATAAAATATTAAAAATATAATTCTAACCTTTACCTATATTAATTCTGTTAATCGCTTTCTAAATATATTTCATAATTATTAAAAGTAAATAAATATCTTTTTGTAAAAATTATTATTTATAGTTTACTAACTAGTATATTTATTGTACAATTATCTAGTTACTGGTGTGGCTTTTGCGAGAGGCACTGGTAACGATTTTTTTATTTAAACTTGATTTATTAAATAAATATGATAAATTTAAATTATAAAAATTCAATATTTAAGTATTAGGTACTCTCGCAAAGTATAAGCCTATCTAAAGATATATTTTTTTTATCTTCTTTTAAATGAAAAAAGATTTTAAAAATAAACGAGTTACAACCTATTACTTTGGTTGTAATTTTTATTTTTAAATTTTATTTGAAAGGAAGATTTTTTTATGAATAAAGAATATTTAAAAATTATAGAAGTTGAATTTATGCATGGAGTAGAAGAACCTTGATGCAATAACCAAGGTGTTGCTATATTACCCTATGTTTTAAAAGATAATGAATATCATTATTTATTAACTAAAGAATATAATCCATTATTTAAAAATAAGCAGATTAGTGAATATAGTACTATCACGGGAGGAATTGAAAATAATAATCATTATCAAACTGTAATCAATGAAATGTTAGAAGAAACCGGCATTGATATTAGAAATAAAAAAGTAAAAATTCATTATTTAGGAAAACATTATGCAAATAAGTCAAGTACAAAATTGTGATATTTTTATGGAATTGATTTATCTAAATTTAATTTAGATTTAACAAAAACATACAAAGGTACTGGTGATAATACCATTGGTGAAAAAGAAATAAGTGCTAGATTTGTAAGTCATAAAAAATTAAATAAAACAAATGACGCTTTAAGTTTAGCTACTTATGGCAAATTAAATTTAAAAAATCTTATTAGATTTGATAACAACATAAATCAAAAATTAGATATGATTTTACAAATTTTAAATGAGCAAAAAAACAATAGTAATAAATCAGATGAAACTTCTTGAAAAGATTAGGTGGATAAAATTATGCAATTAACTAAAAAAGAACAAAAGCTTCTATCAACTTATCAAAAATGATTAAAGAAAAAACATTTAAGCGGTAATTGTAATGTTTATTTTATTTCTAAAACTTCGATGTTGGTGTTTCAAGTGTGAGAATTCGAAAAATTGATAAGTGAAACTTTATGACTAAAAACTAACAATCAAGAATGAAAATTTTATATTAAAACCTTAGATGAAAAATTTAATAAATATTTTTCACTAAATGAAATTTTAGAAATTGAAAAAAATTTTGTTTTAAAAACTTTTAAAGAAAAAGCAAATTTGTAAACAATATGTAACAATGTATAATAATATAGTGTTTAAACAAATGTAAAGCGTTGAATTTAAGGATATGAATACAAAAACATTCATATTCTTAAACATCGCTAAAAACAGCAAATATGGTGTGAACAAGAGTTTAAAAAGGAGTTAAAGAAAAAAATGGCAGCAGAAGTATTTTTTGAACCAGAAAACGAAGAGTTTAACCTTTATATTGATAATAAAGAAGTCAAGCGTGGCGGTAAATTTAAAAAAATTAAATGAAAACAAAATCAATTAGAATTATTTAAAAGATTTAAAGAAATTAAACAAAATATTTGAATTCAAATATATGATGTTTATTTAGATAAATCAGAAAATGTTATTGGTCTTGGTTTTAGAATTACTCCTGAAGCCAGTTTTTATCATGAATATCCAGACATAGATTTTGATATAAATGGTTTCATTCTTGGTGATTTAGAAGAAGAATTAAAAGATATAAAAGCTAGTAGTCAAAAATGATACAAATTAGTTAATAATTTTTATAAAGTTTTAATAAATTTACAAAAAGAACAAAAAATAATTGTTAATAACAAATCAAAAATACATTAAAAGGAGAATAATTATGAATAAAGTTATATTAATAGGCAGACTTGCTCGTGATTTAAAATTATATAAAACTCAAAGTGAAAAACCTTTTACCTTTTTTACCATTGCAGTTAATAATATTTCAAATCAAGCTGATTTTGTTTCATGTGTTGCATGAAATAAAGTTGCTGAAAAAATGTGTGAATATTTAGGTAAAGGTTCTTTAATATCGTTATCAGGAAGACTGTCAGTAAGAAAAATAATAAATCAAGATAGAAAAGAACAATATATTACTGAAGTTGTTGCAGAAAATGTTACTTTTTTAGATTATCGCAAACAAGAAAATAAGTTAAATAATGCTAATATTGAAAGTTCAGCATTAACAACTGATAAGAAAATTGATTTAGATAGCGCTTTTAAAAATATTAATTACACTTTAAATAATTCAGAAATTGAAAATCTATATGAAAATAACGATTTGGATTTTACTGAAGAAGTTATTGTTTGAGATAATTAATTGTTAAATTACTATAATTTAAAGGGGAAAATAAAATGAAAAAGTTACTAACTACAATCACTCTTAGTGCATTAGTAGGTACAAGTGCAGGTAATTTAAAACCAATGTTTGCTGAGAAAATTGTAAACACTGGTTTTAAATCTAATCAATTAAACAATAAAGACATTAGTATTAAAAATCAAAATAGTAGTAATCCATTTATTAATAAAATTCCAACAATTGATGATAATTCAAATATTTCATCAAACGTAATAAGTTCTAATGGAACAATATATTTAGGTACTTATAACAAAGGATTATGAAAAAGTAATGATGGAGTTACATTTGAACAAGTAACTGGATTACCAAACGATGTCTCTGCTATTGCAACATTTGATAAAACAATTTATATAGGTACTCAACAAAGTGGTTTATATAAAAGTACTGATGGAATAAATTTTAGAAAAACATCATTTTCTGGTAAATATACATCAAGTATTACAATTGATTCTTCTGGTAATGTTTATGTTGATAATTTAGGCGCATTATTTAAATCAA
>NZ_CADDIL010000009.1 GCF_902809815.1 Spiroplasma endosymbiont of Danaus chrysippus | reverse complement strand
TTTTAATGACAAAAAGAAAACAATTTAAATATAATGAAAAAATAATACAAAATGCAGTTAAAAATGCTTATGAAGATGAAAAATTAATTAAAATAGTAAAAAGATTAGAAAAAAAGTAAAAGTTACCTTAATTGGTAACTTTTTAATTAGATTGTGGGGAAATATTATTTTGTTTAGACTTTACCAGAAAAATCATGAAGATAATAAAAATTAACATAAGGTGCATATTTAACAATGGTAATATTACCATTAGAAACAACAATATTATTTAATTTATCTTTTATTTCTCTTTCGCTATTATTCATATTTAATCCATACAGATTTAAAAATTTACTAAACATTGTTCCACTAATTTCAATTTTTATATATCCTTCTTTATTATAAAAATCATTAAGAGAACCAGCAATATCTAATACATCATTTTTATAAAGTTTTAAATCCATTACTTGAATTGATTTATTAATAATAATAACGTTAAATTTATTAATTTTATCAAATGTGGCTGTAAAAGTTTGTGGTAAACCTTGTTCAACACCACATGCATTTAAATTTATTACTGAAAATGATGTTAAAGTAACTACTGATAATAATTTTAAAATGAATTTCATATTTTATATTTCCTCATCTATATAATATTGATAATATTAATTATATATTATTTTATCTTGCATTTAAAACTATTTTATTAATATTAGCATTCGCTTTATTTGTATATATTTTAGCATAATTATTATTAGAACCAGAATTATATTGTTCTGTATGCGCTTTACTTGGTGTTACAAAAATATTAATTTTTCAATTTAAATTATTATTTGAATTACTTAAAATATCAAAACCAATTGGATTTTTATTAGTAAAATCTAAAGAAGAAACTGAATAATATACTTTAAAAGAATAATTTAATAAATTAAATTGTGATTTATTACCTTGATAATAAACATAAGAAAAAGCTCTTCAATTACCACTTCCACCTACTGGTTTAAATTCAGTTTTTTTATCAATATTAGGTATTGATTTTGAAAATATTAAATCTTTTAAATTAATTTCAATTGAACTAGTTAATTCTTTTGCAGGATTAAAATTTTCATCAGTTCCTCATTGACTAGGATTAGAATCTCTAAAAGAACCTATATTATAACTATAATTTATAGTTATTGATTTATAATATCTTTTTAAATCATTAAAAGTATTAATTAACAATGTAGGGTCTAAATAATCTTTTAAATTAATGTCAATATTTTTAGAAACTGGACTATTTTTATTAAATCATTCTTGTGTATTATTATGTGGATTACCACCAGAAAATATAATTAATGGTATATCTTTATAATTTAATTCTACTTTTAAATCTGGATTAATAATAATTGATTTTGCTATATTTTGTGGACTTGGTGGTAATATTTTTGCTGGATAACTAAATGTAGTTTCTTCACTTTCTTCATATTCATCATGATTTAATTTATATAAAGTTGTTCAATTAAAATCATTACCAGTCAAATAACCCATATTATTATATCTAAACTGAGCAACTGATATTTCATTATAATCACCTTGATAAGTAAATGGATTATCACTATAAAATGTATGTCTTTCTTCACCTTGATGTAATGATTGAGTTACAATTGTATCAATAATATAAGCATAATTTGAACCATCAATAACTCCATTTGCTGTTGGATTTCATTGACATTCAGTATCTTCATTAGTTAATGGTGAAGCAATATCTAAAAATTCAGTATCTTCTGCTAAAATATAAACTTTATTATTTTTCTTTTGTGATAAATCAACTGTACTTATTTGTTCTTTTACTTCTAACTTTTTACCAGTTTTAGCATCTCATGGATAAACACTTACTCTATCACTTAATTTCATTGTCATAGCAGTTGTTGAAACATGTGAACCTAACATTTTACCTAATGCAAACTCACTTGAATTACTAAATACATTTAAAGGAATAAATCAATTATTATCATTATTACCAATAATACTTGATAAATTTGAAGCAAAAAATGCACTCATAAATCCATTAAAAAATGGCATATTTTTATATTGTTGAGAATTTTGAGTAATAATAAATCCTACTGGAATACCTAATGTTAAAGCATTTAATAATTTACCTACTAATGGAATTGAACTTAAAGCAAATGGTAATCATTGTACACTATCATAAGGCATTTGAATTAATGAACTAAATACTACACTATTAAAATTTAATATTGCTGACATATATTTTTGTGATATTTTTTTATAATCAACAGTTGGTGAACCAATAACTAATCCAGTATCTGGGTCTTTATATTTAAAATTACTACTCATATCAACATTATATTCACCTTGTAAATTATTTATATTTCATTCACTATCTCAAAAGAATTTTGCTTTACCAATAGCATCACCATTACTTTTAATTGCTAATTCTTTATTACATGTTAATATTCCTTGAAAATCTTTTTGAGCTAACATATCAAATTTTCTTGCTTCTAAAAATTTTTGTCATGTATCATAATGAGTAAATCCAGTAGGTTTTGCGTCCATAATATTATAAAATGTAGTTTCTGGATGACTACTTGTTGTTATTTTATCATTTATTCCAGCAAGTAAACCACCATTATTTTTAACTTCAGTTGTAGATTTTTCATTATTACCAGCAATAAATAATCTTCTTGAAGCAAATACTTTACTTTCAAATATTTCTTCATTATTTTGTTGTATTGGTTCTTGACCTTGAATTATTGGTCTTCCATAATAATAACAACTTGTTAATAATTCTAATCCATAACTTTGTCTATGACTATATCTTACACCAATATCACGCATTAAAGTACGATTTAAAGTTACTTTTCCTTGTTGAATAGTTGGGAAAGCATAACCACTACCTGGGCTTGCATATTGTACAAAATCAAGTGTATTTTGACCACTAGAAACTACTCTATCATTTAAACTACTAAAAGTTAATACTTGCATACTAAATGCACCATTATAAGGACTATAATAATTTGTTACATTTGAAATATATAATAATTGTCTATCTTGATTTTTACCACTATTACCACCAATATTTTCATTTTCATCATTAAATACACAAAAAAATTGTAAATAATCATCAATTGTAATATGTTCTTCAAACATTACTAAAGTATATTGTCTTTTTGTTTGTACTGTTTTAAATATTTGATTATTTGGTAAATTACTAAAATCAACACCACTTGTATCATCAATTAAATAAGCATTTCAATAATCNTATTTTCTAATAATAAATCTACTGCTTTTGATATTGGATCATTGTTATTAAGATTATCTTTTTTAGCCATCTGTAACTCACTCTTTCTAGATATATAAATTATATTTACTAGAATTAATTAAACATAGTTATTTTTGTAAGTCACACAGATTACTAAACATTCCCAAAAATGCCTTTAATAGGCATTTTTACTTATTTATAAACTCATGTGATTATAATCTCAATTTAATGAAGCATTATCATAATTTAATGGTACTTCGGTCATATTATCACTACCATAATATTGACTTGATGTTTCACTATTAATTGTGAATCTATTATCATTAATTAATCTTGTAGTTTCATTATTAAATGGTGTTTCTTGCATTTCTTCAATATGATTAGTTGTTTCCATAGGTAATAAATTATGAATAATTTCACTTGCACCAGCAATTATGGTAGGTACTGCATAAGCATTCATAAAATCATTATTTAT
The DNA here is from genome assembly GCF_902809815.1 of Spiroplasma endosymbiont of Danaus chrysippus. Lineage (GTDB taxonomy): Bacteria > Bacillota_I > Bacilli_A > Mycoplasmatales > VBWQ01 > Spiroplasma_E. The sequence goes on along the minus strand of NZ_CADDIL010000009.1, from coordinate 38,715 downwards.
ACCCATTGCTACACCACTACTAATCAAACAACCACCAGTAGCCATATTACATATCTTTCTTATTGCTTCAAATTTATTAGGTATTAACTCAGTAATTCCAGCAACCAAATTGGCAATACCATATGAATTTAAAGATATATATGTATCTCAATCCATTAAATGATTATCAATAGTATCATGATTACTAAATAATAAATCTGGTGGAAATGGGTCAACAGTAGTAGTTGTTATTGGATTTTCTGTTGGATTAGGATTAATATCTGCATTAGTAAATTTACTATAATTAACTAAACCAATTGTTCCTAATCCTAATAATATTTTTTTACTACTATTAATTAATTTAGTTTTTGAACTTGGCATTTGATTTAAATTTCAAATATCAATTCCTAATTTTTTACTAAATAATAAAGCATTAATACTTCCTAAAATAGGATTTCCTATTAATTGACCATAATAAGCACTGGTACCAATCATGGCAGATAATGGTGCTATTCCAGTTCTTATTAATTTTAATAAAGTATAATTTGATTGTGAGTTTTCTGTATTTGGCATTTTCTATTCTCCTTTTATAAATTTAAATTTCATATTTCCAATAGTATCTCTATTATTACCGACAATAATTAAATATCCAGTTTGATTATTTTCTAATATTCATGAATAATAAATATCTTGTGGATATAATTTTGGATATAAATTTAATGCTAATAAATAACATAAAGCATCTTCTTTATTTTTTAATAAACTTACTGTTTTACATATTATTTCTTTAGGACTTTTTTCATTATAAAATCATTCAGTTTTAATGTTTCTCATTATTTCACATCCTTTTATGAACTCATCAGCACCGTTTACTACGGTGGACTATAGAATTATAATGTTATCCAAATTTTAATAATTCTATAGTTTCGTTCTGTATAAAATAAAATTTAGGACTTACATTGACATATTTAAATAAAAATAGGAGTTAAACAGGTTATATGTCAAATGCCTATCATTTTATTTAATCTTTTATTATTGCTATTGCTCCTAAAATAAGAGCAACTAAACAAAATAATAATATGATTGCTACTGGTGTAGTTGCTATCACTATTAATAATATTCCTCATCAAGGCATTATTTACTCTCCTCTTTTCATGTCATTTCAAACTGAATTTTAAATTTTCCAAATAAAATAAATGCTAGTAAATTATAAGGAATAGAGATTAAAGATAATAATAAAAATATTGGTAAAATTAATATTCTTAATAAGATATAAAATAATTTCATTAATCAAATTCACCTTTTTATATAAATTCAAGTACTTTATAATAAGCAGTAAGTTTACCGGCTTCTTTTAAAGAATCACATAAACAAATACTAATTTGTTTTTTTATTCAAATAATTAATTTTTCTTTATTCATATTAAATTTACCTTTCACTAGACCTCAAAATTTTCTATAATTTCTTCTTCTTTTTCTAATTCTTTTAATTTAGATAAAGTAGAATTTATATCAGTATTATCAATATTATTATTTGAATTAATAATTTTAACTTCTTCACCAGTATTATCTTTATAAGCAATTGTTTCTTCATCAATTACTACACCTTGGTCTAATTGAAGTGCTAAATTAATATCATCTTGATTATTTAATACTATAATTGGTGTTTTATTAATTTCTCTAATTAATGCTTTTACAACTGTTTTTAAAGCCATTTGGTCAAAAGCAGAAGTTCATATATGATTTAATTTTCATTCTTGACTTTTTTTATTATAAGTTTTGCCATATTTATCTTTATGTTGATTAATTTCTTCAACAGTCATTCCTTTATAAAAATTATTAATTTTACCATTTTTATCTAAAAGTGAAATATAACAATAATAACCAATAGTATTAATTGTTTTTCTTTCAAAAATTAATGCTGGATTAATTTCTCATTTATTATTTTCTTTATTAAATTTATGTGCTGTTGTTATTTTTTCTCTTTGAAAATCAACAACTAATCCAGTTCTTTGTAATAATGTTAATCAACCATCTTCTTGAATTTGAACTTGTAATTCATCACCATAAGGAATTAATGCTAATTCTTTTTTAATAGGATTAATTGAAAGATTTAATTTATATAAATTAAATAAAGCATTAAATAAACTTTGTTGATTCATATTTCTTAAATCTTTACTAGAATTTCTAATCATTTCATAATAATTTCTAAATTTTAATAATTCTTCTTTATTACTTTTAATAAAATTAGGAATTTTTAATTCATTTTTAGTATTATTACTCATTATTTTCTTCTCCTTTTTTATTTAATAATTCTAAAATTTCATCTAATTTTTTATTAATTTTTCCTAAGTGTTTTAATAAAATTAAAGTTTGATTATCCATAATTTTTCTCCTATCATTTTTTAATTGTTTTAAATCTATTATCTAAATGTACTTCAATATTTTTACTAGGATTAACTATTAAATGACTATTCATAACAATTCAATTATTTAAATTACTATCTAATTTTTTAGGTAATTTATCAAATTCAATTGAATTACAAGAATAAATATTTTTTTCTTTAATTGTTTTTTCATTAATCATTTTTATTTCTTCTTAATCATTCTTTAATATTATTTTTTAAAATATTTAATTCTTTAATTTGACCTCTGAACACATCTAATTCTCATAAATTTAATTGACTTAAATTAATTTCTTCAATTTGATATTCTAAAAATTCAATTCTAGCATTAAGATTTTTAACTAATAATTCATTAAAATTACATTTTTTATTTTTACAATATTCCAATTTATATTCCATTTTTTATTTTTCTCCTTTAAAATAATTTGTTTTTGCATTTATTCATTCAAGTATTAATTCATTGGTTATTTCAATTTCTATTTCTTTTTGAGTATTTTTATTAGTTAAATAAACATAAGTTTTATTAGATGGCCATATACCATTAGCAAGTAACATACAATAATAAGCAGTTAATTGTAATTTAATTCTTTTTAATTTATCATCATCTATACAGGCATAAGTTTTATAATCTACTAAATAATATTTATTTTCTTTTTTATCTCAATAAACTAAATCTGGTGTTCCAGCAATTACACTATCATTAATAGGTTTTTCTATAATAAATTCATAATTATTTTTATTTTTAAATTTTTCTTGTAAAAATATAAGTGATTTTTTACAATAAGAATAATTTATATTATTAGTTACTGGTTTTAATTTTTTTAATAAATTATTAATTATATTTTCTTGATTAATATTTTGTAAATATAATTCATTAAGTTTATGAACTCATTTACCACGAACTGAAGCATTTTTTAATACTTCTGGTGCTATATGACTATATCCAAAACCTAAATAATTATCAATAATTCTAGAAACAGATATTAATTCTTTATTTTCTAAAAAATATTGATGAGTTTCTTTTTTAAAAATAAATTTACTCATATTTTTTTCTACCTATTAATATTCAAAAACATTTATTACATAATCTATTACCAAAAGAAGATTGTTTTCTACATTTATCACAAGAACTATTCATTCTATATTCTCTATATTCCATAAATATTTTTCCTTTCATTAATTAAGTTTTTTATTTAATTCCTTATTATTTAAATTTATGTCTAATTCCATTACTAATATTTCATATTTTTCAATATAAGCATCTTTAATTAAATGATGTTTATAATTTCTATGATAATTATTAGCATGCTCTACAGTTGAAAATGCTTTAAATTTTATTTGATTAGTATAATTGACTTCATATTTTAATAAGTAAATATATTTCATATTTATTTTTCTCCTTTTAATTTTTTATTGTGTTATGATATTGTTAATGAGGTATGTATTTATATATAAACCCCCTATTTTTTTAAATAATACAAATGTAATTATTAATATAGATTAATGGGTTATTTACTGAGCCATAATAAGGCTATTCAAATTAATCTATAATTACATTAAGCGATACAGTGTAACATTTTAACTTGCTTAACATTAAATGCTCTTTTATTCTGATATAGAAGTATTTACATTTTGTACTCACTATTAGACTTCTACGACAGTTTTATTAAGTTTTAATCTTTTAACAAAAAAAGAACGATAGTTATATCGTTCTTTGTTATCCAATTATGAATCTATCCATTAAAGTTATGCGCCCGAATTACTAAAAAAGAATTTGGTAAATCTATAATAACTAATTTAGATAATATTTTTATTGGTTATACTAATGAAAATTTAAAATTAACTGGTGATGGTGCAACTTATCTTAAATCTACTGCTAATTATTTAAAAATTGATTATGCTGTAGATAAATGACATCCATTACAAAAATTAAAACAAGTATTTATTGTAGGAAAAGGTAAAAGAACAAAAGAAAATAATAAAAAATTAAATTATGCTTATTATAAATTATTTTTAAATGGTAATTATTATAAATTATTAGATTATTTAAAAGAAAATAATGCTGATGAAAAAATATATGAATATTTTAAAAATAATAAAAAAGGTATTGAAAATCAAAATGCTATTTGAAATATTGGTTGTAGTGCTGAAAGTGATGTTTATCATTTAATAAAATCAATATCTAATAATAATGCAAAAATTTATTCAAAAGAAGCATTTTTTAATTTATTAAAATTAAAACAAGCAAGAATTAATAAATTAAAAATATTTGTTTAAATTTATAAAATTTAATAAATCTAAACCTAAGTAGTTAGGAATTTTTAAATTATATTAATAAAAATAAAATACTAAAATACTTTATATTTTATAAATACTATGGTATAATAATACCAACAATTAATAATTTATTTTGTCTTTTATTTAAAGAAAATTAAATTATAACTAGACTTGAAATACGCCCACAATAATATTAAAACTACCACTACTTTTATTTTTTATTAGTAGTGAATTAATTAATTCTTTTTTAAAGATTGAATTTTGTTTAGAAACTATTTTAAATAATAGTTTAAGTAAAATAGATAAATTAAAAAAAGTTAGTAAAGATACTATGTTAGTTATATCATTTTAGTAATAGTTTACTTGTTTATTTTTTAGTGATATTTTTAAAAAATGAAAGAATGGTTTATATAAAAAATAACGCAAAATGAAGTTGATTCATTATAAGAAGTAGTTGTTATTGGATTTACTAGAACATATAATACTAAGTTTAATATTAAAACATAGTATTAGTTATGATAGTTTTTTTAATATTCAAGAAATAAATGAAAATGCTGAACTAGATTTTACTATTAATAGTAGTCAAAAAGGGAATGTTTAGTAATCTGTGTGACTTACAAAAATAACTATGTTTAATTAATTCTAGTAAATATAATTTATATATCTAGAAAGAGTGAGTTACAGATGGCTAAAAAAGATAATCTTAATAACAATGATCCAATATCAAAAGCAGTAGATTTATTATTAGAAAATACTGAGAATTTAACAACAGTTTTTAAAGAGGGAGGCTTATATAAAGAATTAACTAAACGATTGGTAGAAAAAATGTTGAATTCTGAGATGCAAAATTATTTAGGACACGAAAGAAATCAACGCATTAATAATGACAATGTTCGTAATGGTACAACATCAAAAAAATTAATAACTCAACAAGGTAAAATTGAAATTGATGTACCAAGAGATCGCAATAGTAATTTTGAACCAGTAATAATCACAAAAAGACAGAGAAGATTTGATGGTTTTGATCAACAAGTTCTTTCACTATATGCAAAAGGTATGACTTTATCAGATATTAGAATGCAGTTGCAAGAGTTATATGATGGCGCAGATATTAGCGAAAGCGTAATTAGTCAAATTACTGATGATGTCATTGATGATGTCAAAGCATGGCAAAATCGTCCATTAGATAGTGTTTATCCAATCATTTATTTTGATTGTATCGTAGTTAAAGTACGTCAGGATAAACGTATTATTAACAAATCAGTTTATATAGCTTTAGGAGTTGATTTAGAAGGTAAAAAAGATGTTTTAGGTTTATGAATTAGTGAAAATGAAGGTGCTAAATTCTGATTAAATAATTTTACAGAAATGAAAAATCGAGGCTTAAATGATATTCTTATTGCTTGTAGTGATAATTTAACAGGCATGTCAGAGGCAATACAATCAGTTTATCCTAAAACTGAACATCAATTATGCATAGTTCATCAAATTAGAAATAGCTTAAAATATGTTTCATACAAACATCGAAAGTCTCTAGTTATCGATTTAAAGCCAATTTATACAGCATGTAGTGAAGAACAAGCAATGCAAGCTTTAGAATCATTTGAAAGTAAATGAAATAAACAATATCCACAAATTGCTAAATCTTGATATAAAAATTGAGAAAATTTAATGGTTTTTATTAGTTATCCAGCAGAAATTAAAAGGGTAATTTATACTACAAATGCTATTGAATCTGTTAATAGCCAATTACGAAAAGTTATTAGAAATAAAAAAGTTTTTCCTAATGATATGGCAGTTTTTAAAATTTTTTACTTAGCAATTGAAAATATCACAAAAAAATGAACATTGCCTATTCAAAATTGAAATACAGCAATTGCTCATTTTATGATAAAATTTGAAGACAGAATTAATCTGAACTAGTACTTTGTAAAACAAAGAAACACAGATTACTAAAAAGCCTCGTCAAAAATTTAATTTTATTTCAATATAAGTTGTTTTAAATTGATTTTTAAAAAGATTATAACTTAAAAGTTACAATCTTTTTTGGGAATGTTTAGTAATCTGTGTGACTTACAAAAATAACTATGTTTAATTAATTCTAGTAAATATAATTTATATATCTAGAAAGAGTCAGTTACAGATGGCTAAAAAAGGTAATCTTAATAACAATGATCCAATATCAAAAGCAGTAGATTTATTATTAGAAAATACTGAGGATTTAACAACAGTTTTTAAAGAGGGAGGCTTATATAAAGAATTAACTAAACGATTGGTAGAAAAAATGTTGAATTCTGAGATGCAAAATTATTTAGGACACGAAAGAAATCAACGCAGTAATAATGACAATGTTCGTAATGGTACAACATCAAAAAAATTAATAACTCAACAAGGTAAAATTGAAATTGATGTACCAAGAGATCGTAATAGTAATTTTGAACCAGTAATAATCACAAAAAGACAGAGAAGATTTGATGGTTTTGATCAACAAGTTCTTTCACTATATGCAAAAGGTATGACTTTATCAGATATTAGAATGCAGTTGCAAGAGTTATATGATGGCGCAGATATTAGCGAAAGCGTAATTAGTCAAATTACTGATGATGTCATTGATGATGTCAAAGCATGGCAAAATCGTCCATTAGATAGTGTTTATCCAATCATTTATTTTGATTGTATCGTAGTTAAAGTACGTCAGGATAAACGTATTATTAACAAATCAGTTTATATAGCTTTAGGAGTTGATTTAGAAGGTAAAAAAGATGTTTTAGGTTTATGAATTAGTGAAAATGAAGGTGCTAAATTCTGATTAAATAATTTTACAGAAATGAAAAATCGAGGCTTAAATGATATTCTTATTGCTTGTAGTGATAATTTAACAGGCATGTCAGAGGCAATACAATCAGTTTATCCTAAAACTGAACATCAATTATGCATAGTTCATCAAATTAGAAATAGCTTAAAATATGTTTCATACAAACATCGAAAGTCTCTAGTTATCGATTTAAAGCCAATTTATACAGCATGTAGTGAAGAACAAGCAATGCAAGCTTTAGAATCATTTGAAAGTAAATGAAATAAACAATATCCACAAATTGCTAAATCTTGATATAAAAATTGAGAAAATTTAATGGTTTTTATTAGTTATCCAGCAGAAATTAAAAGGGTAATTTATACTACAAATGCTATTGAATCTGTTAATAGCCAATTACGAAAAGTTATTAGAAATAAAAAAGTTTTTCCTAATGATATGGCAGTTTTTAAAATTTTTTACTTAGCAATTGAAAATATCACAAAAAAATGAACATTGCCTATTCAAAATTGAAATACAGCAATTGCTCATTTTATGATAAAATTTGAAGACAGAATTAATCTGAACTAGTACTTTGTAAAACAAAGAAACACAGATTACTAAAAAGCCTCTTTTTTATACTTTTATTATTTTTTTGTGTTATTATTTATACAAATATTTATTTGCTTAGTAATTGCGTTAATGTAGCGAATTAATAGTAGTAAAGGGTTATTAAGAGTAAATATTTAACTATTACAATTGTTTATACAATTTCATCTGAAAGATAATTAAATATTTACTTATTTTTTTAATTTGATTAATTTTTAGTTATTCAAATTGTATTAAACATAATAGTTTTATTAATCACAATTTAATATATAACTTATTATATTTATTTGAATCTTTAAAACGAAAGGTGGGAATCCTCCGGTCGGGTATTTAATGGTTAGATTGATATATGTAGGGTAATTTTTTGCATTATTAATTAATAAATCTCTTTTCTTGTTCCTATTCATTCCTATTCAGATGGGAATTTTTTTTTATTTTTAAATAAATTAATAAAATAAAAGAGTAGGAGTGGGTAATAAAACAATATTAATGGTTGGTTCCACCCAGACCCTTGGGTGGGTGGACCGTGGGGTTTACCCCACTGGGGTGTGCTACGAAGTAGCAAGGGGCAAAGCCCCTATATACTTGATAAATGTATATACCTAATATAGCTATTTTTCTATATTAGGATTTTTATTAAATTAAATATCCAAATAAAAAAGGAAAAATAAAATGTTAAAAAAATATATAAAGAAATATTTTCAACTATGTTAGTAATAGATAATAAAGATAATAAATTTTGTTTTAAAATAAATATAATTAAAACTTCTAATAAAATTAGACAAAAATACAATATTAAAAAAGAAATAATCAATGACTTATTATTACCATATAAAAATGTTACTAGTTATTCTACTGAATTATTTCCACTACACTATTTATTAGAAAATATTAGCAAAGACATTATTAATAATAATTCCTTTCAAAAAATATTAAATAAAAATATAATAAATAAAATAGAAAAAATCTATAAAAAATATCAAGATTTTGACCATGATTTTCAAAAAAGATTCTTTTATTTAGAAGTTGCCTATAATATTAAAACACCTACAAGCCAATTAGAAAAGAACTTACAAAAACATGGACTTCAATCATTTAAAAATATTTTAATAAATCAAGGAACTAAACCAATTAAAGAAATTTTTAATATTCAAAATAATAAATTATTAGCAACAGATATAAATAAATTAGATAATAACTTATTACCAGTAAATAATTGTAATAATAAAAGTTTCTCTATTATATAATTCCGCTATATTTTTTAACGGGCGCACAACTAATACGATGAATATCACAAATACCATAATTTTGTAATGCTATCTGATGATTTTTTGTATAATACCCTTTATGATTTTTAAACCCATAATTAGGATATTGAGTATCATAATCAATCATAATTTTATCTCTTACTACTTTAGCAATAATCGAAGCGCTAGCAATATTAAGTGATTTTTGATCACCTTTAACTATTGCTTCAACTTTTCCTAGAAAATTAGGAAATTGCGGTTTTTCAAAATCAACTAAACACACATCAGGTACTATTTTTAATTTATTAAATGCTTCTATCATTGCTAAAATACTAGTCTGCTTAGGATTATGAATATTAACAAATTGATGACTTTTAATACTAACGGCAACTGTTAGTGCATTATCAATTATAATTTGATACATTGCTATTCGTTGTTTTGCTGATAATTGTTTTGAATCTTTAATTAAAGGATGATTAAAGTTTGGTTTAAGAATAACGCTTGCAACAACAATTGGTGCTGCAATAGCTCCCCTTCCCACTTCATCAAAACCAACAATTAATGTTCTTGATGAATAATTATCAATTTCGTATCGTAAACTACTTTTCATGTTTTAAAATCTTAGGTGGTATTTCAAATGAAATTAATCCTAGTTTCCCTACTTGTAAATCATTAATAAATAAATTCATGGCGCGATGAGTATTATCTTCATCATTAGTCAATTTTAAATGATATTTTTGTGCTAATTTCTTAAAATAAAGAAATAATGTTTCATCATTAATATTTTTAATTTCAAAATTAATATTATAATATTTTACTAATCTTTCATAATAATTCTCAAGTAAAAATGTTAAAGCAAAATTAGCGATTTCTTCTAAAAATAAATGTTTAACAGGAATTGCTTTAATTAAAGCTAAAATCATTACTACTTTTTGATCATTCATTTTTGGTGGTAAAATACCAGGACTATCTAACAAATCAATTGTTGGATTTAATTTAATTCATTGTTGACCTCTAGTAACACCAGGTATATTAGCAGTTTGTGTTACTTTACGTTGTAATAAATTATTGATAAATGTTGATTTACCCGTATTTGGTAATCCCATAATTAATACCTTAATTTTTGGATTAACAATACCTTTTGCCAATTCTTTTTCCATTTGCGGTTCCATTAATTTAGTAATTAAATTTAACAACTGCGGTTTCATTTTTGTAGTTAATGATTTTGCCAATAAAACAGAAAAACCTTGATTTTCAAAAAAAGTAACTCATTCTTTAGTAAAATTATCATCTGCTAAATCAACTTTGTTAAGAACAATAATTCTTATTTTTTTCTCTAATAAACGATCTAATAAAGTACTTTTTGTTGCTAATGGTGCTCGTGCATCTAAAACTTCAATTGCAACATCAATAATTGGTAACTTAGTTTCAATTGCTTTAATGGCTTTCATCATATGACCAGGGAATCAATGAATTTGATTATGGGTACTTTCATTAGGCATTTTTTTAACTCCTTTAATACATTTTATTATTATTTTATATCAATTTAGAAAACCACCATTGATTTTAATAACGGTGGTTTAATTATTATTTAACGGGTTTTACTGTTTTAATTTCTTTAATTCTAGCAGCTTTACCACTTAATTTACGTAAGTAGAAAATACGTGCTCTTCTTACTTTACCCTTACGAATAACGTTAATTTTATCAATTAATGGTGAATGTAAAGCAAATGTTTTTTCGACACCTTTACCACCAACATTTTTACGAACAATAACATTTTGCGTAATTCCTGAACCTTTGCGAGCAATAACTACTCCTTCAAACATTTGAATACGTTCTTTTTTTTCTTCTTTAATTTTAGAAAAAACTTGGATTGTATCTCCAGATTTAAAATTAGGAAGATTATGATTTAGTTGACTTTCGCTAACTAATTTAATAATTGCATTTTGCATGTTTTATTTCTCCTTTCGTTTATTTTTTTTAAGTGAAGATTTATATTCTTCAATTATTATTTTATCTTTTGCAGATAATTGATATTTTTTAAATAAATCAATTCTTTTTTTATAAGTATTAATTAATGCTTGTTGATGACGATATTCTGCTATCTTTTCATGGTGACCACCAATTAGAACTTCTGGAACTTTCATACCTAGTACTTCTTCTGGTCTTGTATATGTTGGATAATCCAATAATGAGTTATTAAAAGAATCATTAAGATGAGATTGATGTTGAATAACATTAGGAATTAACCTAGTAATACAATCAATAATAACCATTGCTGGTAATTCACCACCAGTTAATACATAATCACCAATTGAAATCTCTTCATGAATATAAGACATAATGCGTTCATCAATACCTTCGTAATGACCACAAACTAAAATATAATTAATATTTTTTTGACTATATTTATAAGCTAATTGTTGATTTCATTGTTGACCTTGTGGACTAAGTAAAATTGTTTTAGCCTCAGGATATTTAAGTTTTACGCTATTAATAGCATTAATTACTGGCATTGCTTGTAAAACCATACCATTGCCACCACCATAAGGAGCATCATCAACTTGTTGGTGTTTATTATTAGCAAAACTTCTAATATCAATAATATCAATGCTAATTTGTTTTTTAGTAATAGCTCGTTTGATGATTGATGTTTGCATAAAATCATTAAAAGCATTGGGAAATAAAGTTATAATTGTGAATTGGTTTTTAGTCATTATTAATTAATCCTTCAATAATATTAAAATAAACTTTTTGTTCTTCTTTATTAATTTTATTAATAAATACTTTATTATTAGGAATAAAAAAGGTTTTTTTATTAGTCATTTTTATTTCTCATAAACCTTGATGATTATTATCTAAGAAAGCAATAACTTTTCCTAAAAAAGCATTATTATTAGCATCAAATGCTTCATAATTTAGAATATCTTCATAAAATCAAGGTAAGTTGTCATTAATTATTTCTTCAGTATTAATAACTAAATTTTTATTTTTCATACCTTCTACTAACTCAATAGTATTATAATTTTCAAATGTTAATAATAAAAAATGCTTATGATTTCTTACTCTTGAAATAATTAAAGGTGTTAGTTGTTTAGTTTCTTCTAAATAAACTGTTGTTTTTTCTTTTCATGAAAATTTATTACCATAATAATTACATAAAACCTTAACTTCACCAATAAGACCATGAGTATTAACAATAGTACCTAATTCTAAATATTTCATCTTAAAACTCATTAATTACTAATTTAATAGTATTGTTTTCTAAATATGCTTTGCTTTCAATAATTGTTGATAATGCACGAATAGTATTTCCTTTTTTACCAATCAATACTGATATTAATGATTTTGGTACCATTAATATTAAATCATAGTGATTTTTTTCTACTAATTCGCGAATCTCAACTTCACAAATTTTATCAAGTAAAATTGGTTCAATTAAACGTTCTAACAATGTTACATACATATTAATTAATCACTTGTAGCATATTTTAATATTAAGTAGCGGGTGCTTCTTCTTTTTTAATAAAATCAGTAGTAGCAGTTTTTTTATTTTTTACAGTAACTTTTTTTGTTATTTTTTTAGGTTTGCTACTTTTTCTCTCTTGTCTTAGATTATGAAATTTAGTCATAATTCCTTCTGCTGATAATAAACTACGAACAGTTTCTGTTGGTTGAGCACCATTTGATAAAAATTTTAATGCTTTTACTTCATCGATAGTTACTTGTTTTTCTTTGCTTGTTGGATTATAAGTACCTAATTTATCAATATATCTACCATTAAGTTTTGTTCTTGCATCAATCGCAACAATTCTGTAACTAGGTTGCACTGATTTACTTTTTCCTGTTGGTATTAAGCGTAATTTAACCATAAATTACCTCCTTCTATTAATTTGTGGCAAATAAACCTTTTTAATAATATCTTATTCACATAATGATGTCAAGTTAAAATACTTAACAGATAAAAAGATTTTAAAATAATAATTTCTTTATTTTTACTAAGTTACATATTTTTTCTAAATAAATAAGTTTTTCTATTAAAAACACTTACTGATGTAAGTATTTAAATAATTTATTTATTAATATTTAATTATTAAAATTAACAATTATTTTAATAACTATATTTATGTATTTACATTTTTGGCAAAATTGGTTTACTAAAAATACTGGTTGATTGAGAACTTACATCATCATCATTAATAAATGGATTTAATTTTTCTGGATAAGAAGATTCTTCACTATCGCTACTTGCATTTGAATCAAAACCACTATCTTGTGAACAAAATGAACTTCTTTTTTTACTTAGTACTTCAATTGCTTCCTCTGCAATTTCACATTCAGGTTCATTATTAGTTTTTTCACTGAGCATTTTTTTAAATTCTTCTTCTAAAATGTCAAGTTCTGCAAGAACACTAGTTATTTCAAACATATTTTTCTTTAGTTTTTCAATCAAAATAGTAGTTTTTTCTTGTTTTAGTTTTTCATTTTCTAATTCTTTACCTTTTATCAATTCTTCATTATTAATTTTATAATTTTCTAATTCTTCTTGTTGAACTGTTATTTTTTTATTTCAATCTCAAAAACCAAAAGTAATAATTTTTAAAAAATTATTTTTTCATTTAGTAATTTTTTTATTATTTAAACTTGCAATAATAATACTATATTTATTATTGACTACTAAATAATTATCAATAGTCTGTTGATTTTGATCTAAAATTTTGGCAATTTGTTCTATTTCATATTTATAATTTTCCTGATATTTTTTCTTAGTTTTTATTATTTCTTCTTTTAAAAAAATAAAAAAATTGTTATATTTTTGTTCTTCTTCTATAGTTATATTAAATAATGAAAAAATATTGTCTAATTTTTCAATTAATTCATTATATATTTCTATATTTTTTCTTATTTCATGATAATAATATTGTTGCATCAAATCTATACTATTAATATTATTTGTATTTAAACTTTTTATAAACTTATTTATATTAACTAAATCATTTACCATTCTTCTTTACCTCTTATTTTTTTTATTAATAAACCCGTTTACTTAAAAAAAGCAATGGGTTAAAAACTTATATTAAAAACTTATATTAAAAACTTATATTAAACTTAATAATTATATTATAAATATTATTTTTTGTTTTACAAAATTTATTTATTTTTCATAAAATTAGTTTTTTTTACTCTTATTAAAGTCAAAATACTATAATTTTAATAATCTATTTTATAATTAATTTATAGTAAAAAATGCTTTTAATTAATAATTATTGCCAATACTAAAGTTTTTTATTACAATTAATAATAATTTCCAAAAAGAAGAAGTTTCAAATATTATGTGTTAGAATAAGAATACAAGATTCACACTATCACATCTTGTCCCATAAGTGTTTAACTAAGTTTTTGATTATAAAATTAATATTTAAAAAATTAGAAAAAATATAAAAGTTTATAAAAAACTTGCATAACAAATTATACTTATTTAAAAATTATTAGATTCCCTTGTATAAAGAATTTGAGATAAAATATGAGCATTACTTCAATTTTAAGATATGTTGATGTTATATAAATATAATAATAGTAACCTACTTTAAAATCATTAAATAATTTTAAAAATAACATTTTAGAATTTAAAGTTAATAATATTTTTTAACTTGTTTAAAAAATTATTAAAATTAGTAATTTTTACTAAAATTTAAAAAAGTCATTTATAATGATAGGAGATTAAAAGAGATAACTGACTTTTAAAATATATTTTAATTAAAAGTTATCAAATTATAAAAGAAAGTTAGGTGCCAAATAATGTTAATTAATATAACAACTAATAATTGCATCATTAAAATAGAGGTTTTTTATTTCAATGTTTCATTGATGCAAACTTAACTATTGAACAAAAAAATACATCTGATTATCTAATGATTTAAAAATCTAAAGTTAATAGTCATTTTTTAACTTGTTTAAAAAAATTATTAAAATTGGTAATTTTTACTAAAATTTAAAAAAGTCATTTATAATGATAGAATATTAAAGAAGATAGTTAACCTTAAAAGACTTTTTAATTAAATTATTAAAACTACAAAAAAGAAAGTTAGGTGCCAAATAATGTTAATTAACAAAACAGCTGATGAGTGTATAATTGAAAATGGCGGTGCTTTATTCCAATGTTTCGTTGATACAAATTTAACTGTTGATCAAAAAAAAATGTGTATAAATTGAATTGTTTTATTTTTAAACTATCAAGATGCAGTTATTCTTTGTGATGAAGAAAAAATTAATAGTTTACAAAAAGAACTTTCAGAAACATTCACAACAGATTATTATAAAAATGCTTTAAAAGAATTTAATAATGCAAATCTTATATATAAAAAAAGTATACTTACCAATTTTAAAAACGTATGTTTGGAAAATACTTCACAAGATATTATTAATATTATCACTCAATTCCATCAGTCATTTATTAAAACAATAGATGAACATAAAAAATCACTTACCTTTTTGAATTTAAATAAAATATATGAAAATCTTTTATTATTATTTTTTATAATTCACTACCATTTAGGCTATCAATTTAAACAAGAATTAATTCCAATCATTAGAAGTTTCACTAATATGATTAAAATTCCTATTTATATTGAACAAAATGATAGTCATGTTAAAATGTTATTAATGAAAAAAATTTTGCAAGATAATGAACAATTATTTGAAGATCTCGAATTAATTCAATTGAGAAATTTTATTCATAGTTTAGATGATATATTTGCTAATGGTCTTAATATTAGTAGTGCTATTGAAAAATTAATATTAACTAGACCACATAAAATAAAACATTCAATGAATATGTTATTTAAAAAACACGGTATTAAACTACAAGAAATACTTTGAAAAAATAATAAAGAAAGTAATCCTACCATTGGTAATATGATTATGCACTTATTTGCTTATGAAACATATTATGTGCAAAGAAATCACAACTATGAAACATATGAACAACTAGTATTAAATAATGTTTTAACAGATCCTCTTTTTCAAAAAATATTTATTGAATATAAAACAAAAAATCAAATTAATAAGGTGTTATTTAAAAATAATGATTACTTTAATTTTTTACTTAGAAAATTAAAGTAATTTTTTTACACTTTTTTTATTTATAGATCATATATAAATATTTTTAAATATCATTATAAAATTAACTTGTCACTACTATTGGTTTTTTATCCAAAGTGACATAATTAACATTTTTTATCTCGAAAGGAACAATAATAAAATGTCAACAAATAAATATGATTTTGATATTGAAAAAGATAAAAATTGAGAACAAGCAGTGAAATGTAAAGAAAATATTTTTATTAAATGCCGAACAGAAAAAAATACTATTATATGCAAATTATTAGAAGATAAAGATAAAACAGAAATGCAACAAAATGAAGTAAAAACATTTCAAATACTATTTAAAAAAAGAACGTCAGAAAATAATAATTTATGTAATAAAAATTTAGAAAATATACAATTTGAACAAATAACTACATGAAATAAATATTTACAAAAAGAAATTAACAGTAATACCACTAATTATTTTTTTGACAAAAAAAGAAGAAGCAATACTTTTTAATCAATATTATATTAATTTTACAATAAAAATGTACCTAAAAATTTAAAGGTACATTTTTATTATTTTCTATTTTTTATTAACTTTGTATCATTCTAATTCTAAATCTTGTGCAACATCCATAACTACTTCTGACATTGTTGGATGTGGATGACAAGAAGAGGCTAATTCAACAATAGTACCTTCCGTTTGCATAATATTAACAATTTCAGCAATTATATCAGTAGCCGTTGAACATAAAATATGAGCACCTAAGATTTCTCCATATTTTTTATCAATAATTATTTTAACAAAACCATCAGTCTCACCATCAGCCAATGCCTTACCATTAATAGTAAATGGTATTTTCTTCATCAAATATTCTTTACCTAAAGATTTACATTCAGTTTCAGTTAAACCAACACTTGCCACTTCAGGGAATGAATAAATACAACTAGGCATTTTATTATAATCTACTTCTTGCTCTTTCAATGGCTGATTATCAGCATCCGTTCTACCTTCTTTAACTAAAATATTATTAAGTGCTGCTAATCCTTGTGTTGATGCAACGTGAGCAAGCATTCTTTGACCATTAGCATCTCCAATTACATATATATTATCAATAACATTATTGTTAGCATCTAAAGCTTCCAATTTATTATTTACGGCAAATGCTTGATTAGGCTTAATTTGAATTCCCAGATTAGTAAAACCTTCAGTAATTGGCGTTCTTCCAGTACTTAATAAACAATAGTCACTAGTTACTGTTAATGGTTTTTTATGTTCTTTATCGGTTGCAGCATAATAAGTTAAAGTTTTATCCTTTAATTCATTAACACTATGAGCAGTAATAATATTAACACCATTTTTTTCAAGAATTTTAGTTAAAGTTGTACTAATATCTTCATCTAGTAATGCTAAAATACGATCTAAATATTCAATAATAGTAACTTTAGTACCAAGTGTACTAAATAAACAAGCAAACTCAATTCCAATAACACCACCACCAATAATAGTTAGTGTTTTTGGAACTTCTTTTAAAGAAAGAATTTCAGTCGAAGTTAATAATGTTTGGTTTGTTTTTAAATCTTTTTCACTTAAACCTTGTGGACCATTAGGATTATCAAACATTTTTACTTTTGAACCAGTAGCAATTATCATATATTTAGTAGTATATTTCTTTTCTTTACCGTCTTTAGATTTCACTAAAATCGTATTTTTATCAATAGCACTTCCAGTCCCTAATAATTGTTCAACTTTATTAGATTTCATTAAAAAGCCAACACCACCAGTTAAACCTTTAACAACACCAGCTTTACGATCTTGCATTACTTTTCAATTAATTTCAATATTTTTTTTATCTTTAATAGCAACACCATATTTATCAGCATTTTCAATATAATGAAAAACTTTTGCGCCCTTTAGTAACGTCTTAGTAGGAATACATCCAACATTTAAACAGACTCCACCTCAGTTATCTTTTTCAACAATTGCAGTTTTTAAACCCATCTTTGCTGCTCGAGCCGCTGTTACATAACCACCAGGACCTGACCCGATAATTATTAAATCAAAATCATAGTTAGACATCTTTTACATTTTCTCCTTAAGCTAAAATTAATGTTGGATTTTCTAATAACTCTTTAAGTCGAGAAAGGAAATAACCAGCAGGTGCACCATCAATAACACGATGATCAATTGAAAGTGATAATGGAAAGAACTTATGTTCAACAATTTTACCATCAGCAATAATTAGTTTTTTTTGCATCATTCCTAGACCCAAAATTGCTACTTCTGGATAATTAATAACTGGTGTTCCCATTTCAATTCCTGCTGAACCAAAATTAGTAATAGTAAATGATCCACCTTGCATTTCATCACCTTTTAATAGCCCCTTACGAGCTTTATCACCCAATGAATTAACTTGTCTTGCTATTTCAAATAATGAAAGTTGATCAGCATTTTTAATAACAGGAACTACTAAACCCTTTTCAGTATCAGCTGCCATACCAATGTTATAATATTTTTTAACAAGAATTTCATTATTAGCCATGTTCAAAGTTGAATTAAGTAATTTAAATCGTTCTTCTTTTAACGCTTTAGCAACAGCCTTTACAAAGAATGGCATAAATGTTAATTTAGCACTACCATCTGGATCTTTTTCCGCTGGTTCTTTTAAAGTTGCACGTAATTGTACTAAGTTTTCAGCATCAACATTAATCATTAAACTAACATGTGGTGCTGTATAAACTGATAATGACATTTGATTAGCAACAGCCTTACGAATTCCTGATAATGGTAAATGTTCAACATTACCAAAACTTTCGATTTTAGTAACATTAATACCTTGTGAACTAATAATTGTAGCAGAAACTGAAGATATTGAATTAATAGGTGTTGTTGATGCAGTAGCACTAGTTGTTGTACCACCATTCTTGGCATTTAATAAATCATCTTTTAAAATTCTATCACGAGGACCAGTTCCTTTAATTGTTCCCATATCAACACCTAAGTCACGAGCCATTCTACGCGCTAATGGTGTTGCTAATACTTTACCCGTTTGTTGAATAGGTTGCACATTTTGTTTTGGTAATTCAACTGGTGATACTGTAGATGTACTAGCAACTGATTCAGATTTTGGTGAAGAATTTGTTGATGAAGGACTTTTATTATCACTAATCGTCCCACCAAACTCAACAATAACAGCACCTGACTTAATACTATCTCCTTCTTTAACAAAAATCTTAGAAACTTTACCATCTGCTTCGGCTTTAATACTATCTGAAGCTTTATCTGCTTCGATATCAACAACATTATCACCTTTTTTTACATTATCTCCAACTTTAACATGAATTTGAGTTACAGTAACTTCATCGATTCCATCCATATCTTTAAACTTCAATTCCATCTTTTCACTTTCCTTTCTTTAAACAACTAACTAAACTGGATAATTCATCATTAGTTTAACTTTTTCCATAATTTTATCTGGACTAATTATAAATCATTTTTCACCTTTAGACAGTGGAACAATAATATCATAACCTGTTAATCTTGTTGGAGGACATTCTAAATACTCAAAACACTTTTCATTAACAACGGTAATAATTTCTGAGGCAACTGAAAATGAACGAACCGCTTCTGAAACAACTAATAATCTTCCTGTTTTTTTAACAGAATTAACAACTGTTTCTTCATCTCATGGTTGTAATGTTTGTAAATCAATTAATTCAATTTTAAAATTTTCTTTTTCTTCTAAAATTTTAACAGCAGCTTCACAATCATAAACTTTTGAACCATAAGTTACAATCGTTAAATCAGGTTTTTCTTCAGCCTTATATTCTTTAAGAACTTTAGCTTTACCAAGAACAGCCACTTCATAAGCATCACTAACTTCTTCTCTAACATCATATGTATAATTATTGCTAGTATAACTATTAAAATAAGTTCCTAAACATTCTAAAACAATAACAGGATCTGGACTTTCAATTGCTGCCAATAATAATTTTTTAGTATCATTAGGTTTTGAAGTCATAACTACTTTTAAACCTGGAATATGACAAAATAAAGCTTCAATTGCTTCTGAATGATGCTCCAAAGCACCATTATTACCATTATTTCAATCATATGAAGGCATACGTACTACCATTGGACAAGTGAATCTACCACGAGAACGATTTCTCATTCGTGCAGCATGACATAACAATTGTTGAAAAGCAGGGAAAGCAAATCCTGAAAATTGCATTTCAATAATTGGATTTAAACCATTAATTGCCATTCCAACGGCACTACCAGCAATAACTGCTTCAGCAATTGGTGCATCAAAACAACGATTAACGCCAAATTTTGCTTGTAAACCTTTAGTTGCTCGAAAAACACCACCAACATTACCGGCATCTTCACCATAAACAACAACATTAGGATTTTTTTTCATTGCTAATTCTAAGGCTAAAGTAATAGCTTGCACATTATTTCTTTTCATAATTATTTTTTCTCTCCTTCATTGAAGAAAGCTTTTGCTTCTGCTTTTTGTTCTATTAATTGTGGTGTTAATTTTTCATATGTATAATCAAATATTTCATCAATTGAAACATTTTCATTTTTTAATGCTCAAGTAATTGCATCATTAACCTTTTTAGTAATTTGTTTATCTAATTCTGCTTGTTTGTTGTCATCTCAAAGTTTAATTGATTTTAAATATTCTCTAATACGATCAATTGGATCTTTTTTTAATCATTCTTGTTCAATTTTATAATCTTCAGCAGAAAAATAATCTTTTTTAATATCAAAAGCAGAATGCGCATTTTGACGATAAGTAACAGTTTCAATTAATGAAGGACCATTACCTTTTTTTGCTCTTTCAATTGCTTCTTGTGTAGCATAATAAACAGCAAAAAAATCATTACCATCAACACGAATATTAGGTACACCAAATGCTGTTCCTTTTTGTGCAAAAGTTGGACTCATTGTTGCTTTAGCAGTTGGTGTATCTAATGATCACTGATTATTTTCAACAAAGAAAACAACAGCTAATTTATGGATAGCAGCAAAATTAATTGCTTCAGAAAACTCACCTTCAGAAGTACCACCATCACCAATCGTAGTAATAACAATTCCTTTATCTTTTTTATATTTTTCAGCAAAAGCAATACCTGTTGCATGTGAATATTGAGTAGCAATTGGAATATTAACTGGTAAAATATTAACACCTTTCGGCATTTGACTTCCCATTTCATTTCCTAATCAATATTGAATTACTTTTTCAACTGGATATCCAGCAGTAATTCATGCTGCATTATTACGATAAGCTGGTACTAATCAATCAATACCTGGTCGTAAGCAACTAGCATAAGCAACTTCAACACCTTCTTGACCTTTTGAAGATAAAAAGTTAACAACTTTTCCGATTACTTTTGGAATTCCATTTACTAATTTAACTTGTCCTTTTTCATCTTTTTCATAGTTTAATTCCATTTGCATTTGTTCTTGTATTCGTGAAAAACACATGTTTTCATATGCTTTTAATAAAACCTTACTATCAAATTTTTTTAAATAATCAACAAAATTAGGATTAATTACTCCTTTTTCATTTAATATTTGAAAAATTTCTTTTTGGGGATTATCAAATTTCTCAACTCACATTTAAATTTTCCTCCTAAATATTTTAGCTAATTGCAGTTACACTTTTAATTATACTAATTTTTAAAATAATGAATGAACATACCTTTTCATTATACTACTAATAATTGTTGGTTCAAGATAATTTGTACTAAAATATTAATTTATCTCTGGTTTTATTAATATTTTATTTTTTTATTTTTTAGTGTTATCTAAAATGAAAAGTATGCTCTAATAACAAGTAAAACAGAAAAACTAATTTAACAAATCATAATGTCAATAACTACTTACTTTTCTTTACAATAAAAAGTCCTAATAAAATTAGGAATTTAAATAGTAAAATCTACTCTTTCACATAAAAGATAAGTATTTGCTCAATTATACTTATTTTTTTTAATTTTTAAATTATTTATATTCAGTATAGATTTTATGATATTATATTACTTAAAATGAATATATGTTTTTACCTATTTACTTTATTTTAAGTAATTGGGATTTTTATTTAAAATTTAGAAAAGGAAGATAAAAAATGGATAAACAAAATTTAAAATTAAATATTTCTGTTTTAAAAAAAGAAAATTTAGAAAAATTAATTAAAATAGCACAAAATACTAAACCTTATATAATTATAATTGAAGAAATACAACGTGAAGAAGCAATAAAATTAGGTTATGATATTACTGACACTCCTCCATATATAAATAAAATATATAAAATAAAAGAATTAGAAAAGCAATTAAAAGAAAATTTAAATACTATAAAAATGTATGAAAAGAAATTAGAAAAAATACCTACATATAATACTAAAGAAAAAAGAAATAAAAAAATAACAGAAATTAATCAAGAATTAGCAAAATTAGAAAATGAGTTTCCAAATTTAGAAAGAAAATTTTATGATGTAAACAAAACTGAAGAAGGATTATCTGAAAGTTGAGAAAAAGCATATAAAAATATGCAAGGTAATACTTCAAAACAAATAGATTTAACGTTTGAAAAAATTGGAGGCTTTTTAGTAATCTGTGTTTCTTTGTTTTACAAAGTACTAGTTCAGATTAATTCTGTCTTCAAATTTTATCATAAAATGAGCAATTGCTGTATTTCAATTTTGAATAGGCAATGTTCATTTTTTTGTGATATTTTCAATTGCTAAGTAAAAAATTTTAAAAACTGCCATATCATTAGGAAAAACTTTTTTATTTCTAATAACTTTTCGTAATTGGCTATTAACAGATTCAATAGCATTTGTAGTATAAATTACCCTTTTAATTTCTGCTGGATAACTAATAAAAACCATTAAATTTTCTCAATTTTTATATCAAGATTTAGCAATTTGTGGATATTGTTTATTTCATTTACTTTCAAATGATTCTAAAGCTTGCATTGCTTGTTCTTCACTACATGCTGTATAAATTGGCTTTAAATCGATAACTAGAGACTTTCGATGTTTGTATGAAACATATTTTAAGCTATTTCTAATTTGATGAACTATGCATAATTGATGTTCAGTTTTAGGATAAACTGATTGTATTGCCTCTGACATGCCTGTTAAATTATCACTACAAGCAATAAGAATATCATTTAAGCCTCGATTTTTCATTTCTGTAAAATTATTTAATCAGAATTTAGCACCTTCATTTTCACTAATTCATAAACCTAAAACATCTTTTTTACCTTCTAAATCAACGGTGGTTAGCCCTAAATACTGGACCACTTTTGGATAGACAGTTTTAAATTTTTATTTGTGAAATTGGTGGTTTTAGAAATTTAGAATGTATTCTTTCGTAATTATAAAACATAATATATTGGTTTACATCATTTATAGCTTCATTGAGAGAAAAATATTGATTTGAACCTTTAGGTAGTCATTCTTGAGATAAATGAGAAAATCAGTTTTCAGATATTACATTGCCACCAATATCATAAGGTTGTTTTTTGCTTAAAATTATTTGCTTATCAGCAGCTCAATTTGTGATGTCTTGACAATAAAATTCGTTGGCGTTATCTGAGTGTAAAATAACGTTTTTTACTTGGTTTCAAGAGAATTGTTGATTTATTTTTTCAAGTGCAGGAAGGATTAAATCTTGATAGGATTTGTTTGAACATGTATTATAGCTTACAATATTATTTGAATAAAAATCAATAATTACAAAAAGATATAATCAACCTTCTTTAGTATTTATTTGTTTAGTGTCCATTGATCAAATTTGATTTGAAGAGGTTGTACTTTTATAATCTTTGTTTACTTTATCCATTGTAGGTATTCACTTATTTGGATTTTTTTTGTTTTTAGGATAGTTATTTTTAGTTTGTTTTAATCCTTGAAGATTGTGATCTTTCATAATTTTTCGCATTTGTTTTGTTGATAATTCTAGATTTAAAATAATATGTTTGTATTGTTTTAATCATTCTTTAAATGCTGAAAAAATTCGTAAATAGCCATAAATTTGTCCTTTTCTTGTAAAATGAAATTCAAGTAAAAGTTGGCATAATTCTTGATATTTATGTGTACAATTACTAATTTGATTTTTTTCTTTTTTAATAGGGTTTTGTTTGTTTTTTACAAAATAATATGTTGATCGGTTTAGTTGAAGATGTTGGCAAAGATATCTAATTGAATATTGGTTTTTGCTATCATCAATAATTTGAATTTTTTGTTTGATATTTAACTTGTTAATTACTAATGCTATTTGTTTAATTTTATCCATTATTAAAAATCCTTTCATGTCAAAATTAGTGTTAATTGTATAACACAATTGTTTTTCGAATACATTCAAGTTTTTTTTAAATTAATGGTCTAGTAAAAAGGGCTAAGTAGCAAGTAGCAAGTAGCTAGCCAGGTTTACCAGCATTTTTACTTGCTGAATCAGGGTATTTATTAAATTCAGCAAGATAAAAATTATTAAAACCATTAACAATATTATCGTTAGTTTTACTTACTTTATCAATAGCATCTTGATATAAAAATTGTCAAACATTTAATTGATTTCTATCTTTTTTTGGTCAACCACGTGTTGGATAAAGAATATCATTTATACTATTTGTTTAATCAAAACTATTATTTACTAAAAATGTAATAACATTGCTAATTGGTTTTATAAAAATAAACATTATAAATAAAATCCATAAATATTTCTTCATATTTCCTCTTTAATATTAGTTATAAAAGTAAGGATATCATAAATAAGAATTTTATTAATTATTTTATGATACTTTTTATGATTTCTTCAGCAAGAAAATTTTCACCAAAAATTTCGTTAATATTAGCATTTTCAATGATATTAGTAATAGTTGCTACATTATATTTTTGTTTTTCTAGTTTTTTTTCTAAACTAGTAGTACCTGCTGACCCTAGGAAATCACCATATATTTTAATATTTTCAATAATTCCTGCCTTAACATTCATTCAAACGTGAATAGTTCCTTTACTAGGAAAAAGTGTTTTATGTTTTAAATCAAAATCTGGAGATTTACCATAAACTCAATCTCAAGTTCGATATTTAGTATTTGCTAATGATTCAATATCAGCAATCATTTTTTCAGAAAATTCCATAATCTTTGTATTTTTTGTACTTTTTAATTGTTCAATAATTAAATTTTGAAATTCTTCAATTGTTATTGGTGGATTTAATAATGGTAAAATATTTGTTACTCGTGCTTGTACTGATTTAATACCTTTTGATTTTAATTTATCCAAATCAGGTTTTAATACTTTTGGTAACATTTGCATATCAACATTAAAAAGAATAGTACCATGATGTAAAATTCGATTTTTATATGTATATTGGGCATTACCCGATATTTTTTTATCATCAACTAAAATATCATTTTTACCACTAAATTGAGCATTTAACCCTAGATTTTGTAAAACATTAACTATTGGTTTTGTAAAAAGAGCATAATTACGAGCATTATCTTTATTTTTATCAAGAATAAAAGTAAAATTTAAATTTCCTAAATCTTGATAAACAGCTCCACCACCTGATAATCTTCGTACAACATTAACTTTTTTTGTTCTCACATATTCATTATTAATTTCTTCAATTGTATTTTGGTTTCTACCAATAACAATAGTATTATTATTTTGTCATAATAATAAGATTTCATCAGTTATATAAGGATTAGTAATCAAATATTCTTCGGCTGCTAAATTAAAATATGGGTCTTTGCTATTATTAGTATAATAAATCATTATTAACTTAATCTCCTTTATCTTTGGTTTTAAAATTTGTTCATTTATTAACAAATTTTAAAGTAGTTTTGCAATATGTATCATAATCGGTAGTGACGGCTCTTATATGTTTAGCAGATGGCATAATTAATAATTCACTTATTGTTTCTTCTTCATAATTTATTTTCTCTTCATACATTTTTTGTGCCATTGTTGCTGGTACAGTTTCATCATCATTACCATGAATAAATAATACAGGAATTGAAGAACAATATTTTAATTTATTAATAGGATCAATACTATTAATATTAAATTTATCTTTTAACCTAAAGAAAAATTTAACACCATAATAAAATCAAAATCAATGAAGGTTAAAGTATTGTTTACCCATAATTTTAATAATATGACTAAAACTATCAAATCCACAATCAGAAATTGCACATTTAACACCAAATTTACCAGTATCAAATCGAGATATTGTTTCCAAAACAGTACTGGCACCCATACTATTACCAATTAAAGTAATATTAGGAGGTTGTTTAAAATCTGCTTCTGCTAAATAATTATTAAGACTTAAAATAACAGCATATAAATCATCTGCTTCTTTATTACCAAAAGTAATTGCATCATGGATATTATTACTACCATGACCTCTTGTATCATAAGTAACAATACTATATCCCTGTTCATAAAAATGTTTAACTAAATATAAAATGCTATAGCGATTTTGTTGTCAACCATGAGTTGCAATTATTCATTTATGATTTTTATTAGATTGATGATTATTAATGAAAAAAGCTGATAACAAGCGATTATCATAAGTAGTTATCGTCATATCTTGTGCTTCCATCATATCCCAATTACTATCATCAATCATTAGTTGTAGAGAATTTTGTAATTCCATATCTCGATTATAAAAACTCAAAGTATTGAGATCAATTTTAGCAAAATTTGGATTAGTACTTCGTCCAATTCTTTGAAAATTTTCCATAACATTTCGCATCATCAAACCAATAAAAAAATTAGTAATTAAAAAAGGAATAATCCATAATGAAAAAGTAAATATCAAAATAATTTTTAATCATCAAGCAATTTTATATTTACTTTCTTTAACTGGTAAAGTCATTCTTGCTCTAAGTTTTAAATATTTTTCATTACTAACCATTATATTTTATTCCTCTCAAAATTAATTTGATAAGGCAATCTATTTTTTCTTACCTTTAAAATATGGATCTGGATATGTAACATCTTCTTTTGTTAAAATTCCTGTTGCTAAAAGTGCTGCCGCAGTAACAAAGTTATAAGGCTTATTAAAGTGTGGTAAGAAATACATATCAATTAATGGAATTTCATCAATAGTAACCTTTTTCAATATTGCTAATGAAAACATTGCAATTGTTTCTGTATGATCATGAGTTGAACCAATTTCAGCTCCAACAATACGACGAGAACTCTTTTCTCATATAATTTTAATTTTTACTTCATGATTTTCACTCATAAAAGGTGGAAACACCGTATCTTGATAAAAATATGCTTCTACATTATTAGATCCTAAAATTGCTTTTGCAGAAACTTCTGATAAACCAGTAGCACATAGTTTTCAACCAAAAACAGCAATTGCATTTGTTCCTTGAACACCAGGAAAGGCGATTCTTGTTTTAGGATCTGTTTTTGCAACATTTAATCCAGCAATTAAACCACTACGTACAGCATTAGTTGCTAAGGCAATATTAACATTTTTATTTCAAGCATTTGAACGAATATTAATACAATCACCAATTGCATAAACATTAGGATCTGAAGTTTGAAAATATTCATTAACTTCAATTGCACCACGGGGATCTAAGTTAAGTTGAACTTTACCATTCTCATCTTTCAAGATAGCAGTATTTGGTAAGAAACCAACAGCCATAATTACTAAATCAGCTTTATATGTTCCTTTATTAGTTTTTACTTCACTCACTTTATCATCTTTAATAATAAATTCTTGTAAAGTTTCTCCTAATTGTAATTTTACTCTTACTTTTTTCATATCTGTTTCAACATCATTTGTAAATTCTTCATCATAATAACGAGGCATAATACGATTTTCAAAATCAATTAAAGTAACTTCTTTTTTATCTTTATAAAAAGCTTCTACTAATTCAATGCCAATATAACCCGCACCAATTACTACCACTTTTTTTACTTCTGGTTTACTCAAATCAGAAATAATTTCTTGAGCATGTTGGTATAGTTTTGATAAATGAATGCCATTTGTTAATTTAACACCATTTAAAGTATCTTTAACAACTACGCCATCTTTATGAGCAATTAAACCAGGAATTTCTTTACCACCTGGATTTAAGATTGGTCATGAACCAATCCCCAATACTAACTTATCATAACTTTCAGTAAATACTTCATTAGTATCTAAATTTTTAATAGTAACAATTTTAGCTTTACTATCATATTTAATCATTTCATGTTTTTCTTTAATTTTAACACCTAATGCTCTTAACTTTTCAATTGTGGCATAAAATAATCCTTTTGGATCAGTAAATTCTTTACCAACTCAAAGCGCAATTCCACATCCTAAAAATGAAATATTATCATTACGATCATATGCTACTACTTCACTATTTGGATTAGACCTCATAATTGCCTTTAGTGCTGTTGTTCCGGCATGATTAACACCTATAACAACTATCTTTTGTTTTCTTTCCATGCTAAAATCCTCTCTTACTTATTACTTTTTTTCAATTTCTTTTATTGTGTAATCACAAATACAAATATATATTATTTTATCACTTTTTATTTAATAGTTACAACTCTTTCTTTCGATAGACAATATACCATTCATTTTAAAAACCTAAAATTGCAATTGGTCAATTTCCATCATGATAATTATCTTTATTACTTTCTTCTTTTCAATCACGACAAGTAACCCTACTACGACTTGATGATGACTTCTTAGTTAATTTATTAATTTCATTTATCATATTTTTATCAAAATTTTTATATTGATTTTCCTCACTAATTTTATGATTATTTTTTTCTTTAATGTATTTAAATTCCATACTTTTTTCTCCTTGAATCTTTAAAGTATTTATTTTTAATTAAAATTTGATAATTATTAAGTATTTTTACTTAATTTAAACATTATATATCAAAACAAAAAACCTTAATATATTTTTTTATTTTTTAAATATTTTTTAATAAATTATATGTATCTTGACAAATCATTAATTCTTCATTTGTTCTAATTTTAAAAATAGGAACTTCTGATTGTTTATCACTAATTTCTAAGTAATCATTATACTTATCATTATTTTTATTAGTTACTAATTTTAAAGTAAACACTTTAATTTCCTCAATAACTAATTGACGAATAATTGCAGAATTTTCACCAATACCTGCAGTAAATACTAATGCATCAATATTACTATCTAAATCATTACCATATTGAACAATATAATTAGCAATTCTTTGAACAAACATTTTTATTGCTAATTGTGATTGTAAATGATACTTATGGTTTTTATCATTACTACTTGCAAGAACATCACGTAAATCAGAAGAATGTCCACTAATTCCTAATAAACCCGAACTTTTATTTAAATCATTAGTAACAGTTTCAATAGTTGCTTCTGCTTTAACATTACACATATAACCATGAATAGAAGGGTCAATGATACCACTTCTAGAACCCATAATTAAACCATCTAACGGTGTTAATCCCATGCTAGTATTAAAACTTTTACCATTTTTAATAGCACAAATACTAGCACCATTACCTAAATGACAAATAATAGCATTAATCTTATCTTTTGGTTTATTTAAAATATTAGTTAATCTATCTAAAATATAACGATAACTAGTACCATGAAATCCATATCTTCTTACCTCATATGTTTTATATCAATCATATGGAACTGAGTAAAGATATTTTTCTTCAGGAATAGTACTATGAAATGAAGTATCAAATACTGCCACATGTTTAGCATGTGGAACTAATTTTTGAAAAGATGATAATCCTTTTAAAGCTGGTGGATTATGTAATGGTGCTAAAGGAATACATGCTTTGATACCAGCAATGACTTTCTCATCAATAACAATTGAGTTATTAAATTTTTGACCACCGTGAACCATACGATGACCAATTCGTTTAATATCATCAAATTTATTAATAACCTTATACTCAATTAATGCATCAATTACTGTTTGCGCTCCTATAACATGATCAGCAATATCTTTTGTTACTTCATGTTTAATAAAGTTATCACCATTAGCAATTTCAATAATAAAATTACTATTTTTAATAGCTATCCTTTCAACTAAACCTTTACAAAGAATAGTAAAATGAGGTTTTTTATCATTATTAATAGCATTAAAAAGTTGAAATTTAATAGAACTACTTCCGGCATTAATAACTAAAATTTTATTTTGTTCTGACATATTTGTTTTATCTCCTTATTAATTCTTAATTAATGTTTGAATAGCAGTGATCAATGCTGTGTAATAAATGTCATCAATAGTAGCACCACGAGAAAGATCATTAACTGGCTGATTTAAACCCAAAACAATAGGACCAATAGCTTTATAATCACCTAATCTTTGGGCAATTTTATAACCAATATTAGCAGCATCTAAAGTTGGAAAAATAAATGCATTACAATGATTTTTAATTGTTAATTCTGGGAATTTTTTATTTCGCACTTCTTGATCTCAAGCAGCATCAAATTGAATTGGTCCTGCTACTTGCACGTTTTTTAATTTTAATTGTTGAACAAAGTTAGTAGCATTACGTACTTTATCAACACTTTCACCACTACCACTAGTATTAGTAGAATAAGATAACATTGCTAATTTAATTGGATTAAATTCTAAAAGTTCACCAAAGTGAATTGTAGATTTTGCAATATCTGCTAATTGTTCAGCTGTTGGATCTAAATTAATTGAACCATCACTAAATAAAAATATTTCTTCATTTTTATTCATAATAAATGTACTTGAAACAGTTTTAGTACCTGCTTTTGGTCCAATAATTTGTAAAGCTGGACGTAAAATATCAGCAGTAGTAAAAGTAATACCACCAACAAAACCATTAACCTCTTTATTACTTAATAACATCATTCCATAGTAATTACGACTTAATACCAATTTATTAGCCGCTTCTAAAGTTAAACCTTTTGCTTTTCTTAATTCATATAATTGATTAGTAAAATTTTTTACTTGATTTTCTTCAATAGATAATGTTTTAATATTAGAATTTTTAATATTACTAGGAATTTCTTTATCATTATTAAATAATAAAACCGGTGTAATAAAATTTTTAACAGGTGAATTATCATTAATAATTTTTAAAGCTACTGCCTGTACTTTTTCATTATCCCCTTCTGGAAATAAAATTCTGATTGGTGTTTTGCTTTTTTGTAAAATAGATAAAATAAAATCTAATAGTTTCATATTATCTTCTCTCCTTTAATTTGTTAATTTTGATTGCTAATAATAGTTGCAATTGCTTTATTTTGTACTGCTTTAATGATATTGTTTTCAACCTTAATATCAAATACCATAATTTTCAAGTTAGCTTCCATGCACATTGTTGAAGCAGTTAAATCCATTACTTTTAATTGTTTATTAGTAATATCTTGATATGATAAATGTGAATAACGAATAGCATTTTTGTTAATGTTTGGATCTTTATCATAAACACCATCAACGCCATTTTTTGCCATTAATAATATATCCGCATTAATTTCAGTAGCACGAAGTGCTGCTGCAGTATCCGTTGTAAAGTATGGTGAACCAGTACCACCAGCAAAAATACAAACATAGCCTTTTTCAAAACTACTAATAGCTTTTTTGTAATAAAAAGGTTCAGCAACTTGATTAATTTCTAATGATGTTTGCACAATAACTTTTACGTTAAGCGCTTTTAACTTTGATTCAATTACCAAAGCATTCATAATAGTCGCTAACATTCCCATATAATCAGCATTAATTCTTTTTAAACCAATCTTTTCTCCTTGTTTAGCACCACGTCAAATATTACCACCGCCAATTACTAAACCAACTTCTACTTTTGCCTTAACTAGGGTTTGAATTTGTTGACAAACATTATCAATACTTTCATTATTATATAATTCATTACTACCATCACCTAAAGCTTCACCACTAATTTTTAATAATATTCGTTTATATTTAAATTGTTCCATTTTTGATCATCCTCCTTAAATTTAATATTATAAAAAGCCACAGATTGCTTTGTGGCTTCTTATTTATTTACTGTTATCACTAGATAATGAATCATTATTTGCGCTTTCAGCGACAGTTTCTAATTCAACGTTAGCAATAACTTTTTGTGCTAAATGATCTTTAACAAAAAGTTGTGCTTGTGGAGTAATAATTGTTAAACGTTTTTTAATTTTTTTAATACCCTGTTCATAAACAATTTTTAAAACATTTTTCTTTTGTTCCAATGCAACAATTTTACTAGTATTAACGCTTTGTCCAAAGAAATAAATATTATATTCATCAACTGCGATACCAAAATCAAAACTAAAAATATATGCTAATCCTAACATGATAACTAAAAATATATATTCTACTATTAATAAAGTTAAAAAAGCAGGATCAGATTTAATATATTCTGGTTCAAATGTTCAAACTTGCATTGCAATTGCAACAATCGAGATAACTAAACCAATTACACCAACTATTAATGTTGCTACTAATAATTTTAAATTCAAAAATTTAATAGTTGTTTTTGGTTTATTAAAACTATATCATCCTCAACCAAGAATAACTAATAATAATATAAACATTACTAATGCAATATAATATATAATTTGAAAATTCACTTTATTTACCTCCTAAATGTTTATTTGGCAAAACTATCAATTTTTTCACCTAATTGATAACGTATCATAGCTATAATTGTAGCATGATTTTTAGTTAAATACTCTTTAACCTTAATTGTATTATCTTTAATATAAAGTTGATCAACAATAGTTAATTCAGATAATACTTTTTCAAAACGACCTCTTATAATATTTTCAAGAATATTATCAGGACGTTTTTTTGCTTTCAATTTTTCTTCTTCTTTTGTTTTTTCACTAATAATTGATAATTCTTTATCACGAACTGTTGCAGGTATGTGATTAATATCAATGTATTTGGCATCTGCTGATACTAATTGCATAGCAACATTATTTGGAATATCACTTTCCTTATCAACACCTTTGATAATAACTAAACCACTATATTTACCACCACCATGGACATATGAACCAAAAACTTCATCACTATTTTTACTTAAATATTGAAAACGATTTAAAACAATATTTTCACCTAATTTAGCGATAGCAAATCTTATCTCATCATTTAAACTTTCACTACTTCCATCAGTTTTTAACATTAAAGCTTCTTCAATAGTTTTAGGTTGATGTTTTAAAATTGTTTCTAAAATCTTAGTAAATAAATCATTAAAATCTTCTAAATCAGCAACTTGTTCAGTTTGACAATTTAATTCACCAATAATTGCATTATTACCACTAATAACAACTTTAGTAATCCCTTCAGTAGCTTTATTAATACTTTTTTTCTCTGCTTTTGCTAAACCTTTAATTTTTAATAGGGAAAGTGCTGCTTCAAAAATATTATTTTTTTCCATCAAAGCTTCTTTACAATCAGTAATTGGTAAATCGGTTGTATCTCTTAATTTTTTCAATAATTTAACATCTACTTTAACTTCTGACATATAAACTATTCTCCTTTATTCTTTATTTTTTTCAATTACATTTTCAGTTTTATTTTCATCAAGACTAATAGTTTCTTCTACTACTATTTCTTTTTTATCAATAACTGCTTTTACACTTTGTCCTTCATTAATAGCTTCAGCAATTTTCTTTGTAATTAAAGTAATTGATTTTGTAGCATCATCATTACCAGGAATAATATAATCAATATTATCTGGATTTGAATTACTATCACAAATCGCAATAATTTTGATACCAAGTTTAACTGCTTCTTCGACAGCAATTTTATTAGTAATAGTATCAGTAACAAAAATAGCTTCTGGTAATTTATACATATTTCTAATACCACCAAGGTTACGTTCTAAACGTGCTTTTTCTTTAATTACTAACATTTGCTCTTTTTTTGTTAAAAGTTTAATTTCTCCACTTTTTTCTTTATTTTCAATATCAATTAACTTTTTAATACTTGATTTAATAGTTTTAAAATTAGTTAAATTACCACCTAATCAACGTTCTGTTACATAAGGTGAATTACAACTAATTGCAAGTTCTTGCACAGCTTCTTTGGCTTGTTTTTTTGTACCTACAAATAAAACCTTACCACCATTTTCACTAGTTTCTTTAACAAAGTGACAAGCTTCATCTAATTTACACATTGATTTTTGTAAATCAATAATATGAATACCATTTCTTTGACCAAAAATATATTTACGCATCTTTGGATCTCATCTTTTAGTTTGGTGACCAAACTGAACTCCTGCTTCAAGGAGTTGTTCACGTGTTACAACTGACATATTGTCTCCTTCTAATTTGTTTTTCTTCCATTTATTTCTAACATTGGCCACTTTTTAATTAAAAAGCACTAGGCAATGAATTCACAAATGTGTTGCTTATTTTCATTAAATTAAGCCTGTATATTGTAGCATATTTTTTATATTTTAAACAAATTATTTTTAAACATAAAAATAGAATTGTATTTTAATAAACTATATTATAAAAATATTTTTTAGTTTTCTTAAAAAAAGAATACCAAAAGGTGGTTAGCCCTAAATACTGGACCACTTTTGGATAGACAGTTTTAAATTTTTATTTGTGAAATTGGTGGTTTTAGAAAT
This sequence comes from Spiroplasma endosymbiont of Danaus chrysippus, assembly GCF_902809815.1. Taxonomy (GTDB): domain Bacteria; phylum Bacillota_I; class Bacilli_A; order Mycoplasmatales; family VBWQ01; genus Spiroplasma_E. Next base: position 3,688 of record NZ_CADDIL010000009.1, on the reverse strand, counting down.
TTAGAATGTATTCTTTCGTAATTATAAAACATAATATATTGGTTTACATCATTTATAGCTTCATTGAGAGAAAAATATTGATTTGAACCTTTAGGTAGTCATTCTTGAGATAAATGAGAAAATCAGTTTTCAGATATTAGATTGCCACCAATATCATAAGGTTGTTTTTTGCTTAAAATTATTTGCTTATCAGCAGCTCAATTTGTGATGTCTTGACAATAAAATTCGTTGGCGTTATCTGAGTGTAAAATAACGTTTTTTACTTGGTTTCAAGAGAATTGTTGATTTATTTTTTCAAGTGCAGGAAGGATTAAATCTTGATAGGATTTGTTTGAACATGTATTATAGCTTACAATATTATTTGAATAAAAATCAATAATTACAAAAAGATATAATCAACCTTCTTTAGTATTTATTTGTTTAGTGTCCATTGATCAAATTTGATTTGAAGAGGTTGTACTTTTATAATCTTTGTTTACTTTATCCATTGTAGGTATTCACTTATTTGGATTTTTTTTGTTTTTAGGATAGTTATTTTTAGTTTGTTTTAATCCTTGAAGATTGTGATCTTTCATAATTTTTCGCATTTGTTTTGTTGATAATTCTAGATTTAAAATAATATGTTTGTATTGTTTTAATCATTCTTTAAATGCTGAAAAAATTCGTAAATAGCCATAAATTTGTCCTTTTCTTGTAAAATGAAATTCAAGTAAAAGTTGGCATAATTCTTGATATTTATGTGTACAATTACTAATTTGATTTTTTTCTTTTTTAATAGGGTTTTGTTTGTTTTTTACAAAATAATATGTTGATCGGTTTAGTTGAAGATGTTGGCAAAGATATCTAATTGAATATTGGTTTTTGCTATCATCAATAATTTGAATTTTTTGTTTGATATTTAACTTGTTAATTACTAATGCTATTTGTTTAATTTTATCCATTATTAAAAATCCTTTCATGTCAAAATTAGTGTTAATTGTATAACACAATTGTTTTTCGAATACATTCAAGTTTTTTTTAAATTAATGGTCTAGTAAAAAGGGCTAAGTAGCAAGTAGCATTAAACATGCACAATTAATTCCATTAAATTCACCAGTATTTATGGGTTGTAAAATTCAACCTTTGTCATTAGATAAATGTGCAATTACTATTTATCATCGCAATCCTAAATATAAACCAATTACAGTTGTTGATAGTATTCTTAAAGCAAAAACTTTTGTTACTCAAATACATCCATTTCATTGATATCGTTGATATAGTGGTTGATACATTGGTTATGGTATTAATCGTAATAAATGATTAAAAGCAATAGCATTTGCTCCACCAGTGGTGCAACAAGTAATTAGAGATAGTTTTAAAGTATATAGAGAAATATTTAGAACTATTAGAACTTATCATAAAGTAGTAAATGTTATTAATAATCCTATTGAAAATATTAACAAATCATTTAAAAATGTTGGTTTAAAATTTTCAGTAAACACTTTATTTGGTACAGGATTATTACATCATTTAGAAAAGTTTGCATATAGTCAAGTTGTAACAAAAAGTAAGAAAAAATTAAAAAAAGGTAAAAATAAAATACAAAAAGAAATTGAGCATATAACACATAAAAAAACAAAAAAACATACTCATCATTATAAACAAGCATTTTTTAAGGAATGATAAATTATGATTAATAAACTTTGAACTGATGTTAGTCTTGAAAATTATAATAACTGATATCCATTAACTGGAAAAATTACAGAAACACCACAGCAATATATAAAAACATGACCTAATGTTAATGATTGATTTAAAACTTTTGCTATTCGCGCGCAAAATGATATTAATGCTTATCTTGATTTTATTTTATCTAAATTTGCTTTTGATAGTTTTAAAGATGAATTAATTAAAGAAACATTAAGAGATATGGTTTATGTAATGGTTGAACATTGAGTATTTAATCGTACACCAATTGAATTTAATGTTGATGCAACTATTCAATTTAATAATGGTAATAAATTTAGTGCAAATAGTACTCCTACAATTAATGTTTGAGATTTAGCACCTAGTAGAATGAAAATATGAGCAAGATTAACAGAATTAAAGCAAGTATTTTCAAGTTATAATGACGATGAAATAGATGTTGAAAAAATTGACTTAAAAGCATTTTATACTAGAAATCAAGTTGATGAGTTAATTGAACAACAAAAAGAATTTACATTATTAAAACAAATTAAATTATATGATGATTTATTTGATGATAATGAAAATGAAATATATAGAGGTCCTGTTAGTAAATTTATTAATAAAGGTTATGTTGCAACAGATTATGACCCAAAAACTGAAACAATGATTTTAGATTGACCTGATGAAATTGGTACATTACCACCCGAAGCATTACAAAATAATCCACAAATTGGTGATTATACACATGCACCAACTTGTGATTTTTCTGCTAAACAACAAAAACGAATTACTACAAATGAAAATGAAATTACCAAACTAAATACTGAATTAATTAAAGCAAATGAAAATATTAATGATGTTAAAAATAATTGATTTAATATTGAAACTAGTCCTTTATGAAAGAAAGTTGAAAATAATAATATAGAAATATTTAAATGATATTTTATTAAAATCAGTTATCAATATTCAACAGAAAATAACTTTATGAAATTTTATAAAGTAATTAAAATTTATTTAAATAATATTTTTAATGAATTTGAATTGTTAAATGTTGATTCCATGACGTATAATGAACAAATCCAAAATAAAAGAATTTTAAATACCGGAACGATTTACTATAACAATAAAAATAAAAAATTTAGTGGTGGCGGTAATTCTTATCCTGAACGTGGAAAAATTAATTTAATTGGTGATATAGAAGAAATATATCAATATCAAGGAATAGATACACCAACTGAATTTATAGCAGAAGAAGGTACTGAACGTGATTATTACACAAAACTAGAAACTAATAATTTATTAGATAAAAAACAAGATAAATTAATTGCGGGTACTAATATAACTATTGATGAAAATAATAAAATTAGTGCTACTGATGGTGGAGTTGACCCAAATAATTATTATACAAAACCAGAAGTAGATAAAAAATTAGAAGATACAAAAGCAATGTTTCCAATAGCATTTCAATTAAATGCTATTGGTCAAGAAATTCATAATTTAGAAACTACTAATAAAACTATTGTTGGTGCTATTAATGAACTTAAAGATAAAGATTTTAATTTAACTATTGATAAATTAGAACCATTATTTGATAGTAATGTTTTTACTATACAAGAAAATAAATTTGTTGTAAAAGTTGATTTTGTTTTAAATATTTTAAGAAGTGCTTATATTAAAGAATTAGAAACTACAAGTAAAGCTGTAATTGATTCTATTAATGAATTACATAAACGTGTTTGAAAACTTGAAGGTGATTTTGTAAAAATACAAAAAGAATTAATTGATGATGAAAAGAAAATGATAAATAATGGTAATTGAAAAGAAGTAGGAACAAAAGTTAATATAAATCATATTAAATATACTTTTAAATCAAATACTAAATATAAAATTTATTATAAGGGAATGTTTAGTAATCTGTGTGACTTACAAAAATAACTATGTTTAATTAATTCTAGTAAATATAATTTATATATCTAGAAAGAGTGAGTTACAGATGGCTAAAAAAGATAATCTTAATAAC
>NZ_CADDIL010000008.1 GCF_902809815.1 Spiroplasma endosymbiont of Danaus chrysippus | reverse complement strand
TTGATATTTAACTTGTTAATTACTAATGCTATTTGTTTAATTTTATCCATTATTAAAAATCCTTTCATGTCAAAATTAGTGTTAATTGTATAACACAATTGTTTTTCGAATACATTCAAGTTTTTTTTTAAATTAATGGTCTAGTAAAAAGGGCTAAGTAGCAAGTAGCAAGTAGCTTTCAAGAATTTTTAAAAATGCAAAAAATGCAAAATGAATACCAGAAGAAAAATTTAAAGTATTAGATAATCAAAAATTAAATATATGTGCAGATGATGCTTTTATTACTTGTTGAGATGAAAATGGTTTAAAACAGCAATATTGTTGTAGAATTTTAACTTTTAATTTAGGAAAAAAAGAAATTTATTCATATAGAAATAAATTAGATAAGAAAATAACTGCATTTTTATTATTTAAATCTGGTAATGGTTTAAATCAAGAACAATTATATAATTTTACAACACAAACTATTCTTAATCATTATGATATTAAATTAAATATATTAGGAGTTCAATGAGAGTATCATAATTATAATTTAGTAGTTGCTGGTGATGGTGCATTATGAATTAAAGCAATGGCTACTTGATTGGGATGTTATTATATTTTAGATAAATATCATGCTTATAGTTATTTATGAAAATCTTTTGTTGGAGTTAAAGGTAAGAAAAAAGAATCTCATGATTGAACTAAATATATTGATGGAACAACTACTTTTGCAAGTGGAGATTGTAATCAATTACTTTCTTTTTTAAAACCTAATGTTAATGAAAAAGTATATAATTATTTTAAAAATAATGCTCATGGTATTGTCAATCAAAATGCTTCATGAAATATTGGATGTTCTGCAGAAAGTGATGTTTATCATTTTTTAAAATCTTTAACTAATGGAGCAAAAATATATAATTATCAAACATTAAATAATCTGTTAATAGCAAAAGCAAATTATTTAAATTCTAGAAATTATCTTAATAGTGGTTAAAAATTTGCAATTTCATATTTTTAAAACCTAATTTTAAGATTAGGATTTTTGTGTTGTTTAAATGTAATTTTGTAATTATATTTTTTAATATTTTTAAAATTTATGATATAATTTAATTAACAAATCATAGAATTTGCAGTTATATTGTTAATGTTACTCATAATTCTAAGGGTTAATCTCATACGTCCGAAAAATGATACTTAACTAAATCAATTATATTTTAACAAAAAATATTTTTTTATCTAAGTTTTAATTTTAGTTCCTTACTATATCTTGCCATAAAAAAGTCTCCTTACTAACTTAAAACATTATTTTTTTGCAACTTAGGGGTGACCCTTTCACATATTCAAAAATTTGTAAAATACACTTAATAAATATTTATTTTTTATTATTTCTATGTATAATTAAGATTAAATATCAATATCATATTTCAATATCAATATCATATTTCATGTTATTTGAAAGGAAAATTAAATTGAGTCAAAATGAAATATTTAGTTGAATAGGTGTTATTTCTGGTTCTAGCTTACTTATTTCTTTTATATTACTTTTAATGTTTTTATTAATAAAATTTTTATTAAATTATAAACAAAAAAACAAAGTTAAAAGAATACTTTCTTCAAATGATTTTAGTCAAATGATAGGAACGAAAAAAGAATTAAAAATAAAACTAAGAAAATATTTTAAAGAAATATTTATTAGAGATGTTGATATAAATTTATTTAAAAAATTTCTAAAATCAGAAAGTGGAGTTAATAAAAAACCAACAAAAATTGCCTGAAATTTTTTTATAATTTTGACAAGTTCAATATTAGTAAATAAATCCGAAGGAAGAGTTTCTGAAGCAATTAAAAGTATTAAAAATACTTTTGATGAAAGTAAACAAATATTATTAACTTCCGATAACAATAACTTAGTAACAGATGTAATTTTAAAAATTATGAATTTAAAAATCAGACCAATCTTAATTGCTAGTAGATCACTAACAAAAATAGACACTAATGGTAATTTCATCATTAATGATGAAAATTTAAGCAAAAAAGAAATCGAAGATTTTTGAAAACAAATTGATAAAGTTAGAAAAGATTTAATAGAAAACAAATATTTATATTTTATTTCAATACTTTCACTTTCAACTGCAACTAATGAACAACTCAAAAAATTATTAAACTACACAGATTAAAATATTAAATGTTTAAATAAAATATAAGTAAAAAACAAATTTAAATTTTTAAAACAATATCTTTAAAATTACCTATTAAGACTTATGTTTTATAATTTTTTGATTATAAAACATAATTTTTAATAATGTTAAAAAAAGGAGTTAAACAGTGAGAAAAATTTTTATTTCATATCATCATCTAAGAGAACAAGAAGAAAAAAACCAATTAGCAGAGTTAATTAAAAAGTATGCTAATTATTTAAATATAAAAGACATCTCTGTAGAAATAGGGGATATTGATACCACATGATCAAATAATGAAATCGCTAAAACTATTAGACAAAATCATTTAAAGGATACAACTATTACTATTCTTATTCTAGGAATACATACAAAATGTAGACAACATATTGACTGAGAAATTGAAGCTTCATTAAATAAATATGGAAGTTTAAATAGAAGAAAGAAGATAAATAGTTTTATAATACTTTTAACTGCTGATTTTATTAAAAAAGCAAAAACAAATTGTAATTTTAATAACACTTGTGATTATTCTTCTTTAATCACCCAAGAAAATGCTGGTCAAAGAATATATGAAACGGTAATAAATAAACATGCAATTATTGCTACTTATGATGAAATCTTTTCAGATATAATAATTCTTAAAAATTTACTTGATAAAGTTCAATCTAATCATAAAAAAGAAGAAATGTTTTATCAAAATGTTATCAGCCCTAGTTTTTTAAAACCAACTGTTTTAAAAGATAATACTAAAGATACTGTTTTTAATGAAAAAAAAGAAATAGATAATGCAAAATTAACTTCAAGTCAAGATAGTGAAATTAACAATCAATTACTACAAGAAATTACAACGGACTTTACTAAAGATGATAATAAAAGTAATCTTTTAAGAAAATTATCTTTAAAACATAATAGTAAAGATAGTGGAATTGGTAGTCAACTACAAGAAACAAGTATACTGAAAGACGAAAATTTTAAAAGAATACATCTCCATAAAAAAGATAATTCAGAAGAATGTGAAGCAAAAGAAAAATCTGAAAAAACAATGCAAGAGTTTAATAAAAAAACAAAAAAATTTATAAATTCTGGTAAAATTAATTATACACAAGAATGTCCAGAAATATATTTATCGTATCTTTAAAACATACAACTAGTAAAATAAAATTAAATATTTAAAAAGTGAGAATAAAATTCTCACTTTTTAAATATTTAATTTAGTATTCTTCTTCAAGTGAAGAATTACCCATACCTATTAACTTCTCAGTTGGCATTAAACCAGTACCGGCCGGTATCAAGTTTCCTAAAATAACATTTTCCTTTAAACCACGTAAATTATCTTGTTTTGACTTAATAACAGCATTAGTTAATACTCTTGTTGTATCTTGGAAAGAAGCAGCAGCCAAGAATGATTCTGATTCTAATGGTGCTTTTTTAATCCCTAAAATAATTGGATGACCAAAAGCAGGTTTTTTACCAGCAACAATAATTTTGGCATTAACATTCTTAAATTCTTTGATATCAACAATCGCTCCAGGCAATAATGGTGAATCATTACCTTCAACTACAAAAATACGATTCAACATTTGTTTTACAATAATTTCAATATACTTATCAGAAATTTCAATTCCTTGTAAACGATAAACACGTTGTACTTCTTTTAAAATATATTGTTGAACTTCAATGATTCCTGCTACTTCTAGTAATTGTGTAATATTAATTGCACCTTCAGTTAGTTTTTGGCCAATCTTAACATTATCACCAATTTTAATTCTTACCTGCGCATTATATTGAGTTTTGTATTCTTTATAGTCAAGTTTTGACTTTACAGTAATTGTATAAATTCCTTGCTCTTCACGAATATCTGTTACTTTACCTTCAAACTCACTAATAATAGCAACAGCACCTTTGGGATTAGTAATATCTAATAATTCTTTAATTCTTGGTAATCCTTGGGTAATATCACTACCACCAGCAACTCCTCCAGTATGGAAAGTTCTCATCGTTAGTTGAGTTCCTGGTTCACCAATTGATTGCGCTGCAATAATTCCAACTGCTTCGCCAATAGCAACAATAGAACCTGTTGTTAAATTAATACCATAACATTTTTGACAAACACCATAACTTGCTTCACAAGTTAAAACTGAACGAATATTTATTTTTGTAATTTTTGCCTCTAATATTGTTTCTACTAATTTTTCAGTAATTAATTCATTATTTGCAACAATTACATTATTTTTACTATCAACAACATCACCTTGAACAAAACGTCCAAATAAACGGTCACGTAACGGCACAATAATATTATTACGTTTTTGGTCAACAACATCACTAATTATAAAGCCATTACCGGTATTACAATCTTCTTCAGTAACAATAATATCTTGTGAAACATCAACTAGTCTTCTTGTTAAATAACCTGAGTCAGAAGTTTTAAGCGCCATATCTGCCATTCCTTTACGAGCACCATGGGTAGAAATAAAGAACTCTGAAACATTTAATCCTTCACGGAATGAAGATTTAATTGGTAATTCAATAACTTCTCCTTTTGGATTATTCATTAAACCACGCATCCCTACTAATTGAGTAAAGTTACTAATATTAGTTCTAGCACCTGAATCTCACATCATAAAGATTGGATTTTCAATATCTTTTCTTAAAACTGTTTCTAGTTCAACTTGAATATTGTTTTTAATACCACTTCATTTATTAATAATATGGTAATGACGCTCACGATTAGTTAACATACCTTGTTTATAAAACTTGTTAATTGTTTTAACATATTCATCTGCTTCTTTAAATAATCTTGTTTTACCTGAATAAGATACAACATCGCCTGCAGAAATTGTTGTTCCTGAAATTGTTGAAAATTTAAAACCAAGATTTTTCATTTTATCTAACATTTGTGCAGTTAATTGAGTTCCAAAAGTTTTAAAATATTTATGAATAATATCTGCTAAAGCTTTTTTCTTAAATGGTTCAACAATAACTCTTTTTTTAATAAATTCACGAAAATCAACATCAGTTGCAACTAAATCTTCATTATGAGTTTCAGTTAAATTAATAATATTTGGGCGATTAATAAATGGCATTCTTTCTGAAAACATTTGATTAAAAATAATCTTACCAATAGTAGTAATTAAAAATTTATTTTGATCGGTAGCAGCAAATTTACTTGCACCTAAACTAGCAACACGAATTCCAATAATAGCATGTAATGAAACCTGTTTTGTATCATAAGCTTTAATTGCTTCATTAACATCTTTAAAAATTGAACCTTGACCTAATTCATCTAATTTTTCAATAGTTAAATAATAATTACCAAGAACCATATCTTGAGTTGGCGTAACAATTGGTTTACCATCTTTAGGACTTAAAATATTTTTTGAACCTAACATTAAACTTCTTGCTTCAGCTACTGCTTCTTGAGTAATTGGCACGTGAACAGCCATTTGGTCACCATCAAAGTCAGCATTAAAAGCAGGAGTTACTAGTGGGTGTAAACGAACAGCTTTCCCTTTAACTAGAATTGGTTCAAATGCTTGAATTCCTAAACGGTGTAAAGTTGGAGCACGGTTTAATAAGACAGGACGATCTTTAATTACTTCTTCTAAAACATCTCAAATTCGTTCATCTTGAATTTCAATTAATTTTTCAGCAATTTTAATATTTAAAGCTAATTCTTGATGAACTAATCTTTGCACAACAAAAGGTTTGAACAAAATAATTGCCATATCACGAGGAATACCACATTGATACATTTTTAATTCCGGACCAACAGCAATAACACTTCGACCTGAATAATCAACACGCTTACCTAATAAGTTTTGACGGAAACGTCCTTGTTTTCCTTTTAATGTTGAAGTTAAAGATTTTAATGGACGTTTATCTCTTCCTGTTACTGGACGTGCTTTACGTTCATTATCAAATAAAGCATCAACTGATTCTTGCAACATTCTTTTTTCATTATTAATAATTAAGATTGGTGCTCCCATTTGTTTTACTTTTTTTAAGCGTTCATTACGAATAATAATTCTTCGATATAAATCATTAATTTCTGATGTTGTAAAACGACCACCATCTAACTGAATAATTGGACGAATATCAGGTGGAATCACCGGAATAGCGTGTAATACCATTCATTCTGGTTTATTTCCTGATTTAGCAAATGAATCAATAACATCTAAACGACGTTCTAGTTTTCTACGATCAGTTTGTGATTTCTTGTTTGTCAATTGTTTTTTAATGGCAAGAAATTCTTTTTCTAAATTAATATTTTTTAATAAATACTCAATAGCTGAAGCACCAATTCCAAATTTTGTTCCAGTATGTTTAGTAATAAATTGAGCACATTCATCCATTGAAAATGGACGTGAAGTATCTGCTAAAGTATCAGTTAACATTTGAGCACGAGTATAAGCAAAAGAAGAAGGTTCTAATTGTTCTAAAATTTGTGCAAATACTTTACGTAAACGATTACGAGTATCAGTTGAAGATTTAGCATTACCTAAATCCATAATCATTTTTTGTTTTAAACCTTTAGCAGTCCCTGGATCTAAAACAATATAAGAAACAAAATATGCTACTTCTTCTAAGTCTTTAGCTTTCATATCTAATGCTAACGCAATTCTTGAAGGAGAAGCCTTTAACATTCAAATATGAGTTACTGGCTCTTCTAACTCAATGTGTCCTAAACGTTCACGTCGAACAATTGCTTCAGTAATTTCTACTAAACAACGTTCACAAACTTTACCTTTATTTTTTATTTTCTTATATTTACCACAAGTACATTCATAATTTTTAGTTGGTCCAAATATTCGTGCATCAAATAATCCATCTTTTTCAGGTTTTAATGACTTATAATTAATTGTTTCTGGCTTTGTAATTTCTCCATGTGATCATGAGCGAATTTGATCGGGAGAAGCAAGAGAAATTTTAAGGGCAGTATAATGTTTTGAATTTTTTTGCATTTGCATATATTTATTACTCCTTTTCTAATCCTCAAGATAACTTTCGACTTCTTCATCGTAAGTTACAACTTTTTGTTCTTGACCTTTTTCGTCAATTAACACAATATTTATTCCTAAACCTTGTAGTTCTTTTGTTAAAACATTAAATGATTCAGGGATACCTGGCGTTGGAATTTGTTTATTACGTAGAATCGCTTCATAAGTTTTAATTCTACCTTTAATATCATCAGATTTAATAGTTAGGATTTCTTGTAAAGTATGAGCAGCACCATAAGCTTCTAATGCTCAAACTTCCATTTCTCCAAATCTTTGTCCACCATTTTGTGCCTTACCACCTAATGGTTGTTGAGTAATTAATGAATATGGGCCCACATTACGAGCATGTAATTTATCATCTACCATGTGTGATAGTTTTAACATATACATAACACCAACTGAAATTTTCTTGGCAAACTTTTCACCAGTTAAACCATCATATAATGTTAATTTATCAAAGTCATTATATTTTGCTTCTTTCATAATATCTAACAAGTCTTGATTTTTTGCACCATCAAAAACAGGGGTTGCTACTTTAATTCCTAAAGTTTTAGCAGCCATTCCTAAGTGTAATTCAAGAATTTGTCCAATATTCATCCGCGATGGTACTCCTAATGGATTTAACATAATATCAACCGGTGTTCCATCTTCTAGGAAAGGCATATCTTCAATTGGTAAGACTTTAGAAATAACACCTTTATTTCCGTGTCTTCCAGCCATTTTATCTCCTTCTCGGATTTTACGTTTTTGTACAATAAATACTTTAACTACTTCTTCTACTTCTGAAGGTAAGTCAAAACCATCTTCACGTTTATAACGTTTAATACCTTGAACAATTCCAGTACCACCATTAGGTACTCGTAATGAATTATCTTTAACATTACGTGATTTTTCACCAAAAATAGCTGCTAATAATTTTTCTTCAGCAGTTGATTGTGTTTGACCTTTTGGTGTAACTTTACCAACAAGAATATCTCCTTCTTTAACTTCAGTTCCAATTAAAACAATTCCTTCATCATCAAGATAACGTCTTGATTGTTCAGAAGTATTAGGGATTTCACGTGTAATTTCTTCTTTACCTTGTTTTGTTTTTCGACATTCTAAATTATATTCTTCAATATGCATTGAAGTATAAACATCATCTTTTACTAAACGTTCACTAATAATAATAGCATCTTCATAGTTATAACCATGTCAAGTCATGAAAGCAATAATTACATTTTGTCCTAATGCAAGTTCACCATCTTTCATCGAAGGTCCATCTGCTAAAATTTGATTAACTTCAACTTTATCACCGACTTTTACTAATGGCACATGAGTTACTGCTGTTCCTTGATTACTACGTTCAAAACGACTTAACTCATAAGTTGTTACTTCATCTTCTGATTTAATAATAATTTCATGAGAATCAACATATTGTACAACTCCCGATAAATTAGCAACAATAGCTAATCCTGAGTCACGAGCAACAGCATACTCAACACCCGTACCAACAATTGGTGTTTGTGGTTTTAATAATGGAATTGCTTGACGTTGCATATTAGCACCCATTAAAGCACGGTTAGCATCATCATTTTCTAAAAAGGGAATACAACTTGTAGCTATTGACACAATTTGTTTTGGTGAAACATCAATATATTCAACTTCGTTTGGTCCAACAATAATATTCTGACCATTACTACGAGCAATAACATTATTATTTTTAATAACATTATTAGTATCTAATTCAATATTAGCTTGTGCAATGATATAATTCTTTTCTTCACCGGCAGTTAAATATTTAATTTCATTAGTAATTTTACCTGCAATTACTTGACGGTAAGGTGTTTCAATAAAACCGTATTCATTAATACGAGCATAAGTGGCTAAATTATTGATTAAACCAATATTAGGTCCTTCAGGAGTTTCAATTGGACAAATTCTTCCATAGTGAGAATAGTGAACATCACGAACTTCTAAACTAGCACGATCACGTGATAATCCACCAGGTCCTAAAGCAGTTAAACGTCTTTTATTAGCCAATTCTGCTAATGGATTAGTTTGATCCATAAATTGTGATAATTGTGATAAGTTAAAAAACTCACCAATAATCGCTGTTAATGGTTTATTATTTGTAATATTTGCTGGTTTCATTTTATCACTATCAGTAGTTGACATTTTTTCTTTAACGTTTTTTTCAATACGTCCCATTCCGATACGAAATTGGTTTTGTAGTAATTCACCAATTGTACGAATACGACGATTTGCTAAGTGATCAATATCATCAGCATTACCAATACCATGAACAAAATTTAAAATATAAGAAAGAGTTGCTAAAATATCAGCAATAGTAATAATTACTTCTTTACACTTAGGATTAATTCCAACAACATTAATAACTTCATTTAATCTTTCTTTATCATTATAAACTTTAATTAACTGCACATAATGTTTTGGTTCACTATCACTAATTGATGTTTTTAAAGGTACTAAACATGCTCCTTCTTCTAATACTGTTTTTAGAATTTCTAATTGTGATTTACCAATTACTGTTTTTTTGGATAAAACAACTTTACCTCTAATATCTTTAATATCTTCAGCTAGAGTGTAATTTAAAATACGATCTGTAATAGCTAATTTTTGAATTAACTTATATCTTCCTGCTTTTGTTAAATCATATTTTTTTGAATCAAATAATAATCCAGTTAAAAATTTTGCAGCACCATCAACACTGGCAGTTTCTCCGGCTTTAATTTTTTTATAAATTTCTTGTACTGCTACTGGTCAATTTTGATGTTCATCATATTCATAAGTATTTAATAAAACATCATCTTTACCAATTATATTAATAACATCATCTTTAGTTAATCCTAAGGCAGTAAGTAAAGTGGTTACTGCAATTTTACGTGATTTTTCAATTTTAACTTGAATAATATCTTTAATTGCATTTTTATTACGAACTAATTTATTACGTTTAGAATCAGTTTCAAATTCTAGTCAAGTTCCACGTGATGGAATTAAATCACCTAAAAATTTATATAATCCGGTTTTTGGATCAATTTCAATTTTAAAATATGCACCTGGTGAACGAACTAATTGTGAAACAACAACCTTTTCACTTCCATTAATAATAAATGTTCCTTTTTGTGTCATTAATGGAAAATCACCTAAAAATACATCTCCTTCACGAGTTAATGTATAATCAACAATTAAAACATCTTCTTCTCTACTTTTAATAGTAACTTCAATAGTTGAAAATTCACTATTAGCATGAACATTTTTTTCTTCAAAATAATATATATTATCACTAACTTTTGGTTCATTAATATTTTTAATACCAAATTGGTCTTTAATTCAACGTATTAAATAATCTAAAATATTATCTTTAGCAGCAATAGTTAAATGACGATTATTTTCATGAATTGATAAAGATAATTTTGTATAGATTGGTGCTTCATAAGTTTTTGACTCATCTTTTGCTTCTTTTAATGTTCTTCTTGGTTTACGAAATTCTCAATCAATCAATGATAAAATAATACGATTATCATTATCAGTTACCGGAAATATTTCATTAAATACTTCTTGTATTCCTGTATCAATAAATCATTTATAAGTATCACGTTGAATTGAAATTAAATCAGGAAGATCTAAATTTCCTGATACTTTAGTATAGTCACGTCTTTTAACATAATGACCAAATTGTTTTGTAGTATATGACATTGGTTCATCTCCAATTTTAAAAATTTATTAAAATCAAATAATTTGATTTCAGTTAATTAGTATTAAATTACTAATTAGTTTGATAAAATATTAAGTTTTAAGTTGATAATTTTTAGTTAAATAACAAACAGAAAACCAGTATTAATTAAAACTGGTTTTTATTTGAACTACTTAACTTCAACAATAGCACCAACGGCTTTTAACGTTGCTTCGTGTTCTGTTGCTTTTGCTGTATCAATATTTTCTAAAATCTTTTGTGGTCCTGTTGCTAATGCATCAACCATTTTTTTAGCATCCATTAAAGACGTTGTACCACCAACAATTGCCTTAACTGCTTTAATAACATCAACTTTTTTGTCTCCTACTTCTTTTAGGATTACAGAAACTGTTGATGGTTTTGTTGCTTCTTCTTTAGCTGCTGCTGGTGCAGAAGCAACTGCTGCAGTTACTCCAAAAGTTGTTTCAATTAATTCAACTAATTCTTTTAATTGAACTGCTGTCATTGTTTTAACATGTTCAATAATTTGTTTATTTGTAATATTTTCCATTATTTTTTCCTCCATATTTTTTTTATTTAATAAGTGTTAATTATGCGTTTTCTTTTTGTTGGGCTACTGCTTTAATTGCTAAAGCCAAATTGCGAACTGGTGCTTGTAAACAAGAAGCTAACATTGAAATTAATTCTAATTTTAATGGTAATGAAGCTATTTTTTGTAACTCAATTTGGTCAATAACTTTCCCTTCAAAAATGCCACCTCTTAATACTAATAATTTATTAATTTTAGCATAATTAGAAACTATTTTAGCTGTTTCTAAGTCGTTTTCAAATCCAAAGATAAAACCATTTGGGCCAACTAAACTACTTTCAAGCGATGAATATTCTTTTTTTAAAGCACGAGCAACTAAATTATTCTTATAAATAGTGAATGTTGCACCTTTAGCTCTTAATTCCTTACGTAAAGAACTAATTTCTTCAACATTCATACCTTGATATTGTACAACAATTGTTGTTTTTGAATCATTAATTTGCTTAGCAATTAAATCAATAGTTTTTTGTTTTTCAACCATTGCTGGGCGCATAAGTACACCTCCTTATTATTCTGAAATAACTAGCAATAAGTAGTAAATAAAACTCGGAGCAAAACCGAGTAAATCACATGCATATATAATGATGGAAATTACCTGAGCAACATAATTAAGACAAAAGTCCGTTGCTGTCTTTGGCTTATTCTAGCTTGTATATTATATGATATATATATATTAAAATCAAGAAAAATTTACAAAAGATTAAATAAATAATTTTTTACTATATATCTTTTAAGTTATAAATACTATTTTTAATAACATAAATGCTAATTTCATCAATATCTTAATTAAAATTAAAAAAATTGTTTTCTTTATAACTGGTTACTGTTTTTACTACTAGAGTTTTTGCTTTCACTTGTTGAAGAAGATTCACTATTTATTTTTGATTTATCTAACTCAAGATTTTTACAAACTCTTTCTCTTCTTTCTGATTCATTTTTTTCTCCTCAAGCTTTATTTATTTTATCAGCATTTTTAGCATGTGCTTCTTGTTTTAATTTATTATTCTCAATAGATTTTCATGGCATAATTTATTATTCCTTTCACTTTTTGAATATTTTTTCTACCTTTAAATACTCAATAAAATTATATATTTTTTATTAAAAATATATAAAAAAATATATAAAAAATTATTCTTACTTAATTAAGTAAGAATAATTAAACTAATTATCGTTATATTTTAAAATGAATAACGTCGTTGTCTTACATTTGTAGAAGGTTGCATATTACCCATAGAATTAGCTTTATCTACATCAAACTGGTTTTCAACTGTAATTATATTATTTTCAACATTTATTATTGTTTTATCATTCATTAGTTCATTTATAGTTTTAAGTTTTCTACTATCCAGTTCTTGTTTTAATATATTAAATTGTGTTTCTAACTTAGTTTCTAATTTATCACTTGTTAAATCCTTAGATACTGATTTAACTTCTTTTTTTTCTTTTTCTTTTTTATCTTTATTATTTTTAAATATTTTATTATAAATTCATGATTCAACTTTTTTTGATGCAGTTGAAAAAACTGATGTAATTGCTTTAAAACCTCCACTAATAAAAACTGAAGCAATAGCAATATCAATCTTAATTGTTGCCACTACTGCAGCAGCCAAATAAGGAGCTAAAATCACAGGAAGCAAATTTGGAAGAACAGCAATAACAATAGTAATGACTAAAATAATAACCCAAACTTTTGACTCCGTTTTAGATGGCTTTGATTTTAATTCCATTTGTTCTTTTAATAATTCTTTAACTGGCATTGTACTAATATTATTTGCATTTTCTTTATCAATTAAACAAGTGCTTTTTTTATATTCTTCAATACTCTGGTACTTTTTAGTCTGTTTTCAAACTTCAACCTCATTTTTTTCATTATTATCAAAATATATTATTTCTTCAAAAATTGATTCATCATTATAAACTAAAGTTGTTATATAAAATATCTTATCTTCAATTGGAAAAATTTCTTCATAAATTTTTTGAACATTTTGACTTTTAATATTTCATTCTTTTTTTATTTCTTTTTTTAACTTAGAAATATTAGAAAATATTTCTAGTTTTTGCTCTTCAGTTAAATTTTCTTCATCAATTTTTCTTTGTAGTTCTATTCTTCTATTAATATTTTCTTTTAATGATAACGGCATCCAATCATCACTATAACTATCTAGTTCATTATTTAAATTGCTTATAGTATTTTCTAATTCTTCAATTTTAGAATTATTTTTTTCAATATTATTATTCAATTCTTTTTTTATATTTCTTTGTTCTTCAATTTCTAATTCTTTATCTGATATTGTTTCTTTAAGCACAAAATATTCTCTAAATTCACTATCGGTTGTATTTTGTTTCTTAGTTTTATTTATTTCCATTTTTCTTTCTTTACGCTTTAAATCATCAAGTAATGGTTTAAGTTGAATAATTTCTAATTCAAAAAGATTTTCCCTAATAATAGTTAATTTTTTATTTAAATCATCATTTGTTCTTTTGACATCTTCTAATTGTTTTGTAAAATTAAAAATTTCTTCTCTAAGTTTACTTAATCTTTTGATCTTCTATAATTGTAAGACAATTATATTTATATTTATTTAAAACATTACTATCATTATTTGCTTCATTTAAACTATGGCCGAATAAAAAATTGGTATATTTTATAAAAAACACATGAGAGATAAAACTCTCATTTTTAATTGTTGAACAATTATAATTAATTATTTTATTAAACCAGCACTTTATTAAAGTAATTAATTATTACATAACTTAATAAAAAATTATTTAGGCTATTGTGCTGGAATTAACCAATAGTAATTTTTGTGTTGCTCTTTGAAAATTTCAGAAATTTTGGTTCCCTTCCCCTAGAACCCCTACCCTCCAAGGCTTTGCTACTTACAGTAGCATAAGCCTTACGTAGAGTAGTAGAAGTATTTAGTTAGTAGTATATAAGCCTTTTATCACTGTAGGTGATAAGGCTTATACGTAGAAGTAGAAAGGATTCATAATGATTAATGTTAATTTAGATATTAAAAATAAAGTAAGAGAAACAACTAAAGGTATGTTATTAGAAATTGGTGAATATGAAACATGATTTCCAATTAAAGATACTACTATTAATAAAAATAATAAAAAAATAACATTAAAAATAATTGAAGATTTTAATTATAAATTAGGTAAAAAATCAATTACAGAAAGTATTCAAAGCATTAAAGGTAGTGAAATTTTAAAATATATTAAAAATATTTCTGATATTACTACTACTGAAAATGAATTAATATCTTGTGAATTTTATGAAGAATATAATGGTTATTATATTTTTAAAAATAATAATAATCAAGAATGTTTTAAATATAACATTACATGAGAACAAGATATGAAAAGTTTTAAAATAAATAATCCATATAATCATAATGATTTAGCAATAAATTATATTGTTACACCAATGAAAGATATAAATACTCATAATGAAAAAATATTTTATTTAAAGTATTAAAGGAAATTAATATGTTATTAAATGTTGAAAAAATAGAATTAATAAAAAATTTATGTAATGAAAAATTACTTAAAAATAAAAAATATATTGAAATACAAGAAATATTAAAAATTATAGAAAGAGAGTAAAAATGGAAGAAATAGATAATATAGATAATTTAGAAATACAAGAAGATAATAAAGAATTACAAAATAAATTATTAAAAGAACAAATTGAATTAATTGAAGAGCAAAAAGAATTTTATAAAAAATCATGAAAAAGTAGAATTATATTTTTAACAATTGGAATAATTATTATGATTTTAACATTAATAATTATTGCTTCTAAATATTCTTAATTAAAGGAGTTAATATAAATGATTAATTTAAAAGAAGATAAAAGAATATATTTAAAATATGAAGAAATTGAAGAAATATTTGGTTCATGTGATATTTGTCATAAAAATTCATCATTTGCAAATAGAACTTGTAATAAATGTTTTTGAATATTAATAGGTAGAAAAAATGAAATGTAATATTCATAATGAAAAATATATTTGAATTAGTGAAATAGATAATAGTTATTATTGTAATAAATGTATTAATGAAATGATTGAAGAAGATATGTATTTAACAAGTAATAATTGAGATTACTTATATGAATATTATATTAATGAATTACAATTAGAAAATTTTAAAGGAGTGTAATAATATGCAAAATAAAGATTTTCAAGATATCAAAAATGATTTACAAATATTTTTTAAAGATATTGAAAATGGTAAATATGGTGAAAGAATTAAAGAATTATTTATAAATGAAGAAAGTAGTGAATAAAAATGGTAGCAGCTCCAAAAAAGAAACCAGAAGATTTAATAATTAAACAAATTATTATTAGACTTACTAAAAGTGACCATTATGAATTAAAAAAACTTTGTGTAAAAAAAGAAATTACTATTAATAATTTTGTAAGAGATTTAATTAAAAATGAAATAAATAGAAAGAGTGATAAATAATGAATAATTTATATAAAAAAATACTTAAATTACAATTAGAAATTGGTAATACACCAAAAAATGGTTTTAATACTCATGGTAATTATAAATATTGATTATTAAGTGATATTTTTAATAAATTAAAAGTACTATGCAGAGAATTAAATATACTTATTTTACATTCAGATATTTCAGAAAATATTAATATAAATAAAATAGAAAATATTAAAGAATTTATGGACAAAAATAATAATAAAATACAAAATGTAACAAAAGAAATAGAAGTTTCATATCAAAAAAAATATTCAATTATTGATTTAGATAATATAGAATTTAGAGAAGATTTTAATATTTTTGCTTGTGCTAAAAATACAGATATAGCAAAAGCAAAAGGTAGTGCAGAAACTTATGCTTATAGATATTTTTTAATGAATTTACTTTTATTAAGTGAAGATGAACTTGACCCAGATAATGATAGTGTTAATTTAATTCAAAATAATAATAAACAACAAAATAATTATATTAATAATAATGTAAAAATACAAAATGAAAAATGAGAACCAAGTGAAAAACAATTAGATTATTTTGAAAAATATATGATTACAAATACAGTTTTATTTGATGAATGTATAAGAGAAGATATGGAAAGATTAAATCCAATTAATAATAAAGATTTTTTAATATTAATGGGTGAAAATTATTTAAAAGTATTATTTGATAAATTTAAAGAAATTCGTGAAAGATTTAAAAATTTAAAAAATAATAATAAAAATGAATATAGAAATTATGAATAAATGTAAATATTGTAATAAAAAAATTTGATTAACTAATTATTGATGTATGAATTGTTTAGCAATATTAGTTATGAATTTAAATAAAAATAAGGAGAATAAATAATGACTAATTATTTACTTTCAATTGACCCAAGTATTAAAAATACTGGATTTACATTATGAGAAAAAGTATATAAATATGATAAAAATTTAAATTATTGACCTACTAGAGAATATGTATATTGTGAAATTCATAATGATGAAAATGCTTCTTTAAAAATTATTAAAGAATGTAAAAATTGTTATAAAAATGAAATAATTTGAAAACCAATATTAATAACTAGTTATTGTTTTAAAAAATATGATAATTGTAATTTTTTTAATGAAATTGAAGATAAAATTGATGATTATTGTTTTCTTGATGATTTTGATTTAATTATTGAACGTGGTACTTTTCATAGTAAAAATGGTATTGGTTATGAAACTCAAGAACATTTACGTGGTTTTATTGCTGGACAATTTAATAAATTATTAACAAAAGATATGTTAATAAGTAATACAGAATGATGAGCATATTATGAAGAAAATTATAAAGAAATAATAGAAATATTAACACATGAAATTATGAATAATTTTATTAAAGAAAATAATATTAAAAATATAAATATTAATAAAAAAATATATAAAAAATGAATAATTTATCTTAAAAAAGAATTATCTTTTAAATTAGCAAATTATTTAAAAGATAATTATAATTGAGAACCTATTATTAATAATCATGATGAAGCAGATAGTTTATTAATTGGTTGATATTATTTAAATAAGGAGAATAAATAATGAAAATTTTTATAATAATTTGAATGATATTGATTTATTCTTTTACAATTTCCTTACCTATTTTATATGGATTAAATATTATTGGTTTAATAGTATTTATATTAAATTTTATAGTAATGATATTAAATGATATTTTACCTATACTTTGATTAAAACTAATAAAGGAGAATAAATAATGTTTATGAATTTTAAATTTAAAAAAATAACAAAAATTAATAAATTGTTAGATGAAAGAGCTTCTTTTTTACATATGTATTTACTTTATAGTAATGAACAAATAAAAAAAGATGTAACTATTATTTATTTAAATAATTATTTAAATAAATTAAATAAGGAGTAAATAATGACTAAACGTGAATTTTTAATTAAATGAAAAGTAGATAAAGAATTTAAACATTATGATATTAAATTACATTATGTTGGTATAAATTGTTTAATTTTAAACCATAGATATGATGAGTATGATTATAAATTTGATTTTGTAAGAGATGATATTGATAATTATATTGAATTATTAAATGATTATAAAAATATTGAATGAAATAATAACTAAGTTATCTATATTTAATATAGAAAATATGATATAATTAATAAAGATAAATTACTCATTCCTAAATAATTTCTCTTTTTTTATTGTTTTAATTTATAATATTAAATATAAAAAAATAAAGGTGGTTAAAAATGAAAAGATATTTTATCTTTGGAATAGCTAATAAAACAAAAGATAAAATAATACATGAAATTGCTTTTAATCGTTCAAGAAATTTAATGTCAAAAAAAAGGTAAAAATACAGTTATTATTCATACTAATAATTATTCAGATATAAAAGTAAATATTGGTGAAATAAAAATTAATTTTGATAAAGAATTTCATGAAAATTTATTAAAAATAGTAACTGAAGCAGTATATTTAGTTAAAGAAACTCATACTTCTTATGGAATGGAAAAATGTGATTACAGAGAAAGAGATAAAGGTGGAATAAGTTCTACATTATATAGTTTAACTACAATATGGTATCATAATAGAAAAAATATTGATATATTAGACTTAGCAATTGATTTATTAATAAGAATATGTACAGGACATTTAATTTTCAATGGAAATAAAAGATTATCTGTAATTACATGTAGTATATTTTTAAATTCAATGGGATTATATTTAAAATGAAGTAGTGAAACACATGCTTATTTAAAATATTGAGAAGATTTAATGACAAATATTGCAGATAATAAATATGGAAAAGATATAAAGGAAATAAAAGAAAATAAAGAACTTAATATTAAAAATTTATTTTTAAATTCTATAATGATAAGTAATAAATGAATTTGACAATAAATTATTTAAAAAATGATATAATATATACACATATAAAAGTAAATAGGTGGTTTTAATGACAAAAAGAAAACAATTTAAATATAATGAAAAAATAATACAAAATGCAGTTAAAAATGCTTATGAAGATGAAAAATTAATTAAAATAGTAAAAAAATTAGAAAAAAAATAAAAGTTGGGAATGTTTAGTAATCTGTGTGACTTACAAAAATAACTATGTTTAATTAATTCTAGTAAATATAATTTATATATCTAGAAAGAGTGAGTTACAGATGGCTAAAAAAGATAATCTTAATAACAATGATCCAATATCAAAAGCAGTAGATTTATTATTAGAAAATACTGAGGATTTAACAACAGTTTTTAAAGAGGGAGGCTTATATAAAGAATTAACTAAACGATTGGTAGAAAAAATGTTGAATTCTGAGATGCAAAATTATTTAGGACACGAAAGAAATCAACGCAGTAATAATGACAATGTTCGTAATGGTACAACATCAAAAAAATTAATAACTCAACAAGGTAAAATTGAAATTGATGTACCAAGAGATCGTAATAGTAATTTTGAACCAGTAATAATCACAAAAAGACAGAGAAGATTTGATGGTTTTGATCAACAAGTTCTTTCACTATATGCAAAAGGTATGACTTTATCAGATATTAGAATGCAGTTGCAAGAGTTATATGATGGCGCAGATATTAGCGAAAGCGTAATTAGTCAAATTACTGATGATGTCATTGATGATGTCAAAGCATGGCAAAATCGTCCATTAGATAGTGTTTATCCAATCATTTATTTTGATTGTATCGTAGTTAAAGTACGTCAGGATAAACGTATTATTAACAAATCAGTTTATATAGCTTTAGGAGTTGATTTAGAAGGTAAAAAAGATGTTTTAGGTTTATGAATTAGTGAAAATGAAGGTGCTAAATTCTGATTAAATAATTTTACAGAAATGAAAAATCGAGGCTTAAATGATATTCTTATTGCTTGTAGTGATAATTTAACAGGCATGTCAGAGGCAATACAATCAGTTTATCCTAAAACTGAACATCAATTATGCATAGTTCATCAAATTAGAAATAGCTTAAAATATGTTTCATACAAACATCGAAAGTCTCTAGTTATCGATTTAAAGCCAATTTATACAGCATGTAGTGAAGAACAAGCAATGCAAGCTTTAGAATCATTTGAAAGTAAATGAAATAAACAATATCCACAAATTGCTAAATCTTGATATAAAAATTGAGAAAATTTAATGGTTTTTATTAGTTATCCAGCAGAAATTAAAAGGGTAATTTATACTACAAATGCTATTGAATCTGTTAATAGCCAATTACGAAAAGTTATTAGAAATAAAAAAGTTTTTCCTAATGATATGGCAGTTTTTAAAATTTTTTACTTAGCAATTGAAAATATCACAAAAAAATGAACATTGCCTATTCAAAATTGAAATACAGCAATTGCTCATTTTATGATAAAATTTGAAGACAGAATTAATCTGAACTAGTACTTTGTAAAACAAAGAAACACAGATTACTAAAAAGCCTCTAAAAGTTACCAATTAAGGTAACTTTTTAATTAGGTGCCAACCTAATTATATAACTAATATAACAGTGAAATTATATACTTATCTTTCTCTATAACCCTTGATAAGTATTATAGTATATTATACATTAATATTTAAGATTGTGGGGAAATATTATTTTGTTTAGATTTTGATAATATATTTATACCTCAAATTAAGCCAAAAACATTTAAAGAAATAAATAAAAAAATTAAACCAACATACTTATTTCTATGACATAAATCATGACCTTTAAATGCAATTAATAATAATAGTACTATTCCAAACATTACTGAAAGTATTATTACATCTGCTAATCATAGTTCAATCATATTTAATCTTTTCCATATCATAATAATTTAAATAATTATAATTATATACTATTTTTATCTTGCATTTAAAATTATTTTATAAATACTTGCTACTTCTTGATTTGTATATATTTTAGCATAAGAATTTTGACCAAAATCTATAATAGTTTCTACATAGCTTTTACAAGGTGTAACAAAAATATTAATTTTTCAATTTAAATTATTGTTTGAATTACTTAATATATCAAATCCAATAGGATTATTATTACTAATTTTGGCTTCAGTACCAGCAATTACTGTGAATTCATAAGTTACTAAATTATATTGTGATTTATTACCTTGATAATAAGCATAAGCATATCCAGAAGAATGACTCCCAATTTTACCTTTTTCAAAATGTTTCTTTTTATCAATATTAGGTATTGACTTTGAAAATATTAAATCATTTAAATTAATCTCAATTGAACTATTTAATTCTTTTGCCGGATTAAAACTTTCTTTGGTATCATAACCAGCACCATGTTTATCACTTACAGAGTTTACATTATAATTATAATAAATAGTTACTGATTTATAAAATCTTTTTAAATCATTAAAAGTATTAATTAATAATGTAGAGTCTAATTTTGATTTAATATCTATATCTATATTTTTAGAAACTGCACTATTATTATTAAATCATTCATCAGTATTATCAGTAATAGAATTATTAGGAGTTGTTACTAATGGTATATCTTTATAATTTAATTCTGCTTTTAAATCTGGAATAATAATTATTGATTTTGCTATATTTTGTGGACTTGGTGGTAATATTTTTGCTGGATAACTAAAAGTAGTTTCTTCACTTTCTTCATATTCATCATGATTTAATTTATATAAAGTAGTTCAATTAAAAGCATTACCAGTTAAATAACCCATATTATTATAACGAAATTGTGCAATTGATATTTCATTATAATCACCTTGATAACTAAAAGGATTATCACTATAAAATGTATGTCTTTCTTCACCTTGATGTAAACTTTGTGTAACAATTGTATGAATAATATAAGCATAATTTGACCCATCAATAACTCCATTACTTGTCGGATTTCATTGACATTCAGTATCTTCATTAGTTAATGGTGAAGCAATATCTAAAAATTCTGTATCTTCTGCCATTATATATACTTTATCATCTATTATATGATTAAAAATTTCTTTTGTTTTCTTTTGTGATAAATCAACTGTACTTATTTGTTCTTTTACTTCTAACTTTTTACCAGTTTTAGCATCTCATGGATAAACACTTACTCTATCACTTAATTTCATTGTCATAGCAGTTGTTGAAACATGTGAACCTAACATTTTACCTAATGCAAACTCACTTGAATTACTAAATACATTTAAAGGAATAAATCAATTATTATCATTATTACCAATAATACTTCATAAATTTGAAGCAAAAAATGCACTCATAAATCCATTAAAAAATGGCATATTTTTATATTGTTGAGAATTTTGAGTAATAATAAATCCTACTGGAATACCTAATGTTAAAGCATTTAATAATTTACCTACTAATGGAATTGAACTTAAAGCAAATGGTAATCATTGTACACTATCATAAGGCATTTGAATTAATGAACTAAAGGGAATGTTTAGTAATCTGTGTGACTTACAAAAATAACTATGTTTAATTAATTCTAGTAAATATAATTTATATATCTAGAAAGAGTGAGTTACAGATGGATAAAAAAGATAATCTTAATAACAATGATCCAATATCAAAAGCAGTAGATTTATTATTAGAAAATACTGAGGATTTAACAACAGTTTTTAAAGAGGGAGGCTTATATAAAGAATTAACTAAACGATTGGTAGAAAAAATGTTGAATTCTGAGATGCAAAATTATTTAGGACACGAAAGAAATCAACGCAGTAATAATGACAATGTTCGTAATGGTACAACATCAAAAAAATTAATAACTCAACAAGGTAAAATTGAAATTGATGTACCAAGAGATCGTAATAGTAATTTTGAACCAGTAATAATCACAAAAAGACAGAGAAGATTTGATGGTTTTGATCAACAAGTTCTTTCACTATATGCAAAAGGTATGACTTTATCAGATATTAGAATGCAGTTGCAAGAGTTATATGATGGCGCAGATATTAGCGAAAGCGTAATTAGTCAAATTACTGATGATGTCATTGATGATGTCAAAGCATGGCAAAATCGTCCATTAGATAGTGTTTATCCAATCATTTATTTTGATTGTATCGTAGTTAAAGTACGTCAGGATAAACGTATTATTAACAAATCAGTTTATATAGCTTTAGGAGTTGATTTAGAAGGTAAAAAAGATGTTTTAGGTTTATGAATTAGTGAAAATGAAGGTGCTAAATTCTGATTAAATAATTTTACAGAAATGAAAAATCGAGGCTTAAATGATATTCTTATTGCTTGTAGTGATAATTTAACAGGCATGTCAGAGGCAATACAATCAGTTTATCCTAAAACTGAACATCAATTATGCATAGTTCATCAAATTAGAAATAGCTTAAAATATGTTTCATACAAACATCGAAAGTCTCTAGTTATCGATTTAAAGCCAATTTATACAGCATGTAGTGAAGAACAAGCAATGCAAGCTTTAGAATCATTTGAAAGTAAATGAAATAAACAATATCCACAAATTGCTAAATCTTGATATAAAAATTGAGAAAATTTAATGGTTTTTATTAGTTATCCAGCAGAAATTAAAAGGGTAATTTATACTACAAATGCTATTGAATCTGTTAATAGCCAATTACGAAAAGTTATTAGAAATAAAAAAGTTTTTCCTAATGATATGGCAGTTTTTAAAATTTTTTACTTAGCAATTGAAAATATCACAAAAAAATGAACATTGCCTATTCAAAATTGAAATACAGCAATTGCTCATTTTATGATAAAATTTGAAGACAGAATTAATCTGAACTAGTACTTTGTAAAACAAAGAAACACAGATTACTAAAAAGCCTCAATTTATTTCTTGTTTATCTACTATTAAAATCAAATCATAATTACCAGCACCAAAAATACCACTAATTTCAATCCGATTTAAGTTATTAATCGGATTTTCAATTTGTAATTCGAATTCAATATCATTATCAATTTGTGAAATTTCTTTATAAAATTCTAACTTAGAAAATAATTGTGATTTATTTGAACCATATAAATTTAAAGCATTTAAAATGTTTGTTTTATCAATAATTGCTCTTGTAAAATATTTTCCATATTCACCATTTCCTAATGTTCAATCAGCAGGAATTAATGATGGTATATTATTACTTTCTAATTCATTTGTTATGGATAATCAGTTAAATTGATTATCATCTAATTTAAATAATTCATTTTGACTAATATCATTATTTTTTAATTTAATGTTATTAACATTTGTAAAATCAAAATATGCAGATTTTAATATTACTTTTACATCCTTATACTGTCAAATTTTATCTTTGGTTGGATGTATTGGACTTGATTTTAATTCAAAGTAATATGGTAATAAAATTTTATTATCATCATTTAATCCTTTATTTATCGATAAAGATGAATAAATATATTTTGATAACATAATAAATACTTGTTTAAATATTTGCATTTGTGGTAAATTTACATAATTTGGATAATCTAATTCTCATTGTTTAAATAAATTAGTAATTACTTCATCGGGTTTTTGTCCTTCAAATTTTGCACGTAAAATTGCTATATCATTTAATGGTTTTCCATTTTTATCATTATATGTAGCACCTTCAAAATTTCTATTATAGTTATATGTATAACTTAGCATATCTAATAATAGTTGTTGTAAACTATCATTAGTTGGTGCATCTTTAATTTCTATTTCAATATCATCAAATCTATTATTAGTTGCAACATATTGATAAAATTGACTTTCACCCGCAAAATTTCAAACTTCTTTATCTTTTAATTCTTTTTGTTTTTTTAATGGTCACTTACCATCTCAAACAGTTCCCATTTCATATCCTAATCAAGCATGTGTAACTCTTGCGTTTTTAATTATTTCTTTTCTTGTTTCAGTTCCGCCACCAATAGCAATTAAATCTAAAACTGATTTTTCTTGTCCTATAAATTGTTTTGCTAAATTTCAAGGTAATATTTGTTGGTGGTTAGCCCTAAATACTGGACCACTTTTGGATAGACAGTTTTAAATTTTTATTTGTGAAATTGGTGGTTTTAGAAATTTAGAATGTATTCTTTCGTAATTATAAAACATAATATATTGGTTTACATCATTTATAGCTTCATTGAGAGAAAAATATTGATTTGAACCTTTAGGTAGTCATTCTTGAGATAAATGAGAAAATCAGTTTTCAGATATTACATTGCCACCAATATCATAAGGTTGTTTTTTGCTTAAAATTATTTGCTTATCAGCAGCTCAATTTGTGATGTCTTGACAATAAAATTCGTTGGCGTTATCTGAGTGTAAAATAACGTTTTTTACTTGGTTTCAAGAGAATTGTTGATTTATTTTTTCAAGTGCAGGAAGGATTAAATCTTGATAGGATTTGTTTGAACATGTATTATAGCTTACAATATTATTTGAATAAAAATCAATAATTATAAAAAGAGAGGCTTTTTAGTAATCTGTGTTTCTTTGTTTTACAAAGTACTAGTTCAGATTAATTCTGTCTTCAAATTTTATCATAAAATGAGCAATTGCTGTATTTCAATTTTGAATAGGCAATGTTNGATTTTCAAATTTTGCTCTTAATTTAGCAATATCTCAATCTACATTTTTTTGGTCAAATGATACACCATCAAAATTTCTATTATAAGTATATGTATATGTATAAGTTAACATATCTAATAATACTTTTTGTAAAC
Organism: Spiroplasma endosymbiont of Danaus chrysippus; assembly: GCF_902809815.1. GTDB lineage: Bacteria > Bacillota_I > Bacilli_A > Mycoplasmatales > VBWQ01 > Spiroplasma_E. Next base: position 21,780 of record NZ_CADDIL010000008.1, on the reverse strand, counting down.
TATCAACTGTTGGTGCATCTTGTATTTCAACTTCAATATCATCAAATTTATTATTAGTTGCAACATATTGAAAAAATTGACTTTTACCCACAAAATCTCAAACTTCTTTATCTTTTAATTCTTTTTGTTTTTTTAATGGTCATTTTCCATCATAAATAGTACCAAATTCATATCCTAATCAAGCATGAGTTATTCTTGCATTTTTTATAACTTCTTTTCTTGTTACAGTACCACTACTAATTTTAATTAAATCTAAAACTGATTTTTCTTGTCCTATAAATTGTTTTGCTAAATTTCAAGGTAATATTTGTTCACTAAATCATTGTTGTAATATTCTAACTTTTGGTTGAGTTTCAATAGGCATTGATAATAGCGGAAATGCTATCTTATGTTTGACAAATAACTTTGGGTATACTTCCATATTGTCAACTCCACCAAGTACCTTTATATTGCCAAAAATCATGCTTCTAGGGGCTTTAATTTTTAAACCAGTTACTTTGGTATCTTTATCTAATGGTTTTTGTAATTTAATAATAATTGGATAACCATCTCTTGTTTTAAAATCTTTAATTTTAATAATAGTTATACTTTTAGTACTTCTTGTTTTTAGATTTTGATAAGGTTGTGAATAGTTATTAATAATATATAAATTATCAATATTATTTTCAGTTAATGGTTCATTTATACTAACTGCATATAACTTAAATTGATTTAATAAATTTATTTCTTGAAATATTAAATTTTTAATATCAGTAATACTATATTCAATAGTATTATCATTAATGTTTGTACTTGCTCTTTGATTTAATTGCATAGTAAAGTCTGATGTTTTAACAGCAATAGTTTTTAATACTTTATCAATATCAATAAAACGAATTTTAATAGTATTTGCTGAAAATCTTAAACTATTATTTTCATTATTTTTAAATAAACGTTCAATTTCATAAATATAAATTGTTCTTTTTTTAAATTCATCGTATGCTCTATTAATATCTGGGTCACTAGTAGCTCTCATCATATTAGTAAAATCATAAGGAATATTATCAATTAAATAATCATTTTCTACTTCCGCTTGATTAATTTTAGTTTGCTTCTGTTTCTGTGGAAACTTCGTTTGTGGTTTGTTGTTGTTGTTTTCCATTGTTCTCTCCTATTAATTGGTTATTTTCGGGATTAAATAATTTTAATTTAACTGTTAAATTATTAATTTCTTGTTCATCATTAATATTAAATGTTTTACTATTTAATAAATCTTTATCTAAACGTACTAATATTTGAATAAATTTAAGAATATCAATATTAAATTGTCATAATTTTTGTTGAATATAATTAATAGTTGAAATATTTACTGCTGTACTTTCGGGAACTGATTGTTGTGCTGATTTCTTTTGACTTGGTATATGAATACCACAACGTTTAAATATTTCATTAACATTTCAATCGTATATATCAGTTAAATTTTTACCTTTAAAATTACTATTTGTCATATTGATATTTTCGTTTTGTTCATTATTATCTCCACCACTTTTAAATATGTAGTTTTTAGTAACTAATGTTCTTACTGCTTCTTCTAATGTTGATTGAACATTACCATAAGTTTGACTAAATATAAATTTAGGTGAATTTAAAATGGTATCTAAAACAATTTGTTCATAAATAACATCTAATGCTTTAATTTTATCCATTACTTTATTACAATCTGCTAGCTCATTTGCTTTATTTCTCATAATTGCTATTGGTATATAGTTAATATTTAGTGTTTGTTCTTGTGCTAAATTAGGGTTATTAATGAATGATTTAAAATCTAATGGAAATTGTTTTTTATTATCACTAGTACTATAAATTGCACGATTAATAGTTACTTGTTCATTATTTAATGTATAAATTTCAAATAATCTTACATTTTGTGCATTTTGTTGATAACTATCATAAAAAAATAGTACATTGAATTAATTTACCAGTAATATCATAAACTCTTTGTTGGATATCTACTACTTGAAAATATACATCATCATTAGCAATAAAAATTAAATAACCACTAATTCCTAATTTACTTAATTTAAAAATTGAATTTCAATTTTTTCTATAAAATTCTTGTTGAATTAAATACTGTTTAATAGTTTCATTATTAATATCTAATGGAGCATTATATAAATTAGCATTATTTTCTGCTACAAAATCAGTAAAATAAGTTTCATGGTTAAAATCATTAAAACCAAAATAACTTAAAATAGAAGCATGTGTACTTTTACCTTTTAAAAAAGTTAATTTAGTTTTTTCTTGTTTGTCATTGGTATTTGTTTTATCTTTTCTTGGTCAAAGAGATTTCATATTATTTCTCCTTTCTAAAATATTTCATTAATTTTTAATACAATTTTTACTATAATAAATATAATTAAACCTGCCGTTGCTGAAGATAAAAGAACTCCAATTAAACCTAAAATAATTTTTATAATTTTAAAAAACATAATATTATTCTTGCAATTCTTCTAATTTTAAAAGTTGGCCAAATCTTGTAGGGTCACTAACGATAGCAATGGTATCATTTTGCATTTGTAAAGAAATTACTATTCTATCATTAACTTTATCTCAATACAAAGATTGAATATCAGGATTTAACTCACCATATAAAAATTCTTTACACATAAAAGCAAATTTTTTACTACTTGTTTGGCTTTCAAAATTATAATAAATTTTATATTTAGTATTTGATTTAAAAGTATATTTAATATGATTTATATTAACTTTTGTTCCTACTTCTTTTCAATTACCATTATTTATCATTTTCTTTTCATCATCAATTAATTCTTTTTGTATTTTTACAAAATCACCTTCAAGTTTTCAAACACGTTTATGTAATTCATTAATAGAATCAATTACAGCTTTACTTGTAGTTTCTAATTCTTTAATATAAGCACTTCTTAAAATATTTAAAACAAAATCAACTTTTACAACAAATTTATTTTCTTGTATAGTAAAAACATTACTATCAAATAATGGTTCTAATTTATCAATAGTTAAATTAAAATCTTTATCTTTAAGTTCATTAATAGCACCAACAATAGTTTTATTAGTAGTTTCTAAATTATGAATTTCTTGACCAATAGCATTTAATTGAAATGCTATTGGAAACATTGCTTTTGTATCTTCTAATTTTTTATCTACTTCTGGTTTTGTATAATAATTATTTGGGTCAACTCCACCATCAGTAGCACTAATTTTATTATTTTCATCAATAGTTATATTAGTACCCGCAATTAATTTATCTTGTTTTTTATCTAATAAATTATTAGTTTCTAGTTTTGTGTAATAATCACGTTCAGTACCTTCTTCTGCTATAAATTCAGTTGGTGTATCTATTCCTTGATATNTTACTACTTGTTTGGCTTTCAAAATTATAATAAATTTTATATTTAGTATTTGATTTAAAAGTATATTTAATATGATTTATATTAACTTTTGTTCCTACTTCTTTTCAATTACCATTATTTATCATTTTCTTTTCATCATCAATTAATTCTTTTTGTATTTTTACAAAATCACCTTCAAGTTTTCAAACACGTTTATGTAATTCATTAATAGAATCAATTACAGCTTTACTTGTAGTTTCTAATTCTTTAATATAAGCACTTCTTAAAATATTTAAAACAAAATCAACTTTTACAACAAATTTATTTTCTTGTATAGTAAAAACATTACTATCAAATAATGGTTCTAATTTATCAATAGTTAAATTAAAATCTTTATCTTTAAGTTCATTAATAGCACCAACAATAGTTTTATTAGTAGTTTCTAAATTATGAATTTCTTGACCAATAGCATTTAATTGAAATGCTATTGGAAACATTGCTTTTGTATCTTCTAATTTTTTATCTACTTCTGGTTTTGTATAATAATTATTTGGGTCAACTCCACCATCAGTAGCACTAATTTTATTATTTTCATCAATAGTTATATTAGTACCCGCAATTAATTTATCTTGTTTTTTATCTAATAAATTATTAGTTTCTAGTTTTGTGTAATAATCACGTTCAGTACCTTCTTCTGCTATAAATTCAGTTGGTGTATCTATTCCTTGATATTGATATATTTCTTCTATATCACCAATTAAATTAATTTTTCCACGTTCAGGATAAGAATTACCGCCACCACTAAATTTTTTATTTTTATTGTTATAGTAAATCGTTCCGGTATTTAAAATTCTTTTATTTTGGATTTGTTCATTATACGTCATGGAATCAACATTTAACAATTCAAATTCATTAAAAATATTATTTAAATAAATTTTAATTACTTTATAAAATTTCATAAAGTTATTTTCTGTTGAATATTGATAACTGATTTTAATAAAATATCATTTAAATATTTCTATATTATTATTTTCAACTTTCTTTCATAAAGGACTAGTTTCAATATTAAATCAATTATTTTTAACATCATTAATATTTTCATTTGCTTTAATTAATTCAGTATTTAGTTTGGTAATTTCATTTTCATTTGTAGTAATTCGTTTTTGTTGTTTAGCAGAAAAATCACAAGTTGGTGCATGTGTATAATCACCAATTTGTGGATTATTTTGTAATGCTTCGGGTGGTAATGTACCAATTTCATCAGGTCAATCTAAAATCATTGTTTCAGTTTTTGGGTCATAATCTGTTGCAACATAACCTTTATTAATAAATTTACTAACAGGACCTCTATATATTTCATTTTCATTATCATCAAATAAATCATCATATAATTTAATTTGTTTTAATAATGTAAATTCTTTTTGTTGTTCAATTAACTCATCAACTTGATTTCTAGTATAAAATGCTTTTAAGTCAATTTTTTCAACATCTATTTCATCGTCATTATAACTTGAAAATACTTGCTTTAATTCTGTTAATCTTGCTCATATTTTCATTCTACTAGGTGCTAAATCTCAAACATTAATTGTAGGAGTACTATTTGCACTAAATTTATTACCATTATTAAATTGAATAGTTGCATCAACATTAAATTCAATTGGTGTACGATTAAATACTCAATGTTCAACCATTACATAAACCATATCTCTTAATGTTTCTTTAATTAATTCATCTTTAAAACTATCAAAAGCAAATTTAGATAAAATAAAATCAAGATAAGCATTAATATCATTTTGCGCGCGAATAGCAAAAGTTTTAAATCAATCATTAACATTAGGTCATGTTTTTATATATTGCTGTGGTGTTTCTGTAATTTTTCCAGTTAATGGATATCAGTTATTATAATTTTCAAGACTGACATCAGTTCAAAGTTTATTAATCATAATTTATCATTCCTTAAAAAATGCTTGTTTATAATGATGAGTATGTTTTTTTGTTTTTTTATGTGTTATATGCTCAATTTCTTTTTGTATTTTATTTTTACCTTTTTTTAATTTTTTCTTACTTTTTGTTACAATTTGACTATATGCAAACTTTTCTAAATGATGTAATAATCCAGTACCAAATAAAGTGTTTACTGAAAATTTTAAACCAACATTTTTAAATGATTTGTTAATATTTTCAATAGGATTATTAATAACATTTACTACTTTATGATAAGTTCTAATAGTTCTAAATATGGTGGTTAGCCCTAAATACTGGACCACTTTTGGATAGACAGTTTTAAATTTTTATTTGTGAAATTGGTGGTTTTAGAAATTTAGAATGTATTCTTTCGTAATTATAAAACATAATATATTGGTTTACATCATTTATAGCTTCATTGAGAGAAAAATATTGATTTGATCCTTTAGGTAGTCATTCTTGAGATAAATGAGAAAATCAGTTTTCAGATATTACATTGCCACCAATATCATAAGGTTGTTTTTTGCTTAAAATTATTTGCTTATCAGCAGCTCAATTTGTGATGTCTTGACAATAAAATTCGTTGGCGTTATCTGAGTGTAAAATAACGTTTTTTACTTGGTTTCAAGAGAATTGTTGATTTATTTTTTCAAGTGCAGGAAGGATTAAATCTTGATAGGATTTGTTTGAACATGTATTATAGCTTACAATATTATTTGAATAAAAATCAATAATTACAAAAAGATATAATCAACCTTCTTTAGTATTTATTTGTTTAGTGTCCATTGATCAAATTTGATTTGAAGAGGTTGTACTTTTATAATCTTTGTTTACTTTATCCATTGTAGGTATTCACTTATTTGGATTTTTTTTGTTTTTAGGATAGTTATTTTTAGTTTGTTTTAATCCTTGAAGATTGTGATCTTTCATAATTTTTCGCATTTGTTTTGTTGATAATTCTAGATTTAAAATAATATGTTTGTATTGTTTTAATCATTCTTTAAATGCTGAAAAAATTCGTAAATAGCCATAAATTTGTCCTTTTCTTGTAAAATGAAATTCAAGTAAAAGTTGGCATAATTCTTGATATTTATGTGTACAATTACTAATTTGATTTTTTTCTTTTTTAATAGGGTTTTGTTTGTTTTTTACAAAATAATATGTTGATCGGTTTAGTTGAAGATGTTGGCAAAGATATCTAATTGAATATTGGTTTTTGCTATCATCAATAATTTGAATTTTTTGTTTGATATTTAACTTGTTAATTACTAATGCTATTTGTTTAATTTTATCCATTATTAAAAATCCTTTCATGTCAAAATTAGTGTTAATTGTATAACACAATTGTTTTTCGAATACATTCAAGTTTTTTTTTAAATTAATGGTCTAGTAAAAAGGGCTAAGATTGGTTGAACATTATTTTCATTTTCTAACATTGAACATTCTCCTAATCTTATCCTAATAATCAATCTTTAACTAATTGTGGCATTTCACTTATTAGTTTTTTATAATCATTAACAGCATTTTTTAATGTATTGATATCAGAAAATTTAAAACAATTATCAATATGTAAATCAAAATCTCTATCAATATTGATATCTTGTTTTCTATATTTTTCATTAAATTCAATTTTTGTCATATTATTTTCTTCTTTTATTAATTTTTTCATTTAATTTTGCTAATTTTTTTTGATGTTTTATAATTTTATTATTTGCTCTAACATGTTTTGGAGTTGTGATAAATCTTTTTAATAAAACAATAATTTCTCTGCAAATTAATGTTCCAACACTTGTTCCAATAATTATTAATTCATGTAAAAATTCTTTCATTTGAATATTTTCCTTTCAACTATTTATTTTTAATTTTTAATTATTCATCAAATTGACCACCATTAATTCTTTCAATCATAGATTTTGAATTACTTATAATGCTTACTAATAAGGCCATTTCTTTATTTAACTGTTCCATTCTCTCTTTATATGTCTGAATTTCATTATTATAATATTCAATTAATTTTTCTTTATTCATAAATTATTCACCTCCTTTATAAACTCATGTGATTATAATCTCAATTTAATTAAGCATTATCATGATTTAATGGTACTTCGCTCATATTATCACTACCATATTGACTAGTTGTTTCACTATTAATTGTGAATCTATTATCATTAATTAATCTTGCAGTTTCATTATTAAATGCTGTTTCTTGCATTTCTTCATTATGATGTGTGGTTTCCATAGGTAATAAATTATTTATAATTTCAGAAGCACCAGCAATTATGGTAGGTACTGCATAAGCATTCATAAAATCATTATTAATACCCATAGCAACACCACTTGATATTAAACATCCACCAGTAGCCATATTACAAATCTTTCTTATTGTTTCAAATTTATTAGGTATTAACTCAGTTAATCCACTAATAAGATTTGATATACCATAAGCATTTAAAGAAAAATATGTATCTCAATCCATTAATGACTGATTTTCTTGTTTATTTAATAGTAATCATGGTGGACCTTCTGTTGTAGTTGTAGTAGTTATTGGAATTGGTGTTGTTGGAATAATAGGATTAATATTATTTTCTGTTCATTTACTATAATTTGCTAATCCAATTGTTCCTAAACCTAGTAATATTTTTTTACTACTATTAATTAATTTAGTTTTAGTATTTGGTCTTTGATTTAAATTTCAAATATCTAAACCTAATTTTTTACCAAATAATAAACTATTAATTGAACCTAAAACTGGATTTGCAATTACTTGACCATAATAAGCACTTGTACCTATTATTGCACAAATTGGACTTATTCCAATTCTAATTAATTTAGTTAAAGTATAATTTGATTGTGTATTTTCTATACTTGGCATTTTAATCTCCTTTAATTTTCTAATTTTTTAATTGTTACTTTAATTCAACCTTGATAAACATCATTATCACCAACTATTAATGCAACATTACTTTCTGGGTCAGAAACAATTATGTGTTTTGATTTAACATTTGGATATTGTCTTAAAATAATTGCTCTAATATCATTACTTGTATGAATTGCTTTTGGAAATGGTGATAATATTTCAATTTCATCTTTATTTTCAAACAAAGTAAGTAATATTATCATTAATTATTCTCCTTATGTTTAATTTCTTTTGATATTTCACTTAATATTTTTAATACTTTATATTCATTTTTTAATTCTTTAATAATAAATATTAAAATTATTATTACTGTTATAGATGTTATTAATATTGGTACTATTAATAAAATTTTTCATAATATCATTTTTTACTCTTTTCATTTTTTAAATCATTTAACATTAATTGAACAAAATGTACGATTTTTAGGAATGTTTAAAGTATTAAAGATTTGACCAGTTACTATAATTTCATCATTTTTGTTTAATAAAATACAGCGTCTATAAAATTTTGGGTTGTTAAAAATTAAAGTAACATAGTTTAATCCATTTCACTGACCTCGAACACTATAATATAATTCTTTATTACCTTTTTCATAATATTTTGTTTCAATAGTGTTACTTAGTTTTACTGTTAATTTGACATAATTTACTTTCTCTTTCATCTTTATAATTTCCTTAAATAATTATCAAAAATTAATATTTTTTTATGATTTTTTAAATAATATTGAATATGCTTATAAGCATCTTGTTCATGTTTTGTTAATTTTATATTTCCTTTATATTCTGTTATTTTATTTTTATTTTTTGGGTGATTTTCAAAATAATCTCAGTTGAAAACATCTTGTACTAATACCATTAATGAACCAATAATTTTAGGAGTTGCTAATGGATTAGTTAATAATTGTTTTGAACTTAAAAAGAAATTTTCTACAATAACTAATATTTTTTTATTAATAAATTTTTCTTTAATTAATTGAAATTTTTCTTTATACATATTTTTAGTTCATAAAACAGTTAATGTATTGAATGTTTCATTAAAAACAATATTATTAGTTTCATTTGAATAAATAACAATTCCATTGTTGCCAATTCCAGCGGGGTCAATTCCAATAATTAAGTCATATTGCATTAATTAAGTTAACCTCTAATAACTGTTTTAATAATTTCTAAATCACAATTACATCAACAATATTTACATTCTTCAATAAATTCTTTATGACCACAAACTAAATTATCTTTTTTTAAATCATCAATCAGTTTAATTAGTCCTATTTTAAATTCAATATCATCACTGTCTGGTATGCAAATCGTTCCTATTTTAGATAAATATTCTTTATCCATATTTATATCTCCTACTTAACCTAATATTTAAAATACAGTCATAACAAATTGCTTTATTATTTTTATCTCTTAAAAAATATTTTCTTGTTTTTATATCATTAGTATTAAAAAATAAATAATCTAATTTATGTTGTTTACATGTTCAACAAAAATACTTTTTCATTATGAGTTGAAATTTCTTTATATGAAGTAACTATATAATTAATTGGTAAATAATCATGTTTATATGGATTATTTATTTTAAAGCCTTTTCTGTTTTCTTCTCACGTAATGTTATATTTAAAACAAGGATTAGTAATTTTAGTTTTGTTATCTGTTATTTCACCCATAAATCAACTATTATGCTGTTCATAAAATGTTAGTGGTTCAAGTTTTATATCATTAAGATAATATTCTTTTGGAGCAATTGGTTTATTAACAGTTATTTTTTGGTATTTAATATATGGTTCTAATAATTTTATTAATTCATTACCACTTAATTCTCTTTTAATATTGTCTAAATTAAAAACTCAATATGTGTAACTGTTATCAACAATAAAAGAATTATTTTTAATCATTCATTTTGGAAGCGATAATTTATATTCAACATAATCAATAAGAATAGATTGTGGTTTATCTTTAACAATTTGTTCTTTTTTAAATTCTACTTGCATAATAATCCTTTTCTAATATGTTCTGTTGCTTCTAGCATAAAGAACATATATTTTGATTTTTAGATTATTAATAATACTACTATTCGTTTTATTCATTCCATGAAAACTGGGCTCAAAAATAAATTTCAAAAAAAATAAAAAATAAAACCAACACTTGCTCACTTGATAGTGGCAAGGTTGGTTAAATAAAGAATAGAATTAATATAATAGGTCCCTACAACAGGTCTATATATACTAGTTTCCAATTCGCTCCCACCCCAAGAATTACCATTAATGGTTAGTATATTTTATTAGGTATCACTCCACTTTTTATTTATCCATGCAAGTCCACATGTTCTAGCTACTATTTTTAACAACTGTGTTGTAGTTCACTGTTTTAGTTCCCTAACACGTGTTGATAATAGCGTTAAAGAAGATTATTAATTATTAACTTTCTCCTACTTGGTCACTGCGTGTAGTAGATATTTAAAGGGTGTTAATAATAAAAATTTTAAAATTTTACAATTACAAAAAAAGACAAGATTATTTCTTGTCTTTTTTCCTTTGAGAATAATTTTTTAAATGTATATTTTTAAAATACGTCGAATATAAATTTAAGGGTAAAAGAGAATTTAATTTGTCTATCATCATTTTGAAATGGTAATATTCAAAAGAATTTATTTATCTAGTAATTAATCTTCCTACTTTTTTGGGAACCTCCCAGAAAAAAAAATATAATTCCAAAAATAAATTTAATAATACCTGGTGAAATATGTTCTTTAGCAACTGATACAAAAGGTAATCTTTATCTTGGAACTAGAAATAGTTCTTGACATGGTGCTATTTACAAATGTTTAGCAGAAGAAACAAACTTTAAACCAATATTAGGAATATATGGTGAAATATGAACAATAGCTATTGATAAAAATGAAAATGTTTATATAGGTACTAGAGAAAGTAGTTTTAAAGGTAACGTTTATAAATATCAAAAAAATCAAAATACTTTTAAAAAAATGTATGGTATAAATAAATCTGTTTCTTCTTTAACTTTTGACAATGATGATAATATTTATGCAGGAGTTTGAACCGGTTCATATCAATCTCCTAGTAATGGTGAAGTTTACAAATGTTTAGCAGAAGAAACAAACTTTAAACCAATGTCTGGAATAAAAGGGGGAGTACTATCATTAGTTTTTAATAAAAATACAAATTTTTTATATGTTACTACATGAAACGGAGATGGAAAAACTAAAACTAATGACGGTTCACTTTATAAATGCTTACCACCAAATAATGTCTTTACTTTAGTTCAAAAAAATTTACCAGCTATATGACATCTAAAAACCAAAGATAGTGAACCATTTATTGAACTTGAATATTAACAAATATCAAAAAAATATAATTGAAATTAATAATTATTAATTTAACATTATTGAAAAATTGATTTCAATTAAATTACATAATTAATCTCTAATGAAAAACAATTTAATTATTTTTCATTAGAGATTTTTAATATTTATATTTTCTAATTTTATTAAACTTCTAATCACTTTAAAATTAAAATTTTACTTCTTAAATTCCAAATTTAATATTGATAACTGATCAGATGAAATTTCACTAGGACTATTTGTTAATAAACAAATACCACGATTATTTTTAGGAAAAGCAATAGTATCACGAATTGATTCATTCTTAATTAAAATCATTAATAAACGATCAATGCCAAAAGCAATACCACCATGTGGAGGAACTCCGTAATTAAAAGCTGATAAGAAAAAACCGAATTTATTTTCAATTTCTGTTTTACTTAAATCTAATAATTCAAAAATCTTTTTTTGTAATTTATAATCATGAATTCTAATGCTCCCACCAGCAATTTCAAAACCATTTAAAACCAAATCATAAGCATCTGCAGTTAAAGTTCCTAAATCTTTATTTTTTATATCTAATAATTTTTCAGGATTTTTTGGACTTGTAAAAGGATGATGACAAGCTTGTCATTTATTTTCTTCCTGTTCAAACATTGGTCAATCAATAATTCAAATAAATTCAAAGTTTTCAATATTATTCATAAAATCTTTATGATTAATTCGTTTTGACAAATCATTAATATAAAAACTTCTAATAGCACCCATAACTTTATTAGCAACATCTTGTTGTTCATATACGAAAATTAAAAAATTATTATATTTTATTTTTGATATTTCTTCTGCTAAAACTAAATCATCAAACTTTACTTTAGAATTATTATGAATAATTTTTTTCTTAATTAAGTCATAAATTATTAATGTTTTTCCTCCATGCTGATTGCTAATTTCTGTTATTTTTTTTATAGTTGTTTCATTCATTTTATCATTAACTATAAAACCCTTATAAATAAATCCATCACTATTATTGTTAATATTAATATTTATTAACTTACATGTACAACGCAAATCAGGTTTATCACTACCATATAAATCCATTGCTTGATCATAGGTAATCGATGAAAATGTTGAGGGAATATTACCAATTTTTAAAGTATTAAAAAGACTTATTATCATATTTTCTACTATTAATTTAATTTCTTTACTAGTAGTAAATGCCATTTCTAAGTCTAATTGTTGAAATTCAGGTTGTCTATCAGCACGAAAATCTTCATCACGAAAACATTTAGCAATTTGATAATATTTGTCAATACCTGATATCATTAATAATTGCTTATAAATTTGTGGTGATTGTGGTAAAGCATAAAAATTTTTTTTTTGAATACGAGCAGGAACTAAAAAATCACGAGCACCTTCTGGTGTTGATTTTGTTAAGCAAGGAGTATCAATTTCTAAAAAATTATTTTGATTCAAAAGTGTTCGTAAGCAACTAAGAACTTGGTGTTTAAATTTAATATTATAATTCATTGCTGGTCTTCTTAAATCTAAATAGCGATATTGTAAACGTAATTCTTCACTAGCAAGCGTATTATCATTTTTAATAACAAATGGTAAATTAATAGAATTGCTTAATATTTCAATATCTTTTGCTACTACTTCAATCATATCATTAGCAGTTTTTGCATCTTTATTTTTTCGTAAGACAACCGTTCCAATTACTTTTAAAACAGATTCAACTTTAACATTTTTTATTTCGTGATAATATCCGTTATCTGGTTTAACAATGACTTGTGTTGTTCCATACATATCACGTAAATCAATAAAAATACCAAATTTATTAATACGAATATCTTTAACTCAACCACTAATAATAATTTCTTTTGTAATATCACCCTGCGTTAAATTACCACATGTATGAGTTCTAAAGAGTTTTTCCATATTCTTCATTCTCCTCTAATAATAGATTTTTAACCTTACTAAGCAATTGCTGTTCAGTATCAAAAATTAATTTTATCATTTCTTTTTTAACAAAAGAATAAAAACTAACCTGATTTTTTTCTTTTAAAAATAGTATATTTTTGGCTAAACTACGATCAATAATCTGTGACTTATTTTTATCTTGATATAAATTATATTCCATATCAATATGATAATTTTCTTTACGTAATTGTAATAATAAATCGGAAGCTATTATTAATCCTAATTCGCTTAAAGCAATAATTTGTAAATCAATAATTGGTGGTTTATTAATATTTTTATTTTCTACCAATAATAACATTAATCTTTCAATACCAATTGCAAAACCAATAGCAGGTATTTTTAATGGTGAGCCCAATTCATTAAATAAATTATCATATCTACCACCACCAAGTAAAGTATTTTGACTTTCACCAATTCGTGAATCAATAGTAGTTATTTCAAAAATAATACTATTATAATAATCTAAACCACGAACTAAATGCTCATCAATAATAAAATTAACTTTATTATTTTTTAAACTATTAATAATGGTTGTAAAATATGTTTTTTCTTCATTATTTAAAAAATCATTTAAATATGGTATTTCTAAATTTAATTTAGTACAAATTTTACAATCAAGAACTCTTAATGGCGATACTTTAACTCTAATTTGACAATTTTCACACAATTGCTTACTTTGATTTAATAATTGTTCTTTAAGTGCTATTTGGTATTTATTTTTTGTTTCATTAGATCCAAAATAATTAATATTTAAAGTTAAATTTGGTATTGAAAAACTTTTTATCATTTCTAGGGCCATCATCATTACTTCAACATCAACTAAAGGATGTTTAACACCAACAGTTTCGATACCAAATTGATTAAATTGACGTTGACGCCCTTTTTGAGGTCTTTCATATCTAAACATTGAACCATAATAAAAATACTTTAACGTTTGCTTAGATTTATATAATTTATTTTCAATTATAGCACGAACAATACCCGCTGTTCCTTCAGGACGAAGAGCTAATAATCTATCATTTTTATCATTAAATTGGTAAATTTCTTTCTGAATAATATCAGTTGTATCTCCCACGGCTCGTAAAAATAGTTGAGCATTTTCAAAAATAGGAGTAATAAATTCTTGATAATTATATTTAATTGCACACTGTGTTAAAGATTTAATAATATTACGATATATAATAACCTCTTCATTATACATATCACGTGTTCCTCTTGCTTTTTGAAATTGCATACTTTTTTTACTCCTTTTAATAAAAAATAAATCTTCTAAAAAAACGTTCTTTTATTTTAGGAACGTTTCTTAACGCGGTACCATCGTAATTCATTTACAAAGTAAATGCACTTAATTATAATTTATCATATTTAATTAATTAATAATACAAGCTATTTAATGTCATAAAATTAGTTAACCAATGTTTGCACCAACCACACCGTCTCTTAATGTTTACCCTAAATTTACTTTTAAATGCTGAAAATATTATACTAAAATATTACATAATTATTCTGTTTATTGCAATAATATCAGGAATTTTTTTAATTGATGAAATAATTTGATGTAAACGTTCAATATTAGAAACTTTAATTAAAATTTTTAAACTTCCATGATTTTCCTTAAGCTTATTATTAGCATCAATACTTTGAATTTGTGCCTTTAAATAGCCCAAAATATTTAAAACATCAGTCATCAATGCTGGTCGATCTAAATATTGAATTTGAATTTTTGAATTATAAAGATGATGACTGGTTGCTAATAAATTTCACTTAGTATCAATAATACGCTCTTTACGCTCTGGCAAACTAACATTAGGACAAATTAAACGATGAACTTTAATACCTTGCCCTTTAGTAATATAACCCGCAATTGGTTCATCAGGGATAGGTAAGCAACAATGAGCCAATGATGTTTTAGTATTGGGCGCATTTTCAATAATAATTTCATTATTACTACTTAAATTCATTGTTGTTTGTTGTTTAGTTTTTAATTCTTGAAATGTTGCTGAATCACTATATAAAATAGTAGTAACCGCCTGTTCAATTGTATAAGTTCCATTAGCAACATCTAAGCAAAAATCTTCATATGTTTTATATTTTAATGATCTAATTCTTGACATAATAACATTACGTTTTGCAATTTTTCAACGAATGTGATTTTCAATAATATATTCTTCTATTTTTTCCTTTGTTTTTTTTATTTTCTCTTTGTTTTCTGTATCTTTAATTTTATTTTCTTGATTAAACTTTTCTTGCTGATTATTTAAATATTTTTTTATTTTATGTTGAGCAAAATTGGTCTTAACAATATTTAATCAATCACGAGAAGGGCGTGCAGTTTTAGCAGTTTTAATTTCAACAATATCACCTGATTTTAAAACAGTATTAATAGGAGAATAAATACCATTTATTCTTGCACCTACTGTTGTTTCACCAATTTCAGTATGAACTTTAAAAGCAAAATCTAAAACAGTTGAACCAAATGGTAATGTTATAACATTACCATTTGGAGTTAATACATAAATTAAATCACTAAAAATATCTTGTCGAATTTCTTTTTCTAAATTATTATCTTTGGCAATATTATCTGCTAATATGTTTTCATCAACATTTGGATTTAAGTCATTTAAATTTAATATTTCTTGAAAAATATTTAATTTTTCATCAATTTCTGCTTGACGTTTCTTAGGATTTTTATTTTCCCCTTCTTTATATCTTCAATGCGAAGCTGCACCTGCTTCAGCAAAATCTTCCATTTCTTCAGTTCTAATTTGTAATTCATAAATTTCATTATCAAAAACAACAGATGTATGTAATGATTGATACATATTATTTTTTGGTGTTGCAATATAATCTTTAAATCTACCCGGAACAGGAGTAAAACTTTGATGAATATAACCCAAAATGGCATAACAACTATCAATAGAATTAGTAACAACTCTAATTGCTAAAATATCATGTATATCATCAAAATCTTTTCCAAAATAATACATTTTACGATAAATAGAATATAAGTGTTTACTACGACCATAAATTTTAAAAATTAAATTTTTATGTTGTGATAATGTTTTACTTAATTCTTTAATAATTTCATTAACTAATTTTTCACGTTTTTCACGATCCAAATTAATAAGGTTATCAATTTTTTTATACTCTTTAGGATGTAATAGTGCAAAAGAACGATCTTCTAGTTCTGATTGTAATTTACGCATACCTAGACGATGAGCAATAGAAGCATAAACTTCTAAAGTTTCTTTAGCAATAATTATTTGTTTTTCGGGAGTTAAAAAATTAATAGTTCTAATATTATGTAAACGATCTGCCATTTTAATAATAATGACACGAATATCATGAGCTAAACTTAAATATAATTTACGTAAATAATTAGCTTTAATTTCATTTCTTTTTTCTTTTGCAAAATGACTAACTTTAGTTACAGCTAAAACTAAATTAGCAACTTCCAAACCAAATTCTGCTACTAACTCATCAAAAGTTGTTGGTGTATCTTCTAAAATATCATGTAAAAATCCTGCTTGTATTGAAGAGACATCTAAATGTCATAATACTAAATTATATGCTGTTGATAAAACATGATAAACATAAGGATCACCATTCTTTCGATATTGATCTTTATGTTTTAATAATGCATATTCATAAGCTACTTTAATTTTTGTAATTTGCTTAGGATCTTTGATAAATGTTTTTGCTTCCGCTAATAATTGGTTAAAATCTTTACAAGTTAAATTATTCATTATTTACTACTTATTAAAACTGAATTATTTCTAACAGCGGAATATTATCAAAATGATGTTTATTAGCAAATTCAGAAAGCGAAATTAAAGTAGCAATGCCAACTGATTGAGCATTACTTTGTTTTATTAAATTAAGACAAGCATTAATTGTTCCCGAAGTTGCAATCAAATCATCAATTATTACTACTTTATCTTTTGTTGAAAGTACATTTTGCTGCATTTCTAATATAGCAGTACCGTACTCTAAATCATAAGTTACTTTATAGGTTTTACCTGGTAATTTATCTTTTTTGCGTGCAAGAACTAATTTGATACCCAACTTATATGCTATAGCAGTACCAAAAATAAATCCTCTTGCTTCAGGTGCTAAAATTGCTGTTGCTCCACATTTTTTAATAAAATCTACAAAAATATTAACAACACTTTGAAATGCTTCTGGATTACTTAATATTGGGTTAATATCTTTAAATTGGATACCTTTAATTGGAAAATCAGGAATATTAATAATAATTTTTTTTAATGATTCTTTTGTCATTGCAACCACCTATTCATTAATACCTTTAATAACATATTCATCTGCACCAATGAAATGTTTTTTAATTTTATTAATACGTTTTTTATATCTATAAACTCTTCATTTCTCAAAATAAATTCAAATAAAAGGAGCAATAAAGTAAGATGATACTAAACTTACTATACAACCTATTAATAATGATAAACTAACTATTCAGAAACTAGGAATAATAAACATAACAATTACTGATGTTATTAATACTACACCATTAATAACTAATGTTCTTGGTAAAGCCTTTTGAACACTTTTATTTGAAATTTCAATTATTTCTTCTGTGCTAATAACTTGTGTTTGATTATTATTAATCTTAATTTCACGAATATTATCAAAAATTGACATAATACTAATTATTGTTAAAATCATTACTCCCAATAATATTCCAACAATTGAAGTAGAAATTACAATTTGGAAAATACTAATAATAGCAAGTGTCATTAGTAAACTAAAAATAATAGCTAAAATTAAAGGAATAACATAAGTTAATTGAAATCTAATAATAATATAAATTAAAATAACAATAAAAGATAAAGCAATTGAAATAATCATATTAACTAATAAATCTACACCTGACTTAGCAACAACTAGATCAATTTCTCCTCATTGTAAAATAGATTCTTGTTTTCAATTTCTAGTAATCTCCCCTAAAAAATTCTTAAACCTTTGCTGCATACTTTGAGAATTTACTGTTGTTTGAACAATAATTTTAAACTGATATGGTTTTCCTTCACCACCAGCAATTAAGGAAAAATTAATATTTTTAAAATATTTACTAAATTGACTATTATTTTGAATTTCTTTACTAATAAAATCTTTTGCTAATTCTGCTTCTTTAATAATATTGTAACTAGGATCACTTGGATCTTGAGTAATTGTACCCATTCCAACAAAATCAGTTCGTTGATCAAAACCAGAACCAAAATTAGAACCAATTACACCATAAGTAATACCTGAAGCAAGAACAATAACAGCAGAGCCTGAAAGAATTCATTTTGTTAATTTATGAAAATAATTTCAGTTACTTATTTTAAGTTTTGAAAAAACATTTTTAAAATTAACTAATATTTTTTTGTCTTTTGCTTTAACTATTTGAATTTTTAACGGTTTTAATGCATTAATTAATTCTTGTTTCAATTTATTAATTTCTTGTGAAAGATTTAATTTTAAATCTTTTACTTTTGACTTATAAACTGATCTTGATTTACTATGTTCTTTTTTTAATTGCTGTTTATCAACTTTAAATTTTTTAATTAATTCTTTAACTTTATTTTTATAACTAATTTTAAGCTGACATTTTTCTGAAATTAATTGGTCTTTTATTTTTTTATCACTACTTTTAATATTATTTGTATCTATTGAATTATTTAAAACTATAGTGCTTTTTCTATTAATATTATTAGTTCCTAAAAGTTGAGGTTTATTTTCTAACCAGTTATTTCGTAATAATGTTCATAACATTAATCTTAATAAGATAATTCCAAAAATAATTACACCAAAAGTAGCAATAGAAGTCATAATAATAAAACCTTTGATAGCACGAGTTCCAAATCAGAAAATAGTTAAATTAACAATTAAAATAATAGCGCTACAATCTAATGAAGAAGATAATGTTTTCTTATTTGCTGATTTAAAAGCACTAATCAAAGTTTTACCTTGCATATATTCATTTTTAAAACGTTCCAACAAATTAATAATCGTATCTAATGATAGTGCAAAACCAATAATTAAAGCAATTACGCTTTCAGGAGCAATTATGCCATTAATGAAAACAAAACTAACAATAGTAAATAATAAAAATAATGATATTATAATTAGAACAATAACTCCTAACATACGATAATAAAACAGAACAATAGTCATAAGAACAAAGGTAACTAATATAATAATAACAACTGCAATTTTTAAAGATGTTACACCTAGCGTTGGACTAACATTAGCATAAGATAACATAGTAAAATTATTTTTTGACAATCCTGATGTTAAAACACTTTTCATTTGTTTAACTGTTTCAAGATTAAAAGTATCTGAATTAATTGAAATACTATTGTTAGTTACTTTAACTTCACCAACTCAATATGGAATATAACGATAATCAATAACATCTTCATGTAAAATATCTGAAACATCTGGTAAACGTAGTAAATCTTTAATATAAGGTAATCATGCATTCATAGGTGAACCAACAATAGGAGAAGCAAAAGGATCAAAGCGATTAGCAGGATCATATGTATTTTTTTCATCATTAGTATCAACAGAAAGACTATGAACTGAACCTAAATTATCAGAATAAATTCAATTAATACCAAATTGACCATTTTGATTAGGATTTAATAGTCATGCTAAAGTAGGGTCTTGTGCTTTAGCTCTAGCTAAAATATCAGTACCTTTACCAAGACCTGGTGTATTATTATCTAATAATGATGTTAATGATGCTTTAATCTTACCATCAGGATCATTTTTAAGATTATCAATTATAAAAGCAAGTGAGCGAATACCCTCCATACTACTTCGAATATAATCTAATAACTGACCAATATCTGAATAAATATAAAATGTATTTTCTTTGGCAGAAGTAAGTTCTTTTAAAACTGAATCATTTTTAACATCAAAAAGAAGTTCTGGGCGATGAGTAACAGAATTATTAACAGCTTTAATAGCAGAAAAAACATCACTAGTTAATAATCTTTTATCTCTTTTTGTTCAAGTAGTAGCTTTGTCATCTTTCTTTTCGGTTGCTAATAAGTCATTACCATCTTTATCAACAATATAAGAATAACCACGTCGTGATACACTGTGAACAAAAGTAGAAATATCAACTCCCGCATCTTTACTCAACGCTAAATTATACTTATTATTATTGCTAGTAATGCTTTCAATATAAACATTACTAGTACCTAAAGGATCAACTCTGTCTTTTAATAAATTAATAACATCTTTTTGTTTACCTTTACCCTCATATTGAACTTGTGTTTGATAACCCCCAGCAAACTCAATACTTAATTTACTATTATTTTCAACATATTTAGCACTAAACACTACTGAAATTATTATTCCAGAAACAATAATTATTAAACTAAAAATCCTTAAAAAAAATCCAAGATTTTTAGTTTTTCTTGTCCTAGAAGAAGTGTTCATATTTCTTCACTCCTAAATCATTTTATTTGTATAAACATAGATTGTATATTATTTAAGCACTATATAAGAATACCAACATTCGTTATAAATAACAATTGTTTTACAGTAATATCAAAAATAATTATTTTCTAAATAAAATTATATTATTATTAATATATTCTTTACCAATAATTGTTATTTTACGACCCTTAGTTGTCTTAGTAAGACAACCACAATGAATAAGTCAAGGTTCATAATGAATTTCAAGATTTTTTCTTTCTTCATTCAAAAGTTGACAAATAGTTTCAATACTCAAACTTTTATCTAAATTTACATTATTAAACAATGCTAAATATGCCAATTGTAAACTATTTAAACCTAAAGGATAAATTTGCAAAAAAAAATAAAATTTGCAAAATATTAGTTTCATTTAAATCTACATTCATAACAACACAATAATTATACAATTGTTTAATGATGTTAATAATGAGTCGCGGAATATTACGACAATGATTAGCAATAATATTTATTATATTATTTTCTAATTTTCAATTTAAACTTAAAGAAACTTGTGAAATAATACTTTTAATATCCTGATAATTATAATCAGATAATTGTAAAATATTAGGAATACGACTTATCAACGCTTTAGTTAAGATTCCTACTTTATTTTTAGAAAGAGCATTTGTGAAAGAATATCATTTATCTACAAAAATTGATATAAAAAGTAGTGATAATACAGCCCCTATAGCAATTAGTTTAGAAAATAAAGGTAAGAATAAATGTTAAGTAATTTTG
>NZ_CADDIL010000007.1 GCF_902809815.1 Spiroplasma endosymbiont of Danaus chrysippus | reverse complement strand
TAATTGCTGGTGAAAATATTACTATTGATAAAGAAACTAATACTATTAGTGCTACTGGTGGTAGTAGTGAATCATTATGAGAAGTAGACCCTAATAGTCCAAATATTATTCAACCTAAAGAAAAAAGGAGGCTTTTTAGTAATCTGTGTTTCTTTGTTTTACAAAGTACTAGTTCAGATTAATTCTGTCTTCAAATTTTATCATAAAATGAGCAATTGCTGTATTTCAATTTTGAATAGGCAATGTTCATTTTTTTGTGATATTTTCAATTGCTAAGTAAAAAATTTTAAAAACTGCCATATCATTAGGAAAAACTTTTTTATTTCTAATAACTTTTCGTAATTGGCTATTAACAGATTCAATAGCATTTGTAGTATAAATTACCCTTTTAATTTCTGCTGGATAACTAATAAAAACCATTAAATTTTCTCAATTTTTATATCAAGATTTAGCAATTTGTGGATATTGTTTATTTCATTTACTTTCAAATGATTCTAAAGCTTGCATTGCTTGTTCTTCACTACATGCTGTATAAATTGGCTTTAAATCGATAACTAGAGACTTTCGATGTTTGTATGAAACATATTTTAAGCTATTTCTAATTTGATGAACTATGCATAATTGATGTTCAGTTTTAGGATAAACTGATTGTATTGCCTCTGACATGCCTGTTAAATTATCACTACAAGCAATAAGAATATCATTTAAGCCTCGATTTTTCATTTCTGTAAAATTATTTAATCAGAATTTAGCACCTTCATTTTCACTAATTCATAAACCTAAAACATCTTTTTTACCTTCTAAATCAACTCCTAAAGCTATATAAACTGATTTGTTAATAATACGTTTATCCTGACGTACTTTAACTACGATACAATCAAAATAAATGATTGGATAAACACTATCTAATGGACGATTTTGCCATGCTTTGACATCATCAATGACATCATCAGTAATTTGACTAATTACGCTTTCGCTAATATCTGCGCCATCATATAACTCTTGCAACTGCATTCTAATATCTGATAAAGTCATACCTTTTGCATATAGTGAAAGAACTTGTTGATCAAAACCATCAAATCTTCTCTGTCTTTTTGTGATTATTACTGGTTCAAAATTACTATTACGATCTCTTGGTACATCAATTTCAATTTTACCTTGTTGAGTTATTAATTTTTTTGATGTTGTACCATTACGAACATTGTCATTATTACTGCGTTGATTTCTTTCGTGTCCTAAATAATTTTGCATCTCAGAATTCAACATTTTTTCTACCAATCGTTTAGTTAATTCTTTATATAAGCCTCCCTCTTTAAAAACTGTTGTTAAATCCTCAGTATTTTCTAATAATAAATCTACTGCTTTTGATATTGGATCATTGTTATTAAGATTATCTTTTTTAGCCATCTGTAACTCACTCTTTCTAGATATATAAATTATATTTACTAGAATTAATTAAACATAGTTATTTTTGTAAGTCACACAGATTACTAAACATTCCCTCTTTAAAAGAACCATCTGATTCTCTTACTGCCTTAGCAATATAATATAGCCCTAAACCTTCACTTAAACTATTATTATTTTCAACATTATTAGCATTTTCTTGTTGTGAAATATCAATATGAGTTTCCACTTCACTTTGTTGAACATATTTTCAATTAATACCGGCACCAGCAAAATAATTAATATCATATTGGCTACCACTATAACTGTTAGTTGGATTATTAATAGTAGCAACTTTACGATGAAATATCATTTCTTGTTTAGTATTATTAACATCAACTTTATCTTTATCTGGTATCATAGCATCTTTTTTGTAAATTAATTCACCTTTATTATCAACAGTAAATAATGTTCGTGCTAATGTCTTACCATCACTTAATAAATAATCAGCATGATTAGTATCATAACTATAATATTTATTGTCTATTATTGATTGATTAGTAATTCAATCATTATTATTTAAATAACCATATTGATTATTAAATAATGATTTATTTTGATTTATTGGAATGACAGGTAGTATTTTCTTTTTACTAGCAATATTATTTTTTTGAACTACTATCATCATACTATTAAACATTGTATTACTTGCTATTGTTAATGTTGTTACTGTACTTAGAGTTAATAAAAACTGTTTCATTTACAATACCTTCTTTTACTTTTTACCATTTTTAAAATCATAATTAAATTTAATAATAAATAATTAATTTGAAAAAAATATATTTATTTAATTCATAATATTATTAAATGTTATATTATTTAATTTAATATCAGAATATGAAGTTGATCCTAAAAAAGTAGCTGTCATTATATGTCATTTTCAATAAATATTATTATCATCATGTCAAAGTTCTAAATAAATATCAATGGCAGTTCCTACACCTCCTGGGTAATTTGGATCATATGGTGGTCACGTACTAATATTGACTTGAAAAATTGAATTATCAATATCTTTTTGTTGATTAGTTTTTATATTTGTTGTTGTGACTTGAGAATTTAGATATTTATAGTCTTCTTTACCACTTCCCGTTGAAATTTTTAAATATGAATTAGCATCAAAATTAAAAGTTGGATATTTATTAGTAAAAGTATTTCAATCGCTTGCATAGTCAGTTCATTTTACTATTGTATATGTATTAGAATAATCACTATAATTTGAACTAAATCAATTATATGAGTCATTTCATTTATAATTTAAGTTATTTTCTATATTTGATTTATCAAATTCAGTATAATAAACTTCAATTAAATTATTATCTTTATCAAAAATATAATTGATTGAATAATTTTTATCATTTACGTTCATTGGTGCACTATATATAAAATTAAAAACATTATTATTGCTACTAATTAAATTAATAATAATATTAATTAAATTATCATTAATTTGCCCTTTTAAACTACTTTGTGTCATAAAATATTGACCTATTTTATTAGCAATAGTATTATCAATTAAATTATTTTTTGCTGCTTTTGCAATATAATATAAACCTAATGTTTCACTTAAACTATTGCTATGTTCAACTTTATCAGCACCTGCTTGTTGCGAAATATCAATATGTTTTTCAACGCCACCAAATTGAATATATTGTCAATCAGTATTATCACCACTAAAATATGTGTGAGAATATTCACTTTTACTATATGGATTATATTTATCTTTAACTGTGGTAATTTTTTTATGAGTAATCATTTCTTGTTTAGTAGCATCAACTTCGACTTTATCTTTTGGTGGTATTACAGCATCCTTTTTATAAACTAATTCACCTTTATTATCAACAGTAAATAATGTTCGTGCTGATGTCTTACCATCACTTAATAAATAATCAGCATGACTAGTATCATAACTATAATAGTTATTATCTATTTGATTAGTAATTCAATCACTACTACTTAAATAACCATATTGATTATTGAACACCGAAGATAAAGTATCATTTATTGATGATTTATTTGTTAATAGTTTATTAACAGTAGTGTTAGTAACATCAATAGTATTAATAATACTACTTGTTAAAGTTAATGTTGTTAATGTACTTAATGCTATTAGTAATTGTTTCATGTTACATTCTCCTTTCGTTTTAAGTTTACTAAAAATTATTTTATAAAAAATATCTGACTAATCTATACTAAATATAACACTTTATTAATTTTATTTAAGAAGATTAATAAAATGCTTATTTTAAAAACTAAATTTAGTATGTAAGTACTTAATTTCATTGAGAAATACTTTTAATATAAAATGTATTAATTAAAGAAGGATGTCATATATCTGTACCATAACAGTCAATATGAATTATTATTCCATTAACACCCACATTATTTAAAAATTTTGTTAAATTATCTTTAAATATAAAATTTCAAAAATTTTTAAAAGTTCAATTATCACCAATTTTATACTCCATATTACTATAATCAAATAAGTTTCCATTAATAAAATACTTATAAATTACATCTCAATTATTTTCATTATTAATTAAATAATATAAATCCTGATAATTAATATAAATATCACCTGTATAATCAACTGAAGCAAAAGGACCAGGACTAACATGAGTTTCAAAATTACTTGTATTACTTTTTTCGTAACTATAATGATTATAATTTAACTCAATAATATTATTATTATGATCAAAAATATAACTAATGACATAACTTGTATCATCATTTGAGGGAATGTTTAGTAATCTGTGTGACTTACAAAAATAACTATGTTTAATTAATTCTAGTAAATATAATTTATATATCTAGAAAGAGTGAGTTACAGATGGCTAAAAAAGATAATCTTAATAACAATGATCCAATATCAAAAGCAGTAGATTTATTATTAGAAAATACTGAGGATTTAACAACAGTTTTTAAAGAGGGAGGCTTATATAAAGAATTAACTAAACGATTGGTAGAAAAAATGTTGAATTCTGAGATGCAAAATTATTTAGGACACGAAAGAAATCAACGCAGTAATAATGACAATGTTCGTAATGGTACAACATCAAAAAAATTAATAACTCAACAAGGTAAAATTGAAATTGATGTACCAAGAGATCGTAATAGTAATTTTGAACCAGTAATAATCACAAAAAGACAGAGAAGATTTGATGGTTTTGATCAACAAGTTCTTTCACTATATGCAAAAGGTATGACTTTATCAGATATTAGAATGCAGTTGCAAGAGTTATATGATGGCGCAGATATTAGCGAAAGCGTAATTAGTCAAATTACTGATGATGTCATTGATGATGTCAAAGCATGGCAAAATCGTCCATTAGATAGTGTTTATCCAATCATTTATTTTGATTGTATCGTAGTTAAAGTACGTCAGGATAAACGTATTATTAACAAATCAGTTTATATAGCTTTAGGAGTTGATTTAGAAGGTAAAAAAGATGTTTTAGGTTTATGAATTAGTGAAAATGAAGGTGCTAAATTCTGATTAAATAATTTTACAGAAATGAAAAATCGAGGCTTAAATGATATTCTTATTGCTTGTAGTGATAATTTAACAGGCATGTCAGAGGCAATACAATCAGTTTATCCTAAAACTGAACATCAATTATGCATAGTTCATCAAATTAGAAATAGCTTAAAATATGTTTCATACAAACATCGAAAGTCTCTAGTTATCGATTTAAAGCCAATTTATACAGCATGTAGTGAAGAACAAGCAATGCAAGCTTTAGAATCATTTGAAAGTAAATGAAATAAACAATATCCACAAATTGCTAAATCTTGATATAAAAATTGAGAAAATTTAATGGTTTTTATTAGTTATCCAGCAGAAATTAAAAGGGTAATTTATACTACAAATGCTATTGAATCTGTTAATAGCCAATTACGAAAAGTTATTAGAAATAAAAAAGTTTTTCCTAATGATATGGCAGTTTTTAAAATTTTTTACTTAGCAATTGAAAATATCACAAAAAAATGAACATTGCCTATTCAAAATTGAAATACAGCAATTGCTCATTTTATGATAAAATTTGAAGACAGAATTAATCTGAACTAGTACTTTGTAAAACAAAGAAACACAGATTACTAAAAAGCCTCTCATTTGAAAATGGCATATTTAACATAAAATTATAAACATATTTATTATTAATAATTAAATCAATAATTTTAGTAATTAATTCATTATTAATTTTTCCTTTTAAACTACTTTGTGCTATAAAATATATTCCCAAATTAATAGCAACTGACTGACTAATTTTATTTTCAATTACTGCTTTAGCAATATAATATAAACCTGATGTTTCGCTTAAACTATTGCTATATTCAACTTTATCAGCACCTACTTGTTGTGAAATATCAATATGTTTTTCAACTCCACCAAATTGCAAATATTGTCAATCAGTATTATCACCACTAAAATCAGTAGATGAATACTGACTACTACTATAAGAATTGTAATTTGCTTTAACTGTAGTTATTTTTTTATGACTAATCATTTCTTGTTTAGTATTATTAACATCAACTTTATCTTTTGCTGGTATTATAGCATCTTTTTTATAAACTAATTCACCTTTATCATTAACAATAAATAATGTTCGTGCTGATGTCTTACCATCACTTAATAAATAATTAGCATGACTAGTATCATAACTATAATATTTATGATCTATTATTAATTGATTAGTTATTATATCACTATTATTTAAATAGCCATATTGATTATTAAATAATGAAGTTACAGAATCACTTATTGATGATTTATTTGCTAATAATTTATTAATGGGAGTATTAGTATCATCAATAATATTAATAATACTACTACTTGTTAAAGTTAATGTTGTTAATGTACTTAAAATGATTAATAATTGTTTCATATTACTTTTTCCTTTTTTTAACTTACTAACTGGTAATTAAAATTAAAATTAAAATCAGGGAATGTTAAAGTAGCACGATCACTAATAGTTTTGCCAGCAAACCTTTCTGATAAATCAAGAGTATAAAGTGTATTATCTTTAGTTGGTTGTGTTTCGCTGTCAGTAAATACTAGTTTTACATTATTTAACTCTCAACCCGATTTTGTTGTTACTGCAACATCGGTTTCTAGAAAAATACTTTTTGTTTGAGTAATTAAATCTCAGAAATTATTTGCCTTATCACCTTTAATATCTTTACTAATATCAACTGACATACCACTTGGTGTTTTATCACCATCTAATAAATAATTCATAGTGAACTGTCCAGTAAATGCATTCTCAACTGGACGATAAGAATTGTTATTAATTTTATTTAATAAACTATCTTTATTAGTAATTCAATTACCTAATAAATTATCTTGTTCATAAAAATGTTGACCTTCTTGTAAAATATTTGCATCTTGACCATCTTTTAATCAAATACCTTTTAATGCAAAATCTTTTGGTGAAGGATAATTACCAGTAATATTATTTTTATTATGACCATGAACAATTGCCTTAATGTTATCTAAACTTTTTGTTAATTTATGATCATTAGGATTAGCAGTTATTTTTATTTCAATATTTTTACCTAATTTATTATTAAAAATATTATTACCAACATTTAAATTTGTTGATATTGTATAATCACTATCTTTAATATTAAGATCTGAATAATTTTTTTGGAAATAAGATTGACAAATCTTCTTTACACTCTCAATAATTTCACTATTAACAAATTTAACATCTTCTTCTGATAATTTACTACCGGCATTAATAAAATTACCATTTTTATCTTTTTGATTATCTAAAGTAATTTGAAAGTTTTTATTATCTTTATCATTATTATATTGTGTTTCAATTTCATTAGTTAATTCTTTCATGCTACTTAAATCAGCAATATCATTTTTAACATTTATAGTGCAATTATCTTTTTTTCCTGTAAAGTTTCAAGGATTATTATCTAAAGATGTAATTGAAAATTGAACAGGAACACTTTTAGTAAAGTTTTGTGGTTCTGAACCATTTTGAAATTCAATTTTGTAATAACTAGGTTTAATTTCTTTTTTGGGTACATTTAATGCTTTACTTAAAATTGTTGCAAATTGATCTTGAATTGTTGGAATTAATCATTTATCTTTTATTGAATCAATAGTAGCATTTTCAGGATTAGTAATATTAATAATTTTATCAGGAAAGTTAACTGGTAAACTAGCAATATTAATTGCAACTTGATTTATAATATTAATATTAATTTCAATATTAACGTTAGTACTTTCAATACCAAAAATTGATGCTTGATCATTAGTTGTTAAATTTAAAACGTAACTTTTAGACTCATTAAAGTTCTTTGGCAAAATAAAAGAAGTATTAGTTATCGGCTTTTTATCCTTACCAACAGTAAACTTAACTGCTGGATTATAATTAGCATTTAAGAAAAAATTAATTGGTAATAAATTTGAATTATCATTATCAATATCACTTTCAATTTTAGGATCAGTTTTTTTTAAATTATTATCAATACTACTTAAAACATTTGTAAAATCAATATTACCATTATCAGCAGCATTTTCAATAACATTAAAATTAACAATATTTGTTGATTTACTAAAATAAGCAATAGTAGAATCTAAACTAATAGGTTCAGAGTTACGATGATGTTTTTGATAATAATCATCTCATAATTTATTATTAGAATTAGGATTAAATTCAGAATTATTGAAAGCAGCAGTAGTATGTAAGAGTAATATTGTAGTAACTGTTGTAGAACCAAATGCTAATAAATACAACGAAAATAATAAGATTCTTTTCTTCTTATTTTTTTTAACATTAATTGTACATATTGAATTAGATTCTGTTTTTATTTTTTTATGTTTATCCTGATTAACCATATCTTTACTCGCGCTATTACTATTTATTTTATATTTCATTTTAACAATCCTTTCCTAGCATTATTTTTAAAATAATCTAAAGTGAAAAATATAGCTTAACGCTTTAACTTGCTATTTTTAACTAAAATATTAAAATAGTTTAAACCTTAGTTTTAATAAAATAAAACTAAGGTTTAAAGTAAACCAATTAAATTTAGTTTTTATATTTTAATATTAATAATTTTAATAATTATATAAACTTTGCTATACACCTATTAAAATTATAAGGAAAGAAATACTCTGTCCTTAAAAATAATATTACACTTATTATAAAAAAAGACAATATTCTTTTTAAAAAAAGATTGAATATTTTTAATTAAAAAGAACACTAATAGTAAAATAATTTTCAAAATAATTTTTCTTAATTAAGATAAAAATTAAATTAAAAATTCAATGATTGAATTAAATAGTCATTGAATTTTTAATTTATGATTAATTTTTTTTAATATTACATTCAACATGCATTGGTTGTAAATTTTCTAAACTATTATTATTTGGATCACCATCAATGTGATCAATATTTCAAGCAAATGCTGAAGTTGGTTATTCACCTTGATAAGCACCTTTTATCATTGGCAAACAACACCACGGACAAGGAGCTTGCACATTCAATGTTCAAAATTCAGATAATCCTTTAAAATATTTCTCAATTTTTTGAATAGAATAGTTTCATATTTTTTCTTTGTCTTCTTTTTCTCACTTTTTACGACGTGCCACAATGAATTAACCCCCTTTCGTATTAAATTATACTATAAGTTACAATATTTTTTTATATTTTTTTAAACTTAATATTACAATTTATTTTATTAACGTGCTAATAATCTATTATAAGCGGTTTGCATTTGTGGGTCAAAACTACGAGTATATAAACCGTTAAAATATCCTTCATGATGCTTACTTGGATCTAATGGATCAGGTAATTGACCATTTTTTGGAATATATACATGCTTTCAAATTTCTGCTGAAAAATTAGTACTAACTTCATCCATGGCTGCTTGTAAAGATGAGGTATAACCAAATTCACTACTTAAATCAACTTGTGTTTGTTTTTGCATTATATAATTAATAAATTTAAAAGCTAAATCTTTATGAGGAGAATCTTTACTAATTACCATATCATCATTTCAAACATTAGTCCCCATATATGGTCTAACAACAAGGTACTTACCATTATAAGAATCAGGATCATCAGCAATTGCAGATAATAAATCACCATTATACATCATTGCTACATCCCACTTATTTTCATTACTAATTTCATTAACAATATCATCATTTAATAATTTTGTATTTTTATTTTTGATAACTGGTTGTAACCAATCGCTTGCATCTTGAATTTCAATTGGACTATGAGCATTAATATTATCATGAAAATCATTTCCTACTTGACTATATTGACCTGAACCGTTATTTTCTCCTCATTTATTTTTATAGTGTAAATCAGTAAGCGCAGTCATAAATAAGTTATGCATATCATCATTTAAAATGATACGTTTACCTAATTTTGCAGCATCTGTTAAAACACTTCATTGAACATTTGAACCATCAGCTTTAATACCAAGATCACTAAGATTATTTGTATTAGTAGTATTAATTACTAATACAACATCACCTCAAAAATAAGGAATACTATAACTATTTAAACCAAATTCATTTAAAATTCCATCACTATTTTCAACTCGATAATTATTCATTAATTCATATAAATCATGATTAATATCTTCTTTGGGATTAAAATCAATTCTACTATCATACTCAATATCACCTACAGAATTTTTTGCTGCAATTGGAAAAAGTCTATCTTCACTTGCTAATTTAGCCACCATATAATCACTAGGAACCATTACATCATAATTAGTAGTATACAATTTAGCATACAATGATTCATTATCATCAAAAGTTGAATATTTTATTTTAACTTGATATTTATTTTCAAATTCTTTTAAAATATTGGGATTCATATATTCGCCTCAATTAGCAATTGATAAATCATAAACATTAGTATAAATGTAGAAAGCACCCAAACTAATAAAACTTGATAATAAGATTATACTAATCATAATTAATTTTCACGGTCATAGTAAAAAACGATATTTCTCTCTTCTTGATTTTGAGCGTTCTTCTTTTAACTCTTTCTTTTTTTTAATCTTATTCTTTATATGTTCAATTCAAATTGATTCCATCTCAAGTTTTGCTTCAAGTTTAGAAATTTGATTAATAAGTTTCGGGTGATTTTTAATATAATCTTGAATTTTAATAATATCTTGCTCAGTTACAATTTCAAAATTACCATCACTATATAATGATTTACGTTTTCTACCTTTACTCTTAACCTTTTTATAGTTAAAACCATTTAATTGTAAATAATATTTAGTTAACAACTTCTCAGTTTTAATAATTTTTTTATCATGATAAATACCTTTATCAATTTTTTCATTACGTTGTTTAATTTGTTTTTTGCAAAGAACATAAGTATTTCAAGAAATAATAAGTACTGCAATTAATAAAATAATTATTGTTGAAAAAGCATTAATATAAGGCTTAATTCGTTTTAAAGAATAAATAAAAGTTGAAACGTTAGAAGTATTACCGCCAGTAAAATAAGAAATTAAAAAATCATCAAAACTCATAGCAAACGCAATAGCTGCTCCAGCAATAATTGCTGGTTTAATTGTTGGTAATACAATTTTGCGTAACGTATATCAAGGTGTCGCACCTAAATCTTGACTTGCTTCTAATTGTGACATATTTATTGATCTAATTTTTGGTAAAACAGTAATAATAACATAAGGAATATTAAAAGAAATATGAGCGAAAATTAATGTTCCAAGACCAAAACTAAAACCAAATGCCATAAATAATAACATTAAAGAAACAGCAGTAACAATATCAGCATTAACTAAAGGAATATTAGTAATCCCTAAAGTAATATTACGTGTTATTTTTTTTGTTTTACTTAAACCCAAAGCAGCAAACGTACCAATAATAACAGCAACAAAAGTAGAAATAAAAGCAACAATTAATGTTACACTAACCGATTCTCAAAGTTCACTTTGTTGAAATAAATCGTAATAAGGTTGCAATGATCAAGAATTTCAACTACGAACTGAATCGCCACCATTAAAAGAGAATATCATTAAAACTAAAATTGGATTATAAAATAATAAAAAGATAATAGCTAAATAACTATTTTTAAAAAAAGATCTCATTAATTAATACCTCCTATTTTTTTACCAGTAGCTCAACTACCAATCGCTTTTAAAGTAAAAATAATAATTAAAACAATAATACCTAAAATAACAGAAATAGCAGCACCATAAGCAAAATTAGCACCACGATAAAAATATGATTCAATAATATTTGCAATTAAAATAGTTTTTCCTTCACCAATATATTTAACTACTACTAGTGAAGTCATAGCACTTAACATCATTAAAGTAAAACCAGAAACAATACCAGGCACTGAAAAACGAAAGGTAACTTTTCAAAATGTTTTCATCTTAGAAGCTCCTAAATCTTGACTTGCTTCTAATAAATTGCGATCTGTTTTTTCTAAAGAATTATAAATTGGTAAAATAACGAAAGGCATAAACATATAAACCATTGCTAAAATAATACCAATTGGAGTTCCTAATAAAACATTAGGACCTAAAATACTAAAAATAATTTGTAATCCAATTGTACGTAATAAAATGTTAATTCAAATTGGTAAAGTAACTAAAACTCAAATATTTTTTGAAGCAATTTTTGTTGACATAAAAGCCATAATATAAGCAATGGGATAACCAAAAATAACAGCAATTAAAGTGGCAACAAATGAATAACCAATTGAACGTAATAAAACCATAACATAACTATTTTCTTTAAAAAAATCATTAAAATTACTAAATGTAAAACGAAATATTCAAGCATTATTAGTTGCTTTAATAATTGAATATAAAATTACAATTAATAATGGCAATACAATTAAAATTACCATCACCAATAAATATGGATAAGCAAGCGTAACTCATGATTTAAAACCAAAATTTACTGATTTATCTTTGATTTTATTTTTAATAAAACTTATTTTTTGGTTTGTTTTTTTTCAACATAACAATGCTTTTTTCTTTTTTACTCGTTTCATTTTCGATTTATTTTTTGCTACTTCTTGTAAAGAAACATTATTTTTTTTAAGTTTAAACCATTTTTTAAATCTATACTTTTTTTTATTTTGATTATCAATAATTTTTTCTGGATTTGAATTATTAACTAACATATCTTGTGATTTTAAAATTTGTGTTTTAATATTACGTTTAAACAAATTTTTCATTTTACTCTTCAATTTCCTTTCACATAACATGAATATCTTCAACATTTCATTTTAAACCAACACGGTTACCTACTTCAAAATTATCAGTAGTATGAACTATCCATTTGCGTTTATTAGCAATAATTTCAATTTCTCATAATAATCCTTTAAAAGCAATAGTTTTAATAGTTCCATCAAAAAAACCACTACCTGCATTAACTAAATCAATATCTTCTGGTCGAATAACAATATCAATATTACGTTCTTGTTCACCAAAACCAGTATCAGAGCATGCAAATTTTTTACAGTCAAAACCAACACAATAATCATTAATAAATACACCATTTTCAATAACATTCGAGCTACCAACAAACTGTGATGTTCATTTATTTTCAGGCTCATTGTAAATATCTTGTGGTGTCCCAATTTGTTGAATTTGTCCTTGATTTAAAACAACTACCCGATCTGACATAATAAATGCTTCTTCTTGATCATGAGTAATAAAGATAAAAGTAATATTAATTTCTTCTTGAATTTTTTTTAATTCTACTTGCATTTGTTGACGTAATTTCAAATCCAAAGCAGCAAAAGGTTCATCTAATAACAAAATTTTAGGATTAAGAACTAATGCTCTAGCTACTGCTACTCTTTGTTTTTGACCACCAGATAAATCATTAACATCTTTATCTTCCATACCATTTAATTTAACCAAATCTAAAGCTTTTTTAACTTCTTTTTTGATTTTTTCACGATCAATTTTTCTTAACTTTAAACCATAAGCAATATTATCAATAACATTTAAATGTGGAAATAAAGCATAATTTTGAAAAATAGTATTTATTTCTCTTTTATGAATTGGAATTTTAATTAAATCCTTACCTTTAAACAATAATTGACCATTGTTTGGTTGTTCAAAACCAGCAATAATTCTTAATAATGTTGTTTTACCACAACCACTAGGACCAAGAATGGTAAGAAATTCACCTTCATGAATATTTAAACTAATTCCTTTTAAAACAACTTTACCATCATATTCTTTGGTAATATTACGTAATTCTAAAATATTTACACTCATAATTTCCTCCTTTAAATGGTTTAAAAAATTGGCGGATTTGAAACTCATAAAATAGTTGCAATTGAATTATTGGGATTTTCTAAATAATGTTTTTCATTACCTTTAATATAAAATGCTTCATTAGCTACTGCTTTTACTCTAGTTGCACCATAATGAACAAATACTGTGCCACTTAATACGTATCCAAAGATCTGACCTTGAAATGGCGGAATTTTATTTGAATTACCAAATGGTTTTAAAGTTAAAATTACTGGTTCTAATGTTAATTTTTGAGCATTAGGAATAATTCATTTTATTTGATAATCTTCTTCGTCACTAACAGTAACATCTTGTGATTTAAAAACTATTTTTTCTTTTACTTCACCAGCAAAAAAGGTTGATAATGGACAATCAAAAATGTCTAAAATACTTTTTAGTGTTTCAATACTAGGTGAAGAAACATCATGCTCTAACTGACTAATAAATCCCTTTGATAAATCACAACGTTTCCCTAACTCTTCCATAGTTAAATTGTGTTTCAATCTTAAAGTTTTTAACTTTCTTCCAATTTTCATATTGATTATTTTCTCCTTTTGTTTATTTATACTAAACTTTAAGTTAAATAATACAAATAAAATTATATAATATTTTTTTAAAAAAACAATTATTTATTTTATTTTTAATAAATAAAATAAATATAAAATTATTAGTGTAAAAATGCGTAATAAAAAGAATATTTTTTTCATTTTTCTACTATAAAATTAAAATAAAATTTATTACTTTATTTTAAAGTAATAAATTTAAAAAATATATTTTATTTTTTAGTAAAGAAGAAATTGATGTGTTTTAATAAATTACCTTTTACATTGTTGATGTATTAGAATTGTATACACTTGTTGAAGAATATAAATTTTCTAAATTTGAATTTATAATTTTTTTTGAACCTTCAAAATCTAATTTTTGCTCTTCTTGTTTTTCATCATCTTTTTTTGCTAGCATTTGAGTTATTTCAAAACCACCACTGATAGCACCACTAATGGCACGAACAGCAGCTCCCCCAGCAACTAAACCAATAATAGTAGGAGCACCAAGAATAGCAACTCCTCCGGCTGCATAAGTAATAGAGGCTATAATCACTTAATGAAAATTAATGATCTTTTTAAAAATAAATTGTTAAGAACAGGTGCACCGCCTCATAAATATAGGGCAGAAAATGCTAATGCAGCACACTTTTTAAAAGATTTAGGTTTCAAAACTGGTGATGAAATTGGCGTTTATTCAGATGAAGAATATGCTGAAATTGTTAGTTTAACTGTTAGTATTAAAAATACTTTTCCAGGAGAAATTAAAAAAAATACACCGAAGATAGTTTTGAATTAGAAGCAGGTACGTGTCAAATTGATATTATCAAAAATAATGAAATTTTAAAATCTTATATTATTAATACAGCTGACAATAAGGATTTAGATGTTAGTCAAGAATTTCGAAAAATTTTACCTGATTTGAAACTTTATAACAATGTGGGAGTTAAAAAAGGAAGTTTAGCCTCTGATTTTAAATTAGAATTTGCACCATATAAACAAAAGCAATGAGAAACTTTAATTAGTTTATTAAATACAAAAGTTTATACATTTTTTTATGATGCTGCTAAAAATGGTAATAAAATTACTGGATTTGTTAATGTTCAGAGAGTGTGATTACAAGTAGATTTTGGGAAAGTAAATGCACTAAAAGATTCAAGAATTGGATCATTACCAGATTTAGATTAAAACTATATTAACATAATTATATTTTACAAAAAGAGCATTGTCAACTGCTCTTTTTGTGTTAATTAATAAATTATTTTATCTAGTCTTACTTTAATATTTAAGTTTGTTGAATTAATTTATTTTTTCTTTTATTCATAAATAAAATAATTTGATATTTTATTTATGAACTAAATTTATAATTATCAAATAAGAGGGGGTGTTAAAATGATAAATAATGTTGTATTAGTAGG
Organism: Spiroplasma endosymbiont of Danaus chrysippus; assembly: GCF_902809815.1. Taxonomy (GTDB): domain Bacteria; phylum Bacillota_I; class Bacilli_A; order Mycoplasmatales; family VBWQ01; genus Spiroplasma_E. Next base: position 121,989 of record NZ_CADDIL010000007.1, on the reverse strand, counting down.
TAAATTAATGAATGAACCAGAAATAATACCAACCAGAGAACAAATTCCAACAAAATGGACCAAGTTTATAATGGCTGTTGAAAGACCTTTTAAAAATCGTCAAAATCAATTTCAAATTGATTTTATCACTATTAAAACTTGAATAGCTAATACAGAGGAATTAAAAACACTATTAAAAAAGAATGCAATTATTGGTATTAAAGGTAGAATTCAAACATTTGCTAATAAAGCTAATGATTTTTACTACTAATAAGTTTATAGTCACTTTATATTTTTTCAAATTAAAACGATATATAGTAAAATAAATTTGTTATAATTTTACTATAATTTATTAGTATAAAAGGTTAGGAGCAAACAAAATGAAAATTGGAATTGTAAGTGATTCAGCTACTGGTTTTACCCTTGAAGATATGAAAAAATATCCTGAAATAATAATTATTCCTTTAAATATTATTGAAGGAGAAAATGCTTATGATGATAATAACATTGATATTGATAGTGAAACAATTCGTAAAAAGATGATTGATGAACACTATATTTTAAAAACTAGTCAAACTAGTCGTGGTAAACTTGAACAATATTGAGATAATGCTTTAAGTAAATATGATCAAATTTTATTTTTACCAATTGCTAATAATGCTTCAGGACAATATGCAAGTTCACAAGTTTTACAAAAAGAAGAAAAATATAAAAATAAAGTTCATATTTTAGAAACAGGTGCTGCTTCAATACCTTTAAAATTTATGGTTTTAATTGCTTTTACTCTTGTTAAAAATGGAAAAAAAATTCCTGAAATTTTAGGAATTTTAAATAAATTTCGTAAAACTTATGAATCTTATATTGCTCCTAATGATTTAAAATTTTTGGCTCGTGGTGGTAGATTACCAATGAGTAAAGCAAGAATTGGTAATTTTTTACGTTTTAAACCAATTTTAAGATGTAAAGAAACAATTGATAATATTGGTAGAGTTAGAACCTTAAGTAAAGCTATGGAAGAAATGTTAGATATTATTACTAAAATTAAAGACGTTACTAAAGAAACAATATATATTATTGATGGTTGATGTAGAAAAGATATTATTGATGAAGCAATTAAAAAAGTAAAAAATAGAGGATTTACCAAATATAAAGTTGAACCATTATGTAATATTTTAAAAACACATACTGGTAATAATACTATTGGTTTTTCAGTAGTACCTAATCAATGAGTAAAAGAAGTCTAATAAAAAAGTAGTTTTATAAAAGATTGATTAAGTATTCTGTTTTTTAGAAAATATATAAAAAACTTTAAATCTAAAAAAGAATGTTAGTAAAGGTTAATTTAGTTTACTAACATTCAGATTTTTTCAACTTATAAATAATGCTACTTAGCCCTTTTTACTAGACCATTAATTTAAAAAAACTTGAATGTATTCGAAAAACAATTGTGTTATACAATTAACACTAATTTTGACATGAAAGGATTTTTAATAATGGATAAAATTAAACAAATAGCATTAGTAATTAACAAGTTAAATATCAAACAAAAAATTCAAATTATTGATGATAGCAAAAACCAATATTCAATTAGATATCTTTGCCAACATCTTCAACTAAACCGATCAACATATTATTTTGTAAAAAACAAACAAAACCCTATTAAAAAAGAAAAAAATCAAATTAGTAATTGTACACATAAATATCAAGAATTATGCCAACTTTTACTTGAATTTCATTTTACAAGAAAAGGACAAATTTATGGCTATTTACGAATTTTTTCAGCATTTAAAGAATGATTAAAACAATACAAACATATTATTTTAAATCTAGAATTATCAACAAAACAAATGCGAAAAATTATGAAAGATCACAATCTTCAAGGATTAAAACAAACTAAAAATAACTATCCTAAAAACAAAAAAAATCCAAATAAGTGAATACCTACAATGGATAAAGTAAACAAAGATTATAAAAGTACAACCTCTTCAAATCAAATTTGATCAATGGACACTAAACAAATAAATACTAAAGAAGGTTGATTATATCTTTTTGTAATTATTGATTTTTATTCAAATAATATTGTAAGCTATAATACATGTTCAAACAAATCCTATCAAGATTTAATCCTTCCTGCACTTGAAAAAATAAATCAACAATTCTCTTGAAACCAAGTAAAAAACGTTATTTTACACTCAGATAACGCCAACGAATTTTATTGTCAAGACATCACAAATTGAGCTGCTGATAAGCAAATAATTTTAAGCAAAAAACAACCTTATGATATTGGTGGCAATGTAATATCTGAAAACTGATTTTCTCATTTATCTCAAGAATGACTACCTAAAGGTTCAAATCAATATTTTTCTCTCAATGAAGCTATAAATGATGTAAACCAATATATTATGTTTTATAATTACGAAAGAATACATTCTAAATTTCTAAAACCACCAATTTCACAAATAAAAATTTAAAACTGTCTATCCAAAAGTGGTCCAGTATTTAGGGCTAACCACCAATTAAAGTTTTAAACTAAAGAAATAATTAAAAAAATTTAATAAAATAAATATTTATAAATCAAAGTAATGGTTTTTTAATTTATTGAGTTTTAACTATAAAATTAAAAAATATTTTTATTAAGTATCCTTAACCATTTCATAGTATAACTATTTTATTTTTTAATTTTAATAGCCATTTTCATTTAGTGGTATTTTAAATCAAAAACCTTCATAACAAACAACATTTCCAAAATTATTTTTATATTTTTGATAAGAACGACAAATATTATTATAGGTTTGATAATAGCGTTTTTTATTATTTTTATCAATGTGGTAAACTTTTAATATTGCTTCTTCCATAGTGTCATAAACACCTAAACAGTTATCTTCTTTATCATATCTCGCATAAATAAAATTATTTTTTTTCATTTTTAACTCCAATACTTTTTTATATATTCCCATAATTTAAGATTTACTTAGAACATAGATTATATTTATAATATTTAGGATTTTAAAAAAATATGAAATGGTGTAAGAACATTAAATTAGTTTGTAAATTTATAAAAAATAAAATGATAAGTTAAATTTATGACAATATTAAAAATATTGTTAATAACATAAATTGATAACAAATTATTTTTTCATAGAATATAGTTTTAATTGAAAAATTATTATTTATTGTTTATTTTTGAATTCTAAGTAAATCTTAATTTAAGTTTATAATTGAAAAAATGAATATACAATAAAAAATTCACTTTTTTATAAAAAGGCGAATTTATTTCATAATTTTATATTTATTGTAAAATTAAAATTTTATTTAATTTTTAACTAATATTTTTTAAATTTATTATTTTATTTTAAATAAATTTTTACTATTTTAGTGGTTTTTTATTTTTTTATTATAAATTATTTTTTATTTTTTTAGATTTATTTGAAAAAATATTAACTAAACACTTTCTATTTTAAATGATTAAAAGTAAAATAATATTATTTTTAATAAAATAAAAAATAAGTATATTAATAGTTTTAAAAAAACTACTAAGATATTTTTAAAATTTAATGGAGGATGAAAATGCAAACTTTTATTGGAATTATAGGTTATTTAGCCGGAATATTGTCTATTATAACATTTATTCCACAAGCAATAAAAACAATAAAAACTAAGGAAACTAAACATATAATCTTATCAACTTATATTATTTATAATATTGCTAATCTTTTTTTCTTGATATTTGGAATACTTTCAGTAACATTACCAGTAATGTGACCAGAAGGTGCTGATACTCTTGAAATTGCAATTTGAGGTTCTACCTTAATAATACCGTATACAGTAACAATGACTGCAACTAATTGTATTATTTATGTTAAAGTAAAAAATATGAAAACGTTGGGCGAAAATGCTAAAACTTTGGAGGAATAAAAATAATGGCAAATACTGAATGATGAATTATTACTATAATAGGGATTATTGGAGCACTTATTGCTGTTATAGCATTTTGTCCACAATCTTTAAAAACAATAAAAACTAAAAAAACAGATGGTATTTCTTTACTTACATTTATTCTTTATACAACAGCTAACAGTTTATGAGTATTATGGGGCATTATTCATTTATCATATCATGGTGGATCTGAATCAACAATTTTAATGAAAGATTTAGTTATAATTTGTGCTAATACACCTTGTGCAATATGATCAGGAATTATTCTTGGTATTAAAATTAATAATATGTATAAATATGGTGAAGATTGTAAAAAATGAAAAGGTAAAGTAAATATAAAGAGTAACTTTTAATAGTTTATTTTTTATTAAAAATAATAATTTATTACTAAAAATGCATTGTAATGATGCATTTTTTAATAGTTATAGTAGTAAAATACTTATCAAAATTAAAAATATAATTTAAGTTATAATATATGTATAATTAAAAATTCTGTGGGGTTAAATAATGATAATTCAAAATGATGTTTATAAAATTCTAGTACAAGTAATCCTAGAAAAAGGTCATTGTAATGTTTTATTAGCACAAATGATGCGAGATAAAAATCTAACATTATCAGAAAAAGAAGCAATTGAAAAGATAGTACTAGGAATCTTAAAAAATCAAATTTATTTAGATTATATATTAAATCAAATATGAAATGTTTTGAAATCAGTAATTACTATTCCTTTTCACATAACTATTTTATTATGAATAGTTTTATATGAAATCTATTTTTTAGAAATTACTAATAAAGAAATCTTCATTGAAAATACTTTAAAAAAAGTAAGCACCATTGATAATAAACTAACATTTATTATTTCTAAAGTATTAGATTTATGTTTTACTGAATTTAGATCAGAATTTAACTTACAAAAAGAAAGTAAACAAAATATTAAATTAATTAAATATAGTTATCCTAGTTGATTATACTCTTTAATAAAATCACAATTTAGTATTAATATTGCAAATCAATTGATAAAAGATAACTTAAGAATGCCATTAATTAGTTTTAGAGTTAATACATTAAAAACTACTGTTAATAAAGTGTTAAACAATGAAAATTATAAATCTTTTAACTTTTGTTTAAGCGAGATAGTATCTGATGGTATTATTAGTTCAAAGTCAATTTTTAACACAAAATTATATGAAAATGGTGAAATTATTAAACAAGATCAAGCAAGTATGCTAGTTAGTCATATTTTAGATCCACAACCATATGATGAAGTATTAGATATGTGTGCAGGAATTGCTAGTAAAACAGCCCATATGGCAGCTTTAATGTCTAATCACGGTAAGATAGTTGCTTGTGATATAAATGAAGAACGATTAAAAATTGGTGCTACTTATTTAAAAAAATTAGGCGTAACAAATACTGAACTTAAATATGGTGATTCTACAATATTAGATTTTAATAATAAATTTGACAAAATTTTAATTGATGCTCCTAGTACTGCTTGAGGTTTAATTAAAAGAAAACCAGAAGTTAAACTTATCAATTGAAGTAAAGAAGAAATTAATCAGTTAATTACTGTTCAAGCAAAATTATTAAATAAGGCTTATCAACTTTTAAAACCTGAAGCGATAGTTGTGTATGTTACTTGTACTTTCAATATTAAAGAAAATCAAAATCAAATTGAGAATTTTGTTAAAAATCACCCAGATATGACAATCATTGCAGAAAAACAATTTTTTGGTTTTAATAACAATACTGATGGATTTTATATTTGTAAATTAAAAAAAGGAATATAGGGGGACAGTTTATGAAAATAAATGCTAGTTATAAAACAGATGTTGGTAATTATCGTACAAATAATCAAGATGCCGTTTTATATTTAACAAATAACACTGGACAAGTTATTGGTGTTGTTTGTGATGGATTGGGTGGTCATAAATGTGGTGAAGTGGCCAGTAATATGGCTGTTAGTATGTTAAAAAAATTTTTTGAAACAACAGATTTTACTAAATTAAAACATGATAAACAAATTCATGCATGATTACAAGAAAAGATAGAAATTATTCAAATTGAAATGAATAATTTTAGTTTAAGTAATGAACAAGCGCTTGATATGGGAACAACTATGGTAATAATTTTAATTACTAATAACAAAGCTTATTTAGTAAATATTGGTGATTCACGTATTTATCAATATAGTGAACAAGGATTAAAACAGTTAACAGTTGACCATAATATTTTAAATTTATATTTACAAAAAAATACAACTAAAGAATCAAGTGTTGATTTAAATCACACTTATTGAAAGGTATTGACTAGTGCTCTTGGTCCACGTAAGCCATTAAAAACCGATATTTTTCATTTACCATTAATAATTCCATCATATTTTCTTTTAACTAGTGATGGTGTTCATGATTTTTTAGAAGAATATGAAATAGTTAATATTTTAGAAAAAAATGGAAATATTAATAATAAAGTTAAATTATTAATTAAGCAAGCATTACTTAATGTTTCAACTGATAATGTTACTGCATTATTAATGGAAATAAAATTTTAGTCTTTTGATATTTTTGTGTAAAATATAAATTATAAATAAGTTAGTAATTTTTAAAAAATAAATTTAAAAGTAATGGTGAAACTAATGGAAATAAATAAATTATTGAATAATCGTTATCATATTTTAAAAATTATTGGTTCGGGTGGTATGGCTAAAGTTTATGAAGCACAAGATAAATATTTAAATCGGCAAGTTGCTTTAAAAGTAATTAATCCAATTTCACCACTAGATGACTTAATAAAAGAACGATTTTTGCAAGAAATTAGAGCAGTATCTAGAGTTAGACATCCCAATGTTATTTTGGTATATGATGTTTTTATTGATAAGAAAGATTGATGCTTAGTTTTTGAATTATTAGAAGGTAAAACATTAAAAGAATATTTAAGTAATTATTCAGTTTTATCAGTTAATGAAGTTATAGTTATTATGAAAGAAATTTTAAAAGGGGTTAATGCGTGTCATTCAGTCAATATTATTCATCGTGATTTAAAACCTGAAAATATTATTTTAACTAGTAGTGGAGCAATTAAAGTTTTAGACTTTGGTATTGCTGTTATTGATGATTATGAAGTTAAAAAACACGCTAATCAAGTTGTAGGAACAATGAAATATATTGCTCCAGAAGTAGTAAAATTTCAAAAACCAACAATTCAAAGTGATATTTATGCTTTGGGTATTATATTATATGAATTATTAGTTGGTAAACCACCTTTTTTTCATAAAAATCCACAAATATTAGCCGCTAAACATATTAAAGAACCAATGCCATTAATTCATGAAATTAATAAGAATATTCCACAAAGTTTAGAAAATATTATTTTGAAGGCAACTGCTAAGAATATTAATGATCGCTATCGGACAATTAGTGAATTGAGTAATGATTTAGATTGTTGTTTAAAAACGGAAAATAAAAATAATATGTTATTTAAGAAAAATTACTTAAATTCACAAAAATTAAAAAAACCATTTTATTTAAAAAAAGAATTTTTATTATCTTTAATTTTAATTATATTATTACTTATTGGTGTTATTATAAGCATATTAATTTTATATTAATTAGAGGACACTATGAATTTTAAACAAGGAATAGTTATTGGAGTTGCAAATAACTTTGTTGAAGTAAGAATTGAAAATCAAATTTTTTCTTGTTTAATCAAAGGAAATTTAAAATTTCAAACAGCAAAAATTTTAGTTGGTGATTATGTTAAAGTTAATTTTAAAGATGATAAAAATCCTTTGGTTGAATCAATTTTACCTCGATTTAATGAACTATATCGACCAAGCATTGCTAATGTTGATCAAGTATTAATTGTTAGTTCTCTTGTTAATCCTTTTCTTAGTAGTTTTCTATTAAATAAATTATTAACTATTTTTAATTATTATCATTTAAAAATAATTTTAATATTTACAAAAATTGATTTGGTAACTAAAGATAATGAAGTTTGAACAAAAGTTAAAGCATATCAGAATTTAAATTTACCAACAATTTTTATTTCAAATGTTAAAAAAAATGGTATTGAAGATTTAAAAAAAGTTTTTACAAACAAGTTATCAATATTAACAGGTACTTCAGGAGTGGGAAAGAGTTCAACTTTAAATAGTTTGGATAATAATTTAAAATTATGAACACAGGATATTTCTACAAGTTTAAATCGTGGTAAACATACCACAACTAAAACTCGCCTTTATTTTTTACATGATGGTATTATTGCAGATACACCTGGTTTTTCGGTCTTTCAGTTACAAGGTCTAAGTAGTATTGATATTGCTACTAATTTTCCTAGTTTTACTAATATTTGACAAAATTGTAAGTTTCGTACTTGCTTACATCAGCAAGAACCAGAATGTGCAATTAAAAAAGCAGTTGCAAATAAAATAATTTCTAGTTTTTTTTATGAAGATTATTGTAAAATTTTAATAGAATTCAATAAAATTAATAATTTAAAATAAAGGATGGTAATATATGAAAAAAGAAGTAACAATTGCCGCTAGCATTTTAACTGCTAACTTTCTATCTTTAAAAGATGATTTATTAAATTTACAAAATGCAGGAATTAATTGAATTCATTTTGATGTTATGGATCATCATTTTGTTGAAAATTTAAGTTTTGGTGCAAAAATATTAAGTGATGTATGTAAATTTAGTTCTAATATCAATATTGATTGTCATATGATGGTAAAGATAACAACATCAAAAGTATGTGATTATTTAAAACCATTTATAATTTTACCGCAAGTTAAAAATATTACTTTGCATTATGAAGCATTAACAGAAGAACAATTAAAAGAATTTCTGCAGTGAAAAAACCCTGGTTTTAAAAAAGGAATTGCCATTAATCCTGATACACCAATTTCAAAAATTTATGATTATTTGAAAGATCTTGATACAATTTTAATTATGAGTGTGCAACCAGGTGCGGGTGGACAACGTTTTTTAGATTTAACTATTAATAAAATTAAAATGTTAGTAAAACATATCGATAATAATTTTCCAAATATTACAATTGCTGTTGATGGTGGCATTAATAATTTAACAGCAAATGATTGTATTGCTGCTGGTGCTAATTACCTAGTAGCGGGTAGTTATTTATTAAATAGTGATAATTCAGTAAAAAAACAATTTGCGATGTTAACAAATTATGAAAAATAGTGATATTAAACAATTAGTAATTGTTTGTCGTGATTATAATTTAAATTGAGAACAATTTATTAATCCAATTTTTATTGGTGTTGAAACTGGTGTTTTATCATTATTAAAATATAAAAAACCAATTAAGTTTATTTGTGGTGATAATGATACCATTAATAAACAACAGTTAAAGATTTTAAATGATCAAAATAAAATACATAATTTTGAAATTATTACTTTTAATAAAGAAAAAGATTTTATTGATAGTGAACTTGCGATAGTTACTGCAATTTCCAAAAAAATTAATTTTCAACAAATAGTGATAGTAAGTGATGGAATACGTTGGGATATGTTACTTGCTAGTATTAATATATTAAAAAAATATGAATTTTTTAACCCAATTTTATTAGGTGAAAATAACTATTGTTTTTTACTAAAAGCAAAATCAGAATATATTTTTTACAATTGACAATTAACATATAAATATATTTCTTTTTTTAGTTTAGACAATGAAGAAGTAATTTATAATTTTAGTGGTTGTAAGTTTTATCCAAATCAAGATATTACTGTTACTAATAATAGTACGCAAACTATTAGTAATGAATTTAACAAAGAAGAAAGACCAAAACTAATTATTAAAAAAGGAAAATGTTTAGTTTTTTTACATAAATAATTTTTAAAATTTAGAAAAACTAATTATTATTTTATGACAAAAGTATATTAATAATATCTTAAAAAAAGGGCGCATAACTCTTAGCCCTTTTTACTAGACCATTAATTTAAAAAAAACTTGAATGTATTCGAAAAACAATTGTGTTATACAATTAACACTAATTTTGACATGAAAGGATTTTTAATAATGGATAAAATTAAACAAATAGCATTAGTAATTAACAAGTTAAATATCAAACAAAAAATTCAAATTATTGATGATAGCAAAAACCAATATTCAATTAGATATCTTTGCCAAGATCTTCAACTAAACCGATCAACATATTATTTTGTAAAAAACAAACAAAACCCTATTAAAAAAGAAAAAAATCAAATTAGTAATTGTACACATAAATATCAAGAATTATGCCAACTTTTACTTGAATTTCATTTTACAAGAAAAGGACAAATTTATGGCTATTTACGAATTTTTTCAGCANAAGCCAATTTATACAGCATGTAGTGAAGAACAAGCAATGCAAGCTTTAGAATCATTTGAAAGTAAATGAAATAAACAATATCCACAAATTGCTAAATCTTGATATAAAAATTGAGAAAATTTAATGGTTTTTATTAGTTATCCAGCAGAAATTAAAAGGGTAATTTATACTACAAATGCTATTGAATCTGTTAATAGCCAATTACGAAAAGTTATTAGAAATAAAAAAGTTTTTCCTAATGATATGGCAGTTTTTAAAATTTTTTACTTAGCAATTGAAAATATCACAAAAAAATGAACATTGCCTATTCAAAATTGAAATACAGCAATTGCTCATTTTATGATAAAATTTGAAGACAGAATTAATCTGAACTAGTACTTTGTAAAACAAAGAAACACAGATTACTAAAAAGCCTCACCATTATCAGTCCTAATCCTTTTAATTTTAATTCCCAATTTTTCATAAAAATTTAAAGCATTTTTAGTAGCATTTACAATATCTCTGGTTTGTGCTTGTTCAGATGGATAACAATAAGTAATTCGAGTTTTTTCATCAATAAAATCAATAATATATCATTTTTTACTTCCTGTTATATAATCTGATACTACTTTAATATCAGTTATGGTTTTTTCTTCCTTATATGTATAATTTAAGGTTTATAACATAAATATTGATGAAAACCTAAAAAATATTAAAAATGCTAGCAATTTGTGCTAGCATTTTTAATATGACTAAGTATTAATAAAAGTATATTTAATTATTTATTCAAACTCTGATTTAGGAAATACATATTTATCGATAGCTTTTGCAACACCACCACAAGTATTTTTACTAGTAACATCATATGCTATTTCTTTTAAATTAGGATGAGCATTTTGCATTGCAATACCATATTTAGCCCACTTTATTAAGTTATAATCATTCATACCATCACCACAAGCTAGTACTTGGTCAGGAGTAATATTTCATTTTTTGCATAAAAATTGTACAGCAGCAGCTTTATTAACACCAATTGGATTAATTTCGATAACACTATGAGAAGAAGTAGCAAGTTCTAAATCTTTTATAGTATTTAATTGTTCTAAAATTGGATTAACTTGTTTTTTCTTTTTACAAAATAATAAAATTTTATACATACCCTCATCGGTATTCTCATCAATTTGTTTAGTTGGTAGGTTATTAAAATTTTCCATAATTTTAACTTTTAGTGATCTGCGATTAATTAAGCCTGTTTTATTATCGGTACTATATCCTCACATTGCTAAATTATTTTTATTAGCAAATTTAACTATTGTTTGTATTTGTTCTTTTGTTAATGATTTTTCATACAATATATCTAATCTATTATCATTAGTAATATCAAGGATGTTACCACCATTATAACAAATAATATGACCGGTTTTTTCATGCATTAAACATGCTTTTGCAATATCAATGGTTGAACTTGGTGCTCTTCCTGTTGCAATAATAACTTTAATATTTTTTTGATATGCTTTTTGAATTGCAATTAGATTTTTAGGATGAATTTTTCATCTACTTTTCAATAAAGTTCCATCTAGATCAAGAACAATTAATTTAATAGCCATTATAAATACCTTATTTTCCTATTTCTTCGATAATATTAGTCATATCTTTTTCAGAAACTAAACCAAAAGTTTTTTTAACTTCTTTTCCTTCTTTATTAAAATAAATTAATGTTGGAATTGATTGGATTTCATAATCTTTTGCTAGTTCTTTAGCTTTGTCAACATCAACTTTAATAAAATTAATATTTTTGTGTTTTTCGTCATTAGCAACATTTTCAAATCTTGGCCCTAACATTTTACAAGGACCACATCATTCTGCTGAAAAATCAATTACTGTTATTTTTTTTGATTGTAAAAGTTGCTCAACTTCTTTTATAGAATTAATATGTTGTATTTTGCTTTCATTATGCATGTGTTCACTACCTTTTCTTTTAATTTATTTTATGGTTTAATTCTATCATTAGTTTTAATTTTTAAAACATTAAACGATAAAATAATTTTTTTAATTTTAGTTATTACTATATAAATATTTATAATTTTTTTAGAATAAATTCATAAGAAAATTGTAAATTATTTTTTTTAAAATTAAAGAAATATCTTTTCAATTTTAGAATATATCTGTTATAATCTGAAATATATAGGTTAGGACTAAACAATTTGAAAAGGGGATAAATAAATTATTAGTACATTTTATAAAACTGTTTAATAAATAAATGTAAATGAATTTTAAAAGGTGTAGAGTTAATATTTATTTATGGTATTTCAAAAAAATAGTTTGGTAGAGAGTTATTTTTTAATTTTTAATATTATTTATTTTTCCACAAAAACAAAAATTATAAAAACCTATGTGTTAAAGTATGTTTATATTAAGTTTTTAAGAGCAGGTTATTTGGGTTACTATAATTTATGCATCCTTTTAGAAGGAGAGTAAAAAATGTCTGTTTTTAATAGACTTGCATGTGTTTTTAAGCCACCTGCAAAAAAAGAAATTTTTAGTGAAGACTTAAAGCAAGTTAATAAAAAATTTATTATTTTACGTAATCAAGTTTTTGGTTTTAGCATTTTATCATATATTCTTTACTACTTTACTCGTCAAGCGTATACAGTAGCGGGTTCTGCTTTAGAAAGCAATGGTAGCATAACTAAAATGGAGTATGCTTTAATGGGAACAATTTTTGCCGTTGTTTATGGTGGTGCTAAATTTATTGTTGGAAATGTCGCTGACCGTAGTTCAGGAAGAGTAATCATGATTGTTGGATTATTTGTTTCTTCTATTTTAAATATTATTATGGGTGGTGTAGTTGCTTTTGCTGGAACTAAAATTAGTGTTGGCCCATTTGTAATGATGTTGAGTTTGATTGCGATGTTGGCTGTTTTCCAAGGTATGGGTTGACCAGCTACAGCTAGACTATTTTCTCATTGATTTACTGATAAAGAACGTTCAGGACGTATTGGAATTTGAAACTCAGGACAAAATATTGGTGCTGCTTTATTACCGGTTGTTGTTATTTCTTTAGTAACATTACTTGATCCGGGTGGAACAATTTATGGTTTATATTTTTGAATTCCTAGTATTTTTGCTTTAGCTATGATTCCATTATGTTTATGAGGATTACGTGATCGCCCTGAAGCAGAAGGGTTACCTACTGTTGAAAAATGAAAAGGTGTTCTAGAACATAAAGAAGAAAAAGTAGAACTTAATTGAAAAGAAATTTTTGTAAAGTATATTTTAAAAAATAAATTTTTATGAATATTAGCATTTGCTAATATTTGAGTATATGTTGTACGACAAGGACTGGCAGGATGAACATTAATTTTAATGAAAGATATTCATGGCTTAGATTTAAAACACAGTAAATGATTTGCTGCCTGTTTTGAATTATCTGGTTTATTTGGTGGTATTTCTGCAGCATATTTTGCTAAGTGATTTTTTAATAATCGTAAAGCACCATTAATGATATTTGGATTATTAATTGCACTTTGTGGACTAGTTTTATTGCAAGTTGCTCCTCGTGGTAATATGCCTATGCTTATTACTGCTTTAATGATTGCTGGTTTTGGTATTTATATGCCACAAGCGATGATTGGTGCTACTGCTATTGAACTAACAAATAAGAAAGCAGCTGCTACTGCTTCAGGATTTACAGGATTATCTGGTTATTTTCTTGGTGATGCTCTTTTTTCAAAAGTAGTAATTGCTGGTATTGGTAATGAAAACTGAGATTATGTATTTTATTACTTTTATGGTTGTATTGCTGCTGCTATTATTTCATTAGCTTTACTATGAACAAAAAATCAAGATAATAAAATATTATAAAAATATTATTAGATTAGCACCATAATAAGGGTGCTAATTTTTTTTATTTAAAATGATATTTTAATAATAAAATTAATAAAATTTTATTGATTTTCAAAGTTACGGTGTTATAATAAATTTAAGACACACAAAATTATTGGTTATTAGCCTACTAGTATTATTTTTTATTTTTACTAAGTAGTTTTTTTATGTTTTTTTGTAATGTCTTATAAAAAGGAAAAATATATTGTTATTTTTAAATAAATCTAGTTATATATTATTATTTTTTATTTAATGAAATTACAATATATTATTTATGGGGTTTTTCTTTTACATATTGATAGAAAAAATGAAATTTAGTTGATTCAATTATTCTTTGTAAGTAAAACAATAATTTCTTATATATAAAAATATATATTATGAACTTTTATTTTTAATTTAAATAGTTCTATTAAAAAGAGATATTGGAATAAAATCAAGAAATATAAGCGAATTGAATTAATATAGAAACATATAAATAGAACATTTAACATAAATATTAAAATTTCAAAATAAAACCTATATTTCTTTAAAAAGAAAATGAAAATATTGTGTTAATTTTAAAATATGTTTAAAAAATCTTTGGAAACTTTTCTGAATCTTTATGCAATAAAATTTTAATTATACATAATAGAGAAAACGTGTTATTAATATAAGTTTAAAAAGGGCTAAGTAGCAGTAGCTAGTGCCAATATAAGAAATCAAAATATGGAATCTTTAGTGGTAGGAATAGAAAATAATAATGAAATAGTTATTAATAAAACTAAAAAAATTATTGGAGAACTTGCAAATATTAATTTAAGAATTCGTTATTATACCAATTACATTAATCAATATTGAAATAGTGATGAACAAAAATATAAAAATAAAGTAAGAATATATTTTAATGATTTAGGAGAAATTTATGAAAACTTACCAAAATTTATTAAAAAAGAAAGTGAAATAAGTTCAAATAATTGTTGTTGAAAAACTATTGAATATTTATCTTCTCCAATTGTATTATTAACAGGCATTTCAATTAGAGTAGCACAAAGATATTTTTCAATAGCTGTAGTATCAGAAAAGTCTATAATAGGTAAAACTTTTATAGAACAATTAGAAATATTAGGCAAAGGAATGTGAGAATCATTAAAAATTCCTGAAAATTATCCTATGGCTGGTGTTGATACACTTACATCTTATTTTTTATCTTACTATCCATTTGGATTAAAAAGTATTATTGATTTATTACCTTCAAATCAATTAACACAAAAAAAGAATTAGATGAATATTTACCACTTGAAATTATTATTAAAAAATTAGAAAAACATTTAGAACTTAAAGAATATGAAAAATTAAATAAAATTAATTCGAACTTAGATAAGTTGTGTACTAATTTATCAACAATTATCAAAAAACATGATGTAATAAATCATATTACAGATGAATTAAAAAATATTAATTTTAATGATGAATTTACTTTTGAAAAATTTAATTCTTTAATTAGTGCAGAAATCAGTAATGATTTTTTAAAAGAACTTTTAAATGAATTAAGTGAATTATCAAAAACTGATTTAAAAAATGAAGACTATTCTATTAAAGAAATTATAAAAAATAGTTTATCCAATACTAACTTTTTTTTGAAAACATTATTAATAAATCATTTAGTTATTACTGCTTCTTCTGCTTATACTGCTGAAACATTAACATGAGAATCTTATAAAGAAGATATAGTATCAATTAATAATATTATTTCAACTATTGTTCGTGCTACAGTAATGATATTTGTTAATGAATGTTTTATTAAAAATGCATTAAATACAATTTTTGAACCAGTAAAAAATTATTTTTGCCCTCAAAATAATGATCATACATTGCTACAATCATTTAAAAATTGAGTTAAAAATCAAAATGAATTAAGTCAATTAGGAGTCTTTATCGTTAGTTTTCTTTTTATTAGCGCTATACTAATGCTATTAAAACTTATGCAACAGATGTTACACAAAATAAAGGTGATTGAAAAAAAGCTTGAATTCAATTTAAAGAAACATTTCCAAAATTAGGAATGGTATTATCAGCACTTGGTGTAACTAGTTCTGATTTATATAATTTAACAAATAAAATGAAACCAGCTTTTAAATTAATATATAAGCAAGAAGAGCAATAAAAGATTATTGACGAAGTATTATCTGAATTACCAAATATAATAAATCAAGCAAATGGGAATGCTGCTAGTGATGGAAGAGGTTTTCTTACTAGAACAATAAATGGTCATATTAATAATATTAATGAATGAGATGAAAATGATGTGCAAGATATAAATAACTCAGATAGAGAATATCTTATTCCTAATAATAATCGTAATCATGATCGTTCTCTTATCCAATGCGTAACTATCTAATTATATTAATATAGTGAAAAGATTCCTACTTTTAATGAAATTAAAAGTAGGAATTAACATATATGAAAAATATTTAAAAATATTAAAATCATTTTTATTTACAAAAAGTTTAAATTATAATAAATATTTTATACAATATTTCATTTTTTTTTATTATAATTTAGTAGACTATTAATAAACATATTTTATAAGGAGTGAAATATATATAATGTTAAAAATGAAAGGTATTGGTGCTAGTAATGGCATTGCTCTAGCCAAAGCATTAATCTTAAAACATGAAACTATCAAAATTAATCCTAAAAAAATTGATGAAAAAGAAAGAAATAGAAGGAGAAGTTAAAAAGTTACATGATGCCTTAAAAATAGCAGGTGATGAAATTAAACAACTCATCCAAAATACAACAAAAACTTTAGGTGAAGAAAAAGCCGCTGTTTTTGAAGCTCATTTTTTAGTAACAACTGATCCAGTATTAATTGAAGATACTGAAAAGTTAATTAAAGAAGAAAAATATAATGCTGCTAATGCTTTAGAAAATACTGCTAATAAAGCAATTGCAACATTGCAAGCAATGGATGATGATTATTTTCGTGAACGTGCTGCTGATATTNGTAACAACTGATCCAGTATTAATTGAAGATACTGAAAAGTTAATTAAAGAAGAAAAATATAATGCTGCTAATGCTTTAGAAAATACTGCTAATAAAGCAATTGCAACATTGCAAGCAATGGATGATGATTATTTTCGTGAACGTGCTGCTGATATTATTGATGTTCGTGATCGAATTTTACGTAAAATTTTAAATATTAAAACTATTGATTTAAGTGGAATTAAAGAAGAAATAATTATTGTTAGTCATGATCTAACACCTTCAGAAACAAGTCAATTGAATCCTAAATTTGTTAAAGGATTTTTATGTGATATTGGTGGTAGAACTTCTCATGCAGCAATTATGGCTCGTAGTCTTGGTATTCCGGCAGTTCTTGGATTAAAAAATGTTACTACAAAAGTAAAAAATAATCAATTTTGTGTATTAGATGGTAATACTGGTGAAATTGAAATTGATTTAAATAGTAGTGAAAAAAATAAATGAGTTGCTAAACAAAACGCATGAATTGAAGAACAAAAAGAATTATTAGTATTTAAAGGTAAATTAACTAAAACCAGTGATAATCATGAAGTAAAGTTAGAAGCAAATATTGGTTCACCTAAAGATATGATTAAAGCAATTGAATATGATGCACAAGGAGTAGGACTTTTTAGAAGTGAATTTCTTTATATGGAAAGTAGTAATTTTCCAAGTGAAGATATTCAATTTGAAGAATATAAAAAAGTATTGTCTGCTACTAAACATAAAGTTGTTATTAGAACTTTAGATATTGGTGGTGATAAAGAATTATCATATTTAGATTTACCAAAAGAAATGAATCCTTTCCTTGGTTATCGTGCCATTCGTTTGTGTTTAGATCGTAAAGATATTTTTAAAACTCAATTACGTGCTTTAATTCGTGCTTCAGCTTTTGGTAAATTAGCTATTATGTTTCCAATGATTGCTACTGTTGAAGAATTTAAAGCAGCTAAAGCATTATATGAAACTTGCAAAAAAGAATTAATTAAAGAAAAAGTTAAAGTTAGTGATGATATTCAAGTTGGAATGATGATTGAAATTCCAGCAGCAGCAGTTAATGCCGAAATATTTGCTAAATATGCAGATTTCTTTTCAATTGGAACTAATGATTTAATTCAATATAGTTTAGCCGCTGATCGTATGTCAGAAAAAGTGTCTTATTTATATCAACCATATCATCCATCAATTTTACGTTTGATTAAGATGACAATTGATGGTGGACATAAATATAATCGTCCTGTTGCCATGTGTGGTGAAATGGCTGGTGATAAAATTGCTGTTCCACTACTAGTTGGTCTAGGTCTAGATGAATTTTCAATGTCTGCATCTAGTGTTTTAGAAACTAGAAAAATTATTAGTATTTTAAATAAAAAGGATACAGAAATATTGACATCAAAAGCATTACAATGTGAAACCAATGAAGAAGTTAAATCATTAGTAGAAAAATTTTTATCAAAAAAATAAAAATATTATTTATTTTTAAAGTTACATTATTTAATGTTAAAATTATAAACATCTAATTTACATAATTTTGAGGAGAATCGACATATGTTTTTCAAGAAAAAAAAACAATTACCTTTATTAATTTATGCGCCAGTTACTGGTAAAGTTATTAACCTTAGTAAAGTTGAAGATCCAGTATTTGCTCAGGAAATGTTAGGGACTGGTTTTGCTATTATTCCTGAATATAAAGATAAAGATGGAGTTGAATTTGTATCACCATTTGATGGAAAATTAGCAACAGTATTTAATACAGGACATGCTTATGGTATTAAAGATGTAAATACAGGTATTGAATGTTTAGTTCATATTGGTATTGATACTGTTGAATTAGCTGGTAAGGGTTTTGATATTAAAGTTGAACAAGGTAAACCAATTAAAAAATCAGAAGTAATGGTAGTTGCTAATTTACAAGAAGTTAAGAATAAAGGTAAAAAAGTAACAACACCAATTGTTTTCACTAATGAAACAATGGAAGGTTATGTTGTAAAGCAAGTAGTAAAAGATGATGAACAAGTAACGGTTGGTCAATTAATTGCTGAAGTCACTAAGAAATAAATATTTTTATTAAAACAAAATTAATTTGATAAAATATTAGTAAGTATTTATATATTATTGGAGGGTATCATTTATTATGGATAATTTTTGGCAACATTATTGATGAGCAATACTTATTGTAGTTTTAACTATGTTAATAATACTTTATATTTTATATAGAATTTATCAAATTTTCCATATTGATTATCACTGAGAACTGAATCGTCATTTTCCACAATGAAGTAATGAGGGAATCATTACTAGGGATAACTATTTTTTACATACTGAATTTAAATTTGTTGATAATAGTAAGTATATTATTATTGGTATTCATGGTATGGGTGCCTCTTTAACAGACTTTAAAACAGCTGCTAAGTTTTTTACTAAACATGGTATTTCATTTTTAAGTTTTGATCAACGAGGTTGAGGAGAAAATGAAAAATGAAAATATCATACTTTAGGAACAACTATTAATGATATTAAAGATATTATAACGGTTTTGAATGAACGTTATCCTAATAAAAAAATTTTATTAATGGGTGAATCATTAGGTTCGGCATTAACAGCATTAGCAATTAAAAGATTACCAAAAATGATTGATGGTGCAATTTTAACTAATTTTGTTACTAAGAAACAAATATTTAAAATAAAACCTTCATTAGTTTGTCATGCAATTTGAGGATTTCTATTTTATAAACATCATCCATTACCTATTACTTTTGATATGGAAACAATTTCTATTAACTCTAATTATATTAAAAAAGGGAAAATTAGAGCAATGACTAATATGAAATTTACATTATTATTTTCTTTACAAGCACAAAAATTAAGTAAACAAGTACCAAAAAATCTTAATAATGCTAAATGTCCAGTTTTGATTGTTCAATCTGCAAAAGTTATATTTACCGATTTTGATAAAATTGAAAAAAATAATAAACGTTGAAGACAGGGGATAACTTATAGTTTTTATGAAGAAGGTAATCATGCAATTTTAAATGAACCCAATATTAATATTATTTTAGAAGATGTTTTAACTTGAATAGAAAAAGAACATATATAATGATTATTTATGTTATTAGATCAAAAAAATAATTAGAAAATTTAAAAATAGTAAATAATAGTTGATTGAGTAATTTTTACTTTATAGTTATAATAGTATTTATAATTTAATAATTTATAATTTAATAATTGTTCATACCTAGTATAGTAAGTTAACTATACTAGGTTTTATTAAATTAAAATTATATGTGAAAAGGAAGAAAAAAATTATGAATATTATTGCAGATCAAAAAGAATTAATGAATAGAATTGAAGGTTTATTAGAAGAAATTGAAAATAAAATTGAAGTAGAAAGAAGAATTGATAAAATTAAAAAAGAAATATTAGGTGAGATTTCAGATTCTGTAGGGGTGGTTAGCCCTAAATACTGGACCACTTTTGGATAGACAGTTTTAAATTTTTATTTGTGAAATTGGTGGTTTTAGAAATTTAGAATGTATTCTTTCGTAATTATAAAACATAATATATTGGTTTACATCATTTATAGCTTCATTGAGAGAAAAATATTGATTTGAAGCTTTAGGTAGTCATTCTTGAGATAAATGAGAAAATCAGTTTTCAGATATTACATTGCCACCAATATCATAAGGTTGTTTTTTGCTTAAAATTATTTGCTTATCAGCAGCTCAATTTGTGATGTCTTGACAATAAAATTCGTTGGCGTTATCTGAGTGTAAAATAACGTTTTTTACTTGGTTTCAAGAGAATTGTTGATTTATTTTTTCAAGTGCAGGAAGGATTAAATCTTGATAGGATTTGTTTGAACATGTATTATAGCTTACAATATTATTTGAATAAAAATCAATAATTACAAAAAGATATAATCAACCTTCTTTAGTATTTATTTGTTTAGTGTCCATTGATCAAATTTGATTTGAAGAGGTTGTACTTTTATAATCTTTGTTTACTTTATCCATTGTAGGTATTCACTTATTTGGATTTTTTTTGTTTTTAGGATAGTTATTTTTAGTTTGTTTTAATCCTTGAAGATTGTGATCTTTCATAATTTTTCGCATTTGTTTTGTTGATAATTCTAGATTTAAAATAATATGTTTGTATTGTTTTAATCATTCTTTAAATGCTGAAAAAATTCGTAAATAGCCATAAATTTGTCCTTTTCTTGTAAAATGAAATTCAAGTAAAAGTTGGCATAATTCTTGATATTTATGTGTACAATTACTAATTTGATTTTTTTCTTTTTTAATAGGGTTTTGTTTGTTTTTTACAAAATAATATGTTGATCGGTTTAGTTGAAGATGTTGGCAAAGATATCTAATTGAATATTGGTTTTTGCTATCATCAATAATTTGAATTTTTTGTTTGATATTTAACTTGTTAATTACTAATGCTATTTGTTTAATTTTATCCATTATTAAAAATCCTTTCATGTCAAAATTAGTGTTAATTGTATAACACAATTGTTTTTCGAATACATTCAAGTTTTTTTTAAATTAATGGTCTAGTAAAAAGGGCTAAGTAGCAAGTAGCAAGTAGCAATAATGATTGTTTTATTTGTAATATAGAAATTAACATAACTAGCTGGCATACGAAATCCTTCGGTACGATTAGCAAAACGAGGACTTTTTTCACGATTTTCTGCCTCTGACTTAGTTATAAATAATGGTGCTGATTGATGTAATTTAGTTACTTTTATTTTTCGTCCTTTAGCATCTGTACTATTTTTAAGAAACGTTAAAGCTTCTAAACTACGTTCATATTGAGGATCATTTTTATCATCAGTTCATGTTAAAACAACATGACCAGGTGTAATGATATGTAGTAGATTATCAACATGACCACTTGTTTCATCATTATAAACACCACGAGGAATTCATATTATTTTTTGTGCATTTAAATATTGTTTTAAATGTTCTTCAATCTCTTCTTTTGTTAAATCAGGATTTCGATTAGGGTTTAATAAACATTCTTCTGTAGTATAAATTGTTCCTTCACCATCTTGATGAATGCTTCCACCTTCTAATACAATTGATTTTCCATATTTTTCTTTAGTTTTTGTTATTCGTTGCTCATAGATTTTCTTGTATTTTTTTAATAATATTATTGCTTCATTTTTTGTTTTAAAATAATATTTATTAGAGTTATTTTCAAGATTATGTTGTGAGAGATAGTAAGAAGTTAAGTCTATATCTTGTGCATATATTGTAATTTCAATAAACTTAATTTTAAAATTTTCAATTTTTTCTATAAGTAAATTTATTCTTTCAATAAAAACTAAATTTTCTTTTATTTTATTTATTTTTTTCTTAGTTTTTCTTTGTTTAATTTCCATAAATAATTTTTTTAACATTATCTTTTTTCCCTTTCAATTTATTTTATTAAAAATATGATTCGTATCATAACTACTAATAGATAATAGAAACTTTGTTTCTTATTGCAGTTAAGTTTTGGTTCATTAGTCAACAAATGAGTTTTTAGTTGATATCTATCAATAATATAAATAGCTTATTTTTATAATGAAGAGTTGTTATTTATACTTGTTAAAGATTGATTTGAAAAATCTTCTAATTCCATTGAATTAATTTTATCAATATTTAAACTTGATTCGATTTTTTTATCTAAATTTAATTTTCCATAAATAGCTAAACTTAAAACATCATTGCACATGGCTAAAATAGTTTTATTTACAAATTTGGCAGTAATTGTTTTTTTAGCAATAGAACCATTCCTACCACCTTTGTAGTGCTTATTTAAATCTAAATTCATATTTGTTAAATCAATTCCATACAAATGTCATTCTTTGGTACTTATTTTGTTTGAATAATGTTTACCCAAATAATAAATTTTTGCTTTTGTATTATTAACATCAATATTAGCTTCTTCTTTCATTTCATTTATTACTGTGGTGTTAAGATCTTTTTTTTCTACTCCCCCAGTAATAGTGCTATATTCACTAATTTGTTTATTTTTAAATAACGGATTATTTTCTTTAACTAGTAAATAATAATATTCATTATCTTTTAAAACATAAGGTAATATTGCAACACCTTTATTATTAGTTCAAGGCTCTTCAACACCACAGTAAAAGTCTTCTTTAATTAATTTTACGAAAGTAGTTCCTTCATTTGTACATGTACCATTAAAAAATGTTGAATTTTTTAAGTTACTATTAATATTTCATTTTTTCTTTATTTTTTTGACGATGTTTATGATTAAAAATTTCGGCTTGTTTTAAATTAATTGGTAGTTCTTGTAAATTGGTTAATGATTCTTGTAAGGTTGTTGGGTTAGTTAATGATTTTATTGGCATAGATTGTATTTTTTATTTTTCTTAGGATATTTGCTTTTATAATAATAAACATGGTATATAATTTAAAACAAGATTACTATACTTTTGTAAATGAAATTTAAATGTATATTATAGTTTTATCGCTATAATTACTAGGTTTATTTTTGGTTTGTATTTTAGATAATAGAAATTTATTTAATAATCATTTATTAATAAATATTAAGTTTAAATTTAATTAAAAATAATAAAAAAAGTATCAATTTTTACCACAAGTGTAAATTTGATACTTAATTAAAATAATTTTATTTTATTTAAAACATTAAATCAGAAAATGGAAAACAAGATTTAAATAGGGTAATATATTTAATAGTTTTTTGTTTATTATAATTTAATTCTGTATTTAATGTCATTAATTGCTTACGAAATTTTTCATAAAACATTGTTCAAAATAATCAACTCATAGTAATAATAAGTAAACTAAGGAAACTAAAAATTGCTAAGATTTCCTTGTTAATATTATTATTTTGAATTGGAATGTAATATAATAAAGCACAAATAATAGTAATAATAACACCATTTATAAAAAATAAATTAATAATTGGTAGAGCTAAATTACTTCATTTTTGAGAATTATTTTTTCACTTAATAACAAGTACACTACTTAAAGTTTGATATTTATTTCAAGTAGTAGTTTCATTAAAATCACGACTTTTTAATTTTAAAATATTTTTTTTAAAATTATAGTTAAGATATTTAAAAGTAAATTTACTTTTAACTATTTGAGAATTAATATTTTCATTGGATAATGCTTGTTGATAGCTAGATTTTAATTTAGTATCATTTTTTTTAGTTTTTAAAATAATAATTAATCAAAAAATAAATTGGAATAATTGAAATATTAAAACCATCGTAATTAAAAATAAACTAATAAGAATAAAAACACTTGTTGTTTGATCTTGAGTAATCATATATTTTCACTATTTATTTTCTATAGCATTAATACCAGGTAAATCCTTACCTTCTAGATATTCTAATGAAGCTCCTCCACCAGTTGAAATATGGCTAAATTTATTTTCATATCCAAATTTAACTGCTGCTGCTGCACTATCACCACCACCAATTAGTGTAAATGCACCTTTTAATTGTGAAATAGTTTTACAAATATTTTTTGTTCCATTAACAAAGTTACTCATTTCAAAAACTCCTAATGGTCCATTTCAAAAAACAGTTTTAGCATTAATTAAAGTATTTTCAAATAATTTAATTGTTTTTGGACCAATATCCATTCCTTCATATCCATCATCAATGTTTTCATTATTAGTAATTTTACCTTTGATATCCTTAAATTCCGGAGCAATTACAAAGTCAATAGGTAGTATTAATTTTTCTTTTCCTAATTCAATAATTTCTTTAGCAATATCAATTTTATCTTTTTCTAATAATGAATCACCAATTTTATAATTCAATGCTTTCATAAAAGTATAAGCCATACCGCCACCAACAAGAACTTTATCAGCTTTTGTTAATAATTGTTTGATAACATCAATTTTATCTGATACTTTAGCACCACCAAGTACTGCTATAAAAGGATGTTCTGGATTAACGGTGATTTTATTAAGCATTGTTAATTCTTTTTCAATTAATAAACCAACACAACTATTTTTGATATTAGTAGCAATACCAACGTTAGATGCATGAGCACGGTGTGCAGTACCAAAAGCATCATTAACAAATACATCACCTAAATGTGCTCAATATTTACCTAATTCGGGATTATTAGTAGATTCTTTATTACCATTTAAATCTTCAAAACGAGTATTTTCTATTAAAAGTAATTCTTTGTTTTTAAGATTATTAATAGTTGTTTCAAGATTTGTACCACGAGTTTCATTAATGAATATTACATTTTCTTTTAAGATTTCACTTAGTCTTTTTGCAACGGGCGCTAAAGTATTCTTCGCTTTATCAGCTTCAGATTTAATTCTTCCAAGATGTGATAACATGATTATTTTTGCATCTTGATTTTGTAAATACTTAATAGTTTCGATGCTTGCTTTTATTCTTGTATCATCGGTAATTTTACCATTTTCTAATGGTAGATTGAAGTCAAAACGAACAATAACTTTTTTATTTTTAAAATCAAGATCCTTTAATGTTTTTTTATTCATATAATTTTCATCTCCTTTTTTCATATTATAATTTTAATATATTTTTAAAGCTATTAATAAAAATGCATCTTGTAATTGGTAAGATGCATTTTTGTAGTTTAATATTTTAATTAAACTATTTAAAAATTATTTTAGCTTTGCTAAGTGTATTACTGTTCTTACTAATTGCGATACATATGACATTTCATTATCATATCAAGCAAAAACTTTAACAATTTGTTTGCCTTCAACTTCAATAACTTTTGTTAATGTTGCATCAAAAATTGAACCAAAACTTGAACCAATAATATCAGTTGAAACAATTGGATCTTCATTATAAGCAAATGATTCGCTACTATGTTTTTTCATTGCTGCATTAACTTGTTCAACAGTAACATTTTTCTTTAATTCAATTGTTAAATCAACAATTGAACCAGTAATAATTGGAACACGCATTGCTGAACCATCTAGTTTTCCTTTAACAGAAGGGATAACTAAACCAATAGCTGCAGCAGCACCTGTAGCTGCAGGAACAATATTAGACATAGCACTACGTCCTCTTCTAAAATCTGAATGTTCTAAGTCTAGTAAACGTTGGTCATTAGTTGCAGCATGAACTGTTGTCATTCATCCCTTAATAATTCCAAATTCTGATTCTAGAGCATGAACAACAGGGGCAAGACAATTAGTAGTACATGAAGCACCAGAAATAATATTATCAGTACTTTTTAGAATATCATGGTTAACATTATAAACAATAGTTTTTAAGTCTCCTTTAGCGGGTGCTGAAATCACAACTTTTTTAGCTCCAGCATCAATATGTGCTTGTGCTAATTCTTTTGTTGTAAAACGTCCAGTTGCTTCAATTACGATATCAACAGCATTGGCTTTTCATGGTAATGCTTTTGGGTCTTTTTCTTGACAAACTTTAATTATTTTACCATCAACATTAATAGTATTTTTTGATTTGTCTGCTTTGATTTTTCCGTGTTTTCAAGTTCTATGTGCTGAATCATATTGTGATAGATATGCTAGAGCTTCTACATTTCCTAAATCATTGATAGCAACAATATCAATTTCTTTTTTGTCAAATAATTGACGAAAGGCAAGGCGGCCAATGCGCCCAAATCCATTAATTGCAATTTTAATTGCCATTATTAAGTCACTCCTTTTATGTGTTTGTTTTTTATATTGATTAATGACTAGGTATATTATAAACAAATATTGTTAATATTTGTCATAAAATATGGATTTATTTATAAAACATTTATTTTATTAGTAAATTATTTCCTTTATTAAATTAATAGTTAGCATGTTGTTTAACTTTATTAGTAACTGATTGACCATCACGATTGGGGTTAACTTCAATTCAATTACGAATTAAACCTTTTCACGCTTCTAAATTTATTTTTATCATAATTACTTTTTTCCTTTCATTAAAATAATAAGATTTATTAAAATATTAATTTTTCTAAAGTTATTTCAAAATAAAAAATAATTGGCAATTTAGCACCAATTTTAAAATGTTATTAGGAAAATTAAATTAAAATAAATCTTAATTCTAATTTTATACTTAAAAATGTCCAAAAAATAGACATTTTTAATAAAAATAAATTTATACAAATTTTTTAATAGCACTATGATTAGAACTAATAATTCTAATACCACCATAATTTTTATGAAAAGCAACTTGAATTTTATCACCAATTAATTTAGTAATAATACCTTTTCCAAACATTTCATGAATAATTATATCTCCAACATTTCAATTATTAGTTATTTCAACCTTATCTTTATTATCAGCTTTATAGTAATTAAATTTAGAATGATTACGATTTTGATAAGTTGCTGCCATTTCTTGGTGTTCGTTATTAATGATTTTTAAATATTTAAGATCTAAATCTTTTAAGAAACGAGATGGTTGTTTCATACGATCCAAGATATATGAATATCCACTGGCACTAGATAAAAATAATCATTTTTTTGCCCTAGTAATTGAAACATAAAAAAGTCGTCGTTCTTCTTCAATTTTATCTAAGTTTTCTACACTAAATTTACCTATTCCAGGTAAAATACCTTCATTAATGCCAACTATAAAAACAACATCAAATTCTAGACCTTTAGCACTGTGCATTGTCATTAAATTAACGGCTTTATTAGTACTATTTTCATCTAAATCAGTATATAAACTTACTTCTTGTAAAAATGACGTTAATAATTCTTCGCCTTGTAATTCATTATTACTACTATCATATTCAAGCAATTGTTCTAATAATTGTTGAATATTTTCGATTCTTTCTTTTTCAAGATTATCTTCTAGTTTTTTTAAATAATTAGTTTTATTTAATAAATTTTCAACCATGTTATGTAAAGAAGTAACATCTTTGATATTAGTTTGCATCTCATTAATTAAATTAATTAAAGGTTGTAAATGTTGACGATAATTTTTTGGTAATCCATACTGAAATTTAAATAAGTATTCATTTAAAGTTAGTGATTGTTCATTAGCAAGTAATAATAAGTTATCAATAGCTTTTGGTCCAATTTTAGGTGTTGCATTTAAAATTCTAATCATTGATATATTATCATTTCAAACAATAATTTTTAAATATGCCAAAATGTCTTTAATTTCTTTACGTTCAAAAAATTTATAACCACCAAAAATTTTATAATTTATATTATTATTAATCAAAGCTTGTTCTAAATATTTTGATAAATAATTATTACGATAAAGAATAGCAATTTTATTCAAATCTAAATGATATTTTAAATGAATTTTTTTAACAGTTGTTGCAACTCAATGTGCTTCTTGATCACTACTACTAACATGATACATAACAATATCATTACCAAGATCATTTTTAGTAAACAGTTCTTTTTCAATACGTTGAACATTATTTTTAATTAAACTATTAGCTGTATTTAAAATCTTAGTTGTTGAACGATAATTTTGATTTAAAATAAATGTTTGTGTATTAGGAAATTGTTTAGTAAAATTCAATATTAAATTAATATTTGCTCCTCTTCAACTATAAATAGTTTGATCAGGATCGCCAACTACAGTAATATTTTTATGATTTTTAGCAAGTGATAATAAAATATTATATTGAATATCATTAGTATCTTGAAATTCATCAACTAAAATAAAATCAAATTTCTTTTCTCATTTTGTTAAAATATGTGGAAATTCTTTAAATAGACGTTCAACTAATAATAATAAATCATCAAAATCTAAACATGAATTAATAAATTGATATTTTTTATACGATTCAAAAACTTTGATACGTAAAATTCACTCATCTTGATTTTGATAATCAGTTAATAATTGATCTTGAGAAAGATAATTATTTTTTCAGTTAGAAATATTAGAACTTAATAATCTTAACTCCTGCAATTCAGCTTTATGTGAAAATTCTTTTTGAAAAATATCTTTTAATATTTTTCGTTGATCTTCTTGATCAATAATATTAAAATTATTATTAATATTTAAATGATGAATATCTCTTCTTAATATTTTGGCACATAATGCATGATAAGTAACAATATTAACATTAATGTTAGTATCATTTAAAAGTTGCACTATTCGTTCTTTCATTTCACGTGCTGCTTTATTAGTAAAAGTTAATGCCAATATTTTTTCACTAGCAATTTTAATTACATTAATTAAGTAAGCAATCTTATATGTTATAACCCGCGTCTTTCCAACTCCAGCCCCCGCAATAATACGACATGGGCCATCAACATTAATAATTGTTTGTAGTTGTTGTTCATTTAGATTTTCTAAAAGTTTTGTTTTATCCATGTTATTTATCCTTAAGTTAGTAAGAGTATATACTATTAAAGACTATTTATATTTTCTAATTCGTCATCATTAATATTTCCTGGTTGAGAATAAACTAAATGAATATGTGGATCATTAACGTTAGTTGATATCTTCTTTTTATTAGTTGCAAGTGGTTTCTTGTTAATGACAAAAGTTTTATGATAACGATCAAAGAATAGCTGATGATATTTATCAATTTTAGTGACGATCATAATCCCACAATACCAAGCAAAATCAAAACTAACTACAGAACGAATAAGAATATTTAATCAAGAATTTAAAGTACTATTACTATTAATAGTAGCAATGTTTTCATTAAAAGTCAATTTCATAAAAAGAATTATTGAAGTGGTTAATAATAGAGGAATAAAAACTAAAAATACTTCACGATAAAAAAAATGTTTTAACTTTAAATCTTGATTTTTTTCATTTACTAATCTTATTTGAAAAATTAATTTTCCCAAAGTTTGACCCTTACATTTTCATGGGATAATAACAAAATATATAATGACAACAATTATATTAATAATAAAAATAATTATTAATTGTCATGATTCTTGATTACCTTTATTATCTAAATAATGGATTGCTAATCCAATTATTAATGGGATTAAACTAACAAAAATCACGTCAAAAATACGTGCAATAATACGTTTTCATGTTTTAGCTATTATATATGTTTCGGTTGTATCTAATTTTTTAATATTCATTTTTTTACTCTCAATATTTTGAATCATCTCTAATATTATTATCTTTAAAATATTTCTTAAAATAAGTACTTAGATCAGGAGCATAAGTGGTAAACTTATCATTTGGATTAATATTATTAAAATAAGAATTTTTTTTAAAATTTTTAAATTTAAATTCAATAATTTCTTTGAAACGATTATATGTTTTTTCAATTAATGCAGGTTTTTTAGAAATACTAATAAATCTTAAAAGAGTATATAGATAGTATCTAACAAAAGCATATTCCAACTCTTCATATAAAACCTTTTTAATTTTATAATTATTATAATAGTTTAAAATATGTATTCATTGATGCATTAGTTCAAAAATATTATCATTTTCCAATGTGTTATTTTTAGACGTTAATAATGTTTCATTAATTGCATAATATGTTTTACAATGTGCTAAAAATGAGTATAAAAATAAACTATCAAATTGGATTTCTTTACGAAATTGTAAATTATATTCATTAATAATACTAACTTTCATGATTTTTGTTGTTAAAACTGGTGTTGTTAAAGCAAAGACTATTTTTCCTTGTGTTGTATTTAAATTATATAATTTATTAACTTCAGTTCTAATTGTTGAATGAAAAACATTATTTATATCAAATTCATAACGAACACAATATTCAATACAATCTAAATCTTTATTATTATCTAAAATTTTATTAACTGTTTCAACAAAATTAACGCTAAGAATTTCAGTTGGATTTAAAATAACTACATATTGTCCGGAAATATATTTAAGGCCAAGATTACGACTAATGGCAACACCTGATACTTGATAATTAGTAATCATTTTTAAATTTTGTGGATATAATTTAAAATATTTACTAAATATCTCCAAATTTTCATTGTTAATGCCATCATCAACAACAACAACTTCAAAATTAGTTTTTTTATTTACAAAAATCTTTGCTAAAAAAGAATCTAAGTGTTCGGATTCAAATGAAGTTGTATATAAAATAAAACTTAGTAGCATAATAAATATTTCCTCCCTTTTATAAATAATTATAACACTTCTTAAACAATTTTAAGTGAAGGTTTATCAACATTTATTTTTTATTTTTTTTTTTTTTGATTACTATTTTTAAGTTTATTTTTAGATTCTAAAGTAGATTTTTCTATATTATCTGTTTCTTTAATAACTTTAACAGTCATATTTTTATGATCAAAAATAGTTTTTAAATTACCTTCAATAATAACAGTTTCAGTATTATTAGGTTTAATAACGTTTCGTTTTGCGGGCTTGCTAACTTTTTTCTTTTTTTGTCCTTTTAATATTTCTGCTCTTAATAAAGCACGTGTTTTTCTAATTTCAAATTTTTCAAATTTAAAAAGAAATGATTTAATAAATTTTTTATACGAATTAACAAAATATCGAAGTCTTTTCTTGCTTCGAGCATGATTATCATATTTTAATAAAATACAAACATAGTTTAATTCATTTCTTGCTTCTGATTCAATTAATGAATTAAAAAAACTGTGATAATTATGACTTAAGTTATATGGTTGACCAGATATTGGGCTTTTATAAGGAGTAAAACCTAGATTACCAGTAGTTTTATAATACTTAAAATCAGCAACTCGTGTTGTCATTTGTCCCTTAGGATGCTCTGGTGATTTAATTTCTGATATTTTAAAAATATTATTTGTATCAAATTCTAAAAAATAGCAATATACCTTATGAACAAAGTTACCTGCAGTTTTAAAAGCAATATATAAATCTACTTTTGCTTCATAATTTAAATTATCAAAAATACTAACGTATGGTTGATAAAAATCATATTTTTTATCAATAATTTCTCATCCTTGTTTTTTAATAGTAAGTTCAATTTCATCAGCACAAATATTTGGATTTAAAATAATTTTCTTCATTTTCTACTCCTAACTCTAATATTTTCTAAGTCTATTTTATCAAATTATATATAAAGTGTGGTCTAAGAAAATTTTTCACGGGGTGGTTAGCCCTAAATACTGGACCACTTTTGGATAGACAGTTTTAAATTTTTATTTGTGAAATTGGTGGTTTTAGAAATTTAGAATGTATTCTTTCGTAATTATAAAACATAATATATTGGTTTACATCATTTATAGCTTCATTGAGAGAAAAATATTGATTTGAACCTTTAGGTAGTCATTCTTGAGATAAATGAGAAAATCAGTTTTCAGATATTACATTGCCACCAATATCATAAGGTTGTTTTTTGCTTAAAATTATTTGCTTATCAGCAGCTCAATTTGTGATGTCTTGACAATAAAATTCGTTGGCGTTATCTGAGTGTAAAATAACGTTTTTTACTTGGTTTCAAGAGAATTGTTGATTTATTTTTTCAAGTGCAGGAAGGATTAAATCTTGATAGGATTTGTTTGAACATGTATTATAGCTTACAATATTATTTGAATAAAAATCAATAATTANTTTCAAGTCTAGTTATAATTTAATTTTCTTTAAATAAAAGACAAAATAAATTATTAATTGTTGGTATTATTATACCATAGTATTTATAAAATATAAAGTATTTTAGTATTTTATTTTTATTAATATAATTTAAAAATTCCTAACTACTTAGGTTTAGATTTATTAAATTTTATAAATTTAAACAAATATTTTTAATTTATTAATTCTTGCTTGTTTTAATTTTAATAAATTAAAAAATGCTTCTTTTGAATAAATTTTTGCATTATTATTAGATATTGATTTTATTAAATGATAAACATCACTTTCAGCACTACAACCAATATTTCAAATAGCATTTTGATTTTCAATACCTTTTTTATTATTTTTAAAATATTCATATATTTTTTCATCAGCATTATTTTCTTTTAAATAATCTAATAATTTATAATAATTACCATTTAAAAATAATTTATAATAAGCATAATTTAATTTTTTATTATTTTCTTTTGTTCTTTTACCTTTTCCTACAATAAATACTTGTTTTAATTTTTGTAATGGATGTCATTTATCTACAGCATAATCAATTTTTAAATAATTAGCAGTAGATTTAAGATAAGTTGCACCATCACCAGTTAATTTTAAATTTTCATTAGTATAACCAATAAAAATATTATCTAAATTAGTTATTATTGATTTAGCAAATTCTTTTTTACTAATTCTTTCACCTTTTCTAGTTGATAAAACAAAAATATATTTATTTTCTAAAACATGTCTATTATCAGTAGATTTATTTAAATCAAAACCAGTACTTATACTTACTGTTCTATATCTAAATTTTCTTTTTTTCTTATTATCAATTAAATTATTATATGATTCATCTGATTGAATATAAATAAAATCAGTTGGTAATATTTTTATTTTTTCTTTTGGTAATTCTTGAACAAAAATATTAGTTTTTTTTACTTTTCTACAAATTGTTGATAAAGATATATCTATTTTTAAATTATGTTTAATTATAGGATATGTAATATTATTAAAATCAGCTTCATAAATTATTGATTTTGTTACTTGATTAGTAAATTTTTTATTTTTATCAATATTAATATATGTATCTAATGGATATAAATATTCACCAGTAATTTTATGTTGATATACTTTTCTATAAAAATCTTTTACTATTCCATACATTGATGTAAAAGTTCTTTTAGCAGTTTTAACATATTTATATTTATTTTTATCATATTTATTTTTATGTCAATATTTATCATAATTAATTAAATCATTTTTATAATCTAATAACATTTGTTTTTCATGACTAATTTTAAACTGATTATGAGGAAATTGTTCAGGAAGTAAAATCATAATATTATTCCTTTCTAAATACATGACTTTTAGTATAACAATTATTAATTATTTAGTGTTGTAATATACTTTAGTTAAAATGTTATAATTATTATATAAATATTGAATATAGGTGATATAATATGCCAGCAAAAAGAAAAGAATTAGGAAATTATAAAGAAAAAATACAAGAATATTTAAGAGAAAATAAAGATAATTTAAAAAAATGTACTAAACAAGAATTAAATTATATTTTAAATGTGGATAATAAATATATATATGATTGCCGAAGAAGGTCGACAAAATGACAAAATGATTTTATTAAAGAATATGATAAAGCATGTCTTAAAATAGGAATTGCAAGATTAAAAAATGTTACACAAGTACCTCAATATGAATGAGCTTATTTAAGAACAAATCATAGAGAGATGTTTGATGATTTAATAGATAATCAAGATATAGAAGCAAATAATAGTAATATAATTATTAATATTTCTGAACCAAGAAAAATAGAAAATAATGATTAGAAACCTATAATAAATATAGGTTTTTTTCTTTATTTTAAAGGGAAAAAATGATATAATTTAATAAAGCGATTATGTTATTTATTAACATAAGTTACAAGGGATTATCAAAAAAGCGATTATTAACAAGGGAGTATTTTTATGTCTAATTTTGAAGTTAAAGAAAAAAAAGAAACTTATACTTTTGAAGAATTACAAGAAACTTTAAAACAACAAAGAAATGTTGTTTATGCTCAAGCAAAAGATGAATTTCTTAAAAAAGAATTAGAACCAAAAATAAATGAATATCAAACAAAATTAAAAGAATATGAAAATAAAATTAATAGTTTTGAAGAGCAACAATTATTTTCAAATATTAAAGATACTAAAAAAGTAAATTTAATTAAAAATTTAATGAGTACTGATAATTATAAATCTTTATCTAAACAAGAAGCATTTAATAAAATAAATGAAGATTATAAAGATTTTTTAATTGATAAATCAGAACCTATTAAACAAGAAAATAAACAACAAGATAATTTAATTAATCCTACTGATTTAATTTTAAAATTACATAATAATTCATTAGATCATTTTAAAATTGCTCAAGATTTAAAAAATAAAGCAAAAACAGAAGGAATGACTAATCAAAAAGAATTAGAAGAATTAGTTGAAATTACTAGAAATGAAGCTTTTCAATCTATTAGTAAATAGAAAGAAGTTTTATTATGGGAGCTATAAAAATACCTGAAGCATTTTTTATTAAAGGTAATAATCCAACAGAAAATGCTATTTTAAGTGTACTTGAAGCACAAGTACGTGGTGAATTAACAAGTGAAAAATCAACAATGTTTATGCGTGGAACTTGTAGTGCTTCTCAAATTGGTGAAATGGCTGGTGTTGCTATAGCAATTTATAGAGCAACTGTTCGTGTATTATGAGGTTCAACATGAGATTGAAAGAATGGAACTAAAAGACAAAAAGGTGATGTTTATACAACTAAATTAGAAATTAATAAATATTTAACAATTGATTTTGAAATTCCAGAATTTGATATTGAAAGATTTATGAAATCACCAAAAGATATTGCAGTACAAATTGTTTCAAATTGAACAGCTTCATTTATGAGAAATTTAGGTGAAAACTTAGAATTAATATTTTTAAATGGTATTCAAGATTATGCTATTGCTAAATCATTAGTATTACCATTAGATTTAATTAATATGAATGCAGAACAAGCAAAAGAAGCTTATTATAAAATTTGAGCAAGAAATAATAAATTAATTAAATTAGTAAATTATATTACTGTAGGAACTAATAGAGAAGATTTAATGGGAGCAACTGGAATTGATAGTAATTTAGGTTTATCAAAAGCATTTACTGTTTTAAATTATAGTCAAATTTCAGCAGATACATTAGCATATGGTAGAAGATATACAAGTTTAATTGCTGGTATGGAATTTTGAGAAAGTTTTTATTTAGAACAAGAATTTATTCATGATACTGAAAAAGCAATGCATTTAGAAAAAGATTATAGTTTAAAAAATACACATGGATTTGTAGTTAATAGATATATGTGAGGTATGCCTATTTCATTTACTAAAATAAGACAAAAATTAGATAATGATACAGATAATATTAAAATTATTGGTAAATGTTTATTTGCTTTACCAAGTGCTATTAGACCTAATTTGCTACTTAGCCCTTTTTACTAGACCATTAATTTAAAAAAAACTTGAATGTATTCGAAAAACAATTGTGTTATACAATTAACACTAAT
Source organism: Spiroplasma endosymbiont of Danaus chrysippus (assembly GCF_902809815.1). Classification (GTDB taxonomy): domain Bacteria; phylum Bacillota_I; class Bacilli_A; order Mycoplasmatales; family VBWQ01; genus Spiroplasma_E. The sequence continues at coordinate 85,805 of NZ_CADDIL010000007.1, read as the reverse complement.
TTTGACATGAAAGGATTTTTAATAATGGATAAAATTNAGTATTTTCTAATAATAAATCTACTGCTTTTGATATTGGATCATTGTTATTAAGATTATCTTTTTTAGCCATCTGTAACTCACTCTTTCTAGATATATAAATTATATTTACTAGAATTAATTAAACATAGTTATTTTTGTAAGTCACACAGATTACTAAACATTCCCATCAAAATATCAATCAGGATAGTTACCATCTCATTTTATATCATCTTCATGTTTTGGTTTTTTAGAAAAATATAATTCAAAATATCATTCACTGGTATGTGTATTAACTCATATAGTTGTTGTTCCATACACCATTACCCCATTTCGTTCTTGATAATGTTTAACATTAGTACCTACATTATGGGTAAGCACCCCCCCATGATTAGTCCTATTGTTCCGGTCGTAGCACCAGTTAGTGCTAATACTAATGTTATTTTACTTAAATTTGTTTTTATTCATGTTTTCATATTAAATTACTCCTTTTTTCCTTGATTTTACTTATAAATTGTACTATTTTTGATTATTTTTACAAGTATGCTTTTAAATGCAAAATAACGCCTAAATTAAAGACGTTTATTTTATGAGACCTATACTATTAATTATATTGAAATTGTTTATTATATAGCAAATGTGAAGATACTTTTTTTTACAGTAGCATTATTTTTACCCCTAATTACATTTTTGTATGGGTACAGTGCATAAAATAATGCATCATAAGGGTCTTGATACATATTCTTGTCTGGAATGTTAGTTTTTGTTTCGTCATAACGTAATTCTTCTAAACATTGAGTTGTTTTTGGTAAATCATCTTTATTTGCATAAAAGTTTCCATAACTCATAATATTTCTCATTCAAACTACTCTATTAGTTAATCCGGCTTCTTGATTTAAATTTGAAGCATGTTTAATAGCAGTTTGTGTTATTAAAATAGTATTGTGTTCATCTATTAATTTTTGATTTAATCAATCCATTGCTGTTCTTGCTTTATCATCATAAAAATAAATTGTTTGTTCAAAATTTTCAAAATTATCTATTAATCCTAAAATTTCATTTACATAAGCATTAATTTTTTCATTTTCATTTATAAAATCATTTGGAGTAACTACTAATTCACAAATAATATAAGCATCATAATAACCAGTATTATTATATTCTTTAAAACCAACTATCATAAATACAGTATGGTCTTTATGTCCAGTTGCTCAATCAACACCAACACTATAAAAATCAAATTTATACATATCTTTTTCTTGATTATAAAATTGTTTTAACTCATATGATTGTCAATATTTTACAGTTTTTTGAAATGGAAAAATTGTTGCATCACTATCTAAAAATTCAAAACCATAAAAAACAGTATTAAATTCATCGGGATTACTTTTTTTCATTTCTAATAATGTTCTTTTTTGAATGTCTGGTAATTTATTTCAAAATGGTTGAATAGTAAATCTTAATATAAATAAACCTAAACCACTAAACATTTCTTTATTTTCATAATAAACTTTACCAACTTTTTTAAGATTTTCCATAATTTTATCATTTAATGGTAAAAATGGCGTACAGTATTTTAAATAAAATGGATGATATTTATCATAAGGATTGCATGTAAACGTAATGAAAAAACTTTTATAAAAATAACGAGTAATTTTTTGCCCAAAAGTAGAACTATATATATTTTTATCAATAAATGTTCAACTTAACTCTTTAATAGGTTCTTTTGATACTTTAATACGATTACTTCTAAACATAGAGTTTTGTAATCGTTCATATCGATATGTTAATTGTTTTTCTGTTAAAGTCTCTTTTTCTTCTGCCATAATAATTTCATCTGTTCTTGAACCTAAAAAACTTGAACCACCGGCTTCTTTTCCAAAAATCTTATTACCGTTAGCATAACCAATAAAATCAATTTGCTGACTATTAGGAAAAATAATACATCCACCATCCTTAGTTATTTTTCATTTAATACCATGTGGATTATTAGGAAGTAAATTAATATCATATTCATCTAACAAGACTTGACAAACATTCATCAAAGCACCAATTGTTGTTTCACTATGGGTATTTTCATATCGTCTTACTTCTTGAACACTACTATCACTAAAATTACAACATATAAATAAATCAAATGCTAAGCAGTTTCAAGTTTTTCTTGTTCCACGTGCTGTTGGTATAAAACGATAAAAACAATTAGTAGTAAAATATTCTGCTCATTCATCACCAACAAATTTTTTAAAAATATCTCAACTAAAACCATAATTATTATCACTAAAATTAAGATTATATTTTTTATTTAATTGTGCATAACTACTAATAAAAGCCATATTTACTCCTTATTTTTTAAAAAAATTAAACTTAAATTATTAACAAACCAAATTTAGAAAGGAACATTAAAAATGTTTATATTGCCATTCGCTAATCATTTTGATTGAGACAAACACGATTTTAATCAAGATGAATTAAGTTTAAAACAAACAGAAGAATTATTTACAAAAATAGATGATTATTTATGAAGTATATGTGATAAATCTGAATATAAATCATATAGATTTAGAAAAAGAAAATTAAAAGCAAAAAAAGGTTTATTAACATATAAACGACGTATTTGTACACATTATAACAAAAAAACACAAAAAATTGAATACGTATCTTTATTAGATAATTATCTTGGTGTGAAAAAATATAGTAAACTTGCACCTAATGTTATTAAACAAATTTTGAAATATTTTGCTGATGATAAAAAGTATCGTGATGTTTGTGATACTTTTATTGAAGATTTAATAAGTAATAGTACAGTTTGTAGAACATATCAAAAATTTGAATTACCAAAAGTTAATATTCCAAAAATAGTATTACAACCAAATCAAACATTATATATAAATATTGATGATGGACATAGAAAATTTAAATTTAATGAAAAACACAATACTAAAAATTGTAAAAAATGTTCTATGAGATTAATAGTATTTTGTACTGGTAAAAAGAAAAATGGAAAATTAATTAATAAAAGAGCTGCATGTCAAATAAGAGTATCAAAAACAGAAATTGGTGCTGAAAAAACTGCAAAATTAATTGAAAAATATGGTAATTTATTTTTTGAAAATTTTGACCAAGCAAATTTAATAGTTTGTGGAGATAGTGCAAAATGAATTAGAAAAACTGCTACAATTTTAAATGCAAAATTTATTTTAGATAAATTTCATGCTTTTCATGTTTTATTTCTTGGTATAATGGCTGGAAGAAGAAAAAATCAAATTGCTAAATTACACTATCAAAATGCAATAAATTTATTTGAAAAAGGTCAATATTATGAATTAATTGATTTTTTACAATCATTAACTTTGCAATATAAAAAATTAAAAGTTGGTTATTTTATTAATGCAAAAGATGGTGTATTAAACCAAGCACTAGTTGAAAATATTGGTTGCTTTACTGAAACTAATATTAAACAAATTTTAAAAAAAAATGATTGGTGATAGAACCTATAACATTGATATGTATACAAAAATGGTTAATTTTAAATGCTATCAAATAAATACTGCCATCCAGTTATTATAAATTAAAATTAAAATTTTAAAAAAAATTAAAAATAAAACAAAACTTATTAAAGTAAACTTTAATAAGAGTTTTTGTGTTATAAAAGTAAGTATTATTGTTGACTAATATTTTTCAAGTGTTAAGATTAACATACAATTGCATATTGAAGTCAAAATTATTCTCGTCTAACTTTATAATTTTAAGACAAATTTGAATATTATTGACAACATCGGTATGCTCCCTAACATTTTATTAAAATTAGTAGTTAAATTTAAAATACGTTCCTTATCTTTTTCTTTATTTTTAAATAAAGGGATAATACTCATATTAGGAACATTAAATAATAAAATACGTTGAGCACCCTTATTTATCAATTTAGTTAAAGCATTTTTTATTAACTCAACTGCTTTATTAATAATTTCTTCTTGGTCGTTTAATAATGATTGTTTAAAAGCATATAAAATATCATTACCACCAAACTCTACTAAAATTATATCATTACTATTAATATGATGCTGACTAATTAAAGCATCTACTTGATGAGTAATATCAAAATGATTAATAACAAAACTTTCTACTGTTAATTCTTTTTTTCTACTAGCTAAAGCTCCACTAACTGCATAATTATTACCAATTTGCTCATCAGCAAATAAAAAAAGGTCAAATCTTCAAGCAGAAGTTAAATTTATATGCAAATAATCAGCAATAAGTTGTGCTGCCACAGGACCATTAGAAAAAGAATTTTTATAAAATGGTGGTAACATTTTAACTATTTTAGGTATTTTTAAATGCTTAAAAAGAGCTGTAAAACCACTTACTAATGTTTCTGTGTCTGATAAACTATCTCCTAGAACATAAAAATTACCTTTTATTTTTTCATTATCATTCATGACTTTTCCTTCTAACAATAAACTTAAACTGAAAATATCTTAACATAATTGATTTAGCTTGTCATAGTATAAAAAATAATTATGCTAAAAGTGGACATTATCATATTTAAATAATAGAATTTCCTCTTTGTTTATAATCTTTAATAATATTAATAGTAATTAATATTGCCATTAAACAAGTAATACAACTAATAATATTTAAAACAACAGCAACAATAGTAATTTGATATGAAAAAACTTTATTATCATTAAATTGAGGTAAAAGCACAATAACACTAATAATTTCGCAACTTGTTCCAATAATACCTAAACAAAAACTAATAAAATCAAGCGAAATACTAAATTGATCTTTTCGATATAATTTCATATTTTGTTTTATCAAAGTTTTCTTTAATCTAATTAAACGAAACATTAAGAAAAAAGGTAGAAAAGCTAAAGTAAAACTAGTAATATCAAAAAAAATTGCAACAACAGTTATTCAAAGTGATGCTTTATCATTATCTCAAAAAGGTTGTAATGCTAAAATACTTAGAATTCCCAAAAAAATACCTATTAAACCAGTTCCAAAACTTATTAAATCCATTTTAAGAATTTTTTTATTAAACTTTAAAAAATATACTCTTTTTTCCAAAATAACAAATCCTTTCATGTCTATATATAAGTAAGATTTTATCATATAAATGGAAATAATTTTCTCCAATTTTAGATTACAAATAAAAAGAATAACGAGGCTTTTTAGTAATCTGTGTTTCTTTGTTTTACAAAGTACTAGTTCAGATTAATTCTGTCTTCAAATTTTATCATAAAATGAGCAATTGCTGTATTTCAATTTTGAATAGGCAATGTTCATTTTTTTGTGATATTTTCAATTGCTAAGTAAAAAATTTTAAAAACTGCCATATCATTAGGAAAAACTTTTTTATTTCTAATAACTTTTCGTAATTGGCTATTAACAGATTCAATAGCATTTGTAGTATAAATTACCCTTTTAATTTCTGCTGGATAACTAATAAAAACCATTAAATTTTCTCAATTTTTATATCAAGATTTAGCAATTTGTGGATATTGTTTATTTCATTTACTTTCAAATGATTCTAAAGCTTGCATTGCTTGTTCTTCACTACATGCTGTATAAATTGGCTTTAAATCGATAACTAGAGACTTTCGATGTTTGTATGAAACATATTTTAAGCTATTTCTAATTTGATGAACTATGCATAATTGATGTTCAGTTTTAGGATAAACTGATTGTATTGCCTCTGACATGCCTGTTAAATTATCACTACAAGCAATAAGAATATCATTTAAGCCTCGATTTTTCATTTCTGTAAAATTATTTAATCAGAATTTAGCACCTTCATTTTCACTAATTCATAAACCTAAAACATCTTTTTTACCTTCTAAATCAACTCCTAAAGCTATATAAACTGATTTGTTAATAATACGTTTATCCTGACGTACTTTAACTACGATACAATCAAAATAAATGATTGGATAAACACTATCTAATGGACGATTTTGCCATGCTTTGACATCATCAATGACATCATCAGTAATTTGACTAATTACGCTTTCGCTAATATCTGCGCCATCATATAACTCTTGCAACTGCATTCTAATATCTGATAAAGTCATACCTTTTGCATATAGTGAAAGAACTTGTTGATCAAAACCATCAAATCTTCTCTGTCTTTTTGTGATTATTACTGGTTCAAAATTACTATTGCGATCTCTTGGTACATCAATTTCAATTTTACCTTGTTGAGTTATTAATTTTTTTGATGTTGTACCATTACGAACATTGTCATTATTACTGCGTTGATTTCTTTCGTGTCCTAAATAATTTTGCATCTCAGAATTCAACATTTTTTCTACCAATCGTTTAGTTAATTCTTTATATAAGCCTCCCTCTTTAAAAACTGTTGTTAAATCCTCAGTATTTTCTAATAATAAATCTACTGCTTTTGATATTGGATCATTGTTATTAAGATTATCTTTTTTAGCCATCTGTAACTCACTCTTTCTAGATATATAAATTATATTTACTAGAATTAATTAAACATAGTTATTTTTGTAAGTCACACAGATTACTAAACATTCCCAGAATAACTATAATTGTGTTATTAATCTATTGTTTGTTGAAATTTCAGTATTTTGTACATTAATTGAATTTATTTCCTTAACAAGAGAGACAATATTTTCTTTAAATAAATTAAGTCTTTGTCTTTTTTTCTAATTTTTATTTCAACTTTATTCAAACTTTTTTTGATATTACAAATTTTTAATCCAATTTTATAAAGTTGCTCTTTTTGATTATTTAAAACAACTTTTTCACATTCTATTCTATTAACTAATCTTATTTCAAAATTATAATAACCAAAAGTGAAGGTGGTTAGCCCTAAATACTGGACCACTTTTGGATAGACAGTTTTAAATTTTTATTTGTGAAATTGGTGGTTTTAGAAATTTAGAATGTATTCTTTCGTAATTATAAAACATACTATATTGGTTTACATCATTTATAGCTTCATTGAGAGAAAAATATTGATTTGAACCTTTAGGTAGTCATTCTTGAGATAAATGAGAAAATCAGTTTTCAGATATTACATTGCCACCAATATCATAAGGTTGTTTTTTGCTTAAAATTATTTGCTTATCAGCAGCTCAATTTGTGATGTCTTGACAATAAAATTCGTTGGCGTTATCTGAGTGTAAAATAACGTTTTTTACTTGGTTTCAAGAGAATTGTTGATTTATTTTTTCAAGTGCAGGAAGGATTAAATCTTGATAGGATTTGTTTGAACATGTATTATAGCTTACAATATTATTTGAATAAAAATCAATAATTACAAAAAGATATAATCAACCTTCTTTAGTATTTATTTGTTTAGTGTCCATTGATCAAATTTGATTTGAAGAGGTTGTACTTTTATAATCTTTGTTTACTTTATCCATTGTAGGTATTCACTTATTTGGATTTTTTTTGTTTTTAGGATAGTTATTTTTAGTTTGTTTTAATCCTTGAAGATTGTGATCTTTCATAATTTTTCGCATTTGTTTTGTTGATAATTCTAGATTTAAAATAATATGTTTGTATTGTTTTAATCATTCTTTAAATGCTGAAAAAATTCGTAAATAGCCATAAATTTGTCCTTTTCTTGTAAAATGAAATTCAAGTAAAAGTTGGCATAATTCTTGATATTTATGTGTACAATTACTAATTTGATTTTTTTCTTTTTTAATAGGGTTTTGTTTGTTTTTTACAAAATAATATGTTGATCGGTTTAGTTGAAGATGTTGGCAAAGATATCTAATTGAATATTGGTTTTTGCTATCATCAATAATTTGAATTTTTTGTTTGATATTTAACTTGTTAATTACTAATGCTATTTGTTTAATTTTATCCATTATTAAAAATCCTTTCATGTCAAAATTAGTGTTAATTGTATAACACAATTGTTTTTCGAATACATTCAAGTTTTTTTTAAATTAATGGTCTAGTAAAAAGGGCTAAGTAGCAAGTAGCGTTGTTAAAAATTAAAGTAACATAGTTTAAACCATTTCACTGACCTCGAACACTATAATATAATTCCTTATTACCTTTTTCGTAATATTTTGCTTCAATAGTGTTGCTCAGTTTTACTGTTAATTTGACATAATTTGTTTTATCTTTCATTTTTATAATTTCCTTAAATAATTATCAAAAATTAATATTTTTTTATGATTTTTTAAATAATATTGAATATGCTTATATGCATCATGTTCATGTTTTGTAAATTTTATATTTCCTTTATAATTTATTATTTTATTTTTATTTTTTGGTTGGTTTTCTAGATAATTTCAGTTGAAAACATCTTGAACTAATACCATTAATGCACCAATTATTTTGGGTGTTGATAATGGATTGGTTAGTAATTGTTTTGAATTTAAAAAGAAATTTTCTACAATAACTAATATTTTTTTATCAATAAATTTTTCTTTAATTAATTGAAATTTTTCTTTATAAATATTTTTAGTTCATAAAACAGTTAATGTATTGAATGTTTCATTAAAAATAATATTATTAGTTTCATTTGAATATATAACAATTCCATTATTCCCAATTCCTGCTGGGTCAATACCAATAATTAAGTCATATTGCATTATTAATCAAATTCTCCGTTTTTAATTCTTTTAATTAATTCATCAATACCTTTTATATTTGGGTCTCTATTTGAAGATAATAAAAATTGTTTTCCATTATAAGGATTTGCTCTATTATTAATTAAATATTTAATTAATTTTTCTTTATCCATATTTATACCTCCTACTTAACCTAATATTTAAAATACAGTCATAACAAATTGCTTTACTATTTTTATCTCTTAAAAAATATTTTCTTGTTTTTATATCATTAGTATTAAAGAATAAATAATCTAATTTATTTTGTTTACATGTTCAACAAAAATACTTTTTCATTATGAGTTGAAATTTCCTTATAAGAAGTAACTATATAATTAATTGGTAAATCATCATGTTTATATGGATTATTTATTTTAAAACCTTTTCTGTTTTCTTCTCACGTAATGTTATATTTAAAGCAAGGATTAGTAATTTTAGTTTTGTTATCTGTTATTTCACCCATAAATCAAGTATTATGCTGTTCATAAAATGTTAATGGTTCAAGTTTTATATCATTAAGATAATATTCTTTTGGAGCAATTGGTTTATTAACAGTTATTTTTTGGTCTTTAATATATGGTTCTAATAATTTTATTAATTCATTACCACTTAATTCTCTTTTAATATTTTCTAAATTAAAAACTCAATATGTATATTTATCATCAGCAATAAAACTATTATTTTTAATCATTCATTTTGGACATTGTAATTTATATTCACCATAATCAATAACAATAGATTGTGGTTTATCTTTAATAATTTGTTCTTTTTTAAATTCTATTTGCATAATTAATCACTTCTACATCAATCACAAACATATCCAAATGGTTTTGTATAATCTAAATGTTCTTCAATATCATAATTATCTTCATATTTTTTAGTATTATGTTGTTGTGATTCTAATTCTGTTTTAAAGTGATAAAGCATATTGATTTTGTCATCTTCATATAATTCATTACATTCAACACATCTTTTTCTTCTTTTTTTAATTTTTTTATCAATCTTTCTTAGTGCTTCATAATCAAGAATTTCTATTGTCATAATAATCCTTTCCTAATATGTCCTGTTGCTTCCTAGCATAAAGGACATATATTTTTATTTTTAAATTATTAATACTACTTTTATTATTTTTATTCATTGCACAAATCGTGGGCTCAAAAATAAATTTCAAAAAAAATAAAAAATAAAACCAACACTTGCTCACTGAAGAGTGGCAAGGTTGGTTAAATAAAGAATAGAATTAATACAATAGGTCCCTACAACAGGTCTATATATACTAGTTTCCAATTCGCTCCCACCCCAAGAATTACCATTAAATGGTTAGTATATTTTATTAGGTATCACTCCACTTTTTATTTATCCATGCAAGTCCACATGTTCTAGCTACTATTTTTAACAACTGTGTTGTAGTTCACTGTTTTAATTCCCTAACACTTGTTGATAATAGTGTTAAAGAAGATTATTAATTATTAACTTTCTCCTACTTGGTAACTGCGTGTAGTAGATATTTAAAGGGTGTTAATAATAAAAATTTTAAAATTTTACAATTACAAAAAAAGACAAGATTTTTATTCTCGTCTTTTATAATTTATTTTTAATTCAAGGGTAAAAAAAAGAAAGGCGCTATTTTTAAAACTTTTTAGTTATTGACATCTTCGACACGCTCCCAAAAATAAAATTTATTTTTCATCTATCTTTATTTTTTTATTATTTATTAATAATAAAAACTTTTTTATTGTATATTATTTTTTTCACATATAAACTTTAATTAAGATTTACCTAAAATAACTATTAAAAAATATTAGAATTTATCATTACTAATTTATATAAAACTGTTTCAACAAAATTAAGTATTAATCTACTTTTTTAAATCTATAACAAAACTAGTAATATATTATTGATTAAATTATATATATGATGTTATTATTACTAATTTAACTTTATAAATAATATAAAAATACTAATTTTTATATGAATTAAATTAATTAACAATATTTTACATTTTTTTCTAAACCTACGATATTAAATAATAAAAAATCAAATTTTTGGTAAATCTTAATATTAAAAATTAATATTTATATTAATTTAAAGAAAGAGGTACTTATTAAAAAATGATAAATAATAAAAAGAAAATATTAGAAAAAGAAAGTCTAACTAATAATAAATATAAAACCAAAATTGAAAAATTAAATAAAAAACTACAAGAAAGTCTTGATGATTTAAAAGAAATAAGTGATGTCTATGCAAAATCAGAAAGAGATGCATTAGATAAAAGAAAAATAATTACAAATCTTGCAAATAAAATTACAGAATTAGAAACACAGTTAATAGAAAATCAACAACAAGCAGAAATAAAAAATAATAATAAAAAAAAGGGATGGTAACAAAAACGGAGGATATAATTACTTTTTAAACATTTCTTTAAAATTATAGACAAGAATTTAAAATTATAGACAAGTAATAGGGGCTTTGCCCCTCGTTGCTTCGCAACTCACCCCAGCGGGGCTAAACGCCGCGGCCAACCAACCAAGGTTCTGGTTGGCACCGACCAATAATATAGATTTATTCTATTTTAATATTTTTTTTATTTTTCTTAGAATGTTTATTTCTATAATAACAAACACGACATACAGTATTTTCAATTTCTTTCTTTTCGGTCTGTAATATATTATCCAACTTATCTAATCCTACTGCTCTAATATCATCAACAGTAAAATCTAATGCTTGTGACTGTTCATATTCTTTAACGTTACTTAATTCACTCTTTAACGAATGAATATAATTTAAAGCACGACTATTATATCTTTGTAAATAAGACCTAGGAAATCATAAACTAAAAGTCATAGTTTCACCACTATAATTAGGTGGCAATCCACCACGTTTAATTATTTTCTTAGTTTGTCTTTTAGATAATACAACTTTATTATAATCATCAACATTAGTATAAATATTAAGTTTAAATTTAACTAAAAATAACAAAATACGCATTCTTTTAACTTGAACAATATATTCTACTTTTTCACGTGCTTGTTTTGGTATTCTATCGGGGTGTTGTTCAATCATATACATAATTCCATTAAAATTATGACCTATCAATTTACAAAACATTCCCAAACTTTCTTGTGTTTCTTTAAATTCGGGTGACAAATCATTACTATTAATTTTCAAACCTAACTCATCTAAAACAACCATATCACACTCTTTAAAAGCATAATTACTATTTAATTGATTAAATTTAAAAACATCATCATAAGAACAGCGATAACTATATTCATTACGTACTTTAATAGGAATAGGACTCACTACCCTACCTTTATGTTTTTGTGCTAAACAACAAGCAAGAGCAGATTTACCAGTACGTGGTGGTGCTGAAATAATNACGAGAGGACCGGAATGGACCTATCTCTGGTGCACCAGTTGTCACGCCAGTGGCACAGCTGGGTAGCTATGTAGGGCATGAATAAGCGCTGAAAGCATCTAAGCGCGAAGTCAGTTCCAAGATGAGATTTCTCATTCGAAAGAAGTAAGATCCCTTGAATACTACAAGGTTGATAGGTCAGGTGTGTAAGCATAGTGATATGTTCAGCTTACTGATACTAATAGATCGAGGATTTATTGAAGAATATATTCTCTATTGCAAATCAAAAGTAATCAAATTTAAAGATGTCTGTTTCTAGTTTTTAGGGAGCAATTGCTAAACTATTTGGTGTCCATGGCGGAGTGGTCACACCTGTTCCCATCTCGAACACAGCAGTTAAGCACTCCAGCGGCGAAAATACCAGCAATGGGAAAATATCACGATGCCAAATTTTTTTTATTGTTAATCTTAATGTAAAAATTAAGATTTTTTTAATTTTTACATTAAAATAAGTAAATGATTTTATTTTTAATTTATGATTGTTTTAAACCACTTATACGCTCTGCTATCTATAAATCATTTTGGGATGGTAACAAAAACGGAGGATATAATTACTTTTTAAACATTTCTTTAAAATTATAGACAAGTAATAGGGGCTTTGCCCCTCGTTGCTTCGCAACTCACCCCAGCGGGGCTAAACCCCGCGGCCAACCAACCAAGGTTCTGGTTGGCACCGACCAATAATATAGATTTATTCTATTTTAATATTTTTTTTATTTTTCTTAGAATGTTTATTTCTATAATAACAAACACGACAGGTGGTTAGCCCTAAATACTGGACCACTTTTGGATAGACAGTTTTAAATTTTTATTTGTGAAATTGGTGGTTTTAGAAATTTAGAATGTATTCTTTCGTAATTATAAAACATAATATATTGGTTTACNCAGAAGTATTTACAACAAAAAATAATTTAGCAAACTTAAATCACATAATTATTTACCAAATAAACATTTTAAAATTAACCATGAACCATAAAACAAAACAAATCCAATAAAAAACTGTGTTCCATAAACTACTAAATTTCATAAAACAGTAGTAAAATCATCAACTGGATTACCTATAAACATAGTTCAATAATCAACGATACATTGATGTATTTTATTGTAAATTTCTAAAACACTCATACTTAACACCTACCCAAACAATGACCTAAAAACAAATTTAATAGCACGATAAATAAAATTAAAAAATACACCTAATACCAACCAAAAAGTCAAATTAAACAAAATATAAACTTCATTAGTAATATTTGGTTGATTTAAAAATATTTGAATATCTTTACTAGAAAATATAAAAATAAAATGTAATATACTAAAAACAAAATTAGACATAATTAATTACCTACTTTTATTCCACTAACATCTTGTGTTTGTTTATGACCCTTAGCAATTTCTTTACCAACTGAAACAGAAGCCTTACCAATTTTCTTAACACCATAACCTAAACCTAATGTTGGTAACATTAATTCGGGTAAAATAACCCTAAATGCAAATCTAAGCAAAATTAAAAATATCATTAACGTACCTAAATTAAAACCTAAATCACCAAGTGGAAAACTAAAAAACTTCATAAAAATTGAAGCAAATAAATGCATAACTGTTGTAATAAAAGGTATAAACATAATTTCACATCCTAATGTCTTGTAAATCTAAATAATCCTAAAATTAAATAAAATACAAAACTAACATTTATTAAAGCAAGAATAGGCAAAGGTAAAGTGTATAAACTATCATAAAAAAACGACTTAATAAAAAGTGTCACAGTATGTAATCCAGCAAAAGAACTTAAATACTGCATATAAATAGTTTGTACCAAAGTATTAACAACTGGTAAAAGTGTACCCAATAATGGTAAAACAAAAACCAAACTAAAAAATAACTTTACCATTTGCTTACTCCTTTCTAATTACTAATGAGTTCCATGGATAATATGACCAACAAACTGCTTAATAAATACAAGAACCATAAATACGATTGAAATTAAAACTGGTCAATTTGTAAGTGTTCCACCATCGCCAGTTGTAAATACTCAACCAAAAATATAAGTAAAAGCATTTAATAATTGTTGTCCAACACCACCTATCATGGTTAATAATGCTGATAGTCCAGCGGGCATATTAATCACCCCCTTTCTCTAATTCTTTTTGTTGTTTTTCCATTTCTAATTTACGTTTCTTCTTTTCAAAATCTTTACGACAAAAAGTACAATCAGGGTCATTTTCTTTTTCCTTTACATGTTTTTTATGTTTGAATTTCTGTATACCCTCATGTATTCAATTACGACAAAATCAAAGTATAAGGCAAAACCCACCAATATATAAAGCATATTTTATAATCTCCTTAAAATCCATTTTAAACACCACCTAACGTATAAGCATAAGAATAATCCCAATTTAAACTTGCTCTATCTAAATTAATCTCAGACATACTATCATCATTTAAATCAACATCAACCATACTATCATTTGTACTTTGATAATCACTAACACTAGCATTAATTAATCTTGCTCTTTCATCAGTAAATACTTCTTGTAACTCTGTATTATTATGTGTATTTCCTAACGGTAACAATAAAGTATTTATAATCTCACTTGCTCCGGCAATAATCGTAGGAATAGCAAAATAATTATTAAAATTATTATTAATACCCATAGCAACACCACTACTAATCAAGCAACCACCAGTACCCATATTTGCTATTTTTCTTATATTTTGAAATCTATTAGGTATTAATTCAGTTAATCTACTAATAACATTTGCTATACCAAAACTATTTAAAGATATATAAGTATCTCAGTCTACAAAAGGAACATCAATTATCGGTTTAACAGTTGTAAATGGTGGATACGTTGGTTTAGGTGGTTCAGTTGGACATGGTGGTCAAAAACAAGGTTCATCTCTTAATAAAGAAACTGACTTATCTACAAACTGAACAAACTTAGCATAATTAATTAAACCAATTGTTCCTAAACCTAAAAATATCTTTTTATAACTATTAATAACTTTATTTTTAGTAGTTGGTCTTTGATTAATATTCCATATATCAATACCTAATTTCTTACTAAACAACAAAGAATTAATAGAACCTAAAATTGGGTCTTTTAAATATTGACCATAATAAGCACTAACTCCTACCATAGCACTTAATGGACTTAATCCAGTTCTTAAAATTTTAGTTAAAGTATAATTACTAGTTTGTTCTAACTCATTAGGCATAAATAAAACTCCTTACTTTATATAATAATAAGGAGCTTATTTAATTTTTTGCCAGAAGCTTCTGGCACATTTTTTAAATGTTATTTATTTCTTTTATTCTCTTTTCTTATTCGTTCCATTTCATTAGCAACTCTATAACACATTTCACAACCAAATACTCTTTCATAAGTTCAATCACTACACTTATGTCTCATAATTTAACTTACTTTCTTGTTGTCTCATTGCCTTATTTAAAGCCATATCTAATATACAAGTTGGACAATAATATTTTCTAGTATATAAGTTTTGTAAAACTCTTTTAGGACAAATAACTTGGTCACAAAGTTTACATATATAAATTGCTAAATGAAATGCTTGTTCACATGAACAATTATCATTTTTAGCCATAATTTAAAATTAACTCCTAACATATTAATAATTATTTAAAATTACCCTTTTAATAAATAACTATTTTCAATTAGAAAGTTTTTTAATATTACCGCTTAAATCAAGTTCAAGTGAATAAAAATTACCAACTTTCAAATCAACAGCAGATAAACAATTATTAAAATCACTAGCAAATTCTGGATTATATCATTTATCACGTGTTTGACCAGTTGGCACGCTTGTTTGTTTATTTATTTCTACAAATTTCAAAACATCAAACTTTAATGTTTGACCTTTATTATTTTTATCGAGAATAATACGCCCTTTTTCAATATTAACTAACTGTACTTTAAACATAAAAAAACTTAACTTTCGCAATTCATTAAAATTTAATTTAATAAGTTAAGCATAGTAGGGTAAACCTATACTTGTTAATAATATATCATAAAAATATAAAATTTCAACAAAAATAAGAACTTTGTATCATTATTTAGTAATAATGGTACTTTAATATTGATTTCTAAATTTTTGGTAATTTTAATTCATTAATATATCCATTTGTTGATTGTTGATTTAACAAGTCAATATAATATATATCATTACTTTGTAAATTTTTATTTATATTAATAATTTCTTTTTTTCAATGAATTTCTTTTCATTTTTCAATTTTTAGTTTTTTTTGTTGACATGCAACATCTGCTAATAATTCTAAATTTTCTAAATTTTCTTGTTTATTTAATCATTCTTTTACCTTATCAAAAGAATTCAATTTTGCTTGTTCTTTTTCAGTAAAATTAATTAATTTATTAAAGTTTTTATTAATAATTCTTTTTCAAATTATATTTTTCTTTTTATCTTTCATACAAACTATCCTTTCAAAATAAAAACCCATTTACTTTGGTATAAAAGTAATGAGTTAAAAACTATAATAAAAATGAACATTAATAAGAATTGCGATAATTACTAATGTTCATTAACCATTATATATATATATATATATATACAAGTAAAATTATAGAAAAAATTAGTTTTTTTTTCTAATGTAAAACTCTTTTCTTAAAATCAATTTTCTCAACTTTATTACCAAAAATTTTCTCTGCTCAAGTCAAAACATCTTTATCTCTTTGAATTAAATAAGCAATTTCACTGGTTCGTAAATAATGCTTATATGATAAAACACTTAAATATACATATCTTTCGTAATCTTCATAGTCTTTAAAATAATCATTAACAACAGTACTTTCAATAATACCACCAATCATAACAGTATCGCCATTACTATCTCTTTGAGTTTTAAAATAAAATACATTTGTTGCATTAAAACTTGCTTTAATTATATCTCCAATTGTTATTTTTTTAATTCCACGAACTATAATAGGATTTTTACAATTACGACTAAAAGCATACGCTCTTACACCTACATCTGTCTGATTTATAGATTTAACATCATCCATTGCTTTTGTAACATATTTTCCTAAATATTTAATAACAAATTCATTTGTACCTTTTTTAACGACTTTTAAATCATTAAAACCGTGAGTTCATCATTCTGCTAACATACTTTTATATATCTTTCTATTAAAAATTATATGAAAATGAATAGCTCCACGTTCTTGATATTCATAAACATAAAAATATTTTAATTCTCCCAAATGTTCAAAACGTTTAGGGTCATTTCATCATTTATTTAATTTAAGAAAAAATAAACGAATATCTTTCTTTGCTTTTTTAATATCTTGTATATTATCTTTATACGTTAAAGTAACAAAACTCAACATTTTACTATCATAAAAATTATGTAAAGCTTTTTGAATTAAATTATTTTTAGTACGAATAGTATTATTTCTTAATTTTTGTTTATTACCAATATAAGATTTACCACTAACATTTCCAATATTATTTAAAAAAGAAATAGGTAATACTATATTTTTTACATAACAAGCATAAAAAACTTTTTTAATATAAAAATCTTGTTGAATATCCATATAAAATTTCGCAATTCTAAGTTTTAAAAAACCAATTTTATATATTTTAATAACAAACAAATCTTAACATAAAAAATTATAAAAGCAAATATAAAACAATTGTGATACTTAATTAAAAAATTATAAAAGCAAATATAAAACAATTGTGATACTTAATCAAGTAATAGGGGCTTTGCCCCTCGTTGCTTCGCAACTCACCCCAGCGGGGCTAAACGCCGCGGCCAACCAACCAAGGTTCTGGTTGGCACCGACCAATAATATAGATTTATTCTATTTTAATATTTTTTTTATTTTTCTTAGAATGTTTATTTCTATAATAACAAACACGACATACAGTATTTTCAATTTCTTTCTTTTCGGTCTGTAATATATTATCCAACTTATCTAATCCTACTGCTCTAATATCATCAACAGTAAAATCTAATGCTTGTGACTGTTCATATTCTTTAACGTTACTTAATTCACTCTTTAACGAATGAATATAATTTAAAGCACGACTATTATATCTTTGTAAATAAGACCTAGGAAATCATAAACTAAAAGTCATAGTTTCACCACTATAATTAGGTGGCAATCCACCACGTTTAATTATTTTCTTAGTTTGTCTTTTAGATAATACAACTTTATTATAATCATCAACATTAGTATAAATATTAAGTTTAAATTTAACTAAAAATAACAAAATACGCATTCTTTTAACTTGAACAATATATTCTACTTTTTCACGTGCTTGTTTTGGTATTCTATCGGGGTGTTGTTCAATCATATACATAATTCCATTAAAATTATGACCTATCAATTTACAAAACATTCCCAAACTTTCTTGTGTTTCTTTAAATTCGGGTGACAAATCATTACTATTAATTTTCAAACCTAACTCATCTAAAACAACCATATCACACTCTTTAAAAGCATAATTACTATTTAATTGATTAAATTTAAAAACATCATCATAAGAACAGCGATAACTATATTCATTACGTACTTTAATAGGAATAGGACTAACTACCCTACCCTTATGTTTTTGTGCTAAACAACAAGCAAGGGCAGATTTACCAGTACGTGGTGGTGCTGAAATAATATAACTACCTACACGTTGTAATATCTTTATATTTTTTCTAGTTATTAAAAATGGATACAGTATTATTAATAATAAAACTCCTAAAAGTAAATAACCATATCAAGGCATTATTTAACCACCTTACTTTTATTTTTAAACTTATTTTTAATTCAAAAACAAAACTCTACAAAGTATGAACTTAAAATAAAAGGAAAAATAAAATCAAAAAAGAAAATTAAAATTTTTGAACCAAAACTAGCATTTTCAAAAAATAACTTTAATTTATCTACATCAAAATCAAAAAATAACGCAGTAAGCGATGATATTAAAAAACAAAAAATAACTCCACTACAAATTTCAAATAAATCTTTCTTTTTCATAATAAACTCCTAACCAACTAAAAATCCAACTGCTTTTAAAAATACTCACAATGTTAAAACTTGTTCTAAACCACTAGTAAAATCAACATTTAAAACAGAACTAATAGTATCATCAAAAATACGTCTCAATAATCCGTCAAGTTTAGTAAAAAATTCTCTTAATGGTTCAACCGGTAAAACTTTACCAACAACACCATAAAATACTCATCTAAAAGCATTACGTAAATGACCAAAAACATTATATCAACTAACACGCTCATACTCAGGGTTAAAAGGACTATTTGGCGGTACTGGTGTTACTTTCTCACTTGAAAAAATATTAATTTGACCAAAATTTAATTGTGGTGAAAAAGTTGGTCTAGTTGAGATTCTCCATGAACATCAAAAAATACTGTTAAATGTCTTAAATTTGGAACACGAATAGGCATAGTAACAAAATTATATAAATCTTGCTGATAAATATCATTATCAACTTTACCTTTAAAAACATATTTTGTATCACCAACATTATCTAAAAAACTAAAAGTAAAATCAGCAGTAAAAGTTTTAAAATATTCATATTCAAAATAAAACATAAAACCTTGAATATAAAAACTTAAAGGTTTATCAATTTCAAAATTTAACTGTGTTTGAAAATTTATAATACTTTTACCAGTATTAACAAAATTTAAATTATTAGTATTATTCTTTGCAACATAATTATGATTAAACATGATACGTGAAAATTCATCTAATTGTTTTTTATTAAAAGTATAAACACCAGTTCCCATATCTATCATTTGTGATGGAACACCAACTGTATCACTATAATAATAACATGTATAAATACCCTCACCATTTCCAATAAATTCGCCACTAACTAATTTTAAATCCGGTTGGTCAACATCAAAATAAGCAGAATTTCAAGGAATAGTTGCTCAATCATCAAAATCATGATATTTAACATGTTTAACCATTTCTTTTGTAATATCATAATTAACAACATTAGGGTCATTTGAAGCAATTAAACTAGTGGGTGCTTGAACAGAAGTATTTACAACAAAAAATAATTTAGCAAACTTAAATCACATAATTATTTACCAAATAAACATTTTAAAATTAACCATGAACCATAAAATAAAACAAATCCAATAAAAAACTGAGTTCCATAAACTACTAAATTTCATAAAACAGTAGTAAAATCATCAACTGGATTACCTATAAACATAGTTCAATAATCAACGATACATTGATGTATTTTATTGTAAATTTCTAAAACACTCATACTTAACACCTACCCAAACAATGACCTAAAAACAAATTTAATAGCACGATAAATAAAATTAAAAAATACACCTAATACCAACCAAAAAGTCAAATTAAACAAAATATAAACTTCATTAGTAATATTTGGTTGATTTAAAAATATTTGAATATCTTTACTAGAAAATATAAAAATAAAATGTAATATACTAAAAACAAAATTAGACATAATTAATTACCTACTTTTATTCCAGTAACATCTTGTGTTTGTTTATGACCCTTAGCAATTGCTTTACCAACTGAAACAGAAGCCTTACCAATTTTCTTAACACCATAACCTAAACCTAATGTTGGTAACATTAATTCGGGTAAAATAACCCTAAATGCAAATCTAAGCAAAATCAAAAATATCATTAACGTACCTAAATTAAAACCTAAATCACCAAGTGGAAAACTAAAAAACTTCATAAAAATTGAAGCAAATAATTGCATAACAGTTGTAATAAAAGGTATAAACATAATTTCACATCCTAATGTCTTGTAAATCTAAATAATCCTAAAATTAAATAAAATACAAAACTAACATTTATTAAAGCAAGAATAGGCAAAGGTAAAGTGTATAAACTATCATAAAAAAACGACTTAATAAAAAGTGTCACAGTATGTAATCCAGCAAAAGAACTTANTTTTTCAATGAATTTCTTTTCATTTTTCAATTTTTAGTTTTTTTTGTTGACATGCAACATCTGCTAATAATTCTAAATTTTCTAAATTTTCTTGTTTATTTAATCATTCTTTTACCTTATCAAAAGAATTCAATTTTGCTTGTTCTTTTTCAGTAAAATTAATTAATTTATTAAAGTTTTTATTAATAATTCTTTTTCAAATTATATTTTTCTTTTTATCTTTCATACAAACTATCCTTTCAAAATAAAAACCCATTTACTTTGGTATAAAAGTAATGAGTTAAAAACTATAATAAAAATGAACATTAATAAGAATTGCGATAATTACTAATGTTCATTAACCATTATATATATATATATATATATATACAAGTAAAATTATAGAAAAAATTAGTTTTTTTTTCTAATGTAAAACTCTTTTCTTAAAATCAATTTTCTCAACTTTATTACCAAAAATTTTCTCTGCTCAAGTCAAAACATCTTTATCTCTTTGAATTAAATAAGCAATTTCACTGGTTCGTAAATAATGCTTATATGATAAAACACTTAAATATACATATCTTTCGTAATCTTCATAGTCTTTAAAATAATCATTAACAACAGTACTTTCAATAATACCACCAATCATAACAGTATCGCCATTACTATCTCTTTGAGTTTTAAAATAAAATACATTTGTTGCATTAAAACTTGCTTTAATTATATCTCCAATTGTTATTTTTTTAATTCCACGAACTATAATAGGATTTTTACAATTACGACTAAAAGCATACGCTCTTACACCTACATCTGTCTGATTTATAGATTTAACATCATCCATTGCTTTTGTAACATATTTTCCTAAATATTTAATAACAAATTCATTTGTACCTTTTTTAACGACTTTTAAATCATTAAAACCGTGAGTTCATCATTCTGCTAACATACTTTTATATATCTTTCTATTAAAAATTATATGAAAATGAATAGCTCCACGTTCTTGATATTCATAAACATAAAAATATTTTAATTCTCCCAAATGTTCAAAACGTTTAGGGTCATTTCATCATTTATTTAATTTAAGAAAAAATAAACGAATATCTTTCTTTGCTTTTTTAATATCTTGTATATTATCTTTATACGTTAAAGTAACAAAACTCAACATTTTACTATCATAAAAATTATGTAAAGCTTTTTGAATTAAATTATTTTTAGTACGAATAGTATTATTTCTTAATTTTTGTTTATTAACAATATAAGATTTACCACTAACATTTCCAATATTATTTAAAAAAGAAATAGGTAATACTATATTTTTTACATAACAAGCATAAAAAACTTTTTTAATATAAAAATCTTGTTGAATATCCATATATATCCATATAAAATTTCGCAATTCTAAGTTTTAAAAAACCAATTTTATATATTTTAATAACAAACAAATCTTAACATAAAAAATTATAAAAGCAAATATAAAACAATTGTGATACTTAATTAAAACAATTGTGATACTTAATCAAGAAATAATTGTAATTATATGCAATTGTAAATAAATCTTACTAATAAATTAAATGAATTACAATTAAAATACAAATATTAAAAAAATCACTAATAAAATTTAATATTTATACACAACAAAAATTCTTATTAAACTAAAAGTTAATAAGTTTTTAATATTTTTTATTAAAAAATAAAATTTTGATTATGTTTTACAATTTATTTGATTACATTTAAAAATAACCATTTTAATATAAATATTTATGCTATATGTTCTATTACCAAGCATTTCTTTTAAAATATGTCAAATATTACCTTCTGTAAAACAACCTATATTTCACTTTGCACCTTGATTTTCAATACCTTGTTTATTATTTTTAAAATATTGTTTTTTTAATTTTTTATGGTTTTTTAATATTTCATTCATATATTTTATTAATTCATCATATTGACCATTTTCAATAAAATTTCTACAAATCTTATATTCATTTCAATATTTTCCTTTATTTCCAGCGATTATTCCAACATATAATTTTTTAACTAAATGGAATTTATCTAAAACAAAACTTGCACCTAAATAATCAGCAACTTCTTTAATTCATCCTGCACTATCTCCACAAATAATAATTTTTGCTTGGTCAAAATTTTCAAAAAATCTATTTCCTTGTTCTTTAATAAATTCAGCAGTTTTTTTAACACCAATTGCTGTTTTTGTTGGTCTTATTATTACATCTGCTCTTTTATTAACTAATTTATGATTAACATTATCTGTACAAAATAATACTAAACGCATTGAATATTTACCAGAATTGCGTTTAAATTTTCAAAATTTTCGATGTCCATCATCAATACTAATATAAATAAATTGATTTGGTTCTAATTTTATTTTAGGAACATCTAATTTATTAACTTGATATTCTTGAAATAATCTACTAATACTTGTTGTACTAAATTTTGTTTGCTTCATAGTATGTAAAATATCAACATATCTTTTTCCATCAGCAAAATGTTCAATAACATTATTTTTGATATCCTGACAAGTTCTTTTATATTTAGGTAATTCTAATTCTTCATCTAATAAACAAACTCTTACTCATTTTTTTAATTGTTCATCATAATATTTATAATCACGACATTTATAAGTAACAAGACCATTGATAGTATTTCTAGTTCTTTCTTTAATTTTAACTGGAATATATTTTCTATCTCTTTCTTTTAATATTCTTCAATCTGTTTTTTCTCATTGATTTTTTATATCATCTCTAAATGATTGATACATTTTTTTGGTTGCTTCTTTTAAAGTTCATAAATAATTAAAACTCATATTTTTTCTCCTAACTATTTTTTAAAAATCTAAATTTATTGTAAATATTTTAAAAATATTAATTTACTTGTTTATTATATACATATATAAGTGTAATTTTAAATAAAATAAAAATTATTTAAACATTTTCTATATAAATAGCATAAATATAATCTTTTTATTTAAATTAATTATAATATTTAATGAAAAAGGTTATAAGGAGGTAAAAGATATGAAGAAATTACTAAGTATGATAGGAGCAATGATTTTAATGGGAACAGCAAGTGCAAATGTGGTTGCATGTGATGGTGGAGAAAATCCAACACCAGAGCCAAGTCCAACTCCAAAACAAAAGATTGATTTAAATACTAAGATTAAAAATTTAAGTGTTGATATTCTTTTTGATGCAAATAAAACAAATCAAGAACTTGATTCAAAAATTTTAAGTGATTTTTATTTACGAGTATTAAAACCAAAATTAGTAAATCCAACAATGAAATATTTTAGTGATGTACAAGGCAAAACTAATGTAAGTAATCAAAAACAAAAAGCAGGTGACTTGTATGTAGTTATTACTGCTGATAATGATGATACCAATTATCAAGGTTCAACAAATCCAATTAAAATATCTTTAAAACAATATAAATTAAGTGATATTACCCAATTAATTGGTTTAAATTTGACTGTTGATTCACTTAAAAAATTTAAAGATTTTGATTCGATAATTTTAAATAATGATGTATTTAAAAATAAACCTATTTCATATAGTTTTACAACAGTTACATATTATGAATATAACCCACAATCAAAAATTAATTCTGATAATGCTCAACGAAAAGGAAACTTTTGAGTAGTTATTAAAGCAGATTTTTCAGAACCTAATTGATATGGTGAAACACAAAAAATTAAAATTACTATAAATTAAGTTATTAAATCACTTAATTTATGAAATATTTAATTTGATTAAAAAAGATAAAAATAAATTAATTGAAATGAAAGATTATATTCATATAAAAATGTAATTAAGGATAAAATAATGCTACTGTGAAAAAAAGCATCTTCACATTTGCTATATAATAAGCAAGTTTAATATAATTAATAGTATAGGTCTCATAAAATAAACGCCTTTAATTTAGTCGTTATTTTGTATTTAAAAGCATACTTGTAAAAATATCAAAAAATAAGTACAATTTAAAAGTAAAATTAAGAAAAAAGGAGTAATTTAATATGAAAACATGAATAAAAACAAATTTTTATAAAATAACATCAATTTTAGCATTATTTCTTGCTACAACTGGTTTAATAGTTGGTTCAATAGCACAACATAAAACAAATNCTTAGCAATTGAAAATATCACAAAAAAATGAACATTGCCTATTCAAAATTGAAATACAGCAATTGCTCATTTTATGATAAAATTTGAAGACAGAATTAATCTGAACTAGTACTTTGTAAAACAAAGAAACACAGATTACTAAAAAGCCTCATTTTGATAATTAAATTTCTATATTTATATAAGAAATATTCTCATTATATTTATCAAATAAATTAATATTTTTTAAATTAATTTCTTGTTTATCAGTTATTAAAATCAGATCATAATTACCAGCACTAAATATTCCACTAATTTCAATTCGATTTAAGTTATTAATCGGATTTTCAATTTGTAATTCAAATTCGCTATTATTATCAATTTTTAAAATTTCTTTATAAAATTCTAATTTGGAATATAATTGAGATTTATTTGAGCCATATAAATTTAAAGCATTTTCAATTTTATTGTTACTAATAATTATTCTTGTAAAATACTTTCCATATTCACCATTTGATAATGTTCAATCTGCTGGAATTAATGACGGAATGTTATTACTTTCTAATTCATTTGTAATAGATAATCAATTAAATTGATTACTATCTAGTTTAAATAATTCATTTTGACTAATATCATTATTTTTTGGTTTAATATTATTTATATCAGTAAAATGAAAATATGGAGATTTTAATATTACTTTTACATCTTTATATTGTCAAATATCACCTTTACTAGGTTTTATTGGACTTGATTTTAATTCAAAATAATAAGGCAATAATATTTTATTATCATCATTTAAACCTTTATTTATTGATAGTGATGAATAAATATATTTTGATAGCATAATAAATACTTGCTTAAATATTTGCATTTGTGGTAGATTTATATAATTTGGATAATCAAATTCTCATTGTCTAAACAAATTAGTAATTACTTCATCGGGTTTTTGTCCCTCAAATTTATCACGCAATTTTGCTATTTCATTC
Organism: Spiroplasma endosymbiont of Danaus chrysippus; assembly: GCF_902809815.1. GTDB lineage: Bacteria > Bacillota_I > Bacilli_A > Mycoplasmatales > VBWQ01 > Spiroplasma_E. The sequence goes on along the minus strand of NZ_CADDIL010000007.1, from coordinate 59,763 downwards.
GTTGGTTGATGTTTTTTTTCATCATATTCTGCACCATCAAAACCTCTATTATAGTTATATGTATAACTTAGCATATCTAATAATAACTGTTGTAAACTATCAATAGTTGGTGCATCTTGTATTTCAATTTCAATATCATCAAATTTATCATTTGTAGCAACATAACTATAAAATTGACTTTCACCGGCAAAATTTCAAACTTCTTTATCTTTTAATTCTTTTTGTTTTTTCAATGGTCACTGACCATTTCAAACAGTACCCATTTCATATCCTAATCAAGCATGAGTTATTCTTGCATTATTAATAACTTCTCTTCTTGTTACAGAACCACTACTAATTTTAATTAAGTCTAAAACTGATTTTTCTTGTCCAATAAATTGTTTTGCTAAATGTCAAGGTAATATTTGTTCACTAAATCATTGTTGTAATATTCTAACTTTTGGTTGAGTTTCAATTGGCATTGATAATAGCGGAAATGCTATCTTATCTTTAACAAATAACTTTGGGTATACTTCCATATTGTCAACTTCACCAAGTACCTTTATATTGCCAAAAATCATGCTTCTAGGGGCTTTAATTTTTAAACCAATTACTTTGGTATCTTTATCTAATGGTTTTTGTAATTTAATAATGATTGGATAACCATCTCTTGTTTTAAAATCTTTAATTTTAATAATAGTTATACTTTTAGTACTTCTTGTTTTTGGATTTTGATAGGGTTGAGAATAATTATTAATGATATATAAATTATCAATATTATTTTCAGTTAAAGGTTCATTTATACTAACTGCATATAACTTAAATTGATTTAATAAATTTATTTCTTGAAATATTAAATTTTTAATATCAGTCATACTATATTCAATAGTATTATCATTAATATTAGTACTTGCTCTTTGATTTAATTGCATAGTAAAATCTGATGTTTCAACACCAGTAGTTTTTAATACTTTATCAATATCAATAAAACCTATTTTAATAGTGTTTGCTGAAAATTTTAAACTATTATTTTCATTATTTTTGAGGCTTTTTAGTAATCTGTGTTTCTTTGTTTTACAAAGTACTAGTTCAGATTAATTCTGTCTTCAAATTTTATCATAAAATGAGCAATTGCTGTATTTCAATTTTGAATAGGCAATGTTCATTTTTTTGTGATATTTTCAATTGCTAAGTAAAAAATTTTAAAAACTGCCATATCATTAGGAAAAACTTTTTTATTTCTAATAACTTTTCGTAATTGGCTATTAACAGATTCAATAGCATTTGTAGTATAAATTACCCTTTTAATTTCTGCTGGATAACTAATAAAANCTTAGCAATTGAAAATATCACAAAAAAATGAACATTGCCTATTCAAAATTGAAATACAGCAATTGCTCATTTTATGATAAAATTTGAAGACAGAATTAATCTGAACTAGTACTTTGTAAAACAAAGAAACACAGATTACTAAAAAGCCTCAAAAATTTAAAACTGTCTATCCAAAAGTGGTCCAGTATTTAGGGCTAACCACCAAATTTCAAGGTAATATTTGTTCACTAAATCATTGTTGTAATATTCTAACTTTTGGTTGAGTTTCAATTGGCATTGATAATAGCGGAAATGCTATCTTATCTTTGACAAATAACTTTGGGTATACTTCCATATTGTCAACTTCACCAAGTACTTTTATATTGCCAAAAATCATGCTTCTAGGGGCTTTAATTTTTAAACCAATAACTTTCGTATCTTTATCTAATGGTTTTTGTAATTTAATAATTATTGGATAACCATCTCTTGTTTTAAAATCATTAATTTTAATAATAGTTATACTTTTAGTACTTCTTGTTTTTGGATTTTGATAAGGTTGAGAATAATTATTAATGATATATAAATTATCAATATTATTTTCAGTTAATGGTTCATTAATAGATACTGCATATAACTTAAATTGATTTAATAAATTTATTTCTTGAAATATTAAATTTTTAATATCAGTCATACTATATTCAATAGTATTATCATTAATGTTTGTACTTGCTCTTTGATTTAATTGCATAGTAAAGTCTGATGTTTCAACAGCAATAGTTTTTAATACTTTATCAATATCAATAAAACCTATTTTAATAGTGTTTGCTGAAAATCTTAAACTATTATTTTCATTATTTTTAAATAAACGTTCAATTTCATAAATATAAATTGTTCTTTTTTTAAATTCATCATATGCTCTATTAATATCAGGATCACTAGTAGCACTCATCATATTAGTAAAATCATAAGGAATATTATCAATTAAATAATCATTTTCTACTTCTGCTTGATTTAATTTAGTTTGTTTCTGTGGAAACTTCGTTTGTGGTTTGTTGTTGTTTTCCATTGTTCTCTCCTATTAATTGGTTATTTTCGGGATTAAATAATTTTAATTTAACTGTTAAGTTATTAATTTCTTGTTCATCATTAATATTAAATGTTTTACTATTTAATAAATCTTTATCTACGGTTACTAATATTTGAATAAATTTAAGAATATCAATGTTAAATTGTCATAATTTTTGTTCAATATAATTAATAGTTGAAATATTTACTGCTGTACTTTCGGGAACTGATTGTTGTGCAGATTTCTTTTGACTTGGTATATGAATACCACAACGTTTAAATATTTCATTAACATTTCAATCGTATATATCAGTTAAATTTTTACCTTTAAAATTACTATTTGTCATATTGATATTTTCATTTTGTTCATTATTATCTCCGCCACTTTTAAATATGTAGTTTTTAGTAACCAAAGTTCTTACTGCTTCTTCTAATGCTGATTGAACATTACCATAAGTTTGACTAAATATAAATTTAGGTGAATTTAAAATGGTATCTAAAACAATTTGTTCATAAATAACATCTAATGCTTTAATTTTATCCATTACTTTATCACAATCTGCTAATTCATTTGCTTTATTTCGCATAATTGCTATTGGTATATAATTAATATTTAGTGTTTGTTCTTGTAATAGATTAGGATTATTAATAAATGAGTTAAAATCTAATGGAAATTGGTTTTTACTATCATTAATACTATAAATTGCACGGTTAATTATTACTTGTTCATTATTTAGTGTATAAATTTCAAATAATCTTACAGTTTGTGCATTTTGTTGATAACTGTCATAAAAAATAGTACATTGAATTAATTTACCAGTAATATCATAAACTCTTTGTTGTATATCTATGACTTGAAAATATAAATCATCATTAGCAATATAAATTAAATAACCACTAATTCCTAATTTGCTTAATTTAAAAATAGAATTTCAATTTTTTCTATAAAATTCTTGTTGAATTAAATATTGTTTAATAGTTTCATTATTAATTTCTAATGGAGCATTATATAAATTAGCATTATTTTCTGCTACAAAATCAGTAAAATAAGTTTCATGATTAAAATCATTAAAACCAAAATAATTTAAAATTGAAGCATGTGTACTTTTATTTTTATTAGTTAAAAATTTTACTTTTTCATTTTGATTATCACTAATATTACTTTTTTCTTTTCTTTTAAATAGACTTAACATAATATTCACCACCTTTTTTTAAAATATTTGATTAATTTTTAATACAATTTTTACTATAATAAATATAATTAAACCAGCAACAGCAGAAGATAATAATACTCCAATTAAACCTAAAATAATTTTTATAATTTTAAAAAACATAATATTATTCCTGTAATTCTTCTAATTTTCATACATTACCTTTTAAATTACCTTTTCCTGTATAAATAGTAATCAATTTAGCATGTTGAACTGATAAAATTACTATATTAGCACTATCATTAAAGGTTTGTATTTGTACACCAGCAATTTTTTTATCAGTTATAATAAATTCTTGAATAGTATAAACTGGATTATATATACTTCAAGAATAATAAACTCTATAATGTTTATTCTCTTTAAAATCATAAGTAATTTGTCAATTATCTCATTTATTTTTTTCTCTTGTTCCTACTTCTTTTCATTTTGGAATACTTGGAATTGGATTATTTTTTAATTCAATATCTCAACAATTTTCTTCAATTTCATTTGTTTCTAAATTATTAGAAATAATTTTTATTGGTTTATTCATATTAATTTTATTTGGTGAAATAATATTTAATGTATTACTAGTAATTTTATAAATATTTTCATTATTTTCTTCTAATTCTTCTAATTTTCATAAATTACCGTTTCTTGTATTTCCAGCTAATCAAGTAAATATTGGAGTATTTGTTCTATTACAAATTAAATAAGGTTGAGAATGATTTATATCAAATGTTAATTCAGTATTACTTCCTTTTGAATAAATAAATTCTTCATAAATATAAATATCAGATAATATTAATGTTTGTCTTCTAATACCATAATTAAATCATATACGATATCTTTTATTTTCTTTACAATCATATGTAATAGTTTGATTAACTCCATTTATAACACTTGTAGCAACTATTAATCACTTTTCTTTATCTTGCTTTTTATCTAATAAATTATCAACATATTGTTTTGTAGTTGCATCTTTTTCTTGTTCTGGTTCACCTATATCAACAATTCTAGTATTATTTGAAGTAATAATTCTTTTTTCTTTAGGTTGAATAATATTTGGACTATTAGGGTCTACTTCTCATAATGATTCACTACTACCACCAGTAGCACTAATAGTATTAGTTTCTTTATCAATAGTAATATTTTCACCAGCAATTAATTTATTTTGTTTTTTATCTAATAAATTATTAGTTTCTATTTTTGTATAATAATCACGTTCAGTACTTTCTTCTGCTATAAATTCAGTTGGCGTATCTATTCCTTGATATTGATATATTTCTTTTATATCACCAATTAAATTAATTTTTCCACGTTCAGGATAAGAATTACCACCACCACTAAATTCTTTCTTTTTATTGTTATAGTAAATCGTTCCGGTATTTAAAATTCTTTTATTTTGGATTTGTTCACTATACGTCATGGAATCAACATTTAACAATTCAAATTCATTAAAAACATTATTTAAATAAATTTTAATTACTTTATAAAATTTCATAAAGTTATTTTCTGTTGAATATTGATAACTGATTTTAATAAAATATCATTTAAATGTTTCTATATTATTATTTTCAACTTTCTTTCATAAAGGACTAGTTTCAATATTAAATCAATTATTTTTGATATCATCAATGTTTTCATTTGTTTTAGTTAATTCACTATTTAATTTGGTAATTTCATTTTCATTTGTAGTAATTCGTTTTTGCTGTTTAGCAGAAAAATCACAAGTTGGTGCATGTGTATAATCACCAATTTGTGGATTATTTTGTAATGCTTCTGGTGGTAATGTTCCAATTTCATCTGGTCAATCTAAAATCATTGTTTCAGTTTCTTTATCATAATCAGTTGCAACATAACCTTTATTAATAAATTTACTAACAGGACCTCTATATATTTCATTTTCATTATCATCAACTAAATCATCATATAATTTAATTTGTTTTAATAATGTAAATTCTTTTTGTTCTTTTATTAATTCATCAACTTGATTTCTAGTATAAAATGCTTTTAAGTCAATTTTTTCAACATCTATTTCATCATTATTATAACTTGAAAATATTTGTTTTAATTCTGTTAATCTTGCTCATATTTTCATTCTACTAGGTGCTAAATCTCAAACATTAATTGTAGGAGTACTATTTGCACTAAATTGATTACCATTATTAAATTGAATAGTAGCATCAACATTAAATTCAATTGGTGTACGATTAAATACTCAATGTTCAACCATAACATAAACCATATCTCTTAATGTTTCTTTAATTAATTCATCTTTAAAACTATCAAAAGGAAATTTAGATAAAATAAAATCAAGATAAGCATTAATATCATTTTGAGCACGAATAGCAAAAGTTTTAAATCAATCATTAACAATTGGTCATGTTTGTATATATTGCTGTGGCGTTTCTGTAATTTTTCCAGTTAATGGATATCAGTTATTATAATTTTCAAGACTGACATCAGTTCAAAGTTTATTAATCATAATTTATCATTCCTTAAAAAATGCTTGTTTATAATGATGAGTATGTTTTTTTGTTTTTTTATGTGTTATATGCTCAATTTCTTTTTGTATTTTATTTTTACCTTTTTTTAATTTTTTCTTACTTTTTGTTACAACTTGACTATATGCAAACTTTTCTAAATGATGTAATAATCCTGTACCAAATAAAGTATTAACTGAAAACTTTAAACCAACATTTTTAAATGATTTGTTAATATTTTCAATAGGATTATTAATAACATTAACTACTTTATGATAAGTTCTTACTATTCTAAATATTTCTCTATATACTTTAAAACTATCTCTAATTACTTGTTGTACCACTGGTGGAGCAAATGCTATTGCTTTTAATCATTTATTACGATTAACACCATAACCAATGTATCAACCACTATATCAACGATATCAGTGAAATGGATGTACTTGAGTAACAAAAGTTTCTGCTTTAAGAATACTATCAACAACTGTAATTGGTTTATATTTAGGATTGCGATGATAAATAGTAATTGCACATTTATCTAATGATAAAGGTTGAATTTTACAACCCATAAATACTGGTGAATTTAATGGAATTAATTGTGCATGTTTAATTGCTTTTTTCTCTGCACTAGTAAATAAATCTGTTGCTTTTTCTTTTAATTTATTAATTTTTTCAAATGCTTGTTTTTCAAATTTTTCAAATTTTTCTTGTAATTTATATATACTTTCTCGTAATTTTTCAAAATATGGAGTATCTTTTCAAAATGGGAGCATACCGATGTTGTCAATAATATTCAAATTTGTCTTAAAATTATAAAGTTAGACGAGAATAATTTTGACTTCAATATGCAAGGGCGTATTTCAAGTCTAGTTATAATTTAATTTTCTTTAAATAAAAGACAAAATAAATTATTAATTGTTGGTATTATTATACCATAGTATTTATAAAAAATAAAGTATTTTAGTGTTTTATTTTTATTAATATAATTTAAAAATTCCTAACTATTTAGGTTTAGATTTATTAAATTTTATAAATTTAAACAAACACTTTTAATTTATTAATTCTTGCTTGTTTTAATTTTAATAAATTAAAAAATGCTTCTTTTGAATAAATTTTTGCATTATTATTAGATATTGATTTTATTAAATGATAAACATCACTTTCAGCACTACAACCAATATTTCAAATAGCATTTTGATTTTCAATACCTTTTTTATTATTTTTAAAATATTCATATATTTTTTCATCAGCATTATTTTCTTTTAAATAATCTAATAATTTATAATAATTACCATTTAAAAATAATTTATAATAAGCATAATTTAATTTTTTATTATTTTCTTTTGTTCTTTTACCTTTTCCTACAATAAATACTTGTTTTAATTTTTGTAATGGATGTCATTTATCTACAGCATAATCAATTTTTAAATAATTAGCAGTAGATTTAAGATAAGTTGCACCATCACCAGTTAATTTTAAATTTTCATTAGTATAACCAATAAAAATATTATCTAAATTAGTTATTATAGATTTACCAAATTCTTTTTTAGTAATTCGGGCGCATAACTTTAATGGATAGATTCATAATTGGATAACAAAGAACGATATAACTATCGTTCTTTTTTTGTTAAAAGATTAAAACTTAATAAAACTGTCGTAGAAGTCTAATAGTGAGTACAAAATGTAAATACTTCTATATCAGAATAAAAGAGCATTTAATGTTAAGCAAGTTAAAATGTTACACTGTATCGCTTAATGTAATTATAGATTAATTTGAATAGCCTTATTATGGCTCAGTAAATAACCCATTAATCTATATTAATAATTACATTTGTATTATTTAAAAAAATAGGGGGTTTATATATAAATACATACCTCATTAACAATATCATAACACAATAAAAAATTAAAAGGAGAAAAATAAATATGAAATATATTTACTTATTAAAATATGAAGTCAATTATACTAATCAAATAAAATTTAAAGCATTTTCAACTGTAGAGCATGCTAATAATTATCATAGAAATTATAAACATCATTTAATTAAAGATGCTTATATTGAAAAATATGAAATATTAGTAATGGAATTAGACATAAATTTAAATAATAAGGAATTAAATAAAAAACTTAATTAATGAAAGGAAAAATATTTATGGAATATAGAGAATATAGAATGAATAGTTCTTGTGATAAATGTAGAAAACAATCTTCTTTTGGTAATAGATTATGTAATAAATGTTTTTGAATATTAATAGGTAGAAAAAAATATGAGTAAATTTATTTTTAAAAAAGAAACTCATCAATATTTTTTAGAAAATAAAGAATTAATATCTGTTTCTAGAATTATTGATAATTATTTAGGTTTTGGATATAGTCATATAGCACCAGAAGTATTAAAAAATGCTTCAGTTCGTGGTAAATGAGTTCATAAACTTAATGAATTATATTTACAAAATATTAATCAAGAAAATATAATTAATAATTTATTAAAAAAATTAAAACCAGTAACTAATAATATAAATTATTCTTATTGTAAAAAATCACTTATATTTTTACAAGAAAAATTTAAAAATAAAAATAATTATGAATTTATTATAGAAAAACCTATTAATGATAGTGTAATTGCTGGAACACCAGATTTAGTTTATTGAGATAAAAAAGAAAATAAATATTATTTAGTAGATTATAAAACTTATGCCTGTATAGATGATGATAAATTAAAAAGAATTAAATTACAATTAACTGCTTATTATTGTATGTTACTTGCTAATGGTATATGGCCATCTAATAAAACTTATGTTTATTTAACTAATAAAAATACTCAAAAAGAAATAGAAATTGAAATAACCAATGAATTAATACTTGAATGAATAAATGCAAAAACAAATTATTTTAAAGGAGAAAAATAAAAAATGGAATATAAATTGGAATATTGTAAAAATAAAAAATGTAATTTTAATGAATTATTAGTTAAAAATCTTAATGCTAGAATTGAATTTTTAGAATATCAAATTGAAGAAATTAATTTAAGTCAATTAAATTTATGAGAATTAGATGTGTTCAGAGGTCAAATTAAAGAATTAAATATTTTAAAAAATAATATTAAAGAATGATTAAGAAGAAATAAAAATGATTAATGAAAAAACAATTAAAGAAAAAAATATTTATTCTTGTAATTCAATTGAATTTGATAAATTACCTAAAAAATTAGATAGTAATTTAAATAATTGAATTGTTATGAATAGTCATTTAATAGTTAATCCTAGTAAAAATATTGAAGTACATTTAGATAATAGATTTAAAACAATTAAAAAATGATAGGAGAAAAATTATGGATAATCAAACTTTAATTTTATTAAAACACTTAGGAAAAATTAATAAAAAATTAGATGAAATTTTAGAATTATTAAATAAAAAAGGAGAAGAAAATAATGAGTAATAATACTAAAAATGAATTAAAAATTCCTAATTTTATTAAAAGTAATAAAGAAGAATTATTAAAATTTAGAAATTATTATGAAATGATTAGAAATTCTAGTAAAGATTTAAGAAATATGAATCAACAAAGTTTATTTAATGCTTTATTTAATTTATATAAATTAAATCTTTCAATTAATCCTATTAAAAAAGAATTAGCATTAATTCCTTATGGTGATGAATTACAAGTTCAAATTCAAGAAGATGGTTGATTAACATTATTACAAAGAACTGGATTAGTTGTTGATTTTCAAAGAGAAAAAATAACAACAGCACATAAATTTAATAAAGAAAATAATAAATGAGAAATTAATCCAGCATTAATTTTTGAAAGAAAAACAATTAATACTATTGGTTATTATTGTTATATTTCACTTTTAGATAAAAATGGTAAAATTAATAATTTTTATAAAGGAATGACTGTTGAAGAAATTAATCAACATAAAGATAAATATGGCAAAACTTATAATAAAAAAAGTCAAGAATGAAAATTAAATCATATATGAACTTCTGCTTTTGACCAAATGGCTTTAAAAACAGTTGTAAAAGCATTAATTAGNTATAATCATGAATTAACTTGATATTTAATTGCTGTATCATTTAACATTTCAATAAATGTATAATTACTAAAATCACAATATACAGTTAAACCATATTCATATAACAAATTATTTTCTTTTGCTAATTTAATATAAAACTCAACTACTAATCTTGCTAATTGTTTATTATCATAGCGAATTAATTTATTTTCTATTTTTAAACAATCAATAACATTAACAAATTTAAAATTATAATCAAAACCTATTAATAAACATGCTAAAGCATCATCTTTAAACCCATAATCTAATCCAGCACTAAATCTATAACTTGGTTGTAATAATCTACTAATCTTATGAATTAAATGTGAATATATTCCACCAGATTCATAACCAACTAAACCATGACTTCTTACTCTTGCAGATATTGGGTCTAATTTTTCTATTTCTAATAATTGTTGTTTATCACTATCTTTTAAATAAGTATTTAATTTTCAATTTTGATAATGATAAATAGTATTATCAATAATAGTAAATTGTTCATATTCATTAATAATTTGTTTTTCATTTTGTGGACAAGCATTTATAGTTTTTTTAATAAATTCATTTAAAATACTTCAAGGATTACAACTTTCAATTTCTAATAATTGATTTGCACCACGAATAGCATCTTTTAAATCTTGATAATCATTTTCAGTAATTTCATATCTTTCATCACTTCATATAATTACATAATCATATAAATAATTACTTGCTAATCCAGTTAATTTAACATTACTATTATCTTGTGAATGTAAATATTTACAAGTTATTTTACTACCATTAAATTCAATACTTTTTTTAGTTTCACTAATAATAAAATTAATTGATGGATATGTTGCTCTAATAATTTGCTTTAATTCTTGTCAACTATCATTTAATTGTTTTGACATATTACGAATTAAATAAGCATGAATATTAATATTATCTAACATTAATAAAATACCAAGAAATTCAATATCACTAAATGTTTTACCAGATTTACGACTACCTAATTGTTTAATTTTAGTAATATTTAAAGGTTGTTTTAAATACATTCTTTTAGCAATATCTAATAAATAACCAAAATTACTTAACATTTATTCTTACCTTTATTTTCTAAACTAATTGCTATAGGGGCGACGTTATCACTGTTTTTTATATCAATTTTTGTAGATAAATGATATTTATTAACATATGCTCTTTTTAAATATCATGATGAAGTACCAGCATTTGAAGTTAAATATCTTTGTAAATTTAAGTGTTCAATTTGAGAATGCGCTCAATTAATTTGTTGTAAAAAAGTATTTCTCTTTTTTTGTTTTCAAGTCCTAATAGTACTTTCAGTTATATCTAAATAAATTAACATTCCTAATTTTGTAGGAACTTCTTTAAATTCATTACAATGAATAAAATAATTTTCTAATGATTCTCTTAATTTTTTAGCATCATTAAAAATTGTTCTTATTTTTATTTTTTCTTCTTGCACATAAAAATCTCCTTTCATATGCTTTAAAAAAAGAAAAATTATGATATAATTAATATAATCTTTAAGTTAGACTTCGCTAGTAATAACTTATTAACTTTATTAATTAGTTCATATATTCTTTTATTTAATTTTTATAATATAATTATAACAAAAAATAACAAATTAATTGTTATTTTTTTTCTTTTTCTTTAATTTTCTTATCTCTTCATTCTCTATATTCTTTAGCAGTAAGTTTATTTTTTTCTTCTTTCATTATTTTTTTAGATTGTTTTATTTCGTTTCTTATTTTTAATAGTTTTTCAGAGTTTGCTACTTAGCTACTTGCTACTTAGCCCTTTTTACTAGACCATTAATTTAAAAAAAACTTGAATGTATTCGAAAAACAATTGTGTTATACAATTAACACTAATTTTGACATGAAAGGATTTTTAATAATGGATAAAATTAAACAAATAGCATTAGTAATTAACAAGTTAAATATCAAACAAAAAATTCAAATTATTGATGATAGCAAAAACCAATATTCAATTAGATATCTTTGCCAACATCTTCAACTAAACCGATCAACATATTATTTTGTAAAAAACAAACAAAACCCTATTAAAAAAGAAAAAAATCAAATTAGTAATTGTACACATAAATATCAAGAATTATGCCAACTTTTACTTGAATTTCATTTTACAAGAAAAGGACAAATTTATGGCTATTTACGAATTTTTTCAGCATTTAAAGAATGATTAAAACAATACAAACATATTATTTTAAATCTAGAATTATCAACAAAACAAATGCGAAAAATTATGAAAGATCACAATCTTCAAGGATTAAAACAAACTAAAAATAACTATCCTAAAAACAAAAAAAATCCAAATAAGTGAATACCTACAATGGATAAAGTAAACAAAGATTATAAAAGTACAACCTCTTCAAATCAAATTTGATCAATGGACACTAAACAAATAAATACTAAAGAAGGTTGATTATATCTTTTTGTAATTATTGATTTTTATTCAAATAATATTGTAAGCTATAATACATGTTCAAACAAATCCTATCAAGATTTAATCCTTCCTGCACTTGAAAAAATAAATCAACAATTCTCTTGAAACCAAGTAAAAAACGTTATTTTACACTCAGATAACGCCAACGAATTTTATTGTCAAGACATCACAAATTGAGCTGCTGATAAGCAAATAATTTTAAGCAAAAAACAACCTTATGATATTGGTGGCAATGTAATATCTGAAAACTGATTTTCTCATTTATCTCAAGAATGACTACCTAAAGGTTCAAATCAATATTTTTCTCTCAATGAAGCTATAAATGATGTAAACCAATATATTATGTTTTATAATTACGAAAGAATACATTCTAAATTTCTAAAACCACCAATTTCACAAATAAAAATTTAAAACTGTCTATCCAAAAGTGGTCCAGTATTTAGGGCTAACCACCGTAAATAAAGAAACTTTAAGGATTTTTGAAAATAATAAAGAAGGTATTATTAATCAAAATGCTAGTTGAAATATTGGCTGTAGTGCTGAAAGTGATATTCAACATTTAGTTAAATCTCAAACTAAAGGTGCAAAAATATATGCTTATCCAACGTTAATTAATATGTTAATGGCTAGAGCCAATTATTTAAATAATAGAAATTATATTAATAGTGCTTAAAATAATACAATTTAATATTTTTTAATTCTAATTTTAAGATTAGGATTTTTGTGTTATTTAAATGTAATTTTATAATTATATTTTTTAACATTTTTAAAATTTGTGGTATAATTTAATTAACAAATATTTAGATTTGCTAGTTTTATTGTTTGAAGTTAGAAAATCTATCCGTTATATTAATTCCTCCCTATATGAATTTCCTTTTGCTTTTTATAAAAAAATAAGTTACAATTCTTAGTGAATATTTAATTATTATTTAGTTTAAGGAGAATAACAATCAAATGCGTAAATTAATCACTTTATTTTCAACACTTAGTTTACTTTCTTCTTCTGTGAGTACTATTGTGGCTTGTGGTACTGGAGATGGTTCAAAAATTCAAACAAATTTTGAAAACGAGCCATCAAACAAAGAAGGTGATCCGTTAGTTGATTATGTTTATAATAAATACTATCAATATGATACTAAACTTTTATACAAACCACTCGCTGCATTTATGCAACTAGCAGCAGACAAAATTAGAATTGATCGTAATGCATTAGAAGTTACAGATGCTGCTAGGGATTTTTATAATAGTGACCAATATAAATCAGGTAATTATGAGAGTATTAATTATAATGTTAATAATGATCCAGATAAAGTAATGAATAAACCATTTAGTTATAAAGATGCAAATGGAAGTCTTTTAGTTTTTGGTTTAACTGATAATGATATATCTAAACAGCAATATTATGGTTATTGATATGTTACATATGAAACAGCAACAGAAGCAGAAAACCCTTCAAAAGTTGCTAAAACTAGTATTGTTTCACCAAAAATTACTGACTTTAAAGATGATAAAAATAAAACCATTATTAAAAAAGGTTGAATTCATTTATTCTTTATAATGAAAGATTCAAAAATGAACAAGACTTTTAAAATTGATTTTAATATTCAAATTGATGTAATTTTTAGTTTATGAGTTGATAAAAATAAAAAAGAAATAGTTGTTATTAATCTAAATACTATTGATAGAGCTTTGGGTGATGTTGATTTTCGTAACCCAGATAAAGTGGTTCATGAAAGAATAAATAACATGGCTTTTTCAGAATTATAATGATAAATATTAAAATTGTTTGTATTGGCCAGTTGTCACAAACATATTGAAAATCAGCCGCCAAAGATTATTTAGAACGAATTAAAAAGCGAACTAATATTGAAACAAAAAATATTATCGAATCTAAATTAAATTCAATCCCTAATAATATTAAAATTGAAACCAATAAAATCACCGAATACATATCAAAGAATAATGATTATCAGTGATTTTTATTAGATTTATCAGGACAATTAATAAGTAGTGAACAATTATCACAGATGATTAATAAAAATCAAATTTATCAACAAGGTAAAATTGGTTTTATTATTGGCGGTAGTAATGGTGTAGCACAAATATTAAAAGACAATATTAATTTAATTAATATTTCCTTTGGTAAAATAACATTACCTCATCAATTATGTTATGTTGTTTTATTAGAACAAATATATCGTTCATTACAAATACTTAATAATCAAAGTTATCATAAGTAGTAGGTGAAAAAAATGTATAATAAAACTTTATTTGTTGATTCTTCATGATTAGAATTTTTTCAACAAGAATATAAAGAAGCATATTTTACTAAATTATTAGAAGATATTAAAAAGGAATATCAAACTTATCTTTGTTATCCTCAATGAGAAGAAATATTTCAAGCTTTTAAAATAACTCCTTTATCAAAGGTTAAAGTAATAATATTAGGTCAAGATCCTTATCATCAGCCAAATCAAGCTCATGGCTTAGCATTTAGTGTTCAAACAAATACTCCATTACCACCAAGTTTAAAAAACATTTTTCAAGAACTAAAAAATGATTTAAATATTGAAAAAGATAATGATGGTAATTTAACAACTTGAGCTAAACAGGGAGTTTTGCTTTTAAATACAACTTTAACTGTCAGACAAAGTCAACCTAATAGTCATTTACAATATCAATGAGTAACTTTTACTGATCATGTTTTATCATTTTTAAATTTAAACTGTACTAATCTTGTTTTTATTTTATGAGGTAAAAATGCAAGAAATAAAAAAATGCTAATTGATACAGAAAAACATTTTATTATTGAGAGTGCACATCCTTCACCTTTAAGTGCTTATAATGGTTTTTTTAATTCAAGACCATTTAGCAAAACTAATAATTGATTGATTTCAAAAAATAAAACTCCCATTAAGTGATAAAAATAAAAAATACTAATTTTATTATATGTATTTAAGCAAACAATGTTATGATATATTTGTTAAAATTAATATAGTTTTAAAGAATATTTCGGGAATGGTGGTTATTTAAATGCCCAATAATTTAATATTTAATCACATATTTTCTCAACGATATGATTTAAATACCTTAAATTTATTTAGTAGATCTACAGCTATTTATTTAATTATTACTTTAAGTAGCATAATGTTAGCATATATTTTAATGAATAGTTTTTGAAAATGATTTCGTAAAGATAAATATAAAGGTGTTCGTTTTACTACTAAAAATATTGCTTATATAACAATGTTATCTTCGGTATCAGTTGTGGCAACTATTATTGTTTCTATTACGATACCCATTACAGTATTACCACCAATTAGAATTGCTTTTGAAGGTTTAATGATTAAAATAACCGGTTATATGTTTGGTCCAATTATAGGTATTATTTGTGCTGCAGTAACAGATATTTTAGTAATGTTATTTGTTCCTTCATATATTAGTATTTATTATATGTTTTGTATTATTTTTACTGGTTTTTTAGCAGGAATTGCTGGAATATTTAAAGTAAAACTAAAAGATTATCCATGAGTTATTTTTGCTTTAATTAATTTTTTTATTATTTTCTTTGCTGGTGGTGGCATGTATATTGTTATTTCAGGTAAGCAATCATCATATTCTATGTCAGGAATTATTGTTAATAAATATGTTCTGGCTAGTATTATGGGTGGTGGTGGCATTATTGGCCTATTAAGTATTTATAGTGTTTTATTTTATTATTTATTGAAAAAAGAAATTTATAGAATTAAAGAAATTTTACCAATTATTTTATTAGTGGTAGTAGCTGAGTATGTAACAACAGTGCTTATAGCCGCCTATGCTGATATGACTTTATTTGATCCTAATGCCAAGGATTATGGAGCAACAGCAATTATGAGAATTGTGCAAGCACCTTTTAAAATTATAATTAATTCAATTATAATTTATGTGACTTGAAGAACTGTTAATCCTTTAATTAATATTGATAATAATAATTATTAAATAAAGGATTTTAAAAATATGAATGAAGAATTTTTTAAAAAAATATCTAAATATTCAAATAAAGATTGTTTAAAAAAATTAAAAATTATTAGTCCAAAATATTTAAACAATAATATTAAGTATATTCATGTAACTGGAACAAATGGTAAAGGTTCAGTATCACGTTTAATTTTTGCTATATTATCACAAACCTTAAAACAAAAAATTGGTTTGTTTACTTCTCCCCATATTGAGTTTGTTAATGAACGAATTATTGTTAATGATAGAATGATTAGTAATCAAGATTTAGTTCGTATTAGAGACTTGATTTTTGATGATATTGAATATTATCAATTAGGTTTTTTTGGTATTTTAACTTTAATTGCATTAATTTATTTTCAAGAACAAAATGTGCAATGAGCAATAATTGAAGTTGGGATTGGTGGAAAAATTGATCCTACAAATATCATTGATGCAACATATGCTATTATCACTTCAATTGGTAAAGATCATCAAGATAGACTTGGTAAAACTACATCTGAAATATTACATCAAAAATTGGGAATAGTAAAACCAACGACAAAAAATCTTTTTATTTCAGGTAATTTAAATAATAAATTAAAAAAGCAAATTGATATGGAAGGTTATAAACCTATATATTCTCCAAGATTAATCAACCAACCATACTATCAAGAAAATAAAAAATTAGTTTTAACAGTAATTTCAAAAACATTTTTAGAAATTAATATTAAACAAGCTTTAAAAATCATTAATGATACTAATATTAGATTACGATTTGAGAAATATCAAATTAATGATAAAACTATTTATTTTGATGCTGCTCATAATATTGATGGTATTAAAGCATTAATTAAAACGCTAAAAATTAATAAAATTATTCCTCAACAAATTATATTTTCTTGTTTAAAAAATAAATATCCACAAAAATTAATTAGTTGTTTAAAAAAAGTCTCAGATAATATTATTATTTGCAGTAATAGTAATTTAAATAGTATTACTGGTGAATTTTTTGATTATCAAAAAATGATTGAATGTAGCCCTCATAAAATAATTTTAATTACGGGTTCTTGTTATTTTTTAGCAGATGTTTATAATTATTTAAGAACAAAGAAAATAATTCTGATAAAAAAGGGTGGTAATTAAATGAATGTGTTGTTATTGAATATAATTGGTGGAGTGTTAATTTTAATTACTTTTTTATTGATCACATTTTTTGATTATAAAGATAATAAAAAAAAGATAAAGCAAATAAAATTTATTTGCTTAAGTGGAATAATGTTAGCATTAGCTGTTTCTTTAAATACAACAGGTGCTTTAATGTTAAAAAGTTTACCATTTTCTAAATATTTTGAAATTAAATTGGGTAATTTTATATTAGTTTTAATAGGTTTCTTTTGTGGTGGAATATTAGGATTTCTTAGTGGTATTGCCAGTGATTTTTTAGGTTTATTATTTAGTACTGGTGGTGCATCACCATGTTTATTTTTTACTTTTACTAGTATTTTATGATGTATATTACCTTACTATTTAGTATTAAATTTTAGTAAAATTTATTATAGTAAAAAGACATTTTATTGATATTTGCCAATTGCTTATGCTATTACTTCATTAATTATTACTGGTACTGATCCTATTGCATTAAAAATATTATTTCCTGGATTACCACCTTTATGATTAATGTATTTTCCATTAAGAGTTATAAAATATCCTATTGATTTAATGGTTAATGTTTTTTTAATTACTACTTGTTATTCTCCACTAAAGAAAACTTTAAATTTAGAAAATCAATTTAAAAAATATTATTTCGCTACAGATCCGCAATCTTTACAATATAATAGAGTACCTGAAGAATAAACCCAAAAATAATTATTTAATTAAAATTTCTGATATTTTTTGTAACATTTTTAAATTTATCTCTTTATTGAGAATATATTAAATTAATAGTAATTTTTTAATATTACTATTTTAATTTTAATAGCATGTTTATTTTTATTGATATAGAAATCATGTAAAATGATTGTATTAAAATAATTAAAGATTAGGTGGTAAAGATATATGAAGAAATTACTAAGTAGTCTAGCAGTAGTAACTTTAATTGGAGTAACAAGTATAAGTGTCATCACTTGTGATGGAGAAAGACCTTCACCAGTAGAAAAAACTGATTTAAATACAGTTATTATTAAAAAGGAATTAGGTATTATTTACATTGGTCAATTGGACAAACCAAATAAGTCTGAAATTTTAAAAGCCATTAAAGATAAAAATAAAGAAGCAATTGATCTAACTGAAGATGATTTTGATATTAAAAGTTTTATTGACACTACAAAAATTATTATTAATGGTAAAGGTACTTATAAAAACGAAGTTTCTTTATCTTGTACTATTACTAATTTTAAAAAAATTTCTAATTGAGAAGATAATAATGGTGAAGTTCATGCTCTAGTAAATATTAATGGTGTGCTTTATGTGGGAACATCAATTGCTAATAAAAAGGGAAATTTATATAAAATAAATACTAATGATATTAATGCTAAGATTGAGCCAGTTTCTACTTGAAATAATACTAATGGTGAAGGAAAAATATATAAAAGTAAAGCTGATAAAAGTTTTGGATTGATGCTTGGTTGAGAGAGTACTAATGGTGCAGTTTGAAGTTTAACAAATATTAATGATCCTATTTATATAGGAACAATAACTTCTGCTAATAAAGGAAATTTATATATAACTGAAAAAAATAAAAACATAAAAATGATATCTATCAAAAATTATGAAATTTCAAATAATTAATACTTTTTTAATTATTAATGATTCTCTTTGTTAAAGAGAGTTTTAAATTTAAAAAATTATTTTGTTACAGATTGATATTCTTTAAAGTATAATAGAGTATATGAAAACTAAACTTTATTAAGAAGGGTTAATTAAATGATTAAAATTTATGATAGTTTTTCACAAAGATTGCAGCTGCTTGCCCCTAGCAAAAAGCAAGTTAATATGTATTTATGTGGTCCTACTGTTTATAACTATATTCATGTTGGTAATATTCGTGGTGTGCTTGTTTTTGATGTTTTACATCGTTTGTTAATTCATCAAAATTATAAAATAAATTATGTTCATAATATTACTGATATTGATGATAAAATTATTAAGAAAGCTGCGGATTTAAAAATAACAGAACAACAAGTTACTGAAAAATATACGTTAGCATATTATGAAGACTTAGAAAAATTAAATATTATTTTTCCTACAAAATTACCAAAAGTAAGTGAATATATTTCAAAGATTATTGAATTTATTAATAAATTAATTATTAAAGATTATGCATATGTTACGGCTGGTGATGTTTATTTTAAAGTTAATAAGTTAAAAGATTATGGAAGTTTGGCACATAAAAATATTGAAGATTTAATTCCAAATTTTAGAATTAAAAATTTAGTTACTAAAGAAAATAATCTAGATTTTGCTTTGTGAAAATCAACAACAATAGGTATTAGTTGAAATAGTCCGTGAGGAAAAGGAAGACCTGGTTGACATACTGAGTGTGCTTGTTTTGTTGAGGATTTATTTAATGGTCAAACTATTCATTTACATGGTGGTGGTGTTGATTTAAAATTTCCTCATCATGAAAATGAACGAGCTCAATTTGTTGCAACTAATAATAAAAAAATGTCAAATATTTGATGACATAATGGTCATGTTAATATTGCTAATGAAAAAATGTCAAAATCTTTAAATAATTTTATTTTGGTTAAAGAATTTTGTCAGCAACATCACCCGAATGTATTGCGATATTTAATATTAAATCGTGATCATCAACAACCAATTGATTTCAATAAGGAAACAATTGAAAACGGATTAGTGTCAACAAAAAAATATGAAAATGTTTTAAAACAATGAACATATCAAATATTTATTAACAATATAATATGTAATAATAATCATCATTCAATTTATTATCAACAAATTATTAAAAATTTATCAAATAATATTGATACAACTAATACTATTACTTTAATTGAAAATATGATTAAAAAATTAAATGAAGCACTTATTAAAAAAAATTTTAATGAAAAATTTCAAGAAATTTTTTATACTTTTACCTTTGCTTTAAAAATATTAGGATTTTATTTTAAAGTTGGTAATTATTCTGAAAAGATTAAAAATAAAATTAAAATATGAGAACAACTAAAAAAGGAAAAACAATACCAAGAAGCTGATAAAATTCGTCAAGAATTAAAAGATTTGAATATTATTTAAAGGAGCAAAATTATGGCATTACAATATATTTATGGTTATCACCCTATTATTGCTGCATTATCAACATCATCATTAATAAAAATTAAAAAAGTTTTTTTAGTTCAAGATAAGTACCAAGAATTAAAAAAAGATTTAAAAAGTGTAAATATTCCTTATGAAATTATTAGTTTACAAGCAATGAATAATCTATTAGGTACTACTAAACATCAAAATATTGCTGCTAATGTTAAAGACTATCAATATTTTTCTTTTGACGAATTAATTAATATTGGTTCAACATCTAAATTTTTAAGAATTTTAATTTTAGATCGTATTTCTGATCCACATAATTTTGGTTCAATGTTAAGAATTGCAGCGGGTAATGACTTTGATCGTGTAATTGTTTTAAATCGTAATCAATCTGAAATAAACGGTGCAGTTGCAAAGGCTGCAGCCGGTGCTCTAAGTATTATTCCAATTTGTCAAGTTAATAATTTAACTTCCGCAATTAATAATTTACAAGAAAAATATAAATTTTGAATTTTGGCTGGTGCTAAAACAGCAAAAGCAATTGATTATTTTAATATTGATTGTAGTAGCAACTTAGCATTAATTATTGGTAATGAAGGTGAAGGAATAAGTCCAAAGTTATTAAAACATACCGATTATATTGTTCAAATACCAATAAGTCCAAAAATAGAATCATTTAATGCTAGCGTTGCTTGTGGTATTATTGCAAACTATATTTACGTTGAAACGTTAAAATTATCGTAAATTTTAAGAACCTATATTTTTTGATAATATTTAAATTTATGAAAAAATAATATTTTATTTTTTTAAAAAGATACTTTTATATTTTAGGTGTAAATGTTTTTTCTTTATTTATTAGATTTGGTTCTGAAAATTTTCATTTTTTTTCTTTTAAATTTTTGCATATATTTATTTGATCAATTAAATGGTTTTCTAATTCTTTACAATTGTTTTTAATATTTGTATAGTCAGAATTTATCTTATTTATTTTATTATTAATATATTTGTTTTTATCTTTAATTCAAAAAGTAAAAAATTTAATAAAAAAATTTTTATATTTATTTATTTTACTTTTTTCTAATTGTTCTATTTTTATTGTTATTTTCTTTTCTAACATTTCTTCCAAAGGTCAAATTTTTGAACTTAGTTCTAAAATATCTGAAGAAAGTAATATTATTTTAGAAGTGTTATTATTTTCATTAGTTAATTTCTCTAATTCTTTATCTTTTTCTTCACTTAATTTTTTTAATTTTGATAACATTTTTTGTTCATTATAGAAGAAAAAAACTCGCTATTTTCAATGTCTGTACTGTTATTACTTGGATAATGATTTTTTCTACGTTTAAATAAGTTTTTTAAAATATTTAAATACATCTGTTTCACATTTTCCTTTCAAAATAAAAAAACTCATTTACTTTTTATGAAAGTAATGAGTTAAAAATCTATTATTAAGTTTTATAAATATTATATATTATTATAAAATTTATTTGTTAAAGTAACTATTAACATAAAGTTGAAAATAACATAAGTAGTTTATTGTTCTTTAAATTAATCAAATATGTAATGTCAAAAAATTACAAAAATAATTATTTTTTATTTTTGAAAGGAAAATGTGAATAGTATGCAACTAGTAAATGAACTGTTAATTGAAACAGTTGAAGTTGGTGATTTGGAAGCACTTAAAGTTTTATTGGAAAATGGTGCTGATGTTAATTATGAAGATCGAGATGGCAATACCTCTTTAATGCAAACTGTTGAATATGGTTTTTTGGAGGTAGTTAAAGTTTTACTAGAAAATGGTGCTGATGTTAATTATGAAAATAGATATTGTTATACATTTTTAATGTGAGTTGCTGAAATTGGTGATTGGGAGATAGTTAAGATTTTATTGGCTAGTGGTGCTGATGCTAATTATAAAAATCGAAATGGTAATACCTCTTTAATTTTAGCTGCTGAAAATGGAAGAATTGAAATTTTTAATATTTTATTATTATACAAAACTCATGTTTATCATAAAAATCAAGGTGGTTTTACTGCTTTAACTTGCTCTATTAAAAATAAAGATTTAATAATAAAAACATTTAAAGAATTTCTAAAATTTAAAAATGAAATAATGATTTCTAAAGGAAATTGTTATGAAAAAATAATCTATATTATAAAGGGAGATGATGATAGTTGATTAGAAAAAGAAGAATCAGTAATAGATTCATTAGAATATTTGCAAAATGAAATTAAAAAATTAAATGAAAAAAATAATTCAAATATTGAAATTTTTTGACAAAAAGAAGTTATTAATAGTTTAGTATTTGATGAACTAAATTATTCATTACTACGTATAGCGGTAATAAATGATTGACAAAAATTAGTAACTTATTTAATTAACAAATGACCAATTGATATTGATTATAAAGATAACTCAGGAAATTCAGCATGAAATCACACTTGTTTACTATTACAAAAAAAATTGCTTTGACAATTAAAAATTATGATCAGTTAACTATTGAAAATAAAATGTTTTTAAAAGATTTTTTTAGTTTATCATCAAATTGAAATCAAAATCAAGAACAGGAAATTGACAAAGTGGCTAATGAAACTAGAAGAGAAATATTTAAGTATTACATACCACAAACAGAAGTAGAAATCGTTAAAGATAAGATAAATTTGTTAGATTCATCATCAATAGTGACTAAAACAACTATTAAACGTGATTATGGATTAAATATATAATATTAAAAATTTCAAAGTTAAATACTAATACATCATAACTTTAAATAATTAGTTGATTAGTAATTCATAATTAGTTTGTTATTTGAAATATTTAGGAGGACTTAATTATGAATGATAATGAATTGATTTATTTGTATTGTATTGAAAACAATGAATTTGCTTTTAATTTTTTATATAAAAAATATGAATTGAAAAATGATTTTTTTTACGAAATATTATTAAAAAGTTTTTTGCTATTCCTTTGGAAACAAATGATTTAAAATCAATTTTTTATTTTATTTTTTTAAAGGCAATTTTTAAATTTCAAGAAAGAAAAAACAAGTCATTTCAAAATTTTTTATATTATGAAGTAAAATGAGGAGTATTTACTTATGTTAAAAGTTTTTTAAATAATAATCATAAAATTATTAATTGTGCCTTAAAATATAATGATTATTTATATGAAAAAAATGATTGTGAATATACTTCATTTTTGGAAGAAGTTATTAGTATTACAAATTTTACTACTAATGAAAATGAAGTTTTAAGATTAAAGCGAAGAGGATATAATGTTCATCAAATTATGAAAAAATTAAATTTAAGCTATAAGCAAGTTGATAATGCTTGAACACGAGTAAAGTTAAAATTAAAAAATAGTTACAAAAAATATATTTAATAAAAATTACTATGATAGAATTAAGATAACAATAAAATTTATATTTTAATTTTATTTATTTTATTTTTTTAATTTTAAAAATTAATTTATAAGTTTTATTGTTATATTATTATTTATATAATTTAGCTTTTGCTTTGTAGTGATTTTTTAATCATTATAAAGTTTTTTTATGTTTTATTATCGATTTTTGGTGGAGGAAATAATGTATAAAATTGGTATTAATCAAAATGAAAAATCAAATTATAAGCAAAAACCTAATGTTAAGCAAGAAAAAAAACATTGGTTTAAAATTTTTTCTTTGTTATTTGTTGTTGTTTTAATTATTACTACTATGATTTTAATAATTGCAAATAATCAATGAAATAGTGGCATAAATACTAATAATTCCAACAACTGAAATCCTAATCAAGATAAAAATTGAGAAGATTATTATAAGAATAATTGTCCAACAAATAAAAAATATAATTTGATAGATTACAAGGATAAAATAAATAATATTAGTTTAATATCTACTGATAAAAAACTAAAAATTTTTTATCTTAGTGATTTATTAAAAAAGATTGATAATGTGTTACAAACAAATAAAATAGATATTCCTAATAATTTTTTTGTACATTTACCAGTAAATCCAACTATTAATATTAAAATTAATGATGAAAATGCACTTAAAAATAATTTTTCAATAAAAATAACATCTTATAAAGAAAAAATAAAACAATTTAAAATTGAAATGAGTGTTAATCAATTTGGTAGTAATTATGGTTTGCTTCCTTGTGACTTAAATTTTAATTTTAGTGTTGAAAATGATGTTATTCCAGAAAAATTTAATATTTTTGATTTAGACAATAGAATTACAATTCCATCACAAACAATAGTAATGTCAGATGCTACAAAAGGAACTAAAAATGAAATAGAATCTCAAGTCAATAAAATTATTGAAGAGAAATTTTTAGAAGAAATTAATAAAGAAAAATCATTATCAGATAAAGTAACAAAAAGTGATTTTGTTATTAATTATGATTCAATAAAAAATTTTGATAATTATATGATAAAAAAGAAAATAACAGTTGTTATTTGTGCTAAAAATAGTAGTGAAATTATTAAAGATCAATTAAATATTAATTTTAATGTTCAAGGTAGTTGAACAAAAAAATCATTATCTGTTATTAAAACAGTATTGGAAAATGATGAAAGTGTTATTAATCAATTAATAACTATTGAAGATAATACTAATGTTAGCAAAGTGGATATTGATAATCATATTGCTTTCCTTGTTAGTAAAAAAATAAATGAGTTTGGTAAGCAAAAATGACATCAAGATTTTAATGATCAAGATTATATTATTACTAGTAATGCGATTACTGGAAATTATCAAAAACCAAAATCTATAATAGTAACAATTGTTGGTAAAAATCAATTGCAAGATACTATCGAGTTTTCAATAAATATTCAATGTCAAAATAAAGAACCAAATGAAAAAACCTTTAAAAATAACAATTTTAATGTTAAAGATTTAAATTCTATTGATTTATATCCAAATGTTCTTCCTAGTGGTGTAATATATCCAATTACTTTTAAAGATAATTCTATTTCACTTATTTCACTATTATTTCAAGAAGCTATTAATGATATGAATAATTTTTCTCCTACTAATGACATTAATTTAGAAATGAATATAGGAATTAATATTGATGGCGATAACTATCAAATTCATTTTCAAAAAACAATTAATTTTGATATCATAAAAAAGATAAATAATATTGAACTTGTTAGTGTTTCTGAACAAAATGATAAATATCAGCACTTAAAAAACATTGGTCTCATTATTAAATATGATGATGATAAAGAATATAAAATGCTTCAATCCTTGGATGTTAATATTAAAAATAATAATTTAACCTTTATTAATTTTAGTTCTATTGTTAAAATAACTTCACGACGTTAAATTAAAAACAAAGGTGATGAGTATGGATAAGCCACTAGCAACAATATTAAGACCAACTACTGTTAATGATATAATTGGTCAAAGTCATTTGATAAATGATAAAAATGGAATTATTAATCGAATATTAAATCAGAAGTTTTTAACATCATTAATATTTTATGGTAATCCAGGAACAGGCAAAACCACTATTGCTCAAGCACTAGCTAATGATTTAAAATGTGAATTTGGAGTATTTAATGCTACCATTGATAAAAAAGAAAATTTAGAAAAATTAATTAAAATAGCACAAAATACTAAACCTTATATAATTATAATTGAAGAAATACAACGCATGAATCGTGATCGTCAAGATTTATTATTACAATATTTAGAACATGGCAATTTTATTTTAATGGCTTGTACTACTGAAAATCCTTATTTTGTAATTAATCCAGCTTTACGAAGTAGATGTCTATTATTAGAATTAAAGCCAATTAGTAATGAAGAAATGTTATTAGGCTTAAAAAAAATAATTACTAATAATTCATTTTTTAATTTTAATATTAGTGATGAAATTTTAGAAAAAATCTGTAATTTAGCAACCGGTGATTTACGAATAGCAATTAATATTTTAGAAATATTAATAAAATTATATCCTAATGAAATCATAACTATTGATATTATTAATGCTATTATGCCTAAAGCAAGTAATTGAAATGCTAAAGAGGGAAATGAACATCATGATTTAAAGTCAGCATTACAAAAATCAATTAGAGGCAGTGATGTTAATGCTGCTTTGCATTATTTAGCAAGGTTATTAGCAACTGGTGATTATGAAGCTTTATTAAGAAGAATGTTGATTATTGTTTACGAATATATTGGGCTTGCTAATCCTGCTTTAGCAATTAGGGTAAAAACTGCTATTGATACTTTTCGTCAAATTGGTATGCCCGAAGGTATAATTCCACTTGGTTTAGTAGTTATTGAAATGGCACTTAGTGAGAAATCAAATAGTGCTAATTTGGCAGTACAAAAAGCATATAGTGATGTTTTACAAGGAAAAATATATCCAATTCCTGATTATTTGAAGCATAATTGATCTAAAACATTAAAAAAATCAGTAGGTAAAGGTAAATTATATAAATTTCCACATGATTATGCTAATGATTATGTACAACAACAGTATTTACCAACAAAGTTAAAAGATACGAAATATTATCAACCAAAACTCCATAATATTTATGAAAAAAAATTAAATGAAATTTATAATAGATTTACTAAAAAATAAAATTCTGAGGTGCAAAATAGAATGTTAAAAAATAAACATTTATGGTTGGGACTTAGTTTAACATTAGCAACCACTAATATTGTTGCTAACACTAGTATTACTAATAATTTAACAAGTATTAATAAATTAAAACAAGAAAATAAAAATAAAACTGAAATTAATGAAGTCGTTACTAATACTACGTATGGTAATTTAAGTAATAGTACTATTTTAAATAGTCAAGATAAAGACGGAATATATCATCTTTTTGATATTAAAAGCATTATTGATAATCCAAATTTAGAACCTTATGTAAAAGAAATTTATATTGATAATTTTAAATTAACTTATAACCCTGAAAAGATAAATAAAGATGTTATTAATGAGTTTAATAAAGAAATTGCTGCTATTAATTATAAAGAAGAACAATTAACAAGTACTAATGATTTGCAAATTTTTCAAAAACAAAACTTGAGCAAAATATCAACAACAGCTTATATTTCAAATAAAAAGTCTAAAAGTAATTTTACTTTTATTCAATTTGGTGGTGCTAATACTCATATATCATTAACTGGAAGAAAAGGTATTGTTGATGTAATTAAGAACTATGATAATTTAAGTGAAACATTGGGATTATATTATATTGCTCAGTCTCATTCAAAAAATAGTAGGGGAATTTGTCTTGACTTTGTTAAACAATTTATTACTAAAAGTAGTTTAAAAAATAATGAAAGCATTGCAGAAAAAATTTCTGAAAATATTTTCAATAATATGATTGATAGTCCAAATTTAGAATCTGTTATTAATAATTTTTCAATTGAAAATAATAGTAAAAAAATAAGTATTAGATATTTAGTTGACAGTAATGGTAATATTATTAGTGTTGGATATTTACAATATGATAGCAAAAATTTGGATACTAATAATAATTTAACATTAAGTCATAGTTTTCCAAAAGATGGAGGAAAACTAATAGATTATAATTCAGAAATAACTACGCTTTTAAAATGAAGTGATTATGCTTATTCATGAAATAATTTTATATTTTTATATCCAACAATTTTTTCTAATTCGACAGACAGTATAACTTATAGTGTTATGAATAATACAACAACAATTAAAAGTAATGAACTAAATTTTAATACCAAAAAAATTCAAGACAAAGATAATCAATTACCAGTTTGACGAGTAGTAAATCAGCCACCTGCAGGTCATAAATCACAAGGATTAGTTATTTATATATTTATGTGACATGATGAAAACACTATATATCAACAACTTAGAAGTAGTTCTATATCTCGTGCTTTTGATATTGGGCCA
The DNA here is from genome assembly GCF_902809815.1 of Spiroplasma endosymbiont of Danaus chrysippus. GTDB lineage: Bacteria > Bacillota_I > Bacilli_A > Mycoplasmatales > VBWQ01 > Spiroplasma_E. Next base: position 31,073 of record NZ_CADDIL010000007.1, on the reverse strand, counting down.
TCTTTCTCAATAAATATTAGTAGATGAACAATTAGTAACATTATTAATGAATAATTATGTATTATTTTATCAATAAAATTAAAAATTTAATTTAAAACTACTTTAACTATGAAAGGAATAAATAAAATGAAAATAAATAAAGAAGAAACATGAACAGAAGTACAATGAGCGTTGAATAATCTTCATGGTCCAATTAGAGCAGGAGCATTAAGTGCACAAAATTGAAGTAATACGACAACAGGAGTTCTACTAACAATAGCAGGACTTAAGTCTGTTACTAGGGATAGTAATATTGAAAAACGTTACCAATTAATTAAAAGTGGAGTAGCTGATATGTTATATGCTGCATTTGGTGGTTGAGTTATTTGACAAGCATATAATTTAAATGAAACTGGTGGTAGTACAACTACCGAACCAAATTTACCTACTTTTCCTACTTTACCACCAAATGATGAAAGACTTTATTCTGAAATTGCTGAACAATTAACAGAAGATGCTGTAAGTAATGAATTAACTCCAGAAATGATTTCTATTGCATTAAATAAATTATTTACTGGTACAAATGGATTAGTTAAAGTGCTTAGTGGAATATCAGGTTTTGATTTATATAAAATTCAAAAAGTAACAAAAACTATTGAATACTTAAAATCACTTACTACTTTTGCAACTGCAGGCATTAACTTTACAAATGGTAATATTGTGGGAGGAAATTTAATGTCAATTTCAGCAATGATGGATGTTAGTCACACATATTTTTCTACAATGAGTAAATCTAATACTTCAAATAGTAAAGAGGAAATTATTATAAAAATTATTAATGAAAGAAAAGAACACATTACGAAAAGTTTTTCTTTATATAAAGGTATTTTAAGTAATAAAGATTTAAAGGAAATATATGAGTATTTAGAAAAAAATAATTGAGATAAGTTTGAAATGAGACATTCAGATAAAACAATTCCTAGTTTTGTTAAACCCGGAAAAATAAAAGATTGAAGACCAACATTGACAAAGTTTAAAGAATGAATAGATAATTATACTCCCGAAAATAAAAAGGTGGAATTAGTAGCGGAGATTGAAGATAGTAGTCAACGAGAAAGAATAAAGTTAAAAATTCCTGATTATGAGTTTGAACCGGAATTTGTTACAAATTCAAATAATGATATGCCAGAAGTTATCATAGAACCCAATGAAAGACAACCACTTTTAGGAAGTATTAATAGTTAATAAGTTAATAAAAATTATTTTTTCTTGTACAATTATTTTAGAAATGATGAATTTTAAAGAAAGATTAAAAATTTAACTTTGTTTTTAAAATAAAAATATTTTAAAATTGACACTTATTTTAAATAATAATATAATTAAAAATGGTTAAATTTTCTAGGTGAATTTAATGAACGAAAAAATAATTTTAATTTGTACTGTATGTTTAAATCGTAATTATCATACATACAAAAATAAGATTAAATATAAAGAGCGTATGGAACTAAAAAAATATTGTGAACATTGTCAAAAACATACTTTACATAAGGAATCACGTTAGGAGAAATTTTCATGAGTGCAGAAGACAAATCAAAAGAAAAACCAAAAATTAATCCTGAAAAATTGGCTCTTTTAAAAAGTAAATTTAATATTTTACGTAAAATTAAACCTTTAAGAACAAAAAGAACTTCTGAAGGAAAACCAAGTTTTGATCCACGAACAGCCGATAAAAATAAAAAGGTTAATATTAGCGAAATTTGAGAAAAAGAACGTAAAAATCGTACGCCTGAAGAACGTTTTTATTATAAAAAAGAAGCGAGAACTTATCATAAATATTTTTTCTTATACTTATCAAGAGAAATTAGAAGAACTCGTTGAACACCAAGAAAACAATTAAATAATAAATTTATTACAACAGTATTATTTATTGCTGTCTTAGCACTATTCTTTTATGGAATTGAGCAGTTATTACTATTTGTATTACCTTTATTAAAAATAATGTAAAAAATGGAGATGCCAAAAAATGAGCGAAAGAATAAAAAAAGAAACCCCTTTAGTGAAAACTACATCATTAGAAGAAACACATAAACATCGAATTGAGCAAGCACAATGATATATTGTTAATTGTAACAAAGGTCATGAAGATAAAGTTGCTGCTGATTTGAAAAATAAAATTGAAAAAAAATTAAATTTAAAAGATAATATTTTTCAAGTTAGGGTTGTTAAAGAAGCAATACCAGATAAAGATAAAAAAATAACTGAAAAAAATATTTTTCCGGGTTATATTTTTGTTCATATGATTTTAACCGAAGATACTTGATATGATATTCGTAATACAACAGGTATTAATGGATTTATTGGTTCTAGTGGTAAGGGTGTACCACCAACTCCACTTTCTACTAAAGAAGTTAATGAAATGTTATATCGTAATTCTAAAAATTCATCACAACCTAAAGTTAAAGAGACAAAAAAAATTATTCGTGATTTTGAGTTGAATGATTTTGTTCATATTACTTCTGGTGCTTTACAAGGTCGAGAAGGACAAGTTATTAAATTAGATGAAGATAAGGGTGTTGCAACAGTTTCTGTTGATATGTTTGGTCGTCAAACTGAAATTAAAGTAGAATATGATAGTTGTAAAAAAATTAAAGTTTAGTTTAAACTATTTAATTTTTATGTAAAATAAAATTAAAATATATTTGACTACTAATTATAATGATGTTATTATTTGTAAAGTACTATTTATATATATATATATAAATATAAATAGACTTTAATTATGTTTAAACTTGTGGAAGATTTATTCGTTTGGACCACAGTGAGAATCCATTTAGGAGGAGTTGCTCATGGCAGATAAAAAAAATATTAATCGTGAAGGTATTATTCAATTACCAGCTGGTAGTGCCAAACCAGGTGCTAGTTTAGCATCATTTGGTATTGATATGCCACGTTTTTGTAGAGAATTTAACGATAAAACCAAAGATCAAAAAGATGATGTTAATCCGGTTCCAATTCCAGTTTTTATTACAGCATATAAAGATAAAACTTTCGACTTTAAAATAAAAACTGCACCAACAACATTTCTTTTAAAAAGAGCATTGAAACTTGCAAAAGGTTCATCAAATGCTAAATTAACAAAAGTAGGAACACTTACTATTGCTCAAATTACAGAAATTGCTCAAATTAAATTACCTGATTTAAATGCTTATTCTTTAGAAGATGCAATTAAAATTGTTGCAGGAACAGCCAAGAATATGGGCATTACTGTTGAAGATGGAAAGCAAGGTGTTTAATATGAATAGAAGTAAAAGATATCTTGCAGTTGCAAAATTAGTTAATAACACTAAAGTTTATCCAATTGATCGTGCTTTAGAATTAGCTAAACAAACTTCATCATTAAAATTTGATGCAACAGTTGAAGCAGCATTTCGTTTAAATGTTGATCCAAGACATGCTGATCAAATGTTACGTGGTTCTATTGTTTTACCAGCAGGAACTGGAAAAACACAACGTGTTTTAGTAATAACTACTACTAAACAAAAAGGGGCAATGGAAAGTCAAGCTGATTTTGTTGGTGGTAAGGAAATGATTGAAAAAATTCAAAAAGGTTGATTTGATTTTGATGTTATTATTGCAACACCCGAAATGATGGGTGAATTAGGAAAAATTGGTAGAGTATTAGGACCAAAAGGATTAATGCCTACAGCAAAACTAGGAACAGTAACAATGGATGTTCAAAAAGCAATAGCTGATATTCGTAAAGGTAAAGTTGAATATCGTGTTGATAAACAAGGTAATATTCATGTTATTCTTGGTAAAGTATCATTTGCACAAGAAGGGTTAAAAGATAATTATTTAGCAATTCTTAACACTTTAAGAAAAGTTAAGCCTGCAGCAGTTAAGGGCGCTTATATTAAAAATATAAGTATTACTACATCAATGGGCCCTGGTATTAAAGTATTAATTGAAGAATAATATAATAATAGAAAAAATCATTAGTAAAAGTACTAATGATTTTTTTATGTTTTTATTCATAATTTTTTTATTATTTAAAAAAATTTTACGCTATAATTTATTTATTGTGATAATACCAATTAATACGTTATTTTGGTAAAACAATAAAATAATTAGGTAGTAAAGGAGAAACCTTAATGAAAAATCTTATAAATCTTTTTAAGAAACAAAATTGAGGAATAAAAATTGGCTTTGCCTCACTGGTAATTAGTTTGCTTTGTTTAGCATTAGGACTAATTTTAATTGCAACAGCCAATTTTAAAGCCCCAAGTGGAGGAAGTTCACAATATGCTGGAAATGGCTTTCATGCTATTTCTATATGAGGACTTGATAGTTTTTTAAGCAAAGCTGGCTATGATCAAATGTGAACAGATGCTACTAGTGATAAGCTTTTAACTTATCCTCTTGCGCAAGTAGTTGTCGGAATTGTATTTACAGTAATTTTAACTGCTATCTTTCTTGGTGTTAGTGTTTTATCTTTAATATTTGGTTATTTTAAACGTTGATTATATTCTTAGTGTTTAGTAAGTGTTAAATATGAATAAAAATGTAGAATATAAAAAAGTTACATCTTGGGATTGAAAGCAAAAACTAGGATTATTCTTATTCATTTTAACTTTGTTTTTTCTAATAATTAGTTTAATATTATTTGGAACAGCTATTTTTAATGATCATTATAATAATTTTCTTGGTAACGGTTTTTGAAGTTTAAAACACTATGGTATTATTAATTTGTTTTATAATTGAGATCAACTAGATATAGAAGCGGGTAAAAATACTTATGTTTCTCATCCTTTTGAACAAGTTTATTTTGCAATTATTTTTTTAATTATTATTGTACCAATATGTTTTGTTCTTGGAGTTAGTTTATTAGTTAGAGGATGATGAAAGTCAAGAATTTAATATATAGTTACTTCATAAATTTATTTATAGTAAAATTTAATAATCATTATTTCATTAAAAAGGGTGTATTATGATGTTTAATTCTAAAAAAATAATTGTTTTTTTACGGTGGGGTAGTTAGCCCTAAATACTGGACCACTTTTGGATAGACAGTTTTAAATTTTTGGGAGATTGTCAAAAATCCGGAATAAATTAAATCGTTGTAGTGTTATTATAAATTTAGACAAGAAATAATTTGGATTTTTATGAAATTGTATAAATTGTATTGAAATTGTATTTAAATAATATAATTTTTTTAAAAATATTGCAACTAAAATACTTATAATTAAATTTAGTAAGTGCTAAACTTATGGAATAATGTTAAGGAGAATTTAAAAATGAAAATTAAAACACTTAAAAAATTACAGTTAATAACTGTATCATTATTTATTTTAACTATTTTAACTTTAATTATAGGATTGTGATTAATAGGTTTATTTCATGGAAAAGAAGTAGTAATCTCGAAAGATATTTCTTTACATAAAATTTTAAAAAAAATATTTAAATATAATGGTTTTATATTATGAAGTAAATATAGTTTATATTATATTTTAAGTAATAATAATATTTCTCTTAAAAATTTTGGAAACTATTATACTGTTCATAATTATTATCATTATTCTTTATTACAATTTAAAATTGGAATTATTTTTTGTGAGATTTTAGTACCAATTTTAATATTTATAACTATATTATTAATTTTATGAATAGTTTATTTAAAAATAAAAATTAAAAATAAAAATTTTTGAGACTTTATTGCAAATTGTGAAATAATCAATAATTACTACATTCATTAAAACTATGTTTCTAAATTTATCTTATTACATTTAAAAATAACCATTTTAATATAAATTAAAATATTATATGTTCTATTACCAAGCATTTCTTTTAAAACATGCCAAATATTAGTTTCAGTAAAGCAACCAATATTTCATTTCTTACTTTGATTTTCAATACCTTGTTTATTATTTTTAAAATATTTTTTCTTTAATTTTTTATGATTTTCTAATTGGTTATATAAATAATCAATTAATTGTTCATAATTACCATTATTAATTAAATTTTTACAGTGATTATATTCTTTTAAATATTTTCCTTTATTTCCAGCCATTATTCCAAGATATAATGTTCTAATTAAATGGAATTTATCTAAAACAAACTGTGCACCTAAATAATCTGCCAAATCTTTAATTCATCCTGCATTATCACCACAAATAATAATTTTTGCTTGTTCAACATTTTCATAAAATTTTTTACAATGTTCTTTAACAAATTCAGCAGTTTTTTTAACACCAATTGATGTTCTTGTTGGTCTTATAATTGCTTTTACTCTTTTATTTTGTACTTTATGATTAATATTATCTGTATATGTTACTATTAAACGCATAGAGTGTTTTATACCTTTACGTTTAAAATTTCAAAATTTTCGATGTCCATCATCAATTGCTACAAAAATAGGTTGATTTTTTTCTAATTTTACTTTTACTGGATTTGCTTCAATTACTTCTAAATTTTTAAAAACTCTATGAACAGTACTAACACTAATACCTGCTTTTTTACAAATAGCACAAATATCATGATATCTTTTTCCATCAGCAAAATATTCAATAATAGTTTGTTCAACATCTTCACTAATTCTTTTATATTTAGGTAATTCTAGTCATTCATCAACAAAACAAATGCGAACTCATTTTTGTAATTTTTCATCAAAATATTCATAAATTCTTCTTTTATAAGTTACTAATCCATACATTATTTTTCTTGTTCGATATTGATAATCAACAATTTTATATTTCTTTTTATCTCTTGTATTTTTTATTCTTCAATCTCATTTTTCTCATTTTTTTGTTATATGTTCTAAAACTAATTTATCAATTTTTGCACTTTGTTCTCTAAAATTTCATTTATAATTAAAATTCACATTTACTTCTCCTAACTATTTTAAAAAAATCTAAATTTATTGTAAATATTTTTAAAAAATTAATTTACTTGTTTATTATATACATATATAAGTGTAATTTAAAATTAAATTAAAATTATTTAAAAAACAACTTTCATATTTAAAATATAATAAACAATTTCAATATAATTAATAGTATAGGTATCACAAAATAAACACCTTGTATTTAGGCGTTATTTTGCATTTAAAAGCATACTTGTAAAAATAATCAAAAATAGTACAATTTATAAGTAAAATCAAGGAAAAAAGGAGTAATTTGATATGAAAAAAATTATGACAACGATTTTATATCTTGCATCAATACCATTATTTTCTATAAGCACTTATCGATGTTCATTAACAGGACATACTATTGAATGTAATGATGGTACTTGAACTAATAGTCATGGTAAAGGTGCATGTTCATGCCATGGCGGAATAAAAAAATAAGATAAGGAGTAATTAAACATGAGTGAACAAAATATAGAATTAAATTATGCTAAAAATATAGCAAAACAAAGAAAAACACAAAGAAATATATTTATTGGATTATTTTCATTTATGACAATATTATTTATTATTTCAGCAACAGCATTAGGACTTGCATGTAAAGATGGAAGACAAAAATTAAGTTTTTATTTAGGTCATGATTATACAGCGTACTGGGGGGGCTGGGAAAACTATATGAGAAACAAAAACTGATAATGCAAATAAAATAGATTTATATTTTAGTATTAAACCGCTTCTTAATTCTGATATAAAATGAGATGGAATTTATCCTGATGGATATTTTGATAATTAAATTTGAATATTTATATATGAAATATTTTCACTATATTTATCAAATAAATTAATGTTTTTTAAATTTATTTCTTGTTTATTGGTTATTAAAATTAAATCATAATTTCCAGAACCAAATATGCCACTAATTTCAATCCGATTTAAGTTATTAATCGGATTTTCAATTTTTAACTCAAATTCACTATTATTATCAATTTGTGAAATTTCTTTATAAAATTCTAGTTTAGAAAATAATTGAGATTTATTTGAACCATATAAATTTAAAGCATTTTCAATTTTATTATTACTAATAATTACTCTTGTAAAATACTTTCCATATTCACCATTTCCTAATGTTCAATCAGCAGGAATTAATGACGGTATATTATTGCTTTCTAACTCGTTTGTGATAGATAATCAGTTAAATTGGTTATCATCTAGTTTGAATAATTCATTTTGACTAATGTCATTATTTTTTAATTTAATATTATTGATATCTGTAAAATCAAAATATACAGATTTTAATATAACTTTTATGTCTTTGAATTTTCATATTTCTTTATCATTTGGTTTTATTGGACTTGATTTTAATTCAAAATAATAAGGTAATAAAATCTTATTATCATCATTTAAACCTTTATTAATTGATAATGATGAATAAATATTTTTTGATAACATAATAAATATTTGTTTAAATATTTTTATTTGCTCTAAGTTAATATAATTTGGATATTCAAACTCTCATTGTTTAAATAAATTAGTAATTATTTCATCTGGTTTTTGTCCTTCAAATTTTTCACGTAGTGTTGCAATATCATTTTTTGGTTTGCCTTTATCATCATACAAAGCACCATCAAAATTTCTATTGTAGTTATATGTATAACTTAACATATCTAATAATAGTTTCTGTAAACTATCAATTGGTGGTTTGTCACTTATTTCAACTTCAATATCATCAAATTTATCATATGTAGCAATACTTGTATATTCTTTTCCAATTGGACCACTTTGAATTTTTCATACCTCTTTATCTTTAAGTTCTTTCTTTTCTTTTAATGGTCATTCTCCAAAAGAATAGGAACTTAAAAAATATCCTAATCAAGCATGTGTAACTCTTGCGTTTTTAATTATTTCTTTTCTTGTTCCTTTACCCCCACCAATAGCAATTAAATCTAAAACTGATTTTTCTTGTCCTATAAATTGTTTTGCAAGATTTCAAGGTAATATTTGTTCACTAAATCATTGTTGTAATATTCTAACTTTTGGTTGAGTTTCAATAGGCATTGATAACAGCGGAAATGCTATCTTATCTTTAACAAATAACTTTGGGTATACTTCCATATTGTCAACTTCACCAAGTACCTTTATATTGCCAAAAATCATGCTTCTAGGAGCTTTAATTTTTAAACCGATAACTTTTGTATCTTTATCTAATGGTTTTTGTAATTTAATAATAATGGGATAACCATCTCTTGTTTTAAAATCTTTAATTTTAATAATAGTAATACTTTTAGTACTTCTTGTTTTTAGATTTTGATAAGGTTGTGAATAATTATTAATTATATATAAGTTATCTATATTATTTTCAGTTAATGGTTCATTAATAGATACTGCATATAACTTAAATTGATTTAATAAATTTATTTCTTGAAATATTAAATTTTTAATATCAGTCATACTATATTCAATAGTATTATCATTAATATTTGTGCTAGCTCTTTGATTTAATTGCATAGTAAAGTCTGATGTTTCAACAGCAGTAGTTTTTAAAACTTTATCAATATTAATAAAACCTATTTTAATAGTATTTGCTGAAAATTTTAAACTATTATTTTCATTATTTTTAAATAAACGTTCAATTTCATAAATATAAATTGTTCTTTTTTTAAATTCATCGTATGCTCTATTAATATCTGGGTCACTAGTAGCTCTCATCATATTTGTAAAATCATAAGGAATATTATCAATTAAATAATCATTTTCTATTTCTGCTTGATTAAGCTTAGTTTGTTTCTGTGGAAACTTCGTTTGTGGTTTGTTGTTGTTTTCCATTGTTTTCTCCTATTAATTGGTTATTTTCGGGGTTAAATAATTTTAATTTAACAGTTAAGTTATTAATTTCTTGTTCATCATTAATATTAAATGTTTTACTATTTAATAAATCTTTATCTAAACGTACTAATATTTGAATAAATTTAAGAATATCAATATTAAATTGCCATAATTTTTGTTCAATATAATTAATGGTTGAAATATTTACAGCTGTACTTTCGGGAACTGATTGTTGTGCAGATTTCTTTTGACTTGGTATATGAATACCACAACGTTTAAATATTTCATTAACATTTCAATCATATATATCAGTTAAATTTTTACCTTTAAAATTACTATTTGTCATATTGATATTTTCGTTTTGTTCATTATTATCTCCACCACTTTTAAATATGTAATTTTTAGTAACTAATGTTCTTACTGCTTCTTCTAATGTTGATTGAACATTACCATAAGTTTGACTAAATATAAATTTAGGTGAATTTAAAATGGTATCTAAAACAATTTGTTCATAAATAACATCTAATGCTTTAATTTTATCCATTACTTTATTACAATCTGCTAATTCATTTGCTTTATTTCGCATAATTGCTATTGGAATATAATTAATATTTAGTGTTTGTTCTTGCTCTAAATTTGGATTATTAATGTATGATTTAAAAGGTAATGGAAATTGTTTTTTATTATCACTAATACTATAAATTGCACGATTAATAGTTACTTGTTCATTATTTAGTGTATAAACTTCAAATAATCTTACCATTTGTGCATTTTGTTCATAACTATCATAAAAAATAGTACATTGAATTAATTTACCAGTAATATTATAAACTCTTTGTTGTATATCTACTACTTGAAAATATAAGTCATCATTTGCAATATAAATTAAATAACCACTAATTCCTAATTTGCTTAATTTAAAAATAGAATTTCAATTTTTTTCTATAAAATTCTTGCTGAATTAAGTATTTTTTAATAGTTTCATTATTAATTTCTAATGGAGCATTATATAAATTAGCATTATTTTCTGCTACAAAATCAGTGAAATAAGTTTCATGGTTAAAGTCATTAAAACCAAAATAATTTAAAATAGAAGCATGTGTACTTTTATTTTTATTAGTTAAAAATTTTACTTTTTCATTTTGATTATCACTAATATTATTTTTATCTTTTCTAAAAAATCTACCTAACATAATATTCACCACCTTTCTTAAAATATTTGATTAATTTTAAATACAATTTTTACAATAATAAATATAATTAAACCAGCAGTTGCAGAAGATAATAAAACTCCAATTAAACTTAAAATAATTTTTATAATTTTAAAAAACATAATATTATTCCTGTAATTCTTCTAATTTTTTAAAAATATAATCTCTACTCATACCCCACATTATTCTATTGTTATAAATATTAATTTCAGTTTGTTGGTTATTGTTATTATTTGCTATTCATAAACTACTTTTTACAACGCTTGTATCTAATTGATAATAAAAATTAATTATTTGTCAACTATAATTTTTATTATTTTCTTTACTAGTATAATCACCAAAACTATAATATATTCTATAATGTGTTTTATCTTTAAATATATATTCTATATGTGTAAGATTATTTTTATCTACTACGACTTTACCTACTTCTTTTCAATTTGAACCACTTGGACTGGGTTGTGGTTGTTTTTCTAATATTTCATTAATTGCTTCTAATAATTTTTTATTTTGAGTTTTTAATATTTTATATTCATTATTTTCTAATATATCCTTACAAAGTAATGAATTTTCTTCATCATTTAACGAAACTTCATTTGTTTTAGCATTATATTTAAAATAATCATTTGAAAATTTTTTGTCTTTTATTTTTTCTTTTAATTCATTAATAGCACTAGCGACAGTTTTATTATTAGTTTCTAAATTAGGAATTTCTTGACTTAGAGCATTTATTTGAAATGCAATCGGAAATTGTGCTTTTGTATCTTCTAATTTTTTATCTACTTCTTCTTTTTTATAATAATCAGATAAATCTACTTTACCACCAGTAGCACTAATTTTATTATTTTCATCAATAGTTATATTAGTACCAGCAATTAATTTGTTTTGCTTTTTATCTAATAAATTATTAGTTTCTATTTTTGTATAGTAATCACGTTCAATACTTTCTTCTGCTATAAATTCAGTTGGCGTATCTATTCCTTGATATTGATATATTTCTTTTATATCACCAATTAAATTAATTTTTCCACGTTCAGGATAAGAATTACCTCCACCACTAAATTTTTTATTTCTATTGTCATAGTAAATAGTTCCAATATTTAAAATATTTTTATTTGAGATTTGTTCTTTATAAGTCATGGAATCAACATTTAACAATTCAAATTCATTAAAAACATTATTTAAATAAATTTTAATTACTTTATAAAATTTCATAAAGTCATTTTCTGTTGAATATTGATAACTGATTTTAATAAAATATCATTTAAATGTTTCTATATTATTATTTTCAACTTTTTTTCATAGGGGACTAGTTTCGATATTAAATCAGTTATTTTTAACATCATTAATATTTTCGTTTGCTTTAATTAATTCAGTATTTAATTTTGTAATTTCATTTTCATTAGTAGTAATTCGTTTTTGTTGTTTAGCAGAAAAATCACAAGTTGGTGCATGTGTATAATCACCAATTTGTGGATTATTTTGTAATGCTTCGGGTGGTAATGGCTACTTGCTACTTAGCCCTTTTTACTAGACCATTAATTTAAAAAAAACTTGAATGTATTCGAAAAACAATTGTGTTATACAATTAACACTAATTTTGACATGAAAGGATTTTTAATAATGGATAAAATTAAACAAATAGCATTAGTAATTAACAAGTTAAATATCAAACAAAAAATTCAAATTATTGATGATAGCAAAAACCAATATTCAATTAGATATCTTTGCCAACATCTTCAACTAAACCGATCAACATATTATTTTGTAAAAAACAAACAAAACCCTATTAAAAAAGAAAAAAATCAAATTAGTAATTGTACACATAAATATCAAGAATTATGCCAACTTTTACTTGAATTTCATTTTACAAGAAAAGGACAAATTTATGGCTATTTACGAATTTTTTCAGCATTTAAAGAATGATTAAAACAATACAAACATATTATTTTAAATCTAGAATTATCAACAAAACAAATGCGAAAAATTATGAAAGATCACAATCTTCAAGGATTAAAACAAACTAAAAATAACTATCCTAAAAACAAAAAAAATTCAAATAAGTGAATACCTACAATGGATAAAGTAAACAAAGATTATAAAAGTACAACCTCTTCAAATCAAATTTGATCAATGGACACTAAACAAATAAATACTAAAGAAGGTTGATTATATCTTTTTGTAATTATTGATTTTTATTCAAATAATATTGTAAGCTATAATACATGTTCAAACAAATCCTATCAAGATTTAATCCTTCCTGCACTTGAAAAAATAAATCAACAATTCTCTTGAAACCAAGTAAAAAACGTTATTTTACACTCAGATAACGCCAACGAATTTTATTGTCAAGACATCACAAATTGAGCTGCTGATAAGCAAATAATTTTAAGCAAAAAACAACCTTATGATATTGGTGGCAATGTAATATCTGAAAACTGATTTTCTCATTTATCTCAAGAATGACTACCTAAAGGTTCAAATCAATATTTTTCTCTCAATGAAGCTATAAATGATGTAAACCAATATATTATGTTTTATAATTACGAAAGAATACATTCTAAATTTCTAAAACCACCAATTTCACAAATAAAAATTTAAAACTGTCTATCCAAAAGTGGTCCAGTATTTAGGGCTAACCACCCTTTCGGTCCTGACCCGGTTCGAATGTAATTGTTGCAGTGGCATTATTAATTATAACAATTTTTTTATAAAAAATACATTTTTTTTAATTTATAATGTTTCACGTGAAACATTATAAATTAAATAGTTTTTAAATTATTCATATAAGGTTGTAAAACAATAGGTATATTTACAACATTATCTTCTTCAACATAAAAATTTTCTAAAATTGCTGCAACAACTCGATCAATAGCTAATCCCGATCCATTTAGTGTATGTGGAATTACTTTCTTATTATCTTCACTAACTCTAGTTTCCATTCTTCTTGCTTGAAAATCTTCACAATTACTACATGAAGAAACTTCACGATAACACATTTGAGAAGGTAATCATAATTCTAAATCATAAGTTTTAGCAGCAGTAAAACCAATATCACCACTACATAAATTAATAACTCTATAAGGAATATCTAATTTTTGTAAAATTAATTCAGCATTATTAGTTAACTCTTCAAGGGCATCATAAGATTTTTCAGGCTCAACAATTTGAACTAATTCTACTTTATTAAATTGATGTAATCTAATTATTCCTCTTGTATCTCTACCAGCAGAACCCACTTCTGAACGAAAACATGGTGTATAAGCACACATTTTTATTGGTAATTCAGAAAAATTAATAATTTCATTACGATAAATATTTGTTAAAGGAACTTCTGCTGTTGGAATTAAATACTGTTCATTATTTACTGTTCATTATTTAATTGAAATAAATCATCTTTAAATTTAGGAAGTTGCCCTGTACCAAATAAGTTTTCTTTATTAATAATTAATGGTGGTAAAAATTCAGAATAACCATTTTTTAAATGAGAATCAATCATAAAATTCATTAATGCTCTAACTAATAAAGCACCTTTATTTTTATACATAATAAATCTAGTACCACTTAATTTAGTTGCTTTTGAAAAATCAATTATATTTAACTTTTCAGCAATTTCTCAGTGTGGTTTACTATTTTTTTTAATAATTTTCCCTCATTTTCTAACTTCTTGATTATTAGTTTCATCGTTTCCTTGTGGAACTGAAAAATGTGGTATATTAGGAATTACTAACTGTAATTCATATATTTTATCTTCTAAATCTACAATTTTTAAATTATTTTTTATAATTTTTTCTTTTAAAATAATCATATCATCTTTAATTTTTTTTATTTGATCATTTTTTTTATTTTTTAATAATTCACCAATTTGTTTAGATTGCTTATTTCTTGTTTCTTCTAATTTTTGATTTTTTGTTTTTAAAGTTCTTATTTCTAAATCTAAATTAAAAATTTTATTTATTTCATTTTTATAACTTTGGCCCCTTGTTTCTATTTTATTAATAGTTTTTTCCAAATTATTACGTATTTTTTCTATATCAATCATTTTAGCACCTCTTAAATTAATCAATAAAAATAGTTTTTTCTTTAGTGATTGGGATTGTTACAATTGAAGAAATTGCATCATCTTCTGTTTTAAATCTAATTAATTTAATACCTATAGTATTTCTGCTTGTAGTTCTTATATCTTCTAAAGAAAATCTAATAACTGTACCTTTTAAAGTAATAATTAATAAATCATTACTATTATTAGTGTTATTTATTGAATTTATACCAATTAATTTTCCTGTTTTTTGAGCTAATTTCATTGAAATTACACCCTTACCACCACGATTTGCTAAACGATATTCTTCAAATCGTGATATTTTTCCATAACCTTTGTCACTAATAGAGATAACTAAATCACCATCTTGATTAGAGCACATTCCAATTACATGAGTACCTTTTGTATCTATTCCTTTTACTCCGCTGGCTATTCTTGACATTACTCTAACTTGATTTTCATTGATTCTAACTGCTCGTCCATTAGCCACAGCAATAATTATTTCATTATTACCTGTAGTTTTCAGAACATCTACTAATTGATCATTTGAACGCAATTTAATAGCTATCTTACCATTTTGGTAAATAGATTTAAATTGATCTAAAGTTGAACGTTTAATAATTCCTTTTTTAGTAACAAAAAATAAATTAGCATTTATATCATAATCTTCTGATATAGCAATTATTGTTTTAATAGTCTCATTTTTTTCTGTTGCTATTAAATTAACAATTGGTGTTCCTTTAGCTGTTCTTGAATAATTTGGTAGCTTATGATCACGAATTCGATAAACTTTGCCTTTATTACTAAATATTAACAAATCAGAATGAGTTGAAGTAATTAAAACTTTATCAATATCATCAGTATTAATATCAGTGCCACCAGCACCTTTAACACCAACACCAACACGATGTTGAGTTCTATATGTATCTAAAGGTAAACGTTTAATATAACCACTTTTTGAAAGCGTTATAACCACCTGTTCTTCTTTAATTAAAGCTTCATCAATAATTTCACCTTCATAATTTTCAATAATTTCGGTTCTTCTATCATCACCATAATTTTCTTTAATTGTTGTTAACTGAGAAATTATTAATTCATTTGCTTAGAAGGTTCATTAATTAAAGTTCTTAATCGAATAATTTCTTCATTAATAAATGATAATTCATTATTTAATTTTTCTTGTTCTAAATCTGTTAAACGTTGCAGTTTCATTTCTAAAATAGCTTTAGCTTGTTTTTCAGAAAATTCAAATTTATTCTGTAAATTAGTTAATGCTTCTTCTGTTTTCTTTGATTCCTTAATTATTTTAATAATTTCATCAATATTTTGTAATGCTTTAACAAGACCAAAAATAATATGATATTGATGTTCATATTTTTTTAATTCAAAATTAGATTTATTAAGAATAATTTCAATTTGATGTTCAATATAAATTTCAATCATTTCTTTTAAATTCATTACTTTAGGTTGTTTATTATGTAATGCTAATAAATTTATTGTGAATGTTGTTTGTAATGAAGTAAATTTATATAGTTGATTTAAAATAAGTTCAGCATAATCAATATTTTTAATTTCTAATACTAATCTTATTCCTTCACCATTAGATTCATCTCGCAAATCAGTTATATAATTTACTTTTTTTTCTTGAACTGCTTTAACTATATTATTTATTAAATTAGTTTTATTAGTTTGATAAGGTATTTCTTCAACAATAATTGCAGGTTTACCATTTGATAATTTTTCAACTTTAGTTTTACTACGAACTGTTATTGTTGATCTTCCATTTAAATAAGCACTTTTAAATGAATTTACGCCTAAAATCATTGCACCTGTAGGAAAATCAGGTCCTTTAACAATATCTAATATTTCCATAATATCACAATCAGGATTGTGAGCTACAAAAATAATTGCATCAACTATTTCTCTTAAGTTATGTGGTGGAATACTTGTTGCCATTCCAACAGCAATACCTGTTGTTCCATTAACTAATAAATTAGGAAAATAAGCCGGTAAAACACTAGGTTCTTTTTCAGCACCATCATAATTTTCAACAAAAGTAACTGTATTTTTATTTAAATCTTTAACCAACTCTCCTGCCATTTTACTCATTCTAACTTCAGTATATCTCATAGCAGCAGCACTATCACCATCAATTGAACCAAAATTACCTTGGCCATCAGCTAAAGGATAACGATAATTAAATTCTTGTGCCATTCTTACCATTGTTTCATAAACTGCAATATCACCATGAGGATGAAATTTTCCAATACATTCTCCAACAATACGTGCTGCTTTTTTATAAGGTTTATCATATGTCATACCTAAAATTGCTAAAGAATATAAAATTCGACGATGTACTGGTTTCAATCCATCTCTTGCATCTGGTAAAGCTCTTGAAACAATAACTGAGATTGAATATTCTAAAAAACTAGTTCTCATTTCATCAGATATATTACGAACATATTTATTAGAAATAAATGTTTCATTTTTTTTAGTTATTTCGCTCATATATAAACTCCTAATTTTATTTTATTAACTTTTAAGCATCAATGTTTTTTACATATTTAGCATTTTCTTGAATAAATTCTTTTCGTGGAAATACATCTTTCCCCATCAATATTGAAAAAGTTTCATCTGCTTCTGAAGCATCATCAATACTTACTTGTAATAAAATTCTATGTTGTGGATCCATAGTTGTTTCTCATAATTGTGTGGCATTCATTTCTCCTAAACCTTTATAACGTTGAATGTTAAAATTAGTTCCATTAAAATTATCTTTAATTTCTTGCAATTCTTGATCATTATATGCATATTTAACAAATTTACCACTATAAAATTTATATAAAGGATGCTGAGCTATATATATAACCAGCATCAATTAAGGGACGCATGTAACGATAAAAAAATGTTAATAATAATGTTTTAATATGTGAACCGTCAACATCAGCATCAGTCATAATAATAATTTTATGATAACGTAATTTAGTAATATTAAATTCTTTACCAACACCACAACCAAAGGAAATAATAAGATTATTTATTTCTTCGTCAGAAAAAACTTTTAAAAGTCGTGCTTTTTCAACATTAATTATTTTCCCTCTTAATGGTAAAATTGCTTGAATTTCTCTACTTCTTCCCAACTTTGCAGTGCCACCAGCTGACTCACCTTCGACAAGAAAAACTTCTGTTTTAGTTGGATCTTTAGAAGAACAATCTGCTAATTTACCAGGTAAATTAGAAAATTGTAAAGGATTTTTTCTCGAAGTCATAATATTCTCACGTGCTTTTTTAGATGCTAAACGTGCACTTACTGATAAAATAACTTTGTTAATAATAATTTTTGCTTCAGCAGGGTTTTCCAATAAAAATTTATTAATTATTTTTCCAGTTACATTAGAAACAATTTTTCTAACTTCAGAATTACCAAGTTTTGTTTTAGTTTGCCCTTCATATTGTGGATTAGGATGTTGAACTGAAATAATTGCTAAAATTCCTTCTTTAACATCATCACCAGTAAATGTTTCATCATTATTTTTTAAAAGATTATTTTTTTTCGCATAAGAATTCAATTCTCTTGTTAATGCTAAACGAAAACCATCTTCATGTGTTCCACCTTCAGGTGTATTAATATTATTACAAAATGAAAATATTTGAGATTCTTCACTTTCATTATATTGAAAAGCTATTTCTGTGTTTATACCATTTATTTCAAACTCTCCATAAATAATTTCATGTTTTAAAGGTTCAAATTTATTATTTAAAAAGGCAACATATTCTTTAATACCCCCTTCATAACAAAAAGTTTCTTCTTTATTTTCACGTTCATCAATAACTTGAATAGTTAAACCTTTATTTAAAAAAGCAAGTTGTCTTAACCTTGTTTTAATTATTATAAAACTAAAATTTACAGTTTCAGTAAAAATACTTTCATCAGGTTTAAATAAAACAGTTGTTCCTTTTTTATCACTTTGTCCAATAACTGCCAATGGTAATTCTGGTTTACCACCTTCAATATATTTTTGAAAAAAAATATTACCATCACGATAAATAGTAACTTCCAAATACTTACTTAAAGCATTTACTACTGAAGCACCAACACCATGCAAACCACCTGATACTTTATAAGAACCATTATCAAATTTTCCACCAGCATGTAATGTAGTAAAAACCGTTTCTACTGTTGAAATATTAGTCTTTGGATGTATATCAGTAGGAATACCTCGACCATTATCTTTTACTAATATTTCATTATTTTTAGTAATGGTTACAGAAATTTTTGTACAAAAACCGGCAATAACTTCATCAACAGCATTATCAACTATTTCTCAAACTAAGTGATGTAATCCTCTTTCTGCAGTGGAACCAATATACATTCCAGGTCGTTTTCTAACTGCTTCTAGTCCTTCTAAAACTTGAATTGAGTTAGCATTATAATCATTTGGAGTCCTTGTGCTCACTATTTTCACTCTCTTTCATCATTAAATATTTTCATTAATTTAATAATGAAAATATTTAAAATTTCAAAAATAAATTCAAAAAAAAGACTTTTTATTCTTTAAAATAAGCATATTATTTTACATTTTATGTATAAATTATACATTTTTTTTGATTTAAAACAACATAATTTTTTTAAAAGAAAAATTAAAAAATCTTTATTCAAAAATAATAAATTACTTTTTTAAAAATATTTAACAAAAAATCTATTTAAAATTTTCTATTAAATTAATAATACTATTTGCCATTTGTTGATGAAATCACATACCTGGATGAAACTCATCAAAATAAAAATATTTATTTAAATTACTTTCATTAACTCCAGAATTAAAAACTGGTTTATAAGAATATTTTGTTTCTTTAGACATCATTTTACAAATTGTAGCACTAGTTTCAACAATTCCATCTGGAATTTTATTTTTAAAATTATTCATATCAGTTGCTAATTCTCTTGAAAGAAAAAAAGGTGTAATAATATTTTTATAAATTATTTTCATTTCTAATATCATTTTTTTTCATTGTTTTTGATATTCAATACATGTTTTACGTGCTATTTGTATTTTTTGTTGATTATTATGTAATATCTTTTTAATTTTTGGTGTTAATGTTAAGTCAGGAACATCAGTAATAATAATTTTATTTGCACCATTTTTAATTAATAATTTTATTGCTTTTTTTTCTTCATTTATTACATTATTAATCTTACTGTTAATAATAATAGGATCTGTTTTATTCATTAAATTACCAATATCATTAGCTCCCATTTCTATTCAAATAACATCTTTTTTTTGTAAAGAATGTTGTAGTAACAACATTTGTGTTTGATGAGACAAATCAAAAGTTTTAATAATATCTAAATTATTATCACTGCTATCAGCAATTTCTCCTCCATAAGCATAATTATTACCCAAACTTTGAAATGTTTTACCATTGATGTTAAATAATCACCCAGGTTTAAAATTAATATTTAATTTTTCAGCAATTAATTGTGAAGCTACTTTATTATTACTTCAACAATTATTATAATAAGGTTTATCTAATTGAAAATGTTTAAATTTACTATTACTATTTTCTAAATATTGATTTTGTGCAAATGTTCCTGCACCAGTATCTGATAAACTATCCCCTAAAACATAAAATTCATTAATACTATCTTGCTTATTTTTACAAGCAATTATATTTAAATTAGTAAAAATTAAAATAGTAAACATACTTAACAATTGTAATTTTTTCTTCATTATTTTTTACCTTTTCTTAGCTTATTAATTAAAAATAACTATTTTAGTTATATCATATTATTTTTCTCCAATTGGTAAAACTAGTTGTAATAACCCAGTTTCTTCTTCACTATCAATAATTGTATAATTTTTTGGTCAAGAAATTTTCAAATTTACTTTTTTACATTTATTAAAAGATTTTAAAGCATTAATAATTAATTTTGAATTAAAAACTACTTTTATTTCTTCTTTTAAACTTTTAGATTTCACAATATGAAATTTTTTAAATTGTTCAATTACTTCACCTATACTATCATTATTAGATAAACAATTAATTTTAAAATCATTTTTTTCCACATTGATTCAAAATTGAATCATAGGTGAAGTATCTTTTTTTGCTAAAATTATTGATAATTCAATAATTTTTAAAAATTCTCTAACGTTATTAATTTCAATAATATTTTTTTCTTTTTCTATAATATTTTTAATAATATCATCCGTATTTGGATAAGTACCTTCAATCATTCGTGTTTGAAATAAAAAATTTTCAATTTCAATAATTAAATTATAATCATTTTCAAAATAAAAATTTATATTTGAATTTAAATCACTAGTAATTTTATCAATTTCATTTATTAAATGAACTGGAATATTAAACTCTTTATTACTAAATTCTAATTTTTCTTCAAAAGAAAAACACTTTTTTGCTAAACAATATCCATCAGTTGCTGTAACAAATAACTTTTGATCATTAAATTTAAAATTAATTCCACTTAATGCTGGTTTATTATTGTTTGTATTTGTTGCAAAAGCAATTTGTTCATTTATATTTTGTAACAAACTTTTATTAAAAGATACTTTATTTTTAATATTTTTATTAAAGTTAATTTTTGGAAATTTTTCAATTGTTAACGTACTTAATTTGAAGATAAAATCATTATTATCATTTTTAAAATTACTAATGATTAAGTTATTAATTTTAAGTTCAAATAAAATTCATTCATCTTCTAATTTGCTAAAAATATCATAAATAATTTTAGTATTAATTAATACTGAACCAATATTTAATATTTTTAAGTATTTTTCATTATTATTTAGTTCATATTTTAATGATAAATTACCATTAGATGCGGTTAAAATTATTTTTTCTTTTTCAACTTCTAATAAAAAACAAGATAATTCTTCATAATTGTTATTAGAAATTGTTATTTTTATTATTTTTTTTATTATTTTGAATAATATAGAACTTTTGATTTCGATTTTCATAAATATCTCCCATTTTTAAACATTAATAATTAATTATATATTATATATATTAATTACTATTATTTATTTAATTATTAATAATATTACAATGTGGATTAATGTGAATAACTAATTTTAACTTATAAAATAAGTAAAAAATCAGGATTTTATATGTTAATAATTTATGATTAAAATAGTGGATTAATTGTGTTTTAAACATTCACGTGATAATCTTTCAATATTTTTTTTAAATTCATAATTAGTTTCAATATTTTTTTTAATTTTGTTATAAGCATTCATTACTGTTGTATGATCTTTACCTCCAAATTCAGAACCAATTTTTGTATATGATTCATTTAAAAGTGTTTTTATTAAATACATTGCTACATGGCGTGCTATTGTTATCGTTTTAACTCTAGAAGTACTAATCAATAATTTGATTGGAATATTATAATATTCAGATACAATTGTTTTAATTTTTTTAATAGTTAGTTTTTCTTTTAATGAAGTATTTGATGTTTTAAAAGCTTTCATAACGTCTTCAAGTACTATTAAATGATTAGGTTTTATATATAAAATGCTGTAAAAAATTAATCTATTTAATGCTCCTTCTAATTTTCTAACATCACTATTAAAATTTAAAGCAATAAAACTTAAAGATTCTTCAGTAAAAATGCTTGGATCATAATTTAAAGACTTAATTTTTTCTTTTAAAATAATTAATGAAGTTTCAAAATCTGGTGAATCAATACCAACACTTAAACCACTTTGAAATCTTGAAACATTTCTTTCTTCAAAACCATATAAATCATCAGGATGTTTATCTGATGTAATAACAATTTGTTTTTGTTTGTTAACAAAACTATTAAATATATGAAAAAATATTTCATTTGTTTTACTACGATTAGCTAAAAATTGAATATCATCAACGAGAAGAACATCGTATTGATTAAATGAATCTTTAAATTTTTCAATATCATTAACATTTTGTTTAATAATTTCTGGTACCATACGACCAAATTCTTCAGAAGATAAGTAAAGTACTTTTTTTTGATTATTATATTTTGTTAGTATTTCATTTTCAATAGCATGAAGTAAATGTGTTTTTCCTAATCCAGAATTACCATAGATAAATAAGGGATTTCAATACCTACCAAGTTCTATGGTAATTGAAAATGCTGCTTGATAAGCATCGTTATTTGATTCACCTTTAACAAAGTTATTAAATTGAAATTGTTTTTTAATTTGTTGCAATTTATTAAATTCAACAAAATCTTTTTCTACATATATTTTTTGCTTCTTTGCTTCATTAAGTTCTAAAAATTCAATTTGAAGATTTTGTTGAATAATTCTTTCCAAAATTTCTTTAACTTTAAATGTTATATTTTTAGTTAAAATTTCTTTTGCAAATAGTGAATCAACAATAATTAAACATTTATTTTCAAAAATATCATAAATATAAGTGTTTTTAATATAGTTATTAAAAATACTTGGATCAATCATTTCATCATATTGAAGAAAATTTTTAACTTTATTTCAAATATTTTGAAAGTTTTCTCGTTTATTATCAGTGTCATTCATTTTAAAAACCTCTTTAATTAATATAATTATTGTGGATAAATTGTGGATTAATGTTGATAACTTTTTTATAATTATAATCTGTATTATACTTTTAAAAAAAATAAAAAAAAATGATATTTATTATTTAATATTATAAATGATTTATTTTTTTGTTAAACTAATATTGTTTTTATTAAAAATAAACAGAATAATTTGTTAAGATATAAATATTATGTTACAATACTCTTAATGATTTTTTATTAGAATTTTAAAAAAAGGAGAAAAAAAATGAAACCGACATATCAACCAAGTAAGAGAAAACATCAAAAAACTCATGGTTTTTTTGCAAGAATGAAATCTGCGACAGGAATTAATGTTATTAAAAGAAGACGTCAAAGAGGACGTAAAAAATTAACAGCATAGTTTAAAAAATAAAATAAGGTGAACAAAATATGGAAAAAAAATACCGCCTTTTGAAAAATCATCATTTTAAATATTTAATTAATGAAGGAAAAAGTATTTCAAATGGTCAATTTTTTATCTATTATATGAATAGAGTAGATTTTGAAACTATACGAGTAGGTGTATCAGTAGGAAAAAAACTAGTTCGTTTTGCTTTTGCACGTAATAAGATTAAACGTCAAGTACGAGGAATGTTAGTAGATATTAAAAAAGATTGACCAGTAGATATAGTAATTATGATTAGAAAAAATTATTTATCTAATACATATGAAGAAAATCTTAGCTCTTTATTACATCTTTTAATGAAAATCCCATTATAGGAGAGTAAAATTAATGCAATATAAAAAGTTTTTATTTCCTGAACAACAGAAAAAAAACGTTTGATTAAAAATAACATGAAAATGAACTAAAATTATTTTAGGGACTTTTTTATTGATGTCAACACTTTGAGGTTGCGGTCAGACTATGGGTGATCCTAATGTTGCAACTAGTGATGTTATTTCAGCTTATGATTTTCAAAAATATAATGTAGCGGCTGTTTTTTTTGAATTACTTATTGGTAACAGTGATGTAGCAAAAAATCACATTTTTCATTTTAATGGTAACAATATTTATGAATATGGATTTACAGGGATTAGAACATGAAGTGAAGCTTGAACGCAAACTAAATCACCGTTCTTTGGAATGTTTGTTTATCCAATTGCTTGAATCTTAGTTAGTATTTCTGCTGGATTAAGTCGTGGAGTTGATGTAAATTCAAAATATTGATCAGTAAGTGTTATTTTTGCTATTATTTTTACAACCTTAATTATTAAACTTATTACATTAGTATTTACTTTTAAAGCCCAACAAAATCAGGAAAAAATGCAATCAGTGCAAATGAAAACTTCCGAAATTCAAGCCAAATATAAACATTCACGTGATCCAAGTGCAAAACAAAAACAACAAATGGAATTAATGGCTATTTATAAAAAAGAAGGAATAAATCCAATGGCTGCTTTTATTCCAATGTTTTTATCACTTCCTTTCTTAACAGCTATGTTTACTGTTATGAAATCAACTAATTTATTAAAAAATACTGTTGTTGGTGCTATTAGTTTAGTTGAACAACCATGAACTATGGTTACCCATGGCCAATTTATGTATTTAATAATTATTGTTATATATATACCAACACAATTAGTTTCTATGTTATTACCGATGTTTTTAAATCGTTCACGACAGAAGATTAAAACTAAAGAAGCAAAAGCTGCATTAAAAAAACAAGTTATTATTCAAAGCGTTATGATTTTTATGTTTTTATTTTATGTATGTGTTGCTCCTTCAGGATTAGGCATTTATTGAATTATTTCTGGAATATTACAAATATTTCAAACTCTTGGTTTTCATTACTATAATAAACATAAATGTAGCCGTTATAAAAAAAATGGTACAATTAGTACATCATTTTCAAGTAAGATTAAAAAGATATTTACAAAATCTGAAATAGTTGTTCAACCTAAAAAAAATAAGTAATTTATTATAATGTGGAGAAAAAAAGATGGAAATTAAATCATTTAAAAAAATATTGATTTAGAAAAAACTATCAAAAATTTACCCCCCAAGACATTTTATATAAAATTAGGTATAGAAAAACGTTTATTTAAAACCATTACTAAAATTTTTATTTTTAACGAAAATGATGTTAAAAATTATTTGAATGATAAATGACATGATTTATTGGAACTTTTTAATATAAAAAATTATCAAGAAGAAATAATATTAAATGGCAATAAATTTTATATTAATATTAATTGTAAAAATGAAAATTCAATTTTAATTGGCAAAAAAGGTTATACAATTAGTGCTTTACAAAATTTACTTATTACTTATTTAGAAACAAAATTTAAAAGAAACTATCAAATAGTAATAAATGTTAATAATTATTTAAATATTCAAAAACAAAATTTAAAAATTAGAATATATGAAATTATAAAAAAAATAAGAATAAGTAAAGAAATGTTTCATTTTGAATCAATGCCTAATAACCAAAGAAAAATTATACATGAAATAGTTAAAAATATTGAAGGAATATCAAGCTTTTCTGAAGGTATAGGTTATAACCGTCATGTAGTAATTAGATTGGAAAATTAGAGTAATCTAAGATTTAAAATCTTAGATTGTTTAAATGAAAAGAGGGAAAAATGTTAAATGATACTATTACTGCAATTGCAACCGCACCTTTAAATCAAGCAATTAGTATTATTAGAATTTCAGGAAAAGATACTTATGAACTATTAAATAAGGTTTTTGATAAAGATATTTTAAATCAAAAAGGTCACACTTTAATAACAGGATATATTATTGATCATAATAAGAATAAAATTGATCAAGTTGTTTTAGCATGTTATCGCGCTCCCAAATCTTTTACAGGTGAAGATACAATTGAAATTAATTGTCATGGTGGAGTGCTAATAACACAAAAGATTTTGCAATTATTACTATCTACAGGTATGAGAATGGCAACAAGAGGAGAATTTACGACAAGAGCTTATTTAAATGATAAAATTGATTTAATTGAAGCACAAGCTATTAATGATTTAATTATGGCTGAAAATAATACTATTTTAAAAACCGCTATTAATAGTTTAAGTGGTAAAACAAGAATACTAATTGATGAATTATTTTCAGAATTACTAACTTTAATTGCTAATATAACAGTTAATATTGATTATCCTGAATACGATGGGGTTGAGGAAAAAACAATTAATAATGTTATTCCTTTAGTTGAAAAATTTTTAAATAAAATAAAAGTTATTAAAGAACATAGTAAAATTACTAAAACTATAAAAGAGGGAATTAATACAGTTATTATTGGAAAACCTAATGTTGGAAAATCTTCCCTATTAAATGTGCTTTTAAATGAAGATAAAGCTATTGTTTCTAATGAAGAAGGAACAACAAGAGATCTGGTAGAAGGCAAAATTAATTTGGGTGATATTAGTTTAAATTTAATTGATACAGCAGGTATACGTCATACTTTAAATGATATCGAAAAAGCAGGTATTGATAAATCACATAAGGCTTTAAACGAAGCAGATTTAATAATATTAGTACTAGATGGTTCAAAAGATTTAAGTATTGAGGATAAACAATTATTAGAAAAAATAAAACATAAAAATTACCTTATTGCTATTAATAAAACGGATTTAAGGTTAAAATTAAAATTAGACATTAAAAATAATTTTAATGTGGTAAAAGTTAGTGCAATAATGGGCGAAATTGAAAATCTAATTTTAGGAATAAAAAATAAAATTATAACTACTGAAATTAATTTTGATAAAGAATTACTTTTTGCGAATACAAGACAATTAGCATATTTGGATGAAATTGAACTTAGTATTTCAGAAGCATTAAAAGATTTAAAAAAGAATATTTCGATAGACTTAATTATTGTTCACTTACAAACTGCATGAAATAAGATTTTAGAAATGCAAGGTAAAAAATTTGAAACTGATTTATTAGATGAAATTTTTAAAAGATTTTGTTTAGGAAAATAAAAGGGAAGGTAAAATATATGGCTAATAATGGAATTTTTGATACTCATTGTCATTTAATGTCAAAACATTATGATGAAACAGAAATATTAAAATTATTAACTGATGCTTATTCAGCAGGTGATAGTATTGGTAGTATTTGTAATGTTGGTTTTGACTTAAATACTAGTAAGCAAGCTGTTAGTCAAATTTATGAATTTGAGAGTGAAGAAAAAATTCCCAATCTTTATGCAGCTGTAGGTATTCATCCAACAGAAGTAAATACTTGCGATAGTAATACTATTTCAGAATTGAAAAAATTAATAGCAACTGGTAAAGTAGTTGCTATTGGTGAAATTGGATTAGATTATTATCATAAATTTACAGAACCACAATTGCAAAAAAAATGATTTATTGAACAACTAAAATTAGCTAAAGAACATAAATTACCTGTATTATTACATATTCGTAATGCTTTTGAAGATGCTTTTGAAATTATTAAAAAAGAAAATATTACTAATGGTGTTCTTCATTGTTTTACGGGAACAAAAGTAATAGCTGAAAAATTTATAAAACAAGGTTTTTATATTTCTTTTGCAGGTAATGTGACATATAAAAATGCTTTGAAGTTACAAGAGGTAGCAAAAAATATACCAATTAATAAAATATTAGTTGAAACAGATGCGCCATATTTAACTCCTGAACCAAAAAGAGGCAAAAATCCCAAAAATGGATTAACAATTAATCATCCAGAAAATATAATATTTACAGTTAATAAAATAGCTGAATTAAAGAAGATCCCAAAACAAAGTATTATTAATGCAACTAGGGAAAATGCTATTAATGTTTTTAAATTAAATAATGAATTGAAAAGAAATAATGAGTAATAATGAGAAGTTTAAAGTAGCTATTTTTTTAGCAACAGGCTATGAAATGGGTGAAGTAATAATTACTATTGATCTATTAAGAAGGGCTAATATTATTATTGATTTAGTAAGTATCGAAAATGACTTTGGTGATCCTTTAACTACAGAAGATTTAAAAGAACATGATACACATGTTAAATTAACATTAACAGATGAAGGAAAGAACCATTTTATTGGTGAAAATAACGATTTAAAAGTTAATTGAGTTCCAGAAGTTTAATAAAATAAATTATGGAATATTTATAAAAATAAAAATGTAATATTTTAATTTATGAAAGGAAAATATATATGAAAACTTTAGTAACATTATTAGGAACGATTGGTTTAGCGTTTACAAATGCAAATAGTTTTTTAAATATAAATAATAGTCCAAAAGAAGTTAAAGAAATAACTTATGAATTTAGTGAAAATAAAAAAGATATTGTTCATAGTTATAAAACTTCATCAGTATCAAATCCAGCTTATGAAAGTTGAGATTTTGTAGTTTCTACAGGTTTAAAATCTTTTCAAAAACCAAAATCTATTAGAATATTAGAATGATTTTTAAATAATGGTTCAGATAAAATAGACTGAGGTTCAGATCATTATGATGTATTTTCTGTTCCTTTAAAAATAATGGGAAAAGAAATCAATAAAATTAATGAGGGAAAAATTACAGATGAAGAAGTAGCATATAATAGAATGAATTTTTCATTTAAAGAATCGTATCAAGATTTTTTAGCAACTGCTGAAGTTGTTAGAGGTATAACTACTGCATTATTTTTTGATAATCTTGATTGACACATTCAATTTTTATTTCCTGCAAAATTAACATTCGATATGTCATTTTCTAATGTCTATTTAACTAGAAGTTTAGGGAGAGTATGGATTGAAATTTGCAATAGATTATTAATTAAATATTTAAAATAAAGTTATAATATAAAATTATTAAAGCAGATTATAATTCAAAGTTTTACACTTCAAATTACAATCTGCTTTTAGTTAGAAAAAAGTTTTTATATTATTTATTTTTTTATAAGCAGTGTCTACTATTTTTATAGTATTCTTTTAAAGATTTTTTTTAAAAAATTAATAATATTAACTTGTTAAATTATTAATTTAGATGAAAAAGTAGTAGTATTATTATCAATTGGAAAGTCAATTGGTAGTATTTTAAGTTTGTATTTTTTATTTATAGTAATAATAATAAACTAATATATATGTTTTAAAGACAATTACATTATAAAAATATACAATTTGATTTTTATGTTTTAATAAATTATTTACTTTAATTTTCTTTTGAATCTGATTTTTAAACAAAATATTTATTTTTTGCATTAGATTATCTTTCTCCTATAAGTAGTATAATAATATTATAACATTTTATATTAAAATTTTATATAAAGTAAAAAAAGGAGTAATTAAAAAATGATAAATAATAATAATTTTATTAAAATAGGTTTAATAATTGGAATGATTATGTCAATAATATTACTTATTAGCTGTATTATTTATGGAATATTTACATTTTTTAATTATTTTTCACTAGTTATCATTTTAATAATTATTTATGGATTATTTCAAGTAATTCCCTTTTTACTTTGTTTAAATAATTATTTTATTGAAGAAAAATGATTATTTTTAACAGGTTTATTTAGTTTAACAACATTTGTTATTCCTGGAGTTTTAATTTTGATTGGTTATTTTGTTAGACAAAAAAATTAATAAAACTTATTAATAATAATTAATTTGTAAAAAAAAATAAATATTATTTTATTTTTAGGTTATTATTTTATATAATTTTCCTTTATTAATATTGCTTCATGTTTCTCTATATAATAGACTTCTTGGATTAAAATTTAATTTTTAGAGTATGATTAAAATTAAAAAAGATAGGAAATCTATGATATTTGATAAATTAAAAACTATTAAAAATACAAGATTATTAAGATTAACTAGCATAAATAATATTAATTTTAATAAAATTCTAGGAATTTTAAAAACAGAAGAATTAAAAAAGTTTATTAATTAAAATATTTTATGGAAAAATTTATAAATAAGTTGGTAATTTTTTAATAAAAAAATCATTTAATAATTCTCAATTTCACCCTCGTCCAGATTGCGGCGTTAATAATCATTCAGCAAAGGCTTCGGCAAAAAATTCACCTTTTTTATAGGGTTTCGCTTGGCTTCAAAATATACGACCATAATTACTTTGCACAATAATCATTGGGAATACTAATCTTTTTTTGATAATCACTATTACTAATATTAACTTTATCATTTAAGTAATCCATTAATAATTGACTACAATCAGAAATTGGTGCCCTCATCACGTGATTTTGTGCTCTTCAAACAGATGAATAATCATTATTAATTTTAAAAATATTTTTATTAAGTAAACAATTTTCGATTTTATTATTTTTAGGTCAATTTCAATTGTTATTAAACGTACTACGATCAGCATCCGTTAATGATAAAAAATTATCGAAAGCATGACCATATTCATGAGTACTAACACTAATTATGTTATTAGTTGCTCATCAACCCGCTTGATAATTTGCGCTAATTTCTTTAATAGCTACTTGCTACTTGCTACTTGCTACTTAGCCCTTTTTACTAGACCATTAATTTAAAAAAAACTTGAATGTATTCGAAAAACAATTGTGTTATACAATTAACACTAATTTTGACATGAAAGGATTTTTAATAATGGATA
>NZ_CADDIL010000006.1 GCF_902809815.1 Spiroplasma endosymbiont of Danaus chrysippus | reverse complement strand
ATTGTTATTAAGATTATCTTTTTTAGCCATCTGTAACTCACTCTTTCTAGATATATAAATTATATTTACTAGAATTAATTAAACATAGTTATTTTTGTAAGTCACACAGATTACTAAACATTCCCAAATTTTTATTTGTGAAATTGGTGGTTTTAGAAATTTAGAATGTATTCTTTCGTAATTATAAAACATAATATATTGGTTTACATCATTTATAGCTTCATTGAGAGAAAAATATTGATTTGAACCTTTAGGTAGTCATTCTTGAGATAAATGAGAAAATCAGTTTTCAGATATTACATTGCCACCAATATCATAAGGTTGTTTTTTGCTTAAAATTATTTGCTTATCAGCAGCTCAATTTGTGATGTCTTGACAATAAAATTCGTTGGCGTTATCTGAGTGTAAAATAACGTTTTTTACTTGGTTTCAAGAGAATTGTTGATTTATTTTTTCAAGTGCAGGAAGGATTAAATCTTGATAGGATTTGTTTGAACATGTATTATAGCTTACAATATTATTTGAATAAAAATCAATAATTACAAAAAGATATAATCAACCTTCTTTAGTATTTATTTGTTTAGTGTCCATTGATCAAATTTGATTTGAAGAGGTTGTACTTTTATAATCTTTGTTTACTTTATCCATTGTAGGTATTCACTTATTTGGATTTTTTTTGTTTTTAGGATAGTTATTTTTAGTTTGTTTTAATCCTTGAAGATTGTGATCTTTCATAATTTTTCGCATTTGTTTTGTTGATAATTCTAGATTTAAAATAATATGTTTGTATTGTTTTAATCATTCTTTAAATGCTGAAAAAATTCGTAAATAGCCATAAATTTGTCCTTTTCTTGTAAAATGAAATTCAAGTAAAAGTTGGCATAATTCTTGATATTTATGTGTACAATTACTAATTTGATTTTTTTCTTTTTTAATAGGGTTTTGTTTGTTTTTTACAAAATAATATGTTGATCGGTTTAGTTGAAGATGTTGGCAAAGATATCTAATTGAATATTGGTTTTTGCTATCATCAATAATTTGAATTTTTTGTTTGATATTTAACTTGTTAATTACTAATGCTATTTGTTTAATTTTATCCATTATTAAAAATCCTTTCATGTCAAAATTAGTGTTAATTGTATAACACAATTGTTTTTCGAATACATTCAAGTTTTTTTTAAATTANCTTAGCAATTGAAAATATCACAAAAAAATGAACATTGCCTATTCAAAATTGAAATACAGCAATTGCTCATTTTATGATAAAATTTGAAGACAGAATTAATCTGAACTAGTACTTTGTAAAACAAAGAAACACAGATTACTAAAAAGCCTCTAGGCATTTGCCTATTTTTATTTAAAGTATAAAATTAATCTTTTGGTTTTTTTTCAAAATCTTCTCCATCTTTTTCTAATCCTTTGATTGGACAAAGTAGAGGATAATTTTTTTTACAATAATCACAATGTCATTTTTTCTTTTTGAAAATTTCTTTAAATTTTTTAAACATTATTTTTTTTCTCTCTTTCTTTTCATTATTTTTTTGTAAGTATATTTTATTCTTGTTCAAGTTCTGTTCATGAGCCAGTAGTGTTAGTTACTACTTTTCATCCTGTATTACTATTTTCGAATTTAGTTTTTAATTGATTAAAATTCTCAATAATTTTTTCAGATAAAGTATATAAATCTTCGTTTGAAATATAACCTTTTCAACCACTTGCATCTCATTCGGGAAATCTAGAAATAATATTAAAAATTTCAGTTTTATTTTTATTAGTATTTAAAATTTTTTGTCATTCATATCGACTTAATGCAATTTTTAAAGTATCATGTCATAAAAATTTATAATATTTTTCTATTATATTTTTATCGTGAGTATTTGGTGAAAATTGTGGTGCTAGAAAAAATAATTCCTTAGGTGCTTCATGATAAGTTACTATAATTCCATAGGTATTATATCCACGTACTTTAATTAAAGATGAAAAATTATTTATTAATTTTTCAGTTAATTCATATATGCTAATCTTTTCTCATCCATTACCTTGATAAGGAAAAGATGAAGTATCATAGTATATTTTTTCTCTTAATTTTTCAAGGTCATTTAAAGAAAAAAGTTTAAATCAAGTATCTAAAGTACTGCTATTAATGTATATATACGATATAGCAAGTTCATATTGATATTCATAGTTAGTAATAATTTTATCTTCACCTTCATAATTTATGGGTTCATTATTTAAAATATTTGTAGTTTTAATTTCGGTGCTTAAAATAGAATTTAAGTTTCCTGTGGTTGTTGCAAATGTTAAAAGACTTACTGCTGTTAATAATGTTTTCATAATCATTCCCCCTTTTTAGTTTTTTTAATTTATATAAAAATTATTTTAATTATCTGTTTAAAATTTTACTATATTCTAAGTAAAATAAAATATAAACGATAATAAGTCAATTTTAAACATTGGATTTATTTGATAACTAAACTTTAAATTTTTTAAGAAATTTATTATAATTTTTTATACTTATAAAAATCAAAAAATAAGTATAGTATTTATATTGTTTTATAATAATTTTAATTATATAAAAGTTTTATTATTATTTTATTTAAAATAATATGGTATTGTATATAGAATGTTTTAAAGGAATATAAAGTTATGTTTAAATTAAAAGCGCCTTATAAACCAACAGGTGATCAACCTGAAGCAATTAGAAAATTAGTAGTAGCTATTAAGAATAATATTAAATACCAAGTATTATTAGGAGCCACTGGTACGGGTAAAACTTTTACAATGGCCAATGTTATTGTGCAAGTGCAAAAACCAACTTTAATTTTAGTACATAATAAAACATTAGCTATGCAATTATATGGAGAATTGAAAACTTTTTTTCCTGAAAATCGCGTTGAATATTTTGTCTCATATTTTGATTTTTATCAACCCGAGGCATATTTACCAAAAACCGATACTTATATTGATAAAAATTCTAAACAAAATCAAGAAATTGAAATGTTAAGATTAAGTGCTTTAAATGGTTTATCTATTAGTAAAGATGTTATTGTTGTAGCATCAGTAGCAGCAATTTATGGTGAACAAGAACCAACAGCATATAAAGATAACTTTTTTGAATTGAGAAAAGGACAAAAAATTAATAGAAAAGATTTATTATTAAGACTAATTAAAAATGGATATGTACGTAATGATATTACATTAGAACCGGGTAGTTTTAGTGCAAAAGGTGATTTAATAAAGTTAGTTCCATCTTGAAATGATCAATTTTATTTAAGAATTAGTTTATTTGGTGATGAAATTGAAGAAATAGCACGTATTGATACATTAGGCGCTAATGTTTTAGAACGTTTTCCCTTTATTACAATTTTTCCTGCGCAAAATTATATTACTAGTAAAAGTCGTGTTGATCAGGCAATTATTAAAATTACTGAAGAGTTAAAAATAACATTAGCACAACTAAGAAAAAATAATATGTTAGTAGAAGCGCAAAGATTAGAACAAAGAACAGAACACGATCTAGAATCCTTAAAAGAATTTGGTATTTGTAGTGGTATTGAAAACTATTCTCGTCATTTAGAAAATAGAGAAGTGGGTTCAGCACCATATACTTTAATTGATTTTTTTCCAGATGATTTTTTAACAATTATTGATGAATCTCATATGACATTACCGCAAATTAGAGGAATGTATAATACTGATCGTAGCAGAAAAGAAACATTAGTAAAATATGGTTTTCGTTTACCTAGTGCCTTGGATAATCGTCCTTTAAATTTTAATGAATTTTCTAATAAGTTAAAGCAAGTTATTTATACTTCAGCAACTCCTGCTGATTATGAATTATCTTTAATTAAAAATGAAGTTGAACCCTTTAATGTACCAGTTCAACAAATTATTCGTCCCACAGGTTTATTAGATCCAACAATTGAAATTAAACCAACTAAAAATCAAATGGAAGATATTATTAATCAAATAAAATTACGAACAAAAAATAATGAAAGAGTATTTATTACTACTTTAACAATTAGAATGGCAGAAGAATTATCAAATTTTTTACAAGAACAAAAAATTAAAGTTGCTTATATTCATAATGAATTAAAAACATTAGAACGTACTAAAGTTTTGTTAGATTTAAGAAAAGGTGTTTTTGATGTTATTGTTGGTATTAATTTATTACGTGAAGGATTAGACGTACCAGAAGTGTCATTAATCTGTATTTTGGATGCTGATAAATCTGGTTTTTTACGTAATACTAAATCATTAATCCAAACTATTGGTCGCGCAGCACGAAATGTTAATGGTCATGTTATACTATATGGAGATATTAAGACAGAGGCAATGACACAAGCAATTGAAGAAACGCAAAGAAGAAGAGAAATTCAACTTGCTTATAATAAAAAATATAATATAGTACCAGTTACTGTTAAAAAACCGTTGAGTGAAATCGTAAGTACTAGACAATTAGATGTTGATTTAAAAATTTTAAATTCAAGTAAAGGTAAAACAAAAATAACTGCTAAAACAAAGATAATTGCTGATTTAAGAGTTGAAATGTTACAAGCAGCTAAAGATTTAAATTTTGAAAAGGCAGCTTCACTTCGTGATTTAATTTTGAATATTGAAAGTGAAAAATAAAGGAGTAAAATAAGTTGATCGATAAAGCACAAAAAGGTATTTTGATAAGTCCAAATACTAAAATTAATCCTCATATATCAACAATATTTTTAATAAAAAATTATATTACTAAACCTAAAATTTTTATTGGTGATTATACTTATTATCATGATTTTAATGGTGAGCAAGCAGCTATTGATTTTGAAAATAAAAATATAATTTATCATTTTCCAAATATGATAGATGATGAATTAATTATTGGTAAATTTTGTTCAATTGCACAAGGTGTTTTATTTATAATGAATGGTGGCAATCATAATTATTGTGCAGTTTCAACATTTCCTTTACCATTATTTTATAAATCATTAAATTTATCAGAAGTTACAGAAAAAGATAAATTAGATAAATTTCCGATTAAATCACCAACAGTGATAGAAAATGATGTTTGAATTGGTCATGATGTGACAATCTTAAGAGGGGTAACTATTGCTACTGGGGCAGTAATTGCAGCTAAAAGTGTAGTTACAAAAAATGTGCCTTCTTATGCTATTGTTGGTGGTAATCCTGCTAAAATTATAAAATATCGTTTTTCTAAAAAAATAGTTCAAAAATTACAAAATATAAAATGGTGAGATTGATCTATTGAAAAGATTGTTGAAAATTCAGATTTGTTAAAACAAAATTTTGATAATAAAATATTACAAGAACTTGTAAAAGAAAGTAATAGTTTAAATAAAATAAAGGGGTAATAAAAAATATGAAAAAATATGGTTATTTAACTACTAAAATAGGTTTAATTGAAATCATAGTAGTTGCAGAACAAGTAGTAAAAGTTAGTTTTGTTAATACTCGTCAAGTTGCTAAGGATAGTAGTAATATAGTGGTAGTTAATTGTTTAAAACAACTAGCAATGTATTTTGATAAAAAATTAAGTGATTTTAACTTACCAATAGCTTTAAAAGGAACTCCTTTTCAAGAATTAGTATGGAGTAAAACTTGTACTATTCAATTTGGGACAACTTTAACTTATCAAGAATTAGCGCAAAAAATAGGTTATCCAAAAGCAAGTAGGGCAGTGGGTTCAGCTTTAAGTAAAAATCCATTAGCAATTATTGTTCCTTGTCATCGTGTTGTTAATAAAAATAAGAATATTGTTAATTATCTTTATGGTGCGCATATTAAAAATTTTTTATTAGCACAAGAAAGTAAATAAGGTATAAGATTATTTTTTTATGATTGATTATCTTTTTTTTGATTTTTAAAATTGTTAACAATTTTAACTACATAATTTTTAATATAGTAAACAGGATATCCTGCTAACATAACAGCAATTAAAATTAGTGAATTTCATAATGCTCACATATTATTATTTTGTGTACCATAATAATACATTGCTAAAAATGATTCAACAATAGCAATTATTGCTCCTAAATAAC
The DNA here is from genome assembly GCF_902809815.1 of Spiroplasma endosymbiont of Danaus chrysippus. Classification (GTDB taxonomy): domain Bacteria; phylum Bacillota_I; class Bacilli_A; order Mycoplasmatales; family VBWQ01; genus Spiroplasma_E. The sequence goes on along the minus strand of NZ_CADDIL010000006.1, from coordinate 144,811 downwards.
CAATAATAATGAAAAAGTAAAATCAAAAATTATTAAAAATCTTTTGGTATTCTGAATGTTTGCGCCTTAAAAAGATAATGACCGAATTAACAATTAATTTTAAAAAACTAATAGCAATAATAAAGTAATTAGTTACTTCATACAATTGATTTCATAAAATATAAATTAAAGCAGCAAATATTAATAGTAGCATAGCAGCTCATGGCATATTAGTTCTTTTAGTTGTTTTTTGAAAAAAATTTAAACAAATCTTTTTCTTCACTCATTTTAAAAATTAAACGTGATTGATAAAGTAGAAATGCATTTAGTGAACCAACAAATAATAAAATTGCTAGTCCTGAAAAAATATAAGCTAAAACACGAGGAATATTAGGATTATTGATAATAGCATAATATCAAACGTTACTAAATCCATCATTTTATCTAATCATGAAAGTGGTTCATTAATAGTTAACAAAGCAATTAATAGTATTAAATATAAAAAGATAATTAGTCCTGTTGCAACAATTAAAGCTCAAAGTACATTTTTTCTTGGATTTTCTACTTCTTCAGTAACATAAGTTATTGCTTCAATTCCTGAATAGGCAAATAGTGTCATTGTTGTTGCTGGTAATAAAACATAAGTTGCAAGAAAAATTTTTGATAAATCTTTTTGAACTATTTCACTATTAAAGCTATCTGTATTGCCATAAATCATAGCAATAAATAAAACAAAAGTAATTGGTAATTCTTTTAAAATTGTAAAAATAATTTGTGTTTTTCCAGAACTATTTTTAATAAATATTTGGACTATAGCTAATGCAAATAAAATTAAAATTCCAAATAATTTTATCAACCATTGGTTAGTAATATGAGCTAAAGTACCAATAATATTACCTAATGCTAAAGTAGCAGAAGTAACGGTAGAGCACTAACCATTAAAACTAAAATCCATCCCAATCAAAACGAACAAGCCATTCAATTTGCTTTTTTTTAATCAATAATAAGCACTTCCATTTCCTGGAAAAGAAATAGCAGTTTCTGCTAGTAATAACATTTCTGGCAAAATTAAAATACCGCCTAAAATTCAGGCACATATCATTAAAATCGGATTAAATCCACTTTGAAACGCTACTTGTCCAAATGAAATTAGTACTGATGATCCGGTGGTTAGCCCTAAATACTGGACCACTTTTGGATAGACAGTTTTAAATTTTTATTTGTGAAATTGGTGGTTTTAGAAATTTAGAATGTATTCTTTCGTAATTATAAAACATAATATATTGGTTTACATCATTTATAGCTTCATTGAGAGAAAAATATTGATTTGAACCTTTAGGTAGTCATTCTTGAGATAAATGAGAAAATCAGTTTTCAGATATTACATTGCCACCAATATCATAAGGTTGTTTTTTGCTTAAAATTATTTGCTTATCAGCAGCTCAATTTGTGATGTCTTGACAATAAAATTCGTTGGCGTTATCTGAGTGTAAAATAACGTTTTTTACTTGGTTTCAAGAGAATTGTTGATTTATTTTTTCAAGTGCAGGAAGGATTAAATCTTGATAGGATTTGTTTGAACATGTATTATAGCTTACAATATTATTTGAATAAAAATCAATAATTACAAAAAGATATAATCAACCTTCTTTAGTATTTATTTGTTTAGTGTCCATTGATCAAATTTGATTTGAAGAGGTTGTACTTTTATAATCTTTGTTTACTTTATCCATTGTAGGTATTCACTTATTTGGATTTTTTTTGTTTTTAGGATAGTTATTTTTAGTTTGTTTTAATCCTTGAAGATTGTGATCTTTCATAATTTTTCGCATTTGTTTTGTTGATAATTCTAGATTTAAAATAATATGTTTGTATTGTTTTAATCATTCTTTAAATGCTGAAAAAATTCGTAAATAGCCATAAATTTGTCCTTTTCTTGTAAAATGAAATTCAAGTAAAAGTTGGCATAATTCTTGATATTTATGTGTACAATTACTAATTTGATTTTTTTCTTTTTTAATAGGGTTTTGTTTGTTTTTTACAAAATAATATGTTGATCGGTTTAGTTGAAGATGTTGGCAAAGATATCTAATTGAATATTGGTTTTTGCTATCATCAATAATTTGAATTTTTTGTTTGATATTTAACTTGTTAATTACTAATGCTATTTGTTTAATTTTATCCATTATTAAAAATCCTTTCATGTCAAAATTAGTGTTAATTGTATAACACAATTGTTTTTCGAATACATTCAAGTTTTTTTTAAATTAATGGTCTAGTAAAAAGGGCTAAGTAGCTAAGTAGCAACCACCTTACTAAACATTCCCATAATTAATTCTATTTTTTAAATTTTATTATAAAATGAGCAATTGTTGTATTTCATTTTTGAATATATATTGTTCATTTTTTTGTAATTTAAGTTTTTATATACTTTTTTTGCAATAAATAATTTTAAAATTTTAAATATTGATTTAGATAATATTTTAAACTAATTATAATTGATATTCTTTAGTATTAATTAACAATAATGCTATTAAAGTTAACTATATATAGTATATAATTAATTAGAAAGAGAATATAAGTGGAGGAATAAATGACAGATAATCAAAAATATATTACTGTTAAAGGTGCACGTGAACATAATTTAAAAAATGTTAATATTAAAATTCCAAAGTATAAGTTAGTAGTTATTACTGGTGTCTCAGGAAGTGGTAAATCATCATTAGCTTTTAATACAATTTATGCAGAAGGAAGGCGAAGATATGTTGAATCACTTTCAGCCTATGCTCGTCAATTTTTAGGAAACAGTGAAAAACCTGATGTTGATGCTATTGATGGTTTAGCACCAGCAATTTCTATTGATCAAAAAACTACAAGTAATAATCCTCGCAGTACTGTTGGTACTGTTACTGAAATTTATGATTATTTGCGTTTACTTTATGCACGGATTGGAACTCCTTATTGTAATAAGGGTCATGGTCCAATTAGCACGCAAACTTTAAAAGAAATGGTTAATAAAATTAAAACGTTAGAAGATAATACTAATATTGAAATTTTAGCACCAGTTATTAACGCTAAAAAAGGTAGTCATCAAGATTTATTAGCAAAATTAAAACAAGAAAATTTTTTGCGAGTTAAAATTAATAATAAAATATATAGTTTAGATGAACCAATTGAATTGAATAAATCATTACGTCATGATATTGATATTGTTATTGATCGTATTAAATTTACCAATGATGATAATACTATTTCACGAATTCATGATGCTTTAGAAGTTGCTTTAAATCATAGTAATGCTTTAGCAAAGGTTATTTTATCGCAAACAAATGAAACGTGATTATTTTCTCAAAAATATGCTTGTAAAATTTGTGGATTTTCAATTCCCAGTTTAGAACCGCGTTTATTTTCTTTTAATGCACCCAGTGGAGCGTGTTTTGATTGTAAAGGCTTGGGAGTAAAATTAGAAGTTGACGAAGAATTATTAATGCCAGATTTAAAATTATCAATTAATGATGGTGGCATTGAGTATTATAAAAACTTAGTTGGTACTAGTAATTTAGAATGACAAAAATTAAAAGTTCTTTGTTATCATTATTTAATTGATTTGAATCAGCCATTAAAAAATTTAACAAAAGCACAACTTAATTATATTATGCGTGGTAGTGATAAAGCCATTACTTTCAGTATTACTTCGGCAAATGGTCGTAAATATCCTAATCATGATTATATTGAAGGTATTGCCACTTTAATTGAAAGACGTTTTTTAGAAACAACTAGTGATTTTGCCCGTGATTATTATCGTAAATTTATGAGTGAACGTACTTGTTTAACTTGTCAAGGAACAAGATTAAATGAATTTGCACTAGCAGTTAAAATTAAAGATGAAAATAATAAAGAAATGAATATTAGTCAATATACTAATTTAGACATCGAAGAAAGTTTAACATTTATGTTAAATATTAAATTATTACCTTATCAACAAGAAATTGCTAAATTAATATTAGTAGAAATCATTAATCGTTTAAGTTTTTTAACTAATGTTGGTTTAGGTTATTTAAACTTATCACGAATGGCACAAACTTTATCTGGTGGTGAATCACAACGAATTCGACTAGCAACTCAAATTGGTTCACAATTAACAGGAGTATTGTATGTTCTTGATGAACCTTCAATTGGTTTACATCAACGTGATAATGTTAAGTTAATTGAAACTTTAAAACAAATGCGAGATCTTGATAATACATTATTAGTAGTAGAACACGATGAAGATACAATGTGAGCAGCAGATTGATTAATTGATATTGGTCCAAAAGCTGGAATTTATGGTGGTGAAGTAATTGCTGAAGGTACACCACAGCAAGTTGCTAATAATCCTAATTCAATTACTGGACAATATTTAAATGGTGAAAAATTTATTGCGTTACCTAAATCAAGAAGAAGTGGTAATGGCAAAGTTATTGAAATTCAAGAAGCACAAGCTAATAATTTACGTAAAATAAATGTTAAATTACCTTTAGGTAAATTTATTTGTGTTACTGGTGTTTCAGGAAGTGGTAAATCAACGCTTGTTAATGATATTTTATATACTAGTATTCAAAAGTATTTAGGTTTAAAGGGACAACGACCAGGGAAACATAAAGCAATAAAAGGGATTGAATTTATTGATAAAATTGTTGCTATTTCGCAAGAACCAATTGGCAGAACACCAAGGAGTAATCCTGCTACTTATACTTCAGTTTTTGATGATATTCGTGATTTATTTACACAAACACCAGAAGCAAAAATTAGAGGATATGCTAAAGGTAGATTTTCATTTAATGTACCGGGAGGAAGATGTGAACGTTGTTCTGGTGATGGTGTTATTAAAATTGCGATGCATTTTTTACCTGATGTTTATGTAACTTGCGAAATTTGTGAAGGAAAACGTTATAATAGTGAAACATTACAAGTTAAATATAAAGGTAAAAATATTTATGATGTACTAGAACTGCCTGTTGATTTAGCATTAACTTTTTTTGCTAATCATCCAAAAATCCATAAAAAGTTAGCAATGATACAAGAAGTGGGATTAGGATATGTAAAATTAGGACAACCCGCTACTGAATTATCTGGTGGTGAAGCACAAAGAGTGAAACTAGCTAAAGAATTACAAAAACGTGCTACTGGCAAAACTATGTATATTTTAGATGAACCAACTACTGGTTTACACGTTGATGATATCAAAAGGTTAATTGAAGTTTTAAATAAAATTGTTAATCATGGTGATACTGTTGTTGTAATTGAACATAACTTAGAAGTTATTAAAGTTGCTGATTACATTATTGATCTAGGGCCTGAGGGTGGTAAATTTGGTGGTGAAATCATTGCTACAGGAACACCAGAACAAGTAATAACAAATCCTAAGTCTTATACTGGACAATATTTAAAAGCAGTTATTAATCGCGATTTGAATAGAAAATAATTAAAATATTTTCTGTAGTATTCTTGAATTTTAACAAAAGAAGTGGAGAAATAAAATGTCTTTAGAAGTAGTACCAAATTTAAAAGAAATACTTATAAATTCAACTATACAAAAGGTGGTTAGCCCTAAATACTGGACCACTTTTGGATAGACAGTTTTAAATTTTTATTTGTGAAATTGGTGGTTTTAGAAATTTAGAATGTATTCTTTCGTAATTATAAAACATAATATATTGGTTTACATCATTTATAGCTTCATTGAGAGAAAAATATTGATTTGAACCTTTAGGTAGTCATTCTTGAGATAAATGAGAAAATCAGTTTTCAGATATTACATTGCCACCAATATCATAAGGTTGTTTTTTGCTTAAAATTATTTGCTTATCAGCAGCTCAATTTGTGATGTCTTGACAATAAAATTCGTTGGCGTTATCTGAGTGTAAAATAACGTTTTTTACTTGGTTTCAAGAGAATTGTTGATTTATTTTTTCAAGTGCAGGAAGGATTAAATCTTGATAGGATTTGTTTGAACATGTATTATAGCTTACAATATTATTTGAATAAAAATCAATAATTACAAAAAGATATAATCAACCTTCTTTAGTATTTATTTGTTTAGTGTCCATTGATCAAATTTGATTTGAAGAGGTTGTACTTTTATAATCTTTGTTTACTTTATCCATTGTAGGTATTCACTTATTTGGATTTTTTTTGTTTTTAGGATAGTTATTTTTAGTTTGTTTTAATCCTTGAAGATTGTGATCTTTCATAATTTTTCGCATTTGTTTTGTTGATAATTCTAGATTTAAAATAATATGTTTGTATTGTTTTAATCATTCTTTAAATGCTGAAAAAATTCGTAAATAGCCATAAATTTGTCCTTTTCTTGTAAAATGAAATTCAAGTAAAAGTTGGCATAATTCTTGATATTTATGTGTACAATTACTAATTTGATTTTTTTCTTTTTTAATAGGGTTTTGTTTGTTTTTTACAAAATAATATGTTGATCGGTTTAGTTGAAGATGTTGGCAAAGATATCTAATTGAATATTGGTTTTTGCTATCATCAATAATTTGAATTTTTTGTTTGATATTTAACTTGTTAATTACTAATGCTATTTGTTTAATTTTATCCATTATTAAAAATCCTTTCATGTCAAAATTAGTGTTAATTGTATAACACAATTGTTTTTCGAATACATTCAAGTTTTTTTTAAATTAATGGTCTAGTAAAAAGGGCTAAGTAGCAAGTAGCTAATAAAGATATTATCTATTACATTTTTATGCTTTTTATTAAGGGCATAAAACTTTATTTTAAGAGTATTTAAATTAATAATTAACCATAATTATTAATTTTAAATTGTGTTCTAATTGTTAATAGTAACATTGTTTTTTATTATTGTTATTGTTATATACGAAAATTAGATGATTATTTTTGTAGTTTTATGAAAAAAAATATTAAAAAATCATAAATTTATTGTATAATATTTAACGGTTTTACTTATAAAAACTAATATGGCGACTGTGGCGTAGCGGTCTAGCGCATCAGTTTGTGGAACTGACATTCGCGGGTTCGAATCCCGTCAGTCGCCCCATTTAATAAAATTATGTTTTTTACTACTCCTTTTTGGAGTTTTTTCTTTTTTAAATAAATATTATTATAAATTTATTTTTCGCTTTTTGTTTACTAAATAAATAATGGTATAATTATTATGTTTTATGATTTGCAGAAAGTTGAGGTTTAAATGTATATGTACCTTAAAGAAGGGCAAATACTTTCAATTCATGCATATAAGCATAATGGCGATTTATATCGTAGTTGAAATAATTCAATTGTTTTAGAAGATACTGAAAAATATTTAGTTTTAGTAAATGAGAATGTAACAATTACTGAAATTAATGGTCGTAAATGAACAACCGTTGATCCAGCAATTTGGTTATTTTTTAAAAATGATTGATACAATATTATTTGTATGATTCGTAATGATGGTGTTCATTATTATTGTAATATTGCCAGTCCCTTTATTTTAGATTCGCAAACAGTTAAATACATTGATTATGATTTAGATGTTAAAGTATTTCCTAATCGTTCTTATAAACTGTTAGACTTGAAAGAATTTAAAACTAATCGTCGAATATGAAAGTATCCAATACCTTTACAAAATATATTATGACAAAATATAAATAAATTAAAAAAAGGAATTAAGAAAAATGAAATTAATTTATTTAATGATGATGTAATTTTAAATTATTGAAAAAATTATCAAGACCAAAGTTTACAAAAATAGTAAGAACATATGTTCTTACTATTTTTGATATTAAAACTTTTTATAACTAAATTAAATTTTTTTATAAAATAGGTAATGTTTTTGCATAATTATGTTCTCTCATAATACTGTTTATATTACTTTTTTTACTTTTATCTTCAATACTATTATTTATATTTTGAATATCTATATCATTAAATTGTATTTTCTTTTTGTAATTATGATAGTTAATAGCATATATTTTTAATTTTTTTATTTCTTTAAACATTAAGTTTTTTATTTCTTGTTCAATTTCTTTATTCATTTTTTTACTCCTTTTAAAAATAAAAACCTATTTACTTTGAAAAACAAAGTAAATAGGTTAAAAACAATATTTAGTTTATAGTTATTTTTAACATCTTTTTGAAAATTTACAATTAATAAACATATATATATCAAATATATTAACTTTGTAAATTATTTTCATATATTTTCATATTTTTTGAAATAATGTTTTAGTAAATTTAATCAATTATCTAAATTAGAACCATATTTTTTTTCTAAATCTCATAAAAAATTACCATATACATCATTACCGCCAACTAGTACATAAGTTTCTTTTCAACCAGTTTTTCCTTCTTCTAGTTTAATTTCTTTTACAAAACCAAGGTTTTTTAGATCACTATCAATTAAACTATTTTTTTCATTTTCTTTTCAATAATGTTCTATTATTTCTCCATTTTCATTTTTTGTAAATCAAAATTCATCTCCCACTTTACCAATTAAGTTATTAAAATTTTTATTATTTATTAATTCATTTTTTAATGATATTTTATCAATTAATTTTGAATTAGTTAAATTAGAATGAAAATCATTAATGTTATCACCCAATCTCATTACAATATGTGATGGTACATTTTTTATTGCTACTAAATCATTTTCTCAATTTTTTATTTGCATACTACTTTTATCTTTTGATGATAATTTAAAATTGTTATTATTAATATAATTAAAACGATTTTCTTTTGAAATTAAATCTTTATAATTATTTGAATTATATTTAGTTACTCCTTGCATTCATCAAACATAACTATCAAGAAATGCCTTTGGATAATAATTATTTTCTAGTAGTTTTTTAGTTGGTATTGCTTCATCTCCATACTTGATATTTTCGCCTTGAAAACGATTTGAATCAAATAAAACAATACCACCACTTTTTCATACATGTTTAACAAATTCTAAAACTCCATTATAAAGTTGTTCTTCAAAATTGACTTGATGATCAACTCATTTTTTAAATTCATAATCCATATCTTTCATTTTTGGATTAAAAAATTTATAAATTGAAAAACCAATATTATTTATGAATGTTTCATCCAAATCAGTAATAACAATAGGTACATATTTATTAGCTTCAATTTTTGATTCATTATAATGCACAGTGTAATTTTTATCTTCTTCATCATTTTTGGCATTAGGTTTATTTGCGGTTGCGTAAATAACATCTAATGATAAATGCTTTTTATTTGCTTCTATAACATCATCATACTGTTTTATTGCTGCACGAAAAGTATTTAATAAGGATATTTTTCTTTCTGCTGATTCTTGTCAAATTATTGATTGTAACACTTTTAAATCATAAATATTGTTATTTTTATAACATCCAATAGCGCTTAAACTTGTACTTGTAATAATTATTAAACCACTTATTATTTTTAATATTTTTTTCATGTTTTTTCTCCTTTTAAAAATAAAAACCTATTTACTTTGAGAAACAAAGTAAATAGGTTAAAAACTATATTTAGTTTGTAGTTTTTTTAACATTTTTTCTGAAATTTTACAATCAATAAAGATAATATATTTATTTTTAAAATTTAAAAGACAAGATATAGTTATTATTAACTATTTAAATTACGTATTATTGTTGATTTATATTGGCTAAATGTTAAGATAAATGTAAAATTACATACTTAATTATTAATTACATTTAGTTTTTAATTTAAGGGTGAGTAAAGTTAATAGTTATAATTTAATTTTCTTTAAATAAAAGACAACTTTAAATTATTAATTTTTGGTTTTATTATATACCTTTTTATAGATTTATTCAAGTATTTTAAACTATTATTTTAAAATTATCTAAAATAAAAATTCCTAACTACTTAGGTTTAGATTTATTAAATTTTAAAAATTTAAAGTAAAAGATTTAATTTATTAATTCTTGCTGAATTAATTATAAGCATATTATCAAGTACTTTATCATTATAAATTTTAGCACCATAACCTTTTAAAGATTTAACTAAATGTGATACATCACTTTCAGCACAAACTCCTTGATTTCAATTTTCTTTTTGATTTATAACACCTTCTTTATTATTTTTAAAATATTTATATATTTCTTCATTAACATTATTTTCTTTTAAATAATCTAATAATGAATAATATTCACCATTAATAAATAAATTATATGAATTTGTTAATTTTTTATTATCTACTTTTCTATTAAAAATAAATCCTTTTTTAAGTGCTTTAAATGCATGATGTCTATCAATTACATAAGGAATATTTTCTTTTTTAGCAGTAGTTTTAATTCAAGGCGCACCATCACCAATAAATACTAAACTACTTTTAAAATAAATATATTGTAAATCAAGAAATTCATAAATTTTATCAATTAATTCTTGTCTTTTAATTCTTTGATCATTTTTAGTTTTCATATAAGTAATTTTTTTATCTTTTAAAATATTTCTACTTTTAGTAGATTTTTCTAAATCTTTACCCTTATTTGCACTAATTGTACGAATACGATTTTTTTGCTTTTTATTATTAAATAATGAAGATATAAAACAATCATCCATATTTACAAATAATTTTTCATTTGATAAAATTAGTTTTTTTTCTTTTATTTCTTCAACTCCTATTACTGCATTTTTCATTACATTAGTCATATATGTTTTAGAAAAATTACTATTTTTTATTATATCTTGTACATCAGATTGTCTTTTACCATTACCTGAATTTTTTATGATTGCATGTTCTAAACTTTTAAGTGTTCTTTTTATTTTCTTAATTTTTATATAATCATCTAAAGGATAATAATATTCATTAGTTTCTAATATTAAATAACATCTACGATAAAAATTATTTATTTTACCATATTGAGTATTTGGACTTCTTGGAGCAGTTTTAACATATTTATGCTTATTTTTATCATATATATTTTGATGTCAAAAATCATCATATACTTTTAATAAATTTGTTAAATAATTTAAACTATTATTTTTAATTTGATTATCAAGTTCATCATAATTAAGTTCATTACTAAGAAAATTCATAATATTATTTCCTTTCTTAATTTATGATTTTGATTATAGTAATTTTAGAAAAAAAGTTTGGAAATATGATAACTATAAAATGATATAATTAAATATATATGTTTTAAAATAAGGTGATAATATGCCAGAAAAAGAAAAAAAATATGGTGAAAAATTAAGTGTTAATTATAAAACTCAAATTGATAATTATTTAAGAACTAAAAAGGTTATATTAACTCCACAAGGATTAAATAATGCACTTGGAATTGATAGAAAATTTGTTTATGATTGCCGACGTAGAAGCAATCCATGACGTAAAAAATTTATTAAAGATTATGATAATGCAAGAGCAATTATTTCAACTCATATGTTAGAAAAATCATTAGTAAAACCAGAAATAATTTATAAACATTGACAAGTTAGTTATCCAAATGAATTTGATATTAATGAAGAAGATAATAATACACAAAGTAATATAATTATTAATCTTTGTGAACCAAGAAAAATAGAAAATAATGATTAGAAACCTATAATAAATATAGGTTTTTTTAATTTATTTTAAAGGATAAAAATGATATAATATATTAAAGTGAATATGTTAAATTAACATATATAAAAGTGACCTATTAACCAAGTGAATTATTAAAATTTTATTAACAAGGGAGATTAAAAGTATGAGTGATTTTACTTTTGATGAAAAAGAGAATTATAGTTTAGATGATGTTAAAAGTTTACTAAAACAACATAGAAATGTAGTATATGCTGAAAGTAAAAAAGATATTGAACCTAAATTAAGTGAATATGAAACAAAAATAAAAGAATATGAAAATAAAATTAATAGTTTTGAAGAGCAACAATTATTTTCAAATATTAAAGATACTAAAAAAGTAAATTTAATTAAAAATTTAATGAGTACTGATAATTATAAATCTTTATCTAAACAAAAAGCATTTAATAAAATAAATGAAGATTATAAAGATTTTTTAATTGATAAATCAGAACCTATTAAACAAGAAAATAAACAACAAGATAATTTAATTAATCCTACTGATTTAATTTTAAAATTACATAATAATTCATTAGATCATTTTAAAATTGCTCAAGATTTAAAAAATAAAGCAAAAACAGAAGGAATGACTAATCAAAAAGAATTAGAAGAATTAGTTGAAATTACTAGAAATGAAGCTTTTCAATCTATTAGTAAATAGAAAGAAGTTTTATTATGGGAGTTATAAAAATACCTGAAGCATTTTTTATTAAAGGTAATAATCCTACATAAAATACTATTTTAAGTGTACTTGAAGCACAAGTACGTGGTGAATTAACAAGTGAAAAATCAACAATGTTTATGCGTGGAACTTGTAGTGCTTCTCAAATTGGTGAAATGGCTGGAGTTGCTATAGCAATTTATAGAGCAACTGTTCGTGTATTATGAGGTTCAACATGAACATGAGATAAAGGTACTAAAAGACAAAAAGGTGAAGTATATACAACTAAATTAGAAATTAATAAATATTTAACAATTGATTTTGAAATTCCAGAATTTGATATTGAAAGATTTATGAAATCACCAAAAGATATTGCAGTACAAATTGTTTCAAATTGAACAGCAAGTTTTATGAGAAATTTAGGTGAAAATTTAGAATTAATATTTTTAAATGGTATTCAAGATTATGCTATTGCTAAATCATTAGTATTACCTTTAGATTTAATTAATATGAATGCAGAACAAGCAAAAGAAGCATATTATAAAATTTGAGCAAGAAATAATAAATTAATTAAATTAGTAAATTATATTACTGTTGGAACTAATAGAGAAGATTTAATGGGAGCAACTGGAATTGATAGTAATTTAGGTTTATCAAAAGCATTTACTGTTTTAAATTATAGTCAAATTTCAGCAGATACATTAGCATATGGTAGAAGATATACAAGTTTAATTGCTGGTATGGAATTTTGAGAAAGTTTTTATTTAGAACAAGAATTTATTCATGATACTGAAAAAGCAATGCATTTAGAAAAAGATTATAGTTTAAAAAATACACATGGTTTTGTAGTTAATAGATATATGTGAGGTATGCCTATTTCATTTACTAAAATAAGACAAAAATTAGATAATGATACAGATAATATTAAAATTATTGGTAAATGTTTATTTGCATTACCTAGTGCTATTAGACCTAATTTAATGTATTTAATTAGACCAACTATGCCTACACTTGCTGAAATTAAAGAAGCAAGAACAAAAGATTTTTTAACTAATCCTAAAAATGAAAATGCAACTTATCAATCAACTTTATATGATGATATTAATAAATTAAATTTAGAAGATGTTATTTATTATAGAAATTTAGGAAAAATTACTATGGCAGGAACAACTCCTACTAATGATGAATTAGAAAATGCAATATTAAATGCTGGTAATGTTGGTTATGAAAAAGGTAAAGCAACATTTAGTGATGTTAAATCCACAAGTGCTACTATGACTGGTAATAATACTGAATATTATGGAGTAGTAAATTTAGAATTTACTAAAAAATAATTATGGAATTTATATATAAATATTTTAATGAAAAATCACATATTATTATTTATTCTGCTAAACCACAAGATTTAACAAGTAGTAATGATATAAGAGCAATTTTATTAGATGAATATCCTAAATTAAGAAATGATTATTTTATAGTAAGTGATGTACATGATAGTTATGCAATATGTGTAGGAGATAATATAAATTGTGAAGGTAAAGTAATTATTAAAATAGAAAAACAAACTAATTTATTAAAAGGAGTAAATGAAAATGCCAAATGACACCAATGTACAATCAAATAATTATACTTTATTGAAATTAATAAGAACTGGAATAAGTCCATTATCAGCAATGATTGGTACAAGTGCTTATTATGGTCAAATTATTAGTAATCCAATATTAGGAAGTATTAATGCTTTATTATTTAGTAAAAAGTTAGGAATTGATATATGAAATTTAAATCAAATGCCAAGTACTAAAAAGAAAATATTAAATTCAAGTAAAAAAATATTATTAGGATTAGGGACTATTGGTTTAGTTAATTATGCAAAATTTACTAATTCTTCAATTAATCCAAATCCTAATCCATTTCCAGATGATTTATTATTAACTACTAATAATGATAATAATTTAATGGATTGAGATACATATATTAGTTTAAATATTTATGGTATATCAAATCTAATTGGTGGGTTAAGTGAATTAATACCTAATAGATTTGAAGTAATAAGAAAAATATGTAATATGGCAACTGGTGGATGTTTAATTTCAAGTGGTGTTGCTATGGGTATTAATAATGATTTTAATAATGCTTATGCCATACCTACCATAGTTGCTGGTGCAAGTGAAATTATACATAATTTATTACCAATGGAAACTATAAATCATAATCAAGAAATGCAAGAAACATCATTTACAGATGAAACAAGAAGATTAATTAATAGTGATGTTATTAGTAATAATAGTGGAAGTAGTGATGTTTTATATGAAAGACAATCAATATATAGATTATAATGTTACCTTTAATTATTGAATGAATATATTATGCACTTGATTATTGAATGAATATATTATGCACTTGCTTCAAATGATATTAAATTAGTATTAATAAATGCTTTAAAAACTTATTATAAAAATCAATCATTAAAAGCAGTATTTGATAGTGAAAATATCAGTGAAAAAGAAATACATCAACCATATAGTGTTTTTAATCCAAATATGCTTAAAAAATTAACAAGTATATTAAAACCAAGTGAATTATCTATATTACAAAATGAAATTAATAAATTTAAAAATCCAGTAAATAGTTTTAAAAAATCTATTATGCCAACAGAAATTAGAACAGTTAAAAATTATGTAAATAAATTTGATAATTTATTTAAAGAAAATGAAGAAGAAATACCAGATAATGCATGAGAAGTATTATCAAGTTCATGATTTAAAAAAGGAAGATTTATTGTTGATAATAAAAATTTAAAAATAGGAACTTTAACAACATTATTTCAAAGTGATAATGATAAAAGACAAATATGATATGGTCCTTATACTTATCCAGCATTTCCACAAGAAATATGAATATTAATGACACAAGCAAAAGGTAAAAATGGTTCTGGTGCTGGAACTATATTTTGAAAATTTTGAAATAGAAAATGATTACCAAGTCAATTAAGAAAATATGTTAAAAGTGAATTAGCAAAAAAAGGTAAATATTATGGGTCTCAAGATACTAGTGTAATTTATCCAAATAATATTAATGTACAAAAAACTATGAATTTTATTAATAGATTAGAAAAAGGTTTTTTTAAATTAAAAGAATATAAAAATTTATCTAAAAATGAAATTGGAAGTAATCAATGAAGATATGAAAGAAAACAATTATTAAAAAATTCTTTACATACAAAAAAATATATAAAAATTAAAAAAAATTCTAATTTTTATAAAACATGAAAGTAGGTGGTAATTATTATTGAATTAGATAAACCAATTAAACCAATTGGTATATGAAATACTATTAATCCATTAAGTAAAGATAATAAAGAATATAAAAGATTAAATAAAATTTGATTTAATAAAAATAGTAGTCATATTGATAAAATAAAAATTTTAATATCAAATATTTTAAAAATAACAAGTCATATTATTGGTATGTTAATAACATTATTTTTTACAATAACACCTTGATTAATACCAAAAATACCAATAGAAATGGGAATAGGTATTTATACTAATGAATATAATTTTACTTGACCTGACCATTTAATATTAACCTTATTTCCTATGTTTGGTCATATTAGTTTAAATATTATTACTAAATTAGGTAATTATGGAAAATTAATTAAATATTTATTAATAACTATACCAATTATTATTACAAGTCCATATTTAATATATCAATATAAAGAAATTAAAAAACATAAAAAAGAATGTCATTTATGTAAACAACATTCAAATAAAATACAATTGGAGGAATAAAAAATGAATTTATCAAAAGAATTAATAACAGCAGTATTAAGTGGAGCAATAACTACTGGAATTATAGTTACTATTGTTTTACTTTTCTTATCAAAATTTATTAAAAAATCAAAACAAAATAAAATATCAAAAGAATTAAAAAGAGATAAAGAAATTCAATTTATTATTGAAAATATTAAACAAATAAATTCTCAATTACAATTAGAAACTACATCAGTTGCAAAATTACTTGATAGTTTTAATAATGATAATGAAAAAGAAGAAGTATTTAAAAATACTATTATAAGTCAAAGAGCAAAACGTAAAGAATTATCTGAAAAAGATAAACAAAAAGCAACTAAAGTTGGAATTTAAAGGGTTTAAATACCCTTTATTTTACATTAAGGAGTAAATTATTATGGCTATTAAAGACCCATTAATATTTATTACAATTGAAGAATTTAAAAATTGAAAAGGATTTAATAAATTAGAATTTGATGATACTACAACACCAGATAATGAAATTTGATTTGCTATTTCAGTTGCAAGTAATAATATTGATTATTTAAGTGGATATTCTATTTCAAAAAAATGACCAGAAACTACATTAACAGAATTTACTGATGAAATACAAACTGCAACTGCACATTATGTTAGATTTTTATTAACAAAAGATAGTAATTATATCGTGGTCAATCAAGTATTAGTCAAGGTGGTATGACTTATAGTGAAAATAATCCTACTGACCCTTATTTTATTGTTCCAGAAGTATTTAATTGTTTAAGAAAAATTAAAGAATATCCAAATATTACTGGATTTAATTTAGATGTTTTACCTAAAAGAAATGATTTTTTTAGTAATTTTTATAGTAATTATGGTGAAGATAGTCCTTTTACAAGATATTTAGAATTAATAAATTTAAAGACAAATGATACAAGAGTAAAAATATATCTTAAACATCCTAAACATTTAATTGGTACTGAAGTATGAATTGATACTACTGGTATAAAATCATTTGATAATTTAACAACAATTGAATTATTTACTAAATATTTTAGTAATGATACTATGAAATTAGTTGATGGTAAAGAAGGTCAAGAAAATAAAGTTATTAGTGTTAATGGTAGTAGTGGTAATCATTATGAGAAATTAATAAAGATAATCCTAATTTTATTGTTCCAAAAGATGATAAAGGTATTGATGTTAATGGTAGAAGACTTATTGATGTTGGAACACCTACATTTTTAAGTGATGCTACAACTAAAGAATATGTTGATAAAAAGCAAGATAAATTAATTGCTGGTGAAAATATTAAGATTGATGAAAAAACTAATACTATTAGTGCTTTTGGTGGTAGTGGTCAATCATTATGAGAAACAGAACTTAATAGTCCAAATAATATATCAAAATATAAATCATTAGTAATTCTTGCTCTTTTTTTAATACCAAATTCTTCATAAATTGGATAATAATGTTTTTTATTAATTTTATCTCAATAAACTCTTTGTCTAAAAGTATCCATTCCAATTGGAGTATTTATTGTTCTATTACATGTTCAAGCAACTTTATATTGATTTTTATCTCTATTTAGAAAAAAATATTCATCAAAATCATGGATTTTTTGAAAATATTTTGCTAATATATTAGTGATTTCATATTTTAGAGTATAATGCTAAAGAACGATAAAATAAACTGCAAATTCTATTTACGTTTAAAAGATAACTTTTATTAGTTATCTTTTCTTTTTTAATAAAATAATGTACAATAAAGAAAAATATAAATAGAAAAGGAAAATAAAAAATGCAAATATTATGATTATGAATATCTTTAGCAATAATAGGTTTAATAGCAATAATTTTAATTACTATTAAAGGATTAATGTTATGTTATAAAAATAATGGATTTGGTTTATTGTTATTATTTGTTTCATTAAACTTATTTGGTTTAATTACAGGTATAGCAATTTTGTGAAATAATAAAAAAATTGAAGAAGAAACATATAATAAAAATTATTGAAAAATAAAAAAAGATATTGACAAAAAAAATAAAGATGAAAAATTTAAAAATAAATGAGAAACTGGTAAGATAATTAAATGAGAAAAAGACCAAATAATAAAAAAATAGCACTATAAATGCTATTTTTTGTTATAATTATATTATAAAAATTAAATAAAAGAATATATGAAGTAATTAATAAAGTTAATAAGTTATTGTGCCAAACTTAACTTAAAGATTATATTAATTATATCATAAATTTTTGTTTTTTTAAAGAATATGAAAGGAGATTTTTATGTGCAAGAAGAAAAAATAAAAATAAGAACAATTTTTAATGATGCAAAAGCATTAAGAGAAAAATTAGAAGAATATTTTAATCATTGTAAACAAACTGAAGAAGTACCTACTAAAATTGGTATGTTAGTTTATTTAGATATTACAGAAAATACTCTTTATAGTTGAAAACAAAAAAAGAGAAATACTTTTTTACAACAAATTAATTGAGCATATTTACAAATACGCCATATTAATACACAAAGATATTTAAAAGCAAATGCAAATAATACTGCATGATATTTAGAAAGAGCATTTGTGAAAGAATATCATTTATCTACAAAAATTGATATAAAAAGTAGTGATAATACAGCCCCTATAGCAATTAGTTTAGAAAATAAAGGTAAGAATAAATGTTAAGTAATTTTGGTTATTTATTAGATATTGCTAAAAGAATGTATTTAAAACAACCTTTAAATATTAATAAAATTAAACAATTAGGTAGTCGTAAATCTGGTAAAACATTTAGTGATATTGAATTTCTTGGTATTTTATTAATGTTAGATAATATTAATATTCATGCTTATTTAATTCGTAATATGTCAAAACAATTAAATGATAGTTGACAAGAATTAAAACAAATTATTAGAGCAACTTATCCTAGTATTAATTTTATTATTAGTGAAACTAAAAAAACTATTGAATTTAATGGTAGTAAAATAAGTTGTAAATATTTACATTCACAAGATAATAGTAATGTTAAATTAACTGGATTAGCAAGTAATTATTTATATGATTATGTAATTATATGAAGTGATGAAAGATATGAAATTACTGAAAATGATTATCAAGATTTAAAAGATGCTATTCGTGGTGCAAATCAATTATTAGAAATTGAAAGTTGTAATCCTTGAAGTATTTTAAATGAATTTATTAAAAAAACTATAAATGCTTGTCCACAAAATGAAAAACAAATTATTAATGAATATGAACAATTTACTATTATTGATAATACTATTTATCATTATCAAAATTGAAAATTAAATACTCATTTAAAAGATAGTGATAAACAACAATTATTAGAAATAGAANATAATGAATTTTCTGGTGTAAATTATGAAAATAAAACTAAATCATTATTTAATAATAAAAATGATATGGAAACTACAGAAACTAAAATAAGTCATTATTCATATTATTTTTATAGATTTTTTGATATGTTATTAATTCATGAAAAATTATGAGATGGTATTGGTGATAGACCTTATAGTTTTAAATTTTTACCTATTGCTATGACTGACCAATTATTAAAACAAGAAATGATTAGTCAAAGATTAGCAGATAGAACAATGTCATATACACAAGCAATTGCTGAATTAGATGAAGTAACAAAACAACAAGCAAAAAAACATTATAAAGAAATAATGGAAGAGGATAAAGAAGAAATAAAATTATTAGGAGATAATAAAAATGATACATCAACAAATTCAATTAATGAAACATCTACATCTTCAATTAAAAAGAAAACAATTGCTAATTAAAAGATGTAGTTATTGAAAAATATTTCCATTTATTATTAATAATGGTGCTATACCTTTAACTGAAACTGGATATAAACCTATTAATAGTAAAATAAGTGATTTTGGTCAATATGAATTAATATTAACTGGTACTACTCCAGTTGTATGTATTTGAAAAAATAGTACAAAAATATATCAAAAAAATAAAGGTAAAATTAATGAAGAAATACATAAAGTTAATGGTCAAGATGAATTTTATACAAAACAATATAAAATTGGTGATTATTGAAATGCTTATTTAATTGATGATACAAGTGGTGTTGATTTTAGTAATTTACCAAATAATCAAATATTTAAAACAGTACAAACAAAAAGACAATATACTTTAGTAATGTTTGAAGAACATATTACAATTGATGATTATTTACAATTTTTTTGTGTATTTAATGATGAAAATGAAAATATTGGTGGTAATAGTGGTAAAAATCAAGATAGACAATTATTATATATTTCAAATGTAACAAATTATTATAGTCCTTATAATGGTGCATTTAGTATGCAAGTATTAACTTTTAGTAGTTTAAATGATAGAGTAGTTTCTAGTGGTCAAAATACACTTGATTTTGTACAATATGCAAGCCCAGGTAGTGGTTATGCTTTCCCAACTATTCAACAAGGAAAAGTAACTTTAAATCGTACTTTAATGCGTGATATTGGTGTAAGATATAGTCATAGACAAAGTTATGGATTAGAATTATTAACAAGTTGTTATTATTATGGAAGACCAATAATTCAAGGTCAAGAACCAATACAACAAAATAATGAAGAAATATTTGAAAGTAAAGTATTTGCTTCAAGAAGATTATTTATTGCTGGTAATAATGAAAAATCTACAACTGAAGTTAAAAATAATGGTGGTTTACTTGCTGGTATAAATGATAAAATAACAACAAGTAGTCATACAGAAACAACATTTTATAATATTATGGACGCTAAACCTACTGGATTTACTCATTATGATACATGACAAAAATTTTTAGAAGCAAGAAAATTTGATATGTTAGCTCAAAAAGATTTTCAAGGAATATTAACATGTAATAAAGAATTAGCAATTAAAAGTAATGGTGATGCTATTGGTAAAGCAAAATTCTTTTGAGATAGTGAATGAAATATAAATAATTTACAAGGTGAATATAATGTTGATATGAGTAGTAATTTTAAATATAAAGACCCAGATACTGGATTAGTTATTGGTTCACCAACTGTTGATTATAAAAAAATATCACAAAAATATATGTCAGCAATATTAAATTTTAATAGTGTAGTATTTAGTTCATTAATTCAAATGCCTTATGATAGTGTACAATGATTACCATTTGCTTTAAGTTCAATTCCATTAGTAGGTAAATTATTAAATGCTTTAACATTAGGTATTCCAGTAGGATTTATTATTACTCAAAATTCTCAACAATATAAAAATATGCCATTTTTTAATGGATTTATGAGTGCATTTTTTGCTTCAAATTTATCAAGTATTATTGGTAATAATGATAATAATTGATTTATTCCTTTAAATGTATTTAGTAATTCAAGTGAGTTTGCATTAGGTAAAATGTTAGGTTCACATGTTTCAACAACTGCTATGACAATGAAATTAAGTGATAGAGTAAGTGTTTATCCATGAGATGCTAAAACTGGTAAAAAGTTAGAAGTAAAAGAACAAATAAGTACAGTTGATTTATCACAAAAGAAAACAAAAGAAATTTTTAATCATATAATAGATGATAAAGTATATATAATGGCAGAAGATACAGAATTTTTAGATATTGCTTCACCATTAACTAATGAAGATACTGAATGTCAATGAAATCCGACAAGTAATGGAGTTATTGATGGGTCAAATTATGCTTATATTATTGATACAATTGTTACACAAAGTTTACATCAAGGTGAAGAAAGACATACATTTTATAGTGATAATCCTTTTACTTATCAAGGTGATTAT
Source organism: Spiroplasma endosymbiont of Danaus chrysippus (assembly GCF_902809815.1). Taxonomy (GTDB): domain Bacteria; phylum Bacillota_I; class Bacilli_A; order Mycoplasmatales; family VBWQ01; genus Spiroplasma_E. Next base: position 123,039 of record NZ_CADDIL010000006.1, on the reverse strand, counting down.
AATGAAATATCAATTGCTCAGTTTAGATATAATAATATGGGATATTTAACTGGTAATGCTTTTAATTGAACTACTTTATATAAATTAAATCATGATGAATATAGTGAAACAGAAGAAACAACATTTAGTTATCCAGCAAAAATATTACCACCAAGTCCACAAAATATAGCAAAACAAATTGTAATAATTCCAGCAAATCCAAGTATAGAAGTTAATATACCAGAAACACATATATTTACTCATACACAAGATAAATTAATATGAGATTATAATTCATGAGTAGAAAATGTAGTCCCTAAAATCAAACCACTAGAAATAAATATTAATTTCAAAGATTATTTAGACCCTACATTATTAATTAAAACTTTTAATGATTTAAAAAGATATTATAAAAGTGTAGATGTTTATTTACATTATGAATATGAAACAGAAGAATTTATTAATCGCCAAGCAGGTGGTTGTTCAACAATAGAAGAATTTAAACCATCTAAATCTCAAACTTTTCTTTTTTCAAAAGACTTAAAAGAATTATCAATTTATAATAATCCATTAAAATTAAAATATTACGAAGACAATAATATTATATATCATGGATTATTTGCTGGATATTATGGTAATGGTAAAATAGGTATAGAAATTGATAGAAATGAATATAATTTATATAGTATTGAAAGTACTTATATGCAAAGTAAAATTGAAGATAATATTACTACCCAAAGCATTGAGAATCAAAAAGATACAATGTTAGGTTTTTGTGATTTATCTGATAAAGAATTTAAGTGAAAAATACAATTATTACCTAATATTATGCAATTAGAACTTGGTATATTTAGTGAAAAATTAGTTTTAGGGATAATACAATATATAAGATATTATAAATATTATAAATTAACTATTTCGAAAATAGTATTTAATCCTAGATAATTATGTTATAATAAAACAAAAAAGTAAGGAATAATTTTATGTTATTATTAGCAACAACTATCAGTCCAATCTTAGCAATTAAATTATCAATAATAGGAGCCTTGTTTTTAGTGGTTACTTTAATACCTGGGATACTATTATTCTGTAACTCTTACGAAAAAAATAAAAAAATAAATTTTAAAGAAAAAAAAACCATTATTGGTATTATATTCTTAATATTATCAATTTTATCTTTTATAGAAGTAATTATTTTTACAAGTATTACTTTTTAATAATATTTACTCCACTAATCTTAAATAATGTATAATTAAGAGACTTACTTTTGTAAGTATATGAAATAAAAAGTTCTTAATATTATATTGTTGTTAGGTTGGCACCTAATTAAAAAGTTACCATTTAGGTAACTTTTTTTATTTATAAAATATTACAATGACTATTTATTTAATAAGGTATCTAAAATTTTGGAAAATTATTACGTGCAAAAGTAGGGTGTAATAAATCTCTATTTAGAGTAGAATTATCTAATCTTTTTTGTCTTTCAGATTTTTCTGCTTCATCTTTTAATAATTTTTCTTTTACTTTTTTAAATTCTTTTTCTTGCCGTTCTGCCTCTCTTTCTTTTTCCTTTTGTTTTTCTAATTCTCGTTTTTTATTTTCTTCTCTTTTTTCTTCTTGTCTTTTATCTCATTCTTTCATTCTATTTCAATTTTCTTCTTCTTTTTTATTAACTTTTGTTCTTGGACTATCTTCATTTTTTTTAAATGGTCACATGTATATAATATCCTTTCTTTTTTTAAAAAAACTCATTTACTTTGAAATAAAGTAATGAGTTAAAAACTATTATTAAGTTTATATTATTTTTATATCATAAATATTTATTAAATATAGATAAATTAGTTATTATTCTCAATCAAATTCATTAAAACTATCTTGTATTATTCGCATATATTCTTTATCATTATTTTTTCTTGCTTCTAATCACTGTTCCATTAATCATTTTGCTAAATCTCATTTAGTCATTATTTACTCCTTATTTTATCATTCATTAATAATTTCAGTTATAATGCCAATTATTGTTGAAATTATCATTAAAAACAATATTACTGATACTATAGTTAATATTTCTCATCAAACCATTATTTACTCCTTATTATAATTTAATCTTTCTTCTTTTGTTTTTGGAAAATGATTATATGTACACATTTCTTGATTATCTAATTCAATAAATACTTTAATTTCATTTGGATATTGTTTATATGATAAAACTTTTCAATCAGCTAATTCATAACCTAATAAAGTACGGTCATCATCTAATTCACTACTTCCGCCATTTCATGAAAAATATATTTCTGTATTTTTTGTATATATTTTAAAAACATTATATTTATCACTATATTTTAAAAAGTCTCATAAATTCATTATTTACTCCTTTTCTTTTAATTTTTGTTTTTTATTTTTATATACTTTTAATCTTAATTTTCAATCACAATATCAACAACCATATTCACTTTTACGAATATAATTTTTATTTTTTCTTTTCATTGCATTTTGTGTTCTTCTTGTTTTCTTTTTCTATAAATCTTTCGAAATTAAATGGGTTTTTTCAGTATTCTTCTTTTTTCATTATTTATTCTCCTTTTCTTCATCACACATATCACATTCTCCAAAATAATAATTTTGTACTTTATAATATATATAATGTTTACATGGTTTTAAATTCTCTTTACTCATTATTTATTTTCCTTTCTTATAATAAAATTCATTATTTTATAAATTAAATAATTATTATAAAAATTACAGTCTTTATAATCTTCTATTAAAGATAATAATTCTAACATTATTTATTCTCCTTATTTAAATAATATCAACCAATTAATAAACTATCTGCTTCATCATGATTTGATATTGTTATATTTCAATTATTTTCTGCTATTAATCTCAATGCAAAACTAAAAGATATTTCTTTATCATTTCACATTTTTTTATTTTCTAATTCATTAAAATATTTTTTTAAATATCAATTTTGTCATTCTTTTGGACTTATTAACATATCTTTTGTTATTAATTTATTAAATTGTCCAGCAATAAAACCACGTAAATGTTCTTGTGTTTCATAACCAATACCATTTTTACTATGAAAAGTCCCACGTTCAATAACAAAATTAAATCTACTAATTTTTCTTGTAATTTCAATTAAATCATGAATTTGTCATTTTATTTCTTTATGAAAATCATATTGTTTTTTAAAATTAAAACTTTTAATTCATATCGGAATTCATAGTTTTATTTCAATACAATTATTATTTTCGCAATCTATTACATGACATCTTTTTTCTCATAAAGTAAATCCTGTATTTTTTATACTTGGGTCAATTGAAAGTAAATAATTAGTCATTTTTAAATACCACTTTATCCAATTTTTCAATATTTTCTTCTAATTGTTGAAAATTCGTATTATTTTCAATTACATTATTAGTATTTGGATTATCAATATATATTTTTTCATTTTCAGTAATAATTGCTTGGTCACTTTCATATGCAATTTGCATTTCAGTACTCATAATTCCCCATTTTCTTAATAATTGAGTAAGTACAGTTTTTAATGCCATACTATCAAAATCACTAACAATAAATTCTTTATTTTTTGCATAAGTTTTTGAATATTTTAAAAAATGTTTTTCAATTTGTTCTTTTGACATATATAAAGTTTTTTCAAAACCATTTACTAATTGAAAATATGCTACATAACCAATAATTGGTTGTTTTAATCTTTCTAAATCCTCTTGTATTCAATTAAATTCAATTCCCTTTAGTCTATCTACTTTTTTAATTTCTGTTAATCTAACATCACTAACATTAATTTCTTTATATTGTTGACTACGTAATGCTAATTGAATATAACCTTTATATCCCATTTGAAATTGAGCATTATTTACTTTAGTATTACTATCTCAATAAGGTACAATATAACAATAACCAAAATTCTTTTCTAATGGTAAATTCAATAATACTGCTTGATAACAACTATTAATAATAGTATCTGGATATGCTTTATCTAAACCATATTGATTTGAAATTGCTAATACATTACTTTTAAATTTTTGTATTTCTAAATTATTAACAATACCTTTTTGTCTAATAAATTTTTCTACATTACCATTATTAATATTTTTCACTAATAATTCATTTGCCATTTTATTTTAATTCCTTTCATGTTCAAATTGCTTTTTCTCATTCAATTAATAATTCATTTGTTATTTCAACTTTTATTAATTCAATTTCATTTTCTTTAACTCAACATATAAAATGAGTATTTGATAATTCATAATTATTATTTTTTAATAATCAATAATATGCTATTATTTGTAATTTTGATTTTTCTAATAATTCTTTAGTAAAAACTTTATAAGTTTTAAAATCTACTATTATATTTAAATTATTTTCTTTATAAATTAAATCTGGTGTTCCAGCAACTATATCTGCATTAAACATTTTTTCACTAATATATTCATTAGTATTAATAAATTTAGTAGGTAAATAATCTAATAATGTATAACAATAATTTAAATAATTTTGTGAAAATAAATCTTTAATATAATTTTTAATTTGATTAGTTATATTTTTAATATTTATATTTTTAAAATATAATTCTGCTACTTTATGAACAAAATTACCACGAATTCTTGCATTATGAATATTAAAACAATGTTTACATTTATTACATTTACAATATGAATTACCTAAATAATAATCAAGTATTTTACTTACTGATATTAATTCTTTTTTATTTATAAAATATTGATGTGTTTCTTTTTTAAAAATTAAATTATTTTTTTGATTGTTTAATTGCATTTTTTATTAAATCCCTTACAAAATCATTCATAGTTATATTTCTTTCATAACAATATGTTTTTAATTCATAATGGTCATTTTTAGTAAGACGAATTTTTAAATTTTTAATTAATAATTTATCTTCATGTTTTTTAAGTGCTGCTGCTACCATTTATATTTTTCTCCTTTAACCTTTAATAATTCTTTTATAATCAATAATTGCTTGTTCTAATTTATTTACATTTTCATAATTAAAATAATCATTACTAATGTTTAATTCATAATCATCATCAATTCTAACGTCTAAACTATTTTCATATTTACTATTAAATTCTTCTTGTAATTCTTCAAATTTTTCTATTAATTTTCTTGCATTTTCTAATTCTAATCTATTCATTATTTTTACACTCCTTTAAAATTTTCTAATTGTAATTCATTAATATAATATTCTTCTAAGTAATCTCAATTATCACTTGTTAAATACATATCTTCTTCAATCATGTAATCTATACATTTATTACAATAATAACTATTATCTATTTCACTAATTCAAATATATTTTTCATTATGAATATTACATTTCATTTTTTTCACCTATTAATTTATAAAAACATTTATTACAAGTTCTATTTGCAAATGATGAATTTTTATGACAAATATCACATGAACCAAATATTTTTTCAATTTCTTCATATTTTAAATATATTCTTTTATCTTCTTTTAAATTAATCATTTATATTAACTCCTTTAATTAAGAATATTTAGAAGCAATAATTATTAATGTTAAAATCATAATAATTATTCAAATTGTTAAAAATACAATTCTACTTTTTCATGATTTTTTATAAAATTCTTTTTGTTCTTCAATTAATTCAATTTGTTCTTTTAATAATTTATTTTGTAATTCTTTATTATCTTCTTGTATTTCTAAATTATCTATTTCTTCCATTTTTACTCTCTTTCTATAATTTTTAATATTTCTTGTATTTCAATATATTTTTTATTTTTAAGTAATTTTTCATTACATAAATTTTTAATTAATTCTATTTTTTCAACATTTAATAACATATTAATTTCCTTTAATACTTTAAATAAAATATTTTTTCATTATGAGTATTTATATCTTTCATTGGTGTAACAATATAATTTATTGCTAAATCATTATCATTATATGGATTATTTATTTTAAAACTTTTCATATCTTTTTCTCATGTAATGTTATATTTAAAACATTCTTGATTTTTATCATTTTTAAAAATATAATAACCATTATATTGTTCATAAAATTCACAAGATATTAATTCATTTTCATTTGTAGTAATATCTGAAATATTTTTTATATATTTTAAAATATCACTACCTTTAATACTTTCAATATCTTTTGTAATTGATTTTTTACCTAATTGATAATTAAAATCTTCTATTATTTTTATTATTATTTTTTTATTTTTTTCATTAATATTAGTAAATTGTTTAGGAAATCATGTTTCATATTCACCAATTTCTAATAATATTCCATTATTTGTTTCTTGTATTTTAGTTTTTAAATCTAAACTAATATTTGGCATATAATATTCCTTTCTAATAAGTATTTTTACGTATAAGCCTTATCACCTACAGTGATAAAAGGCTTATATATATTTTTATTAATACGTATACGTAATATATTGTGCTTTCACTCTTGATGAGTGAAGCACATATACGTAAATAAAAATTATATTTAATAATTAATTTATTTATGTTATGATATTATTGATAACGTATGTATGTAATATATAACCCCCTTTATATGTAATAATTTAAAAATAATTAAAGAACAGGGTTTATGGTTATTGCATTTCTATACAAATTTAATTTCAATTTCATACAATAACAATTCAATAAAAATAAATAAATTACTCTTTTATACTCATGTAGTAGTATTTACATTTAGTACTCATAATTAGACTATCTACGAGAGTTTTAAAGTTTTTTTATTTAACAATTAAAAAATGAGAGTTTTATCTCTCATTTGTATTTTTATTAAATCGTATCCAAGTTTGCAATGCGCCCTTCATCAACTTGTTTTAAAAGCAAATCAAAGTTTTAAATATTTTGATATTAGATTTTATTTAAAAAAAGGTTTAAATAAATTTTGAAAAGATACTCCATATTTTGAAAAATTACGAGAAAGTATATATAAATTACAAGAAAAATTTGAAAAATTTGAAAAACAAGCATTTGAAAAAATTAATAAATTAAAAGAAAAAGCAACAGATTTATTTACTAGTGCAGAGAAAAAAGCAATTAAACATGCACAATTAATTCCATTAAATTCACCAGTATTTATGGGTTGTAAAATTCAACCTTTATCATTAGATAAATGTGCAATTACTATTTATCATCGCAATCCTAAATATAAACCAATTACAGTTGTTGATAGTATTCTTAAAGCAGAAACTTTTGTTACTCAAGTACATCCATTTCACTGATATCGTTGATATAGTGGTTGATACATTGGTTATGGTGTTAATCGTAATAAATGATTAAAAGCAATAGCATTTGCTCCACCAGTTTTACAACAAGTAATTAGAGATAGTTTTAAAGTATATAGAGAAATATTTAGAATAATAAGAACTTATCATAAAGTAGTAAATGTTATTAATAATCCTATTGAAAATATTAACAAATCATTTAAAAATGTTGGTTTAAAGTTTTCAGTTAATACTTTATTTGGTACAGGATTATTACATCATTTAGAAAAGTTTGCATATAGTCAAGTTGTAACAAAAAGTAAGAAAAAATTAAAAAAAGGTAAAAATAAAATACAAAAAGAAATTGAGCATATAACACATAAAAAAACAAAAAAACATACTCATCATTATAAACAAGCATTTTTTAAGGAATGATAAATTATGATTAATAAACTTTGAACTGATGTCAGTCTTGAAAATTATAATAACTGATATCCATTAACTGGAAAAATTACAGAAACGCCACAGCAATATATACAAACATGACCAATTGTTAATGATTGATTTAAAACTTTTGCTATTCGTGCTCAAAATGATATTAATGCTTATCTTGATTTTATTTTATCTAAATTTCCTTTTGATAGTTTTAAAGATGAATTAATTAAAGAAACATTAAGAGATATGGTTTATGTTATGGTTGAACATTGAGTATTTAATCGTACACCAATTGAATTTAATGTTGATGCTACTATTCAATTTAATAATGGTAATCAATTTAGTGCAAATAGTACTCCTACAATTAATGTTTGAGATTTAGCACCTAGTAGAATGAAAATATGAGCAAGATTAACAGAATTAAAACAAATATTTTCAAGTTATAATAATGATGAAATAGATGTTGAAAAAATTGACTTAAAAGCATTTTATACTAGAAATCAAGTTGATGAATTAATAAAAGAACAAAAAGAATTTACATTATTAAAACAAATTAAATTATATGATGATTTAGTTGATGATAATGAAAATGAAATATATAGAGGTCCTGTTAGTAAATTTATTAATAAAGGTTATGTTGCAACTGATTATGATAAAGAAACTGAAACAATGATTTTAGATTGACCAGATGAAATTGGAACATTACCACCAGAAGCATTACAAAATAATCCACAAATTGGTGATTATACACATGCACCAACTTGTGATTTTTCTGCTAAACAGCAAAAACGAATTACTACAAATGAAAATGAAATTACCAAATTAAATAGTGAATTAACTAAAACAAATGAAAACATTGATGATATCAAAAATAATTGATTTAATATTGAAACTAGTCCTTTATGAAAGAAAGTTGAAAATAATAATATAGAAACATTTAAATGATATTTTATTAAAATCAGTTATCAATATTCAACAGAAAATAACTTTATGAAATTTTATAAAGTAATTAAAATTTATTTAAATAATGTTTTTAATGAATTTGAATTGTTAAATGTTGATTCCATGACGTATAGTGAACAAATCCAAAATAAAAGAATTTTAAATACCGGAACGATTTACTATAACAATAAAAAGAAAGAATTTAGTGGTGGTGGTAATTCTTATCCTGAACGTGGAAAAATTAATTTAATTGGTGATATAAAAGAAATATATCAATATCAAGGAATAGATACGCCAACTGAATTTATAGCAGAAGAAAGTACTGAACGTGATTATTATACAAAAATAGAAACTAATAATTTATTAGATAAAAAACAAAATAAATTAATTGCTGGTGAAAATATTACTATTGATAAAGAAACTAATACTATTAGTACTACTGGTGGTAGTAGTGAATCATTATGAGAAGTAGACCCTAATAGTCCAAATATTATTCAACCTAAAGAAAAAAGAATTATTACTTCAAATAATACTAGAATTGTTGATATAGGTGAACCAGAACAAGAAAAAGATGCAACTACAAAACAATATGTTGATAATTTATTAGATAAAAAGCAAGATAAAGAAAAGTGATTAATAGTTGCTACAAGTGTTATAAATGGAGTTAATCAAACTATTACATATGATTGTAAAGAAAATAAAAGATATCGTATATGATTTAATTATGGTATTAGAAGACAAACATTAATATTATCTGATATTTATATTTATGAAGAATTTATTTATTCAAAAGGAAGTAATACTGAATTAACATTTGAAATAAATCATTCTCAACCTTATTTAATTTCTAATGGAACAAATACTCCAATATTTACTTGATTAGCTGGAAATACAAGAAACGGTAATTTATGAAAATTAGAAGAATTAGAAGAAAATAATGAAAATATTTATAAAATTACTAGTAATACATTAAATATTATTTCACCAAATAAAATTAATATGAATAAACCAATAAAAATTATTTCTAATAATTTAGAAACAAATGAAATTGAAGAAAATTGTTGAGATATTGAATTAAAAAATAATCCAATTCCAAGTATTCCAAAATGAAAAGAAGTAGGAACAAGAGAAAAAAATAAATGAGATAATTGACAAATTACTTATGATTTTAAAGAGAATAAACATTATAGAGTTTATTATTCTTGAAGTATGTATAATCCAGTTTATACTATTCAAGAATTTATTATAACTGATAAAAAAATTGCTGGTGTACAAATACAAACCTTTAATGATAGTGCTAATATAGTAATTTTATCAGTTCAACATGCTAAATTGATTACTATTTATACAGGAAAAGGTAATTTAAAAGGTAATGTATGAAAATTAGAAGAATTACAGGAATAATATTATGTTTTTTAAAATTATAAAAATTATTTTAGGTTTAATTGGAGTATTATTATCTTCTGCTGTTGCTGGTTTAATTATATTTATTATAGTAAAAATTGTATTAAAAATTAATCAAATATTTTAAAAAAAGGTGGTGAATATTATGTTAAGTCTATTTAAAAGAAAAGAAAAAAGTAATATTAGTGATAATCAAAATGAAAAAGTAAAATTTTTAACTAATAAAAATAAAAGTACACATGCTTCAATTTTAAATTATTTTGGTTTTAATGATTTTAATCATGAAACTTATTTTACTGATTTTGTAGCAGAAAATAATGCTAATTTATATAATGCTCCATTAGAAATTAATAATGAAACTATTAAACAATATTTAATTCAACAAGAATTTTATAGAAAAAATTGAAAGAGGCTTTTTAGTAATCTGTGTTTCTTTGTTTTACAAAGTACTAGTTCAGATTAATTCTGTCTTCAAATTTTATCATAAAATGAGCAATTGCTGTATTTCAATTTTGAATAGGCAATGTAAAAACCAATTTCCATTAGATTTTAACTCATTTATTAATAATCCTAATCTATTACAAGAACAAACACTAAATATTAATTATATACCAATAGCAATTATGCGAAATAAAGCAAATGAATTAGCAGATTGTGATAAAGTAATGGATAAAATTAAAGCATTAGATGTTATTTATGAACAAATTGTTTTAGATACCATTTTAAATTCACCTAAATTTATATTTAGTCAAACTTATGGTAATGTTCAATCAGCATTAGAAGAAGCAGTAAGAACTTTGGTTACTAAAAACTACATATTTAAAAGTGGCGGAGATAATAATGAACAAAATGAAAATATCAATATGACAAATAGTAATTTTAAAGGTAAAAATTTAACTGATATATACGATTGAAATGTTAATGAAATATTTAAACGTTGTGGTATTCATATACCAAGTCAAAAGAAATCTGCACAACAATCAGTTCCCGAAAGTACAGCAGTAAATATTTCAACTATTAATTATATTGAACAAAAATTATGACAATTTAATATTGATATTCTTAAATTTATTCAAATATTAGTGAGAATTGATAAAGATTTATTAAATAGTAAAACATTTAATATTAATGATGAACAAGAAATTAATAATTTAACAGTTAAACTAAAATTATTTAATCCCGAAAATAACCAATTAATAGGAGAAAACAATGGAAAACAACAACAACAAACCACAAACGAAGTTTCCACAGAAACAGAAGCAAACTAAACTTAATCAAGCAGAAGTAGAAAATGATTACTTAATTGATAATATTCCTTATGACTTTACTAATATGATGAGAGCTACTAGTGACCCAGATATTAATAGAGCATACGATGAATTTAAAAAAAGAACAATTTATATTTATGAAATTGAACGTTTATTTAAAAATAATGAAAATAATAGTTTAAAATTTTCAGCAAATACTATTAAAATAGGTTTTATTGATATTGATAAAGTATTAAAAACTACTGCTGTTGAAACATCAGACTTTACTATGCAATTAAATCAAAGAGCAAGTACTAATATTAATGATAATACTATTGAATATAGTATGACTGATATTAAAAATTTAACTTTTCAAGAAATAAATTTATTAAATCAATTTAAGTTATATGCAGTATCTATTAATGAACCATTAACTGAAAATAATATTGATAATTTATATATTATTAATAATTATTCACAACCTTATCAAAATCCAAAAACAAGAAGTACTAAAAGTATAACTATTATTAAAATTAAAGATTTTAAAACAAGAGATGGTTATCCAATCATTATTAAATTACAAAAACCATTAGATAAAGATACAAAAGTTATCGGTTTAAAAATTAAAGCTCCTAGAAGCATGATTTTTGGCAATATAAAGGTACTTGGTGAAGTTGACAATATGGAAGTATACCCAAAGTTATTTGTTAAAGATAAGATAGCATTTCCGCTATTATCAATGCCTATTGAAACCCAACCAAAAGTTAGAATATTACAACAATGATTTAGTGAACAAATATTACCTTGAAATTTAGCAAAACAATTTATTGGACAAGAAAAATCAGTTTTAGATTTGATTAAAATTAGTACTGGAACTGAAACAAGAAGAGAAGTTATTAAAAATGCAAGAGTTACACATGCTTGATTAGGATATGAATTTAGTAATGTTTTAGGTGGTAAATGACCACTAAAAAGTCAAAAAGAATTAAAAGATAAAGAAGTTTGAGATTTTGTAGGTGAAAGTAAATTTTATCAATATGTTGCAACTAATAATAGATTTGATGATATTGAAATTGAAATAAAAGATGCACCAACTAATGATAGTTTACAACAACTATTATTAGATATGCTAAGTTATACATATAACTACAATAGAAATTTTGAAGGTGCTACATATGATGATAAAGGTGTTCCAGACAATGAAATTGCAAAGTTAAGAGCAAAATTTGAAGGACAAAAACCCGAAGAAGTAATAACTAACTTATTTAAACAATGAAAATTGGATTATCGAAATTATATAAATTTATCACAAGTTCATATTTTTAAGAAACTAGTAATTATGTTATCAAATAATATTTATTCAATTATGTCAATTAATAAAGGTTTAAATGATGATAATAAAATATTATTACCTTATTATTTTGAATTAAAATCAAGTCCAATAAAACCTACTGGTAAAGATATTTGAAGATTTAAAGATACCAAAGTTATATTAAAATCTGAGTATTTTGATTTTACAGATATAAATAATATTAAACTGAAAAATAATGATATTAGTCAAAATGAATTATTTAAGTTAGATGATAACCAATTTAACTGATTATCTATAACCAATGAATTGGAAAGCAATAACATACCTTCATTAATTCCAGCAGATTGAACATTAGCAAATGGCGAATATGGAAAGTATTTTACAAGAACAATTATTGAAAAAAACAAAATTGAAAACGCTTTAAATTTATATGGTTCAAATAAATCTCAATTATTTTCTAAATTACAATTTTATAAAGAAATATCACAAATTGATAATAGTAGTGAATTTGAATTACAAATTGAAAATCCGATTAATAATTTAAATCGGATTGAAATTAGTGGTATATTTGGTGCTGAAAATTATAATTTAGTTTTAATAACTGATAAACAAGAAATTAATTTAACTAATATTACTTTATTTGATGGGAATGTTTAGTAATCTGTGTGACTTACAAAAATAACTATGTTTAATTAATTCTAGTAAATATAATTTATATATCTAGAAAGAGTGAGTTACAGATGGCTAAAAAAGATAATCTTAATAACAATGATCCAATATCAAAAGCAGTAGATTTATTATTAGAAAATACTGAGGATTTAACAACAGTTTTTAAAGAGGGAGGCTTATATAAAGAATTAACTAAACGATTGGTAGAAAAAATGTTGAATTCTGAGATGCAAAATTATTTAGGACACGAAAGAAATCAACGCAGTAATAATGACAATGTTCGTAATGGTACAACATCAAAAAAATTAATAACTCAACAAGGTAAAATTGAAATTGATGTACCAAGAGATCGCAATAGTAATTTTGAACCAGTAATAATCACAAAAAGACAGAGAAGATTTGATGGTTTTGATCAACAAGTTCTTTCACTATATGCAAAAGGTATGACTTTATCAGATATTAGAATGCAGTTGCAAGAGTTATATCATGGCGCAGATATTAGCGAAAGCGTAATTAGTCAAATTACTGATGATGTCATTGATGATGTCAAAGCATGGCAAAATCGTCCATTAGATAGTGTTTATCCAATCATTTATTTTGATTGTATCGTAGTTAAAGTACGTCAGGATAAACGTATTATTAACAAATCAGTTTATATAGCTTTAGGAGTTGATTTAGAAGGTAAAAAAGATGTTTTAGGTTTATGAATTAGTGAAAATGAAGGTGCTAAATTCTGATTAAATAATTTTACAGAAATGAAAAATCGAGGCTTAAATGATATTCTTATTGCTTGTAGTGATAATTTAACAGGCATGTCAGAGGCAATACAATCAGTTTATCCTAAAACTGAACATCAATTATGCATAGTTCATCAAATTAGAAATAGCTTAAAATATGTTTCATACAAACATCGAAAGTCTCTAGTTATCGATTTAAAGCCAATTTATACAGCATGTAGTGAAGAACAAGCAATGCAAGCTTTAGAATAATTTGAAAGTAAATGAAATAAACAATATCCACAAATTGCTAAATCTTGATATAAAAATTGAGAAAATTTAATGGTTTTTATTAGTTATCCAGCAGAAATTAAAAGGGTAATTTATACTACAAATGCTATTGAATCTGTTAATATCCAATTACGAAAAGTTATTAGAAATAAAAAAGTTTTTCCTAATGATATGGCAGTTTTTAAAATTTTTTACTTAGCAATTGAAAATATCACAAAAAAATGAACATTGCCTATTCAAAATTGAAATACAGCAATTGCTCATTTTATGATAAAATTTGAAGACAGAATTAATCTGAACTAGTACTTTGTAAAACAAAGAAACACAGATTACTAAAAAGCCTCTATTTGATAAATACAATGAGAATATTTCTTATATAAATTTAGAAATATAATTATTCAAAATAATTATCTGTATAAGTACCATCCCATTTCACATCTTCATCATGATGTTTAATTTTAGAAAAATACAATCTAGTTTTATCAGGGCTATATCATTTATTTCATCAAATAGTTGTATCACCATATACTCTTTCACCATTTGGTTTTAAAAATGAATTTTCCATATTATGGGTAAGCATCCCCCCCATGATTAATCCTATTGTTCCAGTTGTAGCACCAGTTAATGCTAATGCTAATGTTATTTTATTTAAATTTGTTTTTATTCATGTTTTCATAATAAATTTCTCCTTTTTTCCTTGATTTTACTTATAAATTGTACTATTTTTGATTATTTTTACAAGTATGCTTTTAAATGCAAAATAACGCATAAATTAAAGGCGTTTATTTTATGATACCTATACTATTAATTGTATTATACTTGTTTGTTATATTGCAAATGTGAAGATGCTTTTTTTCACAGTAGCATTATTTTTACCCCTAATTACATTTTTGTATGGATATAGTGCATAAAACAAAGCATCATAAGGGTCTTGATACATATTTTTGTCAGGAATATTAGTTTTTGTTTCATCATAACGTAATTCTTCTAAACATTGAGTTGTTTTTGGTAAATCATCTTTATTTGCATAAAAATTTCCATAACTCATAATATTTCTCATTCAAACTACTCTATTAGTTAATCCAGCTTCTTGATTTAAATTTGAAGCATGTTTAATAGCAGTTTGTGTTATTAAAATAGTATTATGTTCATCTATTAATTTTTGATTTAATCAATCCATTGCTGTTCTTGCTTTATCATCATAAAAATAAATTGCTTGTTCAAAATTTTCAAAATTATCCATTAATCCTAAAATTTCATTTACATAAGCATTAATTTTTTCATTTTCATTTATAAAGTCATTTGGTGTAACTACTAATTCACAAATAATATAAGCATCATAATAACCAGTATTATTATATTCTTTAAAACCAACTACCATAAATACAGTATGGTCTTTTGGTCCCGTAGCTCAATCAATACCAACACTATAAAAATCAAATTTATACATTTCTTTTTCTTGATTATAAAATTGTTTTAAATCGTATAATTGTCAATATTTTACAGTTTTTTGAAATGGAAAAATTGTTGCATCACTATCTAAAAATTCAAAACCATAAAAAACAGTATTAAATTCATCGGGATTACTTTTTTTCATTTCTAATAATGTTCTTTTTTGAATGTCTGGTAATTTATTTCAAAATGGTTGAATAGTAAATCTTAATATAAATAAACCTAAACCACTAAACATTTCTTTATTTTCATAATAAACTTTACCAACTTTTTTAAGATTTTCCATAATTTTATCATTTAATGGTAAAAATGGCGTGCAATACTTTAAATAAAATGGATGGTATTTATCATATGGATTACATGTAAAAGTAATGAAAAAACTTTTATAAAAATAACGAGTAATCTTTTGTCCAAAAGTAGTACTATATATATTTTTATCAATAAATGTTCAACTTCACTTTTTAATAGGTTCATTTGATACTTTAATACGATTACTTCTAAACATAGAGTTTTGTAAACGTTCATATCGATATGTTAATTGCTTTTCAGTTAATGTTTCTTTTTCTTCTGCCATAATAATTTCATCTGTTCTTGAACCTAAAAAACTTGAACCACCTGCTTCTTTTCCAAAAATCTTATTACCATTAGCATAACCAATAAAATCAATTTGTTGATTACTTGGAAAGATAATACATCCCCCATCCTTAGTAATTTTTCATTTAATGCCATGTGGATTATTAGGTAATAAATTAATATTATATGTATCTAATAAAACTTGACAAACATTCATTAAAGCACCAATTGTAGTTTCACTATGAGTATTTTCATATCTTCTTACTTCTTGAACACTACTATCTCTAAAATTACAACATATAAATAAATCAAATGCTAAACAGTTTCAAGTTTTTCTTGTTCCACGTGCAGTTGGTACAAAACGATAAAAACAATTGGTAGTAAAAAATTCTGCTCATTCATCACCAACAAATTGTTTAAAAATATCTCAACTAAAACCATAATTATTATCACTAAAATTAAGATTATATTTTTTATTTAATTGTGCATAACTAGTGATAAAAGCCATATTTACTCCTTATTAACATATATAAGTTAAAATTAAATTATTTAAAAGAAAGGAAAATTAAAAATGATAAAATTACCATTTCCTAATCATTTTGATTGAGACAAACACGATTTTAATCAAGATGAATTAAGTTTAAAACAAACAGAAGAATTATTTGCAAAAATAGATGATTATTTATGAAGTATATGTGATAAATTTGAATATAAATCATATAGATTTAGAAAAAGAAAATTAAAAGCAAAAAAAGGTTTATTAACTTATAAACGACGTATTTGTACACATTATAACCCAAAAACACAAAAAAAGGAATTTGTTTCATTGTTAGATAATTATCTTGGTGTTAAAAAATATAGTAAACTTGCACCAAATGTTATTAAACAAATTTTAAAATATTTTGCTGATGATAAAAAGTATCGTGATGTTTGTGATACTTTTATTGAAGATTTAATAAGTAATAGTACAGTTTGTAGAACATATCAAAAATTTGAATTACCAAAAGTTAATATTCCTAAAATTGTATTACAACCAAATCAAACATTATATATAAATATTGATGATGGACATAGAAAATTTAAATTTAATGAAAAACACAATACTAAAAATTGTAAAAAATGTTCTATGAGATTAATAGTATTTTGTACTGGTAAAAAGAAAAATGGAAAATTAATTAATAAAAGAGCTGCATGTCAAATAAGAGTATCAAAAACAGAAATTGGTGCTGAAAAAACTGCAAAATTAATTGAAAAATATGGTAATTTATTTTTTGAAAATTTTGACCAAGCAAATTTAATAGTTTGTGGAGATAGTGCAAAATGAATTAGAAAAACTGCTACAATTTTAAATGCAAAATTTATTTTAGATAAATTTCATGCTTTTCATGTTTTATTTCTTGGTATAATGGCTGGAAGAAGAAAAAATCAAATTGCTAAATTACACTATCAAAATGCAATAAATTTATTTGAAAAAGGTGAATATTATGAATTAATTGATTTTTTACAATCATTAACTTTAAAATATAAAAAATTAAAAGTTGGTTATTTTATTAATGCCAAAGATGGTGTATTAAACCAAGCATTAGTTGAAAATATTGGTTGTTTTACTGAAACTAATATTAAACAAATTTTAAAGCATATGATTGGTGATAGAACTTATAACATTGATATGTATACAAAAATGGTTAATTTTAAATGCTATCAAATAAATACAGCCATCCAGTTATTATAAGTTAAAACTTAAATTCAAAAAAACTAAAAATAAAAACAAAACTTATTAAAGATGCTTTAATAAGAATTTTTGATTTATAAAAGTAAGTATTATTGTTGACTAATATTTTTCAAGTGTTAAGATTAACATAGAATTGCATATTGAAGTCAAAATTATTCTCGTCTAACTTTATAATTTTAAGACAAATTTGAATATTATTGACAACATCGATACGCTCCCAAATTATATATAATAATTTAATTACAAAAATATTTTTAAAAAAGATAAAAAAATGATATTATTAATAATAATTTATTAAATGTTCATTAAATGTTCATTACTAATATAGATATTTTTATCTATATTAGTTTTTTTAATTTTATTAAATTATTTTAAAAAAATAAAGATAAATATTGAAATTTAAAATTTACTATATGTTTATTTTTAAAATAAAGTCTTTATTCAAAAAAACAAAAAAATGAAGGAGAAAATATGTTATTTAAAGAAAATACAGAAAATTCAAATGTTACATTTTGTATTAAAAACCCTACTGTAAAATATGAATTTCAATTACATCAAGATAATAATCCATTAGAAATTGAAACACTAGAAAAAGTAACAGTAACTTGTCATCGCGGTGATTATATTATTACAGCAGTTATTGGTGAACATTGAGTTGTTAACCAAAAAAAAATTAAAACTACTTATATTCCAGTTATTAATAATATAAGTAAGGGGGAACCTTGAGCAAATCCCGATTCTAAAATAAAAATAGTTAATCTTAATAAAGATAATAAAAGTGGAGAATTATCACTACCTTGGGGTCCAAATGGTACTAAAAAAGAAGTACAATATACTAAAGAAGATGTTTTAATTTGAGATGAAGATGGATATTGATATCCTTGCAAAAAATCAGTGTTTGAAAATACTTATTTAATTAGTCAATCTAAAACAGAACTTGAAGAACAATTTCAAAATTTACTTAAATTAACAAATAATGATGATAATTTAGAAACTCAAGATGTAAGTTCAAATAGTGAAACAAGATTGAATGTTAATGAAATTAATAATTTAATGCCTTTATCAACAAATACAACAATATATAATTCACAAACACCAAAAAATTTGAACTAAAAAAATAAAATGTAATAAAAAATATTAATTTAAATAATTAATATTTTTTATTTTTCTTAATATTTATCACAAAAAGTATAAAATAATGATAAGATTGCAGCGCCAATTAGAACATCATTTTGATTATGATTTGCTACTTGCGTAGTAAAACTAGGTAATAAACAAATATTATTAAAAAAATATTGATCAATAATTCTTCCAATATTATTATTTGTTAATGAAAATTGTTCTTTTAATATTTTACAATAATCATTATTATTTTTAATTAGTATTGAAGTTTTTTTAGTAGCACCAACATCAAGATGTAAACCTTTTTTATATAAAGGTAAATTTAAAACTTGATCATTATTTCAAATGTCATATAAATCAAAAATTTTATGTTTTTGAAAAAAATAACTAACTTTATTTTTAAATTTACTTTCATCATTATGATAACTCAAATAGTTTTTTAGCATTAATATCTCAGTTCTAGCACCAAGTAAAATCAAAGATTTAATGTTATATTTTAATAACTTATTAGTTAAAAATTTAAAAAACTGTTGCTGATGTTTAACAAGTTTTAAATCTTCATTTAAAATATTTGGTTGTGGAATAACAGTTTTAACGAACAAATGTAACTTTTTATTTTGTAAATTACTAACACTTAAATCTTCTTTTTTATTAATAATTAATAATGCAATTGAAAAAATTTTTTCAAAATCATGAGCATACGAATTGTTCTTTTTTTTATGTAATAAATTACGAAAAGTCTCAAAATCAAAAATAAGAATTGGATATTCAATCTTATCTAAAAATTTACCAATAACATTAATATTTAATTCAATATCTAAGTTATTTATTTTTAATTTTTCCATTGCAATACCTTTTCTAATACATTTATTTGATAAGCGTACTGATTTCACTAACTTCGTTTTTAATAATTTTAGTTTTTGATGGATAACCATAACCAGCAGACACTAAAATTGTAACATGATACTTATTAGGTTCAATAATCTTATTTGATTCTAAGTAAGTTAATAATTGTTGTTCATTAAAACCACCTAATACAACATTATCAATTTCATGAGCAGTTAATAATAATAAAAGATTTTGTAATAAAATAAAAGTTTGACATTGTGCCCAATGATTTATTTGTGTTTTTTTGTCATGATCAAAGAAATTATTAAATGTTGATTTATAAATTTCGTATTGTGGTTTTGTTAAATTACGTCTTTTCATAACAGTATCAACAAATCATTGATTACTAGTATTGAAATTTTCACCACTATAACTTAATAAAATAAATAAATGTGAACAAGTACTAACTTGTTGTTGATTATTTATGATTGGTTGCAATTGTGCTTTAATTTTAGAATTACTAATAACTAAAATTTTTCATGGTTCTAAACCATATGAAGATGGGGTATGACGCACATAGTTAAGAATATCGTTAATTTTACTATCACTAATAATTTTACTAGGATCATAATTACGAATTGATTTACGATTTAAAATTAGACTTTCCAGTTCTTTAACATAAGCCATTGATTTGTCATCTCTTTTCTATAAATTAATTTTACTACTAAAATATTTTTAATTAAAAATCTTTATTCTCAAAAGAGAATAAAGATTTTTAATTTAATGTGATTATTTAATAACTTCAGTAACTTGTCCAGCACCAACAGTTCTTCCACCTTCACGGATTGAGAATTGAGTACCTTTCTCAAGGGCAACTGGGTGAATTAATTCAACAGTAATAGTAACGTTATCACCTGGCATAATTAATTCTGATTTTTCACCTTTATTAATAAAGTCTCCCATACTTCCTGTAACATCAGTTGTACGGAAATAAAATTGTGGTCGATATCCTGGATTAAATGAAGTATGACGTCCACCTTCTTCTTTAGTTAGAATATAAACTTCACCTTTAAATTTAGTATGTGGAGTAACTGATCCTGGTTTAGCAATAACTTGTCCACGTTGAATATCTTCACGTTTAACTCCACGTAATAATACTCCAACGTTATCACCAGCTTGTGCTTCATCTAATAATTTTCTGAACATTTCAATACCAGTAACAACAACTTTTTTAAGACCTTTGTTAATACCAATAATATCAATTTCATCATTAACTTTTAAAGTTCCGCGTTCAATTCTTCCAGTAGCTACTGTTCCACGTCCAGTAATAGTGAAAACATCTTCAACAGCTAATAATACTGGTTTATCAACTTCTCTTTTTGGTGTTGGAATTCATTCATCCATTGCTGTTAATAATTCTTTAATTTTTTCTTCTCATTCTTTTTTACCATCTAATGCTCCTCTTGCAGAACCACGAATAATTGGTGTATCATCACCTTCAAATTCATACTTAGTTAGTAATTCACGAATTTCCATTTCAACAAGTTCTAATACGTCATCGTCTACACTTTCCATATCACACTTATTTAAGAATACAACAATTTTTTTAACTCCAACTTGACGTGCCAATAGAATGTGTTCACGTGTTTGTGGCATTGGACCATCAGTTGCAGAAACAACTAACATCGAACCATCCATTTGAGCTGCACCTGTAATCATATTTTTAATGTAGTCAGCATGACCTGGACAATCAACGTGTGCATAGTGACGAGTTGGTGTTTCATATTCAACGTGAGCTGTATTAATAGTAATACCACGTGCTTTTTCTTCTGGAGCAGCATCGATAGAAGCATAGTCCTTAAACATACCTTTATATCCATCTGCTTCATGTTTTGAACAATAACTAGTAATTGCAGCAGTTAATGTTGTTTTTCCATGGTCAACGTGACCAATTGTTCCAACATTAACGTGCGGTTTTGTACGTTCAAATTTTTGTTTTGGGCCTGTTGATACAGGCTTTGATTTTTTTACTTCTTTTTCTGCCATTTTTGTTTCCTCCTTGGAAATAATTAATACTTATTTTTATTTAATTAAATTAAACACTAAGATAATTTTAAAGTAAAGTTATTATACTTTCAATTAAATTATTTTATTTTTTAGTAATTCTTCCTTTTTGATATTTACCAGCAACTGCTTCAGCAACTGATTTTGGTGCTTCTTCATAGTGTGAAAAAGACATTGTATATGTTCCACGTCCTTGGGTCATTGAACGTAATTCAGTAGCATAACCAAACATTTCAGATAAAGGCACTTTAGCTTTAACAACTTTACTGTTACCACGCATTTCATCTGCTTCAATAGTACCTCTTTTACCAGAAATTTTACCAACAATAGAACCATAATATTCATCTGGAATAATAACTTCAACATTCATAATTGGTTCTAATAATACTGGTTTTAATAAATCTTTATTATCTTGTAAAGATTTAGAAGCTGCAATATTAAAGGCACGTTCTGAAGAGTCAACAGGGTGGAATGAACCATCATATAATGTTGCTTTAACGTCAATAACTGGATATCCAGCAATTAAACCATTAGCTAATGATTCAATTAATCCTTCTTGTACTGGTTTAATGTATTCACGTGGCACTTTACCACCAACAATTTTATCAACAAACTCAAATCCTTTATCTGGATTCGGTTCAAATTTAATAATAACATGTCCATATTGGCCGCGACCACCTGATTGATGAATATATTTACCCTCAGCGCGCTCACAAACTGCTTTAATTGTTTCACGATAAGCAACTTGTGGATTTCCAATGTTAGTTGCTACTTTAAATTCACGTTTTAAACGATCAGTTAAGATGTCTAAATGCAGTTCTCCCATTCCTGAAATAATTGTCTGTCCTGTTTCTTTGTCTGATGAAACACGGAATGTTGGATCTTCTTCTGCAAGTTTTTGTAAACCTAAACTCATTTTTTCTTGATCAGCTTTTGTTTTAGGTTCAAGCGCTAATGAAATAACTGGTTCTGGAAACACCATTTTTTCTAAAATAACTTCATGTTTTTCATCACATAATGTATCACCAGTAGTTGTATCTTTTAAGCCAACAATTGCAGCAATGTCACCAGCATAAACCTTTTTAATTTCGGTACGACTATTGGCATGCATTTGTAAAATTCGACCAACACGCTCTTTTTTTTCTTTAGTTGAGTTTAATACATAACTACCAGATTCTAATGTTCCCGAATATACTCTAAAAAAAGTTAATCTTCCAACAAAAGGGTCAGTCATGATTTTAAATGCCAACGCTGAGAAAGGTTCTTCATCACTAGAATGACGTTCTACTTCTTTTGATGAAACAGGTAATATTCCTTTAATTGCAGGTACATCTAATGGTGAAGGTAAGTAATCAATAACTGCATCTAACATTAATTTAACACCTTTATTTTTAAAGGCACTACCACATAATACTGGGAAAAACTCAGCAGCAATTGTTGCTTTACGAATTACTGTCTTAATTTCAGCAACCGTTACTTCTCCTTCAGCATATTTCATAAAGAAATCATCATCAAAGTGAGAAAGTGCTTCTAATAATTCCTCACGTCTACTTGCAATAATATCTTTAAGTTCTTCAGGAATTGCAATTTCTTTATAATCCTCATTTGGTTTACCATCAAAATGGTATGCTTTCATTTCAATTATATCAATAATTCCATCAAAAGCATCTTCTGCACCAATTGGTCATTGAATTGCATGAGCATTAGCACCAAGACGATCTTTTAATGTTTGAATTGAATGAGCAAAGTCAGCACCAATTTTATCCATTTTATTTGCAAAAACAATTCTTGGTACATTATAGCTAGTTGCTTGATTTCAAACAGTTTCAGTTTGTGGTTCAACTCCGGTTTGCGCATCTAATACAGCAACTGCTCCGTCTAAAACTCTTAATGAGCGTTCAACTTCAACAGTAAAATCAACGTGACCCGGAGTATCAATAATATTTATTCGATTATTTCTTCAAACAGCAGTTGTTGCAGCTGAAGTAATAGTAATACCACGTTCTTGTTCTTGTTCCATTCAGTCCATAGTTGCGGCACCTTCATGTACCTCACCAATTTTATGAATTTTACCAGTATGGTATAAAACTCTTTCTGTTGTTGTAGTTTTACCAGCATCAATATGAGCCATAATTCCAATATTTCTAGTATTTGCTAGTGAATATTCTCGACCTGATTTTTCTGCCATTTTCTCTCTCCTTTATTATCATTTATAGTGAGCAAAGGCTTTATTAGCTTCAGCCATACGATGAATTTCATCACGTTTTTTAATTGATGAACCATTACCAGTAGCAGCATCCATAATCTCAGCTGCAAGTTTATCTTGCATACTATTACCATATCTTGCTTGTGAATAAGAAACTAATCAACGAATTGCTAAAGTTATCTTACGAGTAGCACTAACTTCAATAGGAACTTGATAGTTTGCGCCACCAATTCTTCGAGTTTTAATTTCTAATTGTGGTGTAATATTAGCAATTGCCTTTTCAAATACTTCTAATGGTACTTGTTGGGTTTTTTCTCCAACAATTTTAAAAGAATTATAAACAATTTTTTGAGCTACACTTTTTTTACCATCAATCATAATGGCGTTAATTAATTGAGTAACAATTTTTGAATCATAAATTGGATCAGCAACTAATTCTCTTTTAATAGCTTGATTTTTACGCATTTAGTTTTACCTCCTTATTTCTTATATTTTGGTTTTTTAGTTCCGTATTTAGAACGACCTTGATTACGATTTACTACTCCGGCAGTATCAGAATACCCACGAATAACATGGTATCTAACTCCAGGTAAGTCTTTAACTCTCCCACCACGGATTCCAACAATAGCATGTTCTTGCAAATTATGACCTTCTCCAGAAATATAAGCAGTAACTTCCATACCGTTAGTTAAACGAGCACGAACAATTTTTCTTAAAGCTGAGTTAGGCTTTTTTGGTGTTCTTGTAGTAACTACAAGCGCTACACCTTTTTTTTGCGGACTGCTAATTGAAGAAGTTGTTTTTGTTAATGAATTATATGAAACATTTAACGCTGGTGATTTAGATTTGTATTTTTTATCTGTACGTCCTTTACGTAATAGTTGGTTCATTGTTGGCATTAATCGTTAGCCTCCTTTATGATTTTAAAGAATTAATTATATACACAATTCCTACTGTATCAAAATTTAGTCCAATAAGTATAATAGCAGTTTTTAATAGTAATAGTCAAATAAATTTTGAAAAATAATTAGAAAAAAATGACACAATTTAAATTATGTCATTTTAAATTAATATATATTAATTATTTATTCAATAGTATCTGTAAATGTAAATGTTCCTAAAATTTTATCACCTTGTGCTGTAACTGTAAATTTAACTTCACCAGCAACTTGTTTATCTTCTTTTTTCTTATCATTAGTTAAAGTAAAATCAGTACCTACACTAACATCTAATTTAGTTGTTTTTTTAATCGCTGCTGCAACTGCATCAGTAATTTCTTTATTAGTATTTAAATCACCAAAAGTTTTTTCACTATCTACTGCTGTTTTAAGATCATCAACTTTAACATCTTTAATATCTTGCTTAGCAACAGTTAAAGTATCTGTAAATGTAAATGTTCCTAAAATTTTATCACCTTGTGCTGTAACTGTAAATTTAACTTCACCAGCAACTTGTTTATCTTCTTTTTTCTTATCATTAGTTAAAGTAAAATCAGTACCTACACTAACATCTAATTTAGTTGTTTTTTTAATCGCTGCTGCAACTGCATCAGTAATTTCTTTATTAGTATTTAAATCACCAAAAGTTTTTTCACTATCTACTGCTGTTTTAAGATCATCAACTTTAACATCTTTAATATCTTGCTTAGCAACAGTTAAAGTATCTGTAAATGTAAATGTTCCTAAAATTTTATCACCTTGTGCTGTAACTGTAAATTTAACTTCACCAGCAACTTGTTTATCTTCTTTTTTCTTATCATTAGTTAAAGTAAAATCAGTACCTACACTAACATCTAATTTAGTTGTTTTTTTAATCGCTGCTGCAACTGCATCAGTAATTTCTTTATTAGTATTTAAATCACCAAAAGTTTTTTCACTATCTACTGCTGTTTTAAGATCATCAACTTTAACATCTTTAATATCTTGCTTAGCAGTTTGATCACCACAAGCTACAACTGAAGTAGTAGCTACTGTTGTTAGGGTTAATGCACCCATAAGTCTTAATAAATTTTTCATTTGCATATCTTAGTACCTCCGAAATAGTTATTTACTTATTTTTTGAATTTTAACATACAAAAAAATGAATGTAAAGATTTTTTTGCTTTGCACTTGTTAATTAACATATAAATTTATATGTTCAAATCTTATTTTTTTACTAGTCTTTGATTTTCATTAAATAAGGTTTCTTTAAAAAATGTTATATAATAATAAGTATCATTTAAGACATGTTTTTATAGCATACTTATGGTAATTGGTGAAGAAAGGGTTGAAAATTTTATGCAAAAAAGTCAGATAGCACGAGCTGTACAAAAAAAATTAGAATTATCAGAAAAAGAATACAAAGAAGTGTTAGAATTTATCTTAGATAAAATTGCTACTGCTTTAATTAAAGGAGAAAAAGTAACACTACGTAACTTTGGAACTTTTACTATTAAATACCGCAAAGCTCGACCGGGAGTAAATCCACAAAATTCAGAACCGATGGCTATTCCTAGAAAACGAGTAGTTAAATTTAATTCTTGTAAAGCATTAAAAAAGAGAGTTAATGAAGGTAAATAAATATTTTATTTTAGGAATGACTTCAATCAAATATAGATTGTATATTCATTCCTTTTAATTTGTAAAATTAGCAACCTTTTTTAATCTTAAATAATTAAAAAAATACTCTGTTTTAAATGAGTATTTTTTATTTTCTTCATATATTAATATTAAGATATATTTTTATAAATTACTTAATCTATTATATTTTTATTAAGTACTTTTTTTCTGATAAATTAGATATTTGCATTTTTTTATCTTTAGTTGTATGAATAAATGGTTTAGATTTTAAAAATGTATAAATTAATAATGGTAGTAATATAAAAGCAGCAAATAAATCAATAAAGCCAAGAAATAAATAAAAATAAAAACCATTATGAGAAACATGTGCAACATAATATCCTAAACTTAAACAAACAATTGGCATTATAATTGTTCGTTGTAAACTAGCAAATAATGACAATTTACCACGATTAATTGATTGATAGAAAATAACAGCAACATAATGTAGTGTAGCTAATGGATAAAAAGCAAACTGCATAATAATATAAACTTTAAAGAATCTTGCCATTTCTAAATCTACGCCAAAGAAATGCATCATATATTGTCCTGCTATTACTACTAATAATACTGAACCAATTAGCAACAATAAAAGTAATAAAGTTAAACGTCACATCAATTGTCAAACACGACTAAAGTCCTTTGAACCATAAACATAGCCAATTAATGCTCTTGCTCCCTGCGTAATTCCAATAATAGGTGCATTAATTAAAATTAACCAAGGCATAATACCACCATATAATTGAACAAAAACCGGAATACCAGTACTTCCTCCACCATGATAGTCTGGAGGTGGCAATGTATTTAAAATTTTAGTAGTAACCATTGCCAAAATACTTTGGGCAATATTTTGTAATAAAGAAGTTGCACCAATTAATAAAATGCCCGTTACTATTACTCATTTAAGTTTTAAGTGTGCTACTTTAAATCTTAAATTATCGGCACTATATCAAATAATACGTATTGAAAATAAATTAATGCTTGCTCAAGCAATAATAGTTGCATATGCAGTGCCTTCCATTCCTAATTTACCAGGAATAACAAAAATAAAATCTAAAGATATATTTACTAAACAAGCTGCAACATTAATTAAAATTGTTCATAACATCATTCCTTCACTACGTAACAATGAAACTAAAAAATAAGTAAAAAAAAGTAATGGTGTAGCAAGAATTAAAATTTGTGAAAATCTAACTGCTTCTTTAATTATTATTTCCCTAATTACTGGATTACTTCCAGCATCACTTCCGGCTTGAAATTCAATAATACTCTGACAACTAAAATACATAATGATCATAAGAACAATAGAAACTAAAAAAGATAATAAAAATCCATTTCCTAAATATTCTGACATTTGTTCTCTTTTATTTTGACCATATGCAATTGAAAACTTAATACCTGTTCCAGTTGCAACCATTAAAGCAAAGGAAACCATCATTGAAGAAGGAACAACAGCATAAGTAGTAGCAATATTAATAATTTTTAATGCTTGTTCAGCAGTTATCATTATTCCTGAATTTTGATAATTATTATAACGATCAATAATACTTTGTCCACCTCATTGTGTAGCAATTCATTTATCAAAAATTTGATAAGTAGAAAAAATAATTACAGCAATTAAAGGTGGTGTGACCATAATAAAGATTGCTTTTCATGGATTTGCCGTGCTAAAAATAGCTTGTCTTTTCAACTTGTTTATTGAATTTCTTTCTGTTCGTTTATTGAAAGTAACTTTAACAAGATTTTCTTTTTCCATAATATTATCCTTTCTAACAAAATTAATCTAATTAATATTATATTTTATAAAAGTTCATAACTAAAATATCTATTGCTGTCACAAATAAAAAACATGTTTAGTATTTTAAAAAATGTTAAAAGAAAAAAATTAAAATATAAATTTTTATAAAAAATATAATTACATTATAAACTAATAATAAATAAATATTTAAAAATAATCTCTTTAATTTATTTTTATTTAAAAACTATCATTACTTCCAATTGAAAAAACAATTGGTATTTTATTAGTTTTTCACTTAGTTCCTGTATGAAAATCAGGAGTAATAATAACATAAACCATACCAACTTGTTGATAATAGTTATTAATTACATGTTTAGCAAATTTATCACTAAAATATTGAATTGTGAAATTACCAGTTAAAGAATCACTCTTGCTACTTGCTACTTGCTACTTAGCCCTTTTTACTAGACCATTAATTTAAAAAAAACTTGAATGTATTCGAAAAACAATTGTGTTATACAATTAACACTAATTTTGACATGAAAGGATTTTTAATAATGGATAAAATTAAACAAATAGCATTAGTAATTAACAAGTTAAATATCAAACAAAAAATTCAAATTATTGATGATAGCAAAAACCAATATTCAATTAGATATCTTTGCCAACATCTTCAACTAAACCGATCAACATATTATTTTGTAAAAAACAAACAAAACCCTATTAAAAAAGAAAAAAATCAAATTAGTAATTGTACACATAAATATCAAGAATTATGCCAACTTTTACTTGAATTTCATTTTACAAGAAAAGGACAAATTTATGGCTATTTACGAATTTTTTCAGCATTTAAAGAATGATTAAAACAATACAAACATATTATTTTAAATCTAGAATTATCAACAAAACAAATGCGAAAAATTATGAAAGATCACAATCTTCAAGGATTAAAACAAACTAAAAATAACTATCCTAAAAACAAAAAAAATCCAAATAAGTGAATACCTACAATGGATAAAGTAAACAAAGATTATAAAAGTACAACCTCTTCAAATCAAATTTGATCAATGGACACTAAACAAATAAATACTAAAGAAGGTTGATTATATCTTTTTGTAATTATTGATTTTTATTCAAATAATATTGTAAGCTATAATACATGTTCAAACAAATCCTATCAAGATTTAATTCTTCCTGCACTTGAAAAAATAAATCAACAATTCTCTTGAAACCAAGTAAAAAACGTTATTTTACACTCAAATAACGCCAACGAATTTTATTGTCAAGACATCACAAATTGAGCTGCTGATAAGCAAATAATTTTAAGCAAAAAACAACCTTATGATATTGGTGGCAATGTAATATCTGAAAACTGATTTTCTCATTTATCTCAAGAATGACTACCTAAAGGTTCAAATCAATATTTTTCTCTCAATGAAGCTATAAATGATGTAAACCAATATATTATGTTTTATAATTACGAAAGAATACATTCTAAATTTCTAAAACCACCAATTTCACAAATAAAAATTTAAAACTGTCTATCCAAAAGTGGTCCAGTATTTAGGGCTAACCACCGTTTTTAAAGAGGGAGGCTTATATAAAGAATTAACTAAACGATTGGTAGAAAAAATGTTGAATTATTAAAATTAGTATTAAACGCAGGTGGTGAAATAAATATGCAAAATAATTTAGGACACGAAAGAAATCAACGCAGTAATAATGACAATGTTCGTAATGGTACAACATCAAAAAAATTAATAACTCAACAAGGTAAAATTGAAATTGATGTACCAAGAGATCGCAATAGTAATTTTGAACCAGTAATAATCACAAAAATACAGAGAAGATTTGATGGTTTTGATCAACAAGTTCTTTCACTATATGCAAAAGGTATGACTTTATCAGATATTAGAATGCAGTTGCAAGAGTTATATTTGGTGATGATGTTAAAGAAGGAATTTTAGCAATTATTTCAGTTCAACATCCTAATCCACAATATGAAGGGCAAACTAAAACAAAACTTGGTAATTCTGAAGTTAGAAAAATTGTTTCTAATGTAACTTTCTAATTTACCTGGTAAATTAGCAGATTGTTCTTCTAAAGATCCAACTAAAACAGAAGTTTTTCTTGTCGAAGGTGAGTCAGCTGGTGGCACTGCAAAGTTGGGAAGAAGTAGAGAAATTCAAGCAATTTTACCATTAAGAGGGAAAATAATTAATGTTGAAAAAGCACGACTTTTAAAAGTTTTTTCTGACGAAGAAATAAATAATCTTATTATTTCCTTTGGTTGTGGTGTTGGTAAAGAATTTAATATTACTAAATTACGTTATCATAAAATTATTATTATGACTGATGCTGATGTTGACGGTTCACATATTAAAACATTATTATTAACATTTTTTTATCGTTACATGCGTCCCTTAATTGATGCTGGTTATATATATATAGCTCAGCCTCCTTTATATAAATTTTATAGTGGTAAATTTGTTAAATATGCATATAATGATCAAGAATTGCAAGAAATTAAAGATAATTTTAATGGAACTAATTTTAACATTCAACGTTATAAAGGTTTAGGAGAAATGAATGNGTGTTATATATATAGCTCAGCCTCCTTTATATAAATTTTATAGTGGTAAATTTGTTAAATATGCATATAATGATCAAGAATTGCAAGAAATTAAAGATAATTTTAATGGAACTAATTTTAACATTCAACGTTATAAAGGTTTAGGAGAAATGAATGCCACACAATTATGAGAAACAACTATGGATCCACAACATAGAATTTTATTACAAGTAAGTATTGATGATGCTTCAGAAGCAGATGAAACTTTTTCAATATTGATGGGGAAAGATGTATTTCCACGAAAAGAATTTATTCAAGAAAATGCTAAATATGTAAAAAACATTGATGCTTAAAAGTTAATAAAATAAAATTAGGAGTTTATATATGAGCGAAATAACTAAAAAAAATGAAACATTTATTTCTAATAAATATGTTCGTAATATATCTGATGAAATGAGAACTAGTTTTTTAGAATATTCAATGTCAGTTATTGTTTCAAGAGCTTTACCAGATGCAAGAGATGGATTGAAACCAGTACATCGTCGAATTTTATATTCTTTAGCAATTTTAGGTATGACATATGATAAACCTTATAAAAAAGCAGCACGTATTGTTGGAGAATGTATTGGAAAATTTCATCCTCATGGTGATATTGCAGTTTATGAAACAATGGTAAGAATGGCACAAGAATTTAATTATCGTTATCCTTTAGCTGATGGCCAAGGTAATTTTGGTTCAATTGATGGTGATAGTGCTGCTGCTATGAGATATACTGAAGTTAGAATGAGTAAAATGGCAGGAGAGTTGGTTAAAGATTTAAATAAAAATACAGTTACTTTTGTTGAAAATTATGATGGTGCTGAAAAAGAACCTAGTGTTTTACCAGCTTATTTTCCTAATTTATTAGTTAATGGAACAACAGGTATTGCTGTTGGAATGGCAACAAGTATTCCACCACATAACTTAAGAGAAATAGTTGATGCAATTATTTTTGTAGCTCACAATCCTGATTGTGATATTATGGAAATATTAGATATTGTTAAAGGACCTGATTTTCCTACAGGTGCAATGATTTTAGGCGTAAATTCATTTAAAAGTGCTTATTTAAATGGAAGATCAACAATAACAGTTCGTAGTAAAACTAAAGTTGAAAAATTATCAAATGGTAAACCTGCAATTATTGTTGAAGAAATACCTTATCAAACTAATAAAACTAATTTAATAAATAATATAGTTAAAGCAGTTCAAGAAAAAAAAGTAAATTATATAACTGATTTGCGAGATGAATCTAATCGTGAAGGAATAAGATTAGTATTAGAAATTAAAAATATTGATTATGCTGAACTTATTTTAAATCAACTATATAAATTTACTTCATTACAAACAACATTCACAATAAATTTATTAGCATTACATAATAAACAACCTAAAGTAATGAATTTAAAAGAAATGATTGAAATTTATATTGAACATCAAATTGAAATTATTCTTAATAAATCTAATTTTGAATTAAAAAAATATGAACATCAATATCATATTATTTTTGGTCTTGTTAAAGCATTACAAAATATTGATGAAATTATTAAAATAATTAAGGAATCAAAGAAAACAGAAGAAGCATTAACTAATTTACAGAATAAATTTGAATTTTCTGAAAAACAAGCTAAAGCTATTTTAGAAATGAAACTGCAACGTTTAACAGATTTAGAACAAGAAAAATTAAATAATGAATTATCATTTATTAATGAAGAAATTATTCGATTAAGAACTTTAATTAATGAACCTTCTAAGCAAATAGAATTAATGATTTCTCAGTTAACAACAATTAAAGAAAATTATGGTGATGATAGAAGAACCGAAATTATTGAAAATTATGAAGGTGAAATTATTGATGAAGCTTTAATTAAAGAAGAACAGGTGGTTATAACGCTTTCAAAAAGTGGTTATATTAAACGTTTACCTTTAGATACATATAGAACTCAACATCGTGGTGGTGTTGGTGTTAAAGGTGCTGGTGGCACTGATATTAATACTGATGATATTGATAAAGTTTTAATTACTTCAACTCATTCTGATTTGTTAATATTTAGTAATAAAGGCAAAGTTTATCGAATTCGTGCTCATAAGGTACCAAATTATTCAAGAACAGCTAAAGGAACACCAATTGTTAATTTAATAGCAACAGAAAAAAATGAGACTATTAAAACAATAATTGCTATATCAGAAGATTATGATATAAATGCTAATTTATTTTTTGTTACTAAAAAAGGAATTATTAAACGTTCAACTTTAGATCAATTTAAATCTATTTACCAAAATGGTAAGATAGCTATTAAATTGCGTTCAAATGATCAATTAGTAGATGTTCTGAAAACTACAGGTAATAATGAAATAATTATTGCTGTGGCTAATGGACGAGCAGTTAGAATCAATGAAAATCAAGTTAGAGTAATGTCAAGAATAGCCAGCGGAGTAAAAGGAATAGATACAAAAGGTACTCATGTAATTGGAATGTGCTCTAATCAAGATGGTGATTTAGTTATCTCTATTAGTGACAAAGGTTATGGAAAAATATCACGATTTGAAGAATATCGTTTAGCAAATCGTGGTGGTAAGGGTGTAATTTCAATGAAATTAGCTCAAAAAACAGGAAAATTAATTGGTATAAATTCAATAAATAACACTAATAATAGTAATGATTTATTAATTATTACTTTAAAAGGTACAGTTATTAGATTTTCTTTAGAAGATATAAGAACTACAAGCAGAAATACTATAGGTATTAAATTAATTAGATTTAAAACAGAAGATGATGCAATTTCTTCAATTGTAACAATCCCAATCACTAAAGAAAAAACTATTTTTATTGATTAATTTAAGAGGTGCTAAAATGATTGATATAGAAAAAATACGTAATAATTTGGAAAAAACTATTAATAAAATAGAAACAAGGGGCCAAAGTTATAAAAATGAAATAAATAAAATTTTTAATTTAGATTTAGAAATAAGAACTTTAAAAACAAAAAATCAAAAATTAGAAGAAACAAGAAATAAGCAATCTAAACAAATTGGTGAATTATTAAAAAATAAAAAAAATGATCAAATAAAAAAAATTAAAGATGATATGATTATTTTAAAAGAAAAAATTATAAAAAATAATTTAAAAATTGTAGATTTAGAAGATAAAATATATGAATTACAGTTAGTAATTCCTAATATACCACATTTTTCAGTTCCACAAGGAAACGATGAAACTAATAATCAAGAAGTTAGAAAATGAGGGAAAATTATTAAAAAAAATAGTAAACCACACTGAGAAATTGCTGAAAAGTTAAATATAATTGATTTTTCAAAAGTAACTAAATTAAGTGGTACTAGATTTATTATGTATAAAAATAAAGGTGCTTTATTACTTAGAGCATTAATGAATTTTATGATTGATTCTCATTTAAAAAATGGTTATTCTGAATTTTTACCACCATTAATTATTAATAAAGAAAACTTATTTGGTACAGGGCAACTTCCTAAATTTAAAGATGATTTATTTCAATTAAATAATGAACAGTAAATAATGAACAGTATTTAATTCCAACAGCAGAAGTTCCTTTAACAAATATTTATCGTAATGAAATTATTAATTTTTCTGAATTACCAATAAAAATGTGTGCTTATACACCATGTTTTCGTTCAGAAGTGGGTTCTGCTGGTAGAGATACAAGAGGAATAATTAGATTACATCAATTTAATAAAGTAGAATTAGTTCAAATTGTTGAGCCTGAAAAATCTTATGATGCCCTTGAAGAGTTAACTAATAATGCTGAATTAATTTTACAAAAATTAGATATTCCTTATAGAGTTATTAATTTATGTAGTGGTGATATTGGTTTTAGTGCTGCTAAAACTTATGATTTAGAATTATGATTACCTTCTCAAATGTGTTATCGTGAAGTTTCTTCATGTAGTAATTGTGAAGATTTTCAAGCAAGAAGAATGGAAACTAGAGTTAGTCAAGATAATAAGAAAGTAATTCCACATACACTAAATGGATCGGGATTAGCTATTGATCGAGTTGTTGCAGCAATTTTAGAAAATTTTTATGTTGAAGAAGATAATGTTGTAAATATACCTATTGTTTTACAACCTTATATGAATAAATTAAAAAAAATGTATTTTTTATAAAAAAATTGTTATAATTAATAATGCCACTGCAACAATTACATTCGAACCGGGTCAGGACCGAAAGGTAGCAGCCATAAGGATTAGGATTGTGTGCGGTGGTTTTATTTTGAAAAATAAAAAAGAGGTTTCTTTAAATGAAAAAACAAAATTACATGGAAATTGCCTTAAAGCTTGCTAAAAAAGCTGCTATTAATGGTGATGTTCCAATTGGTGCAATTATTGTTGATGAAAATGATAATATTATTGGTAGAGGATTTAACAAAAAGGAAAAAGATAAAGATCCAACTCAACATGCGGAAATTATTGCAATAAAAAAAGCATGTAAAAAAATTAATAATTGACGTTTGTTAAATTGTACTATTTATACAACATTAGAACCATGTTTAATGTGTGTAGGGGCTTTGTTACAAACAAGAATAAAACATATTGTTTTTGCTTTAAAAGATAGTAAGTTTGGATGCGTTGAATCACTCTATAATTTAACATTAGATAAAAGATTTAATCATCGTAGTGAATATACTTATTCTTTAAACTTAGATAGTAAAGAAATGTTACAAAGTTTTTTTGGAAAAATTCGTAATTTATAATAATTGTTTTTATAACAAATTTTATAAAAAATTGTTAGGATAAATATAGGTGATTTAAATGAAACATAAATCTTTTTATAGAAAGTATCGACCAAATTCTTTTTCAGAAATAATTAGTCAGGATAATATTGTAAGAATATTAAAAAATTCTATTTTAAATAATAGTTTTAATCATGCTTATTTATTTTCAGGCTCAAAAGGTACAGGAAAAACATCAACGGCTAAAATATTTGCTAAAGCAATTAACTGTCAAAATAACATTGATGGAGATGCATGTAATACTTGTGAAAATTGTATAAACATTAGTTCAAATAATTGTATTGATATTTTAGAAATTGATGGTGCTTCCAATAATGGTGTTGATGAAATAAGAAGTATTAGAGATAATATTAACTTATTACCGATGAATTTTAAATATAAAGTTTATATTATTGATGAAGTTCATATGTTAACAACTTCTGCTTTTAACGCATTATTAAAAACCTTAGAAGAACCACCACAACATATTATTTTTATTTTAGCAACAACAGAACCATATAAAGTAATTCCAACTATAATTTCTCGTTGTTTATGATTTGAATTTAAAAAAATTAATGTAAATGAAACTAAAAAACATTTTATTGATGTTTTAACAAAAGAAAAAATTAATTTTGAGGTTGAAGCAGTAGAGGAATTAGCAATATTGAGCGAAGGCTCTTTACGTGATGGTTTAAATTATTTAGAAAAAACATTTAATTATGGTAATAATATAACACTTAAAAATGTTGAAAAAATATTTTCTGTTTTATCAACAAAAAATAAAATATTATTTTTAATTAATATATTTAATTGTAATATTGAGCAAGTAATAAAACAATTAACATTATTTGATGAATATACTATTCAATATAAAAAAAATATTATTGATTTTATTTACATTCTTGAAGAAATATTAATTTATGCTATTACTAAAAAAACAGAATTACTTAAAATGATAAATATTCAACAAGTAAATATTTTTTCTGAAGTAGTAAAATCTGATTTACTTTTAATTTTGAATTCATTTAATGACATTTTAATTCAAGAAGATGTTGATGATTTAAAACCAACATTAATACTAAAAATATTAAATTTAATTAAAAATTTTGAGAATAAATATTCATTAAATTATTTAGAAAAAACAAAAATATCTATTATGAATATAGAAAATAAAAGTATAAATTTAAATAGTAAAGATGAAATAACAAAAATTTTAAAAAAAAGCGAAATAGATAAAAATAATGAAGAATTAACTTCAATTTTAGTAAAAGAAGAAAATACTAGTATTAAAGAAAAAGAAATTTTTAATGTACCAACTGTGAAAAATTTAAAAAATGATGAGATAATTGATAAAACCATTAATTTAATTTTACAAGCTGATAAAAATATTAGAAAAGAAGTTAGTGAAAAGTGAAAAAATATTTCTAAATTTATTAATGATAATAAATTTAGAAACATAACTAAAGTTTATATAAATACTATTATTGCGGCAGCATCTACTAATGGCATTATTATTATTACCAAAAATATTATTCAATCTGATTTAA
Organism: Spiroplasma endosymbiont of Danaus chrysippus; assembly: GCF_902809815.1. Taxonomy (GTDB): domain Bacteria; phylum Bacillota_I; class Bacilli_A; order Mycoplasmatales; family VBWQ01; genus Spiroplasma_E. Next base: position 85,600 of record NZ_CADDIL010000006.1, on the reverse strand, counting down.
TAAATCAAAGTTTTTTAAGTAAAGAACATAGAGAATTTTTAAATATTTTATTAGAAAATGAATACATGATTTATGCCCTTGATAAAAATCAATGACAGGAAACAAGAAAAAAATATCAAGAGTTACTAACAAAAAAAATATTACCAAAACCAGTAGATATTGTAATATCAAAACCTGTAATTGAGTCATTTACCAATGTAGATAGAGATCCGACTTTAAATTTTATTAAAAAAATATTTACTGAAATTGAAGAAATATAAAAATATGAGGTGAAAAATATCGATATGAAAAGAATGTTAGCACAAGCACAAGCAATTCAAGGAAAGTTAACAAAATTTAAAAAAGAAGAATTTACTTTTTCTGATATTGATGGTTTAGTTAAAATTATTATAACAGGTGGACGTAAACTAGTTTCAATTAATATTGAAGGATTATTAAAAGAAGCAGAAAATGATTATTCAAGTATTAATGATATGCTACAAACAGAACTAAATAAAGCATTAAAACAAATAGATGAAAAAGAAAAAAATATTGCTGGCAAGTTTTAGAAAAGTTTAGTAATTTTAGCATAGAAAGAGGTAGAAAAATGTTATTTATTACCTTTGAAGGGCCAGAAGGTGCAGGTAAAACTACAGTTTTAAAAATGATTAAAGAACAATTAAAACAAGATGGTTTTGATGTTATTATTACGAGAGAACCAGGTGGTAGCGAAATTTCTGAACAAATAAGACAAGTTATTTTAAATAAAGAAAATACATTAATGGATCCATGAACAGAAGTTTTGCTTTATATTGCAGCTAGAAGACAACATTTAATTGAAAAAATTCTGCCAAATAAAAACAGTAATAAAATCATTATTTCTGATCGTTTTTCTGACTCAACTTTAGCATATCAGGGTTATGCTAGAAATTTAGATATTGATAAAATAATTCTTATTCAAAAGCTTATTTTTGAAGATTATCAACCTGATTTGACAGTTTTATTTGATATTAAACCAGAAACAGGTTTACAACGAATTTTATTAAGAAAAGGTGAAAAATTAAATAGATTAGATGAAGAAACATTAGAATTTCATCAAAAAGTATATAATGGTTATAAAAAAATTGCTATTAGTAATCCAAATCGCGTTCATACAATAAATGCTAATTTATCAGAAAAAAAAGTTTTTAATAGTGTTTATGAACTAATCATAAATTTAGTTGAAGAAAAAGGTTTTAAAGAAAAAAAAATTAAAATTAGAGGATCTAATGAAGGAAAATAATGTAATTTTATTTGAAAATGAAGAATCAGAAAATTTTTCTATTTTTGCAATGGAAAATATTCCACAGGTAATTTTATTGTATTCGAAAAATAAAATATTAAATATAAATGTTAGTAATAAGTTAATAAAAAAAATTGTTTGTAAAAATAATAATCAATTAAAAAAATGTACTGAAGAAAATATGTGTCAAAATTGTTTTAAAATTAAAACTAATAGTTATTTTGATTTTAAAAAATTTGATTTTAGTAAAAATAATATTATGAATAAAAGTATTGTTTTAGAAATTATTAATGATTTTTCTAAAACTAATTTAGAAAAAGATGCTAATAAAATTTATTTAATAAATCAAATTGAATTTTCTTCAACTTCATCCTCAAATGTTATGCTTAAAACTTTAGAAGAATTATCTAAAAAAATTTATGTAATTTTCACTACCACTAATATTAATCAAATACTCCCTACTATTAAATCTCGTTGTCAATTGATAAATTGTTCAAAAGAAAATGATATATTTGTTAGTAACGATTATGATGATGAACAATTATTAATATTAAAAATATTTTCAAATACTACTTTTTTGACAGATGAAAGCAGTAAACTTAAATTAAAAAAATATATTGAAATTATTAAACAATTTATTATTAATGATAATGATAAAAAGATTAACAATCAACTTTTGAATAAAAAAATAGTTAGTTTAAAAGAAGAAATTATTTACTTTTTTAGATTTTTTAATTTAGTAGTTTTTAATAAATTAACTTTTCTTTTATTTAAAAAGTATGATTTTAATAATTTTTTTATTGAAAGTTTAGTTAATTTATGAAAAAATAGTAATTTAAAAAACATAGCCTATATTTTAGAACAAATTTCATTTACAATTACTAAATTAAAATTTAATATTAACTTAAATTTATTAATAAATTCTTTTCTTATTAAGGTAAGTGATAATTAAACTATGGAAAATACAAAAAAAATTTTAATTTTAAATCAAGATGATAAAAAAATTAAACTTATTCAAAGAAAAGATATGTTTTGTGTTTCTTTGGATACTATTTTATTAAGTAATTTTATTAAAATAAAATCTAGTACTAAAACAATAATTGATTTTGGAACTAATAATGCTGTTATTCCAATAATTTTAGCGGCAAAATTTCAAGGAAAAATAATTGGTATTGAAATTCAAGAACCAGCTGTTGAACTTGCTTTAGAAAATATAAAACTTAATGATTTAGAAAAAAGAATTGTCATTTTTCATGAAGACATAAAAATTTATGCTCAAAGAGAAAAAGAAAAAGTTGATTTAATTGTATGTAATCCACCTTTTTTTCCTTTATGAGATAAAAGCAAAGTAAAAGCACAACCTTTAAAAATTGCAGCAAGACATGAAGTATATATTAATTTAGAGGAGATTATTGCTAGCGCAAGTAAATTATTAAAAGACAAAGGGCGATTGGTTATGATAAATAGTGTAGAAAGAATAAACGAAACACTACTTTTATTAAAAAAATATCAAATTACACCTAAAAAATTACAAATAGTTTATCCTAAAATTAATCAGGCTGCCAATGTTTTTTTAATTGAAGCAGGATTTTTAGCGAAAGAAGGAATGATTGTTTTGCCACCATTGATTTGTCATAATGAAAATAATACTTATATTGATGAAATAGCAAAGTGATATAAATAATCTTAATATAAGCGTAAAGTTAGGTGTTTAAAATGAATATTAATTGATTAAATAAACTTAATAAAAAAATAACTTACTTATTAGCTGTATCAGGTGGTCCAGATAGTATGTTTTTATTAGATAATTTAGTACGTAATGAGTTTAAAATTATTGTTTGTCATGTTAATTATCATAAACGTTGAAGTAGTAATGTTGATGAGCAAATTGTTCGAGAATATTGTACAAATAATAAAATAACTTTAGAAATAAAAAATATTAAAGAAGAGGAATACCAAAAAAAACAAAATTTTCAAAGTCAAGCACGTGTACTTAGATATGATTTTTTTAATGAAATTGCTCAAAAATATCAAGTTTATAATCTTGTTGTAGCACATCATATTTACGATTTACTTGAAACATATATTATTCAAAAACAACGCAAGGCAATAGTTTCTTATTATGGATTAAAATTTAAAACAACATATAAATCTTTATCGGTTTATCGTCCAATGTTAGAATTAAAAAAAGAAGATATTATTGACTATTTAACTTTATATCATATTAAATATGGATTTGATGAAACAAATGAATTAATTATTTATGAAAGAAATCGAATTAGACAACAACAAATTAATAAACTTACTGATTTTGATATTAATTTAATGTTAAGTGAAATTAAAGAATTAAATAGTGAACAAGAGTTACTGAAAGATGAACTTAAAGTAATTTATAATACCATTATTAATGATGATGTGCTTGCTATTAATGAATTTAAAAAATATGAATTTAAATTACAACAAATGATTATCTATGAATTTTTAAGCCAATATGATGAAGAATTAGTTTTATCTTTAAAAAAGGCTAAAATTAAAGAAATAGTTAGAGTTTTAACTAAATCTAGTAAACCAAATATTACTATTTGTATTTCTGAAAATACTTGAGTTATTAAAGAATATAATTTTGCATATATTAGTGAAAAAAATGAACCAAAACAATTTAGTTATAAAATTTCTAAAATAAATAACTATAATTTTAAGGAAATTACTATTTCTAAAACTGAACCAACAGGTGGTGAATTTCAAGCTTTATATATTAATAAATCAGATTTTCCATTAACAATTAGAACTAATAATGGTGAAGAAGAAATTGAAACACCATTTGGTACAAAAAAAATTAATCGTTTATTTATTGATAATAAAATTCCATATCGTGAACGTCTTATATGACCAGTAATCATAAATTCAAGCGGAAAAGTAGTGGCAATTCCAAAATTATTAGTAAATAAAAACAATATTAGTGAGAAACCTAATTTGTATGTGCTAAAATATTATGGTATTATTTAAGAAAATAAATTAGAAATTAAACGTAGGTGAAAAAATAATGCAAACGCGAATTAAAATTAATTGAATGATTGTTGCACTATTCGTTGCTTTTTTAGTATTTGTTGGAATTTTATTGTGATATTTTTTAAGAGGTAATGCTTTAACTTTAGATCAATTTCAATTAGAAACATTACTTAGAGATGGTAAACTCCCTGGCAATAGTAGTGACACTGTTAGTAAAATTGATGGAGTACAAGTTCAATTTTTTGATCATACTACTTATATTACAGGTTTTTTAGCAATTAATGGTAAGGTAAAACGATTTGAAGCGACAGTTTCTGGAACTGCTACAGGTGGTTTTTATCATGATGTTATTGAAAAATTATTCAGAAAAGATAAAGAGGGTAAAGGCTTTGATATTAACCCCACAATTATTAGTGAATTAGTTCCGTTTTGAAAAACATTTTTAATTAGTATGTTTCCAGTATTAGTATTAGTTGTTGGTTCATTTTGATTATTTTTTAAAATGAATAAAATGGGTGCCGGTGGTGGTATGAGTCCTTTTTCAATGGGAAAAAGTCGTGCTAAGATTAGAACATCAGATACTAGATTTACTGATGTTGCTGGTATTAAAGAAGAAAAATTGGAATTAGAAGAAGTTGTTCATTTTTTAAAGTTTCCACAAAAATATGCACAAATGGGTGCAAGAGTGCCAAAAGGAGTTCTTCTTGTAGGACCGCCTGGTACTGGTAAGACTTTATTAGCAAAAGCAGTTGCTGGTGAAGCAGGTGTTCCTTTCTTTTCAATTTCTGGTTCTGAATTTGAAGAAGTTTTTGTTGGAGTTGGAGCTTCAAGAATTAGAGAAATGTTTACTACTGCTAAAAAAAGTGCTCCTTGTATTATTTTTATTGATGAAATTGATGCAGTAGGAAGAAAACGTGCCTCAGCTTCAACTGCAACTAATGAACAAACTTTAAACCAATTATTAGTTGAAATGGATGGATTTGAAGCTAACTTGGGAGTTATTATTATGGCTGCCACTAACCGTGCTGATGTACTTGATGAAGCGTTATTGCGTCCAGGTAGATTTGATCGTCAAATTTCTTTAAGTTGACCTGATATTAAAGAACGTGAAGCAATTTTACGATTACATGCTCGTAATAAAAATATTTCGCCAAAAGTTAATTTTCAAAGAATAGCAGAGAGAACGCCAGGATTTAGTGGTGCACAATTAGAAAATGTATTAAATGAAGCAACGTTGTTAGCTGTTCGTCATAATAAAACAGTTATTGGTTTAATAGAAATTGATGAAGCTATTGATAGAGTTGTTGGTGGACCTGCTAAAACTTCAAGAGTAATTACTGATATGGATAAAAAAATAGTATCATATCACGAAGCTGGACATGCTCTTATTGGTTTAAAACTACAATATGCTTCTAAAGTTCAAAAAGTTACAATAATACCACGTGGACAAGCAGGTGGATATACTATTATGACTCCTAAAGAAGATACTATGTTTTATTCAAAAGTACATTTAAGAGCAACTATTACTGGTTATTTAGGTGGTCGTGCTTCAGAAGAAATTATGTTTGGTAATGCAAATATTACTACTGGTTCTCATGATGATTTAGAAAAAGCAACAAATATTGCCAGAAAAATGATAACTGAATATGGAATGTCATCTGAATTAGGATTAGTTCAATTTGAAAGTCCACGTAATGAGTATTCACCTTTTGCAGCAAATAAGTTTTCTGATGATATTGCATCTAAAATTGATGGAGAAATTAAAAAATTATTAGATATTTGTTATATTGAAGCAGTAGTAACAATTAAAAAACATAAAGATACATTAGAATTAATTGCTAAATCATTAATGACTTTAGAAACAATTACTGCTGAACAAATAGAATATATTGATAAATATAATAAATTACCAATTGAAGTAATAGAAATGCAAAAAAATAGTAAAAATCCTTCCAAAGAGGATAATGAATCAAATGATAAAAAGGAAGATAATAATTCAGGGACTGCTGATGATACAGTATCAGTTGTTCCAAAGAAGAAATAATTAAATTATTATAATAATAAAACAAAACTTACTATTTTAATATTTTCAATAATGTGTAAGTTTTGTTTTATTTTCTTTTTTTATTTGGTAAATATAATATAAAAAGTAATAAGGAGAAAAACAATGTTGGAAAAACATGAATTAGTAGAAAAAATATTATTAAGTACTGATGTAATTAATAATAAAATTATTGAACTTGCAAAATCAGTTAATAGTTATTATAAAGATAATAAAGAGCCCATTATTTTAGTAGGGATATTAAGAGGATGTTTACCTTTTTTATCACAATTTATGTTAAATCTTAAGATTGATTGTTTGGTTGATTTTATGTATGTAGAGTCATATTTAGGACAAACAAAAGCGGTAAATAAACCAAAAATAAGAATGGATGTTATTAATAATGTTAAGGGTCGTGATTTATTAATTGTTGAAGATATTATTGATTCAGGTAATTCGTTATTTAAAATTTGTGATCATTTACAAGAACTTGGAGCAAAATCGGTAAAAATAATTACTCTATTAGATAAGAAATCTAAAAGAGTTGCTAAAATTGAAGCTGATTGATATGGTTTTGAAGTTCCTGATCATTTTTTAGTGGGATATGGTCTTGATTACGATGAAAAATTGAGAAACTTACCTTATGTTGGTATTGTTGACCTTAATAAAATTGCAATTTTAGAAAAATGTAAAAAAGTAGTTAAGTAAATAAGTTTAGAAGTTAATAATAATATTAAAATTTTTATTTTTTAATATAGTTCAAATATAATTAGTATAATTTTATCATAATAAAATTATACTATTAGCATTTTTTAAGTTGTATAAGAATATTGGAGTTATAATGAGCAATCTTTTTGTTAATGTTTTAAGAGGAATCAAGAAAAGATTATTACAATATTTAGGTATTATAATACTATTAGTTATTGTAATTTCTAGTCTTTCTGCGCTTTATAGTACAGCATCAAGAGCTGAATCAGGTTTTTATACAGTATTAAACAATAGTGGTAAATATGACTATCGTATTAATTTACAATTATTAAATAATTATAAAGATACTGCTACTGCAACATCAAGAATCCAAACAATTATCAAAAAACAATTTGAAGGTCATCTACATGAACCAGAAATTTATGCACAGATAGATGAAATTAAAGAAAATAATCTTAGAAATAATAGTTTTCCTACCCTTCCTTCGGCAGTAGATATTAATAAAGATTTTGAAAATTATTTGTTAAACTGAGGATTAAGTTATCAAGGAATATTATTTAATGATATTTTAGAAAACGAAGTTAAAAATGATGAAATTTATAATTTGCAACATTATGAACTTGCTAAATCATTTTTTAAAACTTTTGATTATGAAAACGTTATTTCTCTTAAAAAAATTTATTATTCATTAGAAAATGGATTTTATACTTCAGAAAAAAGTGAATCTTTTGATTTTGCTCCAAAAAGAAATAATATTAATGAAGTTTATATTTCCAAAGGTATTAAACCTATTAATCCATTAGAAGTAGTGATCAATCCTGAATTTGCACGTATTAATAATATTAAAATAAATGATTATATAACAGTTATTGATAAAGTTGAAAAGTTAAAAGTTGTTGGTTTTGGCTATGCTTATTGGGGAATTACTGGTAGTCGTACTGCAACAAATCCTAATCCGACATCTGAAAATACAAGTCCTGTTTATATGTCAAATCAATGGTTTAATAATTTAATAAAAGATTCTACATTTAGAACTAATTTAAATAATATATTTTTATTAAAAGTTAACAATAACGATAATTATTTTGTTAATAAGTTAGAAGAACTTTTAATTAAAACTTTTAGTTTTAGTTTTGGTTCAATTATTAGCAGTGATAGTGAAGATATTCGTTCAGGACAAATTTTAGAGAGTTTTAAAATGGAAAATATAATGTTTATGGCAATTACTCTTGTAGTATTATTAGTTATTATTTTTATCATTATGTCATATGTTAGAAAAGAAATTGATTTACAAAAATCACAGATAGGATTATTAAAAGCTCTTGGTTATAGTAATTTTCAAATTGCTATTAGTTTTGTAATTTTAATATTTTTGATAACATTCATTTCTAGTATTATTGGTTTAGGTATTGGTCTAGGATTACAAATATGATTTAATTCGTTAAATAACATTGGGTTTTTTATGCCATTACCAATACTATTTTTTAGTTGGATAGTATTTATTGTAAGTTTAATAATTATTCCTATTATTTTTATAGTAATTAGTTATATGCAATCGGAAACAAAATTACGCGTTAGTCCATTATTATTAATTTATGATAGACCAAGTAATTTAAGTTCTAAACTAATTTCAGTTTTAAAATACCCCTTTCGTTATTGACCATTTAAACAACGTTTAGCAATTGCTTTCACTCTAAAATCGGTTGGAAAACTATTTTTAGTATTTTTTACTTTTATTTTTGTTAGTTTTTTATTACTATTTCAAAGTTCAGCTACTGATTTATTTGATAATAAAATAAATAATTTATATGGATATTACAATAAAGATGTTAAATGAAATACATCAACTTCATCAATGTATACATATACTAATGATTCTAATTTAAGTATTGATAAGCAGGTTTTTGATTGAGTTTCAGAAAAAGATATTGCGAAAGATAAAGAAACCGGTACTAATAAATATCATCAATGAGTAGCTGATGATTTTCATATTGATAATGATAGTAAAGCTAAAAAAATTGAAAGTGTTATTATTAATAATAATTTTAAATATTATTTTATGAATAGCGAAGAAATTAATATCCTTTATCAAAAAACTAAGACCAAATCTGATTGTGAAGATTTTATTAATCCAAAAAAGATAATACCTGAACCATTAATGGAAATTATTTGTCAAAATATTCATCAAATATTTAATTATATTTCAACAAATACAGGTATTAATCCAGAAATAAACCCGTTGCCTGGTATTAGTTTAGGTTTAAATATTTATAATAATAAGTATTATCCAACTATTGAAATAAATTTAAGACCTCCTAATGAATGAAAAGGACATAATCAAGATCGCATGCTCGCAAAAAAAATTAAAGCAACAGGACTTTATAATGATCAATATCAAGATTTAGTTTGAAAAAATTGATTTAACTTTAAAGAAGCAAAAAATCGTGATATTGATCCTATTTTTAATAATTCTCATAATTTACAAGCACAAAAAGTTACTTATACTGATAATCAAGGACAAAATATAACAACTACAGCTTATATTTTACCAGCAGTTATTTCAAAAACATTATCAATTTTAAATGATTATAAAATTGATGAACACTTTTTAATGTTAGCAAGTTGATATAATTATACAATTCCAGTAATTTATCAAGTTAAAGGAATTATTGAAAATAATTTAGACAATTCGAATGTTTATATTAATCTTGATGATTTACGAACATCTATTGGATTAATAAAACCTTCCCCGTCAGAAGATCCAAAACCAATATCAGATTCTTTTAATCATTGATTATCTAAAGAGAGCAATATTTTTCCATTAAATTATATAAATATTTTGCAACCATCTGCAGAATATACTAAAGAACAAATATTAGCAAAAAATTTAGAACCTATTAATAAAATACCTTTTATTAATGATTTAGTTAAAAGATTATTAGTTGAAATATTTGATGGAATTAGAACAATTATAAATATTACAAAAATTTTAACATTATTTGCTGTAGCTTTTGTATTGGTAATTATCGTTAATATGATTTTAGATAATAATTTATTAATTATTGCAATGATGAAATCTTTGGGTTATCGTGTAAATGAAATTAACAGATTGATTATTGGCTCCTATATTATTGCTTTATTGGTTGCTTTTATTTTAGGTACTATTATTTCTTATGTTGTGTGAAATATTATTACTTTAATTATTGCAACTAAATCAGGCGTTGTTTTTAATGTGGCTGCTAATCTAGTTACAATTTTATCTTGCTTTGGAATGGTATTTTTAATAATGGTTATTGGCTATGCTGTTGGGTTATATTTAATTAAATACAAACCAGTAACAGCTTTATTACAAGGAAGTTAAAATATTTTTTAAGCATTTCTATATAAATAAGATAAAGTAATTGATAAAATGAGTGTGTTATTTATAAAAGCATGGAATTAAAAAGGAGAAATGATTATGAAAAAAGATAATAAGGAAATTAAAAAAGATGATAAAGACATTGGAAGTAAACAAGTAACTAAAAATAAGTTAGAATCTAGTTTTACAAAGAAGTCAGTATCTAAAAATGAAGGTACAATACCACCAGTAACTCATAAATCTCATGATAAACCAGAATCAAAGGAAGAAATAGAAGCTAATAAAGCCAAATTGCAAGTTTTTAAAGATAATCAAAAATCAATTAAAAAATTAACAAAAACTCATTCAAAAGAAATTTTAGCAGGTAAAATTGTATCAATGACTAATAATACTCCTGATACTAACATTAATGTTATTGAATTATTTGATGTTAAAAAATCTTACTTAACTGGAGACTTAGAATATGAAGTATTAAAAGGAGTTAATTTAAAAATTAAATTAGGTGATTTTGTTGTTATCTTAGGACCATCGGGAAGTGGTAAGACAACATTATTAAATATTATTTCGGGATTGGATAAACCTAATACTGGTGATGTTTTTGTGGCCGGATACAATTTATCTTTATTAAAAGATAGTCATTTAACTAAATTTAGACGAGATAACGTTGGTTTTATTTTTCAACAATACAATTTATTAACTAATTTAACTGCTCGTGAAAATGCTGAAGTTGGTGAAAATCTTGCTAAAAATAAAAATATGAGTATTGATGATATTTTTCAAGTTATTGAAATGGATGAACATATGAATAAGTTTCCAAGTCAATTATCAGGTGGACAACAACAAAGAGTATCGATTGGTAGAGCACTAGCAAAAAATCCGACAATTTTATTTTGTGATGAGCCAACAGGAGCACTTGATGAGGAAATGGGGCGTAAGGTATTAGAAATTTTATTGGATGTTAATCGAGAATATAAAACATCAATTATTATGGTTACTCATAATCCTAACTTCCAATATGTTGCAAATACTGTTATTAACGTTAAAAATGGTAAAATTATTAGTGTAAAGAATAATGAAAAACCAATGAAACCAAGTGAAATAAATTGAAGTTAATATTATTAATTAAATAAACTAACAAATTGTTAATAGAAAAAATATCATAACAAAGGAGTAAAAATATGATATTTTTTGAAACCCCTAGATTAAAAATTAGACAGTGAAAAGATAATGATTTAGATGAACTTGTTTTATTAAATTCTGATAAAGATGTCATGAAATATTTTTCTAGTACATTATCAAAAGATGATACAGAAAAATATTTTTTGAAAATTAAAAATAATTTAAATAATAATGGATTTGATTTTTATGCTGTTGAATTTAAAAAAGACAATAAATTTATTGGTTTTATTGGCTTTAGCGAAGTTGATTTTATTGTTGATTTTAGACCATGTATTGAAATTGGTTAACGTTTTAAAAAAAGTGTTTGAGGTCAAGGAATAGCAACAGAAACAGCTAAAGAATGTTTAAAATATGCAAAAAACAATTTAAAATTAACTGAAATTTATAGTTTTACTAGTATATTAAATATCAAATCAGAAAATGTAATGAAACGAATAGGTATGAAAAAAATAAAAGAATTTTATCATCCAAAAATAAATAAAAGTGATATTTTAGCAAAACATATTTTATACAAAATTAATATTTAGAAAGTAAAAAATGTTTAATAAATTATCTTTAATTTTTATAAATATCTATTAGTAGAAATATTTAAATTAAACTTTAATCCTTATTATAAATATAAGGGTTTTATTATAAAATTTAAAATTAATTGTTGACAGTAGAATTTGGTATTGAAAATTGATATCATTATGTATAAACCTAAACAATCTTATTTAATTTAATTTTTTTATTTTAAATACTTATTTTAAATACAAAGGATGAAAACAATGAAAGAAACTAAACTTGAAATTAATGGACGTATTTTGACAGAGCAAGAAGCATTAAGATATCAAAAAATACAAGATTTATATAAGCAAAATTATGATATTTATGGGCGTAAGTGAGAAAGAAATTATAATTGTGAAACTTTAAATAGCGAATTTAGAAATAAAAATAAAGAAGAGTTAGCAAAATTTGTTGCTAATTTACCTAATGATCAAATTAAAATGGCAGGTAGATTAATGACAAAAAGAGAAATGGGAAAGGGTTCAATCTTTGCTCATTTGCAAGATCAAACAGGTAAATTTCAAATTTATTTAAAACCAGAATATGTTAATCAAAAAAAATTTGAATGATTTGCAGAATATGCAGATTTAGGCGATTTTTTTGGTATTAAAGGTAAGGTTATGAAAACCAATAAAGGAGAACTAACAGTTCAAGTCTATGATATTGTAATGTTATCAAAAGCACTTAGACCTTTACCAGATAAATTTCATGGTTTAACAGATATTGAAGAACGTTATCGACGAAGATATGTAGATTTAATTATGAATCAAGAAACTAAAAAAACATTTTTACAACGTACACAAATTATTAATGAATTAAGAAGTTTTTTAAATAATAAAGGTTATTTAGAAGTTGAAACACCTATTTTACAAGAAGTATATGGTGGTGCTGCCGCTAAACCTTTTATTACTCATCATAATACATTAAAAACCGATTTATATCTACGAATTGCTACTGAATTACATTTAAAAAGATTAATAGTTGGTGGTTTTGAAAAAGTTTATGAAATTGGTAGATTATTTCGTAATGAAGGTATGAGTAAAAAACATAATCCAGAATTTACAACTATTGAAATTTATGTTGCATATCAAGATATGAAATATATGATGGATTTAACAGAGTCTTGTATAAAACATTTAATTAATACAGTGCATAATAAATTAACATTAGAATATGATGAAAATATATTAAATTTTGAAAAATCATGAAAAAAAATTAGTATGATTGATTCAATTAAAAAAGCTATGATCAAAGATGAAGAGTTTACTAAAATTTTCCAAGAAATTAGTGATATGATTTTAAAATATCATAATATTGAAGATGATAATATTAGAAATATTGAAAAAAATAAAACATTTAAACTTATATTAAAACTTGCAAAAAATTATAAACTTCATATTCCAGATCATTATAATAGTACTGGTCATATTATTAATTTATTTTTTGAATCTTTTGTTGAAGAAACTTTAATTCAACCTACTTTTATTTTTGATTATCCAATTGAAATTTCACCACTTGCTAAATTAAATAAAAATAGTAAAGAGTTTACTGATCGTTTTGAATTATTTATTGCTGGTAGAGAATATGCAAATGCTTATTCGGAACTAAATGATTCTTTGCAACAATATAATCGTTTTGAAGAGCAAGTAAAAGAAAAAAATAGTGGTAATGATCAAGCAGCAACTATGGATTTAGACTTTGTTGAAGCATTGGAATATGGTATGCCACCAACAGGTGGATTGGGCATTGGTATTGATCGTTTGGTTATGTTAATAACTGGTCAAAATAGTATTAAAGATGTATTATTATTTCCACATATGAAACCCAGAACTGAAAAATAATTTTTGTGATAAATTTTTATTATATAAACATATAATAGTAATTTATCTTTTTTTAAAAAAAAGATAAATTAATTAGTTATAATCAAGATAGTTCTTTAGAATAAGGAGCGTTTTATTGTTATTAACACAAAAGATTGAAAAATATAAGTTTTCAAACCCATTGTTTTATTTAAAAACAATTGGTTTTTTATTTTATAAATAAAATTTAGGAGAATAAGATTTATGCCTTGATTTAATGAATTAATAAAAAAATTTAGAAATTATCCTTTAACTGATGAAAATTTAGACGAAGTTGTTGAAACTTTTAATAATTTTTTTAAAGAATACAATGAAAAAGATAATTTTTTTTCTAATTCAGAAGATACTGATTTTGAAAACCCAAGTACATCAGCACCATTAACTCAATTAAAAGAAAATAAAAAAACTGATTTAGATAAATTAATTAAAGAATTAAGAAATGATTTAAAATATAATTTCTTTTCTTATTTTTGAGAAAAAAAAGAAAATTTAAAATTAATTAGACAATTAGATTATTTTTTAATAGAACTTGCTAGTAAAATTAAAGGACAAAATGAAAAATTATTATCCTTGGAGAAAAATAAAACATTAATTGAACAAAATAAAATTAATAAAGTTAGCCAAAATAGTACTGAGTTTACTGAAATCACAGATTATTTTAATCTTTTTAATTTTTTAAGTGAAACAATAAGTAATGATATTATTTTTTTAAAAACAATAAATTTAAACATTTTTGAAAATAAAAAAGAGTTTTTAAAAAAAACACGAGAATTAAAAATAAAAATTGATAAAGAAATTCGTAGGCTATATCAAAAAAATGAGGAATTAGAAAATAAAAAAGAGAAAATTTTTGAAAACCTTTTTAAAGAAGAAGTTATGACTCAATTAATTTTATCTTTTTGAGCATTTAGAATGAAAAGTGGAGATGAATATAAATTAATTTTAAATGAAGATAAAGATTTAAAAAGTAAATTTGATAAAAATTTTGTATTTTTCTTTGAATTAATAGATGACATATTTAACAGATATATTAAAAAAATTATTAAAAATGAAGAAAGAATATACAATGATATATTTGAAAAATATAATGATCGAGAAAAAGAATTAATAAGTGAACAAGAAGAAATTATTAAAACTAAAGATAAAGTGAAAGAAAGTATAGAATTATTTAAAAATGAATTAGAAGAAAAAAAAGAACAAATTAGAATACATGAGAAAGAGATAGCAGAAAAAAGAAAACAAATTCAAAATTTAGAAAAACGAAAGAAAAATATAAAAATTAAAAAAATTACTTACTTGCAAGATTTAGAAGAAAATAAAAATAATATTGAAAATCAAATATTTATTCCAAATATTTCAGATAATAAAAAAGGAAAAAAACAATATTTAAAAGAAATAGATGTAGTGATTAAAAAAAAGAATAGTGATATTAAGAAAAAGAATGATTATATTGCGGAATTACAATATAATATTACAAGACATGATACTGAGTTAAGTATTAATGATAAAAAAATAAAAAAAATTGAGGATAAAATTAATAAAATTGAGGATTTTTTTAAGCAAAATAAACATACGATGATGTTTGAACTTAAAAAAATAAAAGAAAAATGAATTAAAAATATTAGTAAAGATCAAAAAATATTTATTAATTTCTTAAAAGAAGTTAATAAATTAGAAAATATGGAATTTATTAAGATTATTGAAAATTATTGAGAACAAAATGCTGATAGTATTAAAAAATTTAATCAAAATTTTAACATTCAAAATAATTTAGAAAACATAAGAGAAGAAAATGAAAAAATAGAAAATGAATTTAAAGATGATTTCACAACTTTAGAAATTAATTTTAAATTAAAAGAAAAAGAAATAATAGAAAACGCAATTAGAGAAAAAAAGGAAAAAATTCAGGAGTCTTTAAGAACAATTAATCAATCAAAATTAGTAAGTATTGAAATCCAAACCGAAATAAATGAAGAAAATGAGAAACCTAGTTGACAAGATCAAAAAATTGAAGAACAAAATAAAACCATTGAAAAACTACAATTTCAAATAAATTATTTAGAAAAAAAATTAATTTCAATAAAGGAATTACATGAAGATGAAGTAAAAGATTTATCTACAACATCGGAAAATATTAGAGATTTTTTTGCAATGGAAATTAAAAAAACTACTGAAAATTGTGATAATTTAAAAAATAGTTTAAGTAAAAAAAATTCAAAAAAAGAAGAAGAAAAAATTAAAAATAAATTAAATGAAGAAGAAATAAAATTAACATCTTTAAATGAAGTATGAAAATTAATAAGTACTGAAATTCCAGAGTTACAGCAACCTTTATCAGAACAATCAAAAAATGCAAGCAAACAAAAATGAGAGAATATGGGCTTAATAGAATCTCAATTACCTTTGGAAACAAAAGCAGAAATATTAAATACAATTTAAACTAATAAGATTAAATTTATTATTGTATCAAGTTTAATTTATAGAAAGAGAAAAAAAGTACATTAGAAAAAAAGAGTATTTATTAATAAGAAAAATGAAAAAATAATACAAGTGATTATGAATAATAACTTAGAAAAAGTTAAATTATTAGTTAGGAATGGTGTTAGTATAAATTATGTAATTAAAGATGGTTTCACTATTTTGATGTTAGCTATCAAAGATAATGATTTAGAGATAGTTAAGTATTTAATAGATAATAATGAAATCTTTATCAAGTAAATGAATATGGACATAATGCTTTAATGTTAGTCGTTTGAAATAATCATTTGGAAGTCTTTAATTTTTTTTAATGCAAAATACTAACGATATTTTAGATGAAGAAATTTTAGAACAAAATGAAGATAGATTACCAACATATGAAAGTATATTAAAAGAAAATAAAGACAAATTACCAACATATGAAGAAGCAATGAAATTTCAACAAAAAATTAATAAGTCTGATTATTTTAAAGATGAAATAGATTGGCAAAAGTAATTATCGAGGCTTTTTAGTAATCTATGTTTCTTTGTTTTACAAAGTACTAGTTCAGATTAATTCTGTCTTCAAATTTTATCATAAAATGAGCAATTGCTGTATTTCAATTTTGAATAGGCAATGTTCATTTTTTTGTGATATTTCAANCTAAATAATTTTGCATCTCAGAATTCAACATTTTTTCTACCAATCGTTTAGTTAATTCTTTATATAAGCCTCCCTCTTTAAAAACTGTTGTTAAATCCTCAGTATTTTCTAATAATAAATCTACTGCTTTTGATATTGGATCATTGTTATTAAGTTTATCTTTTTTAGCCATCTGTAACTCACTCTTTCTAGATATATAAATTATATTTACTAGAATTAATTAAACATAGTTATTTTTGTAAGTCACACAGATTACTAAACATTCCCAAACTTTTTTATTTCTAATAACTTTTCGTAATTGGCTATTAACAGATTCAATAGCATTTGTAGTATAAATTACCCTTTTAATTTCTGCTGGATAACTAATAAAAACCATTAAATTTTCTCAATTTTTATATCAAGATTTAGCAATTTGTGGATATTGTTTATTTCATTTACTTTCAAACGATTCTAAAGCTTGAATTGCTTGTTCTTCACTACATGCTGTATAAATTGGCTTTAAATCGATAACTAGAGACTTTCGATGTCTGTATGAAACATATTTTAAGCTATTTCTAATTTGATGAACTATGCATAATTGATGTTCAGTTTTAGGATAAACTGATTGTATTGCCTCTGACATGCCTGTTAAATTATCACTACAAGCAATAAGAATATCNTCTCAATTTTTATATCAAGATTTAGCAATTTGTGGATATTGTTTATTTCATTTATTTTCAAACGATTCTAAAGCTTGAATTGCTTGTTCTTCACTACATGCTGTATAAATTGGCTTTAAATCGATAACTAGAGACTTTCGATGTTTGTATGAAACATATTTTAAGCTATTTCTAATTTGATCAACTATGCATAATTGATGTTCAGTTTTAGGATAAACTGATTGTATTGCCTCTGACATGCCTGTTAAATTATCACTACAAGCAATAAGAATATCATTTAAGCCTCGATTTTTCATTTCTGTAAAATTATTTAATCAGAATTTAGCACCTTCATTTTCACTAATTCATAAACCTAAAACATCTTTTTTACCTTCTAAATCAACTCCTAAAGCTTTATAAACTGATTTGTTAATAATACGTTTATCCTGACGTACTTTAACTACGATACAATCAAAATAAATGATTGGATAAACACTATCTAATGGACGATTTTGCCATGCTTTGACATCATCAATGACATCATTGTTGATAATGCCAGTAAATTTCTTTTTGACATTTTCACTGCCAGTAAAATCCGCAATATTTTGTGTTGCAATAATTAATGAGCTTTTGCATTTTCTAATTCTTTTCATTGTGTGAAATAAAAAGTCTAGTGCAACACTATTATTTTCGTTAGCTAGTAAATGTGCTTCATCAACAGCAATAATAATTCTCTTTCAATCTTTTTCTTGTTTATTTTCGTTGTATGACTGAACTGCTGAAAGTTCAATTCCTAGCATTCGTAAAATCAACATCATTTGTAAATTAATTATTTTTTTATTACTATTTTCAAAAAGTTCTCTTAAATCAAAACAAACTATATTTGCTTTGCTTCATTGAAATTTAGTATGGCCATTTCAATATTTAGCATAGGTACCTTGTGTTAAAGCTGTTAACTTAGATTTTAAATTATCTAACTTTAAAATATTTGCTGATAATTTTTCGTCTTTAATTTTTTGACAAATCAAATTATATAAATCAGTAAATGTTGGATAATCTGTTGCTTTTAATTTTTCAAAATTAGTACTTGGTAAAATATTTTTTTGAAAATATACTTCTTTAATCAATTCTATTAATAAGTTTGTAGTTATGTCATCATCATTTAAATTTGGATATAACATAACAAAAAATGCTTCTAATAATGATAGTTGACTATTAAATGTATCTGCATTATCATGACTATCATCTAATTTATAAATTTCTAGTGGATTTATAATATTACCTTTGGCTCCTGAACCATTAACTACTTGTCCATTTAAACAATTAGTTAGATTAGTAAATTCACGTTCAGGGTCCAAAATAAATATTTTTCTATTATTTTGATATGCCTGATTTAAAAGAATTTTTTTAGTAGTAAATGATTTACCGCTTCCACTTTCTCCTAAAATAACCATATTATGATTTATGCGTTGAGAATTTTTTTTAAATAAATCTCAAATCACTGGTTTTCCAGAATTAGTTTCACCAAGTAAAAATCCTTTTTCATCAGTTAAAGGCATATCAGGAATTGGAAAACTTGTTGAAAAAGTATCACAAGTCATTTCAATATCAGTTATTTTGGCAATATGATTTATTCATGTATAACTTGCCAAAAGACTATCTTGTTGTAAAAATAATAAAGTTTCATATTTTCAATTAGTAGTATTTACTAAATCAATTAATTGCCTTTTAGTATTGTTTAATGTTTTTTTATTTCCATAAGCAATAATGAATATTGACATATCTTTTAAAAAATCAACATCATCAATAATTGCTTGTTGTTGATCTAAAAAAGCATTGTAATACTGTTCTGATTCACTTTTTTGACTTGGAGTTAAAGCATATTGTTCATTGGTTTTAATTTTACTTAAAGCATTATCTAATTGTTTTTTTGCTTTTTGTTTATTAATAGGATTTAAATTAATACAAATATTTACATTACATAAATCAAACAATTTATTTAATCAAAAATAATTTATTTGATTTGGTAAATCATTAATAGTTCATACAAATCCTTTTTCATTTCTTCCTTGAAAATTTGAATAATTTGTTTTTATATTTTGGTTATTAAAAGTAAAATCATTTCAAAAATTATTGATTTCTTCTTGGAATAGTTTTTTTATATTTAAACTACTAAATGAGTTATTAGAAATTAATGATTTTAATTGTGATAATGTATTTTCTTTATTTTCACTACAAAAAACAATATAAACTGATGGTGTAGTTAATAATTTTGTTTTTTGAATTGATTGTAATTGTTCAATTTGTAAATCAATTAAATAATTATTTTCATCATTACTTTTTTTTGTTTTTTTTCATTTTAAATTATTAATTTGTTCTTCAAAATCATAATTTTGATTTGTTTTTATGATTTTACATGGCATTGTAATTGTTTTTAATAAATCAGCAAAATCAGCAAGCACTGTTTCCTGTTGTACTTCATTTAATAAAGTCAAATTTATTGTTTCTAATTTAATACCAGACATAAAAAGATTGTCTTTTAAATATTTAAATTTAACAATGTTTTTATCATTTTCTAATTGAAAATTAGGATTTAAATTTACAGTTGAACTTTTACCCATAATTGCTAAATATTTAAAAGCACGAACAATCATTTCATACGCTCTTGTTTCATTTTTAAATTTTTGAATACACATAAAACCAAGTGCCATTATTATTAAACTTAAAGAAAATTTTAAATAAATATTAATTGAAATTAAAAACGCTATTGAAATAGCTATGCTTATAAAAATCAATAATACTAACAAATCAGTTAGATTTACGCCTCGAAAAATTTGATAATGAATTTTTTTAGTGCTTTTTGGTAAATTTACTTTTTCCATATTTACTCTCCTTTTTTATCTTTTTTCATACCAATTAACAAATTATTTTTTGTTTTTCTCATAGGTTTTTTTACCTAAGTTTTTGGTATCAAATCAATCACTTTTTATTTTCTCAGTATTATTTTTAGATTGATTGTCATATCAATTTGGTTGACCATTTTCAAAATACTTATCAACAATTTTTTGGTCAACTTCACTACGAGGTTTATTTGTATATCGTGCAGTTGTTCCATGAATAACATTTTTATTTGTTGCACTGCCAACTATTGATAAATCAATATCTTCTTTTTTAAAAGGAGTCTTTTTAAATTGATTTTTAAGTTCATTTTTTAAATTATGTGATTCATGTTTTGATGTACCTTTAGCATATTGTTGTGAACTTTTTGATTTAACTATATTGGCTAATTTTTTAGTAGGATTTACAATTGCGTGTTTACCTGCTCTTTTTAAACTACCCTTTACTCCAAATGTTTTATATGTAGCTAGAGAACCACCAATAAATCCAGCAGTAGCTAAGACTGAACCAACAGTTGCTTTGGTACTAAACCTTGCAAATTTTGCAAGTCCACCACTTTGTAATCTATTTAAAACACCACTACCTTCTCCATCTTTGTTTTTGCCTAGCATTTTTCTTTTTCCTATAAGTAAACTTTTACCCAGACCAAACATACCAATCGTTCCTGCTTTTAAACCACTACTTGCAGATTTCATTGTTGTTAACATACGCATCCCCTCCATAATGCCAACTGTTTGTCCAACCATGGAAGCAAACAACATTTGCGAATTATATGTAGCAACAGCTCCACCAGTAATAAATAACAATTTAAATGTTGACTGACGTATTCAACTATCACTTACATCATTACCAGCATTTAACATTAAAGGTTCTAAATTTATAAATAAAGTTAAACTCAAAACAATTCCAAGTGATGAAATAAATCTTCCAATAACTAAATCTTTTCACAAATTTATTTTTTGTCATTTAACACCACTTGTTGCAGTTGAAAAAATAATTGGTGAAGTTATATACAATAAAAACAAATCAAAAATTCGTTGAATTAAACTTAAACCTAAATAGAAAAATATAATCATACAAAAGAAACTACCAAGTGTACCCAAAAACAAATTGTAGTTTTCCATATCAGGATATCCTACATCATAATGTCAGTCTTGATGATTTAATCCATCAGTAAATCCTAATGCACCAACCATATTAGCTAATTTCTCTCCATAAACAAATTCAGGCATAATAATGTGAATTATTGAAATAACTGTAAAATTAATGACCCAAAAAAATAAAGGAATTAAAAGTAATAACAAAATAACAATTATGGCTACTTAGCCCTTTTTACTAGACCATTAATTTAAAAAAAACTTGAATGTATTCGAAAAACAATTGTGTTATACAATTAACACTAATTTTGACATGAAAGGATTTTTAATAATGGATAAAATTANACTTCAACTTGCTCTTAGTCAACAATAATTGCACCTCATAATTACAATAAACCTAGCATTCTTGCAAAAATAATATGAGCAATACCTGATGACATTAAAATCAAAGCACAACCTAAAACACTTCAAACCATATGTCTTAAATACTCTCCTTTGTTTTCGGGATCACTATGAATTTTAAAAGCATACTTGATAGTACTAAATGCTAAACCACAACCACCAATTGCATACAAAATTGGTAACAATACTTCCATTAAATTGTTTAATAACTGTTGAGTTTGTGGGTCAACACTTGATAATAAATTAAATATAGAAAACATCATATCTATCATTCCTTTCTTTATTTGTTTTACTTTCGTTTGTGATAATATATATTTGATAAGGTATGTATGTTATACATAACCCCTTTTGGTGCAATTATTTGAAAATAGAAAATAAAACAGGATTTGTGGTTGTGTATTTCTATGCAAAATTAATCTCAATTTCATACAACAACAATTTCATTAACATTCTTAAATAACTCTTTTATTCTCATATAGAAGCATTTACATAAAGTACTCACCATTTGACTTCTACGACAGTGTATTTAGTTTTAGAAACTCCATCATAATAAAAGAAAAAAAACGACATCTAGGTTCAAAATACTAGAATGTCGTTTGCAAATTATTATAATAAAATATATAATTTAAATGCAGGTTGAGCTATTCCATTGGTGAACCTGTCAGCAGTTAGGATATTAGCGTATCGCTAACTGCATTTTTTATTATTTTTATTTATGAAGTTATTTTTATTATATGCTTTTTTCATGCAAAAGCAAGTTAATAACTATTTTACATAATTAAAAAATACTTCATTCAATTATTAAAAGTGTTATAATTATAATAGATAAGAAATTATTTCCTAATTTTGGATTAATATCTATATGCTCATAAAAGTTATTTTTATCAATCTAAAATTTTCTTTTCAATTTATGGTGTACATAAAGAAGGTGTATTAAAATGAAAAAAATATTATCATTGCTTACGGCAAGCGTTTTAGTTGGAACTAGTGGTGTAAATTTAGTTAATACTAAATTATTTACAAATAATACTTCCAATTCTAAAACTATCTTAACAACTACACAACAAAACAATACTCAAGCTATGACAAGATATGATAGTTTAAATCTTGTCAATGAAAAAAGTTTAAATAATGCCATAAACAGTACAATAAAAAATATAAATAAAAAATGTAAAAATGATATTAACTGAACTGTTAATGGAAAAAAATATAATTATAAAAATGAATTATTGAAGGTTTTTAGTAATAAAGAAAATTTATTAACAACAAATAATCAATATGAGCAGTTTTTAAGTAAAAATAATTATTATCAAAAAAATAACTTAGGATTATCATTTCCTATGAATTATGATGGCGTATACTTTCCTTGATGAGGGTTTGGTGATTATTTTTACTGATATATGTCATCAGATACTGTTAAAAAGGTTCAACAATATTTAGCATATGGACAAGCAGGATTTGTGCTTGCAGTTAACTCTATATTATTAGCTAGTGGTGTTGGAGGTCCACTGATTACATTAGTTGATGCGTGTTTGTTTACATTCACTGCTAGCTGATATATGGATAATGTTCCTTCATATGATAATGGTAATGGAGTATATCTTGGAATATCAATATTACCTGCTCCAACAATCTTTGAAGTAGGTAGCCAAGATAAGTATATTTCTAAAGTAAATTCTTTTGAAGTCGATTATAGATTTTTAGCAGCAGATTATATTACTACATGCATAGATGAACAAGGGATTAATTTTTTATTAAATTATTATAATAAAAATAATAGTGATAATTTTGCAGATAATGTTATAAGTCCGTATTTAAAACAATTAACACCAATTGATCATACTGGTGCAGGTGGTTCTATTACTAATCAAGATTATACAGATTGATCTCATTCTTTTATTCAAAATGATCCGTTTTGAACAAATAATATATATCACTCTCATTTAAAAGATTTTATCTTTTATAATCCAAATTTTAGATCTATTGATATCAGAACTAAAAGAGGATATAACACAACAGTTATGGAAGATCCATATGATCCAATTCATCATCATTATGATGATACTTGAGAAATTTGAAAAAATTCTTAAATTAATTTCTGCAATTTTGGGAATGTTTAGTAATCTGTGTGACTTACAAAAATAACTATGTTTAATTAATTCTAGTAAATATAATTTATATATCTAGAAAGAGTGAGTTACAGATGGCTAAAAAAGATAATGTTAATAACAATGATCCAATATCAAAAGCAGTAGATTTATTATTAGAAAATACTGAGGATTTAACAACAGTTTTTAAAGAGGGAGGCTTATATAAAGAATTAACTAAACGATTGGTAGAAAAAATGTTGAATTCTGAGATGCAAAATTATTTAGGACACGAAAGAAATCAACGCAGTAATAATGACAATGTTCGTAATGGTACAACATCAAAAAAATTAATAACTCAACAAGGTAAAATTGAAATTGATGTACCAAGAGATCGTAATAGTAATTTTGAACCAGTAATAATCACAAAAAGACAGAGAAGATTTGATGGTTTTGATCAACAAGTTCTTTCACTATATGCAAAAGGTATGACTTTATCAGATATTAGAATGCAGTTGCAAGAGTTATATCATGGCGCAGATATTAGCGAAAGCGTAATTAGTCAAATTACTGATGATGTCATTGATGATGTCAAAGCATGGCAAAATCGTCCATTAGATAGTGTTTATCCAATCATTTATTTTGATTGTATCGTAGTTAAAGTACGTCAGGATAAACGTATTATTAACAAATCAGTTTATATAGCTTTAGGAGTTGATTTAGAAGGTAAAAAAGATGTTTTAGGTTTATGAATTAGTGAAAATGAAGGTGCTAAATTCTGATTAAATAATTTTACAGAAATGAAAAATCGAGGCTTAAATGATATTCTTATTGCTTGTAGTGATAATTTAACAGGCATGTCAGAGGCAATACAATCAGTTTATCCTAAAACTGAACATCAATTATGCATAGTTCATCAAATTAGAAATAGCTTAAAATATGTTTCATACAAACATCGAAAGTCTCTAGTTATCGATTTAAAGCCAATTTATACAGCATGTAGTGAAGAACAAGCAATGCAAGCTTTAGAATCATTTGAAAGTAAATGAAATAAACAATATCCACAAATTGCTAAATCTTGATATAAAAATTGAGAAAATTTAATGGTTTTTATTAGTTATCCAGCAGAAATTAAAAGGGTAATTTATACTACAAATGCTATTGAATCTGTTAATAGCCAATTACGAAAAGTTATTAGAAATAAAAAAGTTTTTCCTAATGATATGGCAGTTTTTAAAATTTTTTACTTAGCAATTGAAAATATCACAAAAAAATGAACATTGCCTATTCAAAATTGAAATACAGCAATTGCTCATTTTATGATAAAATTTGAAGACAGAATTAATCTGAACTAGTACTTTGTAAAACAAAGAAACACAGATTACTAAAAAGCCTCGCAATTTTTAAAATTTCTTCTTAATTAATAAAAAGATGATTATTTTTGGTAATCATCTTTTTATTAATACTTACAATATATTACATTTTTTACTTTTGTTATCACTTATTTCTGATTTACTGTTTTTATTTTTTATATTTATCTTTTCATATTCTTCATTAACTTTTTGAAAATTTGGTTCATTTACTATTTTATTTTGTTTATTTTTATCATTGCTAAAACCAGCCTGACTGGCATTAACAACAACTTGTCCAGCAGCATACATAGTATTTCCTCCTAAATAACATTAATATAATGTTTAGTAATATTTTAAAACTTTAAAAATAAAGTACAAGTAAAAATATGTTTATTTACTTTTTTCATTCAAAAGCAAGTTAATTACATCTATAAACTCAATTAGTTCATAATAAAGTTCTTTAGCTAAACTTTGTTTTGAAAAATTATTAATTTTATTTCAATTATCATTAGTTACTTTATTTATAGGAGAAGCTTTAGATATAGTATTACGATAAATATTTACTTTTTGAACAAAATTTAAATATTTATCAACTCTTTCTTGTGTTAAATGAAAAATCATTTTTCTAAATAATAAATTACCATAATGATTAAATTTCAAAGGTTTGTTTTCTCACAATAAAAATTTAATTATTTGTTCATGCATTAATTTCTGTATTTCAAAAAAATAAATACTTCATTCTTCTTCATCTAAAAATTTACGTATTTTTTCTAATTGCTTTTTGATTTGATCATCAAAATGTACTTCACTAACTTCAATAATTGAATTTTGAGTATTTTTATCAAATCAAAAAAATAAATCTTTAAAAATTTTTTTACCCAATTTTGATGTTTTGCAATAAGAAAAAACATCACGAATTAATTTATTATATTCTGTAATATTTTTACTTGATAAAAGAATCTCTATTCATTTTTTACCTAATAATTTTGAATTTTTACTATAAAAAATATCATCATAATTTGAAGCAAAAATATTTTTTATATTTGCTTTAAAATTACTTTTAATAACAAAAAATGATTTATTTAATTCTTGATTAATTTTTAGATATTTATTTTTCTTAGGATTTAACTTTACAAAATTATCAATATGTTTACCTAATTCTTGTTTATTCATTTATTCAAAAACCTTTATTTAATTTGATTTTTTGTCTGATTTTATTTTTTTCATAGTTTCTTGTTTATCTGATTTTTTACCTTTTACTTCATATGGTTTTCTTTTTTTATCACTTTTTCAATATCAAATAAGACCAACAAAACCAAAAATTACTGCTAATGATATACCAATACTAAGACCAATAGTTAATTGTCAACCATGAAATTTAATGTTTGCTTGACTTTGTAATCAGTCATGATAACTTTGACCAGCTGCAAAATTATCAATTTCATTTTTTGTTTGAGGTTTTTGCTTACCATTTAAAATTTCATCAATACTATATCCATGTAAATTCAATCCACTTTCAGCATTTTTAATAGCTTGTTGATATGCTATGTTTATGGCTTTCATATTGGTATTTACTCAATTGATAGTATCACTTTGCAATTTTTCTATTTCAATATATTGTTTATAATCATTACTTGTAGCTTTTAATAATTTATTGTCTTCTCAAACAATATTTTTTAAGTAATTTTTAATATTATCATTATTTAAAAATTGACTAATTTGTGCTTTGATTTTATTTTCTTGCTCATCAGTTGCAAAACCACGAGAAGCTATTTTTTCAATTTCATTTATTCATTTATCTTTGTTTTTGTTAATAAAATATTGATAGTTATTAATTCAATTTGTATAGTGTTCCAAAGTTGATTTATTTACTACGTTTGAAGTATTTACATTTAAATTTTTAGGTAATACATCTAAACCTTTATTTAAAATTTCCTTAGCTTTATCAGTTATTGTTTTTACTAATAAATCTTTATCAAGACCATCATCAAATTTTGGTTCATTAGCAATATCATATGTCAAAGATTTTAAAAATGATGTATAAGAAGAAATTTGATTTTTAATTTCACTATCAAAACCCTTACCATTAGTTTTTATAGTTTCATTAAATTTATTTTCTACAAAATTTTCATATTGATGTAATCAACCCAATGCTTTTGATTTTTGACTAGGGTCAGTTAAATTGACAGTAACATTAAGTTTTGCCTTAAGTTTATCTAATTCACTATCATTAAAAGTACCTTTTAATTTTCAATTACTTTCACCAAGTTCTAAATAACTATCGTATATATTTCCTACTGTATCTTCTAAATGTAAATGATATATACCATCAGTTTTTATTGATAAATTTTTAGAAACAACTTGTTTAGAACCAGTTACTGTAAAATCATTAGTAGCATCATCAACTGTTCCTTGTACATAATAACTATTTGGATAGTCAATCAAAATATCATCAAATTTTGAATTTAAAGTTGCTTGATGAACACTAATGTTTTTATTTTTTGTTTGAATAATGTCTACACCATTGGTATTACCAGCATTTGAAACTAAACCACTATATAATTCAGTATCATCTTTATTTGTTGAATATTTAATATCATTTTTATTTATTCCTGTTTTAACTCATAATTTGTATGTCGCTGTTCCTGTTGTAAAATCTCCATCAAATAAATCAAGATATTGTTTATATTCATCTTTCAAAGTTAAAAATAACGTATGTTCACCAGTTGATATATCTAAATTGGTGGTAGGAACTGTAATTGATTTTCCATCTAATGTTGCATTTGCAATAAATTTGTCTTTAATGTCAATTTTTTGTTCATTTTTATAAACTAAGCCATCATATAAATTATCAAAATAATCAGGCTTATTAACTTTCAACAAATTATCAATTAAATTAGCTTTAAATAAATCACCATTAGAATCATAGTTTCCTGTAGTGTAATAAATACTACCATTTAATAAATACACACACTTAATTGCTTCAACAATACCAGAAAATGATTTGAAATTTGTTCCGTCAGTGGATTTATATAATAATCCAGAATCACGTTGTCCTTCTTTTTCAGTTCCAACATAAATTGTTCCGTTAGGAGCAATTGCAATAGAATCTATATAATATCCATCAGATATACCATTTACTTGTTTAAAAGTATTTCCCCCATCTATTGACTTATTTAATTTAGTATTTATTACAGCATAAATTGTTCCATTTGGAGCAATTGCAATAGAGTTTATATTTTTATTTGGATATATATTTGTATAATTTGTTCCGTCAGTGGATTTATATAAGCCAATACCTTTATATGATAAAGCAGCACCAACAAAAATATTCCCATTTGGAGCAATTGCAATAGAGTCAATCATTGAAGAAAGTACACTTGGTATTTTTTTAAAATCAGTGTCTCCTTTAACTAATTGCCATAAACCAGTTCCATAAGCACCAACAAAAATATTCCCATTTGGAGCAATTGCAATAGTAGTTACATTTTTTATTTTATCATTTGCAATAGAATTAAAACTAATTCCATTATCATTTGAAAAATATAAATATTCATCTGTTCCAACTCATATTTCTCCATTTGAAGAAATATCTATGCTTTTAATAACACACCTATTAGAAATAGTACTAACTTGATTAAAGTTAATTCCATCTATTGATTTTCATAAACCAGTAGCACTACTTCCTGCATATATTGTCCCATTTGGCGCAATTTTTATTTTTGCAATTTTTTTGTTTTGTAAATCTTTAAATTCGCTAATAAAAGGATTATTAGACATATTAATATTATTTGTTAAAATTGATTTAAGACCATGACTTACAATAGTGTTTGTAAACATTGGCTTTAAATTGCTTGCACTTGTACCTACCAAAGTAGAAACTGCAAGCATACTTAATAAGTTTTTCATATTATTGGTTCTCCTTTAATTTATAATTATTTAACACAATTAATTATCTCAAACAATAACTTCTTCATTAAAATCCAAATCGTTATTTTCATATAGATTTTCAATTCCTGAATTATTTAAATTGTAATTAAAATTTTTAAAAGCACTATCTAAATCAATTTTCTTATCAGTTGCTAATGCTGAATTTTCAATATTAGCATTATTTAAATTCTTTTCTTGTTTGCGATAATCTAAAAAAGTAACATTTTCAGCAACAACTTCAGTAATATATTGTTCTTTTTTTTCTTGATTTATTATTTTTCTTACTGATAGTCTTCCTGATAAAGAAATTAAAGAACCTTTACCTAAATATTCACACATTTTTTCAGCAACTTTATTTCAAGCAACACATGAAATAAAATCAGCTTGATTTGAAATATTATTAACTGCAATAGTAAAAAAAGTAAAAGGTTTTTCACTTTGAGTTTTATATAATTTTAAATCACGAGCAAGTCTGCCTATTAATATAACTTTGTTCATATTACTTATTCTCCTTTATTATTTTTTGTTATTATATTTAAATTTTTAGTACTTAATGAAAGTTTTTTATTATCATTATCAATGCTAATAATTTCAACTTTGATGACTTGACCAATTGTAAAATAATCTTCTACATTATTTACAAAACTGTTACTTACATTAGAAACATGTATTAACCCCTTGTAATTATTTGGACATTTACAAAATACACCAAAACTTGCAAAATCAACAACAGTTACTTCAATAATATCTCCAACTTTAAATTCTTTTTGTTCCATTAATTTATTCTCCTTTTATTTATAAAATTATCTAAATATTTATATATTAATTATATCATATTTTCTATATTAAATATAGAAAAAACCTATATATTAAGTGTTTTTTGACTATTATTTTTAATTGACATTTCATGATTTATTATACTTTTTTTCTATCATTTCTAAATGCTTATCACACATTTTAAAATCACCAGTAATGGTTTCTTTAACATCTTTAATTTTCAAAGTTTTAGAACACTCTTTACAACGTAATAATCACGCTATATCTTTTCCATCAACTTTTTGCATAAACCCACCACCTAAATTAATATGCCTTTATTTGGCTTATATTTGTTGTTTTTAGCGATGTTTAATAATATCAATACAAAACCATTCATATTATTAAATCCACTGCTTTATATTCGTTTAAACACTATATTATTATACATTGTTACAGGTTGTTTACAAATTTGCTTTTTCTTTAAAAGTTTCTAAAACAAAATCCTTTTCAATTTTCAAAATATCTTCTAATAAAAAAGTTTTATTAAACTTATCACCCAAATTTTTAATATAAAATTTTCAATCTTGCTTGTCAGTTTTTAGTCAAATAGTTTCACTTATCAATCTTTCGAATTCTCACACTTGAAACACCAACATCGAAGTTTTAAAAATAAAATAAGCATTACAATTACCGTTTAAATTATTTTTCTTTAATCAGTTTTGATAAGTTGATAGAAGCTCTTGTTCTTTACTTGTTAATTGCATAATTTTACCCTCCTAATCTTTTCAATTATTTTCATCAGATTTATTACTATTGTTTTTTTGGTCATTTAAAATTTGTAAAATCATGTCTAATTTTTGATTTATGTTGTTATCAAATCTAATAAGATTTTTCAAATTTAATTTGCCATAAGTTGCTAAACTTAAAGCATCATTTGATTTGTTTAATTGTTTTTCATTAACAAATCTTGCACTAATTTCTTTTTCACCAACGCTATTATCACTTTTGCCTTTATAGGTTACAGTTAAATCTAAACCTAATTTAGATAAATCAATTCCATAAAAATATCATAATTTTGTACTTGATTTATTAGCATAATGCTTACCTAAATAATGAATTTTGATTTTTTTATTTTTAATATCAATGCCAGTTTCTTCAAACATTTCATTAATTACTGTTTGATAATGGTTATTATTTTCTAATCCACCAGTGATAGTACTATACTGACTTATTGTCTTGTTTTTAAATAGTGGGTTGTATTCTTTAGTTAATAAATAATGATATTCGTTATTTTTTAAAACATAGGGTAAAATAGCAACTCCTTGGTTATTACATCAAGGTTCTTCAATACCATTCATAAAATCAACTTTAATAAGTTTTAAATATTCTTTATTCATAAAAATTTTCCTTTCAAAAAGTGATTTAAAAATAAAAATTACAACCAAAGTAATAGGTTGTAACACACTTATATTTTTAAATTTCCTTAATACAAAAATGTAAAAGAAAGATATAAAAAAAAACTAGATAGGCTTTTTTGTGAACTGTGTACCTAATACTTAAATATTGAATTTTTATAATCTAAATTTATCATATTTATTTTAAATTGCAAATAAAAATAAAAAAATCGTTACCAGTGCCACAGTTCAAAGCCACACTAGTAACTGGATAATTATACAATAAATATTCCAATTAGTTAATTATAAATGATATTTTTTAAAAAAAATATTTAATAAAAAAGATAGTGATTAATAGTTAAATATTCATACCGGTAAATGTTGTAATTAAAAATTAAAAATATATTATTTTAATAACACTTTTAGTGTTAATAATGAATAATTTAGTCATAATTTATATCTTATTGCAATATTTTATTATATTTATTAATACTTATTATATATTATTGTATATCAAAATATCTATACACAATATATAAAATTTATTGTGAATTACAACATTTACCGGTATGAATATGTTATAATAAGTTAAAATTTATAAATTAGTTTATAAGGGGTTAAATTATGGCAAAAGATTTATTAATTAAACAAAATAATAAATTTATTAAAAAGTCAAATGTGATTGTTCGTGCAGTGACAAATGAGTGTGCTGGAATTATGACACAAAGGCTGTTTAATTTTGCTATTTTAAGTAGTAAAAATAATATTCAAAATATTGATCATATTGGTTTTTGATTAAAAGATTTTTGTAAATATTATAATATTGCTGAAAAGCAGCTTTATGATAAGGTTATTCATAAAAAACAGGACATGACTATAATTATGAAAGAATTAGAAAATTTAACTAGTTTAAAATTTTTTGTATTTATAGAAAAAGAAAATAAATATGGTTTTGTAAATGCTTTTTTGTCAGGTTTTAATATTGATGGTTATATTAAACTTAAAATTAACAAAGATTTAGTCACAAAGTATTTTGTTGATTTAAAAAAAGATTATACAAATATTTATTTACCTTATACCAAAGAAATAATTAGTAAATATTCAATGCGTTTATATGAATATTTACGTAGTTATTTATATATGAATACCAAAACCAAAGGAATACCAAATTATATACATGAATGAAACTTTGAAAAATTAGTAAAAATTTTAAATTTAAGTTTAAATAGTAGTTATTTTAAACAAATTAATATGTTAAAAACTAGGATTTTGGAACCGGTGAAAAAAGATTTAATAAAAACAGATATTATTTTTACTTATGAATTAATTAAGGTAGGTAGAAAATATGGAAAAATAATTTTAAATACGCATTTGGATTTAGAAAAATTTAATGCTCAAAATCCTGAACTGGAAAAAATGCCAACTAAAAAAGAATATAAAAAGTATTCAAATAAATCAAAGCTAATGGCAAATAATTTTGAAAAAATCATTTTAAATGATGAGCAAGTACAAAATATTTTAGATAATATTGATTGTGCTTAATATCATGAAAAATTAAAATTGTTAATATTTTATTATTATAAATAATAATAAAATTAATAATAAAAATGCTAGTAAATTGCTATTAATTTATTAATAAATATTATTTTTATTTATCTTTAGTTTTAATAAATAATATCATCTTATTTATAATTTCTGAGTTACTCATTCCAGTTTCTTTTGTTTTAGTTTGAATATAATTTCAGACATCTTCTTCAAAATATATTCCTTTAAAAACTTTACTTTTATTTTTACTTTTTAAAAATGCAAGTGAGTTGTCTTCTTTTTTTGGATACTTTTTTACTATAGGATTTTCACTTTTTTTAGCTACTTTTTTAATATTTTTAATATTAGATTGTGGTTGAAAATTTAAACCAAATAAATTTGAATTTTCACTTGCCATTATAATACACCTCTTTCAATTAATTCGTTATAAACATGATGATAAGGATTTGTTTCCAATTTCACTGATTTTGACAGAGCTAGTGGAATACCAACAATTTCAGATTTTTTTAAAGCTTGTTTACTTCGAATCTGAGTTTTTAATATTTTTTCTTTGAATTGACTGTTACAAATAAATTCAGTAAAATCTTTTGAAATTTTATAATGATCAAAATTATTTAATACTATTGTGTTAATATTGTTATTTATTGTTAATTCTTTACACATTTCTTGTCAT
Organism: Spiroplasma endosymbiont of Danaus chrysippus; assembly: GCF_902809815.1. Classification (GTDB taxonomy): domain Bacteria; phylum Bacillota_I; class Bacilli_A; order Mycoplasmatales; family VBWQ01; genus Spiroplasma_E. The sequence goes on along the minus strand of NZ_CADDIL010000006.1, from coordinate 51,746 downwards.
GTATTAGTTAAAAGGTTTACAGCTGATAAAGAATTAATAGAATTATCACTAACTATTATTATTTCATCAGCAATAACAAAAGCATTTTTGTTTATAATATTAATGCTTGGGTTAGTATCAATAATAACGTAGTCGTATGATTTTAAAAGTTCATAATTTTTAATAAATGTTCTTTGTAATGTTCCCTCTCTTGCTGTGCGATTGATGAGTTCTGTTTCTAGAGTTGTCATAGCAATATTAGTGGGAATTATATGAATGTTTTCATGTAAATTGATATTTTTAATAATTAAATTAGATTTAATTATATCTACATTTTGTTCAAATAGTTTTTTTGATGAACTACTTGAATTAGTTATTTTAAAATTATTTGAAAGGTTAGCTTGTGGATCTAAATCAATCAGCAACACTTTTTTATTATTGAATGCTAGTATGCCTGCTAAATTAAATGTAAAGTTAGTTTTGCCAACTCCACCTTTTAATGCACCAACAGTAATAATTTTCATATAACAACTCCTTATCATATTAGTATAATTATTAGTAAATTTAATAATATATTTATTATTAATATAATAACATTTTTAATTATATTTTACTAATAATATAATTATTATTAAAAATATTAAAATTGCTAGCAATTTTAATAGTAAAAAAATAATTTAATTCAAATATTAAGTACTCTAAAATAGAGTATAATAAATTAAAAAATAGGACTAAAAAAGAAAATTTACCTAAATATATTTACTTTTATAATAACCATCGACCTCAAATAAAATTAAAAGGAATGAGTCCAATCGAATATCGATTAACTCATTCCAAACCAACAAATAATAACTTCATCTAGAACTTAAATTTTTTTCAAATTTATTATTGAACGTAATTTAAAAATAAAAAATTATTTATTTTTTTTATTGTCTTTAATATACTTTTTTAATTTTGTTATATTTTTTTCAATTTCATCATTATTTTCTGAATTAAGTAAATTTATTATTTGTTCATGAATAACATTATTATATTTTTCTAATATCATATTTTCTTTTACATTTCCAAGTTTTCAAAAGAAGTTTTGAAATTTATTGTTTTGAAAAATTCAATCTTTAATTTTTGAAAAATCAAAAATTATTTTATTTTTTTGACTATTTTCTTCTAAACAAATTGCTAAATTTATTTCCTTTTCTTCAAAAAGTTCATTTAATTTGAGAAAAATATGATTAACTGAATTTATTGAATTATTTTTAAGATAACCAATATGAATGATTTTAAAAATAATTTTTGATTCTAAAACATAATAATAATCAAAAAAATTCATTTTTCTTATTATTTTATTTTCAAAAACTCAACATTTTGAATAATCTTTATTCACAATTTTTTCAAATACATTTTTTTCTAATGAAAAATTATAAAAATCTTTCATTTCATTATTAATGATATATTTTCCATTATTAATTAATGATAAACAATATAATTTAATTATTTCATCATTTTTAAAAGGAATATCAAAAGTTTTATAATTATAATATGGTAAAAATGCAAATAATTTTCTCTTTGATAATTCGATTAATTCATTTTCCACCGATACAGGTGGATATTGTGATAATATTAATTGATTTTTTATAGTAAAATAAAATAATAAAGATAAAAGATAGTTAAATTTACTATTAGATTTTGAAAAATGGGAATGTTTAGTAATCTGTGTGACTTACAAAAATAACTATGTTTAATTAATTCTAGTAAATATAATTTATATATCTAGAAAGAGTGAGTTACAGATGGCTAAAAAAGATAATCTTAATAACAATGATCCAATATCAAAAGCAGTAGATTTATTATTAGAAAATACTGAGGATTTAACAACAGTTTTTAAAGAGGGAGGCTTATATAAAGAATTAACTAAACGATTGGTAGAAAAAATGTTGAATTCTGAGATGCAAAATTATTTAGGACACGAAAGAAATCAACGCAGTAATAATGACAATGTTCGTAATGGTACAACATCAAAAAAATTAATAACTCAACAAGGTAAAATTGAAATTGATGTACCAAGAGATCGTAATAGTAATTTTGAACCAGTAATAATCACAAAAAGACAGAGAAGATTTGATGGTTTTGATCAACAAGTTCTTTCACTATATGCAAAAGGTATGACTTTATCAGATATTAGAATGCAGTTGCAAGAGTTATATGATGGCGCAGATATTAGCGAAAGCGTAATTAGTCAAATTACTGATGATGTCATTGATGATGTCAAAGCATGGCAAAATCGTCCATTAGATAGTGTTTATCCAATCATTTATTTTGATTGTATCGTAGTTAAAGTACGTCAGGATAAACGTATTATTAACAAATCAGTTTATATAGCTTTAGGAGTTGATTTAGAAGGTAAAAAAGATGTTTTAGGTTTATGAATTAGTGAAAATGAAGGTGCTAAATTCTGATTAAATAATTTTACAGAAATGAAAAATCGAGGCTTAAATGATATTCTTATTGCTTGTAGTGATAATTTAACAGGCATGTCAGAGGCAATACAATCAGTTTATCCTAAAACTGAACATCAATTATGCATAGTTCATCAAATTAGAAATAGCTTAAAATATGTTTCATACAAACATCGAAAGTCTCTAGTTATCGATTTAAAGCCAATTTATACAGCATGTAGTGAAGAACAAGCAATGCAAGCTTTAGAATCATTTGAAAGTAAATGAAATAAACAATATCCACAAATTGCTAAATCTTGATATAAAAATTGAGAAAATTTAATGGTTTTTATTAGTTATCCAGCAGAAATTAAAAGGGTAATTTATACTACAAATGCTATTGAATCTGTTAATAGCCAATTACGAAAAGTTATTAGAAATAAAAAAGTTTTTCCTAATGATATGGCAGTTTTTAAAATTTTTTACTTAGCAATTGAAAATATCACAAAAAAATGAACATTGCCTATTCAAAATTGAAATACAGCAATTGCTCATTTTATGATAAAATTTGAAGACAGAATTAATCTGAACTAGTACTTTGTAAAACAAAGAAACACAGATTACTAAAAAGCCTCTGAAAAATCTATTTTTATATAGCCCCTGTCTATTTGCGAATTTCATTTATTTTTTGGTGTATTAATTATATAATTAATACTCATTTGCCCTGTTACTTCCTACAAAAGAGTTCCAAAAATAAACATCTTGTCCGATTTTAAAAATGTATTTTTCTAATTCTAATTCATGGCTATAAATTGTTTCTAAACTTGAATTTTCATTATTTTTTAATTTTAATATTTGATTATTTATGGTACAACCATATAGATTTCCTTGATTATCACAAGTTAAAGACGTAATAATATCATTTTTTAAAATCTCATTATTTTTAAAACTTATCAAAATTTCATAATCATTAAAACTATTTAATTTTAATATTTGATTATTTATGGTACAACCATATAGATTTCCTTGATTATCACAAGTTAAACATGTAAATATAAATTCATAATTTATGTTTTTTATTTCATAAGTTTCATCATCGGTTATTTTAATTAAATCTTGATTTTTAATATTTATAATTTTTAAAAAATTTCAATATTTAAAAAAATTAATTTTTAAATTATTATTTTGATCAATTATTTTGTTTATTAGCTTACTATCAATAATATTAGGAATAATGTTGCAAAAAATTTTAATTATAGAAAATAAATTAATTAAATAATATAGTTCTTCAAAAAAAACATCAGTATTTTTCAATTTACTTAAAAACTGTAATATTAAAAATTTACTAAAAAGATTTTTATTATCTATTTTCTTTAAAATATTTCTTGGATTTAATGATTTTTCATCTATTATATTTTCATTTAAAAATATATCAAATTCTAAATCAACATTTTTTATTAGATTATTATTTATAATTTTTGAAAAATTAAAATAATTTTTATCTTTAATTGAGATTGATTGATTAATTATTTTTTTTAGGTAATTCTCATAGCAAATTTGAATTTTATTTTTATCATCATTTTTTAATTTTAAATAATCTAATAAAATTGGTTTAATTATATTTTCACTAGCAATAATAATAATTATAACATTATCAACATTAGAAAAATAGCTTTTTAAAACTGATAAAGTATTAATGATATTGTTAGGATTACATCTATCCAATTCATCAGCACTATTAAAATTTTTTTGTTATTAATGTTTTTAACATTAATATTATCTTTAACAAAATTAAAAGGAATCTTTTTAGTAAAAATTTTAAAAAATTTTAAATATTGAAAATTTTTTAAAAAATATTGATAGTCTATACATTTAATAATTTCATTAAATAAATATTTTGTAAAATCATTTTTAGACTCATTTTCAATTATAGATATATCAATATAATAACTATTAATTATATTATGTAATTTTTCTATTTCAATTAATTGTTTAAAAACATTTGAAATAACAAAAGTTTTACCACTGCCATAATTTCCACTAAAAAGTAATATATTTGTCGAATATGTTTGCTTTTTGTTTGTTTGGTTTTCAAAAAATATTTTTATTTCATTACAAATTTGATTAATTATTTTTTTATATTCATTTTTAATGAAACCATCAAATTCATGTTTTTTGATTAATTCATTAATTTTATTGTTATTTTGTTTTTGCCATTTGATTTTTACTTTTAATTTTTGTAAAAAAATTAAGATACAATAAAATAAAATATAAATCAAAAAAGATAAAAATGGTAAAAATATTGATTGTTAATCTTTAACAAAATTTCAAAAAATATTTTTTAAAAAATAAGAAAGTAAAGTTATTAAAACAAAAGTGATAATTAATATAGAGAATGAAAAAATGAGAAAGAAATTATTTTTAATTCAATGTATTATTTTTTTTACAAAATTTAAAAGCATATCAATTACCTTAATTATCATTTTTTTGAGGCTTTTTAGTAATCTGTGTTTCTTTGTTTTACAAAGTACTAGTTCAGATTAATTCTGTCTTCAAATTTTATCATAAAATGAGCAATTGCTGTATTTCAATTTTGAATAGGCAATGTTCATTTTTTTGTGATATTTTCAATTGCTAAGTAAAAAATTTTAAAAACTGCCATATCATTAGGAAAAACTTTTTTATTTCTAATAACTTTTCGTAATTGGCTATTAACAGATTCAATAGCATTTGTAGTATAAATTACCCTTTTAATTTCTGCTGGATAACTAATAAAAACCATTAAATTTTCTCAATTTTTATATCAAGATTTAGCAATTTGTGGATATTGTTTATTTCATTTACTTTCAAATGATTCTAAAGCTTGCATTGCTTGTTCTTCACTACATGCTGTATAAATTGGCTTTAAATCGATAACTAGAGACTTTCGATGTTTGTATGAAACATATTTTAAGCTATTTCTAATTTGATGAACTATGCATAATTGATGTTCAGTTTTAGGATAAACTGATTGTATTGCCTCTGACATGCCTGTTAAATTATCACTACAAGCAATAAGAATATCATTTAAGCCTCGATTTTTCATTTCTGTAAAATTATTTAATCAGAATTTAGCACCTTCATTTTCACTAATTCATAAACCTAAAACATCTTTTTTACCTTCTAAATCAACTCCTAAAGCTATATAAACTGATTTGTTAATAATACGTTTATCCTGACGTACTTTAACTACGATACAATCAAAATAAATGATTGGATAAACACTATCTAATGGACGATTTTGCCATGCTTTGACATCATCAATGACATCATCAGTAATTTGACTAATTACGCTTTCGCTAATATCTGCGCCATCATATAACTCTTGCAACTGCATTCTAATATCTGATAAAGTCATACCTTTTGCATATAGTGAAAGAACTTGTTGATCAAAACCATCAAATCTTCTCTGTCTTTTTGTGATTATTACTGGTTCAAAATTACTATTACGATCTCTTGGTACATCAATTTCAATTTTACCTTGTTGAGTTATTAATTTTTTTGATGTTGTACCATTACGAACATTGTCATTATTACTGCGTTGATTTCTTTCGTGTCCTAAATAATTTTGCATCTCAGAATTCAACATTTTTTCTACCAATCGTTTAGTTAATTCTTTATATAAGCCTCCCTCTTTAAAAACTGTTGTTAAATCCTCAGTATTTTCTAATAATAAATCTACTGCTTTTGATATTGGATCATTGTTATTAAGATTATCTTTTTTAGCCATCTGTAACTCACTCTTTCTAGATATATAAATTATATTTACTAGAATTAATTAAACATAGTTATTTTTGTAAGTCACACAGATTACTAAACATTCCCATTTTTTTATTAATAAAATAATTTTATATGAATTATTTAGATTTAGATATTATTAAATATTTTTGTTTTGAAGCTGTTTTTTCAGGTTCATGAGTTGGTGTTTCAGGTAAAGAAAAAAGAAAATCATCATTTCATTTTTCTTCTTTTTCAGTAACTTTTTTCTTTACATCTATTCAACTTCGTGATTTAATTACTTGTAATTTTTGTCATTGGTTTTGTTTATCAATTTCTAATTCTTCTAATTTTTTTAAAGTTTCTTGATATTTTTGTTCAAGTAAATCTTTTTCACTTACAACTTTGTCACTTTGTTTTTTAGGATGATATTTTCCACTAGAACCTTTTGCTCCACCTTTATTTGATTTTGAAGTAGAAACAGTAGATGTTGTAATTTGTGTATAATCATTTATTAATGATTCTTGAAAACTACTTGCACCATCTTGATCTGATTCATCATCTTTTTTCTTTTTATTTTCTTGATAAGGTTTACATCCGCTTGTTGAAGATTGAGATTCATCTTGTTTGTTCTTTTTTTCTTTAGCTTCTTTTTTAAAAGCTTCAACAAGTTCATCTTCTAATAATTTTTGATATTCTTTTCAATTAACATATTCATTAATTTTTTGTAAAATAATTTTTTCGATTTCTTCTTCAAATTTCGATTTAGGTTTTTGTTTATAATTTGATTTTTCAATATTGGGATATTTTTTAAAAATTTCTTCTAATGACTCTATTGCTTCTTTCTTATTTTTTTCTATTTTCTCTTTTTGTTGTAAATCTAAAGTTTCTATTGTTAATAATTGGTCACTTTTTTTAATTTTTTCTTTTAAAATTTTTATTATTTCTATATTTAAATTTTGATTTAATTCATCCTCAAATTCTTTTGAATTCAATGTTTTTTCTAATTCTATTTCAATAAAACTTTCCAAACTTTTTTTAGTGTCAGTTCTAACATCATTTTTTAGTTCTTCAATAATTGTTTTTCTACCAAACAATTCAGCTAAAAACAAAGGAGTAAACTCAATATTTTGAACATCGGCCTCATTGTTACTATGATGATATTTTTTTAATTGTTCATTTAATTTAGTTATTATTAATGAAAAATCTTCTATTCCTTCATCTTTTTTAGCTACACAATTAAGGTTAAGTTCAGGATGTTTTAATAATTCTTTAACAATTTCTAAATTATTTTTAACTACTGCAATATGTAAAGCGGTTACATCACATATAGATTTAATATTTACATTAAGTTCAGGATGTTTTAATAATTCTTTAACAATTTCTAAATTATTTTTAACTACTGCATAAACTAAGCAACTTATATTTAGATTAGGTAATAATTTATTAACTTCAATTTTAGGATGTTTTAATAGTTCTTGCATAATATCTATATTTTGATTATTAATTGTTATAAATAAAGGATTAAAAAAACAATTTTCTTCATCATTTACTACTATTGATTCTGGATTTAAATTAATTAATAATTTTATAACATCTAAATTATTTTGATAAATACTTGCATTTAAAAGTAAATTATCTTTATTTTCAATATGAAAAATGTATTTTTCTTGAAAATCATTTCAATTTATTTTTTTTACGTATACTTTATTTTGAAAATAAAATAACACATCTTTAATTAGTAACTCTTTTTTTAAATGTGTTAATATTGCTTCATTTAATTCTTTATCTTCTTCAGAACTTTCTGATAAGATAATATCTTCAAATTGTTCAATTTTTTTTTCATATTTTTGTTCATTATTAAATATTTTATCTATTTTTGCTTTATTTTTATTAACAAAATTTTGTATTTTTTTAATATTTATTAATTGTTCTCAAATTTCTATTCTAAAATTATTAATTTCTTTTGAGTATTCATTTCAACCACCTATTATTTGTTTTTGATAATCATTTCAGTTTATTTCATTTTTTTGATTAATTACATTTTGAACATCTTCTAAAATATTTTTGTTTTCATTGATAATTTTTTTTAGATTTTCTTTATTTTTAATTTTTGAAAAAAGTTTTAAACTTTTTTCATCACATTGAAATCTTATTGATTCACTGGTTATAAAAATTAATCTAGTTAAGTCATATTTAATGTCTTCTTTACTATTTTGACTATAATTTGCCAAATTTTTAATTGATTCTTCTAAAGTGTCTTTTGAAATTTTAATAAATTTATTTTTTTCTTTGTTTTTATTATTACTTAATAAAAATCCTTTTGATAATCCTAAAAAATTTTTTTTATCTAAATTTTCATTTTTTGAAACATTTAATCCGCTTTCAGAATATGCTCCTGTATAATCTAAATTATATTTTTGACAATTACATTCTTTCACTATTTTATTATTCAATGTTTTTAGTAATTGTTCTTCTTTTTTTAAACTTTCACCTTGTAAATTTTTAAGTTTTTTATTTAATTTACCTAATTCATTTTTATTAGTACTTTTTTTGATTTTACTTTCTAATTTTTTGATTTCTTCTTTATTTTTTTGTTTAACTTTTTCCATAAGTTCATCGTCAAAATAAAAATATGAATTTTTATTGTTTATAAAGCCTTGAACATAAAAATTTTCCAAATTAATTATTAATTTTACATTTTGTTTTTGATTATTATTTAAATTTAAAATTAGAATTGATACTTGATTTTTTTCCTTTTCTTTAATTCAATCAGCAATTTTTTTGTTTAATTCATCTAATTTATCAAAGACAGTTTCACTTTTATAATGTTTTTTTTCATTAAATGGTTTAGAAATAAGTCCGCCAAAATTAAAAGTTCTTAATGGATGAATAGACTTTTTTTCTCTTAATTCTTCTAATATTTTTTTCATATTTTTAAAATAATTTTTATCTAATGTAAGTTCTTTTTCAATTATTTTAATTGTTTCAGTTTCTTTTAAAGATTCTATTTCATCAGTTAAATCTTGTTTTTCTTTTTTTTAGATTTTTTAGGTGACATAATTTGATTTTTCCTACCTTAAAATATTTAGTTTATGCTTATCTTTTAACAAATTTTATAAAATAAACAATCTTTTTAAAAAAAAAACAAAAAAAGCTCCTGTATAAAATAAGGAACTAAAAGTTTTAAAAGGTTATTTGAACTTGGTGTTTATGTTTAAATTTTATATTCATTTTTTTATAATTATTTTGTTCTATACAAAAATAAGAACAATTTAATTATAACAATTTTATTTTATATTTTAACACTTATTTAAGTTAAATATTTTCATTAAAATTATACAAATAAAATTACTATAGCTAACTAAAGTATGATTTACCCAAAAATTAACAAATCATTAATCAAATATTATTAAAAATTAAATTGATTTTGTTTTTCAAGATATGAGTAAACATTACTTTAGTTAGCTATAAATAAACTGCACAATTGTGCAGTTTTAAAGTATTTATTATATTTACATTTTTTGTGATTTACTACTAGAACTTTGACCTTTGCTTGTTGAAACTTCGCTATTTACTTTTGATTTTTCTTTTTCAAATCCCAGAGCATTGGCAACTCTTTCTCGTCTTTCACGTTCGTTTTTTTCGCCTCAAGCTTTATTCATTCTATCAGCATTTTTATCATGTGCATCTTTTTTTTCTTGACTTCATTTTTCAGATGGTATTCATGGCATAATTTACATCTCCTCTCTTTATTACTTTTGAATATTTTTTTCTACCCTTAAAATATCCAAGAAAAGTATATATTTTTAAAACTAAAAATGTTTAAAAAATAATAAAAAATCACTATTTTTAAAAATAGTGATTTGAAATAAAATAAATTATAATATGGAATTTGAATGATATATTATTGTACTTGTTGAAGGTTGTTGTTCTTGATGATTTATGGTATCTCGTATAGATGAATCAAAATCTTGATTATTTTCTGATTGAATACTTGAATTTTCTAGAAGACTGTTTGAATTATAATTTATTGTGTTGTTATTTATTAGTTCTTCGAGATTTTTATTTTTTCTATTGTCAAGTTCTTGTTTTAAAATATCATATTGTGTTTGTAATCTAGTTTCTAGTTTATCACTAGTTAAATTTTTAATTATTGATTGATGTTCTTTTTTTTCTTTATCTTTTTTTTCATTATTTTTGCATAATTTATTATATCATCAAGATTCTACTTTTTTTGTTGCTGGTGAAAATATTGATGTAAATCCTTTAAATATTGTACCAAGTCCACTGGAAGTGACAGCAATGATAATTTTTGTTTCAAGTAATAATGCTGTTGCTGTTGCAGGTATAAGTGCAGGAATAGCAAAAGTAAGGATAGGAGTTAAAATAATAAGGGATAAAGAAATTATTGTAATAGTTCATCATATTCTCTTTTCTTTTTTATTTGGTTTTAATTTGAAATCATTTTGTTGTTTTATAAAGTCTTTAGTAGATATTTCAGAAAAACATATATTTTTTTTATTACTTGAAATTTTCTCAATTAAAGAAAAATCATTTTTATATTTATTAATATTTTCGTATTTTTTTATTTGTTGTCAAATTGTAATTTCATTATTTTCATCATTGTTAAAATATATTATTTTTTCAGAAATTGATTGATTAGCATGTACAAAAGTCATTATATAACAATAGTTATTATCTACTGATAAAATTTCTTCGTAAATCTTTGTAACCTTTTTATTTTCTATTGTTCATTGGTTTTCAATTTTATTATTTAAAAAATTAATATTTTCTAATATTTTTTCTTTAGTTTTTAAATTTAAGTTTTTTTCTTCAAACTTTTGTTGTAGGTCTAATCTTTTATTAATTTTATCTTTTAAAGATAATGACGGTATATTTAACTTATTAATATATTCATCTTGTTTTTCTTTAAGTTGAGATATCTTTGTTTCTGTCTGTTTAATATTAAAATTAATAACTTGTTTTGATTTTGCAATTTTTTCTTTTAGTTTTTCTTGTTGATTTATCCTTATTTTAATTTTTTTAATATCTGCTTTAAGAGAATATAATTCTCTTAATTCGACATTACTTTTTCATTTGTTTGTTTTATTGCTTATCATTATTTTTAACTTATTATTTAAAAAGTTAAGGTCATAATATTCATTTTCTAAAAGATTATTAGCGATTTTAATTCAATTTGACTTTAAATTATCATATTCTTCTTTTTGAATTTTTAATTGTTTCTCTAACTTAAAAATTTCTTTTCTTGTGTTTAATATTTTTTTATCTTCTAAAATTGTTACAGCATTATATGATTTAGTGAAATTATTAACAGTTTTTTCTTCAATCACATCAGTTTGTGTTGCTACTTCTTTAGTAGTTGATTTGGAGTCAATAAAAATTTCATTTGTATCAGAATGGTTTAATTTATTATTTATTACTACTTTTGGGGGATCTTCGTTACTATAAGTAGAAAATTTTATTGTTAATCCGTTGTGTCTTTCTTTAAAAATTCCTTTATTATTTTTTAATGTGATATTTGGGTGTTCAAAAATATTTTTAATATCTTGTTGTTCTGTTATTTGTTGAAATGTTTGAGATTTTGTTTTATCTGTCATTTTAATGTCTCCTTTTAAACATTAAAACCCATTTACTTTTAAAATAAAGTAATGGGTTAAAACTTATATACTGGATAACAATTATATGTTATCAAATTTTGTTTATTTTACAATTAGTTAAAGTTTTAATCAAAATTAAATATTTGGGTTTTGAAAGTTGCGATTTTTCAATTATAGATTTTGATTTGCTCAGGTGGTTAGCCCTAAATACTGGACCACTTTTGGATAGACAGTTTTAAATTTTTATTTGTGAAATTGGTGGTTTTAGAAATTTAGAATGTATTCTTTCGTAATTATAAAACATAATATATTGGTTTACATCATTTATAGCTTCATTGAGAGAAAAATATTGATTTGAACCTTTAGGTAGTCATTCTTGAGATAAATGAGAAAATCAGTTTTCAGATATTACATTGCCACCAATAACATAAGGTTGTTTTTTGCTTAAAATTATTTGCTTATCAGCAGCTCAATTTGTGATGTCTTGACAATAAAATTCGTTGGCGTTATCTGAGTGTAAAATAACGTTTTTTACTTGGTTTCAAGAGAATTGTTGATTTATTTTTTCAAGTGCAGGAAGGATTAAATCTTGATAGGATTTGTTTGAACATGTATTATAGCTTACAATATTATTTGAATAAAAATCAATAATTACAAAAAGATATAATCAACCTTCTTTAGTATTTATTTGTTTAGTGTCCATTGATCAAATTTGATTTGAAGAGGTTGTACTTTTATAATCTTTGTTTACTTTATCCATTGTAGGTATTCACTTATTTGGATTTTTTTTGTTTTTAGGATAGTTATTTTTAGTTTGTTTTAATCCTTGAAGATTGTGATCTTTCATAATTTTTCGCATTTGTTTTGTTGATAATTCTAGATTTAAAATAATATGTTTGTATTGTTTTAATCATTCTTTAAATGCTGAAAAAATTCGTAAATAGCCATAAATTTGTCCTTTTCTTGTAAAATGAAATTCAAGTAAAAGTTGGCATAATTCTTGATATTTATGTGTACAATTACTAATTTGATTTTTTTCTTTTTTAATAGGGTTTTGTTTGTTTTTTACAAAATAATATGTTGATCGGTTTAGTTGAAGATGTTGGCAAAGATATCTAATTGAATATTGGTTTTTGCTATCATCAATAATTTGAATTTTTTGTTTGATATTTAACTTGTTAATTACTAATGCTATTTGTTTAATTTTATCCATTATTAAAAATCCTTTCATGTCAAAATTAGTGTTAATTGTATAACACAATTGTTTTTCGAATACATTCAAGTTTTTTTTAAATTAATGGTCTAGTAAAAAGGGCTAAGTAGCAGTGACATTATTTTATCTGCTACAACAATATGACTTTTTGATGCAAAAGGATTATAAAAGCATTATTATCAATAGCTTTAACTTTGTTTATTAAGTCACTGTCACCTTTTCCATCAATTATGATCACAGTTTGGTTTAATTTATATACAAGTTGATTTATTATTGATAATGCTGTTGTAGTTTTACCCGAACCAGTTGCTCCAATTAGTAAAGTGTGTTGATTTAATTTTGATTTAACTAAACCAACTTTTTTATTTAGATTTATTAAATTTGTAGAGCCTAATTTTTTAAATTCTTTTACTTGAGATTTTGTTTCATTTTTTAGCTTTGAATTTTTGGGATTTCATTTTTCAAAATTTATATAAAAATAATAAAATAGACACCCCATAAAAATTAAAAAACTAACACCAAATGAAGTTTCTGTAACTCAATTTGTAAATATGCTTGAAATTCAATTTTTGAAATTGACACTTGGATAATAATTTCAAGCATATAATATTGCACAAATGAAAGCTACTGTCATTCATAATGCAAGAAAAATCAAACTTCATATCACTGCAAAAATTCAAACTTTATGAAAAATATTTTCTTGTCACTTATCTTTTATTCAATTTATCATCATTTTTTACTCCTTTTTTGGTATATGCCTTTATTTGGCTCATATTTGCTGTTTTTAGCGATGTTTTGATTTTTAATACAAAACTATTCATCCAGCCTTAGTTATGAGAATTTTTTATGTATTTCCAACAATTTGTACTTCGTCATCAATTTGTAAAACTTGAATTGGTAATTGTTCTTGTTTTGAGATTTTAAATCAAAATTTGCCCTGAGAAGCTTTTGCAATGTAAGTTTTAATAGCTTCACTAAGTCCACCAGATTGTTTATACATATCATTTAAATTATTTAAGTCATTTGGTTGCATTCCACCAACTAAGGTATATTGAACATCAGTAATTTGACTAATTACGCTTTCGCTAATATCTGCGCCATCATATAACTCTTGCAACTGCATTCTAATATCTGATAAAGTCATACCTTTTGCATATAGTGAAAGAACTTGGGAATGTTTAGTAATCTGTGTGACTTACAAAAATAACTATGTTTAATTAATTCTAGTAAATATAATTTATATATCTAGAAAGAGTGAGTTACAGATGGCTAAAAAAGATAATCTTAATAACAATGATCCAATATCAAAAGCAGTAGATTTATTATTAGAAAATACTGAGGATTTAACAACAGTTTTTAAAGAGGGAGGCTTATATAAAGAATTAACTAAACGATTGGTAGAAAAAATGTTGAATTCTGAGATGCAAAATTATTTAGGACACGAAAGAAATCAACGCAGTAATAATGACAATGTTCGTAATGGTACAACATCAAAAAAATTAATAACTCAACAAGGTAAAATTGAAATTGATGTACCAAGAGATCGTAATAGTAATTTTGAACCAGTAATAATCACAAAAAGACAGAGAAGATTTGATGGTTTTGATCAACAAGTTCTTTCACTATATGCAAAAGGTATGACTTTATCAGATATTAGAATGCAGTTGCAAGAGTTATATGATGGCGCAGATATTAGCGAAAGCGTAATTAGTCAAATTACTGATGATGTCATTGATGATGTCAAAGCATGGCAAAATCGTCCATTAGATAGTGTTTATCCAATCATTTATTTTGATTGTATCGTAGTTAAAGTACGTCAGGATAAACGTATTATTAACAAATCAGTTTATATAGCTTTAGGAGTTGATTTAGAAGGTAAAAAAGATGTTTTAGGTTTATGAATTAGTGAAAATGAAGGTGCTAAATTCTGATTAAATAATTTTACAGAAATGAAAAATCGAGGCTTAAATGATATTCTTATTGCTTGTAGTGATAATTTAACAGGCATGTCAGAGGCAATACAATCAGTTTATCCTAAAACTGAACATCAATTATGCATAGTTCATCAAATTAGAAATAGCTTAAAATATGTTTCATACAAACATCGAAAGTCTCTAGTTATCGATTTAAAGCCAATTTATACAGCATGTAGTGAAGAACAAGCAATGCAAGCTTTAGAATCATTTGAAAGTAAATGAAATAAACAATATCCACAAATTGCTAAATCTTGATATAAAAATTGAGAANATGGTGGTTAGCCCTAAATACTGGACCACTTTTGGATAGACAGTTTTAAATTTTTATTTGTGAAATTGGTGGTTTTAGAAATTTAGAATGTATTCTTTCGTAATTATAAAACATAATATATTGGTTTACATCATTTATAGCTTCATTGAGAGAAAAATATTGATTTGAACCTTTAGGTAGTCATTCTTGAGATAAATGAGAAAATCAGTTTTCAGATATTACATTGCCACCAATATCATAAGGTTGTTTTTTGCTTAAAATTATTTGCTTATCAGCAGCTCAATTTGTGATGTCTTGACAATAAAATTCGTTGGCGTTATCTGAGTGTAAAATAACGTTTTTTACTTGGTTTCAAGAGAATTGTTGATTTATTTTTTCAAGTGCAGGAAGGATTAAATCTTGATAGGATTTGTTTGAACATGTATTATAGCTTACAATATTATTTGAATAAAAATCAATAATTACAAAAAGATATAATCAACCTTCTTTAGTATTTATTTGTTTAGTGTCCATTGATCAAATTTGATTTGAAGAGGTTGTACTTTTATAATCTTTGTTTACTTTATCCATTGTAGGTATTCACTTATTTGGATTTTTTTTGTTTTTAGGATAGTTATTTTTAGTTTGTTTTAATCCTTGAAGATTGTGATCTTTCATAATTTTTCGCATTTGTTTTGTTGATAATTCTAGATTTAAAATAATATGTTTGTATTGTTTTAATCATTCTTTAAATGCTGAAAAAATTCGTAAATAGCCATAAATTTGTCCTTTTCTTGTAAAATGAAATTCAAGTAAAAGTTGGCATAATTCTTGATATTTATGTGTACAATTACTAATTTGATTTTTTTCTTTTTTAATAGGGTTTTGTTTGTTTTTTACAAAATAATATGTTGATCGGTTTAGTTGAAGATGTTGGCAAAGATATCTAATTGAATATTGGTTTTTGCTATCATCAATAATTTGAATTTTTTGTTTGATATTTAACTTGTTAATTACTAATGCTATTTGTTTAATTTTATCCATTATTAAAAATCCTTTCATGTCAAAATTAGTTTTAATTGTATAACACAATTGTTTTTCGAATACATTCAAGTTTTTTTTAAATTAATGGTCTAGTAAAAAGGGCTAAGTAGCAAGTAGCAAGTAGCATTCGTTAAAACGAGTAAGTATTTTTTTTCTTGTATTAATATCAGAATCAAAATTAATTGTTAATATTCTAATAATAGTAGATGGAATATTAGAATTATAATCTCTTGTAATAATTAAAGGTAACTCGGGTTTTATAATATCTAATTCCCTTTTAAGCAACTTTCTTGTTAATTGACTAAAAGTTAAATCATTTTCTTTACAATATTTTTGTGTTTTATCTTTTAGTTCCTTTTCCATTCAAATTTGAACTCTTAGAACCTGTTTAGAATCTTTTTAATAAAACTGAAATAAATGAAAGAACAACCATTTGTAAACTAGTATTTAGTTTTCTTTCACAATTTTTTCATAATCTTCTGTATTTTTCTAATCAAGCAAAGCTTCGTTCTACAATTCATCTTTTTGGTAATACTACAAAAGTATGTAATTCATTGCGTTTTATCACTTCAACATTGAAAACCACTTTTTAATACATATAAAATTGCACAAAATATTTCATATAAATCTAAACTTCTTGGTTTTGTTTTCTTTTTACTATTTTCTAAAATTGATTTTATGTTTTCAAATTGTTCTTTGGTGACATGACTTGGATAATTTTTATGCATATATACCTCTTATTTTAAAATATATAATCATTTTACATTATTTTCGAAAAGATTCTAAACAGGTTCTTACATCTTTCTTCATTATTTTAACGCTCCTTATTTGATTTTTAATGTTATAATTATACTCCTATATAGGCGTATAAATAAAGTTATTTAATATAAAATATAATATTTTAATTTTTTTAAAGAAAAAATAAAGTTAAGACATTTAGCTTTAATGAAAAACTATCTTTACAGACTTCTAGGCAGTTAAACTAACTGGAGATATCACTCTTTGTAACAATTTTTGCCATTTAAAATTTTATCAATACTATATCCATGCAATATTTATTTTTTAATACTTATTATTATTTGTATTAATATAAGTTTAAAATAAAGTATTTTTATGAATAAAAATATAATCATATTAATGCGCCTAATTATACTTATGAAAAGGAGTGATAAAATGAAAACAATTACAATTGGTGCACTAAAAGGTGGCGTTGGTAAAACGAATTTTGCTTTTAATTTTTCTTGTTTTTTAGCAATTGAAAAGAAAAAACGTATTCTTATTCTAGATCTTGATCCACAAGCTAATTTAACACAATGCTTTCAATTAGAAGTTGCAACTTCACATGCAATGGATATGTTTTTAAAACATGAAAAAAATATTGAAGAGATAATTTTTAAAACGAATTTTGAAACAATTAACATTGTACCCACAAATATTAGTATGTCAAATTTAGAAATTCAATTATTTAATGAATTATCAAGAGAAAACAAATTAAAAAAATTTCTTAATAAGAATAAAATATTTTTAAAAGATAATTATGACTATATTATTATCGACACTAACCCAAGTTTAAATATAACTAATATTAATGCTTATTTAGCAGCAGATAATATTGTGCTTGTTTCTGATAATTCTATTCATTCTTTAAGAGCAATTGATGTTATAGGTAATATGTGAGAAACAATAACTAAAAATTTAGAAATTCCAAATAATATTAAAGCTATTGTTTTAAATAATTTTGATCACTTTAATATTTCAAAAGATTTTAAAGACGAATTAGAAAAATTACCCTTAAAAGAACTTTTAATTAAACAAGATATTAGAAAAAAACAAGTTTTCAAAACCAGTGAAATAACTGGAGTCCCAGTTATTAAATTGTTAGCTAAACAAGATAATCCGTACTTTCATATAGTTACCGAATTAGAACAAAAAGGAGTTGTATAAGATGGCAGAAAGAAAAAGTTTATTTTCAACTAAAACTTTAAGTCAAGCAGAAAGTATTATGAGTGATTTAATAAATGTAAAATCAAATCATAATAAAGTTCATACAGTAAGTAAAAAGAAAAATAATATATCAGAATTATCAGTTACTTGTGTAAATAATTCAAATAAACCAGTGATTAAAAGCGAAAAAATAAGTACTATATCTAATATTAAAATTAGTAGTAAATATGTTAAAAAACACATTAATCTTACATTTAGAGTTGACTTAATAAACAAAATAAAAGTATATGCTAAAGAAAGAAATCTTTCTGTTTCAGAATTATTAGAACAATTTATTCAACAATTATAGATTAAAATAAACAACAAAATTAATTTTATTTTAATATATATTTTATATTTATTTTTTTATATTTTTTATTATTTTAGAAACAATTTTATGTAAATTTTATATAAAAAAAGATTGATTATACTATTTTTTTTTGATATTATCAATGACAAAAAGTCTGAGTAATAATTAAATGATTATAATCTGTATGGTTATCAATGGCATGTTTTATATTTTGTCCTTGATATGTTATTTTGTGATATTATTAATTTATTAATGTTAGGAGATAGAATTTATGGAAACAAAAGAAACAAATAAATTAACTGTCAAATATGATAATGAATTGAATAGTATAGCATTTCATCGTTTGAATGCTAAAGAATTAGATTTGTTTTTTACATTTTGTGCTAAATTGAAAGAGAAAGGTACAAGAAAATTATTTTTTACATTTTCTGAATTAAAAAAAATAATTCAATTTGAACCCACAAGTAAACAACGATTTGTTAATGTAGCTGATAAATTATATGAAAAAATGTTAACATTTACAATAAATTCTACTGATGGAACAAAACGTACAAGATATAATTTATTTTCAGGATATGAAATAGATGAAAAAAAGCAAGAATTACAAATAAGTGTAAATCCTGACCTAATGTATTTAATTAATAATTTGGTTACAAGAGAATATACGTTATTTGAGCATCAAGAATTTGTTAATATTAAAAGTACATATGCTAAAAATTGTTATAGATTATTAAAACAGTTTCGATCAACTGGTTTTTGTAAAATCAAAATTAATGATTTTAGAAATTTATTAGATATTCCCAAAAATTATAATATGTGTGATATTGATAAGCGTGTTTTAAAACCAATTAATAATGAATTAAAATTGTTATTTAAAAATTTAATAATTAAAAAAATCAAAAAACAAATTAAGGTTGAATATATAGAATTTAATTTTAATAAACAATTAAGAATTAAGAGCAACTTAAATAAAATTAAAACTTCTAATTTAACAAATATTACTAAATTGCAATTAAATAGCAATTCTATTGTTTTAAGTGATAATTTTGATGAAGTAGTTTGGGATTATAATGATTAAAATTAGAAATTTAATACTTAAATTTTCTTTTATTTAGGATATAATTATTAGGTTATCGGTGCGGTCTTTGATCGGGTGGCATCGGTAACGATTTTTTTTATTTTTATTTGCAATTTAAAATAAATGTAATAAATTTAAATTATAAAAATTAAATACTAAATAGGTACACCCGATCACTACAGAGACCTATCTATAAAAATATATTTTATATCTTTCTTTTTTATAAGGAATTTTAAAAGTAATTGAGTTGTAACCTATGTTGTTACAATTTTTATTTTTAAATTTTATTTGAAAGGAAGATTTTTTTTATGAATAAAGAATATTTAAAAATTATAGAAGTTGAGTTTATGCATGGTGTAGAAGAACCTTGATGCAATAATCAAGGAGTTGCTATATTACCCTATGTTTTAAAAAATAACGAATATTATTACTTATTAACTAAAGAATACAACCCATTGTTTAAAAATAAACAGATTAGTCAGTACAGTACTATCACAGGCGGAGTTGAAAATAATAATCATTATCAAACAGTAATTAATGAAATGCTTGAAGAAACTGGTATTGATATTAGAAATAAAAAAGTCAGAATAGATTATTTAGGAAAACATTATGCCAATAAATCAAATACAAAATTATGATATTTTTATGCCATTGACTTAACAAATTTAAATCTAGATTTAACAAAAACATATAAAGGTACTGGTGATGGTTCAATTGGTGAAAAAGAAATAAGTGCTAGATTTGTTAATGAAAAACAATTAAATAAATCAAATGATGCTTTAAGTTTAGCTACTTATGGCAAATTAAATTTAAAAAATCTTATTAGATTTGATAACAATATAAATCAAAAATTAGATATGATTTTACAAATTTTAAATGAACAAAAAAATAATACTGATAAATCTAACAAAATATATTGAAAATATTAGGAGGAGAAAATTATGCAATTAACTCAAGAAGAACAAAAACTTCTATCAACTTATCAAAACTGATTAAAGAAAAATAATTTAAACGGTAATTGTAATGCTTATTTTATTTCTAAAACTTCGATGTTGGTGTTTCAAGTGTGAGAATTCGAAAAATTGATAAGTGAAACTTTATGAATAAAAACTAACAATCAAGAATGAAAATTTTATATTAAAAATTTAGGTGAGAAGTTTAATAAAACTTTTTTATTAGAAGATATTTTGAAAATTGAAAAAGATTTTGTTTTAAAAACTTTTAAATAAAAAGCAAATTTGTAAACAATGTGGAACAATGTATAATAATATAATGTTTAAACAAATATAAAGCGTTGAATTTAAGAATATGAATGGTTTTATATTCATATTCTTAAACCTCTCTAAAAAAAGCAAATACGGGCGATTTAAAGGCATATAAATTTAGGTGGTGGGTTTATGCAAAAAGTTGATGGAAAAGATATAGCGTGATTATTACGTTGTAAAGAGTGTTCTAAAACTTTGAAAATCAAAGATGTTAAAGAAACCATCAAAGGTGATTTTAAAATGTGTGATAAGCATTTAGAAATGATTGAAAAAAGTATAATAAAACTTGAAATGTCAATTAATAATAATAGTCAAAAAACGTTGAATTTGTAAGTTTTTTCTATATTTAATATAGATGGTATAATTAATATATAAAGATTTAGTATTTTTTTTAAAAAAAATTACTAAAAACAGTTAAGAAGGTGTTAATATGAAAAATGAAATTTCACAAACAAAAAAGAAATTAGATATACAAAACAATTTTTCTAGACGTAATTATTTAACTGATATATTTGATAATTTTTTTAATGATATTATAGATTTTTCTTATCCTTTAACTTCCAACAACGACCGAGAAAGAACATTTTTACCAAAAACAGATGTTTTTGAAAATGATTCTGAATACTGTTTAGAAATTGAATTACCTGGTGTTTTACAAGAAAACATTGATTTAAAAATAAATAATAACGTTCTTACAATAGAAGCTAAAAAAGAAGATGTTAATGAAAAGAAAAATAAAAATTATCATATTCAAGAAAGATATTATGGTTCATTCTCTCGCTCTATTAATTTACCATCTAATATAAGTGAAGAGTCTATAGATGCTAATTTTAAAAATGGTATACTAATTGTTAAAATACCTAAAAAAGAACAAACAAAAACTAAAAAAATTACGATTAAATAACTAAAATAAGTATCTTTAATTCATTTAAAACAAGCCTAATTAGGCTTGTTTATTTTTTGAATACTTATAAACCATATAAATTTTTAAATCGTTTGTATATGAGCAAATTTGATGAGGCTTTTTAGTAATCTGTGTTTCTTTGTTTTACAAAGTACTAGTTCAGATTAATTCTGTCTTCAAATTTTATCATAAAATGAGCAATTGCTGTATTTCAATTTTGAATAGGCAATGTTCATTTTTTTGTGATATTTTCAATTGCTAAGTAAAAAATTTTAAAAACTGCCATATCATTAGGAAAAACTTTTTTATTTCTAATAACTTTTCGTAATTGGCTATTAACAGATTCAATAGCATTTGTAGTATAAATTACCCTTTTAATTTCTGCTGGATAACTAATAAAAACCATTAAATTTTCTCAATTTTTATATCAAGATTTAGCAATTTGTGGATATTGTTTATTTCATTTACTTTCAAATGATTCTAAAGCTTGCATTGCTTGTTCTTCACTACATGCTGTATAAATTGGCTTTAAATCGATAACTAGAGACTTTCGATGTTTGTATGAAACATATTTTAAGCTATTTCTAATTTGATGAACTATGCATAATTGATGTTCAGTTTTAGGATAAACTGATTGTATTGCCTCTGACATGCCTGTTAAATTATCACTACAAGCAATAAGAATATCATTTAAGCCTCGATTTTTCATTTCTGTAAAATTATTTAATCAGAATTTAGCACCTTCATTTTCACTAATTCATAAACCTAAAACATCTTTTTTACCTTCTAAATCAACTCCTAAAGCTATATAAACTGATTTGTTAATAATACGTTTATCCTGACGTACTTTAACTACGATACAATCAAAATAAATGATTGGATAAACACTATCTAATGGACGATTTTGCCATGCTTTGACATCATCAATGACATCATCAGTAATTTGACTAATTACGCTTTCGCTAATATCTGCGCCATGATATAACTCTTGCAACTGCATTCTAATATCTGATAAAGTCATACCTTTTGCATATAGTGAAAGAACTTGTTGATCAAAACCATCAAATCTTCTTTGTCTTTTTGTGATTATTACTGGTTCAAAATTACTATTGCGATCTCTTGGTACATCAATTTCAATTTTACCTTGTTGAGTTATTAATTTTTTGATGTTGTACCATTACGAACATTGTCATTATTACTGCGTTGATTTCTTTCGTGTCCTAAATAATTTTGCATCTCAGAATTCAACATTTTTTCTACCAATCGTTTAGTTAATTCTTTATATAAGCCTCCCTCTTTAAAAACTGTTGTTAAATCCTCAGTATTTTCTAATAATAAATCTACTGCTTTTGATATTGGATCATTGTTATTAAGATTATCTTTTTTAGCCATCTGTAACTCACTCTTTCTAGATATATAAATTATATTTACTAGAATTAATTAAACATAGTTATTTTTGTAAGTCACACAGATTACTAAACATTCCCTCTATTAATAAACAAACAGAAGTAAAAAGTATTTATTAATATTAAAAAATGCCTTTAATAGGCATTTTTACTTATTTATAAACTCATGTGATTATAATCTCAATTTAATGAAGCATTATCATAATTTAATGGTACTTCGGTCATATTATCACTACCATAATATTGACTTGATGTTTCACTATTAATTGTGAATCTATTATCATTAATTAATCTTGTAGTTTCATTATTAAATGGTGTTTCTTGCATTTCTTCAATATGATTAGTTGTTTCCATAGGTAATAAATTATGAATAATTTCAAGTAAACCAATATATTATGTTTTATAATTACGAAAGAATACATTCTAAATTTCTAAAACCACCAATTTCACAAATAAAAATTTAAAACTGTCTATCCAAAAGTGGTCCAGTATTTAGGGCTAACCACCTCTTTTAAGATGTATTAATAATTTTATATGATTTTTATGATATTTTTTTGAAATAGTTAATGATGTATTTTAAGTGTGATTATTAATTTTTTAATTTTATATAGTAATTTATTATTTATATAAGTAAAAAATGCACTTCTATAAATTTTAAAAGTGCATTTTATTTAAACTTATTTTTTATCCTAAATCTTCGTCTTTTGTTAGAATTTCGCGGTTAGGATTTTGTTCAACTATTAATTGTTTGTAAATTGTATCACGATATTTTACACAACCATCAATAACATTATCTAAAGGATTTTGAGCAACACGTACTTCAAAGATATCTCCCTCATATTTTTGACGAATTGGTTTTGTAGCTTTTTCGGCTTTAACTTCGATGAAATATTCCTTAGCCAATTCTTCTTTAATAAATTCATCAATTTTTTTAATGTAAGCTCCACCACCACAAATTGTGATTCCCTTACCTTTTTTCTTTAAGTCACTAACACTACCAGCAGCTTTTTCCCCAGAAGTTCTTAGTACTCTACGAATTGATGGAATAACATGTTCTCTAAATTGAACTTGCATTACATTTTCACGAATTTCTTCTGGTGTAATTTCAATAGTTTTAGAAATTGACATTGTTTCTCCTGGTTGAGAGTCTAATCTAGGTAATGAAACACCTGAAATAGTGTATGGTTTTTCATCTTGATATTTAAGAAGTGAACCGATGTTCTTTTTAACATCTTCTGCTTCTTTAGTACCAATTTTTAAAGCATGCTTTTTAGCTATGTATTCTTGAATTTTTTGTGTTAAATAGTCTCCAGCACAATGTGTTGTATATGAATATAGGATTGAATCGTTGCTAAGTACGGCAATATCAGTACTTCCCCCACCAATATCAACACACATAATTGCAGTTCCAAAAATATCTTGGCCTGAACCTAATGCTGCCATTTTAACTTCTTCTTGAACAAATCCACGAAGTGCTCCTAAACGATGAACTATATTTTCTAGTGCTTCTCTTTGTACTGAATTAATTTCACTTGGTGTTGCCATTAAAACAATTAAATTACGGTTTTTATCAGCTTGTTTTGAATCTTTAATTTCAAGTCTAAAATCTTGAAAAATTTTAGCAAGGATACGTTGTAAAGCATCTGGATCAGCAATATTACCATCACGAACTGGACGCTTAATAACAACATTTTCATTTGTTTTATCAATTAAAGCTTTAGCTTCTTCACCATAAAGAATAACATTTTTTTCATAGTCTTCAGCAAGATAAGTTGGAGCATCATATGTAAGTCCAATGTTAACATACCTTGCTTTAAAGTTTTCTGTTCCGATATCTAAAGCTAATCATTGGTAGTCATTAATAGACTTAATATTACTTTTTTTATTTAAGTTTTCTTTGGGTTTTTTATCAAATAATCCCATTTTTTTTCCTCCTTCTACACACCTGGAATTTTAATTACTTGGTCTAATGAATCCTTTTTCATATACATCTTGTTTATGAGTTTCATAGGCTTGAGTTCCTCTAATTACACACTCTCTTGGATTATTAGCAGATACCACATGTTCTAAATTTAGTCGTTTTTTTAGATAAGTTGTAATATTTTCAAGCAAAGCACCCCCACCAGTGATAGTTAAACCGTCTTTCATAATCATTTCTGAAAAGGCAGGTCCGGCTTTATCAATAATGTCACTACATAGTGCAACAATTGGTTCAAAGGCTTCGGTAACTACTCTAGCTACTTCTTGCTTAGGAACTGTAATTTGTTCAGGTTTTTTAGTTTTAGTACTTTTTCCATGGATAGTAATTTTATTTTCACTATCTTTTTCACCATCTATTCAAATACCAGCACTAATTTTTGTTTTTTCAGCCTCCATTGAGCTAAGAGATATATAGTGCATTTTTTCAAAATGTTCTTTAATACTACGTTCAATAGCATTTCCAGCAATTGGAATTGAATCTTGAACAATAACTTCTCCAGTTGATAAAATGGCACAGTCAGAAGTTCCACCACCAATATCAAGAATAAATACTCCTGAAGCA
Source organism: Spiroplasma endosymbiont of Danaus chrysippus (assembly GCF_902809815.1). GTDB lineage: Bacteria > Bacillota_I > Bacilli_A > Mycoplasmatales > VBWQ01 > Spiroplasma_E. Next base: position 25,987 of record NZ_CADDIL010000006.1, on the reverse strand, counting down.
TCTCAAAGTGCTTCCCCAGCACCAATAGCTGCCAATTTTACTTCAGGAACAATAACAATTTTTTCAGCTTTCATTACGCTTTCATTACTTGCATTATATCTATTGGGAAATTTATCACTATAAATTGGAATTTTAGCTATTTTTTTTCCTTGTAGAATTTCACGTAAAACAGTTCTATCTAATTTATAAACCTTAGATGGAATAGCTACAAGTGCTACTGAATTTTCTCAAATTTTTTCAGCTTTCACATCAATAATTTGTGTAAAAATTTCAGTTAATAAAGCAATCAAAGCATTATTGTCACTAATAACACCATTAGCCATTGGTTCTCTGAAAATTTTATTCGCTGGAGTTTTTTCTTTCATTAATAAAGCAGCTTCACCAATGAATACTTCTCCGTTTTCTGTATCAAATACAATTGCTGATGGTTGACTATAAACAACTCTTCCATTAACTCTGACAATTAAATTTCTTGTTCCTAAATCTAGAGAAACAATATTAACGTCTTGGTTATTGTGTCCGTCATTAGCAACCTCTATTTTTGTTGCCATATAAAAATCATCTCCTTTTCCCACTCAAATTAATATTTATTTATTAAGTTGATATATGTTAATATTACCACATGTAGATTTGCTAGTAGTAAATTTAGCATATATGATTAGTTGGCTAATTATTTGTTTAATTATTACTAGTATATAATTAACTAAAAATGTGAATTGGAGAATAATAATGGAAAATCCAAAAAAAATATTGAAAAAATACGACTTACATGCATTTAAAAAGTTTGGACAAAACTTTTTAATTAATAATAATATAATTGATAAAATTGTTAAAACTAGTAATTTTAAAGATGAAGATGGCATTATTGAAATTGGAGCGGGCATTGGTCATTTAACCAATAAATTACTCAGCACTGCGCAAAAAGTTGTGACAATTGAAATTGACAAAAAATTAATTCCTGTTTTAGAAAAAGAGTTAAATGAATACAAAAATTTAAAAATTATAAATGATGATTTTTTAAATTTAGATTTAAAAAAAATCATTAATGAAGAATTTGCAATAAATCAAAAAATTCATGTAATTGCAAATTTGCCTTATTATATTACTTCACAAATTGTTTTAAAATTATTAGAAAATATTGAATTATTTGATTCATTTACATTAATGATGCAAAAAGAAGTTGCACAAAGATTTTGTGCTAAACCTAAAACTAAAGTATATAATAATCTTTCTGTTATGTGTCAATTTTATTGTGATGTTAAAATTATTTTTGATGTTAGTCCTAATAATTTTACTCCGATACCTAATGTCACAAGTAGTGTTGTTTATTTTAAAGTAAATCCTAAATTTCAACTTGATGAACCACAATTATTTTGAAAATTTGTAAGAAGTTGCTTTGTTAATAAGAGAAAAACATTAGTTAACAATTTGGGTATTTATTTAAATAGCAAAGAAAAAGCCGTTAATTTAATTAACGACTTATCTTGATCATTAACAATAAGATCTGAAGAATTAACATTTTCAATGTTTTACCAGTTATTTACTATTATTAATAATAAATACGTTTCAGAATAATTATTAAAATTAATGATATTAGATTGTGGATAATAAGTATATAAAACACCTCAGCAATAATCCTTGTTTATTAATAAACATATTTTTAAATATTTATTATCCGTTAACTATTATAATGATTTTATTTTTTCTTGCAAAAGATATAACTTTTTATTAATTATTTTTAATTAATAGTCTTTAAATTTAATATACTTAAATTGTAATAAACATTGTATAATGAAATTATAATTATAATTTTTAGAAACATGTAAAGGAGGATTTAATGAATAATGTAGAAAACATTGTAGTTTTTGGTTTAAGTGCTAGTCAAAAATTTACACAAGAAGTTTGTAAAAAACTTAATATTGAACCTGGAAAAGCAGAAATTAGTCGTTTTGCTGATGGTGAATTTAACATTCAATCTATAACATCAGTACGAGGGAAAGTGGTATATATTATCCAATCAACTTCGCCGCCAACTAATGATAATTTAATGGAATTATTAATTTTTGTTGATGCTTTAGTTCGTGCATCTGCTGCTAAAATTCATGTAGTAATTCCTTATTTTGGTTATGCTCGTCAAGATCGAAAACAAGGTGGTAGACAACCTATTACTTGTAAACTTGTTGCAAATTTATTAACTGTTGCGGGTGTTGATCGTGTTATTACTGTTGATTTACATTCACCACAAGAACAAGGATTTTTTGATATTCCTGTTGATGATTTACGAGCAACTCAAGATTTAGCATCTTATTTAATTGAAGAAAATTTAACTAATTTAGTTGTTGTATCTCCAGATCATGGTGGTGTTACTCGTGCTCGAAGATTGGGTAATTATTTAAGTGTACCTTTGGCAATTATTGATAAAAGAAGAACAACTCCTAATCAAAGTCAAGTTAAGTTTGTATTAGGAAATGTTAAAGAAAAGAATGCTATTATTATTGATGATATGATTGATACAGGTGGTACTATTATTAATGCAGCAAAAGCTATTAAAGAACATGGTGCAAAATCAGTTTATATTTTAGCTACTCATGGTATTTTTAGTGGGCAAGCTTCAAAAAATTTGAAACAAGCTGTTATTGATAGAATTATTAAGGAAGTTGTTATTACTAATACTATTGAAATTTCTGAAGAAAAAAAATTTAATGGCTTAAAAATTATTTCAATTGCTGATTTTATTGCAAAAATGATTGATGCTTCAATTAATAATAAATCATTAACAAAAGTTTATGATGATAAAACAAATGAATTAATAAAAAAAATTAATAATAAAAATAGTAAAAAATAATAAAGAGGAAATTTAAAGTAGATGAAATTAGTTATTGGATTAGGAAACCCAGGTAAAGAGTATGAATTGACACGTCATAATATTGGTTTTATTGTTATTGATATGATTTGTGAAACATTACAATTAAAAATTAATCAAACTAAATTTAATGGTCAATATGTTAAAACTGTTGTTAATGACACTGATGTTATTTTTTTAAAACCATTAACTTTTATGAACTTATCAGGTTTTTGTGTTTCAAATTTTATGAATTATTTTAAAATTAAAATTGAAAATGTGTTAATTATTCACGATGAAGTTGATTTAAATTTTGGTCAATTTCAATACAAACAAAAATTTAGTGCTGCTGGTCATAATGGAATTAAAAGTATTTTTAATCAAATTGGTAGTAAAGATTTTCAAAGATTAAGAATTGGTGTTGGTAAAAATCCTAATTTTAACACGGCTGATTGAGTTTTGAGTAAGTTTAGTAATGATGAGTTAAAGAATATAAACGATCATAAACAATTTTTTGTAGAAAGCATTAGTAGTTGAATTACTGATAGTAAATTTGAAAATATTATGAATAAATGTAATAAAAAATAATTAATATATTATAAAAATATTAAAGAATATTTTCATTTTTATGTTTTCTACATAAGTAAACATAAAGTTGTGTTTCTTTTTCTTTTTTTTATTTCTTCAATTAATAAAATATCATTTTGTGTTTGCTGATATTGATTTATTTCATTTATTTTTTCAAGTTTTGCTTCTAGTAATTTCTGCTTACAAATAGGACAAAGTTTGTCAAAATCATCATTATTATCATTTTGAAAACTGTCATTATCAAAATTTCATTTCATTTTTTAAGTTTCCTTTACTAGTTTATTTTAATAACAATATTTTGATAATCATTATTAAATAATTATATAATTAATTTATAAATTTATAAATACTTTTTTTTGAGTATAAAGGAGACAATATGAAAGCAAAAAAAAATATAATCAAACCAACAATAGAAAAGGCAAAAACTAAAGTTGAACAACTTAATAAAACTATTAAACCAAAAGTTAAAGATGTAAAAAAAACAACTAAAGTAAAAACGCAATCAATAAAAACTGACACTCTTAAGCCAATCATTAATAAGATGAAAGTAGATTTTGAAAAATCAAAACATATAATAAAACAAGAAAATCAAAAAATTGCTAATAAAATTGTCAATACTAAAAATATTTTAATATCAAAAATTGATCAACCAAAACCATTTAAAACTACTGCTATTATTGGTTGTCAATGAGGTGATGAAGGAAAAGGCAAAATAACTGACTATTATAGTCAAAATTCTGATGTTATTGTTCGTTGAAGTGGTGGTGATAATGCCGGACATACAATTGTTTTTGATCATCAAAAATATAAATTAAGTATTATTCCTTCTGGTATCTTTAATAAAGATTCATATTGTGTTATTGGTAATGGTTGTGTTGTTAATCCAGAAAAATTAGTTTCTGAAATTGAATATTTAAAAGCTGCTGGTTTTAGTTGTCAAAATTTACGAATTTCTGATCGTGCTCATATTATTTTACCTTATCATTTAGCATTTGATAAATATGAAGAAAAAATTAAGGGTGATAAAGCTATTGGCACTACTAAAAAAGGAATTGGACCTTGTTATGCTGATAAAGTTAATCGGATTGGAATTCGAATGGGCGATTTATTAGATAAGGAACGATTATTAGAATTGATTACTGATAATTTGTTAATTAAAAATAAAATATTAAAAAATGTTTATGGATATGAAAAAGAATTTAATGCGCAAACAATATATAATCGTTTATTAGAATTATTACCATACTTTAAACATTTAATTATTGATACTGGTCAATTTTTAAATGAACAATTAGTTAGAAATAAAAAGATATTATTTGAAGGAGCACAAGGTACTTTATTAGATTTAGATCATGGTACATATCCTTTTGTAACATCTTCTAATCCAAGTGCTAGTTCAATTGCTATTGGTTCAGGTATTTCTTTAAAAGCAATTAATGAAATTATTGGTGTAACTAAAGCATATAGTACAAGAGTTGGTGCTGGTGCATTTCCTAGTGAAGTTTTTGGTAAATTAGCAGATTATATTCGTATGACTGGTAATGAATATGGCACAGTTTCAAAAAGACCAAGAAGAATTGGATGATTTGATGCAGTTATTGCTAAGTATAGTGCACAAATTAATGGATTTACTAGTTTAGCTATTATGTTGTTAGACGTGCTTACTGATATTGAAACATTAAGCATTTGTACGCATTATACTTTAAATGGCGAAATAATTAGATACATACCTTCTCAAATTAATAACTTTAATAAATGTCAACCACATTTTATTACTATGCCTGGCTGAAATGAAGATATTACTAATATTACTAGTTATGATCAATTACCAGAAAATGCTAAAAATTATTTAAAAAAAATTAGTGAGTTGGTGGGTGTTCCAATTAGAATATTTTCTGTTGGTCCAGATCGTAAACAAACTATATTTATTAAGGAGTAAAAATGATTGAACGTTACGAAACAAAAGCAATGACTAATATTTGAAATATGAAAAATCGTTTAAACTTATGAATGAATTTTCAAATTGATGTTTGTGAATCATTACAACATTTAAATATAATTCCTTTTAAAGATTTTCAATTAATTAAAAAAAATGCTAAGTTAGATATTGAATTAATGAATAAATTAGAATTAGAAACTAAGCATGATGTAGTTGCGTTTACTAGAATGTTAAGTGCTAACTTAAAAACTGAAAGTCGTTGAATTCATTATGGTTTAACTTCAACTGATATGATTGATAGTGTCCAAAATTTACAAATAAAATTTTCAAATGAAATTATTGAAAAAGCTTTAATTACTTTACAATTGAAATTAAAAGAGTTAGCGTTTAAATATAAAAATCAATTAGTAATTGGTCGCAGTCATGGTATTTTTGGTGAACCAACTTCATTAGGATTAAAATTTGCTTTATGATACGATGAAATAAATAGACAGTTAGTAAGGTTGGAATTAGCAAGAAAACAAGTTGAAGTTATTAAGATTACGGGTGCTATGGGTAATTTTGTTCATATTTCGCCAAAAGTTAGTGAATTTATTGCCAAAAAATGAAAAATGGAAGTTGACAGTTGTGCTACGCAGGTAGTACAACGTGATCGTTTGATTTTTTTAATTACACAATTAAGTTCAATTGCTACAACAATTGAAAAAATAGCTTTAGAAATTCGTTTGAGTCAACGTAGCGAAGTTAATGAACTTTTAGAGGGATTTTCTATTTCACAAAAAGGTTCAAGTTCAATGCCACATAAAAAAAATCCAATTGGTTCTGAAAATATTTGTGGTTTAGCAAGATTAGTTCGAAGTTATAATAGTATAGTATATGAGAATAATTTATTATGGTATGAACGTGATATTTCTCATAGTTCTAATGAACGCATTATGTTGCCTGATATTTATCATATATTAGATTTTATTATTAATAGAATGACAAATATTTTAGATAATTTAGTAATTAATATTAGTGCCATGGCAAATAATATTGCTAAAGCTAATGAACTTTATTTTTCACAAGTAGTTTTATTGGCTATTATTAAAAATAATCCAAAAATAACACGTGAAATTGCTTATGATTTTATTCAAAAATGCACTTTAGAAGCACAAAATAAAATGATTAATTTTAAAGATGTATTAATAAAGAATAATATTAATCAATATTTAACTAGTGAACAGTTAAATGAATGTTGTAATAATAATATTTTTTTAATAAATGTTGATTATATTTTTAAAAAAGTTTTTAAAGATAAATAATGTTTAATATTAAATTTAATTAGCATTTAATTTATTAATTTTTGTTTTTTTATTTTATCTAATAATCAATAAATATAAAAGATTAAGAAAATATTGTAATTAGTCACTAGATTATATAAGTTTAAGGAGTGAAAATTATGAAGAAATACAAAATCGATAATAGTTTTCCTTTTATAGATCAAGATTTTAATTTTATTACAAGCTACGATAGTGAAGAACACTTTTATGATGTTTTAGATGATCGATATTTAAAAGATAATGGAGAAATAGAAATTAATTTATTAAAAAAGAAAATTAATAAAATAAAAATAATATTATATTATATTAATAATAAGAAATATAAATGTGAAAAAACATTGCAGTCAAATATTAAAAAACAATCTATATTTCTTTCTTATAATATAAATAGTATTAAAAAGTTAGAAATTTTCGAAAAACAAAAAACAAGTAAAGTTTTTAAATTTAAGAATAAATTAGTTAAGTTTTTAACTTTTGGTTATTATAATTTTGAAAAAAAACGAATTAACAAAATAGTATGTGAAAAAGTTAATATAAGTAATCAAAAAGAAGAATTGAAAAAGGTTGGATTAAAAATTTTAAAACTTAATAATATTTTAGAAAAAATAGAAAAAGAAAAAAGAAGACAATGAGAAAAAAATGATCTTTTGAGACATTGATATGATTTTGCAAGTTCAAGAAAATTACAAAATCAACCATTAATGAGTAACGGTAATCAGTATTTACCAGTAAATAATTATGATAATGAAAAAAGTAGTGTTATTTAAGACGTAAATAGTTATTATCAGTTTTACTTAAACGTTGATATAGATGCTGTTAACTCTGATAATGGTTTTAATCAAAATCAATATCAACAAAAATGTTCCATTTTATAAAAAAATAAAAATTAATAAAATATTATTAATTTAAATAAGTATTACAAATAAATAATACTATTTTAATGTAAAATTATAATTATTAAATTTAGGAGCAAATAATGACAAAAAAATTTTATATTACTACCCCTATTTATTATCCTAGTGCTAAATTACACTTGGGACATGCTTATACAACAATTATTGCTGATGTTTTAGCTCGCTATAAGAAAATGCAAGGTTATGAAGTATTCTTTTTAACTGGAAGTGATGAACATGGTCAAAAAATTGCTAAAAAAGCGGATGAAAATAAGCAAACTCCACAAAAATTTGTTGATAATATTGTTGTTGGATTTAAGAATTTATGAAAAAACTTAAATATTGATTATGATAAATTTATTAGAACAACTAATAAAAATCATATTTTAAGTGTTCAGAAAATATTTAGCAAATTATTAAAACAAAATGATATTTATTTGGGAAAATATGAAGGTTCATATTGTATTTCTTGTGAAGAATTTTTGACAGATAGCCAAATTAATAAGACTAATAATACATGTAAAATATGTCAAGGTAATATTACTACTTTATCTGAACCATCATATTTTTTAAAATTGGAAAAATATACTAAACAATTATTAAAATATTATGATGAACACCCATTATTTTTATGACCACTTAATCGTAAAACGGAAATGATTAATAATTTTATTACGCCAGGTTTAGAAAATTTAAGTGTTACTAGAACGAGTTTTACCTGAGGGGTACCAGTATTAGAAAATCCAAAACATGTTATTTATGTTTGAATTGATGCATTAAGTAATTATTTAACAGGATTAGGTTATTTACAAGATGATGACATTAATTTTAAAAAATTTTGACTAGATTCAAATTGTGAAATTGTGAATTTAGTTGGTAAAGAAATTAGTCGTTTTCATATGATTTATTGGCCAATTTTATTAATGGCATTAAACTTGAGACAACCAAATCGAATTTTGGCCCACGGTTGAATTACTAATGAAGAAGGAAAAATGTCAAAATCAAAAGGTAATGTTATTGATCCTTTAATATTAGTAAATCGTTATGGTGTAGATGGATTACGGTTTTTTTTAATGAAAGAAATTATTATTGGTCATGATGCAAAATATAGTCATGAATTATTTTTAAATTGTTATAACTCTTATCTTGTTAATGATTTAGGTAATTTGCTTTCGCGAACAGTTACAATGATCATTAAATATTGTGATGGTAAAATTCCCAAAGTTAATTTAAATAAGTTACAACCAGAAGCAATAGAAATAATTAAAATTATTAAAAGTACTATTAATGATTTTAATATTGAAATGGATGAGTATCAAATTCATGAAGCAATTAATGTCGTTTTTAAATTAATAACTAGTGGTAATAAATTAATTGATTTAACAAAACCATGAGATTTACATAAAAATAATAAAACTATTGAATTACATAATATTTTAAATTTATTAGCAAATATTTTAATTATTAGTAGTGCTTTATTAAGTCCAATTTTGATTAATAGTTCATTAAAAATTCATGAACAATTGGGTGTCTTAAAAATTACTAAACCAATAGTCAATATTAACTTGAATGAAGTTTTTAATAAATCTGTTAATAAAAAAGAGTTATTATTTCCAAGATTAAATATTGAAGATGAATTATCATTTTTAAACAATGCATTTAAATAAAATATAAGAGTTATTAAAAAAATGCCAGTTATAGATAATAAATATCCAATTCATTTTGTATGAATTGGAGAAATACCAATTACTGTAAGAAATAATATAATTTATGCGGCTTTATTACATCAACATGAACGTGAAGTTATTTTATGAATTTCTAAAAATGAAAAAAATAGGGAAATTACTGAAAATGAAAAAGGTGGTTAGCCCTAAATACTGGACCACTTTTGGATAGACAGTTTTAAATTTTTATTTGTGAAATTGGTGGTTTTAGAAATTTAGAATGTATTCTTTCGTAATTATAAAACATAATATATTGGTTTACATCATTTATAGCTTCATTGAGAGAAAAATATTGATTTGAACCTTTAGGTAGTCATTCTTGAGATAAATGAGAAAATCAGTTTTCAGATATTACATTGCCACCAATATCATAAGGTTGTTTTTTGCTTAAAATTATTTGCTTATCAGCAGCTCAATTTGTGATGTCTTGACAATAAAATTCGTTGGCGTTATCTGAGTGTAAAATAACGTTTTTTACTTGGTTTCAAGAGAATTGTTGATTTATTTTTTCAAGTGCAGGAAGGATTAAATCTTGATAGGATTTGTTTGAACATGTATTATAGCTTACAATATTATTTGAATAAAAATCAATAATTACAAAAAGATATAATCAACCTTCTTTAGTATTTATTTGTTTAGTGTCCATTGATCAAATTTGATTTGAAGAGGTTGTACTTTTATAATCTTTGTTTACTTTATCCATTGTAGGTATTCACTTATTTGGATTTTTTTTGTTTTTAGGATAGTTATTTTTAGTTTGTTTTAATCCTTGAAGATTGTGATCTTTCATAATTTTTCGCATTTGTTTTGTTGATAATTCTAGATTTAAAATAATATGTTTGTATTGTTTTAATCATTCTTTAAATGCTGAAAAAATTCGTAAATAGCCATAAATTTGTCCTTTTCTTGTAAAATGAAATTCAAGTAAAAGTTGGCATAATTCTTGATATTTATGTGTACAATTACTAATTTGATTTTTTTCTTTTTTAATAGGGTTTTGTTTGTTTTTTACAAAATAATATGTTGATCGGTTTAGTTGAAGATGTTGGCAAAGATATCTAATTGAATATTGGTTTTTGCTATCATCAATAATTTGAATTTTTTGTTTGATATTTAACTTGTTAATTACTAATGCTATTTGTTTAATTTTATCCATTATTAAAAATCCTTTCATGTCAAAATTAGTGTTAATTGTATAACACAATTGTTTTTCGAATACATTCAAGTTTTTTTTAAATTAATGGTCTAGTAAAAAGGGCTAAGTAGCAAGTAGCGAACAACACCCTAATAGAATACCAGTACAAGCAAGAGAAAAAGTAGAATATGTTGTGCAAGTTAAACGTATGCGTTTTTTGGGTTTTATTGTTATATTTAATCTTAATTTATATACTAATATTGATGATTATAATAAAGTAGTGTTTTCACGTCGTAGAACAAAGAAAATGATTAAAAGAGGTATTATGTCTCCAAGTTATAGTGGTGAAGCAATGGCTATGACTTTATTTTTTCCTAGACATTGGTTAAAAAGGTATAATTCACGTGCTTTACATTATGTGCATGAACTTAAAACTGAATTGTCACCTAAGAAATACCTTAAAGAAGCAAGTAGTATTGATATGACTTATAGTGATATTAAGTCTGCTGGTTTGGATAAATTGGATAATATTTTAAAGAAAAAAGATAAACCTAAAAGTAAAGATAAATAAAAATGATTATAGTCCCAGTAAGTTCACTGGGACTATAATTTGGGTGAGCCACGTAGTAGCGAGGGACGAAGTCCCTATATACTTGATGAGTAATAATTAATATTAAAACCAATTTAGGAGAAAATAAGTTAAAAGTTATTGAATGAAGTAATAAAAGTAAAGATGAAATAAATATTGAAGGTGAAAAAAGAGAATACAGTTTAAACTATCAAGTAGAAGAAAAACAAAAAAATACAACAAAATTTTTATAAAAATGGGAATGTTTAGTAATCTGTGTGACTTACAAAAATAACTATGTTTAATTAATTCTAGTAAATATAATTTATATATCTAGAAAGAGTGAGTTACAGATGGCTAAAAAAGATAATCTTAATAACAATGATCCAATATCAAAAGCAGTAGATTTATTATTAGAAAATACTGAGGATTTAACAACAGTTTTTAAAGAGGGAGGCTTATATAAAGAATTAACTAAACGATTGGTAGAAAAAATGTTGAATTCTGAGATGCAAAATTATTTAGGACACGAAAGAAATCAACGCAGTAATAATGACAATGTTCGTAATGGTACAACATCAAAAAAATTAATAACTCAACAAGGTAAAATTGAAATTGATGTACCAAGAGATCGTAATAGTAATTTTGAACCAGTAATAATCACAAAAAGACAGAGAAGATTTGATGGTTTTGATCAACAAGTTCTTTCACTATATGCAAAAGGTATGACTTTATCAGATATTAGAATGCAGTTGCAAGAGTTATATGATGGCGCAGATATTAGCGAAAGCGTAATTAGTCAAATTACTGATGATGTCATTGATGATGTCAAAGCATGGCAAAATCGTCCATTAGATAGTGTTTATCCAATCATTTATTTTGATTGTATCGTAGTTAAAGTACGTCAGGATAAACGTATTATTAACAAATCAGTTTATATAGCTTTAGGAGTTGATTTAGAAGGTAAAAAAGATGTTTTAGGTTTATGAATTAGTGAAAATGAAGGTGCTAAATTCTGATTAAATAATTTTACAGAAATGAAAAATCGAGGCTTAAATGATATTCTTATTGCTTGTAGTGATAATTTAACAGGCATGTCAGAGGCAATACAATCAGTTTATCCTAAAACTGAACATCAATTATGCATAGTTCATCAAATTAGAAATAGCTTAAAATATGTTTCATACAAACATCGAAAGTCTCTAGTTATCGATTTAAAGCCAATTTATACAGCATGTAGTGAAGAACAAGCAATGCAAGCTTTAGAATCATTTGAAAGTAAATGAAATAAACAATATCCACAAATTGCTAAATCTTGATATAAAAATTGAGAAAATTTAATGATTTTTATTAGTTATCCAGCAGAAATTAAAAGGGTAATTTATACTACAAATCCTATTGAATCTGTTAATAGCCAATTACGAAAAGTTATTAGAAATAAAAAAGTTTTTCCTAATGATATGGCAGTTTTTAAAATTTTTTACTTAGCAATTGAAAATATCACAAAAAAATGAACATTGCCTATTCAAAATTGAAATACAGCAATTGCTCATTTTATGATAAAATTTGAAGACAGAATTAATCTGAACTAGTACTTTGTAAAACAAAGAAACACAGATTACTAAAAAGCCTCATAAAAAAATAAAAAATGTATAATTTTTTTATACATTTTTGGTGAAAATTAAGAGTTAAATATGAAATTTATTCGGGTTCATAAAATGGAACAATAACTTTTAAAGTATCTGGCTCTTCAGTTTTTAGTAAACGTTTGTCAATTTTATAAAGGTTACTATTAGACATTGCAATTCAATCCAATAAGTCTTTTTCATAAGCAATTTCTTCATAGAAATCAATTAAGAATCAGTCATAAAATTTCGCAGTTAAATTATCATTATTTTCACGAGCACTTTTAACAAGTTTATTAGTAAAATCAAGTAATTCTTCTTTAGTAGATTTTAATTTTTTTAATGCTTCTTCAATGTTTTTTGTAGTAAAAGTTGGAACTTTAATGTCTTTAATTTCAACTTGAGCATCTTGATCCATTAAATAATTACAAATTTTACGAATATGAACAACAGCATCAGCTGCTTCTACTTGGAAGAAGCGTGCAAACCCAGGATATCCTTTTTGATTTGCATCATTACTTAATTTAAAACTAAGCATTTGATATTTTAGATGTTCACTAATATAATCATTTAGATCATCGTTAATCTTTTTAATCATTAAATACACCTTCTTTCTTGGCTTTATATGTATTATACTACTTTAATACTATATATATTAAAATAAATTAAGAATAAAAATATTGTTAATTAATTGTTTGTGTTACATTTTTTATGAAGTAAGTTCAGTGAATAGTTCAAGGCCAATTTGATCATGTACTCATTTATTTGGATGAACATAATCAAAGAAAAAATTATTATTAATAGTTTCTGGAGTTGTTCCATCAATATATCTTGGATTTAAATTTAAAGCTAAACCGGGAATTGATCATTTTATTGATTCATTAGTAATATTTTTTCCTATTTCTTGTGCTTCAGATAATAAATCACTAAAATTAGTTTCTAAGTCAAACGGTCTGATATTAATATCAGAATTATTTTTCATTAATTCAGTAATTTTATCATTTCATTTGTTATTATATTCATTTGATAAGTGGTTTGCTACTTCTTTAATAGATTGTTTTTCATTAACATATTTTGGAATATTACTAATGTTAGGCACATTGGCAATTGCTACTTGCTACTTGCTACTTAGCCCTTTTTACTAGACCATTAATTTAAAAAAAACTTGAATGTATTCGAAAAACAATTGTGTTATACAATTAACACTAATTTTGACATGAAAGGATTTTTAATAATGGATAAAATTAAACAAATAGCATTAGTAATTAACAAGTTAAATATCAAACAAAAAATTCAAATTATTGATGATAGCAAAAACCAATATTCAATTAGATATCTTTGCCAACATCTTCAACTAAACCGATCAACATATTATTTTGTAAAAAACAAACAAAACCCTATTAAAAAAGAAAAAAATCAAATTAGTAATTGTACACATAAATATCAAGAATTATGCCAACTTTTACTTGAATTTCATTTTACAAGAAAAGGACAAATTTATGGCTATTTACGAATTTTTTCAGCATTTAAAGAATGATTAAAACAATACAAACATATTATTTTAAATCTAGAATTATCAACAAAACAAATGCGAAAAATTATGAAAGATCACAATCTTCAAGGATTAAAACAAACTAAAAATAACTATCCTAAAAACAAAAAAAATCCAAATAAGTGAATACCTACAATGGATAAAGTAAACAAAGATTATAAAAGTACAACCTCTTCAAATCAAATTTGATCAATGGACACTAAACAAATAAATACTAAAGAAGGTTGATTATATCTTTTTGTAATTATTGATTTTTATTCAAATAATATTGTAAGCTATAATACATGTTCAAACAAATCCTATCAAGATTTAATCCTTCCTGCACTTGAAAAAATAAATCAACAATTCTCTTGAAACCAAGTAAAAAACGTTATTTTACACTCAGATAACGCCAACGAATTTTATTGTCAAGACATCACAAATTGAGCTGCTGATAAGCAAATAATTTTAAGCAAAAAACAACCTTATGATATTGGTGGCAATGTAATATCTGAAAACTGATTTTCTCATTTATCTCAAGAATGACTACCTAAAGGTTCAAATCAATATTTTTCTCTCAATGAAGCTATAAATGATGTAAACCAATATATTATGTTTTATAATTACGAAAGAATACATTCTAAATTTCTAAAACCACCAATTTCACAAATAAAAATTTAAAACTGTCTATCCAAAAGTGGTTCAGTATTTAGGGCTAACCACCTTTGTAAAAATTTAGAATTATCAGGAATTACGGTTATAAAAGGTGGTGTTCCTATGATTGGAGGTGCTTTATTTGGTGCTTTAATTGGAGTTTCGGGAGGACCTATTGGTGTATTGCTAGTTTTTAAAGGTGCACTTCTTCAATTTAAACCAAGTATTGATGAAAAGTATAACCAAATTAAAAAGACAAAAAAACTAGAAAAATTATTGAAAAGACTAGAAAGTATTGTAGAAGAAGTAAATTTGCAAGAAGAAAATACTATAACAATAGAATCTGACAGTGAATTAAGAGAAGAAAATTTATTTGATATTTTAAGAAAACATAAATTGTACAATGAAGAGTAAGAGTGTAGAAAAAATTTTTTTGAAGATGATCAATCATTTCAATCTGAGACAAAACTTCAAGAGTGAGGAAAAAATATAGGTGAAGAAGTAAATAAATTGCATTCAGCAACATCTTTAGGACAACAGGATGTAAGTAGTAATTATCAAACATCTAAAATGTAAATAAATATAAAAATAAAAAACTACTTAAAATTAATTAAGTAGTTTTTTATTTTTATAATCCGCATTTAGATTGAATACCACAATTATTACAAGTATAACAACCAGCGCTAATGACAAGGACTCCTTCTTTACACATTGTACATAAGTCACCTAAATCAGTGCCAATTTTACGATCTTGACGATCATTACGTCATCCTGGTTTAATTGGTTTTGTTTCATTAATACTATCAGCAAAAGTTTCAGTTAGACCAAGATCACTTAAGTTAACTTGCTCTTGCATTTGATTATCATCATCGGATAAAGATAAGACTTGACTATCTCTACTTCCATCAACATAAACAGTTCCACCTTTTGCTCCATCTTTATATAATTTGTAATATATTTGTTCTACTTTTTTAACAGTGTAACCTTTTGGAGCATTAACAGTTTTTGAAATTGAAGAATCAACTCAACGTTGAATAATACATTGTACATTAGCATGATCTTCAGGTGTTAATTGCATTGCTGAAACAAAAATATCTGGTAATGGTTTTTCTTTAAATTCTGGATGATACTGTAATCAGTCATTTACAATTTTTGCTTTTACTTCCATAAATTTGCCAAGTCTTCCTGAACGGAAATATGAAAAGGCAAAGTATGGTTCAAGTCCTGTTGATACACCAACCATAGTTCCAGTTGAACCTGTTGGAGCAACAGTTAATAAATGTGAGTTACGGATACCATATTTAAGAATATCATTTCTGATGTCTTCAGGCATTGTTTTCATGAATCCACTATTAATAAATGCTTCGCGTGATTTTAAAAATGGAAAACTTCCTTTTTCTTTAGCAATATTAATTGATGCACGATAAGCACTAGTAGTAATAGTTTCAAAAATTTTATCAACTACTTCATTAGCTTCTTTTGAGCCATATTTTAGATTACTTCAAATTAGTAAATCATGTAAACCCATTACTCCTAGACCAATTCTTCGTTCACCAAGTGCTTGTTTTTTATTTGCTTCTAAAAAGTATGGAGTGCTGTCAATAACATTATCTTGCATACGAACACAAGTTGTTACAGATTTACTTAGTTCATCGTAAAGAATTTCACTTGTTTTTTTATTAACAAAATTAGCTAAATTAATTGCTGATAAATTACACACTGAATAGGGTGCTAATGGTTGTTCACCACAAGGATTAGTAGCAACAACACGCATACCATATGCTTGAGCATTAGTCATTTCATTAGCTCTATCAATGAAAAAAATACCAGGTTCTGCTGAATATGTAGCACAGAAATTAATTAAATCTCATAAGTCAGATGCATTAATTGTATAATAAGTTTTAATTGGGTAACCCATTTTTTCTCAATCATGAACATCACCAATTTTATTTCAATGTTCATCATAAGCTTGTTTTTGAGTTACAGTATAATTATCTAAGTCAGGGAAACGTAAATTTCATTTACCATTTGTTGCAACGGCATTCATAAATTCATCACTAATTGTTACTGAAATATTAGTTCCGGTTAAAAAATCGCTTTTAATTACTTGTCAAGTTCCACCAAGTGCTAGTTTATTTTTAGCATTTTCTATTATTTCTTCATTAAAAAGTTGTTCATTATTTAAGATTGATTCAAAAATATTACGATCTTGGTCACTAAGTACTTCAAATTTTAATTTTTTACTTGCTTCATCACGAATTAAACTTGATTTTGAATTTTCTTTTAATCATAATAAAATTTTTGCATTTTGCATTTTTGAAATAATAAATTCAATAATATCTGGATGTCAATCAGCTAGCATAATCATTTGTGCGCCACGTCGTGATCCACCTTGTTCTACTAAATGAGTTAATGTAGATAAATCGTTTAATCAAGAAACAGCTCCTGAAGATTTACCACCAACTGTTTTAGCAACAGTACCTTTTGGTCTTAGTGTTGAACCATTAGAACCAACACCACCACCATGTGACATAATTTCCATAACTTGTTGACGATGGGCAGCAATTCCACTTCGTGAATCATGAATAAAAGGCATTACGAAACAGTTAAAAAAAGTAACATCAGAATCACTACCAGCCCCATATAAAACTCTTCCAGCAGGTACTATATTTAGCGATTTTAATTGTTCATAAAATTGGGATAAATAAACAGATTTTAATTTTGGTGATTCTTTTGTAGTTAATGATTTACTAACACGATAAGCAATTTGTTCATAAAATAACTCTAGTGGTTTTTCAAGTTCATATTTTTGTTTGTGGATAATGCCAGCTTTACCAGAAATTTTTATTAGTTCAGGATCAATTGAGCCGAGGTATTCATCTTCAATCTTGATAGCATAAACTTGATTTTCTAATTCTTCAACAACATAACCAATTCCTCTAGTTGGAAAAATAGCATCTTCACGGATAATACTAATTACCAAATCACCTGGTTTTAAAGAAATTAAATTTTTATCTTTTTGTGCATAACGATCAAGCATTACCATTCTTGATACACCTTCATGAGTAATTTTATAATCTTTTTCTATTGTTTTTAAGTGTGTAAAATGCTTACTAATATCTTCATTTAAATTATTTTTTAAACTTTCACTGTACATAAAAATTCACCTGACCCTTTACAAATTTATTCTTATTATAACAATTGATAAATTTAAAGTCTAAATTTACATTGTTAGTAACTTATTATTTATTTCAGAAAATAATACTCTTTAAAATAATATCATAATTTATTTTATTAAAAATTTATTTTTTGAAATAAATAAATTCAAATTTAATATTATATAGTCAATGCTAATAATCTTACAAATTAATTTTTCTTAGTTATAAATTTATTTTTAATAATCCATTTTATTGTTTGTGATTCTATGTTATTATTGCCTACTATATAAGAAATATTTTTTGGAAAGTTTAGGTTTTAATGTTTAAATATTGAGTAATTAAAATATTAAACTTTAAATTAAAATAAATAAAAAAATTATAAGAAATCATTTATATTACCTTTATTATTAAATTTTTTTTGTTCTTTCAAGAAGTTTTTATAATTATTGGGATATTTTTGTAAAAAATTAAGTAAAAGTTTAATTATAGATTTCTTGTATAAAATACTCTTTGTAATGTCTAATTTATAACAATGGTTTTTAAATTTATTAGATATGGTTAATTTTTCATAATTATTAGACATATTTCAGGGCTCTCAGTTGCTATTTTCATTTGGTAAAGAAAAAACACAAAAATATTTTAATATATTTGTAAAATCTGTCTGATTAAATTTTGAATCAAATTGAGTTTTTAATTCACTTACTACTTCTGAAGATTTAAGATCTTCTTTAGTTATTTCATTAGGGTTTAAATCTTTTTTAGAATAATATTGTTTTCTTTTTTACTATCATGATTTGCTATGATAATATTTTTGGCATATTCTTTAAAGAAATTTTGCAATTCCTCTTTATAATAACTTCTTTTATTTTTATCATGTAAGTGTTTTCTATTGGTATATTAAAATCATTATTTTCATTGTTAAAATATATTATGTTTTCATATAATATAAAATCGGGTCAAATTTCAAAAATTATTCTTTTGTACAAGTTTATTATACTAGTCAAAAATTTTACATTTTCTATTCAATTTATTGTTTTATCGTCTATATTATTATGAATATTATGATGTATTTCATTTCTTATACCATTAAATAAATCTATTATTTTTTTTGCTTCAGAAGTTATGACAGATTCCTTTTTTAATATATTAGACAATTCGCAAAAAGATTTAATTTTTGTTTTTTATCATTTTTATATTTTTTATCATTTTTTATACAAAAAGCTATAAATAATCTATTAAAAGCTATATGTGCAAAAATATAAAAATTTTCTAATCTATCATTTTCTAAAAAGTTATTATAAGAAATTATTGCTTTTTTCATTTTTAGTACAGAAGAATTAAAAAATGTTTCTCAGTCGTTATTCATACAATTATTAATAGTACAAAATTATTAATTTGGTTTTATCATATTAATTTTATAAAATTAACCTATAAAGAACAATATACATATATAAATAATAAGTTTAAAAATAATAATATGGAAATTAACTAAAAATAATAGATTTAAGTTAGAGTAAAATTTATATGTTATGATAAATATAGTTATTAAAGGGTGTATAGAATCAAGAAAGTGTAATATCAATAATTTTAAAAATATAATTGATATTACGTTAATCTTTGAAAATATAAGGAACAAGTTTTAGTAAAAAAAGTAAAATTTAATTTATTAAATGTTTTTTAAAATTTTTTATTTGGAGGGAGAAAATTTATATATTAATATAAATTAATTGTAATCATATATTATGGGAGGCAAAAAATGAAAATTGTATTATCTGGTGTAGTTGGTGTTGGTAAGAGCACTATTACTAGAGAATTAGCAAAATTATTAAAATATAAAATTATGGACGAGCCAGTTACTAGTAATCCCTATTTAGATGATTTTTATCAAAATCCTTTAGAATATGCTTTTAAAATGCAAGTATTTATGTTGATGGCACGAAGTAAACAATTAAAAGAAGCACAAAATTTTAACAATGTTATTTTTGATCGTAGTATTTTAGAAGATCCTATTTTCGTTGAAGTATTAAAAGCTCAAAACAATATGAATGATAGAGATTATGAAGTGTATTTAAATTTTTATAATAATGTTATTATTTCATCACTTTATTTTGATCCACAAATTAAACCTGATTTAATTGTCTATTTAAAAGCAAATCTTGAAAACACAATTGAACGCATAAACCTTCGTGGTCGTGAATCAGAAAAACATGTACCTCATGAATACTGAAGTTTATTGAATAAAAAATATGAACAGTGATATGAAAAAGAAAAAAATAACTTTAATTTTTTAGTAATTGACACTAATGATTTAACTCCTAAGGAAATAGTGCAAAAAATAATTGATTATATAAAATAAAATTTCTTATTGAAATCAAATTTTTATTTAGTCATTTTTCCTCATGTTATATTAATAATTATTGTTATTTTTCCTTTACTTTAAAGGTAATTACGTTATAATATTGTATGAGTCAAATATTTAAAAATCAAACTTAATATATTTACTCCTTGCTCATCAGAGCCATATGCCCAAAAGGAGGTCTTCGAACATTGGAAGATTTAAAACAAAAGCATAATTATGAAATTATGTACATCGTTGATGATCAAAATCAAGAAAAAGCACAATTAATTAAAAAAGAATTTTGTGAAATTTTAACTAAAAATGCTGGAAAAATTACTAAAGAACAAGATTCTATTCGTCAATTTGCTTATCCTATTAACAAAAAAGTTAAGGGTCATTATTTTATTATTGAAGTGCTAACTTCACCAGAAAACATTGCTAACTTTAATCGTGTAGCTTTAAATAAACAAAGACAATTAGACGTAATGCGTTTTTTGGTTATTAATTTAGATAGTGAAAAAATTAATAAGTTTAAACCAAAACGCCAAGTAGAATCTAGTTCTTTCTCTCGACCAACAAGACCAGGAAATCGTCCTTCTTATAATCGTGATGAAAATGGTGAAAGAAAACCAAGACCAATCGCTGGTACTGAGTCATCTTATCGTACAAAAACTAATTACCAAAATTCAAAAACAAATACTAATAATAATGCATCGAATACTGAACAAAAAGATTAATAAAATCTAAGTTAAAAGTGAGGATAAAAAATGAATATTGTTACATTAATTGGTAGAATCACTCGTGATTTAAAGTTACATCAAACTTCAACAGGAAAACCTTTTACTTTTTTTACACTTGCAGTTAATAATATTCAAAATCAAGCTGATTATATTTCATGTGTGGCTTGAAATAAAGTTGCTGAAAATATGACTAATTATTTAGTTAAAGGTTCTTTAATTTCAGTTTCAGGAAGACTGTCAGTAAGAAAATCAACAGATCAAAATGGAAAAGAACTATATATTACTGAAGTGGTTGCACAAACTGTTACTTTTTTAGATAATCGTAAAAAAGATAGTAGTGGTAATAACACTAATATTAATTATTCAAAACCAAGAGATGAGAATAAAATTCATTTAGATGATGCTTTTAAAAGTCCTAATTATAGTACTGATATTGCCTTTACTAATACTAATCAGCTTCAAGAAAAAGAAGCGGCTATTCAAAATATAGAATTTGATGAAGAAGATATCATTTGAGATTTAAATAATTAAAGGAGGATAATTATGAACACTGGTAAACCAAGAAATTTTACAAGAAGAAAATCTTGTTTTATTACTAAAAATAATATTACTTATATTGATTATAAAGATATTGAATTACTAAGTAAATTTATGGGTAATAATAACAAAATTTTGCCAGCAAGAACAACAGGTACTAATCCAAAGTATCAACGTTTAATTGCTAAAAATATAAAACGTGCCCAAATCATGGGATTATTAAGATATTCAAGATAAAAAAATTGAGTAAGATTTGTAAACTTACTCAATTTTTATTTATTTTTTATCTTAAAAATATTTTATTTTAAATAATAGTTTAAAATTAAAATAAAAAGACCTTAATAGTATTATATTACATAAAAGATAATGGCTGTTTTTGATATTAGTGTTATAGTATAATTAATAATATTAGAAGGAAGTGACAAAGTGTTCAAATCGTTAAGAAATTATCATTTAATAATGATTGTTTGATTAGTAGTTGAAATTTTGATTGGCTTGACTTATTTTATTGTTAATATTGAGACAGCAGAACAAGTGGTCACTATTACTGTAATTTTAAGTTTAGTTTTAGGTAATTTTATTATTGTTTGTCTTTATATTTTTCTATTTAGTTTATGAATTCGTCATCGTTATATTAACACAGCTGAAATCATAAAATTAAATAATGCACAAGCTTTAACTTTTGGTAGTGTTGGTATGATTGTTTTAGATAGTGATTTATCAATTATGTGAGTAAGTGAATTTTTAGAAGATAAAGGTTTAGGTAGATTAATTGGAAAATCAATTGTTAAACTATCAAGAGATTTAGAACAATTAATTAGTAATAATATTACTCAAATTACACTTAAAATTGAAGATATGCTTTATGATGCTATTTATTTAGTACAAACTAGAACAATTTTGTTACAAGAAACAACTAAATATCATTTCTTATATAATAAATTGCAGCAAGAAAAATTAGTTTTTGGTGTAATTAGTATTGATAATTTTTATAATTCTTTACAAAAATTAAGAGTTGAGAATCAAATTCGTGTTGAAGCATTTATTAAAACTGAATTAAATGATTTTGCTAATAATTATTCAGGTTTATTATTAGGTAATATTGAAGATGGTTACAATATTTTACTTTATCAAAATGAATTTAATAAAGCAAGAAATGATAATTTTCCACTTATTAAAAATATTCGAGAAGGTGTTAAAAAATTTAAAGCAGATATTACGTTATCTGCTGGTTTCTCTTATGGTAATGCTATTAGTAAAGATCTATATGATTTGGCTATTGAAAGTAAAGAGTTAGCAGTTTATCGTGGTGGTGATCAAGTAGTTATTCGTGAATTTGGTGGTAATACAGTTTTTATTGGAGGTACTATTGAAGCAAAACAATCAGAATCTAAAATTAATATTAGAATGTTTGCACAATCATTATATAATGAAATAAAATTAGCAGAAAACATTTTAGTTATGGGACATGCGGCTGCTGATTTTGATAGTATTTCTTCAGGAACAGCTATTATTGAAATTGCTAAAAGCTTAAATAAAAGTGCTCATTATGTTATTAATCAAAATGAAGTTGATGAAAAAACATTAAAAATTCTTCATGAACTTGTTCCTGAAAGTTATATTAATCGTAATTTTATTACAGGTAAACAAGCTCTTAAATTTCTTCATGCAAATACTTTATTAATTGTTGTTGATACTCATAATCCACAACGTGTTGATAGTCCTGATTTATTAAGTAAAGCTGTAAAAATTATTGTTATTGATCATCATCGTGTTTCTGATGAATCAATTAGTAGCACCATTACTTCTTATATTGATGCAGGAACTTCTTCAACAGCTGAAGCAATGACAGAAATTATTTATTATAATGATTTTAATAATATTGAATCAGAATTTTTATGAAATATAATGTTTGCAGGTATTTTAATTGATACTAATAATTTCCAAGTAAGAACAACAAGAAGAACTTTTGAAGCCTGTGGATTATTAACTGATTGAGGAGCTTCTCCTTCTAAAGTTAAAGGATTATTGAAAAATAGTTTAAATGAACTAATTGATAAATTTGCTTTAATTAGTCACGCCCAAGAAATTAAAAAAGGATTTTTAGTTGCTGTTGGTGATGAAAACTTAGAAGTACATACTTCATATTTAGCCCAAATTTCAGAAATGTTGTTAGACTTACGTGATTGTAAAGCATCATTTACTATTGCTTATGATCGTCAAGGACGTGCTTGTTTATCAGCACGAAGCAATGGTGAAATAAATGTTCAAATTATTTGTGAAAACTTAGGTGGTGGTGGTCACTTTAGTGCTGCTGCTGTCCAAAGTAGTAAATTGGGAATTAGAGCATTGTATGATGAATTGGTAAAATTAATTGAAAGTGGCGTATATCAAAGTGAGAGTGCTACTACTGAAAGGTATTAAAATTATTAAAATAGAAAGTGAGATGTTTACAATGAAAGTTGTCCTTTTAACGGATGTTAAAAATTATGGTAAAAAAGGTGAAGTTGTTAGTGTTAGTGATGGTTATGGTAAAAATTATTTATTACCAAGAAAATTAGCTGTAATTGCTACATCAGAAGCATTAAAAATTAATCAAAAAGTAATTGAAAATAAAAAAATACAACGAGAAATGGAATTAGAAGATTTACAAAAAATTAAAGAACAATTAGCTTTAATTACTTTACAATTTAAATTAAAAAGTAATAATGGTAAAGTTTCTGGTGCTATTTCTTCAAAACAAATTTGTGAACAACTAGTGCAAAAATATAATATTAAAATTGATAAACATAAATTTGTTAAATTTAATCCTATTAATGAATTAGGTATAACTAACATTAATATTAAATTAGATGTTGCAATTATTGCACAATTAAAGGTTGAAGTTTTAGGAGAATAATTATGTCTAACAATGGTCAATATATAAATAATGCAGAAGTTAATGTTTTAAGTGCGATGATTCAATCATCACCAGCATGTGAAAGTGCATTAAATTTATTGGCACCACATGATTTTACAATTAATTCTAATCAAATTATTTTTAAAACAATTACCAATCTTTATAAAAATAATTCTGGTATTGATGTAACAACTATTGCCGAAGAATTAGTTAAGCAAAATAATTTGGATAAAATTGGTGGAATTGAATATTTATCTTCTTTAGTGGCTCAATATATTACTGATGCTAATTTAAAAGAACACATTGATATTTTGATTGAAAGAACTACTAAACGACAATTAGAAAATGCTTTAAAAAATATAGGTAAAGAGTTACAAAGTGAAAAGTCAATTAATGAAGTTTTAATTGCTGCTGAAGCTCAAATTGTACAAGTAAGTAGTGAACGTAATCATGAAGAGATGTTGCCAATTAGTGAACACATTGATGATGTGGTAACTAAAATTGAACAACTACAAAAATCAACAGTTAATATTACTGGTACAAGTTCAGGTATTAACAATTTGGATATGATTACTAGTGGTTTTCAGCGAGGTGACTTAATTATTTTAGCAGCTAGACCTTCAATGGGTAAAACCGCCTTAGCACTTAATTTTGCTTTAAATGCTGCTAATGAACAAGATAATAAAAACGATGTTGTTGTTATTTTTTCATTAGAAATGCCAAAAGATCAATTAATTACAAGAATGATTTCTTGTCAAGGACATTTTGATGCTAATCGTTTACGTAATAAGTCTAAATTTACACAAGCTGATTGAAATCGTATTAGTGCTACTGCTGAGCAGTTGAAACAAAAAAGAATTATTATTGATGATACACCTGGTTTAAGAGTTTTAGAGTTGCAAACTAAATTAAGAAAATTAAGTCGTGAAAATAGCATTAAGTTAGTAATTATTGATTATTTACAGTTATTAACTGGTAGAGATAGTGAATCACGTCAACAAGAAGTTTCAAATATTTCTCGTAGTTTAAAAATTTTGGCAAGAGAATTAAGAGTACCAATTGTTTGTTTATCACAATTATCAAGAATGGTGGAGAGACGTGAAGAAAAACGGCCTTTAATGTCTGATTTACGTGAGTCAGGGGCTATTGAACAAGATGCTGATGTAATTATGTTTTTATATCGTGATGATTATTATAAGGAAAAAAATAGTGAAGAAATAAGAATTTCACAAGAAAGTAATCTTGCTGAAATTCTTATTTCTAAACATCGAAACGGCCCAACAGGAAAAGTAGTAACTGTTTTTATTCCAAAATGAGGTAAGTTTGAAAATTATACAGGATAAAAATAATAAAAAACCTAAAATTTAGAGGCTTTTTAGTAATCTGTGTTTCTTTGTTTTACAAAGTACTAGTTCAGATTAATTCTGTCTTCAAATTTTATCATAAAATGAGCAATTGCTGTATTTCAATTTTGAATAGGCAATGTTCATTTTT
>NZ_CADDIL010000005.1 GCF_902809815.1 Spiroplasma endosymbiont of Danaus chrysippus | reverse complement strand
AACATTAAATGCTCTTTTATACTGATATAGAAGTATTTACATTTCGTACTCACTATTAGACTTCTACGACAGTTTTATTAAGTTTTAATCTTTTAACAAAAAAAGAACGATAGTTATATCGTTCTTTGTTATTTCTAAATCTATCTATTAAATTAATGCGCCCTTTTGTAATTATATTTTTTAATATTTTTAAAATATATGTTATAATTTAAATTAACAAATCATAGAATTTGCAGTTATATTGTTAATGTTACTAATAATTCTAAGGGTTAATCTCATACGTCCATTAGAAAAAAAACTAATTTTTTCTATAATTTTACTTGTATATATATATATATAATGGTTATTGTCAAAATAATTTAAAGTCACCAGCTAAGATTTTATTTTATTTTGGCATTTTTTTATTTTTACTTCAAATGTATATAAATATCTGTATATGTTCTTACTACTTGCTACTTAGCCCTTTTTACTAGACCATTAATTTAAAAAAAACTTGAATGTATTCGAAAAACAATTGTGTTATACAATTAACACTAATTTTGACATGAAAGGATTTTTAATAATGGATAAAATTAAACAAATAGCATTAGTAATTAACAAGTTAAATATCAAACAAAAAATTCAAATTATTGATGATAGCAAAAACCAATATTCAATTAGATATCTTTGCCAACATCTTCAACTAAACCGATCAACATATTATTTTGTAAAAAACAAACAAAACCCTATTAAAAAAGAAAAAAATCAAATTAGTAATTGTACACATAAATATCAAGAATTATGCCAACTTTTACTTGAATTTCATTTTACAAGAAAAGGACAAATTTATGGCTATTTACGAATTTTTTCAGCATTTAAAGAATGATTAAAACAATACAAACATATTATTTTAAATCTAGAATTATCAACAAAACAAATGCGAAAAATTATGAAAGATCACAATCTTCAAGGATTAAAACAAACTAAAAATAACTATCCTAAAAACAAAAAAAATCCAAATAAGTGAATACCTACAATGGATAAAGTAAACAAAGATTATAAAAGTACAACCTCTTCAAATCAAATTTGATCAATGGACACTAAACAAATAAATACTAAAGAAGGTTGATTATATCTTTTTGTAATTATTGATTTTTATTCAAATAATATTGTAAGCTATAATACATGTTCAAACAAATCCTATCAAGATTTAATCCTTCCTGCACTTGAAAAAATAAATCAACAATTCTCTTGAAACCAAGTAAAAAACGTTATTTTACACTCAGATAACGCCAACGAATTTTATTGTCAAGACATCACAAATTGAGCTGCTGATAAGCAAATAATTTTAAGCAAAAAACAACCTTATGATATTGGTGGCAATGTAATATCTGAAAACTGATTTTCTCATTTATCTCAAGAATGACTACCTAAAGGTTCAAATCAATATTTTTCTCTCAATGAAGCTATAAATGATGTAAACCAATATATTATGTTTTATAATTACGAAAGAATACATTCTAAATTTCTAAAACCACCAATTTCACAAATAAAAATTTAAAACTGTCTATCCAAAAGTGGTCCAGTATTTAGGGCTAACCACCAGTCTGGTAGTTTGGATAAATTGGATAATATTTTAAAGAAAAAAGATAAACCTAAAAATAAAGATAAATAAAAATGATTATAGTCCCAGTGAACCTACTGGGACTATAATTTGGGTGAGCCACTTAGTGGCGAGGGACGAAGTCCCTATATACTTGAATAATTGTTTATTCTTAGTATAGATATTTTCTATATTAGGATTTTTATTAATTTAATAAAAGAAAAGGAGCATTAAAAGATATGACTAAAAATGAGAAATTAATGATTGCTATTGAAGAAGGTAATTTTAAAAAAAACTATGAAATTAGTAAAAAATGGCGCTGATATCAATTATAGAAACTTTAAATATTCCATTTGTAAAAAACTTACCGATAAAGTGACTTCTTATCCAGATAAAAATACTAGTGGTAATACTCCATTAACAAAAGCCGCCAAAAAAGGGTATTTAAATATAGTTAAATTTTTAGTTGAAAACGATGCCGATGTTAATCAAATAAATTTACGTGGTGAAACTGCTTTAGATCGAGCTATTGAAAATGGTCATTTAGATGTAATTAAATTTTTAGTAGAAAATAACGCTGATATTAATCATACAAATCAAAATGGTAAAACTGCCTTAATTCTAATTGCTGATAATAATATAGAGGGACTTAAGTTTCTAATAGAAAATGGTGCTAAAATTGAATGTATAGATAATTTTTGAGAATCAATAAATAAAGTGAATCTAGAAGTGAAAGAATATTTGCAATCATGAATTTTAAACTCAAGTAAAAATGAAATAAATTCACCTAACTCTAGTAATCAATCAACAACAAATATTAAAAAACAAAGTTTGCTAATGATCTAATTAAAAATCTAAAATAACTTTTATTATTTCTTACCTTTAATATTTCTAACTTCTTTTAATTGTTTTTTTAACATTTTTAATTGTAATTGTAAATCTTCATATGATGGTAAATCATCACTTTTAATTTCTTCTTTTTTGTTTTTACTATAATCATTACTTTTTTTTGATAACTGTGGAGGATTAACTCATAAATTTTTTAAGCCATATCAAAAAATAGTAAGTAAACTTAAACCAATACCTGCTCAAGGAATTGTTCATAAATCTTTAAAAGGAATAGTTTGAAAATTTCTAATATTAAAGTAATTAAAAAGTACTAATACAAAAAGTATCAATACTAAGGTTATTAATAACATGTGTATAGCTAAAACTGATCTTGAAAAAGGTTTTTTAATAAAAATTAATGGTATTAAATAAGTTAAATTAAAAATCAATAATGTTCCAAAAGTATATAAAGAAACTATACTATCACTAGTCATTAATTGTTTATAAAAACTACTAGTAATTGGTTCTTTATTAACGATTAAAGTAATAATAATAGCAATATTGTTTTTTAATGGAACACCTCAATTAAATAATGGAAAAATTGATAAACTAATTGTTACTGTTAAAACACTAATAATAACTAATATTTTGCTTAAAATTAAATTATTTTTTTTCATATTATTCATCTCTCATTATCAGTTTATTTTTTCACTCTAATAATATTTTATCATTATTAAAGCAAAAAAATAACTATCAAAATTAAGATTTATTTTTAGTTTTAGCTAAATTTAACGCAATTTTTCGCGCAGCAAATGGATCGCGAGGATCATAATGTCAATAATTAGTAAAATATTTTTTAAAATTATTAGACAATGTTGAAGAAGCAATATTAATAGCATGAAAGCGATTAGCTTTTGCTTTTAGTTGCAACATTAAATTAATATTATTTTTAGTAATATTAGCAGATAAAAAATCAGAAACTACCAATAAGTCTGCATTATGATATGTTTTAGATTGCATAATTGTTAAAGCATGACTAATAGCTGGATTAATATTAGTATGTCCTTTAAAGCTATGACCTAAAAAATGAATTAGATTGGGAATTGATGAAACTAAATTAGATAAATCATAAGTTTCAAATTTACCAGAAAAATTGATCATATAGCATGGTCTTTTTTCTTGTAAAGCAATTTTACTAATAGCAAGCGCAATTGATTTTGCAATAATTTCTGGACTATGACTCATCGATTTAGATGTATCAATGCATAAGATAAAAGGGCCTTCACTTTCGGGAATTGGTACTTCTACAACTTCTTCAACAAGATGTTCAGTGGCAACTAAATCCATTGATTCAAACTCTGTAATTGCTAACTTTTCTTCAACAAATTTTTTATAAAAAATAGCATTTAACTCCGGAATAGCAAGATTAACTAATTCTAATGGTAATAAATGTTCTAAATCTTTACCCTCAGTAATTCCTACTATTTCTTCAGGCCATTTTCCTAATGGCTTTAATTGATATTCAATTTGTACTTTTTGATGAACCTGCTTTTCTGTTAAACCCGAAATTCCTTTTCAACGACCAAGTAGTCTGGCAATTTCAATAATAGCTGGATTCTTATTTAAAATTTCACCATATTGTATAATAGTATTTAAATTAATTTTTTTAAAATCATTTAAATCTCCTTCTCAAAATCGTCCAAAAAAATTTCAAGCAAAACCAACAATATGTCTTACTTCATTAATAATTTTAATATTATTACTTCACATTGTTAAATATTTTTGACGCATTTGCATAGTTTCAAATAATTTATAATTTACAATTCTTTGAACAATTAAACTTTCTCAATGTCTTGTAAAATTATCAAAAGTTAATTTACTATTAAGTTTACGATCCTTAAATTTTTCTTGAAAATAATGAAAATAATTAATCATTGGTGAATCAAGAATTTTTGCCCTAGTATAAATTTCTTGTCAATTATTTTTTAATCTATCAATACCATTAATCATAACTCAGAAATATAATCGTAATTCTCTTTTAATGATGGTACTAATAACAATATTTTTACTTTTTTCTAAAACTTCATTTAAATAAAAATGACTAATTTGTTGATCAAATTCTGGAGCTAATCAAGCAAATTTTTTTTTAAATCAAGTAAAACTACTTAAATTTGTTTCTGATAAAGACATTTTTTTCAATTTAGTTTCTAAAATTTGTGAAACATGGGATTCAATTAATTGTTCCATAATAATCACCTATCTTAATTAATATCAGAATTATTATTAGTATCATTAACATTTGGAATAGTTATTGGTGAATCTTCAGTTAGTGATTCTGATGAAAGAGTCGTTTCAGTTTCTGCTTCTGGTATTTGCGAAATTTTATCAAAAAATGCCATTTCTAATAGTGATTTAAATTGTTCATCAAAAAATATAGAATCGGTTTTACTTAAACGATGATATTCTTGTTCAAAATGTACTTTTAATTCATTAATTTGTTGCTTTAAATCTTTAATTTGACTATTAATATTTCCAAATTGTGATTTACTATCAGTATTAGTTAATTCAACTTGAATTATAGAATTATTTGTAATATTTATTAATTCACTAGAATTCTTTAATTGCAACTCAAACTTCTGATTACCTTCCATTTTACTTAAACTTTTACCATAAAATAATTGAATATTATGACTCTTTTTATTACGTCGTAATAATAACTGAAAATCCTTTCTACTAATAAAACAAATTGGAAACTCATCACTATGTCATAATAAACGATAATATATGCCTTTAATTTGTTCAGAAAATGGATTGGAGTAAATAGATGGTTGATTTTGACTATCTTTAATGTTT
This sequence comes from Spiroplasma endosymbiont of Danaus chrysippus, assembly GCF_902809815.1. Lineage (GTDB taxonomy): Bacteria > Bacillota_I > Bacilli_A > Mycoplasmatales > VBWQ01 > Spiroplasma_E. The sequence goes on along the minus strand of NZ_CADDIL010000005.1, from coordinate 191,276 downwards.
TCGGCATTATTACTTAATGTTTCCAACTCACTTTCCAGTTCAATCTGATTTTGTTTCAATGTGTAAGTTAAATCTTCACAATATGCTTCATTGAAAAGTTTTGTATACTCTTTTTCTTGATCTTCATTATCTCAAATACAGTAAGGAATAATCAATAAATCAGGCTTATCAGTAGTTGTTCTACCATTATAATAAGCTGAAGCTTTTATTAATTTAGCAATTTTTTTTCATCTTCGATCAGAAATGTAAGCTTTACCATTAGTTGCTTCTGTTAAAATTTTACGAAAACGAGAAATAAAATTTAATGTTTCTTTGCTTAAAGTAACAGTAGTTTCCAATTCTTTTAATCACTTTTCATATTCAGAAGTTTTAATTTGTAATTCAAGTGGAACTTTTACTTCTAAACTAGTAATACTTTCTAACATATCATTAAAATTTTCTTTATTAGTTAAACCATAAACTATCATTCTAATAATAAAACGATCAAATAAAGCTTCTAAACCTTTACCACTTTCTGGTAACTCATTGGAAGCTGAAATTAATAGTTTTAATGGGACTTTGATATCAACACCACCATTACGAAAGATTTTTTCATTAATAATAGTTAGTAATGTATTTTGAATTGAAGGGCCTGCTTTTCAAATTTCATCCAAAAAAGCAATATCAACAGCAGGCAAATATTGATCAATAATTCTTACATAGTTACCTTTTAATAAATCTTTGATTGAGATTGGTCCAAAAATTTCTTCTGGAGTAGAAAAACGATTCATTAAATATTCAAAATTTCGCCCATCATGGAGCGCATATTTAATTCGTCGTGAAATTAATGATTTAGCAATTCCTGGTAATCCTAATAAAAATATTGATTCTCCTGATAATAACGCCAAAATAGCAAGTTTAAAAACAGTTTCTTTTTCATAAACATCAGAGCTAATTACTTTAATTAATTGTTCAATTCGCTTAGAAAGTAAACTATCTGTACTCATTTATATTCTCCTTTACTTATTATTTATTCGACACTTAATTCTCTCCTTACATCATCACTTTTAACAATTAATAAACAAGCAGCAATTAATCATAAAACAGTTATTAGTAAAACAATAATCATAAATATTGGAACTTCTGCAGAAATAGTTTCATTTACTAATCCATTAACCACTAACAAAATTGTACAAAATACTTCTAAAACTATAAAATAAGCAATTGCTAAAATAATATAAACAATTGATCATCCAAACATAGCACTAGCAGTGCGACCAATCGCTACTGGTAAATAAAATATAAAATTAAATCCCAGAGTTATAATTAAAAATATATAAATTATATAAGTTAGGTTCATGTTACTAACTTTATTACTCAAAATTTGATTAACCAAATTGTTAGCTAAAAAATAAGAAAAAATTAAATGAAAACATGAAACTGTAAGTAACAAAATACGAGCAATATTTTCCATTTTTGAACTTCAATACATTCTTTTAAATTTAATACTATCACTTAATAACGGATTATAAGTAGTAAAACGTTGTTCTTCAATATCTTTAAATGATGGATTATCATTATTTGGTTTGATAATACTATTATCAACATTTGACAATGGAGTATTTTTTAAGTCATCTTTTTTTTCTTCCATATATCTAACACCCCTTATTTTTTATTTATATTATAACTTATTTTAGGTATTAAAACTTAATAATAGTATCTGATATAAATCAAAATTATAAGTGTTCAATTTTACAAAATTATCAAATTTAAATTTATTTTTTTAAAATATAATATGGCAAAATTAAAAACAAAAAAATAATTATTTAACTTTGACCATCCAAAATTAAATAATTATTAAAAATATTTTTTAAATAAATAAGAAATTATAAATCATTATAAATCATTATATAAAATAAAATATTTTGTTGATTCACTAAAAATAATACTTAATATATTTTAAAAACAAAATACCTAATGAACATAATAACTGTTAATTATTTCACATTTTTGGATTGCATCTCAAAAATTATTATTTTTTATTTTTACTTTTAAACCAATAATTAAAAAAGTTAATGCAATAGTAAAAAATCCAAAAATTGGAGTTAAAATTATACAAAAAATAACTCCAATTTGTAATTGAACTCAATCATAATAACGATCATAATTATGAACTACTGATGAACATATATTTTCTGGAGAATGATTTAAAATATAATTTACACTCATATAATTTAATAAACTAAATCCATTTGTTATTTCTATAATAAGTCTTTTTTCTTTATATAATTTAAGATGTTCAAAAAAACTTTTATTAAAATTAGAAAAACCAATTAACATTAAACCAATTACCATAATTAAAATAGTTAAAATAAATAAAAATAAGGTTAATAATTTTAATTTTTTATATTTTTGCAATATCATTTATAATTTTCCTTTCAAAATAAAAACCCATTTGCTTTTATCTCAACAAACAATGGGTTAAAAACTACTATATTATTTATATTTTTTATACACAAGAATAATAACAAATTTATATTAATTTTACAATTAATAACCTATATAATTAAAACTATTTTATATAAGTAGTATGAATATTAAATTATAGTGCTACTTGCTACTTAGCCCTTTTTACTAGACCATTAATTTAAAAAAAACTTGAATGTATTCGAAAAACAATTGTGTTATACAATTAACACTAATTTTGACATGAAAGGATTTTTAATAATGGATAAAATTAAACAAATAGCATTAGTAATTAACAAGTTAAATATCAAACAAAAAATTCAAATTATTGATGATAGCAAAAACCAATATTCAATTAGATATCTTTGCCAACATCTTCAACTAAACCGATCAACATATTATTTTGTAAAAAACAAACAAAACCCTATTAAAAAAGAAAAAAATCAAATTAGTAATTGTACACATAAATATCAAGAATTATGCCAACTTTTACTTGAATTTCATTTTACAAGAAAAGGACAAATTTATGGCTATTTACGAATTTTTTCAGCATTTAAAGAATGATTAAAACAATACAAACATATTATTTTAAATCTAGAATTATCAACAAAACAAATGCGAAAAATTATGAAAGATCACAATCTTCAAGGATTAAAACAAACTAAAAATAACTATCCTAAAAACAAAAAAAATCCAAATAAGTGAATACCTACAATGGATAAAGTAAACAAAGATTATAAAAGTACAACCTCTTCAAATCAAATTTGATCAATGGACACTAAACAAATAAATACTAAAGAAGGTTGATTATATCTTTTTGTAATTATTGATTTTTATTCAAATAATATTGTAAGCTATAATACATGTTCAAACAAATCCTATCAAGATTTAATCCTTCCTGCACTTGAAAAAATAAATCAACAATTCTCTTGAAACCAAGTAAAAAACGTTATTTTACACTCAGATAACGCCAACGAATTTTATTGTCAAGACATCACAAATTGAGCTGCTGATAAGCAAATAATTTTAAGCAAAAAACAACCTTATGATATTGGTGGCAATGTAATATCTGAAAACTGATTTTCTCATTTATCTCAAGAATGACTACCTAAAGGTTCAAATCAATATTTTTCTCTCAATGAAGCTATAAATGATGTAAACCAATATATTATGTTTTATAATTACGAAAGAATACATTCTAAATTTCTAAAACCACCAATTTCACAAATAAAAATTTAAAACTGTCTATCCAAAAGTGGTCCAGTATTTAGGGCTAACCACCCCATTTTCATAAAATCAACACTTATTTTTAAATATTTAAATTCATTTTACTTTTAAAGTAAAATTAAAACTATGGGGCTTGGGAACATAATCACTGCTTATCAAATCTTTTCCAATATGAAATCTAATTTTTTTAATATCATCAGTCTTAATAATATCAGTTGCCTTTAATGATAAATTATTACCATCAATATCTAAAAAAGTAAAAGCACTTAACTCATCAATTTGCACCTTTAAAGCTTTAACAAAATATCCTTTAAAAGTAGCAAGTGATTTAATAACAAGATTTCAATTAATATTTGGATCAACCGTCGAATCAGGATAATCTAATAAGAAAAAAGTAGAATTATTTTTTGCAAATTGATACATTTCTTGTCAATATTTATTTTCTAAAAAAGTTTCTAAATCACCAATATTAATATAATCATTAACATTAATATTTTCAATACTATTATTTATTGAATTTGAAAAGCCAAAATAATAACTTAATTCCTTATATTTAAAATGATTACCACTACTATCACTAGTCAATAATACATGTGGAGGACTATATTTTATTGATGATTCATCACTATCTACTGCTTCTTGTACCATACTAAAAGGAACAAATTCAATATGATTAACTTTAAGATAATCAATAACCTCTTCAATACTTGTTGGTTTTAACTCAATGAAATCATAAACAACATTTGGATTAGAAACATATGTTATATAAAAAGGTTTTAATGGAAAATTTGAAGAATATGAATAAAGATTAACATATTCTTTGGAACTATTCACGGCATTACCAACATAATTTAATTCGGGATGATGAACTAATTCAAAATATGGTTTAATAGTAGCTACATCATTAAAATGAATATCCGCTAAAGGAATTGTTGATATTATTGGATAAAGATGAGTATCACTAGCAAATTCTTCTTTATAATCATTAATAAATTTATTAATTTCATCTTCGATTGTTTTATAAATAACAGTATTATCAATTTTATCCGCATAATAAAAATTAGTTGGTAAATAACCATGTGTTCATTGTTCTTGCAAATAATCACTACCATTTGGAAATTTTCCCGAAATATGTTTACTAAATTTTCCTTCAAATTGATTAAACATCATAAATTTTTCATAAAATTTAGCAGTATTTTTAATTAATGCAATTACTGGTATTTTAAATTCAATAAATGAAGATTGTAACTTTAATTTTAAATCAAATTTAGTAACGCCATCAGTTTGAATTAAACTCTTATCTAATTCATCATTACTATTGGGTTTATAAAAAATGAAATCATAATTAGTAATATTAGTTGGAAAAAAACTATCTCATCAAGATTCTTTTATTAATAAATCAAAAACTTGTTTTTTTGATTCTTCTTCAAAAAATGGCAAACGTAAATTTTTATTACTACTATCAATTGGAACATCATTCATATCAACAATAATTGATTCTTCTGGAATATTTTGTTTAAAATCACCAATATTAAAAGCATTCTGCATAGCAAGAGCAATAAAAAAAGTGCTAATTGCTAAACCAATTATCACAATTAAAGAAATAGTTATTGTCAGAAAAGTTTTTTTTACTTTTACTGGTTCTACTTTACCAGTAACGTATTTAGTAATATTATTTAGTTTTCTTCAATCATTATTATCTTTCTTTTTAGCCATATATTATTCACCTAAATTTCCATTATCTAAAACTTAATTCATACATTTTAATAATACTTTTAATTAAATATTTTTTATTTTCAATAGTATTTAATCATCAATGCAAAATAGCAATTCATCATAATAAAAGTGCTATAACCGCGAAAATCAATACTGTCATTCGATAAGGACTGTCACTATAAGAAAACATAAAAAAACTAATACCAATAATTATTAAGTTAACAATAGACCCAAATATTAAAAAAAATAAACAACTTAAACCAATACCTCTAATAGTTTTAGATAAAAAAACGGGTAAAATCATAATTAAAATTATAAAAGCAAATAAAACAGTAACTAACATTGCTACTACTTTTAATATTGCACTTTGAAAAACTGGTGCTGATGGTATACCAGGAAGATTAGCAACCAATTGACCAAAACCAATGCCATTAAAAAAAATCAAGCCAATTCAAAAAATTTGAATAGTTAAAATAAATATTCGCGAAAAACCGTCACCAAGACTAGTAAAATAAACTCTTGTTAAATTTAAATCTAATAATGAAGGTAAAGGAGTTTCCTTTAATTTCTTTAACTCTTTTTGACCAATAAGATTACTTGTAGTTAAAAATTGTTTATCTAATGATTTATCCATATCTTTCACCCATCCTATAAAATAATTATAATGCATTTTATTTAAAAACTATATAGTTAACTTATATCCAAATTTTAAATCTATAAAATAATTAAATTATTATTTTAAAATAAATACAAACATAATTAATAATATCTATTTTTAACTACAAGTAATATGAAAAATAAACAATAATTTTCAATAATTATTGTTTATTTTAATAATATAGTATTGTTTAAATATTTTTTGATTATATGGAGTATCCAGAAATACTTGCACTTGCTAATTTTGATTGATAATCTGATAAATCTATTGAGTTTATTTGTTTTCACTTATCAACTTCATTATTTAGACTTTCTATATTTTCATCACATACAGATTGTAATTCAATATTATCCATAATTAATATTTCTTCTTCATTATTTATATTTATTAATTCTTGTGATTTATTTGCATTATTTCTTTCTAAGTTATTATTTGATTTAAAATTAGTTCTAATTTTTTTAAAAATAAAACCTATTAAACCTCCAACTAAACAAAGAGAAAAAATAGGTAAAATTCAAAAAGGGGAATGTTTAGTAATCTGTGTGACTTACAAAAATAACTATGTTTAATTAATTCTAGTAAATATAATTTATATATCTAGAAAGAGTGAGTTACAGATGGCTAAAAAAGATAATCTTAATAACAATGATCCAATATCAAAAGCAGTAGATTTATTATTAGAAAATACTGAGGATTTAACAACAGTTTTTAAAGAGGGAGGATTATATAAAGAATTAACTAAACGATTGGTAGAAAAAATGTTGAATTCTGAGATGCAAAATTATTTAGGACACGAAAGAAATCAACGCAGTAATAATGACAATGTTCGTAATGGTACAACATCAAAAAAATTAATAACTCAACAAGGTAAAATTGAAATTGATGTACCAAGAGATCGTAATAGTAATTTTGAACCAGTAATAATCACAAAAAGACAGAGAAGATTTGATGGTTTTGATCAACAAGTTCTTTCACTATATGCAAAAGGTATGACTTTATCAGATATTAGAATGCAGTTGCAAGAGTTATATGATGGCGCAGATATTAGCGAAAGCGTAATTAGTCAAATTACTGATGATGTCATTGATGATGTCAAAGCATGGCAAAATCGTCCATTAGATAGTGTTTATCCAATCATTTATTTTGATTGTATCGTAGTTAAAGTACGTCAGGATAAACGTATTATTAACAAATCAGTTTATATAGCTTTAGGAGTTGATTTAGAAGGTAAAAAAGATGTTTTAGGTTTATGAATTAGTGAAAATGAAGGTGCTAAATTCTGATTAAATAATTTTACAGAAATGAAAAATCGAGGCTTAAATGATATTCTTATTGCTTGTAGTGATAATTTAACAGGCATGTCAGAGGCAATACAATCAGTTTATCCTAAAACTGAACATCAATTATGCATAGTTCATCAAATTAGAAATAGCTTAAAATATGTTTCATACAAACATCGAAAGTCTCTAGTTATCGATTTAAAGCCAATTTATACAGCATGTAGTGAAGAACAAGCAATGCAAGCTTTAGAATCATTTGAAAGTAAATGAAATAAACAATATCCACAAATTGCTAAATCTTGATATAAAAATTGAGAAAATTTAATGGTTTTTATTAGTTATCCAGCAGAAATTAAAAGGGTAATTTATACTACAAATGCTATTGAATCTGTTAATAGCCAATTACGAAAAGTTATTAGAAATAAAAAAGTTTTTCCTAATGATATGGCAGTTTTTAAAATTTTTTACTTAGCAATTGAAAATATCACAAAAAAATGAACATTGCCTATTCAAAATTGAAATACAGCAATTGCTCATTTTATGATAAAATTTGAAGACAGAATTAATCTGAACTAGTACTTTGTAAAACAAAGAAACACAGATTACTAAAAAGCCTCTCAAAAAGACATTGAAACTAATTTATTGTTTTCAACTTGCTCTGACTCTAATTTAAATGTTGCCAATTGTTCTTGATTAAATCATGAAATTTGTTCTTCTGATAATTCTGCTTTTTGTATTGGAGTTAATAATAGAATTTGTTCTAATGATAATGATTGAATTTGTTTTTCTGTAAATTCTCGAATTTGTTTTTCTGTTGTTGAAGCAACTGTTGTGCTATTAAAATACTTATCTATTTTTTCCTCAAAAATTTTTCGTTGTTCTGATGTAAAAAAATGAATTTGTTTTTCTGTAAAATTTAAAATTTGTTCTTGATTAAATCATGACATTTGGTCAGGAGTAAATGCTTGAATTTGTTCTGGTGTAAATTCTGAAATTTGTTGTAAAGTAAATGCTTGAATTTGTTCTTTTGTGAAATGTGGTATTTGTTTGGCTGTAAATGCTTGAATTTGTTCTTTTGTGAAATGTGGTATTTGTTTGGCTGTAAATGCTTGAATTTGTTCTTTTGTGAAATGTGGTATTTGTTTGGCTGTAAATGCTTGAATTTGTTCTGGTGTAAATTCTGAAATTTGTTGTAAAGTAAATGCTTGAATTTGTTCTTTTGTGAAATGTGGTATTTGTTTGGCTGTAAATGCTTGAATTTGTTTTTTATTAAATATTTTAATATGTTTTTGCATTAATAATTGTAATTGTTCTGCTGTTAGTAATTGTAGTTGTTCTTTAGAACTCATTTCAATATTATATAAAAAATTTAATGATAATATATTTTTTAAAATTGGTTCATTGATACCATTTTCTAATGTTAATGCATTATTCACTGGTATCAATGTCTCAACATTATTGCTACTTATGATACTTGAAGATGAGTTATTAAAGTTTAATAAATTGTTTAGCATATTTTTGCTCCTTTTTAAAAATTAAAAACTTTCTTCCATAATGAATAAAATAATTATTCATTATACCAATAAAAAAGAGTAAGACCTTTTACTTACTCTCTAAATTAATACTGCTTATGTTTTATTTTCTAAATGGCGGTCTTGACGGGGATCGAACCCGCGATCTCCTCCGTGACAGGGAGGCGTATTAACCACTTTACCACAAGACCGTGGTTGCGGAGACTGGATTTGAACCAATGATCTTCGGATTATGAGCCCGACGGGATACCACTTCCCCACTCCGCGATGTATAAAATTTAATAATATGGAGGAGGCTGAGGGATTCGAACCCTCGAGCACTTGCGCACTGACAGTTTTCAAGACTGTTCCCTTCAACCGGACTTGGGTAAGCCTCCGAGTATTTAAGTATGGTGGACCCTATCGGATTCGAACCAATGCTCGCCCGGTTATGAGCCGGGAGCTTTAACCAACTAAGCTAAGGGTCCTAGACTATGGTAGCGGGGATGGGACTCAAACCCATGGCCTCTCGGGTATGAACCGAACGCTCTAATCAACTGAGCTACCTCGCCAGTTTTAGTTTAAATATTTAACCGATATATAATGGTGGACCCTATCGGGATCGAACCGACCACCTCCTGCGTGCAAGGCAGGCGCTCTACCAAATGAGCTAAGGGCCCTTATTTAATAATGGTCGGGAAGACAGGATTCGAACCTGCGACCTCTCGGTCCCAAACCGAGCGCTCTACCAAGCTGAGCCACATCCCGATGGTGCGCCTGGCAGGACTTGAACCCACAACCTTTTGATCCGTAGTCAAACGATCTATCCAATTGATCTACAGGCGCATTTAATTACTAAAATTTATAGTAACTCATTAAATCATTAAACCTAATCAATTATAACTTATTAAAAGTAATATTTACAAGTATATTTGCAAATATTATTAATATTTTGGAGGAGCCGATCGGATTCGAACCGACGATCAAAGTTTTGCAGACTTATGCCTTAAACCACTTGGCCACGGCTCCAAATATAATTAAAAAATTTAAAGACTTTTCAATATTACCAAGACTAGTTACTATTTGCAACTTGTTTTACAATATTATTCATAAAATATTTAAATATTTTTTTATTATTTATTTTACTAATTAAAATTTTATAAAGGTATTTATAATTAATTATTAAATTAAATAATAAAAAAGCACAATTGTGCATTTAATTTATGGTGGAGATGGCGGGGATCGAACCCGCGTCCAAAAGTTAACTGACTAACTGTATCTACAGTTTAGTATAATTTAGAAAAATCACTATTTAATAATAAATTATACGAAATTATGAATAGCTAGTTAATGGAAATTCGAAAAAATTTATTAACATCATTTTTTCTAGTTTATCCTATGATACGTTACTAATAATGATAAACTTGCTATTAGTAACGGTAGTATTTACTTCTTAAGTAATTAAGCAGGTAAAACTGCTTGATTTCCTAAACCAAATCCAAAGTTGTTTAACTTTGTTGTGAATCAGTTAGGCACTACGGTTTTAGTTTGTTTTCCGGTTATGAAACCTCGTAGTATTATGGTCTACCAAACCACTGCCACAATTAGTTGTTCACTCCTGTCGAAACCAGAACATCCCCGCTAATATTATACATTACTTTCTAATATAAAGCAATTTTTGGTTTTCTTAAAAATTAAGGTGGTTAGCCCTAAATACTGGACCACTTTTGGATAGACAGTTTTAAATTTTTATTTGTGAAATTGGTGGTTTTAGAAATTTAGAATGTATTCTTTCGTAATTATAAAACATAATATATTGGTTTACATCATTTATAGCTTCATTGAGAGAAAAATATTGATTTGAACCTTTAGGTAGTCATTCTTGAGATAAATGAGAAAATCAGTTTTCAGATATTACATTGCCACCAATATCATAAGGTTGTTTTTTGCTTAAAATTATTTGCTTATCAGCAGCTCAATTTGTGATGTCTTGACAATAAAATTCGTTGGCGTTATCTGAGTGTAAAATAACGTTTTTTACTTGGTTTCAAGAGAATTGTTGATTTATTTTTTCAAGTGCAGGAAGGATTAAATCTTGATAGGATTTGTTTGAACATGTATTATAGCTTACAATATTATTTGAATAAAAATCAATAATTACAAAAAGATATAATCAACCTTCTTTAGTATTTATTTGTTTAGTGTCCATTGATCAAATTTGATTTGAAGAGGTTGTACTTTTATAATCTTTGTTTACTTTATCCATTGTAGGTATTCACTTATTTGGATTTTTTTTGTTTTTAGGATAGTTATTTTTAGTTTGTTTTAATCCTTGAAGATTGTGATCTTTCATAATTTTTCGCATTTGTTTTGTTGATAATTCTAGATTTAAAATAATATGTTTGTATTGTTTTAATCATTCTTTAAATGCTGAAAAAATTCGTAAATAGCCATAAATTTGTCCTTTTCTTGTAAAATGAAATTCAAGTAAAAGTTGGCATAATTCTTGATATTTATGTGTACAATTACTAATTTGATTTTTTTCTTTTTTAATAGGGTTTTGTTTGTTTTTTACAAAATAATATGTTGATCGGTTTAGTTGAAGATGTTGGCAAAGATATCTAATTGAATATTGGTTTTTGCTATCATCAATAATTTGAATTTTTTGTTTGATATTTAACTTGTTAATTACTAATGCTATTTGTTTAATTTTATCCATTATTAAAAATCCTTTCATGTCAAAATTAGTGTTAATTGTATAACACAATTGTTTTTCGAATACATTCAAGTTTTTTTTAAATTAATGGTCTAGTAAAAAGGGCTAAGTAGCAAGTAGCAAGTAGCGTTGTAGCCCTCTCATAATTTTTACTTTTTTTACTCTTCAAACTGAAATATTCTGATCAAATGAAGTTGCATATGCAAACATATCACTCATATCTGTAACATTTGAAACATCTCAACTCGAAATATCTTGATCAAATGATGAAGCACTTTGAAACATCTGTTTTGTACTCGTTATTTCTGATGGTAACTGATCTGGTACTTTTTGAATTGTTTTTGGCATTTTAACAGCTTGAATTTCTCCAATTTTATTTTCATAAAATCCAATTTGAACAATTTCAATAGTTTTTATATCTGATAAGTCTATTTTACTAGTTGTTTGCTCTTCTCCATTACTATCAATGTAAATTGTATCTTGTTGTTGTATTATTGTATATTTATAACGATTTGATTGTCTATTTGAATTTGATGGTTTAGGTAATAAAATTTTTGGATTAGATTGTGATTTTTTTTGTTTTTCATTTTCTTCCTCATTTTTTGCTTCTAAATCAGAAGTATACAAAATACCAGCAGTCGCTCCACCAACTAAAGTAGTACCACCAACAATTGCAGTAATAATTTTCTTTTTTTTTACTTTTTTTAGACATAAAAAAACCTCTCTTAAATTCTTAATTTTTTTATAATGGCATGACCATATTTTATATAATTTTATGTAGTAAAGTATTTAATATGTTTAAATTTTATTTCAATTGTGATTTGTTAAAACATGATGCTTTTCTGTCACTCAATAATTTGAAGAAAATAACGTAATAAATATTAAACTAATAACAGTTAATAACGCAATATTATTACCAATATAAAACATTAATTCATTATTTAAAGTAATTAAATTATAATTAATAAAACTATCCAGTAAATCAACACTACAAGTTAAAATAGCTACACATGATGCATAAATTCCTGTGATAGGCATTAATTGTCGATAATTTCAATCTAAAACCAAACTATATATAACAAAACTGCAAATGCCAAAAGCAATATTGGATAAAATTTGTGAAATCAAAACTGCGTAAATATTAATAGTTACTAAACTAATAATAATACTTACTATATAAATTCCAAAACCAAAATATAAAGCAATATTAGCACTGAAAAAATAATATAATCATCATCCCAATAAAAAAACACCAATTACTTGTGGCAAAGTAGTAAATAAAGTTTTATAAACATGTTATCTTTGATCAAAAAAGACTATCACCAATAGCAAAATATTCTTTACTACTAGCGTCCCCACCATGAAAAGTAAAACGATATATATCAGGTCTAGTAGCATCTGGTATTGTTAACTGAAAAGTAGCTTTTGCCATCTTTTCTTTATCAATAGTATTATCTTTTTGATAATAATTAATATTATTTAAATAAGAACCAGCTTTATCTTTTTCATTATATTTTCCATCAAAATTAACATATTCTACTGGTGAAAAAAATGTATATTGGTTAAATTCATTATGAGCAATATCGTTAACATATTGTTCAAATAAATAATTATTAGAAAAATTTAATGATAAAAAGGCAATAATCATAATCATTACTAAAAAACCTAAACCAAACATTTGTAATAAATTGTTTTTTTGTTCACGAATATAATTACGTAATAATTTAAACATGTTTATCCCTTCTTATGATCACTTATTAATAAATTAGATTTTGACAGTTTTGCTAAAGCTGACTTTGCTGCTTCTTGCTCAGCTTTCTTTTTATTTGTTCCTACTCCTTTCCCCATTAGTATTTTATTATCTAAATACACATGAACAATAAAATAAGTAATATTATCTTTTTTAATTTGTTCCATAGTTTTATAATTAATAGGATCTCTTTTTTCTGCCTGTACTAATTCTTGTAATTTAGTTTTATAATCAATAATTGTTTCTAACTGATTAGTTTTAATTAATTCAAATAAGGTTAAGTCTAAGATTTTTTTCACTGCACTATTTCCTAAATCAAGATATACTGCAGCAAGAAATGATTCAAAAACATCTGATAAAATGCTTTCGCGTTGTTGCCCACCTGTATTTTTTTCACCATTTCCCAAAAATAAATAATCTTGTAATCCTAAAGCAATTGCCACTGCTGCCAATGTTTCTTGTCTAACTGCTTTACTACGTAAACTTGTTAATTGTCCCTCATCTTTATTTGGAAATAAGTGTCAAATGTAAGTTGAAATATTTTCCCCTAAAATCGAATCACCCAAAAATTCTAATCGCTCATATGAATAATCTAAATTATGTTCGTTTGAAAAAGAACGATGAGTAAACGCTTCACGATAATTACGATTAGATTTAATTTTTTCTAAAATACTCGATTTTAAAATATGTTCAATATTAATCATATTTTTCTCCTTAATACTTATTTATAAATTATAATTCTTGAATTTGTTTAGCTATCTTATTAGTAACATCTTGCTCAATAGCACGAATTAAAAGTTTTAAAGTACTATAATAAGATTTTTTATCACTAGATCCATGTGCTTTAAAAGCAATGCCATTAATACCTATTAATTGAGCACCACCTGTATTCTTATAATCAAAAGTCTTTTTAATATTTTTAAAAATACCAATTGACATTAAACCTAAAAATTTAGTTCATAAATTTTTTTTATAACCATTTTTAATTAATGTAAATAATAATGATGCCATGCCTTCAACTGATTTTAAAACAATATTACCTGAATAACCATCACAAATAATAATATCAACATCACCACTTAAAACATTTCGTGGTTCAATATTACCGTGAAAATTTAAAAAACTTAACTTTTCATTTTTTTGTGTTAATTGTTTTAGTTTAGCATATGTTGCTTTAGTTACTTCTGGACCTTTGCTTTCTTCAATACCAATATTTAGTAAACCAATTTTAGGACGTGAAATATTTTGAATAGTTTGACAATAAATATGACCCATTAATGCAAAATTAATTAATTCATCAACAGTGTTTTCAATATTTGCTCCAACATCCAATAATACTACTTGTCGATCTTTTATTAAAGTAGGCATAATTGGCATGAATGCCGGACGTTTAATGCCTTTGATTTCGCCTAATAAAAAATGACAAGCACCAAGATAGGCAGCAGTTGAACCCGAAGTTAGAATCCCATCTGCTTTTTTATTTTTAACTAACTGAATGGCTTGATTCATAGAAGAATCAGTCATTCTAATACCAGCGAGTGGACCATCATTCATAGTTATTACTTGGGTTGTTGCTAGTATTGTTATTCTTGATGATAATGGCTTATTTTTTAATAAAATCTGCAAGTTTCCATTAATTTGTTTTTCATCACCAACTAAACAAATTTCAACGTTTTTGAATTCTTTAATAACTTCTAACGCTGCAGCAATAGCGGGCAAACTACCATGGTCTGAACCCATTACATCAAAAGCAATTTTCATAGTTCCTCCTAAAAACAAAAAATAATTTAAGAAACCTTAAATAATATTATATTATAATTATTGATAGTTTAATTATACGTTAATTTTTTTAATTCCTTAAGATTAACAATCCAACTAATACTGCATTTATTTATTTATTTTTAAATATGAATATTTCATTATTTGCTAGTAAAAAGTTAAAAAACAATTTATCTCTAATTATTTTGATATTGATTTTCTAAATAATTGTTTTTATTTACACCAGTTTTTTTTTAAAGACCAAAACCCTTTTATTTATTTTATTAATAAAAAAAACTTTAAAAGCAAAAAACTAATATAAATATAAAAATATCTTATCATAATTTTACTAAAATCAAAAATAATCAAAGAATTAAAAAAATATTAAATTGATTATTATTCATAAAAATAAAAATAAAGTTAATTAAAAATAATTTTTATTGTATTTTATTTTAAAAACTTTAGAATTTAGTTACTTCTTATTATATATCTAAGAAGGTATTGGGAAAAAATTAATAACACAACTAAAAACTTTACTTATAAATAGTAATTTTTTGGATATGATTTTAAAATACTTATAAATTGTTATAGTAAAACTAATTCAAAAAATTAATACTACTG
Source organism: Spiroplasma endosymbiont of Danaus chrysippus (assembly GCF_902809815.1). Taxonomy (GTDB): domain Bacteria; phylum Bacillota_I; class Bacilli_A; order Mycoplasmatales; family VBWQ01; genus Spiroplasma_E. The sequence goes on along the minus strand of NZ_CADDIL010000005.1, from coordinate 175,594 downwards.
CTTTTGAGGATCTTGAAATATGATCCTTTTTAAAATATATAACTACTGTTATTAATAACAAATTAATATATTAAATAAAACTTTTATAATTAAAAAGGAGTAAAAATGAGAAATTTAAAAAAAAAATAAAATTAACAAAAAATAACAATCGCTTTGGTGGAAAAACAAAAAAATGAAAAAATAATAAAGGAGAATGAGAATATAAAACTGAAATTAGAAATAAATGTAATGAACTTGATTCACTTATTTATGAATCCTATATGACAATTTATGACAAAAACAAAAATGATTTTAAATGTTGAACGAAAAGAACTGCCTTTCCAAATAGTCAAATTATTTTTGAAATATTTTTAATTAAAAATAATAAATTATATAAACACGTTAAAAAATATGAAAACATTGACAAATTATCAGATGACCTAAAGAATAATAAACTTTTAGATTCCTCTCCTATCAAAGTTAAAGGAGGCGAAAAATCAAGTCTAAAATATTATTATTTAGAAAACGCTACTATAAATTCTATTAATAATATAGATATGTTTATAAAAAATATTACCTCATTTAATCAAGAATTAAGTATTAATATTAATTATGATAATTTATTAAAGTTATATCAGTATTTAACATATATGCAAAAACTTATTGATAATCCTACTTCGTCTAGCAATATTTCAATAAGTGCCAAAATTAAAGAAACATTACCTAATTTATTGTTAGGATCACTACTAGTTTATATTGCATTTACTGGAAAAAATGCACAAAGAATAATTTCTACATATATTTTTGATGAGCAAGAATATACATCAGAAGATTATCTTTATGGAATATTTCAAAATAAACAAAACTATTTCACAACATTCATTGATACTATTTTAACGACATTTTTTACCTCAGCAATTGCTGATTGATCAAGAAATACAATTTTAAATATAATCCAAAGTCAAAAAAGTAATCCAATAAATGATTTTAAAATTAAAAAAATTCCTATTGAACCATTTAAAAAATATAAGCATGAATTTTTAACCCTTTTATATGAAGAAAATGAAGTAAAATTAAAAAATAATATGACACGAATAAAACATATTAATAATTTAATAAAAAAACTTAATAATCTTCCAAAACCGACAGATTTTGAATATCATCCAAATTTTAAAAAAGAACTTGAAAAAATTAGTGACTTTAATTGTTTAAAGAAGCCTATTGATAATACTATAATAAAAGAACTAACATCTTCGGCAAACAAAGTGATTGATAATTTAAATAAATTAAAAAATTAATTAAAGATGCTTTAGAATGAAAAGAAAGAATAAATTATTCATTATTTGATTTATTTTTAGAATCAGTAACATGACTAATGGCACATTCTATAATGACAGGTGCAATAGCAAATGCTATACAAGAAAACTTTAAAATAAGTGATTGAATTAAATATTTTACTAAACCAAATATTATATTAGCAAATTCAATCACTTATTTTTCTATACGACCAGTTAATTCCATATTTAAATGAGGATTAGAAACATTAAAAATTAAAACTAATATTTGTCCTCAAATAATTTCAAACTGAATTACAAAACAATCAAATTATGGAAAATTTTCAATGGCAATTTTTTTATTTTTTTTCAATGCTGTTTTTACTAATATTACTAAAACAACAACACTACTTACTAAATATGAAGTTACAAAATCTCATGACCTACTTGAACTAAAATTAAAAAAATGAGAAACATGATTATTTTTTTTCTTAGCAACAGGTTCTCAAATGATTTCTTTTTCTATTTCAAATTTTTATAAAATCTTTAATTTTGAAACTTTAATAAAAAAAAATTAGATATTTTCATAAACCAAACATAAGTTTACTAGAAGAAAAATTAATAGAACTAGAAAACAATAGTAATATTCCAATTTTTAATAAATCAGAAGTAATAAAAATACAAGACAGCATAAATGAAGTAAATAAGACTTATAAAGTAATATATTCAAATACAAAAAAAATTGATCCAAAGTTAATAAATAGCACTGATTATGATTCAGATCAATTTCCATTATTAAACAAAAAAATGATTTTATTTGCTTAATTAATAATATAACTTAAAAATATATTTTTTTTAAAAAATATTTATACTAATTTATGGATATTTTAAAAAAAAGAAAAAAATAATCCAAAGTTTAACATTAGAAAAGAGGAACTTTTTATTATGGATAAAGATAAGGAAATTGAAAAGTTAAGAAAACAAGATGCAGAAAATAAAAAACAATTTGAAGAAGAAAGATTAAAAAAAAGAATTGGAGAAGCTGAAAAAGAAAGAAAAAGAATTTCAGAAGAAAAAAACAATATAAAAAAGATAAAAATTTATAAACATAATACATTTTTATTATAGTTACAATATAAAAAATATTTTTTTATAAAATTAATATATTATTAAAATTAAAAAAAATATTAAGTATAATAAATTTATGAAATATTTAGGCATTGATTTAGGTAGTAAAACATTAGGGCTTGCTCGTGGTGAAGGAAAAATTGCTTTTTCTTGAAAAACTATTCGTTTCCCAGAGCATGATTTTAATAATGCTATTATCCAACTCCAAAATGCTATTAAAGAATATGATGCTGATATTCTTGTTTTTGGTTACCCTTTAAACATGGATAGCACAGTCGGCCCCAGCGCAAAAATTGTTTTAAATTTTATTGATAAATTTAAATTAACACAAAATAATGATAAACTAAATATTGTTTTACAAGATGAAAGAAGAACTACCTATTCTTCGCAGCAAATATTAATTAAATCTAATGTTTCTTCAAATAAAAGAAAACAAGTTAAAGATCAATTGGCTGCTGCTATTATTTTACAATCATACTTTGATAAAATAACTCAATCTTAAATTTTAGGAGATAAATGTGAAATATAAAAAAATTAATTTAATCGCTATCGCTGGCGGCAGTGCTTCAGGAAAAACAACAGTAGCAGAAAAAATTGCTGAAGCTTGTAATAAAAAAAATGTCATTTTTGTACAAATGGATAATTATTATCATGACCTTAGTAACTTAAAAGTTGAAGAAAGAAAAAAAACTAATTTTGATCATCCTAATGCTATTGATATGAAATTATTAATTCATGATTTAGAACAATTATTACTTGGTAATGCCATTGAAGAGCCTATTTATGATTTTAAAATCAATAGTCGCAGTAAAAATACTGAGATTATTGGTCCGGGTGATGTTATCATTCTGGATGGTATTTTTGCTTTAGAAAATCCTATTATTCGTGAATTATCTACTATTAAAATTTTTGTTGATACTGATAGTGATACTAGACTACTAAGAAGAATTAAACGAGATGTTAGTTTTAGAAATCGTACTCTTGACAGTGTTTTACAACAATATGCATTAACTGTTAAACCTATGCATGATGCTTTTGTTGAACCAACTAAACGTTATGCTGACATTATTATTCCTTTTGATTTTCATAATACTGTAGCTATTGATATTATTGCTACTAAAATTAAAGCAATTATTAAATAATTGCTTTAAGCTTTAATTTTTAAAATAACAATAAAATGCATCTTTAAGGAGGCTTTTTAGTAATCTGTGTTTCTTTGTTTTACAAAGTACTAGTTCAGATTAATTCTGTCTTCAAATTTTATCATAAAATGAGCAATTGCTGTATTTCAATTTTGAATAGGCAATGTTCATTTTTTTGTGATATTTTCAATTGCTAAGTAAAAAATTTTAAAAACTGCCATATCATTAGGAAAAACTTTTTTATTTCTAATAACTTTTCGTAATTGGCTATTAACAGATTCAATAGCATTTGTAGTATAAATTACCCTTTTAATTTCTGCTGGATAACTAATAAAAACCATTAAATTTTCTCAATTTTTATATCAAGATTTAGCAATTTGTGGATATTGTTTATTTCATTTACTTTCAAATGATTCTAAAGCTTGCATTGCTTGTTCTTCACTACATGCTGTATAAATTGGCTTTAAATCGATAACTAGAGACTTTCGATGTTTGTATGAAACATATTTTAAGCTATTTCTAATTTGATGAACTATGCATAATTGATGTTCAGTTTTAGGATAAACTGATTGTATTGCCTCTGACATGCCTGTTAAATTATCACTACAAGCAATAAGAATATCATTTAAGCCTCGATTTTTCATTTCTGTAAAATTATTTAATCAGAATTTAGCACCTTCATTTTCACTAATTCATAAACCTAAAACATCTTTTTTACCTTCTAAATCAACTCCTAAAGCTATATAAACTGATTTGTTAATAATACGTTTATCCTGACGTACTTTAACTACGATACAATCAAAATAAATGATTGGATAAACACTATCTAATGGACGATTTTGCCATGCTTTGACATCATCAATGACATCATCAGTAATTTGACTAATTACGCTTTCGCTAATATCTGCGCCATCATATAACTCTTGCAACTGCATTCTAATATCTGATAAAGTCATACCTTTTGCATATAGTGAAAGAACTTGTTGATCAAAACNAGAAGGTTGATTATATCTTTTTGTAATTATTGATTTTTATTCAAATAATATTGTAAGCTATAATACATGTTCAAACAAATCCTATCAAGATTTAATCCTTCCTGCACTTGAAAAAATAAATCAACAATTCTCTTGAAACCAAGTAAAAAACGTTATTTTACACTCAGATAACGCCAACGAATTTTATTGTCAAGACATCACAAATTGAGCTGCTGATAAGCAAATAATTTTAAGCAAAAAACAACCTTATGATATTGGTGGCAATGTAATATCTGAAAACTGATTTTCTCATTTATCTCAAGAATGACTACCTAAAAGTTCAAATCAATATTTTTCTCTCAATGAAGCTATAAATGATGTAAACCAATATAGTATGTTTTATAATTACGAAAGAATACATTCTAAATTTCTAAAACCACCAATTTCACAAATAAAAATTTAAAACTGTCTATCCAAAAGTGGTCCAGTATTTAGGGCTAACCACCTTAATAAACAAACAGAAGTAAAAAGTATTTATTAATATTAAAAAATGCCTTTAATAGGCATTTTTACTTATTTATAAACTCATGTGATTATAATCTCAATTTAATGAAGCATTATCATAATTTAATGGTACTTCGGTCATATTATCACTACCATAATATTGACTTGATGTTTCACTATTAATTGTGAATCTATTATCATTAATTAATCTTGTAGTTTCATTATTAAATGGTGTTTCTTGCATTTCTTCAATATGATTAGTTGTTTCCATAGGTAATAAATTATGAATAATTTCACTTGCACCAGCAATTATGGTAGGTACTGCATAAGCATTCATAAAATCATTATTTATACCCATTGCTACACCACTACTAATCAAACAACCACCAGTAGCCATATTACATATCTTTCTTATTGCTTCAAATTTATTAGGTATTAACTCAGTAATTCCAGCAACCAAATTGGCAATACCATATGAATTTAAAGATATATATGTATCTCAATCCATTAAATGATTATCAATAGTATCATGATTACTAAATAATAAATCTGGTGGAAATGGGTCAACAGTAGTAGTTGTTATTGGATTTTCTGTTGGATTAGGATTAATATCTGCATTAGTAAATTTACTATAATTAACTAAACCAATTGTTCCTAATCCTAATAATATTTTTTTACTACTATTAATTAATTTAGTTTTTGAACTTGGCATTTGATTTAAATTTCAAATATCAATTCCTAATTTTTTACTAAATAATAAAGCATTAATACTTCCTAAAATAGGATTTCCTATTAATTGACCATAATAAGCACTGGTACCAATCATGGCAGATAATGGTGCTATTCCAGTTCTTATTAATTTTAATAAAGTATAATTTGATTGTGAGTTTTCTGTATTTGGCATTTTCTATTCTCCTTTTATAAATTTAAATTTCATATTTCCAATAGTATCTCTATTATTACCGACAATAATTAAATATCCAGTTTGATTATTTTCTAATATTCATGAATAATAAATATCTTGTGGATATAATTTTGGATATAAATTTAATGCTAATAAATAACATAAAGCATCTTCTTTATTTTTTAATAATCCAACTGTTGGACATTTTATTTCTTTTGGACTTTTTTCATTATAAAATCATTCAGTTTTAATATTTCTCATTATTTCACATCCTTTTATGAACTCATCAGCACCGTAATAAACGGTGGACTATAGAATTATAATGTTATCCAAATTTTAATAATTCTATAGTTTCGTTCTGTATAAAATAAAATTTAGGACTTACATTGACATATTAAATAAGCGGTTAAATAAGCGGGTAAAAAATAGGAGTTATATTAAATTAAGAACAGTATATGTCAAATGCCTAAATATTAATTATTTATTTTGATTTCTTTGATTCAATGTTTTGAACAAAAATAAATTTCAAATTCTAAATCCTTATCTTCATTTTTATGATTTTTTATAATGCGATTAGTTAGTTTAGTTGAAGCTCTTCTAAAACATTTATGACATTTCATTATTTTATTTCCTTAATTATTTTCAATATTAATATCTTCAATTTTTATATTGATAGTTATTCCATCTAAATTTTTTAATTCTTTTAATTTATCTATTATTTCTAAAATATCTTGTTTAGTCATTATCAAATTCACCATTTTCTATAAATTCAAGTACTTTATAATAAGCAGTAAGTTTACCTGCTTCTTTTAAGAATCACATAAGCAAATACTAATTTGCTTTTTTAATCAAATAATTAATTTTCTTTATTCATACTACACTTCAAAATTTTCTATAATTTCTTCTTCTTTTTCTAATTCTTTTAATTTAGATAAAGCAGAATTTAAATCAGTATTATCAATATTATTATTTGAATTAATAATTTTAACTTCATCTCCAGTATTATCTTTATAAGCAATTGTTTCTTCATCAATTACTACACCTTGGTCTAATTGAAGTGCTAAATTAATATCATCTTGATTATTTAATACTATAATTGGTGTTTTATTAATTTCACGAATTAATGCTTTTACAACAGTTTTTAAAGCCATTTGGTCAAAAGCAGAAGTTCATATATGATTTAATTTTCATTCTTTATTATGTTTATTATAAGTTTTGCCATATTTATCTTTATTTTGATTAATTTCTTCAACAGTCATTCCTTTATAAAAATTATTTATTTTACCATTTTTATCTAAAAGTGAAATATAACAATAATAACCAATAGTAGTAATAGTTTTTCTTTCAAAAATTAATGCTGGATTAATTTCTCATTTATTATTTTCTTTATTAAATTTATGTGCTGATGTTATTTTTTCTCTTTGAAAATCCATTACTAATCCAGTTCTTTGTAATAATGTTAATCAACCATCTTCTTGAATTTGAACTTGTAATTCATCACCATAAGGAATTAATGCTAATTCTTTTTTAATAGGATTAATTGAAAGATTTAATTTATATAAATTAAATAAAGCATTAAATAAACTTTGTTGATTCATATTTCTTAAATCTTTACTAGAATTTCTAATCATTTCATAATAATTTCTAAATTTTAATAATTCTTCTTTATTACTTTTAATAAAATTAGGAATTTTTAATTCATTTTTAGTATTATTACTCATTATTTTCTTCTCCTTTTTTATTTAATAATTCTAAAATTTCATCTAATTTTTTATTAATTTTTCCTAAGTGTTTTAATAAAATTAAAATTGATTTATCCATACCAGAACTTTTTTTATTTTTATCCATAACTTACTCCTATCATTTTTTAATTGTTTTAAATCTATTATCTAAATGTACTTCAATATTTTTACTAGGATTAACTATTAAATGACTATTAATAACAATTCAATTATTTTGATTACTATCTAATTTTTTAGGTAATTTATCAAATTCAAGTGAATTACAAGAATAAATGTTTATTTCTTTAATTGATTTTTCATTAATCATTTTTATCATTTTTTTCTAATCTAAATTTAAAAATAAAATCTATATCATTTTCTTCAAATTCTTTTTTTACAATTTTATTTCAATTTTTATATTGAATTTCATTTTTAAAACTTAATAATATACTTAATAAGTTATCTTTTATTTCTTCATAATTTCATTGTTCATCTGTGATTACTGATGTAGCACAAATAATTTTTTTTACTTTTCTATTCATTTTATTTCTCCTTATTAATTTAATTTTTTACAATCTCAACATAAATTGTTTTGACAACATTCGTATTTTTGATGTTCATGGCAATAGTATAAAAAATTACATTTGTTCATTTTTATTTCTTCTTAATCATTCTTTAATATTATTTTTCAAAATATTTAATTCTTTAATTTGACCCCTTAAAACATCTAATTCTCATAAATTTAATTGACTTAAATTAATTTCTTCAATTTGATATTCTAAAAGTTCAATTCTAGCATTAATATTTTTAACTAATAATTGATTAAAATTACATTTTTTATTTTTACAATATTCTAATTTATATTCCATTTTTATCTTCTCCTTTAAAATATTTTGTTTTTACCTTAAATCATTCAAGTAATAATTCATTAGTTATTTCAATTTCTATTTCTTTTTGAATATTTTTATTAGTTAAATAAACATAAGTTTTATTAGATGGTCATATACCCTTAGCAAGTAACATACAATAATAAGCAGTTAATTGTAATTTAATTCTTTTTAATTTATCATCATCAATACAAGCATAAGTTTTATAATCTACTAAATAATATTTATTTTCTTTTTTATTTAAATAAACTAAATCTGGTGTTCCAGCAATTACACTATCATTAATAGGTTTTTCTATAATAAATTCATAATTATTTTTATCTTTAAATTTTTCTTTTAAAAACATAAGTGATTTTTTACAATAAGAATAATTTATATTATTAGTTAATGGTTTTAATTTTTTTAATAAATTATTAATAATATTTTCTTCATTAATATTTTGTAAATATAATTCATTAAGTTTATGAACTCATTTACCACGAACTGAAGCATTTTTTAATACTTCTGGTGCTATATGACTATAATCAAAACTTAAATAATTATCAATAATTCTAGAAACAGATATTAATTCGGGAATGTTTAGTAATCTGTGTGACTTACAAAAATAACTATGTTTAATTAATTCTAGTAAATATAATTTATATATCTAGAAAGAGTGAGTTACAGATGGCTAAAAAAGATAATCTTAATAACAATGATCCAATATCAAAAGCAGTAGATTTATTATTAGAAAATACTGAGGATTTAACAACAGTTTTTAAAGAGGGAGGCTTATATAAAGAATTAACTAAACGATTGGTAGAAAAAATGTTGAATTCTGAGATGCAAAATTATTTAGGACACGAAAGAAATCAACGCAGTAATAATGACAATGTTCGTAATGGTACAACATCAAAAAAATTAATAACTCAACAAGGTAAAATTGAAATTGATGTACCAAGAGATCGTAATAGTAATTTTGAACCAGTAATAATCACAAAAAGACAGAGAAGATTTGATGGTTTTGATCAACAAGTTCTTTCACTATATGCAAAAGGTATGACTTTATCAGATATTAGAATGCAGTTGCAAGAGTTATATGATGGCGCAGATATTAGCGAAAGCGTAATTAGTCAAATTACTGATGATGTCATTGATGATGTCAAAGCATGGCAAAATCGTCCATTAGATAGTGTTTATCCAATCATTTATTTTGATTGTATCGTAGTTAAAGTACGTCAGGATAAACGTATTATTAACAAATCAGTTTATATAGCTTTAGGAGTTGATTTAGAAGGTAAAAAAGATGTTTTAGGTTTATGAATTAGTGAAAATGAAGGTGCTAAATTCTGATTAAATAATTTTACAGAAATGAAAAATCGAGGCTTAAATGATATTCTTATTGCTTGTAGTGATAATTTAACAGGCATGTCAGAGGCAATACAATCAGTTTATCCTAAAACTGAACATCAATTATGCATAGTTCATCAAATTAGAAATAGCTTAAAATATGTTTCATACAAACATCGAAAGTCTCTAGTTATCGATTTAAAGCCAATTTATACAGCATGTAGTGAAGAACAAGCAATGCAAGCTTTAGAATCATTTGAAAGTAAATGAAATAAACAATATCCACAAATTGCTAAATCTTGATATAAAAATTGAGAAAATTTAATGGTTTTTATTAGTTATCCAGCAGAAATTAAAAGGGTAATTTATACTACAAATGCTATTGAATCTGTTAATAGCCAATTACGAAAAGTTATTAGAAATAAAAAAGTTTTTCCTAATGATATGGCAGTTTTTAAAATTTTTTACTTAGCAATTGAAAATATCACAAAAAAATGAACATTGCCTATTCAAAATTGAAATACAGCAATTGCTCATTTTATGATAAAATTTGAAGACAGAATTAATCTGAACTAGTACTTTGTAAAACAAAGAAACACAGATTACTAAAAAGCCTCATTAATTCTTTATCTTCTAAAAAATATTGATGAGTTTCTTTTTTAAAAATTAATTTACTCATATTTTTTTTCTACCTATTAATATTCAAAAACATTTATTACATAATCTATTACCAATTGAAGATTGTTTTCTACATCTATCACAAGAACCAACCATTCTATATTCTCTATATTCCATAATTATTAATCCTTTCATTAATGTTTTTCTTCTGTACAATGCATATCAATTTCTAATACTAATATTTCATAATGTATAATATATGCATCTTCTAATAAATGATGTTTATAATTTTTATGAAAATTAGTAGCCTCTACAAAAGTGCAAAAGGCTTTATATTTCGTTTCAAATGTATAATTAACTTTATATTTTATTAAATAAACGTATGTCATATTTATTTTTCTCCTTTATTTTATTTATTGTGTTATGATATTGTTAATGAGGTATGTATTTATATATAAACCCCCTATTTTCTTAAATAATACAAATGTAATTGTTAATTAGATTAATGGGGTATTTACTGAGCCATAATAAGGCTATTCAAATTAATCTATAATTACATTAAGCGATACAGTGTAACATTTTAACTTGCTTAACATTAAATGCTCTTTTATTCTGATATAGAAGTATTTACATAAAGTACTCACTATTAGACTTCTACGACAGTTTTATTAAGTTTTAATCTTTTAACAAAAAAAGAACGATAGTTATATCGTTCTTTTTTATTTCTAAATCTATCTATTAAATTAATGCGTCCTAATAGTATTAAAATATTTATATTTAGTAGAAGTTTAATATAATTAATGTCCTATTGTTTTGAAAAATAAAACAATAGGTTTTTTATTTTAGTATATTAAATTTATAAAAAACTTTTTTAAATAAAAACCTATATTAATGTTTAAAAACTATATCATATTACAAATATACAAATAATAGTTAATATATTTTCATTTCCATTAAATATAAATTTCACTTTCTTCATAAAGATTTAATAATTTTGATAAATGATCACCAACGCCACCCTCATCATTAGTTTTAGTAGTAATATCATTGGCAATACTTTTAATAACAATATTACCATTTTTCATTGCTACACCATAGCCAACTTCCATCAACATTTCTTTATCATTAATTTCATCACCATAAGCAATAACATCTCTAATATCAACATTATAATATTGAGCCAAAATGCGAGCTGTCATTCCTTTATCAATAAATTTACTTGAAATTTCAAAGATTAGTTTATTATTATCATAGCGATTTCAAGTATTTACCTTAATTGAGTTTGAATATTTTTCCAAGTCACGATATACTTGATCAAGATTAGTATTTTCTTTAAATTCAATTAAAATGGCATTAGCGCTCCCTTTTCAATCACGAATTAATTTACTAATTGTAAAAGTATCATTTTCAATAGTATCTAAATGAAAATAAGTTTCAAAGAAATCATCTTTTTTTCAACATACTGCTTTGTTGTAATATTCAATAACCGCGTTTTCAATTTGTTGAAAAATATAGTCTTCATTTAAAATATGTTTAACAATTGTTTCAGAAATTGGAAAAACTAATCGTTTGAATTTTTTGATTTTTGGATCATGAATATGGCCACCATTAAAATTGCATAGTAATGTATTAAGACCTAATTCACGATAAAATTTAATTGATCCACGATAAGGTCGACCAGTGACAATACAAACAATATGACCTTGTTTTTGAGCATCAATTAGTGCTTTTTTAGTATTAATATGAATTTCTCGTCCACCACTTTTTAATAGAGTACCATCTAAATCAACTAGGATTAAATGTTTTTGTTTTTTATTGTATAAAGACATTGTCTCTTTCTCCTATCTTTCTTTCTCGATAAAATTAATACCCATTGTGTCTTGAACAAAGTTTAATTTTTTAGTAGCAATATTATTAGCAAAATTTGCACCTTTTTCTAAATATTTTGCTAATTGTGATGATTTTTCATTAATAAATTCTTGGTGTTTTTTTTGCATTGGTTCTAATAAATCATTTATTACTTTAATTACTTCTTCTTTTAAAAAACCATAATTGTGATTACTGAAGTATTGTTCACAAGTTTTGATATCTTTTTTAGTAATGCTAGCATAAATAGTTAATAAATTACTAACTCCAGGCTTATGTTCTGGATCAAATTTAATAATATTTTCTGAATCAGTAACTGCTTTTTTAATTTTATTGGTAACTTCTTGTTTGCTATCGCTTAAAAAAATAGTATTTTTTAGATTAGTATCAGATTTTGACATTTTTTTTTCAGGTTCTTGTAAACTCATAATTTTCTGTGCTTGTTTATCAATAATTATTTTAGGAATTTTGAATAAATCAGTTTTATAATTGTTATTCATTCTTGTTGCTAAAGTTTTTGTCAATTCTAAATGTTGAGTTTGATCAACACCAACTGGCACAAAATCAGCGTCATATAGTAAAATATCAGCAGCCATTAATGCTGGATATGTAAGAATACCTGTTGGAATACTAATCGTTTTATTTTGTTGATTTGTCATTTTTTGAATTTTATCTTTAAATTGTGTCATTCGTTCTAATTCACCGACATAACTATTACATAATAATATATATCCTAATTGACTATGGGCTAAAACATCAGATTGAATAAAAATATGAGATTTATTCGGTATAATACCAGCAGCAAAATATCAAGCGGCAATATCTTTAATATTATCTCTTAATTCTTGTGCTTTTATTGGTAGTGTTAATCCATGTAAATTTGCAACAAATATTAAGAGTTCATGTTCTTCTTGCAATTTTAAAAAATTATTAATTGCTCCCAAATAGTTACCAAGAGTTAATTTTCCAGTGCTAGTTATTCCAGATATAATACGAGCCATATATTTTGCTTCCTCCAAATTAATTTTTTAATATAATTAATTATCAATGATAAAGTTAAATAATTCAATTAATTATATTAAAATTTGTTTGATTTTGATATAATAAAAACATAAATTAAAAATAGTTTTTGACCCATAGCTTTTATTTTTTAAGAGTAATGGGTTTTTACTTTATAAAGGAGTTTTTTTTATGTTATTTGGAGAAGAAAAATATAAGGATGATTTACAAAAATATTTAAAGAAAATAAAAGATCGAAACAATGTGAAAGAATATCTTCAAACTCTTGGGTTAAAACTTGAGGAATTAGAAATCAAGAAACAAAATATTGCCGAAAAACAAGCAAGTTTTGAATTTGAAAGAAAACAACTAGAAGATATATTGAAGAAAGCTGAAAGTCAATTAAGAAATATCAAAGATAGTGAAGATAAAAAAACATTTATTGAACAATACGTTAATCAGATGACTGATAAATTAAAAGCAGTTAATGAAAATATATATACTTTAGAAGTTGAAAGTAAAGAAACTGATAAAGATATAAAAAACAGAAATCTAGACAAAGTAGATAACAGAAGAACCTTAGAAAGAATTAGAAATGAATTATTTAATTTAAAAGAAATAATTCAAGAATCATCTTTTTTTAATGGTAGTTTAAAAGCATTAAAAGAAAATATGACAAAATTACAAGAAGAAAAAACTAAAATATTAAATTTAAAAAAAGAAATTTTAAAAAAAGAAGAATTGAAAGTGGAATTACAAAGTTTAGAAAATTTAATTGCATTAATAAAACAAAAATCAGAAATTGAATTAGAAATTGAAAGATTAGAAAAAAACAAGGAACAATTAACAACAGACATTGATGCAAATAAAGGTCAAATACAATCTATTTTGAATGATAATGAAAGTTCTAAAGAACAATTAATCACAAAAATAGATGAAATAAATTTAAATATTAAAACATTAAATGACAATATAGATGCAAAAACTAATTTAATTTCTTGTTTAGAAAAAGAAATTAAAAGTAATGAAGAAAATATTAGTTTAAAACTAAAAGATTTAGAAAATATTTTTCAAAATATTATAGTTTTACAAGATTGAAGAGATAGTATTTGACGTCGTGTTATTTCACTATTAACTTTTGGCATTTTTTGTAATTACAAAAGTGTTCAAAAAAAATTAGATAAAGAATTTGTTAATCGAAGTAATATAAATAAAGAAATTACTGATTTATGAATGGCAAATGAAAAAAAAATAAAACAAGAAAAAGATTTGTTTAATGAGATATTAAAAAATAAAAAAGAGACAAATATATTAAAGGAAAATTGACTAGTATTAGAAACACAATTAAGCAAAATAGTACTAAGAAAAGAAATAGAAGATTTCAAAGTGACTAATAGTCAAAAACAATTTTTATTAGAAAATACAATACTAAAAATTAAACAACAAAGAGAAAAATTAAAAAATATTTCAATTGAAAATATGCAACCATTAAATGATTTAGAAATACTTCAAAAAGAAAAAAGTGATAAATTAAATTCATTAAATGCCATTAGTTTAGATAAACTTGATAAAGATATAGAAACACTAATAGTAAGAGAAAGTGGATTAAAAATAAAAATTAATGAAAATAAATCATCTATTTCAGATTCTAGTTTAGATAATTTTAATATAGAAGTAGAAATTGAAACAAAAAAACAACTTTCAGAAGTAGAACCATTTACTAAAGTAAAGCCACTCTTAGAAAAGAGTAATTCTAACGATTCTGGTATTGATATAACAACAGAATCAATTATGATAAGATCAGTTTAATTTATTAAGCTATTTAAATTAAATTTTATTTGTCTTTAAAAGATAAATATTTATAAAGTATTAATTGTTACTTTATTATTTATATTATTGACTGGGTTTTGTAATTCAAAGTTATTGATGTTCGTTACATCATTATTTGCTAATAAAGGAGTTCTTTTTTTAGATTTTGAAAATGATACTAGCATATTTTCTACTAATCCTTTAGTGGCATTTGTTATTTTTTTATTACCAACTTGTGTTATGTTTAAACTATGAATTAAAGGTACAGAACCCATTATGCATACTACTAAATTATTTGGATTTAAAATAGTATTTAATTTATCTTTTATTGATTTTCCATTTCTTGTATTATCATAAAAAAATAAAATAGTTGATAAACTAAGACCAGTTAATAATATTCCGGTGGAACTAATTATAGTTCCAATTATGAATTCTTTAAAATATTTACTGTTATTATTTTGAATAGGCATGTTTAGTTAACTCCTTGTTTTTTTTACGCATAAAAATTATTTATTTTTAATTATTTACTTTAAAATAAAGAAAATTTAATTTTATAACTTCATTATATTATAATTCAAATTATTAATAAAATTTGATAGTAAAATATATGTTAATTTTTTTTTATAAAATTTAAGGAATAAAAGTATCTATTTTTCAAAAAATAATATGATATAATATGTGGGTGAAGGATATAGCGGAAAAGGTCTTTCATGTACTTACTTTCTAAGTTTGGTCAAAGATAGTGTGGAAATATATATTATATAGTAATGTAGAGTTTATTAACTTTTATCTTTTAAAGATAAAAAAATATTAATTTTAAAAAAGAGTATTTAAATTAAATGTAGTCTAAAAGCAAAGAGGGGTATTGTCATGATTAAAATATATGTTTCGCCAAGTTGTTTGTCTTCAAAAAAAGTTATTCAATTTTTTGATAAACATAAAATTCCATATATTAAACGTAATATTATCCATAATCCATTGACCGATACTGAAATTAAATTATTATTAAGATTTGTACCAAATGGTGTTGGTGATATTATTTCAACAAGAGCAAAGTTTATTAAAACACATGCTATTAATATTGAAAAGTTAACAATGTTACAAGTTTTTGATTTAATTAAAACTTCACCAACTGTTTTAAAACGTCCAATTATTGTTCAAGAAAATAAACAACGTATTCAAATTGGTTATAATGAAGATGAGATTGAATTATTTTTACGTGGTTCTATTGAAAACGAATTTGAAGATTCTTGTGAAATATTTTAATTGAAATATGATTGGAATACATGATGAAAAATTATAAATTTACAATTATTGCTAATAAATATGAGAATTCTCAATCATTAGCTAAGAAATTAAGGGCCAAGTTATTGGCCCTTAAAGCACTTGAAGATACTTCTTTTCCAGATATTGTTTTTATTATTGGCGGTGATGGAACATTTTTAAAAGCTGTTCATGATTATAATAATATGCTCAATACTGTTAAGTTTGTTAGTTTTAAATGTGGTAATCTTGGTTTTTATGAAAATTTTTTAAACACAGAAGTTGACAAAGTATTAATGTGAATTGATAAAAATGATAATAATTTAATAGTAAATAAATTTTCATTATTAGAAGTAAATATTAATAATAAGATTTTATATGCTATTAATGAAGTTAAGTTTGTTAACTTAACAACAACTCTTTCATGTCAAGTGTTAATTAATAATCAATTATTTGAAAACTTTCGTGGTTCTGGTTTAGTTATTGCAACAAGAACTGGTTCGACGGGTTTAATGAAATCACTTGGTGGTGCTGTTTTAATTTCAAATCATAACTTAATGCAATTTCATGAAATTGCTCCAGTAGCTAATAATAGTTATCGCAGTTTAAATTCATCACTAATTTTGGATGAAAATCATGAAATTACTTTGAAAAATATTCAAAAAGATAGTAAATTGAGCGATTTTGGAAAATTAATTGTTGATACTTTTGATTTTAATGATAAACTAAATGATAAGGTAACAATTAAATTATCAGAATTAACGTTACAAGTTTTAGAATATCGACTTAATCATTATTCTTTACTTGCTAAAATAAAAAAAGCTTTTATTCAAGAAGATTAAGAAAATATTTAAAAATATATTAATTAAGGAAGGTAATCATGCCAATTTGACAAATAGTATTATTAGTTATTGCATTGTTATTTGCTGTGGCCAGTATTGGGATTTGAATATGAAATGTTAGTACAGCTAAAAAATTACACAATCAACAAGAAAGTAATTCAAAACCTATTAATAAACCACAAAAATTCCCATTTAAATTACAAAATTTTATTGTTGATTTAGGGGGAATTGATAATATTAAAGAGACAACAGCAACAGCAAATAAAATTAAGGTAGAGATTATTGATCATTCAAAAATTAATTTTAATAATCTTAAAAAAATTAAAAATCGTGGTATTTTAGACCAAGACGATAGTGTTAGTTTAGTCTTAGGAACTTATTGTAATAATTTAAGTATTGCTATTAATGTTCTTATTAAATTAAATAATGAGAAATAAGTTATTTTTTGTAATATCCATAAATACCATTAATTAAAACATAAGTGTTAGTATAGCCCAATTCTCTGAGTGTTAGTGCAGCAGCAGTTGAACGATTTCCTGCATTACAAATAGTTATAATCACTTGATTTTTGTTTTCAATATATTTACTAGGATTTTTAATCAAATCATAGTAAGGAATATTAACAATATTAAGTTCACCATTATCATTTGTTATTTTTTTTAAAATTTGATATTCAGCAACATCACGAACATCAATAATTAAAGCTTTATTTTTAATTTTATCAAATTCTTTATTTGAAATTGAAATTTCATTTTGAATTTTATGTTTAAACATAAGTTATGACCTCCTAAAATAAAATTGTTCTATAACTTATTTTAACATTTTATTATGCTATAATGCTCATAGTTGCGACAAAAAATGGAAGCTAAGGAGTAAATAATGTTAAAAGAAAAATTCCTTTTTAAAGAAGGAAAATATGAATTAATTGTTGAATTAGGTACAATGGCTAATTTAGCAGAAAAATCAGTAAAAATTACTTATGGAAATACAGTTGTATTAACAACTGTATCATATAATGAAGTTATTAATAGTCAAGATTTTTTTCCATTACAAATAGTTTTTCAAGAAAAGTTATATTCAGTTGGTAAGATTCCAGGTGGTTTTTTAAAGCGTGAAGGTCGACCTAGTGAATATGCAACACTATGTGCTAGATTAATTGATCGTTCAATCCGTCCATTATTTCCAAAAGGTTTTGTTAATGAAGTGCAAGTTGTAAATAATGTTTTTGCGTTAGATGATGCTTGTGATGTTAGAGTAAATGCAGCTTTTGGTACTTCACTTGCTTTAGGATTAAGTAGTTTGCCATTTCAGGGTCCTAGTGCTACTGTTGTTGTTGGTAAAATAAATGATGAACTTGTCCTTAATCCAACACAAGAGCAATTATTAAATTCAAAAATGGAATTGATTGTTGGTGGAACAAAAGATGCCATCAATATGGTTGAAGCTGGATGTCATGATATTTTAGAAAAAGATATGATTAAAGCATTAAAATTTGCACATGAACATATTATTAAATTAATAATTTTTCAAGAAAGTATCATTGAAAAATTAAAACCAAATAAATTTGTGCCACAGTTAGCATTAATTCCTGTTAATATTGAACAATTTGTAGAAACAAATTGTCAATCACAAATTAGTAAAATTAGTACTACTGTTGATAAAAAAAGTCGAAGCAACTTGATTAAAAATTTAGTTGAAGAAACATTTCAAAGTTTTAAAAATAAATTTAATCAAGAAGTTTTAAATGTTGGTGAAGAAACAACTATTCATAATTTACGCAAAAGTATTGATCAATTATTACAAAAAGCAATGCGTACTATGATTTTAAAAAATAATGTACGAGTTGATGGACGAAAAGCAGATGATATTAGAAAATTAACAAGTATGATTGATGTTTTACCTATTGTTCATGGTAGTGCAATGTTTACTCGTGGTGAAACACAAGTTTTATCAGTTTTAACTTTGGGTGCACTTGCGGAACATCAAATTATTGATGGATTAGGTAAAGAAGAGTATAAACGTTTTATTCATCATTATAATTTTCCTCCATTTTCTGTTGGTGAAACCGGAAGAATGGGTGTTCCTTCACGACGTGAGATTGGTCATGGCGCCCTTGGTGAAAAAGCATTATTACAAATTATTCCTCTTGAAAAAGATTTTCCTTATACAATTAGATTAGTATCAGAAGTATTAGCATCAAATGGTTCAACTTCACAAGCAGCAATTTGTGCTTCATCAATGGCATTAATGGCTGGTGGTGTACCGATTAGAGCTGCAATTGCTGGTATTGCCATGGGTTTAATTAAAGAAGAAAAAGATTTTACAATTTTAACTGACATTCAAGGATTAGAAGATCACTTAGGTGATATGGATTTTAAAGTGGCAGGAACAGCTAATGGTATTTGTGCTTTACAAATGGATATTAAAATTACTGGTATTGATTTTAATATTATTACACAAGCTTTGGAAAAAGCCAGAATTGCGAGATTACAAGTATTAGCAAACATGAATGAAGTAATTAAAAAACCTAGAACTACATTGGCACCTAATGCTCCAAAAATTATTCAAAAGTTAATTCCAATTGATAAAATTCGTGATATTATTGGTGTTGGTGGGAAAGTTATTAATAAAATTATTACCGACTGTGATAATGTTAAAATTGATATTGAAGATGATGGACGATTGATGATTTATCATAATGAACAATCAGCCATTGATAAAGCTTGACAAATTATTGAAAGTATTGTTAATCCTGTTCAAATTAAAATCGGTTCTGAATTTGATAGTAAAGTTGTAAAAATTGTTAATTTTGGTGTTTTTGTTAATTTACAAGATAAGATTGATGGTTTAATTCATATTTCAGAATTTTCAAAAAAATTTAATAAACGTATTGATAATTTAAATAATGTCGTTAAAATCAATGATATAATTAAAGTTCGACTAATTAAAGTTGAAGATAATAGTAAGCTTAGCTTAGAAATTATTGATAAATAATTTGAAACTATTTTTAATGAAAATTAATTACAGTTTTATTATTAAATTAGTGTTAAAATACTAATAACATAATATAGCAGCATCTTGGGAATTTAAGTTAAAGTTTTAATTTTTATGTTCTTCTAAGATATTAAATTTTATAAAATAAAAATAAAGAAAGTAGAAAACTGGTGAAAACATGGCAAAGATAAAAGTATTTGCTCTGGGTGGATTAGATGAACGTGGTAAAAACTTATATGTTGTTGAAGTAAATGATAAGATATTTGTATTTGATGCCGGCATTAGACTCCCAGAAAGAGAAATTTTAGGAATTGATATTATTATTCCAGATTATACATATTTAAAAGAAAATAAACATCGTATTCAAGGTATATTTATTTCAAAACCATCTGATGATGCTTTTGGAGCACTACCTTATATTTTAAAAGATTTTAATAAAATAAAACCCGAGTATAAAGTTCCAATCTTTACTAGTAAACTAACTGATTTTATGATTAAGCAGAAATTAGAACGTTTTCGTTTTATTAATCAAAATGAAATTATAATTAAAACTATTGAGCCTGAACAAAAAGTATCATTTGGTAATGTTGTTGTTAAAACATTTAAAACAACTACTTCAATTCCAGGTAGTTTAGGTTTTGTTCTAACTGTAAATAATGGTGAAAATATTAAATTAAATGAAACAATTGTTTATACGGGTGATTATATTTTTGATGGTGAACATCGTAGTGATTTTACTACTGATATTCAACATTTAGCTAGTGTTTCTAAAAATGATGTTTTATTATTAATTAGTGAAGCAACATGCGCCAATAGAAAAGCTTTTACAGCTCCTAAGCATAAAATTCAAACTATTATTGAGCCAGTATTAAAAGAAGCACCAGGAAGGGTTATTCTTGCATGTTATGATCAAGATTTATATCGTGTTAGTGAAATTCTTAATGCTATTAAAGAAACTGACTCTAAACGTAAAATTGCAGTTTATGGTGCAACTTTATATGATATTTTATTAAAAGTTAATGATTTAAACGCTTTCAATATTGATAAATCACAAATTATTAATTTAGCACAAACAATTGGTACTAAAGATACAGTAGTTATTGTTACTGGTAGTGGTGAGCGTTTATTTACTAGAATGAATAAAATTGCTATTGGTAATGATGATTATTTAAAACTTGAATCCCAAGATACAATAATTTTAGCAACTCCACCAATTCCAGGAAATGAATTGGCTCATGCAGCCTTATTAGATGACTTAGCACGTACTGATGTTAAAGTTATTAATATATCAGAAAAACAAGCTTGAAGTTTAAATGCTTCTTATGAAGATATTAAGTTAATGGTTAATATTATTGAACCAAAATATTTTTTACCAGTTAAAGGTTTATATAAAGATTTTGTAGCAGCACAAGCAGCAGCGATTGATGCTGGTGTATTACATAACAATGCTTTAATTCATGATAATGGTGAAGTTATTACTTTTGAAAATGGTAAATTAATTGATAATTTTGTTAAACAGTATGTTGCACGTCCTTCTCGTTTTAATGATAAAAATGCTACTAATAAAACAACAGATAACTTAGTAAAAACTGGTGATGTATATGTAGATGGCATTGGTGTTGGCGATATTGGTTCAATTGTTATTAGTGAAAGAAAACAATTACAACGTGATGGTATTTTAATTACAGGAGTGACAATAAATCGTAAAACTAAAGAAATTGTTTCTTTAATTGATGCACAAATGCGTGGTGTTGTTTATTTAACTAATAATGAAGAAATGTTGAAAAAATTGCAAAACATTATTATTAATGTTATTGAAAAATATAAAACTAATAATGCTTTTAGTCTTAGTGAAGTTAAGACTAAAATGAAAAATGACTTACAAGATTATATTAAAAAAGAAACTGGTAAGTTACCTATGATTTTAACAGTTGTTAATGAAATTTAAGGTTAATGATAATATCATTAACCTTAACTTATATAATTTTATTAATGTGTATGTATTTTTAAATATATTAAAATTTAAACTTTTATTAAACTTTTTTACTATTGTAATTTTTATAAGAAAGTTGGTATTAAATATAATGAATACTTTATCAAGGGAGATTGTCAAAAATCCGGAATAAATTAAATCTATATAGTCTTATTATAAATTTAGACAAGAAATAATTTGGATTTTTATGAAATTGTATTTAAATAATACATTTTTTTAACTTAAATGCAACTAAAATACTTATAATTAAGTTTAGTAAGTGTTAAACTTATGAAATAAAATTAAGGGGAATTTAAAGATGACAATTAAAGCACTTAAAAAATTACAGTTATTAACTGTATCATTATTTATTTTAACTATTATAATTATTACTATTGGTTTAATTTTAATAGGTATTTCAAATTACTATGATTATGTACAAATTGATAAAAATTCAAAATTAATTTTAAGACAAATACATGGATTTAAATTGTTAAATATTTTAAGTATGAATTATATTTTAATTCATTCTCCAAGTTTTATATGTTATTTTACTGAAAATAATAACAATTATAATAATTGAATTCAGTTAAAAATTGGAATTATTTTTTGTTATATTTTAGTTCCAATTTTAACAATTATTACTATTTCGTTAACTTTTTTCATTATTTGTTTAAAAGTAAAAATCAAAAATAATAATTTTTGAGATGCTATTGCAAATTGTGAAATAATAAGTAATTATTACGTTCATTAAATTATGTTTCTAAATTTATCTTATTACATTTAAAAATAACCATTTTAATATAAATTGAAATATTATATGTTCTATTACCAAGCATTTCTTTTAAAACATGTCAAATATTAGTTTCTGTAAAACAACCAATATTTCATTTTGCACCTTGATTTTCAATACCTTCTTTATTATTTTTAAAGTATTGTTTTTTTAATTTTTTATGATTATCTAATTGATTATATAAATAGTTAATTAATTGTTCATATTGACCATTATTAATTAAATATTTACAATGATTATATTCTTCTAAATATTTTTCTTTATTTCCAGCCATTATTCCAAGATATAATGTTCTAATTAAATGAAATTTATCTAAAACAAACTGTGCACCTAAATAATCAGCAACTTCTTTAATTGATCCTGCACTATCACCACAAATAATGATTTTGGCTTGTTCAATATTTTCATAAAATTTTTGACAATGTTCTTTAACAAATTTAGCAGTTTTTTTAACTCCAATTGGAGTTCTTGTGGTGGTGGTGGTTAGGCCTAAATACTGGACCACTTTTGGATAGACAGTTTTAAATTTTTATTTGTGAAATTGGTGGTTTTAGAAATTTAGAATGTATTCTTTCGTAATTATAAAACATAATATATTGGTTTACATCATTTATACCTTCATTGAGAGAAAAATATTGATTTGAACCTTTAGGTAGTCATTCTTGAGATAAATGAGAAAATCAGTTTTCAGATATTACATTGCCACCAATATCATAAGGTTGTTTTTTGCTTAAAATTATTTGCTTATCAGCAGCTCAATTTGTGATGTCTTGACAATAAAATTCGTTGGCGTTATCTGAGTGTAAAATAACGTTTTTTACTTGGTTTCAAGAGAATTGTTGATTTATTTTTTCAAGTGCAGGAAGGATTAAATCTTGATAGGATTTGTTTGAACATGTATTATAGCTTACAATATTATTTGAATAAAAATCAATAATTACAAAAAGATATAATCAACCTTCTTTAGTATTTATTTGTTTAGTGTCCATTGATCAAATTTGATTTGAAGAGGTTGTACTTTTATAATCTTTGTTTACTTTATCCATTGTAGGTATTCACTTATTTGGATTTTTTTTGTTTTTAGGATAGTTATTTTTAGTTTGTTTTAATCCTTGAAGATTGTGATCTTTCATAATTTTTCGCATTTGTTTTGTTGATAATTCTAGATTTAAAATAATATGTTTGTATTGTTTTAATCATTCTTTAAATGCTGAAAAAATTCGTAAATAGCCATAAATTTGTCCTTTTCTTGTAAAATGAAATTCAAGTAAAAGTTGGCATAATTCTTGATATTTATGTGTACAATTACTAATTTGATTTTTTTCTTTTTTAATAGGGTTTTGTTTGTTTTTTACAAAATAATATGTTGATCGGTTTAGTTGAAGATGTTGGCAAAGATATCTAATTGAATATTGGTTTTTGCTATCATCAATAATTTGAATTTTTTGTTTGATATTTAACTTGTTAATTACTAATGCTATTTGTTTAATTTTATCCATTATTAAAAATCCTTTCATGTCAAAATTAGTGTTAATTGTATAACACGATTGTTTTTCGAATACATTCAAGTTTTTTTTAAATTAATGGTCTAGTAAAAAGGGCTAAGTAGCAAGTAGCGAACAACACCCTAATAGAATACCAGTACAAGCAAGAGAAAAAGTAGAATATGTTGTGCAAGTTAAACGTATGCGTTTTTTGGGTTTTATTGTTATATTTAATCTTAATTTATATANTAAATTAATGGTCTAGTAAAAAGGGCTAAGTAGCAAGTAGCGAACAACACCCTAATAGAATACCAGTACAAGCAAGAGAAAAAGTAGAATATGTTGTGCAAGTTAAACGTATGCGTTTTTTGGGTTTTATTGTTATATTTAATCTTAATTTATATACTAATATTGATGATTATAATAAAGTAGTGTTTTCACGTCGTAGAACAAAGAAAATGATTAAAAGAGGTATTATGTCTCCAAGTTATAGTGGTGAAGCAATGGCTATGACTTTATTTTTTCCTAGACATTGGTTAAAAAGGTATAATTCACGTGCTTTACATTATGTGCATGAACTTAAAACTGAATTGTCACCTAAGAAATACCTTAAAGAAGCAAGTAGTATTGATATGACTTATACTGATATTAAGTCTGCTGGTTTGGATAAATTGGATAATATTTTAAAGAAAAAAGATAAACCTAAAAGTAAAGATAAATAAAAATGATTATAGTCCCAGTAGGTTCACTGGGACTATAATTTGGGTGAGCCACGTAGTGGCGAGGGACGAAGTCCCTATATACTTGATTAAATATGATTTTATTTTTCGAAGAGGAATAATTTGTGTTTTTATTATATAAGCAAAAATTTAAAGATTGAAGATTTTTATATAAATTATTAAATTGTATATTAATTTTTATTTTATCAATATTGACTATCATCTTTTCTGTATTTACTGAATTTTGATATGTTAATAGTACTAATAAAGATAATTTTTATAATTCTATAGTATTGCAAAACTTTGATGTAATGTTATCATTTTGGTCTTCTCAAACAATATTTATTGTTAATATTTGATTTTTATTTTATTTAATTTATCATCAAAAAGAGCAGACAAATAGATTCACTAATATTTATAGTCAAATTAATTTAACAATATACATAACTATTACTGCCCTTATTTTTTGAGTGGGGATATTTATTGATAGTGTTTCAAAGTTAGATTTAGAACTTAATTGATTTTGAAAATTGAATAATTTATCTTTATTTTGTTCCTTTTTAGATCATTTAGTATCACCAATATTGATGATTATTTTTTTAATTTTAACATTTAAAAAAAATAAATTTAATATCAATATTAAAAAACAATTTATATTAGTAATTATTTATCCAATTATTTATCTAACTTATATTTATATTAGAGCCAGTATTTTACAAGCAAATGATGTTAAAAATTTTATTTATCCTTATAACATCCTCAACTTTAATTATTCAATTATTGGAATTCCATTATGAATTAATAGTATCTTAGTTATAATGTTAATTATTAGTACTATTATTAGTACTACATTATTTTATTTGTGAATTAATAAATTTTATTATAAAACAATTAAAGAACAAATAATAATGCAAATAAAGTAATATTTCTGCTAAATCTTAACAATAAATATTAAGCTGATTCATGGTAAAATATAAATATATATTTTAATATTTTAAAATAGGTGAGGTAAGATGGCATTCTTAAAAAGAATCGAAGCATATGGTTTTAAGTCATTTGCAGAACCTTTAACAATAGAATTTGATACTAATATTGTAGGTATTGTTGGCCCTAATGGTTCTGGGAAGTCTAATATTAATGATGCTATTCGTTGAGTTTTAGGTGAACAATCAGTTAAATCATTACGTGGTGAAAATAGTGAAGATATAATTTTTAATGGTGCTAAAGGAAAACAGCCATTAAATAGTGCTCAAGTTACTTTAGTTTTTGATAATACTAATAAAATATTTAAAGTTGATTTTAATGAAGTACAAATTACTAGAAAAACTTTTCGTAATAGTTCAGAAAATGAATATTACATTAATAAAGCTCGTGTTCGTTTAAAAGATGTACAAGAAATTATTATGGGTACAGGTTTAGCTAAAGGTTCACTTGCAATTATTAGTCAAGGTAATGTTTCACGATTTGCTGATTCTAAGCCAGAAGAAAGAAGAACTTTATTTGAAGAGGCTGCTGGTGTTTCAAAATACAAAAAGAGGAAAGAAGAGTCATTACGTAAATTAGAGCGTACTAATGAAAATTTAGTTCGAGTTAATGATATTATTAGTGAAATAAGTAGAAAAATTAAACCATTAGCAAAACAAGCACAGAAAGCTAAAACTTATGTTGAATTACGTGATAATTTAAAAAAATATGAAATTACTATTATTGTTAAAGATTTGGAGACATATCATAATCAATTAAAACTTACAACAGTCAGTATAAATGATAATGAAATTTTACAACAACAACTTAATTTAAATATTAGTAAGAATGAACAACAATTAAAATTTTTAAAAAATAAAAGTTATGATTTAGATAAAAACATTAATAGTTTAGAAATGAATTTATCTAATGTTAATAGTTTATTGCAAGTTTTAGAACAACAAAAATCGTTAATGAAAACAAAACAAAGTGAAATAAAAGATCAAACAGAAGTTGAAAAATTAAAAAATGAAATTGAAACTTTGCTTACTATTATTGAACAAAAAACTTTTTTACAAAAAAAAGAACAAGAAAATTTTGATAAAATTAATAATTTATTTGAAGAACTAAATGTTCAACATCAAGATTTAATTTTAGGACAAAATAATATTCATCGTGGTTTAGGTGAAAAAAAAGCACAATTAGAATCGGTAATTAATTATCAACAACGACAAAATCAAAAATATTTGGGTGTTCAAACAATTTTAAATAATAAAGATAAACTATATGGTATCATTGGAGTAGTGAGTGATTTAATTTCGGTGCCCGATCTTTATAGTGAAGCGATTGTTAAAGTATTGGGCAATACTTTAAAAAACATTGTTACGGCGACTAACAAAGATGCAACCAAGGCTGTTGAATTTTTAAAACAAAATAAAGCGGGAATTGCCACTTTTTTACCTTTAAATTCAATTCAAGTTCGAACAGCGACTAAAGAAGATGAAATTATTGTTAATAGTAAATCAGGTTATTTAAGTTTTGCTCATCATTTAGTTACAGCAGTTGATAATAGAATTCAGCCGATTATTAATTTTCTTTTAGGTCGTACTATTATTTGTGAAGACTTAGAAAGTGCAAGAGTTATTTCACAATTAATTGTTGCTAAATACCAATGTGTAACTTTAGATGGTCAATTAATTAAAGCTGGTGGTGCTATTGTTGGAGGTTATCAACATCAAAATAGTATTAATGTTTTTAAAGAAAAGTTAATAGTTTCTGAATTAAAAGAAGAAATTAAATCATTAGAACAACAATTAGTTAATATAAATGTCCAAAGAACAAGTATTGAAAGCGAATTAAATAATTATCAAGGTCAA
The DNA here is from genome assembly GCF_902809815.1 of Spiroplasma endosymbiont of Danaus chrysippus. Classification (GTDB taxonomy): domain Bacteria; phylum Bacillota_I; class Bacilli_A; order Mycoplasmatales; family VBWQ01; genus Spiroplasma_E. The sequence continues at coordinate 147,553 of NZ_CADDIL010000005.1, read as the reverse complement.
AAGTTGACAATTACTTTAACAATAAATAAATTGATTAGTGAAATTAGTGATATCACTAATCAATCACAATTATTAACTACTCAATATCAAACATTAACTGGTAAAAAATTAGATATTGATACTACAAACCAATTAAATGATATTTTTATTCAATATGAAAATTCTAAATATGATCAAGCAACAATAAAAAGTCAACTACAATTAATTCGTAAACAGAAACATCAATTATTAGAACAAATGCAAAGTTTAGAAAATGAATTATATAGTTTAAATCAAGAACATTTTATGACTAGTGATAAATTAAATAATCAAAAGCTTGAACAAGTAAAAATGGAGTCAAAAGTAGAACAACATTTAAGACGTTTAGTTGAAACTTATAATTTAACTTATGAATATGCTAGAGAACATTATAGTGAACCATTAGCAGATGAACAACAAGCACGTAATTTGGTACAACAATTACGTAGTGAAATTGAAGATTTAGGATTTGTAAATATTAATGCTATTGAAGAATTTGAAAATGAAAATGAACGTTATTTACGTTTAAAAACTAAACATGATGAATTACAATTAGCATCACAATCGTTGTTAACAGCCATTGATGAAATGGATAATGTTATGGTAACGCAATTTGATGAAACAATCAAAGCTATTAATATGGTATTGCCCGAAACATTTCAAAATTTATTTGGTGGAGGAACTTGTAGTTTACGATATACATCACCTGATGATATTTTAAATACAGGTGTGGAAGTGCTTGCTAATCCTCCTGGTAAAAGAATTAGTAATTTAAACTTATTATCAGGTGGTGAAAAATCATTAGTTGCATTAGCAGTATTATTTGCTATTTTAAAAGTCAAGCCGTTGCCATTGACAATATTAGATGAGGTTGAAGCACCATTGGATCCAGCAAATTTAGAGCGTTTTGCTAGATATGTTCGTACTTTTTCACAATATACACAATTTATTATTGTTACTCATCGTCCAGGCACAATGGAAAATTGTGATGTATTATATGGTACAACTATGCAAAATCAAGGAATTACGAAAATGGTAGCCATTAAATTAGCAGATGCTAAAAAAATTATTGAAAGTGATAAATCAGCGAAAAATGTTAATTATGTCGTTTAAATTTTATGTTATATTAAAAAGGTGGTTAGCCCTAAATACTGGACCACTTTTGGATAGACAGTTTTAAATTTTTATTTGTGAAATTGGTGGTTTTAGAAATTTAGAATGTATTCTTTCGTAATTATAAAACATAATATATTGGTTTACATCATTTATAGCTTCATTGAGAGAAAAATATTGATTTGAACCTTTAGGTAGTCATTCTTGAGATAAATGAGAAAATCAGTTTTCAGATATTACATTGCCACCAATATCATAAGGTTGTTTTTTGCTTAAAATTATTTGCTTATCAGCAGCTCAATTTGTGATGTCTTGACAATAAAATTCGTTGGCGTTATCTGAGTGTAAAATAACGTTTTTTACTTGGTTTCAAGAGAATTGTTGATTTATTTTTTCAAGTGCAGGAAGGATTAAATCTTGATAGGATTTGTTTGAACATGTATTATAGCTTACAATATTATTTGAATAAAAATCAATAATTACAAAAAGATATAATCAACCTTCTTTAGTATTTATTTGTTTAGTGTCCATTGATCAAATTTGATTTGAAGAGGTTGTACTTTTATAATCTTTGTTTACTTTATCCATTGTAGGTATTCACTTATTTGGATTTTTTTTGTTTTTAGGATAGTTATTTTTAGTTTGTTTTAATCCTTGAAGATTGTGATCTTTCATAATTTTTCGCATTTGTTTTGTTGATAATTCTAGATTTAAAATAATATGTTTGTATTGTTTTAATCATTCTTTAAATGCTGAAAAAATTCGTAAATAGCCATAAATTTGTCCTTTTCTTGTAAAATGAAATTCAAGTAAAAGTTGGCATAATTCTTGATATTTATGTGTACAATTACTAATTTGATTTTTTTCTTTTTTAATAGGGTTTTGTTTGTTTTTTACAAAATAATATGTTGATCGGTTTAGTTGAAGATGTTGGCAAAGATATCTAATTGAATATTGGTTTTTGCTATCATCAATAATTTGAATTTTTTGTTTGATATTTAACTTGTTAATTACTAATGCTATTTGTTTAATTTTATCCATTATTAAAAATCCTTTCATGTCAAAATTAGTGTTAATTGTATAACACAATTGTTTTTCGAATACATTCAAGTTTTTTTTAAATTAATGGTCTAGTAAAAAGGGCTAAGTAGCCCTAATAGATTTCAAAAAATAAGAAAGATTTGTAATATGGCTACTGGTGGCTGTTTGATTAGTAGTGGTGTTGCTATGGGTATAAATAATGATTTTAATAATTCTTATGCAGTACCTACTATAATTGCTGGTGCAAGTGAGATTATTAATACTTTATTATTACCGTTAGGAAATACACATAATAATACAGAATTACAAGAAATATTTACAGATGAAAGAACAAGATTAATTAATTCTAGTGTTAATGATTATCAAAGTACAGATGACAGTATGGTTGATGTTGATTTAAATGATGATAGTATGTCGGAGATTAATTTAGATAGAGCAAGTTTAAATTGGGATTATTCTTATGCTTATACATTAGGTGGTGTTTAAAATGAAAAAAGATAAATGAAAAAATATGTCAAGACAAAAGTTGCATAAGAAAAAGGCAAAAAGAAATTTTGAACAAAGATTATATGAAAATATGAGTTTTGATAGTTTTTTAGGAGGTAGAAAATAATGGTTAAATGAATAGTTGTGATAATTGCTGTGCTTGGTACTGCTTGGGCTTTTAAAGGTACTATTAAAAAAATAATTTGAAAATTTAAACATAAAAAACACAACGTAATTGACCCAGATTGTTGGTATTGTAAAGAACAAAAGCGTAAAGAAAGAGCAAGAAAAGAATTAGAGGAGGGAGGTGATTAGAATGCCCGCAGGTTTAACCGCACTATTAAATATGATTGGAGGTATTGGCCAAAAATTATTAGAATCTTTTAGTTATGTATTTGATTGAGTATTTGCTGGTGACTCAATTATGACAAATTGACCGAGGCTTTTTAGTAATCTGTGTTTCTTTGTTTTACAAAGTACTAGTTCAGATTAATTCTGTCTTCAAATTTTATCATAAAATGAGCAATTGCTGTATTTCAATTTTGAATAGGCAATGTTCATTTTTTTGTGATATTTTCAATTGCTAAGTAAAAAATTTTAAAAACTGCCATATCATTAGGAAAAACTTTTTTATTTCTAATAACTTTTCGTAATTGGCTATTAACAGATTCAATAGCATTTGTAGTATAAATTACCCTTTTAATTTCTGCTGGATAACTAATAAAAACCATTAAATTTTCTCAATTTTTATATCAAGATTTAGCAATTTGTGGATATTGTTTATTTCATTTACTTTCAAATGATTCTAAAGCTTGCATTGCTTGTTCTTCACTACATGCTGTATAAATTGGCTTTAAATCGATAACTAGAGACTTTCGATGTTTGTATGAAACATATTTTAAGCTATTTCTAATTTGATGAACTATGCATAATTGATGTTCAGTTTTAGGATAAACTGATTGTATTGCCTCTGACATGCCTGTTAAATTATCACTACAAGCAATAAGAATATCATTTAAGCCTCGATTTTTCATTTCTGTAAAATTATTTAATCAGAATTTAGCACCTTCATTTTCACTAATTCATAAACCTAAAACATCTTTTTTACCTTCTAAATCAACTCCTAAAGCTATATAAACTGATTTGTTAATAATACGTTTATCCTGACGTACTTTAACTACGATACAATCAAAATAAATGATTGGATAAACACTATCTAATGGACGATTTTGCCATGCTTTGACATCATCAATGACATCATCAGTAATTTGACTAATTACGCTTTCGCTAATATCTGCGCCATCATATAACTCTTGCAACTGCATTCTAATATCTGATAAAGTCATACCTTTTGCATATAGTGAAAGAACTTGTTGATCAAAACCATCAAATCTTCTCTGTCTTTTTGTGATTATTACTGGTTCAAAATTACTATTACGATCTCTTGGTACATCAATTTCAATTTTACCTTGTTGAGTTATTAATTTTTTTGATGTTGTACCATTACGAACATTGTCATTATTACTGCGTTGATTTCTTTCGTGTCCTAAATAATTTTGCATCTCAGAATTCAACATTTTTTCTACCAATCGTTTAGTTAATTCTTTATATAAGCCTCCTTCTTTAAAAACTGTTGTTAAATCCTCAGTATTTTCTAATAATAAATCTACTGCTTTTGATATTGGATCATTGTTATTAAGATTATCTTTTTTAGCCATCTGTAACTCACTCTTTCTAGATATATAAATTATATTTACTAGAATTAATTAAACATAGTTATTTTTGTAAGTCACACAGATTACTAAACATTCCCAATTGACCGGTTTTAATTCCAATATTTATGATGGTTTTAGTATTTATTAAAGAATTCATAGGACATATTATTCGTGGATTTAGATAGGAAAAAATAAAGTTATTTTAGGAGGTAATAGTTATGATTAAATTATTTTTTGCAATAATTTTTGTTTTTCCTTTATTAGGTAAACTTTTACTTTCTTTAAATAATATTGTGCAAAATATTTTGCAAAGTTATATTACTGATTTTTCCGGTTTACATAATTTATCTTTGGTTATTAAAAGTTTTATTTTTGGTGATAGTTCACAACAAATAGTTTCTATGCCAGCACCATTGTTAGCAATTATTTTAGTACTTTTTACTTTTTCATTAATTTTAAAATTATTAAAAATAATATAGGATTAGTTTATTATGGGTGTTGCTTTTATTTCAAAAATTTTAGAATTATTTGGACAAATCTTTATGAAATTTTGAAATTTGCCAATGGCAGATTTAGGTTTTAATTTAGGAACTTTTGTTGTCTTTATTCTTTTAATGAAGTTTGCTATGTCAGTTTTTTTAAATATTGATATTCAGCCAGTTTCTACATCGGGTACTGTAAAGAAAAGTTATAAAAATATTAAAGGTAGTTCGAAATTTGTTGGTAAGCAAATTGCTAAGGTTCATAGAAAACGTATTGATAGACTAAAATCAAAAAATAAAAAAGAAGGTAAGTTTAGAGGTGGTGCTGGTGGCAATAAGTTTACTGGAACATTTTAATTGCTGAGGAGGAGTTGATAATTAGTTATGAGTGGCTTTGTGAATAGTATATTACATTTAATTTTTATATTTTCTAGTACAGATATTCAAATATTTTTAAATCAACCAAATATTACTAATGAAGTTTATATTTTGTTTAATTTGACTTTTTGGTTAGTATTAGGTGTATTTTTAATTTTATTTATCGTGGTATTAAATTTATTTTTAGGTCATTGTTTGGGTAGGTGGTATTTATGAGTGTTTGAGATATTTACAATAAAATACATCAATGTATAGTTGATTACTGAACTATGTTTATAGGTAGTCCAGTTGATGATTTTACTACTATTTTATGAAATTTAGTAGTTTATGGAACTCAATTTTTTATTGGATTTATTATATTTTATGGTTCATGGTGAATTTTAAAATGTTTATTTGGTAAATAATTATGTGATTTAAGTTTGTTAAATTATTTTTTGTTGTAAATAGTACTGTTCAAGCACCCACTAGTTTAATTGTTTCTAATGCACCTAGTGAAAGTAATTATACTATAACTAGCGATATGGTTAAACCCGTTAAATATAATGATTTTAATGATTGAGCAACTATTCCTTGAAATTCTGCTTATTTTGATGTTGGTCAACCAGATTTAAAATTAGTTTCTGCTGTTGTGCATAAAACTACTGATACTCCTTATTCAATTCAATTTCATTCTGATGTGGTAGGTAATTTTGATAGGCGAGTTAGTGACTTGTCTACAAATTATGATTTTACACAACAAAACTTAGACCAGTTATCTCTTATTTTATTTAATAATAATTATATACAAACTGATAAGTCTAATGAGTTAGTTTTTTGAAATTATAATGTTTCTAATAATTTAAGTTTTAAGTTGACTTTTGAAATTACAAAACCTTTGAGTTTTTATATACAAGGTTTTATGTTTTATATTTCTGCTGAATATTTTAGTTATTTTTCTTCTATTTATACATTTTCATTTTTAGATTATGAAGGTAATATTCGTTATAATTTTAAAGGTGTATTAAATGATAAAGATAGTGTTTATAATTTAGGAAAATATAATTTTGTTACTATGCCGGTTCGTGTTCCCAATTTAAAGCATTTAACAATTGATTTTGATTTATCTTCATTAACTAATCGTGACGGTTTGCATGTTAAATTTGGTCAGATGAATATTTTTTCTTCCAAAGATATTGTTCCAGTACCACCAAATAGTCCTTTTAACCCTGATTATGAACGTGTTAGTTGATATGATGTCTTTGGACATTTACGTAATGCTTTTAGATGAGTGCTTTATGGTGTTGTTGGTAAAGTTTTACCAGTAGAACCATTAAGACAGTTTCTTTTTACAACAGATAGTTTATTACGACATATTTTTTCAGATACGATTAGTACTGCTTTAAATGTTGATATTGTTAGTGGAATAGAAAATATTATACCTTTATGATTATTTGTTAGAGCAATTAGTTTAATTATAGGTTAGGAGTTTTATTTATGCCCTGATATGGTTATGTGTTATTAGTTATAGGTTTGATTATAATTATTTATCCAATTTGTATAACTATTCGTAATGTTAAAATTTTAAAACGAGTTGGTAGTTATATTATTTCAGCACCACCACGTACTGGTAAATCTGCTCTTGCTTGTTGTTTAGCACAAACTCATAAAAAACGAGTAGTTAGTCCTTTTCCTATTAAATTAAAAAATGGTTATTCTTATTTGGTTAATTATAATGATGTTTTTACTTTTAATCAATTAGCAAGTAATTATGCTTTTGAAGAAGAAGATTTAATAATTTTAGATGAATTAGCATTAAAGATAAATTCTAATGATTTAGGAGTACAGTTTAAAAATCAACAAGAAAGTTTAGGCCAATTTTGTAAGTTAATAGGTCATATGTTTAATGGTACGATGTATTTGATTGAACAACACCCTAATAGAATACCAGTACAAGCAAGAGAAAAAGTAGAGTATGTTGTGCAAATTAAAAGAATGCGTTTTTTGGGCTTTGTTGTTATATTTAATCTTAATTTATATACTAATATTGATGATTATAATAAAGTAGTGTTTTCACGACGTAGAACAAAGAAAATGATTAAAAAAGGCATTATGCCTCCAAGTTATAGTGGTGAAGCAATGGCTATGACTTTATTTTTTCCTAGACACTGCTTAAAAAGGTATAATTCACGTGCTTTACATTATGTGCATGAACTTAAAAGTGAATTGTCACCTAAAAAATACCTTAAAGAAGCAAGTAGTATTGATATGACTTATACTGATATTAAGTCTGCTGGTTTAGATAAATTAGATAATATTTTAAAGAAGAAAGAAAAAAAATAATGATAAATAAAAAAAAATAATGTTAAAATAAAAATAAAAAAAAGGATAAAAATATATGGAAAATAATATTAATAAAAATGAGGCAAGTTTTGAATTAAGTAAAAATAATAATTTAGAAAAAAATGATACTTTATTAATTGCAGAAAAAATTAAAAATACTGGTACTATTTCTCTTACAAAAATAATTAGTAATCAAAATACAGATTTGGAAAAATATTTATCAATATCTAGTGAATATTTGAATTTACAAAGTAAATTTGATAATTTAAAAAAAGAATTTTTAAGTTATTTAGAAGGTGAACAATGAAATGAAGTAATATTAACTGTTTCAAATGTAGCTAGTAATTAAGAAAATAAAAGATAATAATTGAAATCTTTTATTTAAAACTACAAGTTTAGATAGTAATAGATGATTAAAGTTAGCAGTTAAAGGTGAAAAAAATGAATTATTTAATTTTTGAAAAATTGTTAATTTGATTATTAATAGATTATAAAAAATAAAGTTATAGCCACAGCGAACCTGCTGTGGCTATATTTTATTAATGTTTTATTAATTAATTGCGGGTGAGCCACGTAGTGGCGAGGGACGTAGTCCCTATATACTTGATTTAATATAATTTAGAGGGGTATTTATTATGGATTTTTATACTATACTTTGAATATTTTTAATATCATTAACTATTAATTTTATTTTCTTTATGATAGCTTTTATTTTTAAAACTGCTATTTTAACTGATATTATTTATTGTTTAAGTTTTATTTGTTTAAGTGTGATCATCGTTGCGTGAAAGCAAAATTTTAGTCCTGTCCAAATTTCGTTGTTTGTTTTTTATAATATTTGAGCTCTAAGATTAGGTAGTTTTTTATTATTAAAAATTATTAAACATAAGGTTGAATATCGTTTTGATAAAATTATTATTAATTTTTGAAAATTTAGTATTTTTTCAATTTTACAAGGAATTTCAGTTTTTATGATTAGTATTCCTACGGTTTTTGCATTAAGTCTTGATATTGTTTATTTTAATAGTACATTTAATAATTACTTACTTATTTTTATTATGCTTGCTATTTTATTTTTAGTTATTGAGACAATTGCAGATTGACAAAAGTTTGGATTTTCCTTAAAGAAAAAACACGATTTATTTTTTATTAATTATGGTTTATGAAAAGATTGTCGTCACCCTAATTATTTAGCAGAAATTGGGTTTTGATATATGATGACAGCATTGTTTATTTGTGATTTATTATTTAAAAATATTAATAGTGATATAAATTATTTATTTCATTTATTATGATTATTAAGTCCGTTGTATTTTAATGTTGTAGTAATTAATATTACCGACATACCAATATGAGAAGTAAAACAATGACAAAGGTTCCACTGTAATGAAGATTATTATAAATATTTAAATGAAACTAGTTGTGTAATGTGTTATATAGGTAAAAAAGGTCCAATTAATAAAGTGAAAAAATTAATATATAAAAAATAAGAACATATGTTCTTATTTTTTATATATTAATTTATTAAATTCTTTTTATTGCACTATTAACAAAATCTTCATTTGGATCAAATTTAGTTTCGTTATTAATATTTCATAATTTTTCTTGCTCTGTTTTAGTAACTTTATTAGGCATTTGTATATCAAGAATAACATGTAAATCACCACGTTTACTACTATTAGGGTAATAGAATCCTTGATTTTTTAAAGTAATTTTGTCACCGTATTGTAGTCCTAATGGTAATTTATGTTTAATTATTCCTTCAAAGTTAGGAATCATAATAATATTTCCCAAAATAATATCTAAGTAAGATACTGGTAATTTAATATACATATCACTACCTTGACGATCTAAGAAAGCGTGTCGCTTAATATTAATACCAACAAATAAATCGCCTTGAGTGCCACCATTATGACCAATTTTACCTTTACCTTTAATTCTAATTTGTTGACCATCAAAAATACTGCGAGGAATATCAAATTCTAATTTTTGATTTTCAATATAATAGCGATGTCCTTTGCATTTTAAACATTTTTGACGAATAATTTTACCAAGTCCTTGACATTGGTTGCAAACACCTTGATGTCTAAACATACCTAATGGTGATTGTTGAACATATTCAAGAACTCCTTTACCTTTACATTTATCACATGTACTAATATCATTAGGAGTTCTAGCACCAGTTTCTTTACAATCCTTACAAGCAACATCAATGTTAATACTAATGGTCATTTTTTTGCCAAAGAATACATCACGATAACTAATTTCAACTTTTGTTAGTATATTATCACCTGGTGTTTTACCATTATAGCGTTGTTGTTGTTGTCTTCTATTACCACCAAATAAGTCACCAAATAAGTCACCAAATGCCGAACTAAAGTCACCGAAACCACCAAAGCCACCGAAACCAGAAGAACTACCAACTCCGGGCATATCATGACCAAATTGATCATATTTTGCTCTTTTATTAGTATCAGATAAAACTTGATAAGCTTCACTTATTTCTTTAAATCGAGTTTCATCACCACCACTTGGTGAATCGGGATGATATTTTTTTGCAAGCGTGCGAAACGCTTTCTTAATTTCATCTGGAGTAGCATTACGTGAAACTCCTAGAATTTCATAATAATCACGTTTTTTACTTGCCATTTTGTCCACCTCTAATTATTTTATTTAGTTGTTGCGTCAACATCAATAACATCATCACTTTTATTATCATCTTTTTTAATATGATCTGTTGGTTCTTGTTTTTGTTGGTTCATAAATTGTTGTGCAGCAGCAAATGCTTGTTTTAATTGTTCTAGTTTTTCTTTTAAATCATCATATTTTTTTTCATCTAGTGATTTTTGTAAGTCATCACGTAGTTTTTTCATTTCAGCAATTTGTGGATTTTCTGCTTCGCCTTCTTTTGCTGATTTAGTAACTTCAGCAGTCATTTTATCAATATCATAAATATAGGCTTGTGCTTGATTAGATAATTCAATTTCTTCTTTATGTTTTTCATCGTTTTCACGATTCTTTTCAGCATCTTGTACCATTTTTTCAATTTCGTCTTTACTTAAAGTACCACTATTGCTAATAGTAATTTTTTGTTCTTTATTAGTTTTTAGATCTTTAGCACTAACAGATACAATACCATTAACATCGATATCAAAAGTAACTTCAATTTGTGGAACACCTCTTGGTGCTGGTTCGATACCACTTAATTGGAAACGACCCAGTGAATGATTATCTTTAGCTAGTGGACGTTCTCCTTGTAAAACACTAATATCAACAGCCGGTTGATTGTCTTCAGCGGTTGAAAAAACTTGTGACTTTTTAGTAGGAACAGTAGTATTACGAGAGATTAATGGCGTCATTACTCCTCCTAAAGTTTCAATACCTAATGATAAAGGAGTTACATCTAATAGTAAAACGTCAGTAACATCACCCGATAATACTCCTCCTTGAATAGCAGCACCCAAAGCTACTACTTCATCAGGGTTAACACCACGATGTGGTTCTTTACCAATTTCGTTTTTAATAACTTCTTGCACAGCTGGGATTCTTGTTGAACCACCAACTAAAATAACTTCATCAATTTCATTTTTGCTTAATTTAGCTTCTTTTAAGGCATCACGAACAGGAGCAATAGTTCTTTCAACTAGTGATTTTGTTAGTTCATTAAATTTGGCACGTGTTAATTTTTCATTTAAATGTAATGGACCTGAGGCATTCATTGAAATAAATGGTAATGAAATATCAGCTTGTACTACTCCTGATAAGTCTTTTTTTGCTTTTTCAGCAGCATCTTTTAAACGTTGCATTGCCATTTTATCTTTTGATAAGTCAACACCATTACTTTTTTTGAATTCACTAACTAAATGTTGAACAATTAAGGCATCAAAGTCGTCACCACCAAGTTTGTTATCACCACTAGTTGATAATACTTCAAATGTTCCACCTGCTAATTCTAGAACTGAAACGTCAAATGTTCCACCACCTAAGTCAAATACTAAAATTTTGTGATCTTTATCTTGTTTGTCTAAACCATAAGCGATGGCAGCAGCAGTTGGTTCGTTAATAATTCTTTCTACTTTTAATCCTGCAATAATTCCTGCATTTTTAGTAGCTTCACGTTGTTCATTGTTAAAGTAAGCAGGAACAGTAATAACTGCTTTTGATATTTTTTTACCTAATTTTGATTCAGCAAAAGTTTTAATAGTGCGTAAAATTTCTGCAGATACTTCTTCTGGTTTACGTGTTTTAGTAGCGGCTTTAACTGTTTCTTTAGTTCCCATAATTCTTTTAATTGAACTAACAGTATTATCTGGATCAGTAATAGCTTGGCGTTTAGCAACTTCACCAACCATAATTTGACCATCTTTGTAAGCAACAACTGATGGTGTTGTTCTTCCACCTTCGGCATTTTCAATAACTTTTGGCTTATCACCTTCCATTACGGCAACACATGAATTAGTTGTTCCTAGATCGATTCCTAAAATGATTTCTTTATTTGTTGTTTTATTTGTAGACATAATATTTTCACTCCTTAATTTTTCTTTGTTTCTGTTTTTTCTTCTTTAGTTTGAAAAACTTTAACTTTAGTAGTGCTAATGACACGATTATGCAATTCATAACCATTAGCTATAACTTCAACAATAGTATTATTTTTTACATTTTGATAAGCATTGTTTGTATTATCATTAATAATTTCTACTGCCTCATGTTGGTGAGAATTAAATTGATCTCCAACTTTAGCAGTAATTTCTTTTAAACCTTCTTTACCAAGTGCTTTAATTAATTCTTCATAGATAAATTTAAAACCAACTAGGAAATTTTGAACAGCTGCATTATCAGTTTTAAAGTTTAGTGCTCGTTGGAAATTTAATAAAGTATGAACTAAATCTTTAATAATTTTTTGGTTAGCATATTTAATGTGTTCTTTATTTTGAATTTCTAACTCTTTAATGGTATTTAATCTAGTAGCTAGCATTAATTGCTTTTGTTGTGAATTAATTTTATTAAGTTCTGTTGTTAATTCTTTAATTTTTGTTTCTAATTCGATTTCTTTATTTAATGATATTTTTTTTTCTTCGACACTTACTGGTGTTTCAGTAACAGGAGTTGAAATAGTTGTATCTTTAGTTTCTGTTACTGATACGTTATCAATGTTATCTTTTTTAGCTTTTGTCATTTTATCATCTCATTTCTATTTAAAGTTTTTAATCAATGTTTGATTAATCCAATTTAGAATTTCAGTTAGTTTTTCATATTCTAAACGTTTAGGTCCAACAATTGCAATTTGTCCTTGTTCACCATCATGAACTTTAAAAGTAGTAGTAATCATTGCCATATCGTTATTTTCATTACCCAGTTCTTCACCAATTTTAATTTGTAGTTGATTATTATTTAATTCATCAAAATACATTCATGGTGATTGTGATTCAATGAATTTAATAATTGTTTTAACCTTATTAATATCATTAAATTCAGGATTTTCTAACATATATTGAACACCGTGTGTTGTTGATAGTAGTCGTGAGAAATTAATTAAAGTGTTAACAAATCCTTGAATAATATATTCTGATTTTTGTACTTGTTGTTCAAGGATTGGTTTTAATAAATTTACTTTCTCACTAATTTCACTAATTTTAGTACCAATTAATCTGGTGTTAAAAATATCAATGGCAATTGATAAATCGGTTAATGATGTTTCTTGAATATTAAACATTTTGTTTTGAACATGACCATTACTAGTAATACAAATTGTTAAAGCATTATCATTACTAATCGGTATTAATTCAATTTTTTTTAAAGTATCTTCATTAATATTAGGACCAGTAACAATACTAATCAAATTAGTCATTTCACTTAAAATACTACTAGTTTTATTTAATACTTCGGTAATTACTAAGTTACGGTTATTAAATACTTCTGCTATTTTTTTCTTCAAGATTTCTAGTTCTTGATGTTCACCCATATTCATTAAATTATCAACATAATAGCGATAACCTTTTGTTGAAGGAATACGACCACTAGAGCTATGTGCTTTTTCTAATAATCCTAATGTTTCTAATTCAACACATTCATTACGAATAGTAGCACTAGAAAAATTAATATTGTTATTATTTTCTAAAATAGTTTTGCTACCAATTGGTAATCCTGTTTTAATATATTTTTCAACAATAATTTTTAAAATTTGTGATTGTCTGTTACTTAACATTGTTCACCACCTTTTTTAGCATTCATTAACCTTGAATGCCAATACTTATATAATTATAACTGAGAGTGTAATAATATCAAGACTTAATTGAATTTTATTTTTTTACTGAGAATAAACATATTGTCTTTATTGATAGTAATTACCATTCGTTTGTGGGGTATTAGTTCTTCTTTAATAATAGCTTGTGCGATAATAGTTTCAATATAGTGTTGAATATAGCGTTTAATTGGTCGTGCGCCATATTCTTCATCATAAGCATCTTTTAGTATTTTATTAACTATTTCTGATTCATAAGATAATTGTAAATTTTTTTCTTGTCTTAATCGCAATAATAAAGTATCTAATTCTTTAATAATAATTTCTGTTATTACTTTTTTACTTAATGGATTGAAGATAATAATTTCATCAATTCGATTAATAAATTCTGGTCGAAATGATTTTTTTAAGATATTTAATGCTTGTTCTTTGCTGTTATCTTTACCACTTAATAGTTCTTGTGAACCAAGATTTGAAGTCATAATAATTATTGTGTTTTTAAAGTCAATTAAGAGACCATGACTGTCTGTAATTCTACCTTCATCAAGAATTTGTAATAAAATATTTAATACTTCAGGATGGGCTTTTTCGATTTCATCAAAAAGAATGATACTATAAGGATTTCTTCTTACTTTTTCGGTTAATTGTCCACCGTTTTCATAACCAACATAGCCAGGAGGTGAACCTAGTAATTTGCTAACTGCGTGTTTTTCCATAAATTCTGACATATCAATACGAACCATATTTTTTTCGCTATCAAATAAAATATCAGCTAAGGTTCTGGCAACTTCAGTTTTTCCAACACCGGTTGGACCCAAGAAAATAAATGAACCAATTGGGTGATTGGGATCTTTAATGCCAGCACGAGCTCTAATTAAAGCATCACTTACCAACTGTAGGGCATTACTTTGACCTTTAATTCTCGTATTTAAAGTTAAGGGTAATTTTAATAATTTTTCTTTTTCGGTTGCTAATAAACGAGTAACAGGAATGCCAGTTCATTTTGCAACAACTTTTGCAATATCTTCACTAGTAACATCTTCGCGTAGTAAAGGATTATCTTTTTTTATATTTTCACTATCTTTAAGTTCTTTTTCTAAGTTGGGAATAATACTATATTGTAGTTCACCAGCTTTTGTAAAATTACCTGATAATTGATACAATTCTAATTCTGATTTAGCATTTTCTAATTTATTTTTTAAACTAGTAATATGGTCTAATGCTGACTTTTCTTTGATTCATTTATCTTCTAATTGTTGTAAAGTATTTTTTTTAGTTTTTAATTGTTTATCGACTTCAATTAGTCTTGTTTGCGAGTTTTCATCTTTTTCTTTGCTTAAGGCTGCTTGTTCAATTTTTAATTGTAAGACTTTTCTTCTTATATCATCTAAATCACTAGGAACCGAAGCAATTTCAGTTTTAATACTAGCACAAGCTTCATCAATTAAGTCAATTGCTTTATCAGGTAAGTAACGATCAT
Source organism: Spiroplasma endosymbiont of Danaus chrysippus (assembly GCF_902809815.1). Classification (GTDB taxonomy): domain Bacteria; phylum Bacillota_I; class Bacilli_A; order Mycoplasmatales; family VBWQ01; genus Spiroplasma_E. The sequence continues at coordinate 132,280 of NZ_CADDIL010000005.1, read as the reverse complement.
TAATATATTTATTAGATAGATAAACAGCTTCTCGTAATGCACTATCATGAATTTTTACACCATGATAAGCTTCAAAACGTTCTTTTAAACCACGTAAGATAGCAGTTGTATCTTCTGTTGTTGGTTCTTTAATAATCATCTTACGAAATCTTCGTTCAAGGGCTGCATCTTTTTCAATGTATTGACGATATTCGTCAAGTGTTGTGGCACCAATACAACGTAGTTCACCACGTGCTAACATTGGTTTTAGTAAATTAGAAGCATCCATTGAACCTTGTGTTCTACCAGCACCAACAATTAAATGTAGTTCATCAATAAATAAAATAATTTTTCCATTAGAATTTTTAATTTGGTTAATAACCGCTTTTAATCGTTCTTCAAACTCACCTTGGAATTTAGCGCCAGCAATTAGTGCTCCCATATCTAGTTCATAAATAATTTTATCTTTTAAGTTACTAGGAACATCACCACGAACAATACGTTGGGCTAAACCTTCAATAATAGCAGTTTTACCAATACCAGGTAAACCGATTAAGACGGGGTTGTTTTTAGTTTTTCGTGAGAGTATTTCTTCTACTTTACGAATATCTTCATCACGTCCAATAATAGGATCCATTTTTCCTGTTTTAGCTTGTACAATTAGATTACGAGCAAATTTATCAAGAATTTTAGGATCATTACTATAGTTAGGGATTTCATTTAATTGCATAATGTCACTCCTCTTTTTAGCACTATAATTACTTGATTGCTAATCATATTAATATACTAACAAATAAAATTAGCAGTTTCAAGTAGTAACTGCTAATTTTATATTTAATTGACTTAGGGATAAGTATTTTCAATTAAAGAAACTTAATATAATATTAATATTTGTGATAGATCTTGTAGGTATTTTAGATCTTAAATATATATTTCTCGTGTAAATAATATATATCATATTTTTAAAAGAATTGATATACTAATTACATAATTGCTAGATAAAAATAAATAATAGTAATTTAATAACTTTTAAATATTAAATTTATAAGGAAATATTATGAAACAATTTAAACAAAAATTAATTTTATTACTTAGTGCTAGCAGTTTATTAGTAACCTCAGTATTAAGTATTAGTTTTAATAATAAAAATCATCAAACTAGTAATAGTAAAGTTAGCGACTTTCATATTACTGTTAAGTCATCAAATCGTAACTTAGTTAATAGTATTAAATCTTGAAATAATGATTCACAATATTTATATAATAATGTTAAAAGTACACCATTAAATGTTAATTTTGATAGTTATGATCAAATTATTAATAATGATTGAACACATAGTAATATTAAAACCAATGATATTATTAATGATCAAGGTTATAGTCAATTAAAAAGTATTATTAATGATAATAGTAGTTATTTTAAAAATGCACAAGGTTTTCTTACTGCGGGTGCTTTTGGTCATACTTTTAATGAAAAAAGTAATAATTTAATTTTACAATATCATCAAACAATTAAAGAAAGTATTGATGCAGGACTTTTTGCAACAATATATGAAGCAAGTGACATTAATACTTTAATGGAAGTTCCATATAATTTACAACCAAGTACTAATTTTCAAAAATCTAATTTTGAAACGCGTGCTAAAATATTTCCAATTGGACCATTTGCAAATACTAAGGATAGTTTTAGTAATGAAATATTTGTTTTTTATGTGCATCCTCCTTTTAAAAAATCAGGATTAGAAATTTCTATTAATAATAAAAACAGAGAAATGAAAAAAAATGTTAAAACTAATAGTAATAAAACTTTTGACTATGCTATTTTAAACCAAGATTATAGTAAAAATAAGCCCACTATATATAATGTTAAATGAAATGATAGTGATGGTAGTACTGTTTTAAGACAAGAAACACTTACTATTAATAGTTCTATGCCAGAAATTCAAGTTATTAATGAAAAAGAAGATAAATCTTCATTAATTCATCAATATTTTATTAATGATGAAAAAAATAGTAATTTACAAATGATTGCTTTTAGTCAAATTAAATCAGAAGCTGTTATTACTGCTAATGTTAGTGAAGATAAATGAATATATCAGCGTGTTGATGATAATCTTGTTCCACAAGAAGAAAAGGTAACACCTATTTCAAATCAACCATTAAAAACATATCAATCTGAAGATCATACTATTTATTTATTACAAAGAATAGTAAATGATAAAGTTGATAGTTCTTCAAGACAATATTTAAATATTTATAATATTAATCCTTTATCAACTAAATTTTCTGGTTTTACTAATTTTGCTAATAGTCAATCTGGTATTCATTTTAATCAGTATTTACAAGAAACCACTAATATAGATTGTGCAATTGATGTACTAAATCCAGGTCAATTACGTTATTGATTATTGTTTTATGAGCACGATTTAATTACTCATTTATATGCTAATGTTAAACATGATGAAAAAAATAAAAATAACCCTTTTGCCTTACCAGAAATAAAACTAAAAACAACAACTTTAATTAATAATTGAAATATTATAATTATTGGTAGTACTTTTTTATTAGTTATTATTGCTATTCCAGTAGTTATAGCAATATTAAGAAGAAAGAAAATTAAAAAGTAAGCAGTTTGGGGTAAGTCTAGTCATTATAGATATAGTTTACTAAATTTTAATCATATAGATAGTATAAAAATTTATGTAATATTGATAAAAATAATTAAATTTTCTATACTAAATATAGAAAATATGATATTATTTTTTTAAAACTTAATATAAATTTTAAACTCATTACTTATTCAAAAGTAAATGAGTTTTTTTTATTTTTTTTTAAAAAAGGAGAAGTTAATAATGACTTGATTAGAAGTAGAAAAGGCAATTGCAGATTTAGATGAAAGACAAAAAGATGAAACTAATTTTATATTAGTTGATAGTAATTATCATCCAGAAATGACTAAGAAAAAATACAAATACTGAAAAAAATTTAAAACAAAGCATTCAACAACAGCAAAAACATTAAAAATTATTTGTGCGTCTACTAAAGGACTTGTTAAGGGGGCTTATGAAGGGATTCCTGAAGGTGCTGTTAGAGGTACTATTATTGGTGCTGCTGGTGTTTTGGTTACAACTTTTTTTGTATCTCCACCTGCCGGCATTATTGTTGCAGGAACTGCTGTTGCTGGTGGTGTTACTTATGCAGTTGTTAAAGGTAGTCATGTAGCTATTATAAAAGGAAAAGTAGCAGCAAAAAAATTTGATGAAAAGAAAAAAGTACAAAAACAAGATTTAGAAGAAGCGCAAAAACAGGCAATAAATTCTAATACAGATTTACAAAATAAAACAAAAACTAAATCAAAAAAATCAATTAATTTATAGGATAGGTAATTTTTAATTTCATTAAATTGTGGAAAACTATTTTTATTTTTATTTTAAATTTTTGTATTAAAATAAGTGTTATTTAATAAATATAAATCTTATTTAATTATTGATAAAAGCATGTTAAAATTGTAAAGAATTATATTATAGAAGAGGATAAGTATGGAAAATAAAAACCAAGAAGTTAATTTTGAAAATAATAGTGAAAATACATTTCCAAGAACTAAGTTTTTGATAAGTGTTGGCTATTTAATAATACAAGTATTAATTCCAGGAATTATTCTTTTTTTTACTACTAGTACTGATTTTACTTTTACTTTTAAATTACCTTTTTGAATAATGGTACTTTCTAGTTTAAGTTTAATCCTATTTACTTTTATTATAACCTTTATTACATATAAGTTAAAATTACATCAATTAGATCAATTTACATATAGTATTCCATTTGCTTTTGTTTTATCATTATTTTATTTGTCAGGATACTTTTTAACTCCTCAACAAATTTTAATACGTTTTATTATTTCAATCGCTGGTGCTGTTATTGGTATTTTTTTAACGAGTATTATTTTATTATTAGTATTAAGAAAAAAAACAAAAAAATCATATATTAAGATATAATAATTGAAAGAAAATAGCTTTAATAATAAATTAATTTAATTATAAAAGTTACCAACTGAGGTAACTTTTTATTTTATTTATAGTAACTTTAATTTTTTTTGTTTTTTTTGTGTGTTGTTTTTGTTGATCTAATTTATTTGCTTCTTTTTTTATTGAAGAAAAATCTTGAATCTTATTTACTTTTTTATTGATTTTATATCCTTGTTTTAATATTTGATATTCTGGTCTAGATTTTACATAACTACTGCCTTTATCAACAATATATTTACCACCTTTAGCAATTACAATACCACCAGCAGTTGCTTCTAATATATTCATTAATGATACTTCTGGATTTAATACTGCATTTAATACACCAGCACCACAAATTAATGATGTTCCAACTTTAGTTTTATTTTTATCTTTATTTTTTACAGCTTTTTTAATTTGATAACCTGCTATTCCTCCGGCTACAGCACCAATCGCAATGTTGGTAACAGGCACTGGATTTGTTCATGAAAGACCGTCAATTGCTCCTAATCCAGCACCAAACAACGGTAAATAATCAATTGTTTCATTAATGATATTTTTATCTTTAGCCATCTCTTTTAATCTTCCTTTCTAAAAATAAAAAAACTCATTTACTTTTGAATAAGTAATGAGTTAAAAACTTATATTAAGTTTAGAAAAATAATATCATAATTTTAATAATAATTATAAAAAAATATTAATTACATAATTTAGTGTAGATATCATTATAGTTATATTAATTATTAAATATTAAAGATATATTTTTTATTTTCTTTTTTTAGTAATTTTTATATTTAAATTATGTGTATAATTCTAAATTTTGTATTGCTTTTAATAAAAAATACTTTATAATATTTAAGACTGTTTATGCAGTTTCAACCGCTCTACTTTAGGTTAACAAGTGATTTATTCCACCTATAAGGCGAGTCTAAACTGGAGGTAATAAGAAAAATGTTTGTAGTTATTCAAACAGGAGGAAAACAAATTAATGTTTCCTATGGTCAAGAAATTTTTGTTGAAAAACTTGTTGGCAAAGCTAAAGATAAAATTATTTTTGACAAAATATTGATGATTGATCAACAATTCGGTAAACCTTTCCTAAAAGGTGCTGAAGTTCATGGTGAGATTATTAAACAAGATAAATCAAAAAAGATTCGAGTGTTTAAATATAAACCTAAGAAAAATTCAAAAACAATGTATGGACACCGTCAGCCATATACAAAGGTATTAATTACTGATATTTTACTTGCTGGTAAAAGTCTTGTTGATAAGAAGGCAGAACAATCAAAACCAGTAATTAAGGATGAAGTAAAAAAAGAAGTAATTTCTGAAGTAGTAACTCCTATTATTAAAGAGCCAAAATCAGTACTTAGTAAAGTAAAAAAAGAACTTACAAAAGAAAAAGTTGTTAAAACTAAATCAGTTGTTAAGGATAATATTACAGAACCAGATAGCACTAAAACTGTTGTTAGTGAAGGTAATTTAAAAACTATTTTTGATCATAAAAATATGACTGTTAAAGTTGTTAAAGAAGATGATGAAAATAATAAAAAATAATTTAAGGTAATATTAAATTATGGTTAAAGTTACTTATAATTACCAAAATAGTAACATTGTAGAAGTTATAATTACTGGTCATGCTAATTTTTCAAAAATTGGAAATGATATTGTTTGTGCAGGGATTTCAGCCATTGTTATTGGTACATTAAATGCACTTCATGAACTTGATCATTATCAAGTTCAAGTAATTAATAATACTGCTGGATTAGTTAAACTTAAAGTTGCTAGTTTCACTAATAATAGTCAAATCATTTTAAAAACAATGCTTTGACAATTAAAAACTATTAAAGAACAATATCCAAAATATATTAACATAAAGGAGGTGTAATTATGTTTTATAAATTAAATTTACAATTATTTGCTTCAAAAAAAGGAGTGGGTTCAACTCGTAATGGTCGTGATTCACATTCTAAACGTTTAGGTGCTAAAATTGGTGATGGACAAAGTTTAAAAGAGGGAACAATTATTTATCGTCAACGTGGAACTAAAATTCACCCTGGTGAAAATGTAGGGCGTGGTGGTGATGATACCTTATTTGCTTTAAAATCAGGAATTGTTAAGTATACCATTTTTAAAAAAAATAAAACACGAGTTTCAGTTATACTTGATAAAAAGTAAAAATAAATTTTTAATAATAAAAACCTATTTTCAATGCTATCATATTTTGAAGATAAGTTTTGTTTGTTTATTTTATGTTTAATGATATGATAGGAGAAAATAATGAAACATATTACTTTAATAATTACTGGTAGTATTGCAACAAACAAAGCCTTAATTTTATTAAAACAATTAAAAAAAGAATTTTTAGTTGATATTATTTGTACTAAAAGTTCTTTACATTTTCTAGAAGATAAAACATTTTCTTATTATTCTGAAATGTTTGAACAAGAATCATATGTTAAAGGAGATTTAATTACTCACACTAATTTAGCAATTAAAACAAATTTAATTGTTGTTTATCCTGCTACTATGAGTTTTATTAGTAAAGCAAATTTAGCAATTGCTGATAGTTTAGCATTATCAGTATTTTTAGCTTCCAAAGCAGAAAAGATATTATTTCCAGCAATGAATCATAATATGTATCACAATCAAAGTTTTCAAAAAAATTTATTAGAATTATCTAATTTTGAAAATATTACTATTATTCCTCCAGATTCAGGAATGTTAGCCTGTAAGATGATTGGTGATGGACGGGTTAAAAGTCCAGATAATGCATTAACAATAATTAAAGATTTTTTTAAAAAAAGTATTGATTTATCTAATAAAAAAATTTTAATTAATATTGGTCGTACTAGAACTTATATTGATCCAATTCGTTATATTACTAATAATTCTTCAGGAAAAATGGGTAAAGCATTAGTAGATGCTTTTCTTAAAACTGACGCTAAAGTAGTATTAGTTGCAGGTGATTGTGATTTTGAAATTAAATCGCAAAAAAACCTAACTATTATTGAAGCAAATACTAATGAAAAAATGTTCTTAGAAATGAAAGAAAACTTTGATAATGCTGATATTGTAATATGTGCTGCTGCTTTAAATGATTATAAAGTAAGTAAATATATTCCTAATAAAATAATTAAAAATAAAATTGAAAATTTATCTTTATCACTGATTGCTAATATTGATGTATTGGCATTTTTAGGTAAGCAGAAAACAAAACAAGTTTTAATTGGTTTTGCTGCTCAAGAATTTAATGATAAAAATCTTGGTATCGAAAAAATGAAAATTAAAAATTGTGATGGTATTTGTATTAATAATATTAGTGTTATGGGTAAAAATGACACAGAAATTAATTTTTATTTTAAAAATAATAATTATAATTTAATTGGTTGAAAAGTGGAAGTTGCTAAACAGATAGTTGATATTATAAGTAAGAATATTTTAAATTATTAATATAATAAAAATAGAATTTATTGCGAGGCTTTTTAGTAATCTGTGTTTCTTTGTTTTACAAAGTACTAGTTCAGATTAATTCTGTCTTCAAATTTTATCATAAAATGAGCAATTGCTGTATTTCAATTTTGAATAGGCAATGTTCATTTTTTTGTGATATTTTCAATTGCTAAGTAAAAAATTTTAAAAACTGCCATATCATTAGGAAAAACTTTTTTATTTCTAATAACTTTTCGTAATTGGCTATGGTGGTTGCTACTTAGCCCTTTTTACTAGACCATTAATTTAAAAAAAACTTGAATGTATTCGAAAAACAATTGTGTTATACAATTAACACTAATTTTGACATGAAAGGATTTTTAATAATGGATAAAATTAAACAAATAGCATTAGTAATTAACAAGTTAAATATCAAACAAAAAATTCAAATTATTGATGATAGCAAAAACCAATATTCAATTAGATATCTTTGCCAACATCTTCAACTAAACCGATCAACATATTATTTTGTAAAAAACAAACAAAACCCTATTAAAAAAGAAAAAAATCAAATTAGTAATTGTACACATAAATATCAAGAATTATGCCAACTTTTACTTGAATTTCATTTTACAAGAAAAGGACAAATTTATGGCTATTTACGAATTTTTTCAGCATTTAAAGAATGATTAAAACAATACAAACATATTATTTTAAATCTAGAATTATCAACAAAACAAATGCGAAAAATTATGAAAGATCACAATCTTCAAGGATTAAAACAAACTAAAAATAACTATCCTAAAAACAAAAAAAATCCAAATAAGTGAATACCTACAATGGATAAAGTAAACAAAGATTATAAAAGTACAACCTCTTCAAATCAAATTTGATCAATGGACACTAAACAAATAAATACTAAAGAAGGTTGATTATATCTTTTTGTAATTATTGATTTTTATTCAAATAATATTGTAAGCTATAATACATGTTCAAACAAATCCTATCAAGATTTAATCCTTCCTGCACTTGAAAAAATAAATCAACAATTCTCTTGAAACCAAGTAAAAAACGTTATTTTACACTCAGATAACGCCAACGAATTTTATTGTCAAGACATCACAAATTGAGCTGCTGATAAGCAAATAATTTTAAGCAAAAAACAACCTTATGATATTGGTGGCAATGTAATATCTGAAAACTGATTTTCTCATTTATCTCAAGAATGACTACCTAAAGGTTCAAATCAATATTTTTCTCTCAATGAAGCTATAAATGATGTAAACCAATATATTATGTTTTATAATTACGAAAGAATACATTCTAAATTTCTAAAACCACCAATTTCACAAATAAAAATTTAAAACTGTCTATCCAAAAGTGGTCCAGTATTTAGGGCTAACCACCAAGTAGCAAGTAGCAAAGAAGCCGGTAAACTTACTGCTTATTATAAAGTACTTGAATTTATATAAAAAGGTGAATTTGATTAATGAAATTATTTTATATCTTATTAAGAATATTAATTTTACCAATATTTTTATTATTATCTTTAATCTCTATTCCTTATAATTTACTAGCATTTATTTTATTTGGAAAATTTAAAATTCAGTTTGAAATGACATGAAAAGAGGAGAGTAAATAATGCCTTGATGAGGAATATTATTAATAGTGATAGCAACTACACCAGTAGCAATCATATTATTATTTTGTTTAGTTGCTCTTATTTTAGGAGCAATAGCAATAATAAAAGATTAAATAAAATGATAGGCATTTGACATATAACCTGTTTAACTCCTATTTTTATTTAAATATGTCAATGTAAGTCCTAAATTTTATTTTATACAGAACGAAACTATAGAATTATTAAAATTTGGATAACATTATAATTCTATAGTCCACCGTAGTAAACGGTGCTGATGAGTTCATAAAAGGATGTGAAATAATGAGAAACATTAAAACTGAATGATTTTATAATGAAAAAAGTCCTAAAGAAATAATATGTAAAACAGTAAGTTTATTAAAAAATAAAGAAGATGCTTTATGTTATTTATTAGCATTAAATTTATATCCAAAATTATATCCACAAGATATTTATTATTCATGAATATTAGAAAATAATCAAACTGGATATTTAATTATTGTCGGTAATAATAGAGATACTATTGGAAATATGAAATTTAAATTTATAAAAGGAGAATAGAAAATGCCAAATACAGAAAACTCACAATCAAATTATACTTTATTAAAATTAATAAGAACTGGAATAGCACCATTATCTGCCATGATTGGTACCAGTGCTTATTATGGTCAATTAATAGGAAATCCTATTTTAGGAAGTATTAATGCTTTATTATTTAGTAAAAAATTAGGAATTGATATTTGAAATTTAAATCAAATGCCAAGTTCAAAAACTAAATTAATTAATAGTAGTAAAAAAATATTATTAGGATTAGGAACAATTGGTTTAGTTAATTATAGTAAATTTACTAATGCAGATATTAATCCTAATCCAACAGAAAATCCAATAACAACTACTACTGTTGACCCATTTCCACCAGATTTATTATTTAGTAATCATGATACTATTGATAATCATTTAATGGATTGAGATACATATATATCTTTAAATTCATATGGTATTGCCAATTTGGTTGCTGGAATTACTGAGTTAATACCTAATAAATTTGAAGCAATAAGAAAGATATGTAATATGGCTACTGGTGGTTGTTTGATTAGTAGTGGTGTAGCAATGGGTATAAATAATGATTTTATGAATGCTTATGCAGTACCTACCATAATTGCTGGTGCAAGTGAAATTATTCATAATTTATTACCTATGGAAACAACTAATCATATTGAAGAAATGCAAGAAACACCATTTAATAATGAAACTACAAGATTAATTAATGATAATAGATTCACAATTAATAGTGAAACATCAAGTCAATATTATGGTAGTGATAATATGACCGAAGTACCATTAAATTATGATAATGCTTCATTAAATTGAGATTATAATCACATGAGTTTATAAATAAGTAAAAATGCCTATTAAAGGCATTTTTTGGAATGTTTAGTAATCTGTGTGACTTACAAAAATAACTATGTTTAATTAATTCTAGTAAATATAATTTATATATCTAGAAAGAGTGAGTTACAGATGGCTAAAAAAGATAATCTTAATAACAATGATCCAATATCAAAAGCAGTAGATTTATTATTAGAAAATACTGAGGATTTAACAACAGTTTTTAAAGAGGGAGGCTTATATAAAGAATTAACTAAACGATTGGTAGAAAAAATGTTGAATTCTGAGATGCAAAATTATTTAGGACACGAAAGAAATCAACGCAGTAATAATGACAATGTTCGTAATGGTACAACATCAAAAAAATTAATAACTCAACAAGGTAAAATTGAAATTGATGTACCAAGAGATCGTAATAGTAATTTTGAACCAGTAATAATCACAAAAAGACAGAGAAGATTTGATGGTTTTGATCAACAAGTTCTTTCACTATATGCAAAAGGTATGACTTTATCAGATATTAGAATGCAGTTGCAAGAGTTATATGATGGCGCAGATATTAGCGAAAGCGTAATTAGTCAAATTACTGATGATGTCATTGATGATGTCAAAGCATGGCAAAATCGTCCATTAGATAGTGTTTATCCAATCATTTATTTTGATTGTATCGTAGTTAAAGTACGTCAGGATAAACGTATTATTAACAAATCAGTTTATATAGCTTTAGGAGTTGATTTAGAAGGTAAAAAAGATGTTTTAGGTTTATGAATTAGTGAAAATGAAGGTGCTAAATTCTGATTAAATAATTTTACAGAAATGAAAAATCGAGGCTTAAATGATATTCTTATTGCTTGTAGTGATAATTTAACAGGCATGTCAGAGGCAATACAATCAGTTTATCCTAAAACTGAACATCAATTATGCATAGTTCATCAAATTAGAAATAGCTTAAAATATGTTTCATACAAACATCGAAAGTCTCTAGTTATCGATTTAAAGCCAATTTATACAGCATGTAGTGAAGAACAAGCAATGCAAGCTTTAGAATCATTTGAAAGTAAATGAAATAAACAATATCCACAAATTGCTAAATCTTGATATAAAAATTGAGAAAATTTAATGGTTTTTATTAGTTATCCAGCAGAAATTAAAAGGGTAATTTATACTACAAATGCTATTGAATCTGTTAATAGCCAATTACGAAAAGTTATTAGAAATAAAAAAGTTTTTCCTAATGATATGGCAGTTTTTAAAATTTTTTACTTAGCAATTGAAAATATCACAAAAAAATGAACATTGCCTATTCAAAATTGAAATACAGCAATTGCTCATTTTATGATAAAATTTGAAGACAGAATTAATCTGAACTAGTACTTTGTAAAACAAAGAAACACAGATTACTAAAAAGTCTCTCAACTTGAATTAAAATAAAAGTTTTTTATAATTCTTTAATCTTGGCATTGATTAAAATTTTTTGATTTTGATACTTTTCTAATTTCTGCTTTTCTATTTCAACTTTTATTGGTGGTGCCTTTACTAAAAATTGTTGGTTACTTAAAATATCTTTACTACGTTTTATTTCATTTTCAATATAAACTAAGTCCTCTTTTAATTTTGCTAATTGTTCTTCTTTATTAAATAAATTTGAAACATTAATTTCTATTACTGCTGAATTAATAATTTTAATTATTTTATTATTAACAGACAACGGACTATCACTAATAGTAACAATTTGACTATTAGTTAATTGTAATAAATAAGGATTTAAAGTATTTTTTTCTACTTCAAAAAAAGAATTAGTCGTATTGATATGAATAGTTAACGGTAATTTTAAAGATAAATTAAGTTCTTTACGAATTTCTCGAATATTACCAATAATTTCAATTAATATTTCAACAAATTGTGTTACATCTTTTGTTTTTTTCATAACTTTAACTTTAGGAAACTTATTTGTTAAAATGCTATTTTTATACCCCATTTCTTCATAAATTGCTTCTGTAATAAAGGGAATAAAGGGATGAACCATAATAATAATTTGTTGTAAAACATAATATAATGTTTGTAATGAGTTACTTTGTTGCTCTTGATTTTGTAAATTAACTTTATTTAATTCAATATATCAAGAACAATATTTATTTCATATAAAATTTGATAGTGCTTTAACTACTAAAACAAATTCATATTTTTCCATATATTGCTCTACATAAATAATCAATTGATTAAGTTCTTGTAAAATTCATTGATCAATAAATGATAATGAATTATTATAGACAATATTTTCATCCAATTGAAACTTATCATCAATATTCATTAGTACATAACGTGCAGCGTTTCATAACTTATTATTGAAATTTCAAGTTGACTCAACTTTAGTAATACTAAATCTTAAATCTTGACCCGGAGCACAATTGCTAACTAAAAAGTAACGTAAAGCATCCGCACCATACTTTTTAATAACTTCCATTGGATCAATTCCATTATTTAATGATTTTGACATTTTTCTACCTTGTTCATCACGAATTAAACCATGAATTAAAACATTAGTAAATGGTTTTTGATTAGTAAATTTTCAACCCATAAACATCATTCGTGCAACTCAAAAAAATAAAATATCATAAGCAGTAACTAATACTGATATTGGATAATATTTTTGCAAATTAACATTTTTTTGTGGTCAACCCAAGGTTACAAAAGGTCATAAACCGCTAGAAAATCATGTATCTAATACGTCTGATTCTTGAATATAATCGTTAATTGGTGATGGTGGGTTAGTATCAACATAAATTTTCTTAGTTTTTTTATGATATCAAACTGGAAGCGAATGACCTCATCACAATTGACGAGAAATACATCAATCTTGAATATTATTTAATCACTGCAAAAGTTGTTGTTCAAATAATATTGGATGAAAATCAATCTTTGTTTTCTTATTTTTTTGTTTATCAATAATCATTTCAACTAATGGTTTCATTTTTATGAATCATTGTTGTGATAAATATGGTTCAATAATAGCGTTACTTCTTTCTGAATAACCAACTTGATGAAGATGGTCTTCAACCTTTACAACTAAATTTTCTTTTCTTAATTGTTCAACTAATTGTTTACGACATACCATTCGATCTTGATTAATATATGATTGTGCTAATTCATTCATAGTTCCATCAACATTCATACAAATAGGCATTGCTAAATTGTGACGTAATGCAATTTCATAGTCATTAGCATCATGAGCTGGTGTACATTTCATAGCACCTGTTCCAAAATTCATATCAACATAATCATCAGCAATGACTTTAATTAACATTTTATTAGCCGGATTAACAACCATTTTACCAATAAATTGTAAATAACGTTTATCTTTACTATTTACAACTATACACTGATCAGCAAACATTGTTTCTGGTCTGGTAGTAGCAATAGTAATAAATTCACTACTATTTTCTATAAAATATTTTAAATAATACATTTTTCCTTTTGTTTCATGATAATTTACTTCAATATTAGAAATAGCGGTTTTTAATTCTGGATCTCAATTTACTATCTTTTTTCCTCGATAAACTAAACCTTCTTTATATAACTTTACAAATACTTCATTAACTGCTTGCTTAACATTTTCATCTAAAGTAAATACTTCATGCGAATAATCTAATGCTAAACCAAGTTTTGCTCACTGTTTTCTTATGTTTTGTGCATATTCTGTTTTTCATTTTCATGCTTGTTGTAAAAATTTATCTTTACCTAATTCTTGCAAATTAAGTTTTTGTTCTTCTTTAATACGTTGTGCAACTTTAACTTGTGTGGCAATGCCGGCATGATCCATACCAGGTATAAATAAAGTATTAAATCCTTGTAAACGTTTATAACGAATTAATAAATCTTGGATAGTACTATCTCAAGCATGACCTAAATGTAAAAGTCCGGTTACATTAGGTGGTGGTAAGATAATAGAAAATGTAGGATTAATAGAACTAACATTTGCCTTAAATAATCCAGATTTTACTCATTGTTCATAACGATCCTTTTCAATTTCAATATGATTATATTTTTTGTTTAAATTTTTATTCATTTTTTATACTCCTTTTTAAAATAAAAAAACATTCCACAAATAGGAACGTTTTTTAACGCGGTACCATCCTAATTCATTTACAAAGTAAATGCACTTAATTATTATTTAAATTACTAATAATATAAGTTACCTTCAAATTAAACTTGCTTAGTTTACAGCAACCACTAAGTCTCTAAATTACCATTTAATTTTACTCTTTTATATTTTAAATTAATTATGTATTTTATTTTACATTGTTAATTTTAAAAAACAAGACATTTGAGAAAAGAAAAAATCTATATATTAAAATTATCTTTTTTAACAACAGGAGTTGATGTTTTCATAGACTGCATGCAGTCTAATTTATTTTTTATATTTTGATCAAAATCACACAATAAAGGAGTATCATCTTTTTTTTATTGTCTTTTTTTGATATGCTTGTTTTTCTAATAATTTTATTTTTCTTTGTTCTGGTGTTAAGTTATTTCATCATTTTTTTGCCTCATTTTTAACAACATCTACTTGTTTGGGGGTTAAAGTATTTCATCATTGTTTTGGATTTTTGATTATTTGTTCTCTTTGTTGATTAAATCAATCAATAACTTTTTGATAATCTTCCTTGAAAATTGATTCTTCATGTATTAAAACTTCATCTAAAATACTAGATAATATTTCACTATCCTCTAATATCTTTTGTTCATCATTTATAGCTTTTGATTTTGACTTATCAAAATCAATAAAAATTTCTTTTATTTTAATATTTTTTCACTTTTCAATTTCATCTCTTTTATTAAAAATTGCATGAGGTATATTAATTTCATAATCATAAAAAAAGTTTTTTTATTTCATGCATAAGTGAATCCTAATTTTTCATAAAATTCACCGACAGTAACATTAGTTGGATCTGATAATAAAATAAGGTTTTCGATATTATTGCTATGACATATCTCAAAAATTTTGTAAATAAGTAAACTACCATATTGTTGCTTACGATATTTTTCTTCAATAAATATACTTTCTAAAATAGCTTCTTTTTTTTCTAAATCAATAATAAGTATTGCGTCACCGATTTTATTATTAAATTCATCAATTAATAATAAACTTTTTATACTTGGATTATTTAAATTATTCGTAATAATAATTTCTCTGCCGTTTGCCATATTTTAACTTCTTTCTAATAAACCCAATATATAATATTTTTTTAATTAAATTAATTTAATAAAAACAAAAAAACTAATATAGATAAAACTATCTATACTAGTAATTAACAGTTATTAAATTAATTTAATAATATCATAAAATATCTTTGTTTTAAAAAAATAAACAAATTGTATATAAATTAAAATATATTACATAACTCTTACAGTAGATTTAAGTTTGCTAGTTGTTGATTGAAATAAAAATAGTTACCAAAATGGTAACTATTTTTATTATTATAGATTAATTTATTTACGTCGATATTTATAAGCCATAATTGCTCCAAATATTAATGCTCCAATTCAAAGTAAACTAACTAAAATCGGTATTCAGTAATTATCAAAAAGTGCTGTATTGATTAAATCATTTGGAGTACCATAATTATTTCATCCTCTATTCATAATAGAAACAGGAGAAGAAAAAGGAATAATTTTAGCAATAATAACTAAAACTGGTTGTCCTTTAATGGCTACATATGGAATATATTGACCCGATAAAAATGATGTTGGCAAATATAATAATAAAGCAAAAGCATTAGCAATTTTAAAATCAGAAGCAAGAATACCAACCATTATTCCTACTGCTGAACACATAATTGATGAAAGCAGAATTGCTAGTAATATATAAACTCAATTAATTAGTTCTCAATTAATCTGATTATGATATAAAGTTGCACCAATTCCTAATGTTCAAAAACTACCAATAAAAATTAAAATAACATGAAATATTAAAATACTACTAATAAATTGTCATGGTTTTAATGGTGTTGCACCAATTCTTTTAATAATTATTGATTGTTTAAAATCAGAATATGTCATTGATAAAGTAACAATTCCTAATACTGGTGAAGCTGACATCACTAACCCCGGTAATACTGTTTGTGCAGCATTTGGGTTACCGGGTGTTAATACAGCAACTAAAATTGTTAACATAATAATAGGGAAAATAAAGCCAAAGAAAATACTATGGAAAGATTTCTTAAAATAACCAAATAATAATTGAAACATTGCTAGCATTATTTTTTTTCCTTTCTCGTAGTTATTTCTAATGGTGTTTCTGTTTTTTCTAAATAATATTTTAATAATGAACCATATTTTTTAGTAACTTCAACAACAGTAGTATCATCAATAATTTGACCATCCTTTAAAAAAATAATACGTCTACATAAAGCTTGGATTTCATCTAAGTTATGACTAACTAAAATTAAAGTAATGTTATTCAAACTAATTTGTTCTTGTAAAAAATTAATAATATCAATTCTTGTTTTAACATCTAAACCAGTTGAAATCTCATCACCAATATAAATTTTTGGTTGATGAAATAATGATAAAAATAAATTAACTCTTTGTCTTTGACCACCCGATAAACTATTTACTTTACGTTTGTATAATTCTTTTAATTGAAACTTATCTAACATACTATTAAAAATTTCGGGTTTTATTTTATCTAAATAAATCTTCTGATAAAAATTTATTAATTCTTTAACTGTTATAAAGCTAGGATAAACTTGATCTTGAAAATTTATTCCAACAACATATGGAATATCTTTTTTATTAAAGTTATATTCAATTTCTCCTGTACTTGCATTTTTAGTATTACTAATAATCTCACATAATGTAGTTTTACCAGCACCATTAGCACCAAAAATAGCAACAGAACTACCACTCTCAATTTCTAAATTAATAGGTCCGAGTACAACATTACCATTATACGACTTCGTAATATTTTTAACCTTAATTACTTTCATAATTGCTTCCTTTCATATTATTTTAAACTTTATAAATAAGTATAGCATTAAAAAAAACTAATTTTATATCATAAGAACCAACATTTTTTTAATTAAAATTTTTATTTGAATACAAAATTCCTTCAGTTCCTGCAGCATATAAGGTATTTTCTGAATTAATTGTTAAGACAAGAATATGTTCATTATCATTATCTATTCCTAACATATTGCAAAAAATAGATGATTTTTTTACTTTTTTATATATTTGATTTGAATCAACACCAGCGAACAAAACACCATCTCTATCAATGACTAAACGTTTAACCTCGTGGTTTGGATTTGTTTCTAAGATTACTCATATATTCCATTTTTTATCTTATAAAGATGACCATTTCAAGAACCAGCAAAAACAGTATTGTCCTTGTCAACTACTAAACTATCAATTCTATGTCCATCCTGTATTTGTTGAAATTTTCCAAAAGTTTGACTTATTTTATCAGTTTTATAAATTATTCCACGATCATCATCGCTACTTGCTACTTAGCCCTTTTTACTAGACCATTAATTTAAAAAAAACTTGAATGTATTCGAAAAACAATTGTGTTATACAATTAACACTAATTTTGACATGAAAGGATTTTTAATAATGGATAAANAGGGAGGCTTATATAAAGAATTAACTAAACGATTGGTAGAAAAAATGTTGAATTCTGAGATGCAAAATTATTTAGGACACGAAAGAAATCAACGCAGTAATAATGACAATGTTCGTAATGGTACAACATCAAAAAAATTAATAACTCAACAAGGTAAAATTGAAATTGATGTACCAAGAGATCGCAATAGTAATTTTGAACCAGTAATAATCACAAAAAGACAGAGAAGATTTGATGGTTTTGATCAACAAGTTCTTTCACTATATGCAAAAGGTATGACTTTATCAGATATTAGAATGCAGTTGCAAGAGTTATATGATGGCGCAGATATTAGCGAAAGCGTAATTAGTCAAATTACTGATGATGTCATTGATGATGTCAAAGCATGGCAAAATCGTCCATTAGATAGTGTTTATCCAATCATTTATTTTGATTGTATCGTAGTTAAAGTACGTCAGGATAAACGTATTATTAACAAATCAGTTTATATAGCTTTAGGAGTTGATTTAGAAGGTAAAAAAGATGTTTTAGGTTTATGAATTAGTGAAAATGAAGGTGCTAAATTCTGATTAAATAATTTTACAGAAATGAAAAATCGAGGCTTAAATGATATTCTTATTGCTTGTAGTGATAATTTAACAGGCATGTCAGAGGCAATACAATCAGTTTATCCTAAAACTGAACATCAATTATGCATAGTTCATCAAATTAGAAATAGCTTAAAATATGTTTCATACAAACATCGAAAGTCTCTAGTTATCGATTTAAAGCCAATTTATACAGCATGTAGTGAAGAACAAGCAATGCAAGCTTTAGAATCATTTGAAAGTAAATGAAATAAACAATATCCACAAATTGCTAAATCTTGATATAAAAATTGAGAAAATTTAATGGTTTTTATTAGTTATCCAGCAGAAATTAAAAGGGTAATTTATACTACAAATGCTATTGAATCTGTTAATAGCCAATTACGAAAAGTTATTAGAAATAAAAAAGTTTTTCCTAATGATATGGCAGTTTTTAAAATTTTTTACTTAGCAATTGAAAATATCACAAAAAAATGAACATTGCCTATTCAAAATTGAAATACAGCAATTGCTCATTTTATGATAAAATTTGAAGACAGAATTAATCTGAACTAGTACTTTGTAAAACAAAGAAACACAGATTACTAAAAAGCCTCTCTTGTTTTGGTGCATTATTAGTTTTAAATAACATAAATGAAGTTATTTTCTTGTCTAATTTATTTCTATATGAATAAATTTCTTTTCTTCCTAAATTATAAGTTAAAAGTCTACAACAATATTGTTGTTTTAAACCATTTTCATCTCAACAAGTTATATAAGCATCATCTGCACATATATTTAATTTTTCATTATCTAATACTTTAAATTTTTCTTCTGGTATTCATTTTTCAATTTTTGCATTTTTAAAAATTCTTGAAATAAGATTTTTAGAAAAAGAAGTATATTTAAATTCTGATTGAATATTAAAATAACCTTTTTTTGATATTAAATTTTCAATTAAATTATCTAATATATCAAAATATAAATCATTAGTAATTCTTGCTCTTTTTTTAATACCAAATTCTTCATAAATTGGATAATGATATCTTTTATTAATTGTATCTCAATAAACTCTTTGTCTAAAAGTTCCTATTCCATTGGGAGTATTTACTGTTCTATTAACTCTTGAATCAATTTTATATTGATTTTTATCTCTATTTTTAAAAAAATATTCATCATAATCCTCGATTATTTTAATATATTTTGTTAAAATATTATTAATTTCATATTTTTGAAATTCTTTAAAACTAAACATTTTTTAACACCTTTCTATTTATTTTTTTGTCCTAACTATTCTAACAAATTAGTTAAAATATTGTTGAAAAATGTTTGGTTTTAGAGTATAATTTTAACAAACGTTTAATAACTTGAAAATTCTATTTACGTTTAAAAGATAACTTTTATTAGTTATCTTTTCTTTTTTAATAAAATAATGTACAATAAAGAAAAATATAAATAGAAAAGGAAAATAAAATGAGTTGATTTAAAAGAAAAAAAAATAATGATGATACCTTTTTAGAAGAAGATGAGTGAGAAAAAGAAGAAAAAATAAGAAGAAAAAAACAACAAAAATGAGACGAACTTAGAAAAGAAGGAAATGAAAAACTATTAGAAAATGAAATATGAAAAGAGTATAATAATGAGTTAAAAAAGAATGACCAAAATATTATTAGAATAGAAAAAAAAGTGATATTAATAAAAGTTGAAATGTTGAAGGAAATAAAAAAAATAAGCCTTTAGGTGGTTTATATAAATTATTTTTAAAAGATAAAGAATATGAATTATTTTATGGTAATCCTTATTCAATAATTAAAGTAAATGATTTTTGTTTAATAGAGTCAAAAAAACAAGATTATTTAGAAATTAACAAATATGGCAATTGAAATAAAGCATTAAACAGAATCATAAGAGAAATTTGATTAAGAGATATTGAAAATAAAACAGAAGAAGAAATATTACAAGATAAAAATAAACATTTTGAAAAAGTTAAAAACGAAAGAATAAAATATGAATATGTAGAAGAATATGTGTTTCAAAAAACAAAACCTATAATAGAAAAATGCACCACTTTTCATATCACACCAAGAAATCCTATTGGAGCATATGTATTTTGTGATAATAAACATAATAGAAAAGTGATTTGTAAATTATGTTTTGAAAATCATTATCAACCAACACAACAATTAGCATATCAAGAAGCAAAACAAAAATGAAAAGAAAAAAATAACAACTAATTGTTATTTTTTGTTATAATTATATTATAAAAATTAAATAAATAAATATATGAAGTAATTAATAAAGTTAATAAGTTATTTTTGCCGCACTTAACTTAAAGATTATATTAATTATATCATAAATTTTTGTGTTTTTAAAGCATATGAAAGGAGATTTTTATGTGCAAGAAGAAAAAATAAAAATAAGAACAATTTTTAATGATGCTAAAAAATTAAGAGAAGCATTAGAAAATTATTTTATTCATTGTAAAGAGTTTGATGAAGTACCTACTAAAATTGGTATGTTAGTTTATTTAAATATTACAGAAAATACTCTTTATAGTTGAAAACAAAAAAAGAGAAATACTTTTTTACAACAAATTAATTGAGCATATTTACAAATACGCCATATTAATACACAAAGATATTTAAAAGCAAATGCAAATAATACTGCATGATATTTAGAAAGAGCATTTGTGAAAGAATATCATTTATCTACAAAAATTGATATAAAAAGTAGTGATAATACAGCCCCTATAGCAATTAGTTTAGAAAATAAAGGTAAGAATAAATGTTAAGTAATTTTGGTTATTTATTAGATATTGCTAAAAGAATGTATTTAAAACAACCTTTAAATATTAATAAAATTAAACAATTAGGTAGTCGTAAATCTGGTAAAACATTTAGTGATATTGAATTTCTTGGTATTTTATTAATGTTAGAAAATATTAATATTCATGCTTATTTAATTCGTAATATGTCAAAACAATTAAATGATAGTTGACAAGAATTAAAACAAATTATTAGAGCAACTTATTCTAGTATTAATTTTATTATTAGTGAAACTAAAAAAACTATTGAATTTAATGGTAGTAAAATAACTTGTAAATATTTACATTCACAAGATAATAGTAATGTTAAATTAACTGGATTAGCAAGTAATTATTTATATGATTATGTAATTATATGAAGTGATGAAAGATATGAAATTACTGAAAATGATTATCAAGATTTAAAAGATGCTATTCGTGGAGCAAATCAATTATTAGAAATTGAAAGTTGTAATCCTTGGTCAATTCTTAATGAATTTATTAAAAAAACTATAAATTCATGCCCTCAAAATGAAAAACAAATTATTAATGAATATGAACAATTTACTATTATTGATAATACTATTTATCATTATCAAAATTGAAAATTAAATACTCATTTAAAAGATAGTGATAAACAACAATTATTAGAAATAGAAACTCTAGACCCAATATCTGCAAGAGTAAGAAGTCATGGTTTAGTAGGTTATGAATCTGGTGGTATATATTCACATCTTATTCATAAGATATCACGTTTATTACAACCAAGTTATAGATTTAGTGCTGGATTAGATTATGGTTTTAAAGATGATGCTTTAGCATGTTTATTAATAGGTTTTGATTATAATTTTAAATTTGTTAATGTTATTGATTGTTTAAAAATAGAAAATAAATTAGTACGTTATGATAATAAACAATTAGCAAGATTAGTAGTTGAGTTTTATATTAAATTAGCAAAAGAAAATAATTTGTTATATGAATATGGTTTAACTGTATATTGTGATTTTAGTAATTATACATTTATTGAAATGCTTAATGATACAGCAATTAAATATCAAGTTAATTCATGATTATATTTTAAAGATTGTGTGAAATTAAGACTTGAGTTTAGAATAGGTAAGAATGTGGCTTTAATGGCATCAGAACGCTTAAATATTAGTATGAATGCACAAGCATTATTAGATGAATTTAGATTAGCTGTATGAGACCCTAAGAGCATTAAACAAATACCATTAGCAGGTAATGACCATTTACGTGATGCTTTTGATTATGCAATTGAGCCATATATTAGAAATTTAAGTGCAAATATAAATCCTTATTTTGAAAGGAAGTAACATATGAATAATCATAATACTGAAATATTAAATCCTAATTGATGTATGATAAATTTGCAAGAAATTATAGCAAATCATGCTTCAAAATTACTATGAGGTAATGGTTATAATTTTACAAGTGAATATCCTGAATATAAAAGAGCCATTGAAAAATTAAAAGAATGAAATAATTTAGATTCATTATTTTATCAAGATTGTCATATAAAGAGTGGTTATGGTTATAGTATTGTTCAAATTGATAAAAGTAAAACAGGTAGAATATCATTAAATTTTGCTCAACCATATGCTCAATCAAGAGTAGCAAGAGTATTAGATACTGAACAAGGTGCTAGTACTTGGTCAAGATTACAATATGATGACCAAAGTATTTATGTTAAAACAACATATACTCCAAATCAAATAATTAGATATTTTACTAGTGATTTTATTACATTAGATGGTTTACAAGAAAAAATTAGTAAAGATTTACAATTACCTTTAATAGAAAATCATAATTTAGGAATTATTCCAGTTAAATTTATGCAAAATTTACCTAAAAAGAATTTCTTTGGCGGAGTTATTGGTGATTATTATCCAGATATGACTCCAATTAAAAGATTACAACAATTGTTAAATAAAACATTTGAATCAATTGAACATGAACTTGAATATAATGTTACTCGTGTATTTTTAGATATTACTGAACAAGAAATAAATCAATCTAAAACTGCTTTTGATTTAAAAAAATTAATAGGTAAATTTATTTTACAAGCAAATTTAAGAAGTTTAGGAAGTACTAGTGGAACACCACCAATTGCTATTTTACAAGGTAGTCCAATATTAGATAAATATGCAGAATTTATTCAATTTATTATTGATAAAGCATTTGAAGGTAGTGGATATAGTCCAGTAAATGATACTACTAGTCAAAAAACTGAAGCAGAAGTATTAATTACTAATTCTCGCGATATGGAAACTACAAGAATTAAAAGAACTTTAAATCAAAGTGATTGAAATGAAATATTTCAAAGATGTTTTATATTAATGGGATTAGATGGTGATAAATCTAAATGAACATTTGAAATTAAAGAAAATACTATTACAGATAGATTAAAATCACTTGAAATTGATGAAGCAGAATTAAGATTAGGAATTACTAATATTAAAAGAATTATAGTTAAAAGATATGGTGTTAGTGAAGAAGAAGCACAACAAATTATTGAAGAAAATAGAAAATATCAAAAAGAAGAAATTGAATTTAATAATACTTTTTTAGGAGAAACTAAAAATGATACCGAAAATAAATCATCAATTAATTAAAACAGTTTGAAAATCAACTGGTGAAATTGAAAAAGACTTTACACAAAATAAAGATTTACAATTTCGTGTATGTCCTTTTACTATTATTTTAGGTGCGATAAATTCAACAGAAACTGGTTATAAACCACCAACTTCAATTCCTAATGATTATACTTCATTTAGTAAAATCTTTACTGGTAGAGAAGCAATACAAGCAGTATGAGACCATTCTTATTATCCTATTCAAAATAAAGATAATCCAGATGAAGCATATAAACAATTACAAATTGGTGATGTATTTTATGGAAATATTTTAAGTGACCAATTAGGTATTACTTATTCAGCAACTCCAGCAAATAATGCTTTTATACAAGAACAAGCAATTAAAAATGTAGTTATTAATATTCCAAATGAAAAAAAGAATTTTAATTTTATTAATAATATTGTTTCAAATTTATATAAGTTATATATGATTCCAGAAATTAATAAAATTATAAATACTGATAAATCAATTAAAGTTGATAGACAATGATATATTCTTGAAGTTGCTAGTAAAACTTATAATAATGAAAATAAAGAATTAGCATATATTCAATGTACTTTTAGTTCATTAAATGATAAATTAGCCCATAGTGGATTAGCAATTAATCAATATGTGCAATTAGGTGCACCTGCTGACCCAGTAGCATTACCAGCATTAGATGAAAATAATAATATTGTTTTAGATGATAATTATTTAACTCCATTACCAGTTACTCATTGTCAAATATCTTTTTATGGTTCAGTAAAACCTATTTCAATTGCATTATGAGGAAGAGATATTGATAATAATCCTATTAATACTAAACAACATAAATATCAACAATATCCTAGTAAATTATTATTTCCATGACAATATCAGTGTAGTACATATGACCCAGTAAGTTTTCAAGCATTACCAGAAACTAATTATGTATTAACTGTTCAAGGACAATCAGTTATGGATAGTTATCAAGATTGACAAAAAGTAATTGCACCAAATTATGATGATGGTGCAACTAAGAATTATGAAGGTCATTTAAGAACTAATGTTGAAAAAACTAAAAATACTAATAAAGTTGATGTATCAAATAGATTAGTAAATTATTGAGATAATAATTTTTTAAATGGTGCACAAATAGAAGATTATAATTATGCAACTGCTGGTAATCCATATTTTCAATATTATAATAAAAATAATAAAAAATTTATTGGTAATACTCATTATAATATGAATAATAATAAATTTAAGCAATTAAATACTATTAATGCATTACATTATTTTATTTATAATCCTATTAGTGAAATACCTTTAACAGTAAGAGAAACAATTAAAATTAATCTTAATACTATACCAATATTTGGTTCATTTATGAATGCTTTTGTTGGTGGATTAGATATTGGTGCTAAATTATCAAGTAATTTATTAATACCTCAATTTCCTTATATAAATGGCTTAATATCTGCTGAATTATATAATTTTTATACAACATTATTATATAGTTCACAAAGTACTAATCCAGCATTAATTCCATTAGATGTATTTAGAAATGATACTCCAGATACTATTCAATCTGTATTGGGAACAGCAAGTCATATGACATCATTTACATTTAATTTAACTGATAAATTATCAATGTCAAAATTTAATATTAATAATAATACTAGTTCTATGGGTTATAATCTTACAACTGATAATTTAGTTCAATTAGATAAAACTGATAAAATACAAATATATTTATTACCACCAGATAATGATATTAATCCTTTATTAAAAGAATCAGATTTTACTAATAAAAATATATTAAAATGAGCAATTGATATGATTGATATTAAAGTTGTTGGTAAAAGTAATTTTAAAATAACATTTTATTCAATGCCAGATAATAGAAGTGGTGCTGTTAATGATAATTTTAGTATTTGAAGTGGTACTTATCAAACAGTTGGTAAAGCAAGTAATAATAGTAGATTAATTCAAAATACTTTTATTTTAGCAAATAATACTTTTAAATTTGACCAACCATTTAATTATCCCCAAACAATACAACCACCACCATTAATAGAAAGAGCGCATCCTATATTTATTGACTTAAGTAATCAAAGTCAATATGGGATTAATAATAATATTGATGGTACATTAAAATCTATAACTATTGATACTTATCAAATGAGACCACATATTTTAGAAGATGTTAAAGGTAAATTTCATAATAGTATTGGTATTTATGTAAATCAATATGGTTATGATAATGTTGATAAATTTAAAGAAGATTATGAAAGTATAACATTTAAATTTAATTTTAATATGAATACTCTATATGATAATGATACTTTAGGAATGTATAATAATTCTAAAAGTTGATTTACTCCTATAAAAATTAATTTAACTGATATTGGTAATTTACCAGATAATCAAAATGATACTGCTCTTTTCCAAGATAATGATAATGCTTATAATAATAATTCTGGAAATCATAATGATAGTAATAATAATTGAATATTTAATGTAAATAATAACAAATGAGATGGTTGAAAACCCTTTCAAATTGCTTCTTTAACAAATGCAGAAAGATTAAATAAAATATATATTAATAATTTATTATGAACAAATGATACTCCAAGTAGTGGTCATACAACACCATCATCAACATGATTTAAAATAATGGCTTTTAAAACAAAAGCATATCAAAGTAAAGATGACAATTTAATCATAGTTCAATATCAATTTATAACTACATTACCAAGTATAGGAGTTGGATATGTTCGTGATGCACAGTCTAATTGAAACTTACAAACTACATCATTGGTAATTAATCCTAAAAGTGTAACTTAGAAAGGTAGTGGTAATTATGTTAAATGAAAATGAAATGAAAGAAGGTAATAGTATGGAAGAAAAAGAAAAAGATGAACAAGAAGAAACTAAAGAAGAAGTAAAATCAGAAGAAAATACTGAAAAAGAATCTGAATCTGAAGATAAAAAAGAACCAGAAACTGAAGAATCTAAAAAACCAACTTTAGAAGAAAAATATAAAGAATTAGAAGAAAAATATAATGCTTTATATAAAGAAAAAACTGATAAAGATAGAGAAATTAGACATAGTGAAAGTTATAAAAAATATGATTTATCACAAGAAAATATTAATTTATTAAAAAGATATCTTGAAGATAAAGAAGATATCGAAGAAGAATTAACATTATTAAATAAAGATTTTCCACATTTATTTAATAAAAATAAAAATACAAATATTAGTAATTCTTTAGATGTAAAAGATAAATTTAAAGAAGAAAAAGAAGATGAAGTAGATACTAGAAAAATAGGAATGGTAGGTTAAAAATATGGCAATTATTACAACACAATCAACAACAATTAATGACCCAAGTAATCCAACAGGTAAATTAGATTTATCAGTTAAATATATTAAAAATTTAAAAGTATTGCTTTCTAAGAGAGTAGCACTTATTAACGCTACAATAGAAAATAGAGAACAATTAGATGCTGGTACTGCTATTTATAATATTACAAAAAGAAATATTACTGAAGATTATACAGCAGGTGCTGGAGCTAATAATCAAACAGCATTAAATACAATTCAAATTCTTTTAGATAAAAAGAAAGAAATTAATTTTGAAGAAGAAACACTTGATTTAAAAAGATTAGGTGCAAGATATGAAGATGGTAATGTTCTTGTATCAGATAGTTTAGCATCAAGTTGAATTGATGCAAAAGCAAAATCAGTAGAAATATATTTAGTTGCTAAATTATTATCATTAGCAGTTAAAACAGCAAAAGATAATGGAATTATTAATATTGCATTACCAACTAATCCGGACGTATTGCAACCTTAGTTAGATTTAATAAAAACTTAAATGAGAGATAAAACTCTCATTTTTAATTGTTAAACAATTATAATTAATTATTTTATTAAACCAGCACTTTATTAAAGTAATTAATTATTACATAACTAAATAAAAAATTATTTAGGCTATTGTGCTGGAATTAACCAATAGTAATTTTTGTGTTGCTCTTTTAAAATTTGATATTTTTTTCTCCCCCTCCCTCCAGACCTCCTACCCCCAAGGCTTTTGCTACCTATAGTAGCAATAAGCCTATACGTATAGTAGTAGAAGTATTTAGTTAGTAGTATATAAGCCTTTTATCACTGTAGGTGATAAGGCTTATACGTAGAAAGGATTTGTAATGATTAATGTTAATTTAGATATTAAAAATAAAGTTAGAGAAACAACTAAAGGTATGTTATTAGAAATTGGTGAATATGAAACATGATTTCCAATTAAAGATACTATTATTAATCAAAATAATAAAAAAATAACATTAAAAATAATTGAAGATTTTAATTATAAATTAGGTAAAAAATCAATTACAAAAGATATTGAAAGTATTAAAGGTAGTGATATTTTAAAATATATTAAAAATATTTCAGATATTACTACAAATGAAAATGAATTAATATCTTGTGAATTTTATGAACAATATAATGGTTATTATATTTTTACAAATGATAAAAATCAAGAATGTTTTAAATATAACATTACATGAGAACAAGATATGAAAAGTTTTAAAATAAATAATCCATATAATGATAATGATTTAGCAATAAATTATATTGTTACACCAATGAAAGATATAAATACTCATAATGAAAAAATATTTTATTTAAAGTATTAAAGGAAATTAATATGTTATTAAATGTTGAAAAAATAGAATTAATTAAAAATTTATGTAATGAAAAATTACTTAAAAATAAAAAATATATTGAAATACAAGAAATATTAAAAATTATAGAAAGAGAGTAATTAATTATGTTGAATTTAAAAGAAGATAAAAGAATATATTTAAAATATGAAGAAATTGAAAAAATATTTGGTTCATGTGATATTTGTCATAAAAATTCATCATTTGCAAATAGAACTTGTAATAAATGTTTTTATAAATTAATGAGTGATAATGATGAAATGTAATATCCATAATGAAAAATATATTTGATTTAGTGAAATTGAAAATACATATTATTGTAATAAATGTATTGATGACATGATTGAAGAAGATATGTATTTAACATCTAATAATTGAGATTACTTATATGAATATTATATTAATGAATTACAATTAGAAAATTTTAAAGGAGTGTAAAAATAATGAATAGATTAGAATTACAAAATGCAATGAAATTAATAGAAAAATTTGAAGAATTACAAGAAGAATTTAATAGTAAATATGAAGATTTTGAAGTTGAAATTGATAATGATGGGGATTTAAAAATTAGTAATGATTATTTTATATATGAAGATGTAAATAAATTAGAACAAGTAATTATTGATTATAAAAGAATTTTTAAAGGTTAAAGGAGATGAATAGAAATGGTAGCAGCCCCAAAAAAGAAACCAGAAGATTTAATTATTAAACAAATTCATATTAGATTAAATAAAAATGATTATTATGAATTAAAAAAGATGTGTTTAGAAGAAGATATTACAATTAATAGTTTTGTAAAGAATTTAATTAAAAATGCAATAAATAGAAAGAGTGATAAATAATGAATAATTTATATAAAAAAATACTTAAATTACAATTAGAAATTGGTAGTACACCTAAAAATGGTTTTAATAAATTTGGTAATTATAAATATTGATTATTAAGTGATATTTTTAATAAATTTAAATTATTATGTAAAGAATTAAATATTGTTATTACACATGAAGATATATTAACAACTGATAGAAAAATTAATTATTTAGATACTAAAGAAGTAGAAATAACTTATTTTAAAAGATATACAATTATTGATTTAGATAATGATAAAGAAAATAAATATTTTGATATACTTGCTTGTGCTAAAAATACAGATATAGCAAAAGCAAAAGGGAGTGCAGAAACTTATGCTTATAGATATTTTTTAATGAATTTATTATTATTAAGTGAAGATGAACTTGACCCAGATAATGATAATGTTAATTTAATACAAAATAATAAACCACAAAATAATTATATTAATAATAATATAAAAATACAAAATGAAAAATGAGAACCAAGTGAAAAACAATTAGATTATTTTGAAAAATATATGATTACAAATACAGTTTTATTTGATGAATGTATCAGAGAAGATATGGAAAGATTAAATCCAAGTAATAATAAAGATTTTTTAATATTAATGGGTGAAAATTATTTAAAAACTTTATTTGATAAATTTAAAGAAATTCGTGAAAGATTTAAAAATTTAAAAAATAATAATAAAAATGAGTATAGAAATTATGAATAAATGTAGAACATGTAATAAAAGAATATTTTTAAGTAAAAATTGATGTCTTAAATGTTTAGAAATAATTGTTAATAATTTATCTGAAAATGTAGAAAATAAATATTTAAATAAAAATAAGGAGAATAAATAATGAATAAAGAAAAATTAATTAAAAAATTAGATGAATATTTAAAACTTACTGGTGATAATTGATGAGCAAAAGCAGCATTTATTAGTATTATAGATTCTATAAAAAAGGGTGAATTTGATAATGAATAAAGAAAAATTAATTAACGCACTGCGTGATAGATATAAATTATTGTGGGATAAAATTACTCAATCAACAAATAGTGATAAGATTTTATATTTACAAGCAAAATTATTTGAAGTAGAAGATTGAATTGAAAAAATAGAAAATGGAGACTTTGATAATGACTAATTATTTACTTTCAATTGACCCAAGTATAAAAAATACTGGATTTACTTTATGAGAAAAGAAAATATATTGTGATACATATAAATATATATGAAAACCAATATTAATTAGTAGTTGTAGTTTTAAAAAAAATGGTGTTGATAATTTTAATAGAGATATGCATTATGTTGTATATGGAACTTTAGAATTAAAAGATGAGTTAAATAATTCTAAAAATAATTTTGATTTAATTATTGAACGTGGTACTTTTCATTCAAAAAATGGAATTGGTTATGAAACACAAGAACATTTACGTGGTTTTATTGCTGGACAATTTAATAAATTAATAACAAAAGATATGTTAATAAGTCCAAGTGAATGAAAGAAATGATATGTAAAAAATGATAAATATTGTTCTGCTATTACATTTGTAAATGGTATAAATTATAAATGAGATAAAAATATTTCTTTGTTTATGTGTGAAAATTTAATAAAAAAAAATAATTGAAATATAAAAATATCAAATCATGATGAAGCAGATAGTTTATTAATTGGTTGATATTATTTAAATAAGGAGAATAAATAATGAATAAAGATAATTTAAAACCATGTAAACATTATATTTATTATAACGTAGAATATTATTATTTTGGAGAATGTGATATGTGTGATGAAGAAAAGGAGAATAAAAATGAGTAAAGAAAAAATAAAAGAATTACATTATACAAAATCATTATGTGATAATTGAGATTGATTTACTGAATGCGAAGGATGTAATATTGGTATATCTTTACATTGTTTATGTTCTATACATTTAAAATGTAATATGTGTGATGAAATTTGTTCAAAAGATTTTGAATGAAACATAAAACAAATTAAGGAAGTTAAATAATGCAAAAACAAAAAAAAGAAAAAGTATTACTTAAATGTATTGTTAAAGATTGTAATAGTAAAGTATTAGTTACTTTAAAAACTTTAAATATAGAAGATAGTGTAATTCAATTTTTTAATATGTGTTATTTTCATAAAAAACAATTTAAAAATAAAATAAAAGAAATAAAAAATAAGGAGTAAATAATGAATTTATGAGACTTTTTAAAATATAGTGATAAGTATAATGTTTTTAAAATATATACAAAAAATACAGAAATATATTTTTCATGAAATGGTGGAAGTAGTGAATTAGATGATGACCGTACTTTATTAGGTTATGAATTAGCAGATTGAAAAGTATTATCATATAAACAATATCCAGAAGAAATTAGAGTATTTATTAAATTAGATAATCAAGAAATGTGTGCATATAATCATTTTCCAAAAACAAAAGAAGAAAGATTAAATTATAATAAGGAGTAAATAATGACTAAAGAAATTGAAGAAAAACTTATTGAATTTACTAATGAAATAAGTAATAAATTAGATACTAATGAACAAAAAGTATTAAATAAAATTATTAATAATTATTTAAATTTAAGTAAAAATTTAAATGAAATAACTAATAAACATAAAAAATAACATTAAAATATTTATAAAAATGGTAATATATGGAAGGTGGTGAAAATATGACAAAAGATAAATATCAAGAAGAAGTTGATAAAAATTATGAATGATTTAAAAAAAATAAAGAAAAATTAATTAAAGAAAATCCAGATAAAATTGGCTATTATGCTTTATTAAAAAGTCAAAATATAGTTAATTTTTATGAAACATATAAAGAAGTAAGTATTGAAGGACATAAAAAATTTCATGATCAACCATTTTCAATTCAAAAACTATTAGCAAAAGAAAAACTTAATAATACAGAATTAGTGGGGTTAAAATGGGAAGAATAGTAAAACAATTTAAAAATAATAGAGCTATTATAGATGTTGTAGTGGGATTACCAAATAATCAAAACGGAATTATCGATATTGATAGAAATAAACCTATGAAAGATTGCAAAGCATTAATTGATACTGGCTCTAGTATGTCTTTTATTTCAATGAAATTAGTAAAAGAATTAAATTTAATTCCTAACGGAAAAATTGGATTTAGTAATATATATGATAAACCAAAAGAAGTAAATTTATATGAAATATTTTTAGGAATAAAAATTGATGAAAAAATAAGGCTTGATTTTGAAGGAAAGTTTGATGTTGTAAATAATGCTTTTCTTATACCTATAAGAGCTGGTAGTATGGATAGTAAAGTATTTGAAAATGAAGAATATGAAGTATTATTAGGAGTACCAGAAATTGCTGAAGGTCATTTAACTATAAGCGGAAATGCATTCATATTTTCAATATAAAAAAAGTTACCAATAAGGTAACTTTTTAATTAGGTGCCAACCTAACAACAGAACAGTAAGAACTTTTTATTTCATATACTTACATAAGTAAGTAATCTTATTATACATTATTTTAGGGAATGTTTAGTAATCTGTGTGACTTACAAAAATAACTATGTTTAATTAATTCTAGTAAATATAATTTATATATCTAGAAAGAGTGAGTTACAGATGGCTAAAAAAGATAATCTTAATAACAATGATCCAATATCAAAAGCAGTAGATTTATTATTAGAAAATACTGAGGATTTAACAACAGTTTTTAAAGAGGGAGGCTTATATAAAGAATTAACTAAACGATTGGTAGAAAAAATGTTGAATTCTGAGATGCAAAATTATTTAGGACACGAAAGAAATCAACGCAGTAATAATGACAATGTTCGTAATGGTACAACATCAAAAAAATTAATAACTCAACAAGGTAAAATTGAAATTGATGTACCAAGAGATCGCAATAGTAATTTTGAACCAGTAATAATCACAAAAAGACAGAGAAGATTTGATGGTTTTGATCAACAAGTTCTTTCACTATATGCAAAAGGTATGACTTTATCAGATATTAGAATGCAGTTGCAAGAGTTATATGATGGCGCAGATATTAGCGAAAGCGTAATTAGTCAAATTACTGATGATGTCATTGATGATGTCAAAGCATGGCAAAATCGTCCATTAGATAGTGTTTATCCAATCATTTATTTTGATTGTATCGTAGTTAAAGTACGTCAGGATAAACGTATTATTAACAAATCAGTTTATATAGCTTTAGGAGTTGATTTAGAAGGTAAAAAAGATGTTTTAGGTTTATGAATTAGTGAAAATGAAGGTGCTAAATTCTGATTAAATAATTTTACAGAAATGAAAAATCGAGGCTTAAATGATATTCTTATTGCTTGTAGTGATAATTTAACAGGCATGTCAGAGGCAATACAATCAGTTTATCCTAAAACTGAACATCAATTATGCATAGTTCATCAAATTAGAAATAGCTTAAAATATGTTTCATACAAACATCGAAAGTCTCTAGTTATCGATTTAAAGCCAATTTATACAGCATGTAGTGAAGAACAAGCAATGCAAGCTTTAGAATCATTTGAAAGTAAATGAAATAAACAATATCCACAAATTGCTAAATCTTGATATAAAAATTGAGAAAATTTAATGGTTTTTATTAGTTATCCAGCAGAAATTAAAAGGGTAATTTATACTACAAATGCTATTGAATCTGTTAATAGCCAATTACGAAAAGTTATTAGAAATAAAAAAGTTTTTCCTAATGATATGGCAGTTTTTAAAATTTTTTACTTAGCAATTGAAAATATCACAAAAAAATGAACATTGCCTATTCAAAATTGAAATACAGCAATTGCTCATTTTATGATAAAATTTGAAGACAGAATTAATCTGAACTAGTACTTTGTAAAACAAAGAAACACAGATTACTAAAAAGCCTCTTATTTTAAGATTGTACCGTTTCATCTTTTTTTATTTTTCTTTTATTTCTTTTATCTTGTATTCAAAAACATATAGGGAGAATTATATAAGCACCTATAAGTACAATACCAATAAAACTTAGTACTATTATTAATATAATTATACTTCTATCCAATTTTAAACTCCTTTTAAAAAAATAAACAATTAAACAATTAAAATATAACATATTTATAAAATAATTATCTAGAATTTAATATAATTTTTGAAATTATTAAGGTTATACTTTTTGTAGCAATAATTTTTTGTTTACTAACTTTACCAATACCACCGAAATATCCTTGTCCGTTTCCTTGCAAATATATAGGAAATAATTCTATTTGAAATTTTAAATTATTATCTATTTTTTTAAAACCTAAATACATTGAACTATTATCTTGTGGAATTTCTAATGCTTCTACTCATCCTTGTCAATCATGGTATTGGTCTCTTTTTACTTTAATATTTGAATCTAATAAATTATATAAATTATTTATATTATTTACCTTTACTCCAATAGTTGCTAAACCAGTATAAAGAAAATCATGTATTCTATCAATAATTTTATTATCTTCTTTTTTAATCAATATTTTATTGTCATAATAATAATTTAATTCTTTTAAATTTAATGATTTTGTTATAGTTTGTGTCTTATTTAAAAATGTTTGGTTAATATCTAAAATAATATTATTTGGTTCAGTTCCTTCGCTTCAATCATAGGTTTCATATTCTCAACTAATATATAAATCAATTGATTTGTAATATCTTTGTAAATCGTTAAACGTATTAATTAATAATGTAGGGTCTAATAATGACTTAATATCTAAATCAATTTGTAATGGTTTAATTTTTGAAAAAACATAATCATTTCAATCATCAGGTGTATAATCTAATCTACTACCATTTATAGTAAATACATTTTTTAATGGCAAATCTATTTTTAAGGTTGGATTTTTTGGAATAATAATTATTGATTTTGCTATATTTTGTGGACTTGGTGGTAATATTTTTGCTGGATAACTAAATGTAGTTTCTTCACTTTCTTCATATTCATCATGATTTAATTTATATAAAGTTGTTCAATTAAAAGCATTACCAGTTAAATAACCCATATTATTATAACGAAATTGTGCAACTGATATTTCATTATAATCTCCTTGATAAGTAAAAGGATTATCACTATAAAATGTATGTCTTTCTTCTCCTTGATGTAATGATTGAGTTACAATTGTATCAATAATATAAGCATAATTTGAACCATCAATAACTCCATTACTTGTAGGATTTCATTGACAATCTTTATCTTCATTTGTAAATGGTGAAGCTATATCTAAAAATTCAGTATCTTCTGCTAAAATATAAACTTTATTATTTTTCTTTTGTGATAAATCAACTGTACTTATTTGTTCTTTTACACTTAATTTCTTACCAGTAGTAGGATCTCATGGATAAACACTAACTCTATCACTTAATTTCATTGTCATAGCAGTGGTTGAAACATGTGAACCTAACATTTTACCTAATGCAAACTCACTTGAATTACTAAATACATTTAAAGGAATAAATCAATTATTATCATTATTACCAATAATTGAACTTAAATTACTTGCAAAAAATGCACTCATAAAACCATTAAAAAATGGCATATTTTTATATTGTTGAGAATTTTGAGTAATAATAAATCCTACTGGAATACCTAAGAGGCTTTTTAGTAATCTGTGTTTCTTTGTTTTACAAAGTACTAGTTCAGATTAATTCTGTCTTCAAATTTTATCATAAAATGAGCAATTGCTGTATTTCAATTTTGAATAGGCAATGTTCATTTTTTAATCTATAATTACATTAAGCGATACAGTGTAACATTTTAACTTGCTTAACATTAAATGCTCTTTTATTCTGATATAGAAGTATTTACATTTTGTACTCACTATTAGACTTCTACGACAGTTTTATTAAGTTTTAATCTTTTAACAAAAAAAGAACGATAGTTATATCGTTCTTTGTTATCCAATTATGA
Organism: Spiroplasma endosymbiont of Danaus chrysippus; assembly: GCF_902809815.1. Lineage (GTDB taxonomy): Bacteria > Bacillota_I > Bacilli_A > Mycoplasmatales > VBWQ01 > Spiroplasma_E. The sequence continues at coordinate 95,730 of NZ_CADDIL010000005.1, read as the reverse complement.
ATCTATCCATTAAAGTTATGCGCCCGAATTACTAAAAAAGAATTTGGTAAATCTATAATAACTAATTTAGATAATATTTTTATTGGTTATACTAATGAAAATTTAAAATTAACTGGTGATGGTGCAACTTATCTTAAATCTACTGCTAATTATTTAAAAATTGATTATGCTGTAGATAAATGACATCCATTACAAAAATTAAAACAAGTATTTATTGTAGGAAAAGGTAAAAGAACAAAAGAAAATAATAAAAAATTAAATTATGCTTATTATAAATTATTTTTAAATGGTAATTATTATAAATTATTAGATTATTTAAAAGAAAATAATGCTGATGAAAAAATATATGAATATTTTAAAAATAATAAAAAAGGTATTGAAAATCAAAATGCTATTTGAAATATTGGTTGTAGTGCTGAAAGTGATGTTTATCATTTAATAAAATCAATATCTAATAATAATGCAAAAATTTATTCAAAAGAAGCATTTTTTAATTTATTAAAATTAAAACAAGCAAGAATTAATAAATTAAAAATATTTGTTTAAATTTATAAAATTTAATAAATCTAAACCTAAGTAGTTAGGAATTTTTAAATTATATTAATAAAAATNTTGCTACTTGCTACTTAGCCCTTTTTACTAGACCATTAATTTAAAAAAAACTTGAATGTATTCGAAAAACAATTGTGTTATACAATTAACACTAATTTTGACATGAAAGGATTTTTAATAATGGATAAAATTAAACAAATAGCATTAGTAATTAACAAGTTAAATATCAAACAAAAAATTCAAATTATTGATGATAGCAAAAACCAATATTCAATTAGATATCTTTGCCAACATCTTCAACTAAACCGATCAACATATTATTTTGTAAAAAACAAACAAAACCCTATTAAAAAAGAAAAAAATCAAATTAGTAATTGTACACATAAATATCAAGAATTATGCCAACTTTTACTTGAATTTCATTTTACAAGAAAAGGACAAATTTATGGCTATTTACGAATTTTTTCAGCATTTAAAGAATGATTAAAACAATACAAACATATTATTTTAAATCTAGAATTATCAACAAAACAAATGCGAAAAATTATGAAAGATCACAATCTTCAAGGATTAAAACAAACTAAAAATAACTATCCTAAAAACAAAAAAAATCCAAATAAGTGAATACCTACAATGGATAAAGTAAACAAAGATTATAAAAGTACAACCTCTTCAAATCAAATTTGATCAATGGACACTAAACAAATAAATACTAAAGAAGGTTGATTATATCTTTTTATAATTATTGATTTTTATTCAAATAATATTGTAAGCTATAATACATGTTCAAACAAATCCTATCAAGATTTAATCCTTCCTGCACTTGAAAAAATAAATCAACAATTCTCTTGAAACCAAGTAAAAAACGTTATTTTACACTCAGATAACGCCAACGAATTTTATTGTCAAGACATCACAAATTGAGCTGCTGATAAGCAAATAATTTTAAGCAAAAAACAACCTTATGATATTGGTGGCAATGTAATATCTGAAAACTGATTTTCTCATTTATCTCAAGAATGACTACCTAAAGGTTCAAATCAATATTTTTCTCTCAATGAAGCTATAAATGATGTAAACCAATATATTATGTTTTATAATTACGAAAGAATACATTCTAAATTTCTAAAACCACCAATTTCACAAATAAAAATTTAAAACTGTCTATCCAAAAGTGGTCCAGTATTTAGGGCTAACCACCCATTTTTCTAAATAAAAACCTATTATTTTTAAATAAAAATAATAGGTTAAAAACTCATATTTAAAAACTCATATTAAAAACTCATATCAAGTTTAACTAAATACTATCATATTTGATTAATAAATATAGAAAATTGATTAGAAGATTTATAATTATATTTCAACTCCTTTTAAATCATTGATGTTTACTCCTATTTTTGATATAAATAATTTGTATTTAAAAATAATACAAATTATTTATTGAAAATAGAAGAATATTATTCTTAAATATTTGGTAGTTTTAAGAACTTTATTCACTAAAATAAAGTTCTTTTGATTTTAGTATACAATTAAATTATACGTTTGAAGAAAGGTTGGTTGATAATGCAATTTTTTAAAAAGAAGCATATAGAACAAAAAACAACAACCATGTTTAAACAATTTTCGCAACTATCGAAAGAAGAAGTTATCCAACAATTAGATGGTAGTATGTACGGATTAAAAAAGGAAGAAGTAGAAGACAGACTTAAAAAATGTGGTAAAAATGTTTTTTCTCATAAACGATTTGTTTGATACAAAAAATTAATGCACAATATTTTTAATCCTTTTATTATTGTTTTAATGATAATAGTTATCTATAATTTTATTAGTTACAGTATTATTGATACTAATACTGATAAAAATGTTGATTTGTACAGTGCTATTATTGTTTTAGTAATGATTATTTTGAGTGTTTTTATATCTTACTTTCAAGATTATCGTTCCTATAAATCTTCAGAAAAATTACGACAATTAATTGAAACAACAGCCAGTGTTTTTCGATTTAGTAATAAAAATAAAAAAATTGATTTTAATGCTTTAAATAGTGTTGCCAATTTTACAAAAGAAGTATTAATTGAAAATTTAGTACCAGGTGATATTATTTTCTTATCTTCTGGTGATATGATTCCTGCTGATGTTCGAATTTTAGTTTCAAACGATCTATTTATTAATCAATCAGCACTAACTGGTGAAACATTTCCTGTTGAAAAACATGCTATTAATACTAAAGATGATAATAAAAAAAGTAGTATCCTAGAATTAGAAAACATATGTTTTATGGGTACTAGTATTGTTTCGGGCGGTGCTATTGCTATTGTTATTGCATCAGGCGTTAATACTTATTTTGGATCAATTGCTAGTGCAGTAACTAGTAAACGTCCTGTTACTAGTTTTAGTAAAGGTATTAAAAAAGTTACCTACATTCTTATTGGTTTTATGTGTGTAATGGTACCATTAATATTTATTGTTAATGTAATTACTAAAAATAATATTTTAACAGCATTAATATTTTCAATATCAGTTGCTGTTGGTATTACCCCCGAAATGCTACCAATGATTGTTAGTGCTAACTTAGCAAAAGGTGCAATTAGATTATCACATAAAAAAGTAATTGTTAAAAATTTAACTAGTATTCAAAGTTTTGGTGCAATGGATGTTTTATGCACTGATAAAACCGGTACTTTAACTGAGGATAGAATTGAGTTAGTTAAACACTTAGATCCAGAAGGTGTTGAATCAAACAAAGTTTTAGAAATGGCATATTTAAATAGTTCTTTACAAACTGGATTAAAAAATAATATTGATAAAACAATTGTCCAACACATTAAAGCTCATCATAATAAAATAGTTGAAATGCCCTATCGTAAAATTGATGAAATACCTTTTGATTTTATAAGAAGACGAATGTCAATAGTATTTTCAAAAGATAAAATTAATAATACTTTAATTTGCAAAGGAGCAGTAGAAGAAATATTAAAAATTTGTACTAAAGTTGAAATTGGGGGGAAAGTAATTACCTTAACTGATAAAATTAAAGAAAATGTTTTAAAATTAAGTACGGAATTAAATAATGATGGTTTACGAGTAATTGCAATTGGCTATCAAGATTTTGCCACTGGCAAAACAGTTTTTAAAATAGAAGATGAATCTAATTTAGTTTTATTAGGATATATAGGTTTTTTAGATGTACCTAAACCTAGTGCTATTAAAGCAATAACAACTCTTAATCAACACGGAATTGATGTTAAAATTTTGACTGGTGATAATGAAATTGTTACTAAAGCAATTTGTAAAAAGGTGGGATTAGAGCCAGGAATTCCTTTATTAGGTAGTGACATTGAAGATATGGATGATCAACATTTACAAGCATTAGTAAATAAAACTACTATTTTTGCGAAAATGGATCCATTACAAAAATCAAGAATTATTGACATTTTAAAATTAAATGATCACACTGTTGGCTTTTTAGGTGATGGTATTAATGATGCTGTTGCTTTGCATCACGCTGATGTTGGAATATCTGTTAATAGTGCTACTGATATTGCCAAAGAAGCATCTGATATTATTTTATTAGAAAAAGATTTAGATGTTTTAGAACAAGGAGTGATTAGTGGCAGAAATACTTTTGGTAATATTTTAAAATATATTAAAATTACTATTTCTTCTAATTTTGGTAATTCATTAAGTATTTTAATTGCTTCAATTTGATTACCTTTTTTACCAATGATGGCAATTCAAATTTTACTACAAAATTTATTATATGATATTTCTCAATTAGCAATTCCTTGAGATAGGGTTGATGAAGACTTTATTAAAAAACCACAAAAATGAAATGCAAAAAGTATTTTACCTTTTGCATTCTGGAATGGACCGCTAAGTTCAATATTTGATATAACCACCTTTTTATTTTTAGGATATGGTTTACATATCTTTGCCAATTTTGCTAATGTAGATCCTAATAGTGCTGCTGGCATATATCAACAATCATTATTTCATACTGGATGATTTATTTTAGGAGTTATTTCACAAACATTAATTGTACAATTATTACGAACTTCTAAGGTACCTTTTATTCAAAGTATGCCATCTCATCAACTATTTTTAACAACAATTATAATTACTATTATTGGCATTAGTATTCCATATACACAATTAGGAGCTACTATTGGTTTAACACCAATTCCTTTAATTTTTTATGCTTATTTAGCTGGTGTTGTCATTGTTTATTTCATTGCTAGTCAATTATTAAAAATGATATATATAAAGGTTAATAAACGCTGATTATAAACTAAATTTTAATTTTAAGAAAAATGTATTGGATTTTTTTAAAATTATGATACAAATAAATGTAAAACTAAAGAAAGTTTTTGTATTCCTGTTACTTTATTAAAAGTAACAGGAATTTCATATTATAGATAGGAACAGATAAAAGTATGCTAACATTAAATTACCTTATTGATCAATTTCAAAAGAAAAGAATTCAATTTTCTATTATTGAAGATTTTATGAATAATCCAAACATTAGTGATGAGGAAGTTATTAGTTTAGATAATAACAATAGAAATGCCCTTCATAATAGTTTTTTATTAGATTTAGATGAAGGAGCAGAAATAGAAGATGAATATAACTATGATCCACATGAGGAAGGTTGAGAAACTTCAAGTGAATTAATAGAATTTACAACTAATAAAATAAAACTTATTAATTGATTAATAAATTTTAAAAAAAATGATAAAAATTTTTTAAATCAACAAGATATTGAAGGAAATTCACCCTTACATTTAGCAATTATGAAACAATATATTGTAGACTGAAAACTTGGAGGAGAGTTTAAAAATATAGCAAAGCAACTAATTAATAATTCACAAGTTAATCCCAATTTAGTAAATTTGCAAAATGAAACTCCATTTTGCAAATTATTAATACAAGAAATTAATAAAGCTGATGCATATCCGACAAATGAAGAAATTCGTGAATTAGTTAATGATTTTCAAAATAATTCTCATTTTAATATTAATAGTGTTAATAATAAAAATCAAAATCTTTTACATATTATTGCTAAAGAGGGTAATAAAACTGATTTTAGAATTAATTTTGCCATCACTAAAAAAACTAATTTTTATCAAATAGATAATAATGGTAATATACCTTACGAAATAGCAATCCTAAACAACAATTTTGATATGTTAGAAATAATAGAAAATTGGAAATATTTTGATATTAATACACCTATTGATGAGTTTAATAACACTATATTACATAGAGCAATTAAAAGTAATAATAAAAAAATTATAAGAACACTACTATTAAAAAATGAACATGGTGATTTAGAAATTAATTTTGATATTAAAAATAAAAATAATGAAAAACCTTTTAAATTTGAAGATATGATAATTGATTGATTACATCAATTACCAAGAAATCAAAATCAAATTGAAATGATGATTATTGATTTTTTAATAACAAATGAATGTAATTATAATAATTATATAACTAGTGAAGAATTAACTTGATGAACTTTAGCTATTAAATATAACTTAAAAGAAGTTACTAATTATTTGGTTAATAGTGTATTAACTGATATTAACAAAATAGATAGTAATCCTTTTAAAAATAAAAATTATCTTTTTGATAATGAGATAAAAGAAGAAGTAGATAGTATGTTAGATGATTTATCATATGTTGATTCAAAAATTATAACATCTATTAAAAAACTTCCAAATTGTCCTAATTTTAATGAATTACAAAAAGATGTTTTAGAACAACGAGTAACTGCTATCCATAATTTCAAAAAATATCAAACTGATCAAAATTTATCTGATAATGAAAAAGCAATTTTTAAGATATACCTAGATGCAATATTAGATGAAGATGATACAAATTGATCAGAAGAAAAGAAAACAGATTTTAATAAAGTAAAAGAATGATTAACAAAAGAAGAAGTTAACAAAGAAAAACGTAAATTAGAAAATACAGAAAAAAATGATAGCAAAAAAAGAAGAAAGTTATCAATTGCATAACTACTACTAAAACTTTTCTTAAAAATTAATATTTTAATAAAAATAACTGCAAAATAATAGTAAATAGTTTCCGTATTATTTATAAAAATAGATAAAAATTATTGTAAAGTTAATTAAATTTGTTAATATTGTTACGTTGTATAAATAAAAATATTTTTATTTTTCAAAATATATATTAATTTTCTTTATTATATTAGATTTAAGGGAATAAAAAGAAATGAAAAAAATACAAATAATAACAATATTATTATTTATTTTAACTATTTTACTTATAATTTCTGGTTTAATTCTCATAGATTTTTGTGATTATCATTCTCATATGCGTGATGAAACAACGTTAAAGTTTGAAAATATAGAAAGAAATGGATTTCAAATATTAGCTACAACTAGCATATATCATATTTTAGAATATTCACCAAAATACGTATGTTATATAAGTCAAAATATTGGAAATTATTATAATTGAGTAGAATTACAAATTGGAGTTATTTTCTGTATAATTTTAGTACCAACTTTATTTTATGTAATTACTTTATTAATTTTTACTAATATTTGTTTAAAAATAAAAAATAAAAGAAATAACAATTTTTGAGATGCAATCGAAAATTGTGAAATAATTAACAATTACTATATTTATTAAAATTTAATAATTTATATTTATTATTTTTTACTATTATTATTTTTCTACATTTCAATAATGTTAAATGTTATTATATTTATATAGTTTAAAATGATATATAGGTGATATAAATGAAATTAAAAATAAAAAATATTGGTCCTTTTAATGATACTTATTTAAATATTGGCGATATTACTATTATTGCTGGTGTTAATGATACTGGTAAAAGTTACTTAAGTAGGTTAGTTTTTGCAATGGTGAAAATTGCTACTAGTGATATTAAGTCAGAAATAATTAAGAATTTTTTTAATTTTGCTGAAGATACTTTTACACAAATTGAAAATACTGGTAGTAATTTTCTTGAGACAAATTTTAATAGTAGTGAAAAAGAAAGTACTTTATTTAAAGAAATTGAATCTATTTATAATAATATTAATTTAAATAATAAAACATTTATGCAAAAATGAATAACAAATTTTAACTATAAAATTGAAAAATTTAATAATTTTTGAATTAATTTATTAACAGACTATCATCAATTGCTAAAAATAAATGATGATTTAATTACCAAAACATTACAAAGAATTGAATTAGATACTAATAAAGATAGTTACAAAATTAAAATTATTAAATATATAATTAATATTATTAATAATGATATTTTACAAACCTTAGAATTATTTAATAATAAAGATACTGATATCATTTCATATTTAATGGCTAATATTCTTCGTGAAAACTTTCATGGTGAAAACTTAAGAAATAAAAAATATAATAATAAAGATAGTTATTTAAAACTTAGTTTAGACAATAACAAAAGTTTAACAATTAATATTAATGAAAATAATAAATTTTCTTTAGAACATGAGTTTAATTACTTAGAAAATATTATCGAAAACCCAATAATTGATGCTACTTATATTAGTGATACTGACCAAATTTTAAATTTAATTATTGAAGAAACTCTTAGTAAAAAACAATCATCATATATGTTAGAGAGTGAAAAATTAAAATTATCATTAAATAACATTTTCAAATTTAAAAAGTGTCACTACTTAGATGATTTTAAAAATAAAATTAATATTCAAAAAAATATTGAACAGTATAGCAATCTGAAATTAGTATTAATTAAACAAAAAATTAATCAAGAACTTGAAAACTATTTTGGTAATGAAAATAAAATTAACTTTGAAAATGGTAGTTTAACTAAAAATGGTATTACCATTAAACTTGCTAACTCCTCACGTGGATTAAAAATTATTGAATCATTTAAAGAAATGATTAAAAGTGACTTTTTTAAAGAAGGTAACTTAGTAATTATTGATGAACCTGAAGCCTATATTCATCCAGAATGACAATATTTATTTACTAAACTATTATTAAATATTGCTAAAATTATTAATTTTAAATTAATTATTTCAACACATAGTCCATATATTCTTGAAACAATAACTTCACTAGCAAGTCGTGACTTTAAAAACTTAAATTTTAAATATAATTTTATTAACAAAGATAAAAATTTTGATTCTTGTATAATTGAAGAGAATAGTTTAGATCACATTAATGAAGCTTTAAGTTATCCATATAGGGAGTTAGACGAATATGAATTTAAATGAGACATTAAAAAATAATTTAATATTTATTTATAAAAAAAATAAAAAAACATTTCGTTTGTTATCTTATAGTACTGCTTCTAAAACATGTTCTTCAGATTCTGAAGAATATGCAATTGATGGTGATAATCTTAAACTTTTATGTTGTAGTCATTCACGTGGTATTAAATCAATTGATGCTATCACTTATAATAAAAGAAATGAATTTTTATTCATTGAATTTAAAATTCAAAAACATTTTCATGAAGACATTATTAATGATTTATCAAAAAAATTTACTGATACCTTTATTTGTTTTCAACATAATATTGATAAAAAACATGAAATTTCTTTTGACAAAATTAAATGTTTTTTTGTATTTAATATTAGAAGAGAAACTGATCGTAATATTAGAAATATCAAAAGAATTAAAAAGAAATTAAATAATAAAGTTGATGAATTAAATAAAGAACATCGCATTTCTTTAAATTTTAAAATCATTTATTCATCAACTTTTGATCATAGTATTGATTATTTTAAAATGGATGACTACTTTAGTGAAGTTAAGTAAAATTTATATTTTAAAATGAAAAATGCACCGTAATTAGATTATAAAATGGGAATGTTTAGTAATCTGTGTGACTTACAAAAATAACTATGTTTAATTAATTCTAGTAAATATAATTTATATATCTAGAAAGAGTGAGTTACAGATGGCTAAAAAAGATAATCTTAATAACAATGATCCAATATCAAAAGCAGTAGATTTATTATTAGAAAATACTGAGGATTTAACAACAGTTTTTAAAGAGGGAGGCTTATATAAAGAATTAACTAAACGATTGGTAGAAAAAATGTTGAATTCTGAGATGCAAAATTATTTAGGACACGAAAGAAATCAACGCAGTAATAATGACAATGTTCGTAATGGTACAACATCAAAAAAATTAATAACTCAACAAGGTAAAATTGAAATTGATGTACCAAGAGATCGTAATAGTAATTTTGAACCAGTAATAATCACAAAAAGACAGAGAAGATTTGATGGTTTTGATCAACAAGTTCTTTCACTATATGCAAAAGGTATGACTTTATCAGATATTAGAATGCAGTTGCAAGAGTTATATGATGGCGCAGATATTAGCGAAAGCGTAATTAGTCAAATTACTGATGATGTCATTGATGATGTCAAAGCATGGCAAAATCGTCCATTAGATAGTGTTTATCCAATCATTTATTTTGATTGTANTAAGCTATAATACATGTTCAAACAAATCCTATCAAGATTTAATCCTTCCTGCACTTGAAAAAATAAATCAACAATTCTCTTGAAACCAAGTAAAAAACGTTATTTTACACTCAGATAACGCCAACGAATTTTATTGTCAAGACATCACAAATTGAGCTGCTGATAAGCAAATAATTTTAAGCAAAAAACACCCTTATGATATTGGTGGCAATGTAATATCTGAAAACTGATTTTCTCATTTATCTCAAGAATGACTACCTAAAGGTTCAAATCAATATTTTTCTCTCAATGAAGCTATAAATGATGTAAACCAATATATTATGTTTTATAATTACGAAAGAATACATTCTAAATTTCTAAAACCACCAATTTCACAAATAAAAATTTAAAACTGTCTATCCAAAAGTGGTCCAGTATTTAGGGCTAACCACCTTGCGACATAAGTATTTTTATCTTTATCAGTTTTTATAAATTTACCATTAGCAAATTCTTTAGGTACTATCATTTGTTTGAACTCTGTTTGTTCTGCTAAACATTTATAAACAGTATTACTAGCAAGTGCATAAATATTTCTATTTCTATCAGTTGTTAAAGATTTAATTTCATTTATTTTTCAATTATTATTTTCATTTTTAATATTTGTTTTAATTTTATTATTTGTGTTATTGATAAATAAGGTATTTAAACTGTTTGTACTTGCTGTTGCTAAAATTGTTGTTGCAATTAGTGTTGATATCTTTTTCATATTTTAAAAACTCCTTTTTATTTTTTCCCAATAACTTCTTATTTTTAAGAAGTGAATATATTTTATTTTTTTTCAAATAAATTTCAAATAAAAATAGAGCAAATTTTAATTTAAACTAAAAATCGTAAAAAAATTATTTTATATTTAAAAAAATATTTTGAATGTTATAATAGTAGTAAATATGGATTAATTTGCATATATTATATAAAGCAGGGGTGGCATTGCCTGAGAAATACCCTATAACCTGATCTAGTTAGTACTAGCGGAGGGAGACTTTATTTTTTATATTTTAAAAAATGATAACTCCTTTTTTGTTAGATAAGATAAATTAAAGGAGTTATCATTTTATTATGTTTAAAGAACAACTATTAACAACTATCAATTATAATAAAATTAAAAGCAAACTGGGGGTAGGAATGTTAATTAAAGCATCAGCCATTTTTAGTTTAATTACTCTTCTAACATTAACAGTTATTATTATTATTTTACCTGCTAGTAGTATTAATCACTTTTTTAAAGTTACTACTATTACTGGTTGACAATTTTATAGCAGTAAAATTTATTTAATATTAATTATTTGTTTATTATTAATTTCATCAATTTTATTATCTGTTATTACATGAACAGTTAAAATAGAAGATATGCATAAAAATATTGTTATTGTTACATTACTATCAATTTTTAGTATCAATCCCATTGCATTAATTTTTAATTTAATTAAACATTATCAATGACAAAAAGAAGAAACTTTTGCCATTTTAAAAACAAGATGATGAACTAATTTTAAATTTGCATTTGGTATTAAACGATGATTAGTTATTGATTATACAATTATTGGTTTATTTACTGGTGTAACTATTGCTTGTGCTTTTATTGAACAAAATTTATTACCAAAAATGCCATACGGCGGCGGTATTGCTATTAAATATATACCTTTAATGATTATTAGTTATATTATTGGCTTTGCAGGTGGATGATTAACGGGTATGATTAGTGCTTTAATATCATTATTATTTATTGGTGGTGGTTATGTTATTAGTGTTTGAAGTTATTTATTAGATTATTTTTTGCCAATGACAACGCCCGCTATTATTTCATTATTACGTTTTAATTTAAAAGCTGATAAATCAATTTTTACTTATATTAATTATTTTTTACATTGTTTTTTAGTTTGTTTAATTATTTATTTTTGACAAACAATAGTAGGATATTTTATTTGATCACAAATTACTAATGCTGATGGAAGTAAAAATATTTGATCAGGATTTAATCCTCTTTTTTACTCATTAGTTTACAATTTTATTCATATTTTTTTGTTTACTTATCCAATTATGCAATTAACAATACCTTTTATTTATCGTGGTTTAGTTAGTCACTATGTAGAAAGATATCGTTAGAATAGTAATTCCAATTACTATTTCTTTTTTTAAATAGCGTTATAATATTAATTGATAAAAAGAGTGATTATAATGAAAAATGATGAAATAATCAAAGAAGATATGAGGCTTTTTAGTAATCTGTGTTTCTTTGTTTTACAAAGTACTAGTTCAGATTAATTCTGTCTTCAAATTTTATCATAAAATGAGCAATTGCTGTATTTCAATTTTGAATAGGCAATGTTCATTTTTTTGTGATATTTTCAATTGCTAAGTAAAAAATTTTAAAAACTGCCATATCATTAGGAAAAACTTTTTTATTTCTAATAACTTTTCGTAATTGGCTATTAACAGATTCAATAGCATTTGTAGTATAAATTACCCTTTTAATTTCTGCTGGATAACTAATAAAAACCATTAAATTTTCTCAATTTTTATATCAAGATTTAGCAATTTGTGGATATTGTTTATTTCATTTACTTTCAAATGATTCTAAAGCTTGCATTGCTTGTTCTTCACTACATGCTGTATAAATTGGCTTTAAATCGATAACTAGAGACTTTCGATGTTTGTATGAAACATATTTTAAGCTATTTCTAATTTGATGAACTATGCATAATTGATGTTCAGTTTTAGGATAAACTGATTGTATTGCCTCTGACATGCCTGTTAAATTATCACTACAAGCAATAAGAATATCATTTAAGCCTCGATTTTTCATTTCTGTAAAATTATTTAATCAGAATTTAGCACCTTCATTTTCACTAATTCATAAACCTAAAACATCTTTTTTACCTTCTAAATCAACTCCTAAAGCTATATAAACTGATTTGTTAATAATACGTTTATCCTGACGTACTTTAACTACGATACAATCAAAATAAATGATTGGATAAACACTATCTAATGGACGATTTTGCCATGCTTTGACATCATCAATGACATCATCAGTAATTTGACTAATTACGCTTTCGCTAATATCTGCGCCATCATATAACTCTTGCAACTGCATTCTAATATCTGATAAAGTCATACCTTTTGCATATAGTGAAAGAACTTGTTGATCAAAACCATCAAATCTTCTCTGTCTTTTTGTGATTATTACTGGTTCAAAATTACTATTACGATCTCTTGGTACATCAATTTCAATTTTACCTTGTTGAGTTATTAATTTTTTTGATGTTGTACCATTACGAACATTGTCATTATTACTGCGTTGATTTCTTTCGTGTCCTAAATAATTTTGCATCTCAGAATTCAACATTTTTTCTACCAATCGTTTAGTTAATTCTTTATATAAGCCTCCCTCTTTAAAAACTGTTGTTAAATCCTCAGTATTTTCTAATAATAAATCTACTGCTTTTGATATTGGATCATTGTTATTAAGATTATCTTTTTTAGCCATCTGTAACTCACTCTTTCTAGATATATAAATTATATTTACTAGAATTAATTAAACATAGNTTGTTAATTACTAATGCTATTTGTTTAATTTTATCCATTATTAAAAATCCTTTCATGTCAAAATTAGTGTTAATTGTATAACACAATTGTTTTTCGAATACATTCAAGTTTTTTTTAAATTAATGGTCTAGTAAAAAGGGCTAAGTAGCAAGCTTGCACCAAATGTTATTAAACAAATTTTAAAATATTTTGCTGATGATAAAAAATATCGTGATGTTTGTGATACTTTTATTGAAGATTTAATAAGTACTAGTACAGTTTGTAGAACATATAAAAAGTTTGAATTACCAAAAGCCAATATCCCCAAAATACCATTACAACCAAATCAAAATTTATATGTAAATATTGATGATGGTCATCGAAAATTTAAGTTTAATGAAAAACACAATACTAAAAATTGTAAAAAATGTTCGATGAGATTAATAGTAATGTGTACTGGTAAAAAAAATGGAAAATTAATTAATAAAAGAGCTGTATGTAAAATAAGAGTTTCAAAAACAGAAATTGGTGCTGAAAAAACCGCAAAATTAATAGAAAAATATGGTAATTTATTTTTTGAAAACTTTGACCAAGCAAATTTAATAGTTTGTGGAGACAGTGCAAAATGAATTAGAAAAACTGCTACAATTTTAAATGCCAAATTTATTTTAGATAAATTTCATGCTTTTCATGTTTTATTTCTTGGTATCATGGCTGGAAGAAGAAAAAATCAAATTTCTAAATTACACTATCAAAATGCAATAAATTTATTTGCCAAAGGTGAATATTATGAATTAATTGATTTTTTACAATCATTAACTTTACAATATAAAAAATTAAAAGTTGGTTATTTTATTAATGCAAAAGATGGTGTATTAAACCAAGCATTAGTTGAAAACATTGTTTGCTTTACTGAAACTAATATTAAACAAATTTTAAAGCATATGATTGGTGATAGAACTTATAACATTGATATGTATACAAAAATGGTTAATTTTAAATGCTATCAAATAAACACAGCAGTACAATTATTATAAAATAAAAATCCCTAATTAAGGGATTTGCCTAAGAGACCACGTACTTTACATACGCTTAGTAAGCATAACGGTATACGGTTTATCTTAAAGGACTTTATTACATTATAACATATTAAAAACTTATTAAAGTTTTCTTTAATAAGAATTTTTGACTTATAAAAGTAAGTATTATTGTTGACTAATATTTTCTAAGTGTTAAGATTAATTTACAATTGCATATTGAAGTCAAAATTATTCTCGTCTAACTTTATAATTTTAAGACAAATTTGAATATTATTGACAACATCGGTACGCTCCCATTTAATTTATTATTTTTTTTAATAAATAAAGTGTTAAAAAATAATAAATAGTTTTAAACTATTTCCAATCATTAAAAATATAATTTTAGTAAAAAATAGACATATAAAAATTAAAAAATAATAATATTTTTTTGTATTTTTTCATGATAAAATTCTAAATAACACAAAAATAAATTTAAAAGAAAAAAGAACAAAAATATGAATAAAAAAACAATATACTATAGTTTATTAATAATTCCTATTTCTTTATTTGTATTATTACTTAGTTTATTTTTAACAAATATTTGAAAACCCTCAATTGTCGCTATTATTTTTATTACTATTTTGTTAATAATAGTAGCAATTTTTACATGATATCTTATAAAAAATAGTTATTCACAATTTGATAAAGAACATACCCATAATTTTGAAGATAATTTTAAACAACGATTTTGAAAACTAGGAATAATTGGTTTTATTGCTGATTTTTGTGACACAATTGGTATTGGTTCATTTGCAGTAAGTATTATTTTATTAAAATTAACAAAACAAGTACGTAATGATAAAAAAATTTTAGGAATTATGAATGTTGGTCATAGTATTCCTACTTGCTTAGAAGCAATTATTTTTATTGCTTTAATTCAAGTAGCATGACCAACACTAGTTTCATTAATTTCTGCTGCAACATTAGGTGCCTATTTAGGCGCCATTATCGCAAATAAAATTAAACTTAGTTGATCACAATTATTTATTGGTGTTCTATTATTTATTGTTTCAATTATCATGCTTTTAGGTCAAAAACAAATTGGAATTATGCCAACAGCGGGTAATAATAATAGTCTTGATATTTGATGAAAGTATTTGGTTGGTATTAGTATATTCTTTATCCTTGGTGCTTTCATGGCATTAGGCATTGGTATTTATGCTCCAGCAATGGCAACTACTTATTTATTAGGTCTTAACGCTGAATGTGCTTTTCCAATTATGATGGGATCTGCAGCTTTTTTAATGCCAGTTGCTGGTACACGTTTTATTAAAGATAAAAACTATGAAATTAAACCAGCAATTGCTTTCACACTAGGTGGATCAATTGGTGTTATTTGTGCTTACTTAAGTGTATTTTTATTATTACAAAATGGTCTTGGCTTAAATAAAGAACAATTTATTAATATCCTACTATGATTAATTATCGTAATAATTTGATATACATCTTCTTCACTAATAATTACATCAGTAAAAAATTTACGTAATTATAAAAAACAAAAATCACATCAGAAATTAATTATTGACTCTTAAACATAATAAAAGGTTGTTAACTAACAACCTTTTATTATGACTACTTAAATTTTATTATTGCTAAAATCATCAATTCCTTTTTTAATAATATTAAATACTTGCTTTGATAATACATCAGTAGATAATTTAATAAATTCACTTGGTTCAATTGCCTTATGAAAAATAAGATGAATATCTTTTTTGCCTTTATATTTTCGATCAAAAATTTGATAAGAATTAATAATAGTAACAGGAATAATTGGTACATAAGATTGATATGCCATATTAAAAGCACCTGCTTTAAATTCTTGCATTTCTTGTTGATGACTTCTTGTTCCTTCTGGAAAAATCATCATTGTACGCGGAATTCTAACTAATTCCTTTGCTTCTTGAAAAGTCGTAATGGCTGTGCGTGGATTATTACGATCAATAAATAAAACATCAATTAAAAAAATAAATCTTCGTGCCAAATGGCTTTTTTTTAATTCTTCTTTTGCAATAAAACCTAAAGGTGCATATAAACTATAATCATTTACCGATAATACTAATAATGGATCAAAATTTGATTGATGATTGGCAACCATTACACAACCTTTTCTTTTTGGTCAATTTTCAATGTTATGAACGGTTAATTTAATATTATATAATCACTTAATATAACGCACACGTTTTTTCAATCAAATATATCGTTTTGCTTCAGAAACTAAACTTGGGTCTTTTAATACCTTTCTTGTCATTGAACCTGATTTACTATAAGTTTGTAATAAATAAGGTCAAGTTAAAATTGCTTTTCAAATGTTCATTATTATTTTTTTTCCTTTCTTTGATACACATTCGCTACAAATTCTGCAAATTCTGTTGTTTTGATTAATTTAAAATCAGAAAAATTACTAACAGGAAATAAAAGATCACCATTATATAAATTTTTAATGACTGAAACATATAAATAATCAGCATAATCTCATGCCTGCTTATAAATTTCAGCACCACCAATAATACAAATATCTCTTTTTTTATTACCTTGATATTGTTTTAAATATGAAATAATATCATTTGTGAAAATAATATTATTATCATTTAGAAATTGTTGATAACGTTCTTGATGATTAGTAACAACTATATTGTAACGATTTTTTAGTGGTTTGCCAATACTTTCAAAAGTTTTTGAACCCATTAATACATTTTTATTTAAAGTAATGCTCTGAAAATATTGCATTTCTTCTTTAATTTTTCAGGGCAATTTATTATTAAAACCAATTACCTTTTCTTTGGTCATTGCTCAAACTAAAATTACCATTATACTGCAACCTGACCTCTAATCAACGGATATGGATCATATTGTTCTAATTTAAAATCTTCAAATTTAAAATTAAATAAATTAGTAATATTTTTATTAATAACTAAAATTGGCAATGATTTTGGTTTTCTACTTAATTGTTCATTAATTTGTGAAAAATGATTACTATAAATATGAGCATCACCTAAAGTATGAATAAATTCTCCTAACTGATAACCACATATTTGTGCTAACATTATTGTTAGTAATGCATAAGAAGCAATATTAAAAGGAACTCCTAAAAAAATATCTGCACTACGTTGATATAATTGGCAAGATAATTTTTTATCATCAGAAACGTAAAATTGAATTAAAGTATGACATGGTGGTAGTGCCATATTTTTAATTTCTGCAGGATTTCATGCTGATAAAATGTGTCTTCGTGAAAAAGGATTGTTTTTTAAATTTTCTATTAACTCCTGCAATTGATCAACACCATTAAAATTACGTCATTGTCTACCATAAACAGGTCCTAAATCACCAAATTCAAGAGCAAATTGATGATCAGTTTTAATTTTTTCAACAAATTCTTCTAAAGTTTCATTTTGATATTTTTTACTTTCCATAAACTTCTTATAAGGTCACTCATTTCAAATTCTAACATTATTTTTAACTAAATATTCAATATTAGTATCACCAGCAATAAATCATAATAACTCATAAACAATAGAAGCAAAATGAACTTTTTTTGTAGTTAATATGGGAAAACCTTTTTGTAAATCAAAACGCATTTGATAACCAAAAGTAGAAACAGTACCAGTGCCTGTTCTATCAGCTTTTTTATATCCTTTTTCTAAAACATATTGACATAAATCTAAATATTGTTTCATAATCATTACCTCTTTCATAAATCAAATTAAATCAAATCAAGTATATAGGAGCTTTGCCCCTCGTTGCTTCGCAACTCACCCCAGCGGGGCTAAACCCCGCGGCCAACCGACCAAGGTTCTGGTTGGCTTCGACCAATAATATGGGTTTATTCTAATTTACAAAATTAAAGAATTACAATTCCTTTCATTTTTATAAATAAATCTTAAACTATTAATATTTTCTATATCTTTTTCTAATAATTCTGTTGTTTCAGTTGTCTCATTAATATCTATTTTTAACAATAATTTATTATAACTTTCTTTAATTTCTTTAATTTCTTCTTCTAACTTTTCTAAACTTTTTATTAATAATTCCTGCTTATCATCTTTATTATCATTAAATAAAGATTTTTTTATATTATTTCAAATACAATTCATAGCACCAACTTGAATAAAATTCATTCAAAATATACCAACAATAGAAATACTTATAACACTAGGAGTCAAAGAATATTCAAAAATTTGTTTTTTTTAATCAATTAAAATCAAAAAAAAAGAATTTCTTTTCCGCTGTTAATTTTAGTTGCTAAAACATTCCAAATATTATTTGATTGTAAAGTAACCATACCAACTAAACTTCATATTGTTAATTTTATTTTTTTAATATTTTTTAATTTATATAATTTTTCTAATAAAAATTTCATTTTTTTCTCCTTATGTAAATCAAAAACTCATTTACTTTAAAAAATAAAGTAATGGGTTAAAACTTATATTTATATTAATTTTGTTTAATTTTATATATTTATCTTACTACTTTTTTCTTAGAATGTTTATTTTTATAATAACAAGCACGACATAGAGTATTTTCAGTTTCTTTCTTGTCAGGTTGTAATATATTATCCAACTTATCTAATCCTACTGCTCTAATATCATCAACAGTAAAATCTAATGCTTGTGACTGTTCATAGTCTTTAACACTACTTAATTCACTTTTCAATGAATGAATATAATTTAAAGCACGACTATTATATCTTTGTAAATAAGACCTAGGAAATCATAAACTAAAAGTCATAGTTTCACCACTATAACTTGGAAGAAAACCACCACGCTTAATTATTTTCTTAGTCTGTCTTTTAGATAAAACAATTTTATTATAATCATCAACATTAGTATAAATATTAAGTTTAAACTTAACTAAAAATAATAAAATACGCATTCTTTTAACTTGAACAATATACTCTACTTTTTCACGTGCTTGTTTTGGTATTCTATCGGGGTGTTGTTCAATCATATACATAATTCCATTAAAATTATGACCTATCAATTTACAAAACATTCCTAAACTTTCTTGTGTTTCTCTAAATTCGGGTGACAAATCATTAGAATTAATTTTTAAACCTAATTCATCAAAAACAAGCATATCATTTTCTTTGAAAGCATAATTACTATTTAATTGATTAAACTTAAAAACATCATCATAACCTACTAAACCATGACTAAATTCATTACGAACTTTTATAGGAATAGGGCTTACTACTCTACCTTTATGTCTTTGTGCTAAACAACAAATAAGAGCAGATTTACCAGTACGTGGTGGTGCTGAAATAATATAACTACCTACACGTTGTAATATCTTTATATTTTTTCTAGTTATTAAAAATGGATATAGTATTATTAATAATAAAATTCCTAAAAAGAAATAACCATATCAAGGCATTATTTCAACTCCTAACCAACTAAAAAGCCTACTGCTTTTAAAAATACTCATAAAGTTAAAACTTGTTCTAAACCACTAGTAAAATCAACATTTAAAACAGAACTAATAGTATCATCAAAAATACGTCTCAATAATCCGTCAAGTTTAGTAAAAAATTCTCTTAATGGTTCCACTGGTAAAACCTTACCAACAACACCATAAAGTACTCATCTAAAAGCATTACGTAAATGACCAAAAACATCATATCAACTAACACGCTCATACTCAGGGTTAAAAGGACTATTTGGTGGAACTGGCATAACTTTTTCACTTGAAAAAATATTAACTTGACCAAGATTTAACTGTGGTGACATATAAGAATATGAATCGCCGTGAACATCAAAAAATACTGTTAAATGTTTTAAATTTGGTACACGAATAGGCAAAGTAACAAAATTATATAAATGTTGCTGATAAATATTATTATCAACCTTACCTTTAAAAACATACTTTGTATCACCAACATAATCTAAAAAACTAAAAGTAAAATTAGCAGTAAAAGTTTTAAAACGTTCATATTCAAAATAAAACATAAATCCTTGAATATAAAAACTCAAAGGTTTATCAATTTCAAAATTTAACTGTGTTTGAAAATTTATAATTCTCCTATCGTTATTAACAAAATTCAAATGATTAGTATTCTTTTCTGAAACATAATTATGATTAAACATAATACGTGAAAATTCATCCAATTGTTTTCTATTAAAAGTATAAACGCCAGACCCCATATTTATCTGTTGTTTTGGAACACCAACTGTATCACTATAATAAGAACATATATAAGTACCCTGATTACCAATATATTCACCACTAACTAATTTTAAATCCGGTTGGTCAATGTCAAAATAAGCAGAATTTCATGGAATTGTTGCTCAATCATTAAAATCATTATACTTAACGTGTTTAACCATTTCTTTTGTAATATCATAATTAACAACATTAGGGTCATTTGAAGCAATTAAACTAGTGGGTGCTTGAACAGAAGTATTTACAACAAAAAATAATTTTGCAAACTTAAATCACATAATTATTTACCAAATAAACATTTTAAAATTCACCATGAACCATAAAACAAAACAAATCCAATAAAAAACTGTGTTCCATAAACTACTAAATTTCATAAAATAGTAGTAAAATCATCAACCGGACTTCCTATAAACATAGTTCAATAATCAACTATACATTGATGTATTTTATTGTAAATTTCTAAAACACTCATACTTAACACCTACCCAAACAATGACCTAAAAACAAATTTAATACTACGATAAATAAAATTAAAAAATACACCTAATACCAATCAAAAAGTCAAATTAAACAAAATATAAACTTCATTAGTAATATTTGGTTGATTTAAAAATATTTGAATATCTTTACTAGAAAATATAAAAATAAAATGCAATATACTAAGAACAAAATTAGACATAACTATTTACCTACAAACTTCCCTTTTTTATTCTCAATACACTTAGCCTTATTATCTAAACGTTTTCTTTCAGCAAGTTGTTTACCAACTCATGATGAACCTTTATAAAATTTAACAGAAGCACGACCCATAGTTTTAACATTCTGTCCTAAATCTAATGCTGGTAACATTAATTCGGGTAAAATAACCCTAAATGCAAATCTAAGCAAAATCAAAAATATCATTAATGTACCTAAATTAAAACCTAAATCACCAAGTGGAAAACTAAAAAACTTCATAAAAATTGAAGCAAATAAATGCATAACTGTTGTAATAAAAGGTATAAACATAATTTCACATCCTAATGTCTTGTAAATCTAAATAATCCCAAAATTAAATAAAATACAAAACTAACATTTATTAAAGCAAGAATAGGCAAAGGTAAAGTGTATAAACTATCATAAAAAAACGACTTAATAAAAAGTGTCACAGTATGTAATCCAGCAAAAGAACTTAAATACTGCATATAAATAGTTTGTACCAAAGTATTAACAACTGGTAAAAGTCTACCCAATAAAGGTAAAACAAAAACCAAACTAAAAAATAACTTTACCATTTACTTACTCCTTTCTAATTACTAATGTGTTCCATGAATAATATGTCCCACAAATTGTTTGATAAACACTAATACCATAAATACAATTGAAATTAACACCGGTCAATTTGTAAGTGTACCACCATCGCCAGTTGTAAATACTCAACCAAAAATATAAGTAAAAGCATTTAATAATTGTTGGCCAACACCACCAATCATATTTAATAATGCTGATAATCCAGCGGGCATATTAATCACCTCCTTTCTCTAATTCTTTTTGTTGTTTTTCCATTTCTAATTTACGTTTCTTCTTTTCAAAATCTTTACGACAAAAAATACAATCAGGGTCATTTTCTTTTTCCTTTACATGTTTTTTATGTTTGAATTTCTGTATACCCTCATGTATTCAATTACGACAAAATCAAAGTATAAGACAAAACCCACCAATATATAAAGCATATTTTATAATCTCCTTAAAATCCATTTTAAACACCACCTAACGTATAAGCATAAGAATAATCCCAATTTAAACTTGCTCTATCTAAATTAATCTCAGACATACTATCATCATTTAAATCAACATCAACCATACTATCATTTGTACTTTGATAATCACTAACACTAGCATTAATTAACCTTGCTCTTTCATCAATAAATACTTCTTGTAACTCTGTATTATTATGTGTATTTTCTAACGGTAACAATAAAGTATTTATAATCTCACTTGCTCCGGCAATAATCGTAGGAATAGCAAAATAATTATTAAAATTATTATTAATACTCATAGCAACACCACTACTAATCAAGCAACCCCCAGTACCCATATTTGCTATTTTTCTTATATTTTGAAATCTATTAGGTATTAATTCAGTTAAACCACTAATAACATTTGCTATAGCAAAACTATTTAAAGATATATAAGTATCTCAATCTACAAAAGGTACATCAATTATTGGTTTAACAGTTGTAAAGGGTGGATAAGTTGGTCTTGAGGGTTCACTAGGGCAAGGTGGTCAAAAACAAGGTTCATCTCTTAATAAAAAAACTAACTTATCTACATACTGAACAAACTTAGCATAATTAACTAAACCAATTGTTCCTAATCCTAAAAATATCTTTTTATAACTATTAATAACTTTATTTCTAGTAGTTGGTCTTTGATTAATATTTCATATATCAATTCCTAACTTTTTACTAAATAATAAAGAATTAATAGAACCTAATACTGGGTCTTTTAAATATTGACCATAATAAGCACTAATTCCAATCATTGCACTTAATGGGCTTATTCCAGTTCTTAAAATTTTAGTTAAAGTATAATTACTAGTTTGTTCAAATTCATTAATAGGCATAAATAAAACTCCTTATTTTATAAAATATAAGGAGCTTATATATGAATTATAATCTAATCCATTAGGGGCTTAAAATGAAAAATATATAATCCATATATAAGCCCCTTATTAAATTCTTAGTTTATACATTATTATTTTCATTCAGTAATATCTACAATAGTACCGGATAAATCCAAAACTAAATTATAATAATTACCGACTTTTAAATTTAATTTATGTAAATATTTTGAAAAGTCATTAACAACTGTTGGATTATAACATTTATCCCTTACTTTACCAGTAGGAATATTCGTTTGTTTATTAATTTCCAAAAAGGTTAAAACATCAAAATTTAAAAATTTACCTTGATTATTTTTATCGGGTATCATCTTATCTTTTTCAATATTAACTAATTGAGTTTTAAACATAAAAATTGCTAATCCTTTCTATAAATTTTAATAAAAAAAAATAATAGATTGAATTGGCAAACAATTAAGTAATTAAATTAAAAATATTATAAATACAAAATTAATTTAATAAATAAAAAGTTTTTAATATTAATATTTAACTATTCCTTGGCTGGAACTGTTACCAATTCAAATAAGTTAAATATCATTTAAAAACTAATCTAAAACAATATAAACTTATAATAATATATTACTAAATTTTATAAAAATATCAATAAATATACAAATAAAAAAAAGTAAGCATTCTTTAATTCCAGCCAAGAAAAATAAAAAATACTTACTATAAATTAAGTATAGCAAAACAACAAAAAAATACAAATATAGTATATATATTACTTGAAAAAATTTAAATTAATGTAAAACACGATTTTTTAAAAATATTTTTTCAATTTTACTTTTATCAAAAACTTTATAAAGAAAATCTAAAACTTCATTTTTATTAAATTTATTTTTTAATCAATACCTAAATCGCAAACTTTCTAAACTAACATAATATTGAAAATCTTTAAAATAATCACTAACAGCAACATAATCATAACTTCCACCAATTAAATGAGTAACACCT
Organism: Spiroplasma endosymbiont of Danaus chrysippus; assembly: GCF_902809815.1. GTDB lineage: Bacteria > Bacillota_I > Bacilli_A > Mycoplasmatales > VBWQ01 > Spiroplasma_E. The sequence goes on along the minus strand of NZ_CADDIL010000005.1, from coordinate 71,280 downwards.
TGTTCATTCGGTTTAGTTTTAAATAAATAAAATTCTTTTGCTTTTTCACATGCTTATACTAATTCTTGTAAACTTAAAGTTTTAGTACCACGAACTACAAGCGGATTTTTACAATTTCTACTAAAAGAATATGCTTGAATACCAACATCTTTTTGATTTAAAGATTTAATATTTTCTTGTACTTTTGTTACATATTTACTTAAATACTTAACTACAAATTCATTTGTTCCTTTATGTACAACTTTTAAATCAATACCTTTATTATTACCAACGTGTGGTCATCATTTAGTTATCATACTATAAGGTATTTTACGATTAAATAATATATGAAAATGAACTGCACCACGTTTTTGATATTCATAAACATAAAAATATCTTAATTCACCCAAATGTTTAGAACGTTTAGGGTCATTTCATCAACGCTTTAAACGTTTAAAGAATAATTGTAAATCATGTTTTGCTTTTTTAATATCAGTTTCATTTTTATGATAAGTTAAAGTTAAAAAACTTAAAATTCTTGCATTATAAAAATTATGTAATGCTTTTTGAACTAATTTGCATTTAGTACGAACATTATTATTTCTTAACTTAGTAATATTACCAATATTCTTTACACCTAATTTATTTCTTTCATTTTTCAAAATATCAATAGGCAAAACAACATTTTTAACATAACAAGCATAAAAAATCTTTTTAACATAAAAATTATATGAAATATCCATTTATAAACATTCATTGGCTGAAATTTATATAAAAATAAAATTTGAATGATTTATAAATAAATATAAATCTTTATATATCTTATCATAGAAAATAAAAAAATTATCAAACTTTACACTTGCGGTGAAAAATGATACTTAACAAAGTATATTATACTTTATTTTTTTATTTTTTAACTATTAATTTTAAAAAAATAGTTATATTGAACAAAAATATTGGATTATAAAATAAAAAACTATCTTTAAAATAACATAATATATTTATATTAGAAATATAGTTATTAACTAAATTCAATCATATACTAGTTATAATTAATTATTTATTTTATCTAAAACACCATTAATGTATTTATAAGCATCATTTGGACAATAAGCTTTAGTTATAATAATAGCTTCATTAATAATAATTTTTTTATCTGTTTTATTATGGACAATTTCATACACTGCTAAAATTAAAATTGCTTGTTCAATTGGTTTTAAATTTTCAAAATCTCATCCTTGTTTTAAATTATTATTGATTAAATCTATTAAATCATATTCATAATCAATTATTTTATTTAATATCTCACATTGTTCAGTAATTAAACTCTTACCTTCTTCTTCAAAAAGAAATTGTTTAAACGCTTGTTGTGATTGGCCTCCAAGGAAATATTGATATAATACTTCCATCATGCCAATTCTTTTATGATGCTGGGTTATCTTCTTTTGTTCTTGCATTGTTGATTTCTACTTCCTTAGTTTGAGCAATAAATATTATATGAATATTTAATAAAAATAAATTTAAAGCTGATTCAGTACGTCTTAAAATTAAATTATTAATTTTATTTTTTAAATTTACTAAATCTTCATTTGGATTAACAATTAATTTTATTCGCATAACAATATTATTATTAATAGCAGTAATATCATTTGTTTCTAACATTAGAACTTCAACATCTTCTAATGTTAATTGATAGTTATCATTAATTAATAACATATAAATAAATTTTTTAATAACTAACGAAGATAATTTTAATGTTCCAACTTTACTTTCTTCAATAAGTATTTCCATAATATTCACCTTTCTTAAGCGCGAGTTTTGTATTTCCCTTCATCTGTACTTACTACAATTTTATCACCATTATTAATAAACATTGGTACTTGTAATTGTAAACCAGTTTCTAAAATAGCTGTTTTTGTCGTGTTAGAAACACTATTTCCCTTTACTCCTGGTGGAGCATCAACAACCGCTAATACTACCGAAGGAGGTAAATCAATACCTAATATTTCTAAATTTTTATAAACCCTTAATGATACTTCATTACCAGGAACTAAAAATTTTTTTTCTCATGATAAGCGTGATTGATCAATCCTAATTTCATTATAATCTTCATTATCCATAAAAACTGAATACATACCATCATCATAACTATAAATTGCTGGTCGTTTATCAATAATAGCTGGATAAACTGTATCACCACCAGTAAAAGTAATACTAATAATAGCTTGTGTTCTTAAATTTTTTGCTTTTACTTTCACATGCGCTTGTCCACGTCCACTTTTAGAATGTGCTGATTCAATAACTATTAAAATATCAGTTTTATTATGTAAAAAAGTAATTCCTGGTTTAAAATCATTAACGTTAATCATTTTTATTTTTTCTCCTTTCAAATATCAATTTCACGAGATGATTTTGTTAAAATTTGATAACCATCTTTGGTAACTAAAATATCATCTTCAATTCTAACACCACCTAAATTAGGAATATAAATACCTGGTTCAACAGTAATAAGCATTCCCGGAACTAAAATAGTAGATTCATTTTTAATAACTCAAGGTGATTCATGAATTTCAATACCAAGTCCATGACCAGTACCATGAGTAAAATATTGTTCATAACCCTTTTCTTTAATATATTCTCTACAAATCTTATCAATTTCACCAATAGCTATACCCGGCTTTATAGCCTTAATTCCTGCCATTTGTGCTGACTTAACTATTTCATGAATTTCAATTAATTTTGGATTAATTTTACCAATCGCAAAAGTTCTAGTCATATCTGAACAAAAACCTTCATATACACAACCAAAGTCACAAGTAATTAACTCATTATTGCCAATTTTTTTATTACTAGCTTTACCATGAGGCATTGCTCCTCTTTCTCCAGAAGCAACAATAGTATCAAATGATGCTTTTGTTGCACCATTTTTAACAAATGAACGTAATATTATATCTTCAACATCTTTTTCACTAACACCAGGTCGGATAAAGCTTAAAACTTCATTAAAAGCCAAATCACCAATAGCACACGCTTTTGCAATTCGTGCAATTTCGATTTCATCTTTAATCATTCTTAGTGAACTAACATAAATTGGAACAAATTCAATATCTTTAATTTCTTGCTTTCAACTTTCTAATTGAGCAATAGTAATATATTCTGCTTCAAAACCAATTTTTTTAATTTTTTGTGATTTTAATAAATCTTTCAATGAAGAAAAAATATTACTAAATTGAATGCATTTAACATTTTTGGCATTTTCTTTTCCCTCAGTAATATATCTTCCATCTAATAATAAATTTGCGTCATTTTTGCTAATCAATAAATAACCTAACGTTGAAATAAAATCACTATATCAAAAGCGATTTTCGGGAGAATAAAATAACATAGCATCTATTTTATTTTTGGTTAATATTGTTTCAATAATTTCTTTTTTATTTAAATTTTTCATTTTAAATTCAATCCTTTTAATAAATCATTAATTAATAACTAAGTATATTGTACTGCAAATTAAAGAAAAGAAATAAGTAAAACTTATTTCTTTTCTTTATGTAGTGTATGTTGATTACAACGAGAACAATGTTTTTTTGTTTCTAATTTTTCAGGCTTAGTTTTTTTATTACGATCAGCAATATAATTTTCTTCTTTGCAAACTTCACATCTTAAAGTTAATCCATCACGCATTGTGCGCCTCCTTAATAATAATTGAGTTATATACAATACAATATTATTGCATAATTAAATAGTTAGTTCAATTAAATAAAGGAATTATTTTTAAACTTCCTTATATAAAAAAATGTTACTAATATTAAAAATAAAAAATATCAGGGTGGTGGTGGTTAGCCCTAAATACTGGACCACTTTTGGATAGACAGTTTTAAATTTTTATTTGTGAAATTGGTGGTTTTAGAAATTTAGAATGTATTCTTTCGTAATTATAAAACATAATATATTGGTTTACATCATTTATAGCTTCATTGAGAGAAAAATATTGATTTGAACCTTTAGGTAGTCATTCTTGAGATAAATGAGAAAATCAGTTTTCAGATATTACATTGCCACCAATATCATAAGGTTGTTTTTTGCTTAAAATTATTTGCTTATCAGCAGCTCAATTTGTGATGTCTTGACAATAAAATTCGTTGGCGTTATCTGAGTGTAAAATAACGTTTTTTACTTGGTTTCAAGAGAATTGTTGATTTATTTTTTCAAGTGCAGGAAGGATTAAATCTTGATAGGATTTGTTTGAACATGTATTATAGCTTACAATATTATTTGAATAAAAATCAATAATTACAAAAAGATATAATCAACCTTCTTTAGTATTTATTTGTTTAGTGTCCATTGATCAAATTTGATTTGAAGAGGTTGTACTTTTATAATCTTTGTTTACTTTATCCATTGTAGGTATTCACTTATTTGGATTTTTTTTGTTTTTAGGATAGTTATTTTTAGTTTGTTTTAATCCTTGAAGATTGTGATCTTTCATAATTTTTCGCATTTGTTTTGTTGATAATTCTAGATTTAAAATAATATGTTTGTATTGTTTTAATCATTCTTTAAATGCTGAAAAAATTCGTAAATAGCCATAAATTTGTCCTTTTCTTGTAAAATGAAATTCAAGTAAAAGTTGGCATAATTCTTGATATTTATGTGTACAATTACTAATTTGATTTTTTTCTTTTTTAATAGGGTTTTGTTTGTTTTTTACAAAATAATATGTTGATCGGTTTAGTTGAAGATGTTGGCAAAGATATCTAATTGAATATTGGTTTTTGCTATCATCAATAATTTGAATTTTTTGTTTGATATTTAACTTGTTAATTACTAATGCTATTTGTTTAATTTTATCCATTATTAAAAATCCTTTCATGTCAAAATTAGTGTTAATTGTATAACACAATTGTTTTTCGAATACATTCAAGTTTTTTTAAATTAATGGTCTAGTAAAAAGGGCTAAGTAGCAAGTAGCAAGTAGCTCTTTACAATCACTATAATTTCCAGCCTTAATTGAAATAAAAGGATGATCTAAAGCTGATTGACAATCAGCAAAATCAATCGCATTACCTTCAGCTATACCTTCAAAAGCATCAATTAATACATATTCTTGGACTAAACCTTGATTAATGGCACTGTAAATAAAACTACTACCAACAGCTCCACATCCAACAAGGACAATTTTTCGTTTTGCCATATTTACCTCCATATTTTTTGCATTTCATGTAACAGTACTTTATCCTCGGCACTATTTTAATAACTTATTTTTTAAAATAAAAGTTACAATGATATGTAATATTTTTATTATGCTTTTTATATAAGAATGTTAAAAAAATAAAAATCTAATTAACAAGGACAAAAATTTATTACATTTTTATCTTACCACTATTTTAATAAAAAAATAAAACTTATTTTTTTATTAAAATAAGTTTTATTTTTTCTTTTAAATTTTTGTTTTTCAATTAATGACAATCCCTTTTGGTCTAGTAAAAGCAAGTAACGAAGGACGAATACCTTGTACGCCAAGTCCCGAATCCTTAACACCAACAAAAGAAAAGTGATCGGGACCACGTTGTGACTGATCGTTAATATTAACACTTCCAACTTCTAATAATTTAGCAATACTCATTGCACTATTAATATTAGTAGTAAAAACAGAAGCTTGTAAACCATATTGTGAATCATTTGCAATATTAATTGCTTCTTTTACTTCATCAAAAATAATAATCGGCAACAATGGTGCAAAAGGTTCTTCTCATGCTAAATTCATTTTTGTTGTTACGTCAGTAATAATAGTTGGTCACATTAAATTTTCTTTAAATTTATTACCAATTAAACAATTGGCTCCTTTATCTAAAGCATCTTTAATTAATTTTTTAGCATTATCAACTGTTGGTTGATCAATAACAGGAGTAATATCACAATCATCTGTGGGCAAACCAACAGTTAATTTTTCAACTTTTTCTTTTAAAATTGGAATTAATTTGCTACTAATTGTTCTTTGTACTAACACTCTCTTAATAGCAGTACATCGTTGTCCTGAATAACTAAATGCACCTTTAATGATTTTGGTTGCTGTATCTTCAAGATCAGCATCATTAAGCACTATTGCTGGATCTTTACCTCCTAATTCTAAAATCAAATCAGCTTTTAAAGATTTCTGTGAAATACGATTACCAACAACAGCACTACCAGTAAAAGAAATAACGTTAATTGCTTCATTTTCAACTAAACTATCACCAATTTCACTACCTTTAACACTTATAGCATTAAAAACACCATTAGGAATGTTAACTTCTTTGGCTAATTTAGCTAAGTGTAATCCCACCAATGATCCTTGTGTTGCGGGTTTAAAAACAACACTATTACCGGTCACAAGTGCTGGAAATATTTTAGAGACTGATAAATTTATCGGATAATTAAAAGGGGAAATAGCAAGAACAATTCCTTTTGGTACGTATTCAAAAATAGCTAATTTGTTCATACTTCCTCAACTATCACCTGTATAAGATTCAGGATGAAGACGTAATGCTTCTTGTAAAGTATATTCAATATATTCAACTGTTCTATCAATTTCACTGCAAGCCGCTTTTGTGCCTTTAGCAATTTCATTGGTCATTAATTCAGCAAGTATTAATTTATCGCGAATAATTAATTGTTTTCAAGAATTTAAAAAAGAAATTCTTTTTAAAATAGGCATTTGTTCTCAATTTTTTTGAGCAAATTTTGCAGATTCATATACTTTTTTAATTTCAACTTTAGTTAAGGCAGGAACTTGACCTGCTATTTTATTAGTAGTGGGGTTGATAACTGATATTCAATTACCATTTTCATACAACTCACCATTAATTAGAGATTGATATTTAATAATATTATTTGTCATCTATACTTCCTCCTTAAATCACTACTATAATAATTATAGCATTGATATAAGTCCTATCCTATTCACTCTTAACTAAAATTATTATTTAAATTTATATTATGAAATTCAAAAAAACTAATTCTTTAAAAAAGTTCATAATTTTCAATAAAAAAGTTTATTTTAAATACCATTGTTGCTTTCTTTTGTATTAAAATTTTCTGATATTGATGATATATCAGCATCAATAACATCAGTTTTTAAATCAATCACTAAATTATTACCACCAGCAATAATATCATCAGCAACTACTTTGCCAGTTCCTTCATTTACCTTGCTAAGATTAATGTCACTTGCTTTAATCACTAATCATTTTTCTTTTTTCGTTAATATATTAATAAAAGATGTTGCTGGTGATAAGAAGGTTTTAATAATACTAATACTTTTACTTTTAGGAACTTTTATTACTTTATTGCCTTTTGTTGTTCGTGAAGTTTGTTCAATAGTATTGAATAACATTCGTTTAATTGTTCCAACTGATGTTAACATTGCATAAATATCATTACTATTACCACAAGCCATTCCTACCACTTCATCTTCTTCAGAATTAATTTTCAAAGCTTTAACACCTGTTGCAGTTTTAGTTAATAATGGAACTTTTGTTTCTAAATATTTTAAAGTCATACCCTTGCGAGTACTAATAACAATAAAATCATGACCAGTAGTACTATTAACACTAATAACACTATCGTTCTCTTTTAACTTAACATATTTGGCGGTTTTATTAAATTTAGTAGTTGCTAACTCTAAAAGTGGCATTCTTTTAATTAAACCATATCTAGTAGCGACTACTATATTTACATTTGGCTGTTCAAAACTATTAACTTGCGCAATACTAATAATTTTTTCATTTCCTTCAAGTTTACATAACGTATTAACATGAATACCATTATCTTTTCATTTATTTTCTTCTAATTTAAAAATTGGTATTAAAAAATAATTACCTTTATTTGTAAAAAATAATAAATTATTAAAATTATTGAACATTGCTCCACCAATAATAACATCATTTGGCTTACGTCCAAAATCTTGATTATCAAGATTTTGTAAAAATACTTTACTACTTATTACCTTAATTCAACCATCATAACTAATACTAACAAATACATTTTCTTGTCGCAATGTTGCTTTTTCATCAATTGTAATTTCAGAAATTTCACCTTGAATTTGTGATTTTCTTAATCCAGAAAAATGAGAATTAATTTGTTCTAACTCAGTAATAATAACTTGACGTAGTGAATTTTCATTATTAAGAATTTCTTGTAAAACAATAATTTTACTTTCAATATCTGCTTTTTCTAAAACTAATGATTGAATATCAGTAGCAGTTAAACGATATAAACGCAATTGTACAATTGCTTCTGCTTGAATATCAGTAAAATTAAAAGCTGATATTAAATTTAATTTTGCTTGCATACGGTCAGTTGATGTTCTAATAATTTTAATTACTTTATCAACTTCACTTAATGCAATAACTAAACCATTAACAATCTCTAATCTTCGTTCTAATTGTGCTAAGTCATATTGTGAACGCTTAGTAACAACATCAATTTGATGATTAATATAAAAATCTAACATATTAATTAAACTCATTTGTACTGGTTTTTTGTTAGCGATTGCTACTAAATTAAAGTTATAATAAATTTGTAAATTGGTATTTTTAAATAAATAATTTAAAATTTCTTGAGGTTTACTATCTTCTACTAAATCAATAACTATTCGTAAACCAAAACGATCCGTTTCATCACGTACTTCTTTAATACCATGAATTTTTGCTAATGTTTTAACATCATCAATTTTTTTAATCAAATCTTGTTTAATAACTTCAAATGGAATTTCGGTAATAATTATTTGTGGAATTTCACCTTCATTATTAATATGAGTTTTAGCACGAATTGCAATTCGTCCTTTACCAGAACGATAAGCTTCTTTAATACCTTTAATACCTTGAATAATTCCTCCGGTTGGAAAGTCAGGACCCTTAATAACACGCATTAATTCGCTTAAATTACATTGTGGATTATTAATTCTCATGACAATTGCATTAATTACTTCTTGTAAATTATGAGGTGGAATATTAGTTGCCATTCCAACAGCAATTCCAGAAGCACCATTTACTAATAAATTTGGAAAATAGGCAGGTAAAACTGTTGGTTCTGTTTCTGATTCATCAAAATTTTTAATTAAACTAACAGTATTTTTCTTAATATCCTTCAATAATAATTCTGAAATTAATGATAAACGCGCTTCTGTATATCGCATCGCAGCAGGATTATCACCATCAATTGAACCTTTATTACCATGCATTTGTACTAATGGTCATGCTACCTTTCACTCTTGTGCCATTCTACACATCGCAGCATAAACCGCTGTATCACCATGAGGATGATATTTACCAATTACTTCTCCAACAACACGAGCTGCTTTTTTATATGCTTTATCATTGGTTAAACCCAAATCATTCATAGCATGCAAAATTCGACGTTGAACTGGTTTCAAACCATCACGGACATCGGGCAATGCTCGTTCTAAAATAATATATTTGGCATATCGACCAAAACGTTCTGCAACAATATCATCAATAGGATAAGATAAAATTTGTTCATTATTTTGTTGAATCTCTTCTTTACTATTCATAACTTATAAACTCCTTTTTCTTAATAATCACTAGCTTCAAAAGAAATATTTTCTTCAATTCATTTTCGTCTTTTTTCTGGTTTATCACCCATTAATATTTGAATTTCTGTTTCTGCTGATAGAGCATCCTCAATAGTAATTTTAATTAATTGACGGACATTTGGATCCATAGTTGTTTCTCATAATTGTTCAGCATTCATTTCTCCTAAACCTTTATAACGTTGCAGGTCATATTTACCTTTAATTGTTTCAACTTTATCTTTTAATTCTAACTCATTTCAAACATATAAATGTTTCTCTTGCTCTTCTTCTTTAAAAGAAATTTTAAATAAAGGCGGTAATGCAATATAAATATTACCCGAAGTAATTAAATCTCGCATATAACGATAGAAAAAAGTTAGTAATAAAATTTGAATATGGGCACCATCAGTATCGGCATCAGTCATAATAATGACTTTATTATAATTACAATTTTCAATACTAAATTCGTTACCAACACCAGCACCAATCGCATTAATAATCATACTAATTTCCTCATTATTAAAAAGATCAATTACTTTAGTTTTTTCGGCATTAATTACTTTTCCTTTTAACGGTAATATCGCTTGGAACTTACGATCACGACCTGACTTGGCACTGCCACCAGCGGAATCTCCTTCCACTAAAAATAATTCATTAATATTAGGATTTTTACTTTGTGCAGGCACCAATTTACCTACTAAAAATTTTTGCGTATCTTTACTTTTATTACGCAATGATTCGCGTTCTTTTCTTAAAGCATTACGAATATCACGAGCCTTAATGGCTTTATCAATAATTTTTTTAGCAGCATCACTATTTTCGTGAAGTCAAAATGAAAATCTTTCATTAACAATATTATCAACAACAATTCTTGCTTCGGGCGTTCCTAATTTACCTTTTGTTTGACCTTCATATTGAATTAAATTTTCAGGAATACGCAATGAAACAATAGCAACCAAACCTTCTCGCAAATCATTACCTTCTAAATTTTTATCTTTTGCTTTTAATAATTCTTGTTTTCTTGCATATTCATTAATAGCTTTCGTTAAACCACTTTTAAAACCAACTAAATGACTTCCACCATCAACAGTTTTAACATTATTGGCAAACCCTACTAACGTTTCACTATAATCTTCAGTATATTGTAATACAATTTCAACATCAATATTATTTTGTTTACCTTTTAAACTAACAATTGGTGATAAATTTTTTTTATCTTTATTTAAATATTGCATGAAAGCAACTAAGCCATTTTCATAATGAAAAGTTTCTTCAGTACCTGTCCTCTTATCAATTAATTGAATACTTAAATCATTAATTAAAAAAGCACTTTCACGTAAATGTTGTTCAAATAAATGAACATTTCAATCACAACCTAGAAAAACACGATGAAAATCAGGTAAAAATTGTACCCTAGTTCCTGTTTTATAAGTGCTACCAATCATTTTTAAACTTTGATCAATCTTACCACCATTTTTAAATTTAATTTCATGAATTTTTTTATCACGATGAATAGTAACAATCATTCAATTACTTAAAGCATTTACTACTGAAGCACCAACACCATGTAAACCACCCGAGGTTTTATAACTATTAGTGTCAAATTTTCCACCAGCATGTAAAACCGTATAAATAACTTCGGGAGTACTTTTTTTTGAAGCATGCATACCAGTTGGAACACCACGACCATTGTCTTCAACAGTAACTGACTTATCAACATTAATAGTAACAACAATACTAGTACAAAAGCCAGCTAATGCTTCATCAATACCATTATCAACAATTTCTCAAACTAGATGATGAAGACCACGATTATCAGTAGAACCAATATACATTCCAGGTCTTTTTCTAACTGCTTCTAGACCTTCTAAAATTTGAATTGATGATTCATTATAAACACTGCTTTTTGGTTTATTTGCCATGAAAAAAACTCCTTACTACAATTTATTTCATTTTCATTTTATCATATATTTATTTATTTAAAGATAATGTCGATAAAATAACTAAATCAATTTTATAATTTAAAGTTAAGAGTTTCTAAACAAAATTTAATATAATACATTTAAAATAAATATTTATCTAATAATTTTAATTATTAATAAAACAGTTATAAAATAAATATAAAAAAACTATTAACTTTTAATTAATTTAAAAGTTAATATTTGAATCATAAAAAAAATAAATATAATAATCTTATAAAGATTATAGAATTTTATCGCTTACTTATTTTAATATTTACAAAGTAAATGGGTTTTTATTGTTAAAGGAGTAAAAAAATGAATGACGATTTAAATGAAAAATTAATAAATAATGCTTGAAATGGTGATTTAGATACAATTCAAATTTTACTGACAAATAATAGTGCTGATGTTAATTATTTAACTATAAATAATTTTAGTGCTTTAACACTAGCCGACTGAAATGGACACCTAGATGTAGTTAAAACTTTACTAGAAAATGGTGCTAATATCAATCATGCTAATATATTTGGTAATACTGCTTTATTATTAGCTGCTGAAAATAATCATATTGAAATAGTTAATACACTAATAGAAAATAACGCTAATATTAATCATGAAAATAATGGTAATGAAACTGCTTTAACACTAGCTGCTAAAAATGGACACTTAAATATCGTTAATAGTTTAATAATGCAACATAATATTAATATTGATCATTCTAATAATTTTAATAATACTGCTTTAACACTAGCTGCTAAAAATGGACACTTAAATATCGTTAATGTATTAATAACACATAATGCCAATGTTAATCATATAAATGAAGATAATGATGAAACCGCTTTAATCTTAGCCGCCAGAAACGGACACCATGAAATCATTAATCTCTTAATCGATAATTTTGCTAATATTAATCATGAAAATCGTTATGGTGATACAACTTTAATATGAGCCGTTAGAAACGGACACTTAAATATTGTTAATAGTTTAATAATGCAACATAATATTAATATTAATCATGAAAATATAGAAGGTTACACTGCTTTCAAGTAAGCCGCCAGAAACGGATATTTAGATATATCTAATGTTATAATAGCGCATAATGCTAATGTTGATCATACAAATCAAATAAATAATAATGCTTTAATATGAAGCGCGCGAAATGGCTATCTAAATATAGTTAATAGTTTAATAGTACATAATACCAATATTAATTATGTGAATGAAAAAGGTGATACAGCTTTAATATGAAGTACTTGAAAAGGCTATTTGGAAATAGTTAACACTTTACTAACAAAAAATGTTAATGTTAATTATTCAGATCAATCTGGTTACAGTCCTTTAATGATAGCTGCTAAAAATGGACATTTGGATATAGTTAAAACTTTATTAGCACATAATAATGCTAATATTGATGATGTAGATGTAAATGGTAATACTGCTTTATTATTTGCAACCAAATATAATCATTGACAGATAAAAAAGATAATCATGCAAGTAAATCAACTAAATCAACTAAAAGCAGCAAATTTAATAAATTTAATAAATGCTAAAGAAATGATACTAAACATTAATAATGTTTTAAATGAACAACTAAAAAAAACTAATGAAATAAAAGATAATCAAAATGATAATGAAATTTGAAAAAATAATCAAGAAGAAATTATTGAAATGATTGATAACTATGAACATAATTTAAATCAAAAACTTAAAAATATTAATTCAGAACTTAATAATCATTCTCTAAAAAAAAAGATTTTATTAATATTATCAAGTTTGGAAAAGAAAATTATTCATTATTACATATAGCAGTATTAAATGATTGACAAAAATTAGTAACTTATTTAATAAATGAATGACCAGTTGATATTGATTATAAAGATAATTCAGGAAATTCGGCATGAAATCATGCTTGTATGTTATTACAATCAAAAAATACTTTAACTACTAAAAAAGAACATCAATTAACTTATAAAAATAAACTATTTATAAAACAATTAATTCCTTCATCTCCAAATTGAAATCTAATTGAAAAAAAAAGAAATTAATAAAAATGCCAGTGAAAATAGAAAAAAATTATTGACTATTATATGCCAAAAGATAAAAATAGTATTGAAAGTTGAGAACATATTAGTAGTATCGATTTACAAATGCAAAATTCTTTCACAAACGAAAGCAACACCTTAAAATTTTCAATATCTTAAAACATTAAGATATTTTTTATCTAATTTTTCATATTTTTACATTAGTAACTTAAATAAATATCTTATTTACATTATTATTTATTTCTTAATAATATATTATTCAAAACTATGTAATTCTTTTCATAGTTTTTCTAAAATTACTTTTGATTTAACTAATGATGAAAGTTCTGTTTTTGTAGCATTTTGCAATAATTGTCAAGTTGGAAATTGCTGTAATATTTTATTTTGTAATTGTAAACCAATTCCTGGTACTGATGATAAAACACTATTTATCATTGATTGACTTCGTTTTGTTTTATGATATTTAATTGCATAATTATGAACTTGATCTTGTAATTTACTCAAAAATAAAAAACAAGCATCAGTTTTAGGAATGTTAATAATTTGCATTTTATCATTTATAATTTTATCAGTTTGATGTTTTTTATTTTTAACTAATCCAATAATAGGAATTGTTAAGTTTAATAATGTTAGTTGTTCTAATGTAGCACTAATTTGTGGTTTTCCACCATCAACAATAATTAAATCAGGAAGTGACAATTTATTAATAACTAAGTGATGATATCTACGATAAATCATTTCACAAAAACGATGATAATCATCAATAATTTTTGGATCTAATAAAAATTTACGATAATCATTAAAACTAGGATTACCATTCTTATAAACAATCATACCACCAACACTAGCACTTTGTTGAAGATTAGAAACATCAAAAACCTCTAAATGATTTAAATTAGGAATTTTTAATCATTGTGATAATACTTTCATCATATTTAACGGTGCATTAAACTGATTAGTTTGTAAATAATTATTTCATGCATAAATGGCATTGGTTTTTGCCAATGTTAAAATATGTTCTTTTGTTCCTTTAATTGGATTAATAAATTTTATTTGTGGAAATAATAATTTTAATTGTTTTAAATCAATATTTGATGGTAAATATATTTCATTTGGTAATGTATTTTTACTATATAGTTGTTGACAATAATTACGAATTAAATCTTGAATTTCTAAGTAATTATTTTGAACTATTTGTTCATCTTTAGCTTGCAATTTACCATTACGATAAAATAAAGTAATTAAAACAACCATTTCATCTTCAATTAAAAAATTAATAAAATCGCGATTTCCATAATCTTGAAACTCAACAACTTGTTGTGATAAAAATAAATCTATTTTTGATAACAAAATTTTAATACGATTAGCATTTTCAAATTGTAAGTTTTCAACACTAATATTCATATTATTAATTAATATTTTTTTAACAGCAGTAACATTCCCTTTGAAAAATTGATCAATTTTACTAATCATATCTTCATAATAAGTAATAGGTACTGATTTAAAACAAGCGCCAGAACATTGCTGTAAATGATAATATAAACAAGGTTTACCAAGATTACCAGCACATTTTCGTAATGGAAAAATTCGTTCCAATAACTTTAAAATTTCACGCGCACCAGTACCATCGGGAAATGGTCCATAATAATGTCCCTCTTTTTTAGTAGCACTACGTACATAACGATATTGTGGATCACGATTATTAGTGATTTGAATATAAGGATATTTTTTATCATCTGCTAACAAAATATTATATTTAGGATGATGTTTTTTAATCAATGTTTGTTCTAAAATTAAAGCCTCTTTTTCATTAGATGTCGTAATGTATTCAACATCATGAATATCATTAACTAATAACATTGTTTTAAAATTACTGGCTTTATTTAAATATGAAGTTACTCGTTTTTTTAATGAATTAGCTTTACCAACATAAATCAAATTATTATGTATATCTTTAAATAAATAACATCCAGCAATATTAGGTAAAAGTTTAATTTTCATTTGTAGTAAAGATTTTTCTGCCATTAGTTCACCTAAATTTATTAACAAATTAAAAGATACTTTGATTTTAACATTAATATAATGTTTTATCCTAAAGTAAACTCTTAATTTTATTCATTATTAATTACTTATGATTCGTTATTAATAATAGTTTCGTTATCATTAAGAATTTCACGATTTAAAATACTATCTTCTAAACTTTTTTTAACTACCAGAGTACCTTTGCTATTACTCATTACATCTTTTTGTTTTTCAGGGTCAATTTTACCAAAAGGAGTTAAATAACTATTTTCATTAAAATAAACAATAGGTGAAGAAGGTTTATTGATAATGTCACTATTATCATTTTGTTTTATTTCATTTTGTTTTATTTCTGCTTTTTTTACTGGTGATATAGGTGGTTCTTTCTTTGATTCCTTATTGAAACTATTTTCTTTTCTAAAAGATTTTTTAACTTGTTTATCAATTAATAATTTTTCTTTTTTTAACTTAATATGTTTTTGTTTTAAATCAGTATTTATTTTATTTTTTTGCTTTTTATTTTTATTATTAATAATAATTTGTTTAATAATTTGTTTCATTTTGCTAAAGAAAATAAAAGGTTTATTAAAAATAAATAAACAAGTTAAAGAAAAAATACTAATAAAGTTTGCAATTAAATTAGTAACAAAAAAACCATAATTAAAAATACCTATTAAAACATTACTAATAATGCCACCAGTAGCATATGCTGGAAAAAAGGTTTCAACACTAAAATCTTTAAAAGAAATTGGTGAAGCAAAAAAACCTAGATAATTATTTATAGCATTTGTATTTCATCATGTTTTAACGTATATTTCACTAATATTTAATAGGTTTAAATTATAATAACTAGTTCATAAATTATTCTTTCCTAAAATTATTAAAGTTAAAGTTTGTGTTGTCCAACAACTAATCACTAAAAATAAAAAATAAACAAAAATATACTTCAATTTAAATTGCATGCGATAACCAAAAGCTAAAGGAATAATCATTAAAAAAAGAAAGAAATAAACAGCATATTTCATTCATCCAAATAAAAAAGAAAAAAGAAAATCATCAAGTACTTTACCAATTATTGAAAATCTAGTTAAACTAACTATTAGAAAAAAGAAGATTACTAATAAGAAAAAAAGTAACCCAACTTCATCACCACGAGATTGAGATTTTGATATTTTAATGCCATTTTTAATCATAAGAACATCACCTCTTAACATTCTCCACAAAATAACTTATAAAAATAGTATAACATAATTGATATATGTAATATCTTTCTATAATCGATTTTTGATTTATTATTGCAAAAAAACATTTATATAAAAAATAACAGTTAAGTAATATCTTTTAATTGCTGTTCTAATTCTTCTTTAAAACATTTTGGACAATTTAATGTTGATAAATTTTTTTTAATACTTTTGTCATAAAAAACGCTGGTTAGCCCTAAATACTGGACCACTTTTGGATAGACAGTTTTAAATTTTTATTTGTGAAATTGGTGGTTTTAGAAATTTAGAATGTATTCTTTCGTAATTATAAAACATAATATATTGGTTTACATCATTTATAGCTTCATTGAGAGAAAAATATTGATTTGAACCTTTAGGTAGTCATTCTTGAGATAAATGAGAAAATCAGTTTTCAGATATTACATTGCCACCAATATCATAAGGTTGTTTTTTGCTTAAAATTATTTGCTTATCAGCAGCTCAATTTGTGATGTCTTGACAATAAAATTCGTTGGCGTTATCTGAGTGTAAAATAACGTTTTTTACTTGGTTTCAAGAGAATTGTTGATTTATTTTTTCAAGTGCAGGAAGGATTAAATCTTGATAGGATTTGTTTGAACATGTATTATAGCTTACAATATTATTTGAATAAAAATCAATAATTACAAAAAGATATAATCAACCTTCTTTAGTATTTATTTGTTTAGTGTCCATTGATCAAATTTGATTTGAAGAGGTTGTACTTTTATAATCTTTGTTTACTTTATCCATTGTAGGTATTCACTTATTTGGATTTTTTTTGTTTTTAGGATAGTTATTTTTAGTTTGTTTTAATCCTTGAAGATTGTGATCTTTCATAATTTTTCGCATTTGTTTTGTTGATAATTCTAGATTTAAAATAATATGTTTGTATTGTTTTAATCATTCTTTAAATGCTGAAAAAATTCGTAAATAGCCATAAATTTGTCCTTTTCTTGTAAAATGAAATTCAAGTAAAAGTTGGCATAATTCTTGATATTTATGTGTACAATTACTAATTTGATTTTTTTCTTTTTTAATAGGGTTTTGTTTGTTTTTTACAAAATAATATGTTGATCGGTTTAGTTGAAGATGTTGGCAAAGATATCTAATTGAATATTGGTTTTTGCTATCATCAATAATTTGAATTTTTTGTTTGATATTTAACTTGTTAATTACTAATGCTATTTGTTTAATTTTATCCATTATTAAAAATCCTTTCATGTCAAAATTAGTGTTAATTGTATAACACAATTGTTTTTCGAATACATTCAAGTTTTTTTAAATTAATGGTCTAGTAAAAAGGGCTAAGTAGCAAGTAGCTTACTTAAATTTCATACTCATTGTTCTCCTGATTTTAAATTTTTTAAAAAAATAAATCATTCTTCTTGTTTATATTTATTTTTACAATAATGACAATAGAAAAAATCTGTAATTTCATACCTTGATATTAAAAAAGATATTTCATATAAATAATTACTATAATGTTCTATAAATTGGTTTAATAACTCTTTAGAATTATTTCTTATTTCAATATCTTTAAAACCTTGTATTCATTTGGTTTCATTATCTATAATTTTCAATTCTTTTGTTCAATATTTATTTTTTCAAAATATTTATATTCAAAAATTTTATATTTTTCAAATGCATAATCTAGTAATCTTGCTATATCTAAATATTTATTATCTTTTTTATTTTTTATTTGAAAATATATAGTAAAACTTAAAGTTCCTAAAACACCTATTGCAGATAAAACACTTATACAAATCTGAATAATTGATAAAGGGGCGGTTGTCAAATTTACGAAATAATTAATTATTATATTAGTAACTTATTTCCAAAAATGAATTATTTGAAAAATAATGAAAAATTAGACAAAATTACTCTCTTTAACCCTTAAATTTAATATTCGACGTATTTTAAAAAAAATAAAAGATACATTTTGTAAGTTAAATTAAAATTATTATCAAGGAAAAAGACAAGAAATAATCTTGTCTTTTTTTGTAATTGTAAAATTTTAAAATTTTTAATAAACCTCTTTAACGCTATTATCAACACGTGTTAGGGAATTAAAATAGTGAACTACAACACAGTTGTTAAAAATAGTAGCTAGAACATGTGGACTTGCATGAATAAATAAAAAGTAGATGATGCCTAATAAAATATACTAACCAGTAATGGTAATTCTTGGGGTGGGAGCGAATTGGAAACTAGTATATATAGACCCTTGGGGGAACCAACTATTATTCTTTATTTAACCAACCTTGCCACTCCCCAGTGAGCAAGTGTTGGTTTTATTTTTTATTTTCTCGCCCAGAATTTCTGGAATGAATAAAACGAATAGTAGTATTATTAATAATTTAAAAATCAAAATATATGTTCTTTATGCTAGAAGCAACAGAACATATTAGGAAAGGATTATTATGCAAATAGAATTTAAAAAAGAACAAATTGTTAAAGATAAACCACAATCTATTCTTATTGATTATGTTGAATATAAATTATCGCTTCCAAAATGAATGATTAAAAATAATTCTTTTATTGTTGATAACAGTTACACATATTGAGTTTTTAATTTAGAAAATATTAAAAGAGAATTAAGTGGTAATGAATTAATAAAATTATTAGAACCATATATTAAAGACCAAAAAATAACTGTTAATAAACAAGAAACACCCAAAGAATATTATCTTAATGATATAAAACTTGAACCATTAACATTTTATGAACAGCATAATAGTTGATTTATGGGTGAAATAACAGATAACAAAACTAAAATTACTAATCCTTGTTTTAAATATAACATTACATGAGAAGAAAACAGAAAAGGCTTTAAAATAAATAATCCATATAAACATGATGATTTACCAATTAATTATATAGTTACTTCTTATAAGGAAATTTCAACTCATAATGAAAAAGTATTTTTGTTGAACATGTAAACAAAATAAATTAGATTATTTATTCTTTAATACTAATGATATAAAAGCAAGAAAATATTTTTTAAGAGATAAAAATAGTAAAGCAATTTGTTATGACTGTATTTTAAATATTAGGTTAAGTAGGAGCTATAAATATGGATAAAGAATATTTAACTAAAAGAGGAACGATTTGCATACCGGATAGTAATGATATTGAATTTAAAATAGGACTAATTAAACTGATTGATGATTTAAAAAAAGATAATTTAGTTTGTGGTAATAAAGAATTTATTGAAGAATGTAAATATTGTTGATGTAATTGTGATTTAGAAATTATTAAAACAGTTATTAGAAGTTAAGTAGGAGTTATAAATATGGATAAACAAAAACCATTTTCTTATAAAGACCAAGAAAATATTAATGAATATAATAAAAAACGTAATCAAGAAATAACAAAAGAACATTTATATAATATAGAAAAATTAAGAGAAGAGTTTAAACAAAAAGTAATTAATCAATATAAGGAAAATTTAATTAATTATCTTGAAAATGAATTTATGGAATTACTTAAAGATGATATTAGTGATGTAATTAAAATTGATATTACTAATTGAAAACTTAAATTAATAATGAAATTACAAGAAAAAATTCAAAATGGTGACTTTGAATAAGGGAATGTTTAGTAATCTGTGTGACTTACAAAAATAACTATGTTTAATTAATTCTAGTAAATATAATTTATATATCTAGAAAGAGTGAGTTACAGATGGCTAAAAAAGATAATCTTAATAACAATGATCCAATATCAAAAGCAGTAGATTTATTATTAGAAAATACTGAGGATTTAACAACAGTTTTTAAAGAGGGAGGCTTATATAAAGAATTAACTAAACGATTGGTAGAAAAAATGTTGAATTCTGAGATGCAAAATTATTTAGGACACGAAAGAAATCAACGCAGTAATAATGACAATGTTCGTAATGGTACAACATCAAAAAAATTAATAACTCAACAAGGTAAAATTGAAATTGATGTACCAAGAGATCGTAATAGTAATTTTGAACCAGTAATAATCACAAAAAGACAGAGAAGATTTGATGGTTTTGATCAACAAGTTCTTTCACTATATGCAAAAGGTATGACTTTATCAGATATTAGAATGCAGTTGCAAGAGTTATATGATGGCGCAGATATTAGCGAAAGCGTAATTAGTCAAATTACTGATGATGTCATTGATGATGTCAAAGCATGGCAAAATCGTCCATTAGATAGTGTTTATCCAATCATTTATTTTGATTGTATCGTAGTTAAAGTACGTCAGGATAAACGTATTATTAACAAATCAGTTTATATAGCTTTAGGAGTTGATTTAGAAGGTAAAAAAGATGTTTTAGGTTTATGAATTAGTGAAAATGAAGGTGCTAAATTCTGATTAAATAATTTTACAGAAATGAAAAATCGAGGCTTAAATGATATTCTTATTGCTTGTAGTGATAATTTAACAGGCATGTCAGAGGCAATACAATCAGTTTATCCTAAAACTGAACATCAATTATGCATAGTTCATCAAATTAGAAATAGCTTAAAATATGTTTCATACAAACATCGAAAGTCTCTAGTTATCGATTTAAAGCCAATTTATACAGCATGTAGTGAAGAACAAGCAATGCAAGCTTTAGAATCATTTGAAAGTAAATGAAATAAACAATATCCACAAATTGCTAAATCTTGATATAAAAATTGAGAAAATTTAATGGTTTTTATTAGTTATCCAGCAGAAATTAAAAGGGTAATTTATACTACAAATGCTATTGAATCTGTTAATAGCCAATTACGAAAAGTTATTAGAAATAAAAAAGTTTTTCCTAATGATATGGCAGTTTTTAAAATTTTTTACTTAGCAATTGAAAATATCACAAAAAAATGAACATTGCCTATTCAAAATTGAAATACAGCAATTGCTCATTTTATGATAAAATTTGAAGACAGAATTAATCTGAACTAGTACTTTGTAAAACAAAGAAACACAGATTACTAAAAAGCCTCTTGAATAATGCAATATGACTTAATTATTGGAATTGACCCCGCTGGAATTGGTAATAATGGAATTGTTATATATTCAAATGAAACTAATAATATTGTTTTTAATGAAAGATTCAAAACTAAAACAGTTTTAGAAAGTAAAAATTTGTATAAAAAATACTTTTTATTAATTAAAAAACATTCTGACAATAAAAAAATACTAGTTATTGTAGAAAATTTCTTTTTAAATTCAAAACAATTATTAACTAATCCATTAGCAACTCCTAAAATTATTGGTGCATTAATGGTATTAGTAGAAGACGTTATGAATTGAGATTTTCAAGAAAGCGAACCAAAAAATAAAACTAAAATAGAAAATTATAAAGGAAATATAAAATTTACAAAACATGAACATGATGCATATAAGCATATTCAATACTATTTAAGGAATTATAAAAATGAAAGATAAAGCCAATTATGTCAAATTAACAGTAAAACTGAGTAACACTATTGAAGCAAAATGTTACGAAAAAGGTAATAAAGGATTATATTATAGTGTTCGTGGTCAATGAAATGGATTAAACTATGTTACTTTAATTTTTAACAACCCAAAATTTTATAATCGATGTATTTTATTAAACAAAAACGATGAAATTATTGTAACTGGTCAAATTTTTAATACTTTAAATATTCCTAAAAATCGTGCATTTTGTTCAATCAATGTTAAATGATTTAAAAAATGAAAAGAGTAAAAAAATGATATTATGAAAAATTTTATTGATAGTACCAATATTAATAACATCTATAACACTAATAATATTTTTAATATTTATTATTAAAGAATTAAAAAATGAATATAAAGTATTAAAAATATTAAGTGAAATTGTTAATCAAATTAAAAATAAGGAAATAAAATAATGAAATGTTTTCTATGTATGCATGGAGAAATATATTCTCCAAAAACGTTGTATAAAATAAAAAAATTGAAAAAAATAATTTACAAAGATAGAGATATTGATAGTGAAGATTTTAAGAAAAGATATGAATATCTTTTAAAAAAATTAGGTGATATTGATGAACAAATCATTTTAATAGTTATCTTCACATACATATGTTCAAACATCAGTAGCAACTACATCAGCATCTTTACTTGCTGTTTTATAATCTTCTGTTAAAATAATAGAACCACCCGTTTCTTGAGCAATTTCTTGACATTGTTTTAATACTTGAGGATATGGTCATAAATTTTTATTAGTACAGATTACTAAATTCATTCCTAATTTTGCACTAATAATCATATAACTATTAGCCATATTAAAACGAGCATCTCCAAAATAAACAAATTTAATACCTTTAACATCTTTATTTTTTTACACTCTTGAATTGTTATAATATCAGCTAGCATTTGTGTTGATGATATAAGTCAGTTAAGCCATTTCATATCGGAACACCGGGATTTTCAGCTAATTCTTCAACATCAGTTTGTTTATATCCACGAAATTGAATACCATTATAAATTCTACCAAGAAATTTAGCGGTATCAATAATTAATTCTTTAACTCCTAATTTACTACTAGTTGGATCAAAATATGTTGAATGCATTCCTAAATCACAAGGAGCAACTTCAAAGAGGCTTTTTAGTAATCTGTGTTTCTTTGTTTTACAAAGTACTAGTTCAGATTAATTCTGTCTTCAAATTTTATCATAAAATGGAGGCTTTTTAGTAATCTGTGTTTCTTTGTTTTACAAAGTACTAGTTCAGATTAATTCTGTCTTCAAATTTTATCATAAAATGAGCAATTGCTGTATTTCAATTTTGAATGGGCAATGTTCATTTTTTTGTGATATTTTCAATTGCTAAGTAAAAAATTTTAAAAACTGCCATATCATTAGGAAAAACTTTTTTATTTCTAATAACTTTTCGTAATTGGCTATTAACAGATTCAATAGCATTTGTAGTATAAATTACCCTTTTAATTTCTGCTGGATAACTAATAAAAACCATTAAATTTTCTCAATTTTTATATCAAGATTTAGCAATTTGTGGATATTGTTTATTTCATTTACTTTCAAATGATTCTAAAGCTTGCATTGCTTGTTCTTCACTACATGCTGTATAAATTGGCTTTAAATCGATAACTAGAGACTTTCGATGTTTGTATGAAACATATTTTAAGCTATTTCTAATTTGATGAACTATGCATAATTGATGTTCAGTTTTAGGATAAACTGATTGTATTGCCTCTGACATGCCTGTTAAATTATCACTACAAGCAATAAGAATATCATTTAAGCCTCGATTTTTCATTTCTGTAAAATTATTTAATCAGAATTTAGCACCTTCATTTTCACTAATTCATAAACCTAAAACATCTTTTTTACCTTCTAAATCAACTCCTAAAGCTATATAAACTGATTTGTTAATAATACGTTTATCCTGACGTACTTTAACTACGATACAATCAAAATAAATGATTGGATAAACACTATCTAATGGACGATTTTGCCATGCTTTGACATCATCAATGACATCATCAGTAATTTGACTAATTACGCTTTCGCTAATATCTGCGCCATCATATAACTCTTGCAACTGCATTCTAATATCTGATAAAGTCATACCTTTTGCATATAGTGAAAGAACTTGTTGATCAAAACCATCAAATCTTCTCTGTCTTTTTGTGATTATTACTGGTTCAAAATTACTATTACGATCTCTTGGTACATCAATTTCAATTTTACCTTGTTGAGTTATTAATTTTTTTGATGTTGTACCATTACGAACATTGTCATTATTACTGCGTTGATTTCTTTCGTGTCCTAAATAATTTTGCATCTCAGAATTCAACATTTTTTCTACCAATCGTTTAGTTAATTCTTTATATAAGCCTCCCTCTTTAAAAACTGTTGTTAAATCCTCAGTATTTTCTAATAATAAATCTACTGCTTTTGATATTGGATCATTGTTATTAAGATTATCTTTTTTAGCCATCTGTAACTCACTCTTTCTAGATATATAAATTATATTTACTAGAATTAATTAAACATAGTTATTTTTGTAAGTCACACAGATTACTAAACATTCCCACTTCAAACGCGCTTCTTGTTCTTAATGAATCTTTTCGATATAATAAAGCAACACTATAGCCTTTTAATGGCTGTTTTTCTATTCCTTTTTGTTTTGCAATTTTTAAAGTAGCAGCTAATTCTAATAAGTAATAAATTTCTTCTGAAGTAAAATCTAATAAACAAATAAAATTTCTGCCTTTTAAATTAATAGCCATGATATCTTTTCTTCCTTTCAGTTCCTAATATCTTTATTTAATTTAACATTAATATACAATATGGGCAACACTCTGACCACATGACAATTCAGAATTAGTAATTTCATAAACATGGATATGTATTATTATATTTAATTTTTAACTCAAATTTATTAACAGCAAGTAATTATTTTGTTAATAAATTATTGAACTGAAAGTTGTTTTAAATATTTTTCTAGTGAAATAATATATTCTTTTTTAGAATTCCATTCTTTCAAAATTTGATTGATTAAGTAAGAACATATTTTTTTATCTTGGATAATACTCATTACAACAAACTTTTTAATATAAAATACTCCAATACCATTTCTGATAAAAATTTTAGCAAGTAATAAAACTATTTTTAATTTATTAATTTCTGAATATATATTAATAGCAGACTTACTTTGCATTCAGTATTCTCTTTAACTTAAAATATTCTTTTTTCTCTCTCATAGTTAACATTTAAAACCTTTTTTTATATTTTTAAATTTTAAATATACAATAATAAATGAAAATGAAAAATATTAGTTTAGTAATTAAATGTAAAATTAAAAAAACAAAACTTTAAAACTTATATTTTATAAAAGTTTTGAAAATAATGTTTTATCAATAAAACTTAATATAATTTTAAATTTAAAATTTGTACCTATAATTTAGGTACAAATTTTTATTATTTCTCATTTTGCTGTGTGTACATCACAATACGTAAAATAAGTTGTAATATTTCATAAATCATACGAATCAAGTAATAAATAAACTTAATTTGGAAAATTCAACTAATAGCACGTATTTCTTTTTCATTTAAAATACCAACAAGATTTTGACAAATTTCTTTTCTTGATTTAGCATAAAAAATCATTTGCATTGAAGAAAAAAGAATTAATAAAATACTACCTAAAATTGATAAAACAATTGAAAGTATATTGGCGCTCGCTGCTGATAAAGTAATTCAAGAATTAGCGGGTGAAAGAGCAAATAGAATAGCAAGTGCAAAAGGAATTAAAACAAAAAATAATGTTATTTTACGAGAAAAATCTCATCAAAAAGTATTAAAACGACTACTATTTGAACTACTTACTGCCCAAGTACTTTCCATTGCCATTGCTAAAGTATAAATAGAACGACGGTGATAAGTTCATGGTAATAGTCTTAAAGTAAAATTACCATTATTAAATAAATAGGGACTTAAATAAAAAAACCTAGGTTCAACAGTAATACTATTAATATTACCAAATCCCTTAAATTTTATTCTTTTTGCATTAATACCGTATGTTTTTAAATATTTTTGAGATAACTCGCCACCAGTTAAATTAGCACTATTTTCGCGATGGAATCAAGAATACTTAATTCAAGTGAAAAATCAAATCATAGTAACAACAAACAAAATTACACCAACAATAGCTACTAAGCTTGCTAAAACAATTAAACTAGTTGATCAAGTCTTTGGATCATTTGGATTAACTGAGGATAATAATAAATTAGTCATAATCTTCTCCTTTCTAACTATTTGAATAGAGTCTACAATATTATAACATAGTATTATTCCACCACGAAAAGAAAGTTATAAACTTCTTGATCACCATCAACAATTTCATATTCAATATCATAATCTTCATCTAAAATTTTTTTCATAAAATTAATTTGATCTTTTGAATAACCTTTACCTTTAAAAATAGTAATTATTTCTGCACCATCTCAAATTAATTTAGTAAACAATACTTTAATTACATTAAATAAATTTTCATTTGAAGCAATAATTTTTTCTTTACCATCTTTATTACGAAAACTAACAGCAGAAAAAAAGTGTTTTTTTCCAATTTTAATACCATCTATTTCAACATCACGATCAGCAACTGTTACATAACCAAAAGCAGCATATTTAATTTCACTTCACATATTTTTATTATTTTCTTTTGCACTTAATTCAGGATTGAAATTTAAAGCAGCACGCATACCTTGAGCAATATTTTTAGCAGGTAATACAAAAACTTTTGATTTTTTTTCTAATTTTCTTGCTTGTTCTGCTACTAAAAATAAATTACTATCATTTGGCAAAATAAAGACATTTTTTGCATCGACAATTTCAATTGCCTTTAAAAAGTCATCTGTTGATGGATTAATTCTTTTTGAATACATAATAATATTGTTAACCTTTAATTCATCTCTAAAAAAGGTTTCAATTCCTCTGCCAGGAACAGCAGCAATTAAAGCAAATTTATTATTTAATTTACGAATTGGTTTAATAGTTTGTGTATGTGCTTTTGCCTGTTCGGTCATATTTTCAATTTTTACTTTTAAAATTTCACCAAATTTCTGAAAATAATTTAAAATTTGACCTGGTTTTAAAGTATGAATATGAACTTTGATTAAATCTTCATCATCTACTAAAACTATTGATTGACCATCCATTGTTTCTAAATCAGTTCGTGTTTTGCTTAAATTAAAATCTAACTTACTAACTTTATTTAGTTTTACAATAACTTCTGAACAATAACCAAAGTTTTCTTGATTTAAAACCAGGTCAAATTTTGCTGTATCTTGTTGTTCTAATTTTTTCTTTGGCGAAATAGCTTTACCGTGCTTTAAACCATACACCATACCTTCAACAATATAAACTAAACCAGCACCACCCGAATCAACAACTCCTACTTTTTTTAAAATTGGCAATAAATCAGGTGTTCTTTTTAATGATTCATTCATTCCTTCTAGTAATTTTTCAAAAATATAAAGCGAATCTTTGCCTGTTATTTCTAATTCATTAATATACTTAGCACCATCTTTAATAATAGTAAGAATAGTACCTTCTACTGGTTTCATAACTGCACGATATGCATAATCTTGCGCACTTTTTCAAGATTTTAATAAATCCTTATTACTAATGAAATCATTTTTTAAATCTTTTGTTTTTATAGTTTGAAAAAAACCACGAAAAATTTGAGATAAAATAACTCCAGAATTACCACGCGCACCCATCATTAAACCACGAGAAAAAGTAGTAGCAAATGTTTTTAAACTATAATATTCTTTGCCATTTAATTCTTTTATACCATTCATCATTGTTAAATTCATATTTGTTCCAGTATCACCATCAGGTACTGGGAAAACATTTAATTTATCAACTTCAAAATGATGATTATAAAGATTATTAGCACCGCTAATAAGCATAACTTTTAAGGTTTTAATATCAATTTTTTTCATTTAATTTCACCTTATATTTTCTTTTATTCTTCAATTAAATCATGAACAAAAATGTTAAGTACTATATAGTCTTGATGTTTAATAATCTTTTCAACAATATATTTTAAATTTTTCTGAGTTTGATTCATAATATTTCAAATATTATTATTAAAAAAACAAACTATATTAATATCAATAATTCAACCTAAATCAGACTTGTTAACTTTAATTCCATAATTATTATCTTTTTCATAAATATTGGCAACACCTGGTACAGATAAAATACTTTCTGATAATGCTTTTTTAATAATGTTCATAATATCTTTATCTTTCTCCACATAATCACCCCTATTATATTAATAATAAATTAAATTTATATAAAATAAAATCTCTTATAATTTTTATAGTCTTTTATATTATACCTAATATAATATATCAAGACAATAATAATCTTAAAGATAAAGATATTATATATTGATAATGGTTTTTTCTATATAAAAACATAATTAAGAAAAACTAAACTACCTAATTATTAAATATAAAATACTATATATAATTTTAAAAATTAATATTACTTTTAGTAAAGTAATACAATACAATAATAATTAAATAATTATTTATTCTTAACTGTCTTATTTTTATACTTAAACATTATATAATAGAAAATAATAAAATTTAAAATATATAAAATACTAACTAACCAAAAGTATAATTAATAATTAAACTATACTTCAAAAATTTACTATATAAATTTTAGGAATTTTTGTGTTTTTAATCGTAATCTTATTTTTTGCAGAAATTTCAAATACAATTTTCATAATAACAATTACATATTTTAATAAATTACCTCTTATTTTATATAAAAAGATTATCACTTTTTAAAATAAAAATTAATTTAATGATAATGAAAATATATTAACTTCTTAATAACTAAATTTAATGTTCAATCACTTATTAACAATTGTAATTTTATATAATATAAAATAATATTTAATTGTTAACATTAAAAAGTGTTAAATATAATAAGTATTGAAATTTTATATACATAAAATTTAATGATTTTGAAAGGAACAATAATATGTTAAAAATATCTAACTAATTATTTACCAGATCCCACTGAATATGCTAAAGTTTTTTGTGAATATATATTCAAAACTTTAATAGAAAAAATTATATATTTTTATACAACAGTCAATGGGTTTCTAGATCAAAAATTTATTACATTTTTGACTAATGAAAAAATTGCTAATGAATTTAATAAAACAAAAAATATGGATTTAGAAACATTAATAAAAGAATTTTATGATACACATCATAAAATTAAAATTCCACTAATAACAATAAATAAAAAATTAACAAAAGAAATTGAAAAAGAAGTAAATGAAGTATTTAATAATACAACTACCTTAACTATAATTTTTTATAAAATTTGTATAAAAGATAACGCAACTAATAGTGATATTAGTGATTTTTTTATTGAAAAATATACAAAAAAAATTATTAATACTTAAAAAAAAAGGAGGTTCCCAAAAAAGTAGGAAGATGAATTACTAGATAAATAAATTCTTTTCAAGATTACCATTTAAAAATGATGATAGACAAATTAAATTCTCTTTTACCCTTAAATTTATATTCGACGTATTTTAAAAAATATAAATTTAAAAAATTATTATCAAAGGAAAAAGACAAGAAATAATCTTGTCTTTTTTTTGTAATTGTAAAATTTTAAAATTTTTATTATTAACATCCTTTAAATATCTACTACACGCAGTGACCAAGTAGGAGAAAGTTAATAATTAATAACTCTCTTTAACACTATTATCAACACGTGTTAGGGAACTAAAAAAGTGAACTACAACACAGTTGTTAAAAATAGTAGCTAGAACATGTGGAGTTGCATGGATAAATAAAAAGTGGAGTGATACCTAATAAAATATACTAACCATTAATGGTAATTCTTGGGGTGGGAGCGAATTGGAAACTAGTATATATAGACCTGTTGTAGGGACCTATTGTATTAATTCTATTCTTTATTTAACCAACCTTGCCACTATCAAGTGAGCAAGTGTTGGTTTTATTTTTTATTTTTGAGCCCAGAATTTCTGGAATGAATAAAACGAATAGTATTAATAATATAAAAATAAAAATATATATTCTTTATGCTACAAGCAACAGAATATATTAGAAAGAACTATTATGAAAAAGTATTTTTGTTGAACATGTAAACAAAATAAATTAGATTATTTATTCTTTAATACTAATGATATAAAAACAAGAAAATATTTTTTAAGAGATAAAAATAGTAAAGCAATTTGTTATGACTGTATTTTAAATATTAGGTTAAGTAGGAGGCATAAATATGGATAAAGAAAAACCATTTTCTGTTAAAGACCAAGAAATTATTAATGAATATAATAAAAAACGTAGTAAAAAAATAACAGAAGAATATTTAAATAATATAGAAAAATTAAGAAAAGATTTTAAAAAAGAAGTAATTAATGAATATAAAGAAAAAATAATTAATATAATACTTGATTATGAAACCTTTTATATTGGTGATACACAAGGTTTAACTCCATTCGGATTTATTATTAAATTAAGAGATGAAATTAAAAATGGTGACTTTGAATAATGCAATATGACTTAATTATTGGAATTGACCCCGCTGGAATTGGTAATAATGGAATTGTTATATATTCAAATGAAACAAATAGAATTATTTATACGGAAACATTCAACACAACACATGTTTTTGAAAGTAAAAATCGTTTTAAAAGAATACTATCGATAATTAAAGAACAATTTTTTGATAAAAAAATATTAGTTATTGTAGAAAATTTCTTTTTAAGTTCAAAACAATTATTAACTAATCCATTAGCAACTCCTAAAATTATTGGTGCATTAATGGTATTAGTTCAAGATGTTTTCAACTGAGATTATTTAGAAAGTGAACCAAAAAATAAAACTAAAATAGAAAATTATAAAGGAAATATAAAATTTACAAAACATGAACAAGATGCATATAAGCATATTCAATACTATTTAAGGAATTATAAAAATGAAAGATAAAGCCAATTATGTCAAATTAACAGTAAAACTGAGCAACACTATTGAAGCAAAATATTACGAAAAAGGTAATAAGGAATTATATTATAGTGTTCGAGGTCAGTAAAATGGTTTAAACTACGTTACTTTAATTTTTAACAACCCAAAATTTTATAGACGCTGTATTTTATTAAACAAAAATGATGAAATTATAGTAACTGGTCAAATTTTTAATACTTTAAATATTCCTAAAAATCGTGCATTTTGTTCAATTAATGTTAAATGATTTAAAAAATGAAAAGAGTAAAAAATGATATTATGAAAAATTTTATTAATAGTACCAATATTAATAACATCTATAACAGTAATAATAATTTTAATATTTATTATTAAAGAATTAAAAAATGAATATAAAGTATTAAAAATATTAAGTGAAATATCAAAAGAAATTAAACATAAGGAGAATAATTAATGATAATATTAATTACTTTGTTTGAAAATAAAGATGAAATTGAAATATTATCACCATTTCCAAAAGCAATTCATACAAGTAATGATATTAGAGCAATTATTTTAAGACAATACCCAAATGTTAAATCAAAACATATAATTGTTTCTGACCCCGAAAGTAATGTTGCATTAATAGTTGGTGATAATGATGTTTATCAAGGTTGAATTAAAGTAACAATTAAAAAATTAGAAAATTAAAGGAGAACAAATAAATGCAAAAGGAAAAAATTAAAATTAGAAATTATGAATTTGAATTAAATTCTTATGTAGTAGATTCCTTATTAGATGTTATAAGAGAACTGATAAAAACAAATAAAGGAGAATAAAATGCCAAGTATAGAAAATCAATCAAATTATACTTTAACTAAATTAATTAGAACTGGTATAAGTCCTATTTGTGCAATGATTGGCACAAGTGCTTATTATGGTCAAGTAATTGCAAATCCAATATTAGGTTCAATTAATAGTTTATTATTTGGTAAAAAATTAGGTTTAGATATTTGAAATTTAAATCAAAGACCAAATACTAAAACTAAATTAATTAATAGTAGTAAAAAAATCTTATTAGGTTTAGGAACAATTGGATTAGCAAATTATAGTAAATGAACAGAAAATAATATTAATCCAATTATTCCAACAACACCAATGCCGATAACTACTACAACTACAACTGAGGGTCCATCCACCATGATTACTATTAAATAAACAAGAAAATCAGTCATTAATGGATTGAGATACTTATATTTCATTAAATGCTTATGGTATTTCAAATCTTATTAGTGGATTAACTGAGTTAATACCTAATAAATTTGAAACAATAAGAAAAATTTGTAATATGGCAACTGGTGGATGTTTAATATCAAGGGGAATGTTTAGTAATCTGTGTGACTTACAAAAATAACTATGTTTAATTAATTCTAGTAAATATAATTTATATATCTAGAAAGAGTGAGTTACAGATGGCTAAAAAAGATAATCTTAATAACAATGATCNTGGTACATCAATTTCAATTTTACCTTGTTGAGTTATTAATTTTTTTGATGTTGTACCATTACGAACATTGTCATTATTACTGCGTTGATTTCTTTCGTGTCCTAAATAATTTTGCATCTCAGAATTCAACATTTTTTCTACCAATCGTTTAGTTAATTCTTTATATAAGCCTCCCTCTTTAAAAACTGTTGTTAAATCCTCAGTATTTTCTAATAATAAATCTACTGCTTTTGATATTGGATCATTGTTATTAAGATTATCTTTTTTAGCCTTCTGTAACTCACTCTTTCTAGATATATAAATTATATTTACTAGAATTAATTAAACATAGTTATTTTTGTAAGTCACACAGATTACTAAACATTCCCAAAGCGTAATTAGTCAAATTACTGATGATGTCATTGATGATGTCAAAGCATGGCAAAATCGTCCATTAGATAGTGTTTATCCAATCATTTATTTTGATTGTATCGTAGTTAAAGTACGTCAGGATAAACGTATTATTAACAAATCAGTTTATATAGCTTTAGGAGTTGATTTAGAAGGTAAAAAAGATGTTTTAGGTTTATGAATTAGTGAAAATGAAGGTGCTAAATTCTGATTAAATAATTTTACAGAAATGAAAAATCGAGGCTTAAATGATATTCTTATTGCTTGTAGTGATAATTTAACAGGCATGTCAGAGGCAATACAATCAGTTTATCCTAAAACTGAACATCAATTATGCATAGTTCATCAAATTAGAAATAGCTTAAAATATGTTTCATACAAACATCGAAAGTCTCTAGTTATCGATTTAAAGCCAATTTATACAGCATGTAGTGAAGAACAAGCAATGCAAGCTTTAGAATCATTTGAAAGTAAATGAAATAAACAATATCCACAAATTGCTAAATCTTGATATAAAAATTGAGAAAATTTAATGGTTTTTATTAGTTATCCAGCAGAAATTAAAAGGGTAATTTATACTACAAATGCTATTGAATCTGTTAATAGCCAATTACGAAAAGTTATTAGAAATAAAAAAGTTTTTCCTAATGATATGGCAGTTTTTAAAATTTTTTACTTAGCAATTGAAAATATCACAAAAAAATGAACATTGCCTATTCAAAATTGAAATACAGCAATTGCTCATTTTATGATAAAATTTGAAGACAGAATTAATCTGAACTAGTACTTTGTAAAACAAAGAAACACAGATTACTAAAAAGCCTCATATCAAGTGGTGTTGCTATGGGTATTAATAATGATTTTAATAATGCTTATGCAGTACCTACCATAATTGCTGGTGCAAGTGAAATTATCCATAATTTACTACCTATGGAAACAACTAATCATATTGAAGAAATGCAAGAAACATCATTTAATAATGAAACTGCAAGATTAATTAATGATAATAGATTCACAATTAATAGTGAAACATCAAGTCAATATTATGGTAGTGATATGAGTGAAGTAATATTAGATAATGCTTAATTAAATTGAGATTATAATCACATGAGTTTATAAAGGAGGTGAATAATTTATGAATAAAGAAAAAATACTTGAATATTATAATAATGAAATAAAAACATATAAAGAACAAATAGAAGAATTAGAAAAAAAACTATCTGTATTAGTAGAAGTTATAAGTAATTCACAATCAATGATTGAAAAAATTAATGGTGGTCAATTTGATGAATAATTAAAAATTAAAAATAAATAGTTGAAAGGAAAATATTGACATGAAAGAATTTTTACATGAATTAATAATTATTGGAACAAGTGTTGGAACATTAATTTGCAGAGAAATTATTGTTTTATTAAAAAGATTTATCACAACTCCAAAACATGTTAGAGCAAATAACAAAATTATAAAACATCAAAAAAAATTAGCAAAATTAAATGAAAAGATTAATAAAGGAGAAAAATAATATGACAAAAATTCAATTTAATGAAAAATATAGAAAACAAGATATTAGTATTGATAGAGATTTTGATTTACATATTGATAATTGTTTTAAATTTTCTGATATTGATACATTAGAAAATGCAGTTAATGATTATAAAAAATTAATAAGTGAAATGCCACAATTAGTTAAAGATTGATTATTAGGATAAGATTAGGAGAATGTTAAATGTTAGAAAATGAAAATAATGTTCAACAAACAACTGAACCTTTAACTGAAAATAATGCTTCTTCACAAGAAATAGAAAATAAAGTTAATGAAGCAGAAAATAAGTTAAATAAACTTAATCAAGAAATTAAAGAAAAAGAAATGATTAATATATTTAAAAAATATCAAGTTAAAAGTGAATTTTATGATTATTTAAAATTTAAAACAAGTAATATAGAAAATTCAAAAATTGAAGAAAGTATTAAAAAAATAATTAAAGAACAACCAGTATTTAAAGAAACAATTAATACAGGTGGCAAACCACAAACAATAATAACAAATCAACCAAATTCAATAAAAAATGCTTTATTGGATTATAAAAATAAAAATAAATTATAAGGAAGGAAAATAAAAAATGGCAGTACCATTGCTACTTGCTACTTAGCCCTTTTTACTAGACCATTAATTTAAAAAAAAACTTGAATGTATTCGAAAAACAATTGTGTTATACAATTAACACTAATTTTGACATGAAAGGATTTTTAATAATGGATAAAATTAAACAAATAGCATTAGTAATTAACAAGTTAAATATCAAACAAAAAATTCAAATTATTGATGATAGCAAAAACCAATATTCAATTAGATATCTTTGCCAACATCTTCAACTAAACCGATCAACATATTATTTTGTAAAAAACAAACAAAACCCTATTAAAAAAGAAAAAAATCAAATTAGTAATTGTACACATAAATATCAAGAATTATGCCAACTTTTACTTGAATTTCATTTTACAAGAAAAGGACAAATTTATGGCTATTTACGAATTTTTTCAGCATTTAAAGAATGATTAAAACAATACAAACATATTATTTTAAATCTAGAATTATCAACAAAACAAATGCGAAAAATTATGAAAGATCACAATCTTCAAGGATTAAAACAAACTAAAAATAACTATCCTAAAAACAAAAAAAATCCAAATAAGTGAATACCTACAATGGATAAAGTAAACAAAGATTATAAAAGTACAACCTCTTCAAATCAAATTTGATCAATGGACACTAAACAAATAAATACTAAAGAAGGTTGATTATATCTTTTTGTAATTATTGATTTTTATTCAAATAATATTGTAAGCTATAATACATGTTCAAACAAATCCTATCAAGATTTAATTCTTCCTGCACTTGAAAAAATAAATCAACAATTCTCTTGAAACCAAGTAAAAAACGTTATTTTACACTCAGATAACGCCAACGAATTTTATTGTCAAGACATCACAAATTGAGCTGCTGATAAGCAAATAATTTTAAGCAAAAAACAACCTTATGATATTGGTGGCAATGTAATATCTGAAAACTGATTTTCTCATTTATCTCAAGAATGACTACCTAAAGGTTCAAATCAATATTTTTCTCTCAATGAAGCTATAAATGATGTAAACCAATATATTATGTTTTATAATTACGAAAGAATACATTCTAAATTTCTAAAACCACCAATTTCACAAATAAAAATTTAAAACTGTCTATCCAAAAGTGGTCCAGTATTTAGGGCTAACCACCTTTAAAAATAATGAAAATAATAGTTTAAGATTTTCAGCAAATACTATTAAAATAGGTTTTATTGATATTGATAAAGTATTAAAAACTACTGTTGCTGAAACATCAGACTTTACTATGCAATTAAATCAAAGAGCTAGCACAAATATTAATGACAATACAATTG
Source organism: Spiroplasma endosymbiont of Danaus chrysippus (assembly GCF_902809815.1). Taxonomy (GTDB): domain Bacteria; phylum Bacillota_I; class Bacilli_A; order Mycoplasmatales; family VBWQ01; genus Spiroplasma_E. Next base: position 34,659 of record NZ_CADDIL010000005.1, on the reverse strand, counting down.
AGTATAGTATGACTGATATTAAAAATTTAATTTTTCAAGAAATAAATTTATTAAATCAATTTAAATTATATGCAGTTTCTATTAATGAACCTTTAACTGAAAATAATATTGATAATTTATATATCATAAATAATTATTCACAGCCATATCAAAACCCAAAAACAAGAAGTACTAAAAGTATAACTATTATTAAAATTAAAGATTTTAAAACAAGAGATGGTTATCCAATCATTATTAAATTGCAAAAACCATTAGATAAAGATACAAAAGTAATTGGTTTAAAAATTAAAGCCCCTAGAAGCATGATTTTCGGCAATATAAAGGTACTTGGTGAAGTTGACAATATGGAAAAGTATACCCGAAGTTATTTATCAAGGATAAGATAGCATTTCCGCTATTATCAATGCCTATTGAAACTCAACCAAAAGTTAGAATATTACAACAATGATTTAGTGAACAAATTTTACCTTGAAAATTAGCAAAACAATTTATTGGACAAGAAAAATCAGTTTTAGATTTAATTGCTATTAGTGGCGGCAAAGAAACAAGAAAAGAAGTTATTAATAACGCAAGAGTAACTGATACTTGACTAGGTTGAGAATTAGGTTCTATTTGAACTGGTGATTGACCATTAAAAAATGAAATACATTTGGAAGATAAAAAAGTTTTATCTTTTAGTAATGAAGGATGATATGTTTATCTTGCAACCAATAATAGATTTAAAAGTATAGCAATTGAAATACAAGATGCGCCAACAATTGATAGTTTACAACAACTTTTATTAGATATGCTAAGTTATACATATAATTATAATAGAAATTTTGATGGTGCTACATATAATGAGAAAAATGGAAAACCAGAAAATGCTATTGCAAAATTACGTGAAAAATTTGAAAATCAAAAACCAGATGAAGTAATTAGTAATTTGTTTAAACAGTGAAAATTAGATTATCCAAATTATATTAATTTAGAACAAGTAAAAATATTTAAACAAATAATTATTATGTTATCAAATAATATTTATTGAAATATGTCTATTAGTAAAGGTTTAAATGATGATAATAAAATTTTATTACCTTATTATTTTGAATTAAAATCAAGTCCAATACATCCTAGTAAAAATGATATTTGACAATTTAAAGATGTAAAAGTAATATTAAAATCTGAGTATTTTGATTTTATAGATATAAATAATATTAAATTAAAAAACAATGATATTAGTCAAAATGAATTGTTTAAACTAGATGATAACCAATTTAATTGATTATCTATAACAAACGAATTAGAAAGTAATAATATACCTTCATTAATTCCTGCTGATTGAACATTAAGTAATGGTGAATATGGTAAATACTTTACAAGAGCAATTATTGATAAAAATAAAGTTGAAAATTCTTTAAATTTATATGGTTCAAATAAAACACAATTATTTTCTAAATTAGAATTTTATAAAGAAATTTCACAAATTGATAATAATAGTGAATTTGAATTAGAAATTGAAAATCCGATTAATAACTTAAATCGGATTGAAATTAGTGGTATTTTTGGTGTTGGTAATTATGAATTAATTTTAATAACTGATAAACAAGAAATAAATTTAAATAGTATTAATTTATTTGATAAATATAACGAGAATATTTCATACATTAATTTAGAAATTTAAATTATATTTTTCATAAATTTAACTTATTTTTTTGAATACTTTTTTCTGTTGGATATTCTCTTAAAGTTTCTTCTCATGGTTTAATTTTTTCTTTTAGATTATTAATCACTTTTGGTATTTGTGGTTTTTGTTGTTTATTTAAAGACAATGAATTACTTGAAGGTAAAGAATTTGTTGATGTAGATTTCGAATGAAATCCTTCATCATTATCATTGCTGCTAGATAATAACTTATTTTCTAAATCACAAATTTTCTCATTAAGTTTAAATATTTCTAATTCATATTTTTCAATCGTTTGTTCATCAACTTTGATAATTACTTTTTGTTGTTTTTGATTTAATAAGTTAAATAATAAATTATTATTATTTTGTAATAATTTATTTTTATGGTTCAATAATTTATTTATATTTTCAATTATTTTATTAATATTAGTTATTAAATTTTTTTGATTTTCCTTGTTTTCATTATAACTTAAATTTAAAATTTCAATTTTTTTCTGATTATTTAAATTTGTTTCTTTTAATAATTCACAATTTTTCTCTTCTTGTTGAGTTAAATTATTAATATTTTGATTTATATTGATTTTTCCAAGTGAAAAAAATTTAATAAAAAAATTTTTAATCTTATTAATTTTTTGTTTTTTTAACTTTAAAATTTGTTTTTGATAATTAATTATTTTTGTTTCTATTTTTTTACTTTGTTCACTTCAAAAAAAAATATTAGTTTTAAAATTTTTTATTGTAATTTCATTTATTGAAATTTCGTTTTTAAAATAATTTCTTTCTTTTTCTAAACTTTGAATTTGTTTTTCAATTTCTTCAATATTTTTTTGATTTTTTAATATTTGACTATTAATAAAATCTTGTTCTTTTTTTGTAATCATATTTTTTTAAATCTCCTTAAAAATAAAAAACTCATTTACTTTAAAAATAAAGAAATGAGTTAAAAAAAACTTTATTTAGTTCTTATTTAAAATTATATATGTTTATATATAAATATCAATATTATTTGTTAAAATATCCTTCTGGATAATTTCCATCTCATACTATATCATCATCATTATGCTTTATTTTATCAAAATATAAATATATTTGATGATTATCTAAACTTTTATGTGACCATATAGTTGTTGTTCCTAATATTACTTGACCATTTGTTTCTAGATAAGATTTAACATTAGTACCAACATTATGGGTAAGCACCCCCCATGATTAATCCTATTGTTCCAGTTGTAGCACCAGTTAGTGCTAATGCTAATGTTATTTTACTTAAATTTGTTCTTATTCATGTTTTCATATTAAATTACTACTGCTTTTTTTAAGTATATTAAATTATTTGTATATCAGCCAGTAGTTCATGCTTTATTTTGATTAATATTAATATATGTTCAATATTGTGTTCCTTTGCCATAAATTGTTGTTTTTAAAGGAATATCGCTTATAAAAATATTTGATTCATGTATATGACTATCTATTGTAAATCCTATTATGTATGATTGTTTTTCTTGAAAATTATATATTATTTCTCCTTGTTCGTTTATTTTATATTTTTCTTTATCTAAATTAGGTTTTTCACATGCAATAACATTTGAAGTTATAATACAACCTAAAGTTATTACTCCCAAAATAGTTAATATATTTTTCATTTTAAATTACTCCCTATATTTTTTGCTTGCTTCAATTATTTTTATTGCTTGTTCTTTTGGTAAATTATCTATAATACTTGGTAACTCTTCTTCATATTCATTTGCATGTTTATGACAGAAAAAAAATTTACCAAATTCATCTATATCTATAACATTCGTTCATTCTTTAAAACATCCTTCTTTTTGACAAAAAATAAGTTTAGTATTTTCAACTTCATATTTATTTACAAGTATTTCATGATTTTGATTTTTAAATTTATTTTGTTTTTTTGGTTTTTTAATTTTTATTTTTGTCTTACATCTTTTTTTTACTCATAAATTCTCTTTTTTCCTTGATTTTACTTATAAATTGTACTATTTTTGATTATTTTTACAAGTATGCTTTTAAATGCAAAATAACGCCTAAATTAAAGGCGTTTATTTTGTGAGACCTATAATATTAATTGTATATAACTTGTTTATTATATTGTAAATATGAAAGTACTTTTTTAAATAATTTTTATTTTATTTAAAATTACACTTATATATTTATATAATAATTAAGTAAATTATTTTTTTAAATATATTTACACTAAATTTAGATTTTTAAAATATTTAGGAGAAAAAATATGAGTTTTAATTACTTATGAACTTTAAAAGAAGCAACAAAAAGAATGTATCAATCATTTAGAGATGATATAAAAAATCAATGAGAAAAAACAGATTGAAGAATATTAAAAGAAAGAGATAGAAAATATATTCCAATTAAAATTAAAGAAAGAACTAGAAATACTATCAATGGTCTTGTTACTTATAAATGTCGTGATTATAAATATTATGATGAACAATTAAAAAAATGAGTAAGAGTTTGTTTATTAGATGAAGAATTAGAATTACCTAAATATAAAAGAACTTGTCACGATATCAAAAATAATGTTATTGAACATTTTGCTGATGGAAAAAGATATGTTGATATTTTACATACTATGAAGCAAACAAAATTTAGTACAACAAGTATTAGTAGATTATTTCAAGAATATCAAGTTAATAAATTAGATGTTCCTAAAATAAAATTAGAACCAAATCAATTTATTTATATTAGTATTGATGATGGACATCGAAAATTTTGAAAATTTAAACGCAATTCTGGTAAATATTCAATGCGTTTAGTATTATTTTGTACAGATAATGTTAATCATAAATTAGTTAATAAAAGAGCAGATGTAATAATAAGACCAACAAAAACAGCAATTGGTGTTAAAAAAACTGCTGAATTTATCAAAGAACAAGGAAATAGATTTTTTGAAAATTTTGACCAAGCAAAAATTATTATTTGTGGAGATAGTGCAGAATGAATTAAAGAAGTCGCTGATTATTTACGTGCAAGTTTTGTTTTAGATAAATTCCATTTAGTTAAAAAATTATATCTTGGAATAATCGCTGGAAATAAAGGAAAATATTGAGATGAATATAAGATTTGTAGAAATTTTATTGAAAATGGTCAATATGATGAGTTAATAAAATATATGAATGAAATATTAAAAAACCATAAAAAATTAAAAAAACAATATTTTAAAAATAATAAACAAGGTATTGAAAATCAAGGTGCAAAGTGAAATATAGGTTGTTTTACAGAAGGTAATATTTGACATATTTTAAAAGAAATGCTTGGCAATAGAACTTATAACATAAATATTTATATTAAAATGGTTATTTTTAAATGTAATCAAATAAATTGTAAAACATAATCAAAATTTTATTTTTTAATAAAAAATATTAAAAACTTATTAAAGTTTAATTTAATAAGAATTTTTGTTGTGTATAAATATTAATTTTATTAGTGATTTTTTCAATATTTGTATTTTAATTGAAATTCATTTAATTTAGTAGTAAGATTTATGTACAATTGCATATAATTACAATTATTTCTTGTCTATAATTTTAAAGAAATGTTTAAAAAGTAATTATATCCTCCGTTTTTGTTACCGTCCCTTATAATTTTTATTAAATTTGGAATAATTAATTACTTTAATAAAGTATAGGTTTAATAAAATAATTAATTATAATTGTTCAACAATTAAAAATGAGAGTATTATCTCTCATTTAAGTTCTTATTAAATCTAACCATTAACTTGATACGCCCATAAATCTGGTTCAACAATTAATGCTAATAAAATATTTATTTTTTGTTGTTGACCACCCGATAAAGTAATAATAGGTTTATTAATAAATGCTTCGGCGTCCAAATAGTACAATAACTTTTGAATGTCTTCAACAGACTTATTTAAACGATAAGCTCTCATATAATATTGGGCCATATCTCAACCAGTTAAACCACGAGGAAATTTAGTTTCTTGTAATTGCATGCCTATTTTTAAATCAGATTTAATATTAATAGTACCCGTTGTTGGTTTACGAAGTTGGGAAATCATTTCACATAATGTTGTTTTTCTAGTACCATTGGGGCCAACAATACCAATTTTGGCACCAATAGCAATATTCAGACTAACATTTTTAATGACTTCATTACTATCATAGTTTTTACTGACATTAATGATTTCAACATTATTTTTTTTATCTTTAATCATAATTACTTTCTTCCTATAATTTTATAATTTTATCATAATTACTACATAAATATTACTTGTTTTTTAAGATATAAAAATTAAAATATTATATAATATAATGTAAACTTCATTAGGTTTTTACTCATTATTTTCATAAAAAGTAAATGAGTTTTTATTTTTAAAAAAGGAGAAAATTATGAAAAAAAATGCACAAAAAAAAGAAATAAAAAAATTAAAAAAAGAGAAAAAAGAATTAGAAAAAAGTTTCAATCCATTTAACAAAAATTTTAGTCTTAATAATAAAGAAAAGGTATTAAAAGAAATTGCTTTAATTAATGAAAAAATTATTAACTTAAAACAAAAATTATTAGTAGATTATGAAGAAGATTTAGATGAAATTGAAAATGGAAATCTAGAATTTAATTTTAACCTCCAACAGTTAAATAATGAAGATGAATATTTAAAAGATAGTACTTTTCTAATAACAAATGATGATATAAATAGTATAAATTCAGAAGAATTAATTAATATGCAATATGGTAAAAAATGTTGTCCACCATGCACAATTTTTTAATTTTAAATATTTTTATATAAAAATTTAAATAATTATTAATAACAACACTTTTATTATTTATAATTTAATTTTTGAATTATAAAATTAAAATAATATATAATATAAAAACAAACTTAATCAAAGTTTTAACCCATTACTTTATTTTAAAAGAGGAGACATTAAAAATGGATATTAATGACTTAGAAAGAGAAGTTAACTTTATAGCAGATAATTATCATATTATTAATCTTTATTTACATTTTCCAATTGAAACTTATAGTAAAGATTACAATGATATTTTTGACTTTTGAGAAAATAATAAAAAAATACTCAAAATCATTATCAATTTTTAAATAAAAAAATAAAAACTTTAGAATCTTTAAAAAAATTAGAAAATAATTTTATAAATTCAATAAATAACCTATCAAAAAAATTAAATAATAAAAAAATAAATAAAATAATAAAAGTACTTACTATTGGATTATTTAATTGAAATAAAAAAAATAAAAACAAAAATAACTATTTTAACAAAAATCAAAGAAATTAAACAACAAAATTTAGTAAAAATAAATGAACTAATATTACGAATTAACAAAAAAAATATAATTAATAATGTAAATGCAGAAATTAATTTTTCTGTAACAAATAAAAGTAAATCAAATTTATCACAAATATAAAAAAAATTATATAAAAAAAGTAAATACTTGTTTTTAGTATTTACTTTTTTTAAAGTTATAGTTATTAATAATTTAATTAGATTTTAACCTTCATCAATAATACTTGAAGTTGGTTTAATATTATTAATAGGTGAGTGAATTTTTGTTTTATGTTTATTAAAAATAAAATCATATACTTCAGAATAAAATTCAACTGAAACAATATTTAATTTTTTCTTTACTTCTTCTGGAATATCTTCTAAGTCTTTTATATTAGCTTTTGGAATTAAAATTGTTTTTAGTCCACTACGATGAGCAGAAATTGATTTTTCTTTTAATCCACCAATTGGTAATACATGACCACGAAGTGTAATTTCACCTGTCATACCAATATCTTTTGATACAGGTCTACTTGTCAGAGCAGAAATAATTGCAGTTGTTAAAGTAATACCAGCACTTGGACCATCCTTTGGCACTGCTCCTTCAGGAACATGGATATGAATATCATGTTCTGCAAAGAAAGTATCAGGAATATTGAAAGTAATAGCATTTGCTTTAATATAATCTAAAGCAATAGTAGCAGATTCTTTCATGACCTCACCTAATTTACCAGTTAATACTAAATTACCTTTTCCTTTAAAGTAGTTTACTTCAATTGGTAAGATATCACCACCATATTGAGTATAAGCAAGACCAGTTACCACTCCAATTTGTGATTCATTTTCTTTTTTAGTATAATCAAAAATTTGTTTTCCTAAATAATCTTTAACATTATCAGCAACAATTTCTTCAGTACTAATTTTTTTATTTAAAAGTTTAACAATAAATTTACGAGCAATTTTATTTAATAATCTTTCTAACTGTCGAACACCTGATTCTCTTGTATAATATTTAATTAGTTCTTCTATTGAATTTGGTTTAAATTTTAACATTTTATTATTTAAACCAGTAATTTCAATAACACGAGGAATTAAATATTTTTTTGCAATTTCAAGTTTTTCTAATTCTGTATATGAAGAAAGTTCAATAATTTCCATTCGATCTTTTAATGGTTCAGGGATACCTTCCATATAATTAGCTGTTGCTAGAAACATAACTTGTGATAAATCATAATTTTCTTCAATATAATGATCTGAAAAATTAGCATTTTGTTCAGGATCTAATACTTCTAACATAGCACTAGCTGGATCACCACGATAATCAGATGACATTTTATCAATTTCATCTAATAAAAATAATGGATTAATAACTTTAGCACGTTTCATACCTTGGATAATTCTTCCTGGCATCGCACCAATATAAGTTTTACGATGACCACGAATTTCAGATTCATCTTTAACTCCACCAAGTGAAACTTTAACGAAAGTACGACCCATCGCTTCAGCAATTGATTTAGCTAAAGAAGTCTTACCAACACCAGGAGGGCCAACTAAACAAATAATTTGTCCTGGCATTGCCTTAGCCATTTTTTTAACAGCAAGATATTCAATAATTCTTTCTTTAACTTTTTCTAAACCATAGTGATATTTATCAAGAATTTTTTTTGCATTAATTAAATCAAATTTTTCTTCACTTTTTTGAAATCAAGGTAAAGTCATCATTCAATCAATGTATGTACGAATTATATTTGATTCACTTGAAGCTTGCGGCATATCTTCATAACGACTAATTTCTTCTTTAACACGAGTTTTGATTGCTTCAGGAAACTCTTCTGTTTCTAAGCGTTCTAAATAACGTTTCATTTCATTAGACTTACCATCAATTTCGCCTAATTCTTCTTTAATAGCACGCAATCTTTCTCGTAAATAATATTCACGTTGTTGTTCATCAATACGATCTTTAATTTTAGCTGTTAAATCCTTTTCAATGGCACCAACTTGTTTTTGACCACCAACATCTTTCAATAATAAATCTAAACGTTTATTAATATCAGTTTCTTGTAAAATTTCTTGGCGTTTATTGATAGTTAAAAATGGTAAAAATTGAGCCATTTTATCAATAATTTCACTAGCTTTCATTCCATCGGTGATTTGACTAATTACACCTTGTGGAATTGAACCATGAACATCTAAAATCTGTTGTAAATTATTTACAATTCTTTGAATCAACTCTTCTTCTAATGATTTTGAAACATTAGGACTAACTAAAGTTTCAGCATCTCCTGTATAAAATTTATCATCATAAAACTTAGAAACTTTAACTCTTTGTTGTCCATAAAAAGATACGGTAAGTGTACCATCATTATGACTTTTTTGAATTTGCACTTTACACAAAGTACCATGATTGTAGACTTCACTTAATTGCGGATTATCTACTTTCGGATCCTTTTGCGAAACTAAAATAATTTCTGAATTAAACTTAGCTACCGATTCATTAATTGCCGCTACTGATTTATGTCTGCCAACTTCTAGTTCTATTTCAACTGTTGGGAAAACAAAACTTCCTCTTGTTACTAGTACTGGAATATTAGTAATATTTTTTATCTTCATTGTCTCACCTCAAATAATGTATTAACTGGATTATAATATAAAATATTAGCACTTGCAATACTTAATTGCTAAAATATCTAATTTTTGATTTATACTATACTATTACAGCAGCACTTATTAATTCATATTTAATTTATACTAGTAGTATTTTATTACATTTATTTTTTTTTTTTTTTTTTTTGATAATTTTTACTTTTTGAAAAAAATAAACAATAAAATAACCTAATTATTAAATTGGTAATTAGGTTATATAATAATTATCAAATTAAATTAAGCACTTGTTGTTTGCTTTTGGTTTTTACCGTTACTTTCTCATAATAAATCAAAGGCTTTATTACGTTTTAGGGTAGTAGTAACTAAACTTAAATCTTTAATATTTGCTTTAACTTCTTCAATGCTTATTTTAAATTGGTCGGCAAATGTTGTTAATTGTTTTTGAACTTCCTCTTCGGTAATTTCTATTTTTTCTTGTTTAATAATTTCTTCAATAACTAAAAAATTTTGAAGTTGCATAATTGCATCCTTTTTTATTTCATTAATAATTTCTTCATGAGATAAACCAGTTGCTGCCATATAGTTTTCAATTGTAAAGTTTTGATTAGCTAATTGTTTTTTAAATTCATTTTCTAAACGTTCAGTTTCATTTTTAACAGCAAAACTTGGAATTATTATTTTTGAATCTTTAACAATTTTAGCAATAAGTTCTTCCATAAATTGTTCCTTAATTGTCATTGTTTTTTGTACTTCAATTTGTTTTTTAATATTTTCTAATAATTGTTCAGTAGTAGTAACATCTGGAATGTTAACATCTTTTACTAATTCTTCTAAATCTTCATTAATAACTTTTGTTTTTATTTCGTTTAATTCAATTTCAAATTGTACTAATTGACCTTTTAAATTTGAAACATGATAATCTTCTGGGAAAGTTACTTCAATAGTTTTTTTAGATTTAGGTTCCATATCGATCATTCCTTCTTCAAAACCAGGAATAAATTTACCAGAACCAATTTCTAATTCCATGTTTTTAGCTTCACCGCCAGGGAATTTTTTACCGTCTAAAAAACCAGTGAAATTAAAAACTGCAGTATCACCTTTTTCTAATTTTCCTTTTTCTTTTGGATTAAAAATAGCAAAACGATCTTGTAATAGTTTAATTTGAGTATCAATTTCTTCTTGATTAACAGTTGCTACAGGTTTTACTATATCAATACCACGATATTTACCAATAGTAATTTCTGCTGGTAAATCAAATACAAACATTATTTCACACTCTTTAATAGTAGATTTTTCCACATTAACTTCGGGTTGATTAGTAGGCATTAAGTTAGGTTTTTGTTTTAAGGCAAAATCATAAGCAATAGTAATAACTGCTTTAGTTGCTGTTTGTAAAGTTTGTTCTTCAGTTACATGTTTTTTAGCCATTTTAGTAGGAACTTTTCCTTTACGAAATCCAGGGATTTCTACTTGTGCAATCAATTTATTTTCAGCTTTTGCCAATTGATCTTTTCAAGTTTTAGCATCAATGGTAACATGTCATTTTCCAAGACCATTTTTTTCATCTTTTATAATATTTAATGTCATTTTTCAAATCTCTCCTTATGTAATTTGTTGTTGAATCATAATACTTAAGTATTTTTTTATTAAAGTAGTAGTAGTTTTAAATTTTTTAGCACTTTCTACCAATTTTACACTAATAAACTGGAAACTACAAGCACGAATATACAAAGCAGCTGCTAATGCTGCTGCTTGATTTTTATTAGGTAATGTTGGAAACAAATTCTCAAAATAACTATCCAATAAAAACAAGCAAATACCATAAATACCTGGATTATCAATATGAACTTCATTTTCAAATATTTTTGTAATTTTTAAATAAACGAGTGATTCTTGTCATTGTGTTATTTTTTTTGGATTAATTTTAAATGTATCATGACCTTTTATTACTTCTATTTCTTCATCAATACCTTGATTATTTAATATAAATAATAGTTGTGTTTTATTTATATTATTTATATTTTTATTTGTAAGAAAAATCTTAATTGTTGGCAAAATTAACCTAGCATTATGACTTTGTAAATAATAAAATGCCACCGGATGAAGATCTTCATCAAATGGATTCATTAATACACGACTTATTCTCTCTAAATTTCACTCATGACTTTCATTTTTACTATTTAATCTAATATGAGTAGTAATATTATGATGTAACTCTTGTAATGTAATTTCATGATGAATAGGAATATAAGGCATCTCTAATTCATGTTTGACCAACTTCATTGCTTGATCTCATTTATTTTCACTAATGAGGTGGTTAATTTTACCAATAATGTCTTGATAATAATTGTCATGATTTATCATTATTTAGTTAAACCTTCTTAGTATTTTAAAATTTAATGGCGCCCACGAGAAGATTCGAACTTCTGACCCCCGCCTTAGAAGGGCGGTGCTCTATCCACTGAGCTACGTGGGCATAACATTTACCATAAGTAATCTTAACTTGTTTGATTAAAAAATGCAATTATTAATTGGTTACTTTTCAATAAAAAAATAATATTATTATATTTAATATTATTTTGATATTTCATTATGTACTTTTAAGCAATAATTTTTTTTAAAAAAATAAAATATTTTCATTTTTTTATATTATAATAATTTTTGTAATTTAATAATTGTTCATTCCTAATATAGAAATTATTTCTATATTAGGATTTTTATTAAATTAAATATTGAAAAAGAAAAGTAAATGCTGGTGTCACAATAACTACAGGAACATTAACAACAACCGCAGGAATAACAGCAGCTTGTGTTGCTGCAGCACCTATGACTGGGGTGGTACTTCATTATTACCAGCTGCTGTTGGTACAACTTTAATAGCAGTGGAATGGCTACTACTACAAATTTTGGAAGAAAAGAATCAAGAATTAACAAATTTTTAAGAACAAATCCTACTATCCCCACAGTAAGAGTATCAAAAGAAAATGTTAATCCTAATGATATTAAAGAATCACGATTTAACGAATTTTTAAGATTAAGTGGTTTTGTTTCTACAAAAAGAGTATCAAAAGCAAATATTACTCCTGATTACATTAAAGTATCTAATGAACTAGCAAATTCATCAAAAGAACCAGTTATGAGAACCAGAAGTTTAACAGTAACTTCTGTCTAAAAAGAAAACAAATTACATATTCATTTAAAAAATATTAAATTATAATTCATAAAATGCATAATATAACAAAAATAATTAATTTATATTATAATTACTTTATAATTTATAAATATATAAATATTCATAACTAATATAGAAATTATTTCTATATTAGGATTTTTATTAAATTAAATTTAAATAAAAAGGACAAAAATTAAAAGATATGCCTACAAAAAATCAAATATTATTTAGCAAAGCAGAACTTAAAGGGCTTACTAAAACACAAATACAATCATTTACAAACACTGTCAATAAACAAGAAATTGATAAATTTATTTTAAGTATCATTAAAGCAAATAATAATAATAATAATGGGTTACCAATTTGAAGACAATTATTGCAACTATTAAGTCCATATCAAGTTTCAACAATTAATTGCAACTTAATTCCCTTATTTACAAAAAATAATTTACTGCTTTATGCTTTTTCAAAAAAACAAATGAAAGCACTTACAACAAAACAAATTCAAGCATTTACAACAGAACAAATAAAAAATTTCAGTTATAATAAGTTTTCGCTACTAGAAAAAGGAATAAGAAAAGCATTAAAAACAATTAATAATCAATTAACAATAGAATATGATTTTTATGAATTTAAATTTCAAATTGAATCATTAACTCCAAAACAATTAAAATGATTTACTTCTAATCAAAAGGCAGCATTTACCAAAGAACAAATACAAGTTTTTACAAAAGAACAAAAAAAGCTTTTAATAAACCATCTATACAAACAAGAAATCAACAATTAAATTCAAATTTTAATGTGGATAATATAAATGCTATTTTTGAAACCAAATCATTACCTAAAACAAATAATCCAATAATACCTTCATGATAAAAAGTAATGCCTAAATATTAGGCATTACTTTTTATTGCAATTAAATTATTTTGTTTTTATTTTTTTATAACTAAAATTTCATACTTTTTTTATATAAGAATAAGAATAAGAATTTTAATTAAGTTATAATTAAAATATGAAATTTGATTAAACATTAGAATAATGATTTAATATATTTTAATTAAAATATAGTTATTATTGTTAATTATTTAGTATTAAGAGAGGGAAAAATATATGAACCAAGATTTGCAAAAACTTTTCCATGAAATGGATTTTAATGATGTTAATAATGAATTTAATCATGCTACTATTAAAAAAGTACAATATTTTCATCATAATCAACAAGTAATAATTACCATCAACTTACCTAATTTTCTAACAACTACTACTTTAAAAAGTTTTGAACAACATTTTGAAAAATTACCTGTTTCGAATATTAGTGTCGATTTTAATGTTTCCCTTACTGCTGATGAATCAACTGTATTAACATATTTTCATTATATTAAAACTCATAAATTGCAACTATTAGCTGGCATTTATTATTCTTTACCCGACTCAGCAATTAATTATAAAAATAATATTATTACCATTACTATTCATAATAGTATTGAAGAAAAATTAATAACTAATGAATTTTTACAATTTATTAACTACTTTCAACAATATGGTTTTAAAAAAATTCAATTAAAAACTAAAATAAATAAAGCAGAGCAACCATTTATTAGTTATGAAAATGAATCTAAAGCAGAAATTAGCAAAATTACTAACAATTTAAAAACTAAAATTCCTAACAATAATATAAGTAAAAATTTTAATACAACTACTTATCGCAAAAAAGCAAAAGTTAATTTAGAAATAACAGACCCAACTCATAGCATTAAAGATATCATTGGCGATGAACCCAATATTATTATTAGTGGTAAAGTTTTTAAAATTAATAAATTTTTAACTAAAACTCAAAAATGATTTTATTCATTTTGAATTACTGATTATAGTGATGCAATTACTTGCAAAGCATTTATTAATAGCGATCAACCAGATCAGAAATTTGATAATATTAAAGTTGATGATTGAATAAAAATTAATGCTAATAGTCGTTATGATAATTATAGTAAAGAACAAGTACTATGAATTGATGATTTAATTATTGATTTAAATAATAAAAATACTAACAATAATGATGATGCTAAAACTAAAAGAATTGAATTTCATACTCATACTAAAATGAGTGCTATGGATGGTATTACTTCAGCAAGTGATTATATTAATCAAGTAGCTAAATGAGGACACCAAGCAATTGGTTTTACTGATCACTTAAATGTACAAGCATACCCAGATATTGCTAATGCCGCTAAAAAACATCCAAACTTAAAAGTAATGTATGGTATTGAAATGGATTTAATCCCCAATAATATTAGTATTACTAAAAATAATATTAATACACCATTATTAGATTTAGAATACATTGTTCTTGACTTAGAAACAACTGGTTTATCAACCAATTACCATGAAATTATTGAATTTGGTTATACAATTGTTAAAGACAATATGATTTTAAAACAAGATACAATTTTAATTAAACCAAATAATCCCGTACCTGAACATATTACTGAACTTACTAGTATTACCAATGTTATGTTAAAAGATAAACAAACATTACAACAAATATTGCCAACAATTATTGAAATAATTGGCAATAAAACAATAGTTGCTCATAATGCTAACTTTGACTTTGGTTTTTTACAAGCAGCAATGAAACAATTGGGTTTTATGCCTTTAAATAATCCTGTCATTGATACTTTGCAATTATCTAGAGCAATTCTACCACAACTAAAATATTATCGATTAGGTACTATTTGTCGTACTTATGGCATTAAATATGATGATGAAATTGCCCACCGTGCTGATTATGATGCTAATGTATTAGCACAAGTATTTTTAAAAATGTTACAACAATTAAAAACAGAATTTAATTGTTGTAATTTACAAGAAATTAATAACTTAATTAATGAACAAATTAATTTTAAACTTCGTGGTGAACATATTACTATTTTTGCAAAAAATCAATTAGGATTAAAAGATTTATATCAATTAGTTTCACTATCTCATACAAAGTATTTTTATAAAACACCAAAAATCATATCAGAAGCAATTAATGAAAATAGAAAAGAACTATTAATTGGTAGTAGTTGTATAAATGGTGCTGTTTTTGAAACAGCATTAAATAAAAGTGAAGAAGAACTAATTAAAATAATGAAATGATTTGATTTTATTGAAATCCAACCACCTGCTGTTTATAAACACTTAATACAGTTAGGAAATATTACTAAAGAACAATTAGATGATACTATTAAAAAAATTATTAATAATGCCCTTAAATTAAATAAATTAGTAATTGCTACTAGCGATGCCCACTATTTACATCCCCATGAAAAAATGTATCGTGATGTTATTATTAATAGCAAAGCAATTGGCGGTTTGTTACACCCATTATTTGATCGTAAAGGTAAAGTTGCATCATATCCCGATCAACATTTAAGAACTACTAATCAAATGCTAACAGAATTTAATTTTTTAGATGACCCTAATTTAATTAATGATATTGTTATTAATAATCCTTTGCAATTAGCTAAACAATTTGAAATGATTAAACCAATTAAAGATGGCTTATTTACACCAAGTATTGTTAATGTTGATACTAAATTACGTAATCTTTGTTATGAACAAGCATGAAATCGTTACGGTAATCCATTACCAACATATGTAGAAAAACGTTTAACTCGCGAATTAGATGCAATTATTACTCATGGTTTTGCTGTTGTTTATTGAATTGCACACAAATTAGTAGAAAAATCTTTACAAGATGGTTATCTTGTTGGTAGTCGTGGCTCAGTTGGTTCATCTTTAGTAGCTACTTTTGCTAACATTACTGAGGTTAACCCACTACAACCACACTATTTATGTCCACAATGTAAAACTAGTGAATTTATTAGTAATGGTTCTTATAAGTGTGGTTATGATTTACCAAAAAAAATATGTTCACAATGCAATATTGATTTAATTACTGATGGTCATGATATTCCTTTTGAAACATTCTTAGGATTTGATGGTGATAAAACACCTGATATTGATTTAAACTTTTCTGGTGAATATCAAAATAAAGCTCATGATTTTACTAAAGAAATGTTTGGTGAAGAAAATGTTTTTCGTGCTGGAACAATTTCAACAATTGCCAATAAAACAGCTTATGGTTATGTTAAAGCTTATGCAGAAAAAATTGGTCAATCAGATATGCGTGCAGCAAAACTAGAGTTACTAAGTCAAGGATGTGTTGGTATTAAAAGAACAACTGGTCAACATCCTGGCGGTATTATTGTTGTACCAAAAGAATATAATATTAACGATTTTACACCAATTAATTTTCCAGCTGATGATACTAGTTCTACATGAAAAACTACCCACTTTGATTTTAATGCTATTCATGATAATTTATTAAAATTAGATATTCTAGGTCACGTTGATCCAACAGCATTAAAAATGTTAGAAAATTTAACTGGTATTGATCCAAAAACTATTCCTAATCAAGATGAAAAAGTTTTATCATTATTTTCTAATTTAAGTGCCTTAAATATTACTAGTGATGATTTACTTGGCGAAAAAACAGGAGCAATTGGTATCCCTGAATTTGGTACTGGTTTTGTTCGTAAAATGTTAAGTGATACATTACCTACTTCATTTTCTGAATTAGTACAAATATCTGGTTTATCACATGGTACTGATGTTTGATTAAATAATGCTGATGAATTAATTTCACAACAAGGTTTAAAACTAAAAGATGTAATTGGTTGTCGTGATGATATTATGACTTATTTAGTATATCAAGGCTTACCAGCAAAAATTGCCTTTAACATTATGGAAGATGTCCGTAAAGGAAAAGGCATTAAACAAGAATATGAAAAGTTAATGCAAGAAAAGAAAGTTCCTAATTGATACATTCAATCTTGCAAAAAAATTAAATATATGTTTCCTAAAGCACACGCTACTGCTTATGTATTAATGGCATGAAGAGTAGCTTGATTTAAAGTTTATTATCCGCATGAATATTATGTTACTTATTTTACAACAAGATGTGAAATTTTTGATATTAAAACTATGTTACAAGGCATTGGTGCTATTACTAATAAATTAAAAGATATTAATAACAGATTAAGAAAAAATGATGGTCAAAAAAATACAGTTACTACTAAAGAAAAAGATTTAATCCCATTATTAGAAGTAGCATTAGAAATGAATGCTAGAAATATTAAATTTAGCAATATTAGTTTAGAACATTCTGATGCTAAACTTTTTCAAGTTAAAATAATAAATGGTGAAAAACAAATTTTACCACCTTTTATTACTTTAGATGGATTGGGTGAAATTGTGGCTAATTCAATTGTTAAAGCAAGGAGTGAACAAGCAATTACTTCAAAAAATGATTTACAACTACGAACTAATATTACTAAAACTAATTATCAACTATTAAATGAGTTAGGAGTATTAGAACATTTAGAAGAAAATACACAATTAATGTTAGAATTATAATACAAAGAAAAAAGAAAAGATGTGGGATTATTATGTATAAATTAAGTAACAAAGCCAACTTTTATATACGTTTATCTGCATTAATAATGATAATTTTATTTTTAATTATTGATTTAATTAGTGCAATATATTATCCAATGGAAAAATTTGAAGATTTAGGATATGGTGAACGAGTAAGTAACTACTATGCTTTTTTTACTACTGAGAGTAATCATATGGTTGTTATTTATTTTTGTGTTTATTTATTTGATTCTTATTTTCGTGGTACTAAACCAAGTTTTCAAACTCGATTAGCAGTAACTGTTTATATTACTATTACGATGTTAGTATTTTGAATAGGTATTTTCACTGCTGAGCAAGATCCAAAACAATACAGTGCTTATAATTGAATTGCAACATTAATTTTACACTTATTAATGCCAATAATTATGATTACTAGCTTTATTGTTACATCAGGTCATCAATATATTAATATGAAACAACAACATAAAATATATTTATGATTAATTGTTATTTATCCAGCAATTTATTGTATTGTTATTCTAATTAGAGGTCATTTACGTTATTTAGATTATCAAGATACTATCAGTAAAGGCTTAGTCCCTCATCCACCAAGAGATACATGATATCCATATTTTTTCTTTGATTATTCAAATGGTGAATATGGATGATTAATCGCTGCTAGTGCCGTTGTTTTTGTTTTTGGTTTAGTTTTCAGTTTACAATATTTTTATATTTGAATTAATAATTTAATGTTCAAACGTTATCAAACTTCTGAACATCATTTATATGATTTTTATCAAAAAATATTACGTCAACTTAATAAAAAAAAGAAAAGAAAAAAGTAAAAATTCAAAACATATCTTATATTCCTTACATGATAAATAGAGGCTTTTTAGTAATCTGTGTTTCTTTGTTTTACAAAGTACTAGTTCAGATTAATTCTGTCTCCAAATTTTATCATAAAATGAGCAATTGCTGTATTTCAATTTTGAATAGGCAATGTTCATTTTTTTGTGATATTTTCAATTGCTAAGTAAAAAATTTTAAAAACTGCCATATCATTAGGAAAAACTTTTTTATTTCTAATAACTTTTCGTAATTGGCTATTAACAGATTCAATAGCATTTGTAGTATAAATTACCCTTTTAATTTCTGCTGGATAACTAATAAAAACCATTAAATTTTCTCAATTTTTATATCAAGATTTAGCAATTTGTGGATATTGTTTATTTCATTTACTTTCAAATGATTCTAAAGCTTGCATTGCTTGTTCTTCACTACATGCTGTATAAATTGGCTTTAAATCGATAACTAGAGACTTTCGATGTTTGTATGAAACATATTTTAAGCTATTTCTAATTTGATGAACTATGCATAATTGATGTTCAGTTTTAGGATAAACTGATTGTATTGCCTCTGACATGCCTGTTAAATTATCACTACAAGCAATAAGAATATCATTTAAGCCTCGATTTTTCATTTCTGTAAAATTATTTAATCAGAATTTAGCACCTTCATTTTCACTAATTCATAAACCTAAAACATCTTTTTTACCTTCTAAATCAACTCCTAAAGCTATATAAACTGATTTGTTAATAATACGTTTATCCTGACGTACTTTAACTACGATACAATCAAAATAAATGATTGGATAAACACTATCTAATGGACGATTTTGCCATGCTTTGACATCATCAATGACATCATCAGTAATTTGACTAATTACATTTTGGGAATGTTTAGTAATCTGTGTGACTTACAAAAATAACTATGTTTAATTAATTCTAGTAAATATAATTTATATATCTAGAAAGAGTGAGTTACAGATGGCTAAAAAAGATAATCTTAATAACAATGATCCAATATCAAAAGCAGTAGATTTATTATTAGAAAATACTGAGGATTTAACAACAGTTTTTAAAGAGGGAGGCTTATATAAAGAATTAACTAAACGATTGGTAGAAAAAATGTTGAATTCTGAGATGCAAAATTATTTAGGACACGAAAGAAATCAACGCAGTAATAATGACAATGTTCGTAATGGTACAACATCAAAAAAATTAATAACTCAACAAGGTAAAATTGAAATTGATGTACCAAGAGATCGTAATAGTAATTTTGAACCAGTAATAATCACAAAAAGACAGAGAAGATTTGATGGTTTTGATCAACAAGTTCTTTCACTATATGCAAAAGGTATGACTTTATCAGATATTAGAATGCAGTTGCAAGAGTTATATGATGGCGCAGATATTAGCGAAAGCGTAATTAGTCAAATTACTGATGATGTCATTGATGATGTCAAAGCATGGCAAAATCGTCCATTAGATAGTGTTTATCCAATCATTTATTTTGATTGTATCGTAGTTAAAGTACGTCAGGATAAACGTATTATTAACAAATCAGTTTATATAGCTTTAGGAGTTGATTTAGAAGGTAAAAAAGATGTTTTAGGTTTATGAATTAGTGAAAATGAAGGTGCTAAATTCTGATTAAATAATTTTACAGAAATGAAAAATCGAGGCTTAAATGATATTCTTATTGCTTGTAGTGATAATTTAACAGGCATGTCAGAGGCAATACAATCAGTTTATCCTAAAACTGAACATCAATTATGCATAGTTCATCAAATTAGAAATAGCTTAAAATATGTTTCATACAAACATCGAAAGTCTCTAGTTATCGATTTAAAGCCAATTTATACAGCATGTAGTGAAGAACAAGCAATGCAAGCTTTAGAATCATTTGAAAGTAAATGAAATAAACAATATCCACAAATTGCTAAATCTTGATATAAAAATTGAGAAAATTTAATGGTTTTTATTAGTTATCCAGCAGAAATTAAAAGGGTAATTTATACTACAAATGCTATTGAATCTGTTAATAGCCAATTACGAAAAGTTATTAGAAATAAAAAAGTTTTTCCTAATGATATGGCAGTTTTTAAAATTTTTTACTTAGCAATTGAAAATATCACAAAAAAATGAACATTGCCTATTCAAAATTGAAATACAGCAATTGCTCATTTTATGGGAATGTTTAGTAATCTGTGTGACTTACAAAAATAACTATGTTTAATTAATTCTAGTAAATATAATTTATATATCTAGAAAGAGTGAGTTACAGATGGCTAAAAAAGATAATCTTAATAACAATGATCCAATATCAAAAGCAGTAGATTTATTATTAGAAAATACTGAGGATTTAACAACAGTTTTTAAAGAGGGAGGCTTATATAAAGAATTAACTAAACGATTGGTAGAAAAAATGTTGAATTCTGAGATGCAAAATTATTTAGGACACGAAAGAAATCAACGCAGTAATAATGACAATGTTCGTAATGGTACAACATCAAAAAAATTAATAACTCAACAAGGTAAAATTGAAATTGATGTACCAAGAGATCGCAATAGTAATTTTGAACCAGTAATAATCACAAAAAGACAGAGAAGATTTGATGGTTTTGATCAACAAGTTCTTTCACTATATGCAAAAGGTATGACTTTATCAGATATTAGAATGCAGTTGCAAGAGTTATATGATGGCGCAGATATTAGCGAAAGCGTAATTAGTCAAATTACTGATGATGTCATTGATGATGTCAAAGCATGGCAAAATCGTCCATTAGATAGTGTTTATCCAATCATTTATTTTGATTGTATCGTAGTTAAAGTACGTCAGGATAAACGTATTATTAACAAATCAGTTTATATAGCTTTAGGAGTTGATTTAGAAGGTAAAAAAGATGTTTTAGGTTTATGAATTAGTGAAAATGAAGGTGCTAAATTCTGATTAAATAATTTTACAGAAATGAAAAATCGAGGCTTAAATGATATTCTTATTGCTTGTAGTGATAATTTAACAGGCATGTCAGAGGCAATACAATCAGTTTATCCTAAAACTGAACATCAATTATGCATAGTTCATCAAATTAGAAATAGCTTAAAATATGTTTCATACAAACATCGAAAGTCTCTAGTTATCGATTTAAAGCCAATTTATACAGCATGTAGTGAAGAACAAGCAATGCAAGCTTTAGAATCATTTGAAAGTAAATGAAATAAACAATATCCACAAATTGCTAAATCTTGATATAAAAATTGAGAAAATTTAATGGTTTTTATTAGTTATCCAGCAGAAATTAAAAGGGTAATTTATACTACAAATGCTATTGAATCTGTTAATAGCCAATTACGAAAAGTTATTAGAAATAAAAAAGTTTTTCCTAATGATATGGCAGTTTTTAAAATTTTTTACTTAGCAATTGAAAATATCACAAAAAAATGAACATTGCCTATTCAAAATTGAAATACAGCAATTGCTCATTTTATGATAAAATTTGAAGACAGAATTAATCTGAACTAGTACTTTGTAAAACAAAGAAACACAGATTACTAAAAAGCCTCATCATCAATGACATCATCAGTAATTTGACTAATTACGCTTTCGCTAATATCTGCGCCATGATATAACTCTTGCAACTGCATTCTAATATCTGATAAAGTCATACCTTTTGCATATAGTGAAAGAACTTGTTGATCAAAACCATCAAATCTTCTCTGTCTTTTTGTGATTATTACTGGTTCAAAATTACTATTGCGATCTCTTGGTACATCAATTTCAATTTTACCTTGTTGAGTTATTAATTTTTTTGATGTTGTACCATTACGAACATTGTCATTATTACTGCGTTGATTTCTTTCGTGTCCTAAATAATTTTGCATCTCAGAATTCAACATTTTTTCTAACAATCGTTTAGTTAATTCTTTATATAAGCCTCCCTCTTTAAAAACTGTTGTTAAATCTTCAGTATTTTCTAATAATAAATCTACTGCTTTTGATATTCGATCATTGTTATTAAGATTATCTTTTTTAGCCATCTGTAACTCACTCTTTCTAGATATATAAATTATATTTACTAGAATTAATTAAACATAGTTATTTTTGTAAGTCACACAGATTACTAAACATTCCCTTACTTCTTTAAAATTGCTGTTGTGTTTTATGGCGGTGAATTGTGTTACTTAATTGAATTGTGTTACTTAATTAATTAAATACAGTAGTGTTACTTAATTTAATTGAATTGTGTTACTTAATTTAATTAATTAAATACCAGACATTGAAACTCCTTACCTAGATCATTAAAAAAAATTCTACATCATTACTAACAATTTGAAAACCTTCAGTAATTTCATTACCCAGAGATTGAAACTCCTTACCTAGATCATTAAAGACATTACTTGCATCATTGCTAAAAGATTGAAAATTAGTATTTAAATCTTTTGTAAATACTTCAAATTCTGAACTTATATTATCACCAAAATTATTAAATAAAGTTTCAGTATCATTTCCAAAATACTGAAACTGTGAACCTAAATCATTAAACAAGTCTTCGATAGGATCAAAATGCATAAGTAATCCTCCTTTAAACTATATCTGATTTTATTATTTGTTTCATTAATGTATAATATTACATAGAAATAAGAGGTTTTTGGTTTTCTTGTTTATCAGCAACAGGTTTTGAAGATGGACTTATAGACATTAAATTAGCAGCATTTATTACATCTTGAGAAATAGGATTACCATTATTTAAATTAGCAAAAGTCATAGGAACAGTAGATAATGTGTTTGCTAATTCTTTTGGAAGAATATCATCAACTGAATTATTTTGAATACTCAATTCTTTTAATTGTTGTTCTTGCTTTTGAAATTTTGCATCTAATTTCATGTTTTGTAATAAAAGTTCTCTCTTTTTTATTGCTTCTTCTTTTAATGTTATTTTTTTTCAAAATTAGTATACAAACTATTTTCTTTGTTTTGTTCAAATTCTTGTTCTGATTCTTCTTCGGATTCTGAATCTGATGAATTATTTATATTTTCTAATAGCATGTATTGTAATTTTTCTTGTCGTTTTGCTTTTTTTTCAGCAATATTAGCTTTGTAATTTTGTTTTACAACAGATCCAATTATTGCTCCACCAACACCTGAAGAAATTGCAAAAGGTATATCAAAAATAGTATTATGATTATTATCAGTAAGTCCTGCACCAAATCCACCCGCTAAAAACCCCAACGTACCACCTATTGTTGGCGCATGATTAATAGCAATTTTCCCCGCTTTTTTTGCTGTACTTTTTGTTTTTAATATCATTTCTTCTTGAATTGCTTTTTGTTTTTTATAATTTTTAAAATTTTTATATTCTTTTTCTGTCATTTGTATATTTTGTATATTTTTAGGCATATCTTTTAATCTTCCTTTCAAATATTTTAATTTAATAAAAATCCTAATACAGAAAAATTTCTATATTAGGATTGGACATCTATACATCTATGGACATCTATTAAATTATAATTTATTTTTTTTTAATATGTCAATTAAAATTCTTTTTTGGTTTAAATAATTAAATTATCAGTAATACGCTTAATTTCTTCTGCTTCTTTAAATTCATTTTTTCGTTTGAAGGCTATACATAAATTAGATAATAAAATTTCTTGATTATTAGTTTTTTCATTTTCATTTTTTAAAACAAAATAAAGGTACCCACACTGTCAAAAAGTTGGTTTTTTAAGAACTAAATAATTAATATTATTAATCATAATAATATTTTTAGTTTGTTTTTTTAAACTAAAAGTTGTTAATCCTTTATGATAAATAGTTATTTTTTTATCATCAATAGTTATTGTACTTCGACTATATTGATTTTCAAATCATCAATTTTTTTTATTATTCATATATTAATATTATTTTCTTTTTTTTATTTTTAGTTTTAATTCCAATTTTATTTAATAACATTAAAATTGAAGATCTATATAATCCTTGATTTTGCAATAAAAGTGAAGTATAAATAATAGATTGTACTACCGTACCAATAATAATAGCTACTGCATATCATAAAATACCAATATAACTACCATCAATATTAGTAACACCACCAAATAAAGCAATAATAAAAGAACCTCAAGCCCCAACATGACCAAGTACACCAAAACCAAATGCTAAAGCACCCGCAACAGCACTACCAATAACATTAGCAACTATTGTTCTTCATGTATCTCTTACTGCAAATGGAATAGCAGATTCAGAAATTCCCATAAACCCTAATAATCAGGCATTTCACCCTAATGATTGTTCTTGTTTTGTAAATAATTTACGACTAAATACTGTTGATGTTAATGCACAACCCAATGGTGCAATCGGAATCGCTGCTGCTACTGGTCCCATTAATCGACTACCATCTTGTACCATTAATGATGTTGCAACAAGAACAGCTGTTTTATTAATTGGACCACCCATATCAAATCCAACCATTGCTCCTAAACGATATACAATATTTTCTAAAGCTTCTTTTTGTACTGAATTAATTTCACTTGGTGTTGCCATCAACACAATCAAATTACGATTTTTATCTAATTTTTCATGTTTTTTTACCAATAAAACGTTCTAAGTCAATTGCAACATCTGTTGCTAAAATAACGACATCCGCTTCTTTAATTTTTTGTTCTGTTAGTACATATTCTGGTCTTTTTTGACCTTGACATTCAATATGTACTTGATAGCCTAGTTCTTTTCCTGCGGTTTCTAATAATTCTTTACACATGTAAGTATGAACTACTCCAGTTGTACAAGAAGAAACTCTAATAATTTTTTTTGTTCCCTTATTTTTCATTGTTTTTATTTCTTTTTTAGTACTATTTTTAACTGTTTCATCATTAATAAGCGATATTATTTCTTGTGAATTTTTTGCATTTTTTAATTTTTTACGAAAATCTTCATTTACAAGTTTAATTGCAAGTGTACTTAAAATATCTAAATGTAAATTTTCTGCTTGTGTTTCAGGAATTATTAAAGCAATAATAAAAGTTGTTAATTGTCCATCTATTGCTTTTCAGTCAACACCATTATTATTACATAATATTAGAATTGCAGGTTTTTTAATTGATTTAATTCTAGCGTGTGGAATTGCAATTCCACCTTCAAAACCTGTTGATGATTCTTGCTCGTGAGCAAGAAATGCTTTTAGTAATTCATCACGATTAGTAATATAACCTAATGAAAATGCTAAATCAATAATTTTAGTTAGTGCTTCTATTTGATTTTTAGTATTAGATTCAAAAATAATATGTGATTTGTTTAATAAATCATTAGTTATTTTCAATTTTACTTTCCTTTCCAATGATTATTTTATCTCCTTTTTTTAATAAAAACCAGAGATTTTTTCAGATAATTAAAATATATTTTTAACTATTTATTCAATTAAATTTAATATTTATAAAATTAGATATATTACATACTTCAAAGTTTTTGCTGTTTTTTAAACAAAATATAATAAATAAAAATTATCAACATTAATCCCATATTTCCTTATAAATTAATATAAATAACTTATTTATAAAATAATGTAAAATTAATTTAGATAAAATTTAATTATTTAAAGAAAGGGAAAATTAGAGAAATGTTTAAAACAAGAAAAGAAAATTTAAATCAGAAAAATAACAAACTTAAATCAATAACTGATTATCAATGATTAGCTTTAGATATCGGAACAGAAAACTTTAAAGCTAGACATATTAATATAGGTCTTAGATATGATGCTCCAACCTATTTAGCTGAAGACTATGAAAAAAATAGAATTCTTTACGGTGAAGAGGCTAAGGCTTTAACTGACAAAACAAATGAAAACGTTATTATTAAACGTCCAGTTCGTGATGGTAATATTGCTGATCCAGATGCTTTACAACGTATTCTTACTAAAATTTTTCAAGATTTCAGACTTGAAATTAAAAATTTAAAAGAAATTAATAACAATTCTATAAAAAAACATGAAAAATTAGATAAAAATCGTAATTTGATTGTGTTGATGGCAACACCAAGTGAAATTAATTCAGTACAAAAAGAAGCTTTAGAAAATATTGTATATCGTTTAGGAGCACTCCGTGGATTTGTACAAGAAGAAGTAAAAATGGCAGCCTTAGGTTCAGGGCAAGATATTTTTGGAAGTGCAATTATGTGCATTGATATTGGTGGTGGCAGTACTGATGCTGCTATTATTAGTAATAATTCAATATTATATTCATATACAACACATTGTGCTGGTGACTATTTAATACAAAAAGTTCAAGAATATATTATAAAAAAACATGTCTTAAAAGTTGGAATAAAAGAAGCTGAAGATGTTATTAAAAATATTGGCTCACTTATGAAATATCAAGATGAAAAACCATACACAATTTCGGGTTTTTCATTACCTAGATTAAATTCTCAACCAGGAGAAACAATGTCAATTTCTAAAACTATTGAAATTACACCAGAAGAAATTCGTGAAAATGTTATGCAAGCTCAATTCAAAGAACATATTATTCCGGCCATTCGTAGAGTACTAAGAACTGCTGGTGACAAGGCTGCTGGAAGTATTAGTGATTTAAAGAAAAAAGGTAAGGGAATCACAATTTGTGGTGGTGGAGCTTATATTAAAAAAGTTGATAAATTTATTCAAGAAGAATTAGCTAAAGAATATTATATTGAAGTTAAAACTGAAAAAGGTACAAAACCAATGCGTCAAAAATATGAAGGAGATCTTTTTGAAGTGCGGACTGCTCTAAATCCTTTAGATAATGTTATTGATGGTTGTGTAAAATATCGTGATACAATTTACAAACAATTAATAATTGAACAAAATCCTAATCGTGAAATTCTAATAAAGGACGAAGATTTAGGATAAAAAAACTATAAAAATCTTAAATTAATTTAAATTATTAAAAATTTTTTTAAACTTTGGTAATTTTTTTGAGTTATGAAGTCCTGAATCAAAAGAAAAACTTTCGTATTTCATAACATTTGATACATTTCACTTTGATAAATCTTGATTAAATACTCATGCATTACTAAACATATTGTTCATATTTGTTACACGTGAAGTATCTCAACTTGATATATTTTGGTTGAATGATGAAGCATTATTAAACATATAACTCAAAGAAGTTATTTATGGTGGTAATTGTTTTGGAACTTCTTTAATTGTTCTTGGCATATTAACAACTTGAATTTCTCCCTCATCATTTTTATAAAATCCAATTTGAGTAATTTTGGTAGTTTTTATATCTGATAGATTATGCTTATTAGTTATTACTTTTTTGCCATTTTCATCAATGTAAATAGTGTCTTGTTGAGTTTTATTATTTAAAACATCATTTTTTTTGTGAACTTGTGTTTAAAACAGTTACAGTTAAACTTCCTATAGTTGATGCAAATGTTAAAACACTTAATGCTGTCAATATTTTTTTCATTTTTCCATCCTTCTATTTTATTTTGACTTTATTCAAGAAGTCAATTTTACTTTACTACTTTTTGAAGACAAATTCACAAAATATATTTTTAAAGTTAAAACTTTTTTGCTGCTTCTTTAATATACTGTTCAAATTTATCGATCGTTTTTTCTGGCCCTAATGCTGGCAAACCTCCACCTTTTGCTAATATTTTAGAACCAATAAGTAAATTAGCATCATTTTGATGAAGTTCTTGAACCTTAGTACCACAAATAAGAATTGGTTCTACTACTTTAGCACCTACAAATTCTCATGTCCCTTTTAAATAAGTTGCATGATTACCTCATAAATATCAGCCATATGGTGCTCCTTGTGTCGCCAAAATTTGAACTTTTAAATGTGGCAATAATCCTCTAGCTTCACCTTGTTTGGTATATTTATAATCAAAAGTTTTACCAGCAACTAAGATGTGATCTAAATAATTTTTTGTCATGCTAGTAACATTAAAATTTGTCATTGGTGTTGTATATATAACTTTATTAACATTTTTTAGTTGATTAATATAATAATGAGAATCTTTTTCATTAAAATATGAAGTAAAGTTTTTTTGCGTAATAGTAATACTTGCCATTGGTATTTGATTTAAATCTAATTCAATTATTGAATCTTCTGGATGAAATTCACGATAATATTTAACAAAACGAGATACTAAACTTTCAGAATAAGATAGTTCTTTTTTAATCATAGAAGAACGAATTACTAATATTTTATTTGCCATTATTTTTGCCTCCGAAATATCTAAAATAACTTTGTAATTTGATTTTATCAGTTTTTATTTATTATTTTTTAAAAAATAATAAATAAAAATATAGTTTTATAAAAAAAATGAAATATTTATTATAATTTTATCAATTTCTATAAAGTGTTATCATTAAAGTGTGTAAAACTTTTAAAAAAGTTTATAGAAAAATTTTAAATTAAATAGATATAAGTAGTTATTATAGAAATTTAGTATTTGTACACAAATTATAATTATTAAGAAATTTGAGATTAGACTATCAAAAATATAGAAAGAGGCAAAAATATGAATGAAAGAAGACAAAAATTACTTGAATTGATGAATAGAAATTTAAAAATTAGTACTTTAATTAATTACAAATTTAAAATTTCTGAAATAACTAATGCAATTGCAAGTATCAATAATGACTTATATAAACAACAAAAATATTTTTTAGAATTAGAAAATAATAGAAAATACAGAAATAAAATTCAGAGAAAATTTAATAAAAACAAAAAGATAAAAAAGAAATTAAATAAGATTTTAAACAAATATTTAGCACAAATAAAAAAATTTAGTTTTTTTATTGATAAATATAAAAAAGAACCTCAACAATTATTTGAAATATTAAGTGAATTAAATTTATTTGTAGGTGAATTAATAAATCAAGAAAACATAACAGATGAAGAATTACAATATTTATTTACAATATCTCATCAATTTTCAGAACAATTAAAAAATGAAAAACCATTAGATTTATCACTATCAAGTAAAAAACAAAGACTACAACAAGAACCATTAGATTTATCATTACCAAATAAAAATCAAATATGAGAATTAACAACAAAAATTAACACATCTTTAATTAATAAAAAACATTATACTAATACATTAGAAACACACACTAAACATAGTTTATTTATCGAAATAAAAATATCAAAACCTAGTAGCAGTTTTATATATACAAATAATTTTAATGATATACAAACATATTTATTAACCGAACAAATACAACAAAATAATTTTTTAAATAATAATGAAAAAAAATCACAAATCATAAGATTTAGATAACTACTATATGTCAAAAAATAATTTTAAATAAATTATTTTTTTAATTAGTTTACTAAATTTAAAAATATTGCGTATAATTTATATAATGTCAAAATTTAAGAATAACGGAGAATGAAAAATGTCTGAACAAGAAAAAGTTTCTGCTGAACAAAAAATTATTAATATTGCAGTGATAGCACACGTCGATGTTGGAAAGTCAACATTAGTTGATGCTTTATTAAAGCAATCAAATATTTTTCATCAAAACCAAGTTATTGTTGAACAAATAATGGATAGTAATGATCAAGAACGTCAACGAGGAATTACTATTTATTCTAAAAATTGTTCAATCATGCATGGTAATACAAAAATTAATATTATTGATACACCTGGTCATGCTGACTTTTCCTCTGAAGTTGAAAGAATTATGAAAACAGTAGACTGTGTTATTTTACTAGTTGATAGTGTTGAAGGACCAATGCCACAAACTCGTTTTGTATTGCAAAAAGCACTAGAACATAACTTAAATCCAATTTTAATGATTAACAAAATTGATAAAAAGGACCAAAGAATTGAAGAAGTAAAAGATGAAGTATTAGAACTTTTTATGGAATTAAATGCTAATGATGAACAGTTAGACTTTCCAACACTTTATGGAATTACTAAACAAGGTATTGCCCAATATGAATTGAATCAACCAAGTGAAAATTTAGAACCATTATTTGAAACAATTATTAAACATGCTAAAATTTCTAAATTAGTAAAATATAATGAGCCTTTACAAATGCAAATTAGTTCATTAGATTATGATAGTTTTATTGGCAGAATTGGAATTGGTAGATTATTTCAAGGTACTATTTCTGAAGGACAAGAAATAATTGTTGTTGATGATTATGATTTAAAAAGAAAAGCTAAAGTAAAATATTTATTTGTTTATCAAGGATTAAAACGAGTAGCTGTTAAAAACGCTGTTGCTGGTGATATTGTTTGCATAGCGGGTATTGAAAATATAACAATTGGTAATACTATTTGTGATAAAGATAATGTTGTGCCAATGGAACCAATTACAATACAGGCTCCAACAATGTCAATGAATTTCCTTGTTAATAATTCACCATTTTCTGGAACTGAAGGTAAACTAGTAACTAGTAATAAAATTAAAGAACGTTTAACAAGAGAATTAGAAACTAATGTTGGTTTAAAAATAGAACAATTATCTGGAAGTAATGCTGATGGTTTTAAAGTTTTTGGTCGTGGTGAATTACATTTATCTGTTTTAATTGAAAATATGCGTCGCGAAGGCTTTGAATTAGGTATTTCTAAACCGGAAGTAGTATTTAAAAAAGATGAAAAAGGACACACCACTGAACCAGTCGAAGAAATTATTTTAAATCATTCTACTGAATATAGTAGTACTGTTATTAATAATTTAAATCTAAGAAAAGGTATTATGACTAATATGGATTCTGATAATGTTCGTGATAAAATTATTTTTCATATTCCAACAAGAGGATTAATTGGATTTGGTCGTCAATACGTTAATATTACTCGCGGAACTGGTGTTATGGTTCGTAGTTTCCTTACATATGAACCATTAAAAGGCGAAATTAATAATAATAGAAATGGCGTTCTAGTAAGTATGATTACAGGGACAACATTACCTTATGCTTTAAATTCTTTAGAAGAACGTGGTACTTTATTTGTTAAACCACAAACTAAAGTGTATGAAGGAATGATTATTGGTTTAAGTAATCGTGATAAAGATTTAGATGTTAATCCTTGCAAAGCAAAACAATTAACAAATACTAGAAGTTCAGGTAATGATGAAGCTGTTAGATTAACACCACCAACTATTTTTAGTTTAGAAGAATCTTTAGAATTTATTGCTAGTGATGAATTAGTTGAAGTAACACCACAAAATATTCGTATGCGTAAAAAATTCTTGACTGAAAATGAACGTAAACAAAATAGAAATCGTAAGTAATACTTACGATTTTTTTAAAGATTAAAAGGATTATAATTTACACAGTTAACTGTATATACTCAATATTCTGATTCAATATCAATAATATCATTTAAAGACAGAATTTTTTGATTTTCTTGCAATATATCTTCTATCTGTATTGTTTCATAATTAGCAAAGTTATTAACTTCATTAATCATTAATTGAATTTGCTTATCAATAAGTTCTTTATTTTTTTTTCTTTTCAATATATTTTTTTCTGCGTCTTTTTTGGGAATGTTTAGTAATCTGTGTGACTTACAAAAATAACTATGTTTAATTAATTCTAGTAAATATAATTTATATATCTAGAAAGAGTGAGTTACAGATGGCTAAAAAAGATAATCTTAATAACAATGATCCAATATCAAAAGCAGTAGATTTATTATTAGAAAATACTGAGGATTTAACAACAGTTTTTAAAGAGGGAGGCTTATATAAAGAATTAACTAAACGATTGGTAGAAAAAATGTTGAATTCTGAGATGCAAAATTATTTAGGACAGGTGGTTAGCCCTAAATACTGGACCACTTTTGGATAGACAGTTTTAAATTTTTATTTGTGAAATTGGTGGTTTTAGAAATTTAAAATGTATTCTTTCGTAATTATAAAACATAATATATTGGTTTACATCATTTATAGCTTCATTGAGAGAAAAATATTGATTTGAACCTTTAGGTAGTCATTCTTGAGATAAATGAGAAAATCAGTTTTCAGATATTACATTGCCACCAATATCATAAGGTTGTTTTTTGCTTAAAATTATTTGCTTATCAGCAGCTCAATTTGTGATGTCTTGACAATAAAATTCGTTGGCGTTATCTGAGTGTAAAATAACGTTTTTTACTTGGTTTCAAGAGAATTGTTGATTTATTTTTTCAAGTGCAGGAAGGATTAAATCTTGATAGGATTTGTTTGAACATGTATTATAGCTTACAATATTATTTGAATAAAAATCAATAATTANAGTAAATATAATTTATATATCTAGAAAGAGTGAGTTACAGATGGCTAAAAAAGATAATCTTAATAACAATGATCCAATATCAAAAGCAGTAGATTTATTATTAGAAAATACTGAGGATTTAACAACAGTTTTTAAAGAGGGAGGCTTATATAAAGAATTAACTAAACGATTGGTAGAAAAAATGTTGAATTCTGAGATGCAAAATTATTTAGGACACGAAAGAAATCAACGCAGTAATAATGACAATGTTCGTAATGGTACAACATCAAAAAAATTAATAACTCAACAAGGTAAAATTGAAATTGATGTACCAAGAGATCGTAATAGTAATTTTGAACCAGTAATAATCACAAAAAGACAGAGAAGATTTGATGGTTTTGATCAACAAGTTCTTTCACTATATGCAAAAGGTATGACTTTATCAGATATTAGAATGCAGTTGCAAGAGTTATATCATGGCGCAGATATTAGCGAAAGCGTAATTAGTCAAATTACTGATGATGTCATTGATGATGTCAAAGCATGGCAAAATCGTCCATTAGATAGTGTTTATCCAATCATTTATTTTGATTGTATCGTAGTTAAAGTACGTCAGGATAAACGTATTATTAACAAATCAGTTTATATAGCTTTAGGAGTTGATTTAGAAGGTAAAAAAGATGTTTTAGGTTTATGAATTAGTGAAAATGAAGGTGCTAAATTCTGATTAAATAATTTTACAGAAATGAAAAATCGAGGCTTAAATGATATTCTTATTGCTTGTAGTGATAATTTAACAGGCATGTCAGAGGCAATACAATCAGTTTATCCTAAAACTGAACATCAATTATGCATAGTTCATCAAATTAGAAATAGCTTAAAATATGTTTCATACAAACATCGAAAGTCTCTAGTTATCGATTTAAAGCCAATTTATACAGCATGTAGTGAAGAACAAGCAATGCAAGCTTTAGAATCATTTGAAAGTAAATGAAATAAACAATATCCACAAATTGCTAAATCTTGATATAAAAATTGAGAAAATTTAATGGTTTTTATTAGTTATCCAGCAGAAATTAAAAGGGTAATTTATACTACAAATGCTATTGAATCTGTTAATAGCCAATTACGAAAAGTTATTAGAAATAAAAAAGTTTTTCCTAATGATATGGCAGTTTTTAAAATTTTTTACTTAGCAATTGAAAATATCACAAAAAAATGAACATTGCCTATTCAAAATTGAAATACAGCAATTGCTCATTTTATGATAAAATTTGGAGACAGAATTAATCTGAACTAGTACTTTGTAAAACGGTGGTTAGCCCTAAATACTGGACCACTTTTGGATAGACAGTTTTAAATTTTTATTTGTGAAATTGGTGGTTTTAGAAATTTAGAATGTATTCTTTCGTAATTATAAAACATAATATATTGGTTTAC
>NZ_CADDIL010000004.1 GCF_902809815.1 Spiroplasma endosymbiont of Danaus chrysippus | reverse complement strand
GCTTCATAATCAAGAATTTCTATTGTCATAATAATCCTTTCCTAATATGTCCTGTTGCTTCCTAGCATAAAGGACATATATTTTTATTTTTAAATTATTAATACTACTTTTATTATTTTTATTCATTCCACAAATCGTGGGCTCAAAAATAAATTGTGAAATTTTAAAAAACATTGAGGCATTCGATTCAATATTTATTTAATTTGCATTTAGCAAATGCTACTTGCTACTTGCTACTTAGCCCTTTTTACTAGACCATTAATTTAAAAAAAACTTGAATGTATTCGAAAAACAATTGTGTTATACAATTAACACTAATTTTGACATGAAAGGATTTTTAATAATTAATTACTTTAATAAAGTATAGGTTTAATAAAATAATTAATTATAATTGTTCAACAATTAAAAATGAGAGTTTTATCTCTCATTTAATTTCTTATTAAATCTAACTAAGGTTGCAATACGTCCTTCTAAATTAAAACTCAATATGTATATTTATCATCAGCAATAAAACTATTATTTTTAACCATTCATTTTGGGCATTGTAATTTATATTCACCATAATCAATAAGAATAGATTGTGGTTTATCTTTAACAATTTGTTTTAAACCAATATATTATGTTTTATAATTACGAAAGAATACATTCTAAATTTCTAAAACCACCAATTTCACAAATAAAAATTTAAAACTGTCTATCCAAAAGTGGTCCAGTATTTAGGGCTAACCACCATATTAAAAATTATTAATAATAAAAGTGATAATAATATTATCACTTTTTAAATTATTTTCTTAGAGAAAATTTGATTTATTGCATTTATTTGTCAAAAGATGATTTTGTAAATCTGTAGAATTTATTTGTTCTTTTCAAGAATTTGATTCATTAATTATTTTTTGTATTTCTAAATGTCCATTTCTAGTAGCTCATCTGCAGCAAGTTCAATTGTTGCCTGTGACTTTGAAACAAAAGCACCAATATTAAATGGTAAATATGCAAAATTATTAGGATGATATAGTGATGAAAATACAAGTTTAATTAATCAAGAATTAAAGAAGGATGATACTACTGGTAAAGAGAAGTATTCAATTGAGGCTGATGACACAAAAATTACGATGACTAATTTTAAAAACAGTTTATTAAACGCAAACGAAATTAGAAATCCAAATCAAGCAAAAGATGCTGATGCTGCAGCATTTTTGAAAGAATTAGGAATTACAAGTGGTAGTGAAAATGAAGAATATTCACCTGATGATGTTAAAAAAATCACTACCTTATCTGCAAAAATTACAAGTACTGAAGCAGGTAAAACTGAAGAAAATAATACAGGAACTGATTTTAAAGTTCTTGTTGGTACTTGTCAAATTGATATTATAAGTAAAGATGATGATAGTGATCTTATACTATCAATACTGCTAAAAATGATGGGTTATACATTTCAAAAATAGTTATTACTGAACTTATTAGTGATAAAAATGGTTTAAAATTAACTGTTGCGCAAGGATTTAAACAAGGTGAATCTGTTACTGATTTTAAATTAGTAATAAAATCAGAAAGTAAACAAAAACAATTTGATTCTCTAGTTCAACTATTAAATACAAATGTTAGTACCCAGTTTCATGCTAGAGTTGCTGATGATCCATTAGTAACAGGAAATTTTAGAAATTTAAAAGTTTATTTAGCAATATATTTTGGTGATGTTCATCTTTTACCTAGAATAGACTGTGGTATACCATCAACTGTTTAAATCATTAAATATTTTAAAAAATATAATGAGAGTTGTTGTTAATTATCATATTTTTTTGTTACTATTAATATAAGTGAAAAATAATTTAGAATTAGACATTTGAAATCGATAGTAATTAAAGTGATAACATTTATAAGTTAAAAAATTAAACTTTAAATGAGGACACAATTGTATCTTTCAATTTTATTAAGTGATATTATTAATTATAAAAATTAAAGAAGGAGAAAAAAATGTTAAAAGCAGGAAATATATTAATATTTATTGTTTTTATTTTAGAATCAATATTTGTAATTCCTTTATTATGAACAATACCTGGTTTTATTTTATACAAAAAAGTAAGTAAAGGTGAAGCGACTACTGATCAAAAAATTGCTTTAGCAATATTAGGAATTATCTTTGGTGCTGCATTAGGTATTATTGGTGGTATTTTTATATTAGTTGATTTAAACAATGATGAAAATAAAATCCAAAGATATTAATAAAAAAACATCATTAATTAATGATGTTTTTTTATTTTTTTAAATAGTTTTCCATTGGTTTTAATAAAAATTATTATATAATTTTTATAGTTTGATTTAAAAACAACTTAAAATTATTAACTAGGAGGAAAACAAATATGGAAGTTATTATTTTAGAAGCCACAAATCTGATGAATGAAATAATTTTACGTTATAAAAATGAAATTAACAAAATTCGCACCGGAAGAGCTAATCCTAATATCTTAGAAGGAATTAATGTTAGATGTTATGGTGGTGTTGATAGTTTAAGTAATATTGCCCAAGTTAAAGTAGCAGAAGCACATCAATTATTAATTAAACCATATGATCGTAGTTTAATTAAAGACGTTACAGAAGCTGTTACAAAAGCTGATTTGAAATTACAAATTAAAAGCGAAGCAGAAAATATACGTTTAATTTTCCCACAATTAACAGAAGACGTTCGTAAAACTTTAGTTAAAGATTTGAGTAAAAAAACTGAAGAATATAAAGTTAAAATCCGTAATTGTCGACGTGATGCTGTTCAAAATCTGAAAAAAATAAAATTACCAGAAGATCAAGAAAAGCATGCAGAAACTACAATTCAAGATTTAACTGATAGTAAAATTAAAGAACTTGTATTAATAGAAAACAATAAAAAAGCCGATTTAATGAAAATTTAGCAATAAAGCAATAAATAGTTAGGGGTTAAATATTGTGAAAAAAAAGATAATAAATAAAGAAAATATAAAATCTAAAGTTTCTTTTTTTGCAAAACTTAGTAATTTTTTTAGAACCTATCGAAACCGTATTCTTACAAGCTTTATGTTAATTGCTTGTGGTGTATTATGAATGTTTATTGGGGCAGTTTATTTAGAATCAATTTTTGGTAATAAACCACAGTGATCAGCCTATACATTTATGATAATTAATAATTTAATTTTTATTGGTTGTTTATGAGAAATTATTAATTTAAAAAAAGAATCAAATTGATCAATTGTACTTAAAATTTCTATAATTTTAACAGGAGTCATACTTTTATGAGTTCCGCTTGGTAAAGAAACTTTTGGTCCATATATTTATAATCATTATTGATTTGAAACTTGAATGACTTTATTAATTTTATTATTTTTCATTTGTATTTTTATTTTAATTGCTTGACGAAGTAAAAATTTTCAATTAAGTGATGTTATTTTTATTTTTACTTGAATTATTTATTTAGTGTTTGTTGTTAAAGCTGTTAATTTTTTAATGTTATCAGAAATTAAACTTTCAAAACTAGGATGACCAACATTATTGTTTTTATTCATTATTGTTATGTCTAATGATGTTGGTGCTTTTATTGGTGGTATAATTTATGGTAAAACAAAAATGGCACCAAGTGTATCACCAAATAAAACTTGAGAAGGTGCTATTACTGGTTTAATAACAGCAATTATTTTAAGTATGATAACAGTAACTGTTTTTTTAGAAACAAGTAATTATAATCCCTTACCTTTTTTAGAAGTTAATAGTAAAGCACCAATCTATATTGCTTATTTTGCTACTAGTTTTATTCTTTCAATTGCTAGTCAAATGGGTGATTTATTATTTTCTTATTTGAAACGTAATTATCATGTTAAGGATTTTTCAAATATTTTACCTGGACATGGAGGATTATTAGATCGTTTAGATTCATTTTCAACAGTAGTTATTTTTGGTTCTCTAATTACTCTAGCAGCTATTACTTAATATATAAAATTTAAGGATGAAGTTATGTATATATTTTTAGCCATTTTAATTGGTTTATTTACAATATTATTTTTAATTACCTTGCATGAATTTGCTCATTTTGTAATTGCTAAATTATCAGGAGCATATGTATATGAATTTGCTATTGGTATGGGACCAAAACTTTTGCAGTGAGGTAAAAAAGAAACACGTTATACTTTAAGACTATTACCATTGGGTGGTTATGTTTCTATTGCTTCAGAAATTGCTGATGCTCCTAAAGGATGAGAAGATGAAGTAATTGATAGTAAACGAATGATGGAAAACTTGCAACGTGGTAAAAAAGCAGCTTTCATTAGTGCAGGTGCACTAATGAATTTATTATTAGCTTTTATTTTATTAATGATTGGATATGCAATTTATCCACATAAATATGATCCTAACTTGCCACCAACCTATGCAACAACAGGACCATTATATGAAGCTGTTCAAAAATATAATAAAGATAATCCAAGTTTACCAATTTTAGATACTGATGCTATTACTAGTATTTATAATACTGGTGATATTGAATCTAAACAATCAATTAAATCATATTATGATTTACAAACATGATTAAGTAAATATAATAAAAAGACTACTAATGGTACAGTTATTGCTGATTACAAAATTACTTTTGATAATAAAGACGATAAAACTGTTATTTTTAAACCTGTAAAACAAAAAGGGGTACTATTCATTGGTGTTAGTCAAGGTAGTTATTATTTAAATGCAGGGCAAGTTATTAGTAATGGTATCATTGATACTTTTAAAGATAGTTACAGTCTTTTACAAGCATTAGGACAATTAGTTACTTTTCATTGACAAAATTTATCAGGACCTGTTGGCATTGTTAAATCAACTAATAGTTTTTTAAATCCTGATTTATCATCAACACAAGCAGCAAGTACATATTTTCGTTGAGCAGCATTATTATCATCTAATTTATTTTTATTAAATATGTTACCAATTCCGCCATTGGATGGTTATAAATTTGTTGAAAATGCAGTTGAAGCGATAACAAGAAAAAAATTAAATGAAAAATATAAAATTATTGTCAGTATTGCTGGAGCTATATTATTTTTAGTTATCTTTATTGCTATTACTATTAAAGATATATTTTTTTAATCTTTACTTTATAATAAAATCCTATTATAAATAGGATAATAAATTTGAATGAAAAAGTTTTGAGCAATTTTCTTAATTATTTATATTTTAAAAAATAAAATAGTTACTATTTTAAGTAAACAATATTGTTCACTTTTTATTTTATTTTGAAATAAATCTATAAGTATAAAAACTAAAATTTATATCGATTATTTGCTCCTAAGAGAATTATTTTTTCTTCAACAAATTTCTGAATAGCTATCATTGCATTTTCTGTTAAGGTATTAATCTAAGCTTTTAAATATTTTAATTTATGGATATTTTTTTAATTTATAAATGTTATTTAATTTTTCTGAATAACCTTTAATTTCAATATATTTCTTTTTAAAAATAAAAAAATAATAAATTTAAAAATGTATTAAAACTATATAAAATTACAATTTTATTACATGAGTTTTTATCTAAAATTAAATAATGTACATTTAAATTTTCGGATTTCTTGATTTATGTTTGTTTATTTGTTTTTCTTCTTCAATTTTTTTTAATGTCTCTTCTTGTTTTTTAGCTTTTGCAAGTAATAAATCAAGTTTTCTACTTTCTTGTTCTACATCATGTAATAATTTTGCTGCTTTTTCTTTTTCATTCATAATATTTTTTCTCCCTTTCTTTTAAATATTTATTTTTAAAAATATCCAAAATACAGTATAAAATTTTTCATAAAAATTAAAAGATAAAATAAATATTTTTAAATAAAATTATGATTTATTAACTCAAAAGTAAGGATGTTATTTTTTTAATTATTATGCTTAAAAATTGAAAATATGTTATACTAACATCATAATAAACTAAATTATTAAAGACCATTAGGTTCGACTTATTCTTTTTTATTAGATAAGTGGAACCTAATTATTTTTAAATAAAAAAGGATGTGAAAATTATGTCAGCGCAACAACAGCAACAACCAAGTAAAGAAATTTTTGATAAATTACAAGGTGAAAAAGATAAAAAAGAAAAAGCAAATACTTCTTCTGGTGGTGGTAGTAGAAATTGAATTGTAAAAATTGCAAAAGATGTCACTTATATTTCTTTTTTTCCATACATATGACTAAAAAAACTTTTAGTTTCACTATTTAATAATCGAACTAAAAAGCCTAAACTAAATCAGTCAGTTAATATTATTAAAAATAAAGATAATGTTAATCAAAAAAATAATGTTTCTACAAATAGTAATGGACAAGTTAGTTTTAAAGAAGTAGATGCACTAGATCCAGAAAATGAATCAGTAGCAGAAGCACTAAATTTAAATGGTAATGCTACTAATCCATTCCAAAATGTTGCACATAGTTGTAATCGTGAAGAAATTCCATTATTTTCAAAAACAACTTCTGGAAAAAAATTAACTACTTAAATTATTTAAAATATTTATTAGTTCGTTCTAAATCAATAATATTATCAACATCCCAATGGCAATCAAATGATAAAACATAAGGTTTTAATTCAAAATTATGTTTAATACTATTACTAATTAAATATTTACCAACCATTGTTGTTTGCAATACAAGTTCTTGTTGTGCATTTATTAAATCTTCACCAAGAACTTTTGCTCATTTTTTAGTAATATAACTTCATTCTCCCGCCAAGAAACTATCCTTTTTTTTACTTTTAATAATATCAATAATATTACCATTCTTGTTTAATTTATAACTTCAATCTTCTTTGATATTATCATGATCACGATTAATAGCGGCCATCATATTAGTTGAAAAATTATTTAAAAAAATATTTTTTGTACTAATCATATCACCAGAAATAATAAAAATATCATCTTGACCATTAAAATATGATGATACTAATGTCAAAGCATAACCACTATTATAATCAAGGAAATGTTGATTATTTATTAAGATTAATTTTGAATATTTATGAGTAAGAAAATTAAATTCATCTTTTAAATGACCAGTAATGACAATAATTTTTTTTAAATCATGTATTTCAATTAAATGATTAATTATATGTTCAATTAAAGTTAAACCTTTAAATTTAATTAACGATTTATGAACATTATTTGAGATAGGTTGTAATCTACTGCCAATTCCTGCTGCAAAAATAATAGCAACTTTCATTATTCCTCCTTTACTTAACAACAAAATTAACAATCTTATTTGGTATACAAATTGTCTTAATAATTGTTTTATCTTGCAATCAATGTTTTACTTTTTCTTCATTATTAACTACTTTTAAAAGTTCTTGATTATTTAAATTTTCTTTTACTACTAAAGTTATTTTCGTTTTACCATTAATCTGAATAGCAATAGTAACTTCACTAGTAATCAAAAATTTTTCATCATAACTTGGAAACTGACTTTTATTAATACTTTCTTTATTACCAAATTGAAATCATAATTCTTCAGCAATATGTGGAGCAAATGGATTTAATAATTTTAAAAAATTAACTAAATATTGTTGATAAATAGTTGGTGCTTTATAACAAGCATTGATAAAAATCATAAGTTGTGCAATAGCAGTATTAAAATTTAAATCATTAATATCATTAGTTACTTTTTTTACAGTTTGATGATAAATTGTATCTAATGATTTATCATTCTTAGTAGTAATTTTTATTTTATACTCATCTTTATTAACAAGACGATAAATACGCATTAAAAACTTATAACAACCAACTAAACCACTATTTAATCACGGTAAAGATGCTGTTAATGGTCCCATAAACATTTCATATATTCGCAAAGTATCAGCACCATATTCATTAATAATATCATCTGGATTAACAACATTACCGCATGATTTAGACATTTTTTCATTATTTTCACCAAGAATCATACCCTGATTTACCAATTTTAAAAATGGCTCTTTAACATTAACTAACTTTAAATCATATAGCACTAAATGTCAGAAACGAGCATACAATAAATGTAAAACAGCATGTTCTTGACCACCAATATATAAATCAACCGGTAATCAATAGTTAAAACGTTTTTGCGCAATAGCACTATTAAAATCACAATAAGTACCATCATCATTTTTTAAAATATATGCTAAATAATATCAACAACTACCTGCTCATTGTGGCATTGTATTAATTTCTCTTTTTCCTTTTACACCATCTTTTCTAGTTACATGTAATCAGGAATTTGGTGCATTAGTTAAAGGTGCATTCCCCGAATTAGATGGCTTAATATTAGTCATTTTTGGTAATAATACTGGTAATTGTTGTTCATCTACTGTTGAGATTGTACCATCTTCTCAATAAATTATCGGAAAAGGTTCACCTCAATAACGTTGACGAGAAAAAAGTCAATCTCGTAACTTATATGCAGTATGTACTTTTCCTTGTTTTAAAGTTAGTAATTTTTTAATAATTAAATTAGTAGCTGTTTCTAAATCCTTACCATTAATAAAATCAGAGTTAATATATTCACTAGTATCCAAAAATGGTTCATTTTTATTATTAGTTTTCATAATAAAATTGATTGGTAACTTTTTATTTTTAGCAAAAATAAAATCACGACTATCATGTGCAGGAACACCCATAATTGCTCCTGTCCCATAATGATTTAAAACATAATCACCAACTCAAATTGGTAATTTACTTTTAGTAAAAGGATGAATAGCATAACTTCCAGTAAAAACACCAGATTTTAAAGTATCATCTCCTTGACGCATTAAATCTGTTTTAGTTTTAGCAGCTAAACAGTATTGAGTAACTGCTTGCGAATATTCACTAGTTGTTAAATCATGAATTAATGGATGTTCAGGGGCAAGTACTAAAAATGAAACACCAAAAATAGTATCAACCCTTGAAGTAAAAATAGAAACCTTACATTTATTATTTTCAACTATAAAATCAACTAGTGTTCCAACACTTTTACCAATTCAATTACGTTGTAATTCCTTAACACTATTTGGTCAATCTAAATCATCTAATCCTTTTAATAATTTTTCAGCATACTTAGTAATTTTTAAAACCCACTGACGCATTGGTTTTTTAATAACTGGGAAATTACCACGTTCAGAAACCATATGACCATTAATGTTAATTATTTCTTCATTAGCTAAAACAGTTCCTAACTGTTCACAAAAATTAACTTCAACATCTTTAATTTCAGCTAACCCTTGTTCATAAAGTTTAATGAAAATTCATTGTGTTCACTTATAATATTGAGGATCTGTAGTATTAACTTCTTTATTATAATCAAAACTTAGACCAATACTTTGTAATTGTTTACGAAAATTATTAATGTTTTGTTTAGTAAATGTCTCTGGATTATTACCTGTATTTAAGGCATATTGCTCGGCTGGTAAACCAAAAGCATCTCAACCAATTGGATGTAAAACATTAAAACCATTCATTATTTTAACTCGTGAAATAACATCAGTAGCACAATAACCTTTAGGATGACCAACATGTAAACCTGATCCTGAAGGATAAGGGAACATATCAAGAATATATGATTTTGGTTTTTTATTATCATCAATGTTTGTTTTAAAAGTTTCATTTTTTAATCAATACTGCTGTCATTTTTTTTCTATTTGTTGGTGATTATAACTCATGTTTTTCTCCTTTAATATGTTCAGGTAAAGTAATCATAAAACCATAATATCATAATCATTTAACAAGTTGCAATGTTTACTTATTGATTAAATTATATTTTAAATATTTTGTTAATTATCAATCAATGTTATTAAACTATTTACTAATATTTATTTTCTACAAAAATGAAATAGTTTTTATTGTATTTCAAATAAAATATACTATATAATTATCGTTAATATTAAATAAATTCAAAGGAGGATTCTATGAACACACAAAAAGTTTTAAATAAGTCTTTAAAACAAAAAACAAAGCAGCAAAAAATAGGCTTAGGAGAACTGATGTGACTTTGGATTTAATTATACTTGCACAATAGCTTTTCCTATGTCTTTTATAGGAATATATTATTGAAATAATGGCGGAGTTGGATTACATCTAATCTGAATTATGATTTTAGGCGCTATAATTGCTAGTATTAGTGCATGTGCTTTTTTAAAATGTAGTAAAGTTTATGCTGGTAATAATGGTTGGAGCATATATTTATGTTAGGGCAACTTTTGGTCGTTTTTGAGGATGAATAATCGGCTTTATGCAATATATCATTTTACCATCTACTGTTATTGGTGGTATTATTTCAATGTTTAGAATTAACTTAAACCAATTATCATTTTTTTCATGATTACCTGATAGATGATCTAA
Organism: Spiroplasma endosymbiont of Danaus chrysippus; assembly: GCF_902809815.1. Lineage (GTDB taxonomy): Bacteria > Bacillota_I > Bacilli_A > Mycoplasmatales > VBWQ01 > Spiroplasma_E. The sequence continues at coordinate 221,717 of NZ_CADDIL010000004.1, read as the reverse complement.
TTTATTTATTGATAGTTTAGGAATTATAGTTTATTGTTTGGTTACAAGTTGTATCTATTTTGGATTAAGAGGTTTTCGTTGATTTGTTAATATTTCAGGAATCATTAAATGACTGTCAACTTGTTTTTTGATTATTTGTGCCATTATTCTGGTAATCAAAAATGGCACTATAGTTTATCAACAAGCATTTGTTGGTACTAAACATCTTCATTTTACAATTAATATTTTTAATAATGCTTTTAGCAATTTTTTCTACTTTTTCCTTGGTTTTGAGACCTTTACTGTTATTGGAAAAAATGTTAAAAATCCTAATAAAAATTTAGGTAGGGGAACAATTATTGTCTTATTTTTGACAACTATTTTTTATTTAATTATTACAATTTTAGTTATTGGTGCCATCAGTTCACAAGCACCTAATGGTAATAACGGATGAGCAAATGGTGGTAATAATTATAATCCAAATAATGTTATTGCTGGGATTGCTGGTACAACAGGTATCATTTTACTAGTTATTTGTACTTTATCAATTAAATTGAATGGTGTAATACAAGTAGCGCTATATTCTGGAGCTATGCTACAACCATTAGCGAAAGAAGGATACATTAGTGAAAAAATAGCCAAATTAAATAAAGAAAATATTGCAATGTATGGTAATACTATTAATTTTATAATTACAATTATAGTTTGTATTATTATGCTAATAATTCCGGATTTAATTGGAATTAGTTTTAATTACAACCAAATGTTGGGATTTACAACTAATATAACAATCTTTGTTTATCTTTTTGTTATAACAGCAACTTGTGTTATGGGTTATTATAAAAAATAAGGGAGCGTGTCGAAGATGTCAATAACTAAAAAGTTTTAAAAATAGCGCCTTTCTTTTTTTTACCCTTGAATTAAAAATAAATTATAAAAGACGAGAATAAAAATCTTGTCTTTTTTTGTAATTGTAAAATTTTAAAATTTTTAATAACCGTCTTTAACTCTATTATCAACACGTGTTAGGGAACTAAAAAAGTGAACTACAACACAGTTGTTAAAAATAGTAGCTAGCATGTGGACTTGCATGGATAAATAAAAAGTGGAGTGATACCTAATAAAATATACTAACCATTTAATGGTAATTCTTGGGGTGGGAGCGAATTGGAAACTAGTATATATAGACCTGTTGTAGGAACCTATTGTATTAATTCTATTCTTTATTTAACCAACCTTGCCACTATCAAGTGAGCAAGTGTTGGTTTTATTTTTTATTTTTTTTGAAAAATTTTTTGGGCGAGAAAATAAATTTCAAACTTGTAAAAAAAATTGAGCGGTGCCGGTTCAATTAAAATATTAATTTGCTAAATGCAAATTAAATAAATATTGAATCGAATGCCTCAATGTTTTTTAAAATTTCACAATTTATTTTTGAGCCCACGATTTGTGGAATGAATAAAACTAATAAAAATAGTATTAATAATTTAAAAATAAAAATATATGTCCTTTATGCTAGGAAGCAACAGGACATATTAGGAAAGGATTATTATGACAATAGAAATTCTTGATTATGAAGCACTAAGAAAGATTGATAAAAAAATTAAAAAAAGAAGAAAAAGATGTGTTGAATGTAATGAATTATATGAAGATGACAAAATCAATATGCTTTATTACTTTAAAACAGAATTAGAATCAGAACAACACGATATTAGAAAATTTGAAGATGATTATGATATTGCTGAACATTTAGATTATACAAACCCATATGGATATGTTTGTGATTGATNTTGATGATACAAGTGGTGTTGATTTTAGTAATTTACCAAATAATCAAATATTTAAAACAGTACAAACAAAAAGACAATATACTTTAGTAATGTTTGAAGAACATATTACAATTGATGATTATTTACAATTTTTTTGTGTATTTAATGATGAAAATGAAAATATTGGTGGTAATAGTGGTAAAAATCAAGATAGACAATTATTATATATTTCAAATGTAACAAATTATTATAGTCCTTATAATGGTGCATTTAGTATGCAAGTATTAACTTTTAGTAGTTTAAATGATAGAGTAGTTTCTAGTGGTCAAAATACACTTGATTTTGTACAATATGCAAGCCCAGGTAGTGGTTATGCTTTCCCAACTATTCAACAAGGAAAAGTAACTTTAAATCGTACTTTAATGCGTGATATTGGAGTAAGATATAGTCATAGACAAAGTTATGGATTAGAATTATTAACAAGTTGTTATTATTATGGAAGACCAATAATTCAAGGTCAAGAACCAATACAACAAAATAATGAAGAAATATTTGAAAGTAAAGTATTTGCTTCAAGAAGATTATTTATTGCTGGTAATAATGAAAAATCTACAACTGAAGTTAAAAATAATGGTGGTTTACTTGCTGGAATAAATGATAAAATAACAACAAGTAGTCATCCAGAAACTACATTTTATAATATTATGGACGCAAAACCAACTGGATTTACTCATTATGATACATGACAAAAATTTTTAGAAGCAAGAAAATTTGATATGTTAGCTCAAAAAGATTTTCAAGGAATATTAACATGTAATAAAGAATTAGCAATTAAAAGTAATGGTGATGCTATTGGTAAAGCAAAATTCTTTTGAGATAGTGAATGAAATATAAATAATTTACAAGGTGAATATAATGTTGATATGAGTAGTAATTTTAAATATAAAGACCCAGATACTGGATTAGTTATTGGTTCACCAACTGTTGATTATAAAAAAATATCACAAAAATATATGTCAGCAATATTAAATTTTAATAGTGTAGTATTTAGTTCATTAATTCAAATGCCTTATGATAGTGTACAATGATTACCATTTGCTTTAAGTTCAATTCCATTAGTAGGTAAATTATTAAATGCTTTAACATTAGGTATTCCAGTAGGATTTATTATTACTCAAAATTCTCAACAATATAAAAATATGCCATTTTTTAATGGATTTATGAGTGCATTTTTTGCTTCAAATTTATCAAGTATTATTGGTAATAATGATAATAATTGATTTATTCCTTTAAATGTATTTAGTAATTCAAGTGAGTTTGCATTAGGTAAAATGTTAGGTTCACATGTTTCAACAACTGCTATGACAATGAAATTAAGTGATAGAGTAAGTGTTTATCCATGAGATGCTAAAACTGGTAAAAAGTTAGAAGTAAAAGAACAAATAAGTACAGTTGATTTATCACAAAAGAAAACAAAAGAAATTTTTAATCATATAATAGATGATAAAGTATATATAATGGCAGAAGATACAGAATTTTTAGATATTGCTTCACCATTAACTAATGAAGATACTGAATGTCAATGAAATCCGACAAGTAATGGAGTTATTGATGGGTCAAATTATGCTTATATTATTGATACAATTGTTACACAAAGTTTACATCAAGGTGAAGAAAGACATACATTTTATAGTGATAATCCTTTTACTTATCAAGGTGATTATAATGAAATATCAATTGCTCAGTTTAGATATAATAATATGGGATATTTAACTGGTAATGCTTTTAATTGAACTACTTTATATAAATTAAATCATGATGAATATAGTGAAACAGAAGAAACAACATTTAGTTATCCAGCAAAAATATTACCACCAAGTCCACAAAATATAGCCAAAACATTATTATTTATTCCGGATAATCCTACATATAGTGCTGATTTACCAATAAAAAATTTATTTGTTGTAAATGAAAATAATCAATTAATTTATAATGAAGACAAATGAATTAATAATGTTGGTTTAAAAATTAAACCATTGGAAATTAATTTAGATATAAAATCTAAGTTAGACCCTACATTATTAATTAATAGCTTTGAAGATTTACAAAGATATTATAAGTCAATAGATTTATATATTTCATGAGATTATAAAACTAACGAATATAAAGGTGGAAAAGCAGATTTTTTAAATACAAAAGAACATTTTATTTTAAAAAATCATACACAAATGTATCCTTTTGATTTAAAAGATTTAAGATATTATAAAGATAATAAATATTTAGAAATTAAAAGTAATAATGTAATACACCCGTATCAAGCCGGTAATTATATGGAATATTATGCATTGGCTACAATTAATAAAAAAGTTAATAATATTAATCAATTATATAATTTATTTGATAATAGCGCTATTACATCTGTAACAGCAAGCAATGAACCAAATCCAATTATTCATAAATATAGTATTAGTGATATTACTACAACATATTTAGGTTTTCAAAATTTAGATAATAGCAGATTAAATTTTAAAATACAAATATTTCCAATTTATCTATATGCTACTTTTCATGAATATTTTAATGAACCATTATCTCCAGAATACAAAGAACAATGAATAATAAGGCAAGTAGAAAATTATACATTAACAATTTCAAAAATTGTATTAAATTCAAGATAAAAATATATTATTTTATGATATAATGCCCTAATAAGGAGTTGTTAACTATTATGAAAAATATTTTTTGTTATCTTAAAAGAAAAAAAAACAATATAATTTATTATGAAATTGATAATCATAGTAAGATTAAATTTAATAAAAAAAAGAAAAAATGAATAACAATTATTTGAAAAAATGGAATAATACATAAAAAATGTAATATTCTCTTAAAAGAGATAGATTTTAATTTAATAAATAAACCAGATGAAAAATTAGGTTATTTTTTTCTTAAAAGTAAAAAAGTTAAACAACATTGAACAAGAATAAAATTACAAAATGATAAATTATTATTTGAAGTAGACCCTAAATTTGATATAACTCCTTTATTTCCATGATTAACTAAAAAATTTAGTTTAAATTATAATAATTTTTTCAGTACAATAAGTAAAATAAAAGACATAAGTAACCAAAATAATATTTCCCCACAAGCTTAAATATTAATGTATAATTTATTCTAATACTTATCAAGGGTTATAGAGAAAGATAAGTATATAATCTCACTGTATATGATTAGGTTGGCACCTAATTAAAAAGTTACCATTTAGGTAACTTTTTTATATAAAAAAAATATTAGTAAGGCAGGACGTATTGCAACCTTAGTTAGATTTAATAAGAAATTAAATGAGAGATAAAACTCTCATTTTTAATTGTTGAACAATTATAATTAATTATTTTATTAAACCTATACTTTATTAAAGTAATTAATTATTCCAAATTTAATAAAAATTATAAAAGCTATTGTATAGGAATTTGCAAATAGTAATTTTTGTCATGCTCTTTTACAACTTGATATTTTTTGGTTCCCCCTCCCTCCAGACCTCCTACCCCCAAGGCTTTTGCTACCTATAGTAGCAATAAGCCTATACGTATAGTAGTAGAAGTATTTAGTTAGTAGTATATAAGCCTTTTATCACTGTAGGTGATAAGGCTTATACGTAGAAAGGATTTGTAATGATTAATGTTAATTTAGATATTAAAAATAAAGTTAGAGAAACAACTAAAGGTATGTTATTAGAAATTGGTGAATATGAAACATGATTTCCTATTAAAGATACTATTATTAATCAAAATAATAAAAAAATAACATTAAAAATAATTGAAGATTTTAATTATAAATTAGGTAAAAAATCAATTACAAAAGATATTGAAAGTATTAAAGGGCTACTTAGCCCTTTTTACTAGACCATTAATTTAAAAAAAACTTGAATGTATTCGAAAAACAATTGTGTTATACAATTAACACTAATTTTGACATGAAAGGATTTTTAATAATGGATAAAATTAANTTGTGATTATTACTGGTTCAAAATTACTATTACGATCTCTTGGTACATCAATTTCAATTTTACCTTGTTGAGTTATTAATTTTTTTGATGTTGTACCATTACGAACATTGTCATTATTACTGCGTTGATTTCTTTCGTGTCCTAAATAATTTTGCATCTCAGAATTCAACATTTTTTCTACCAATCGTTTAGTTAATTCTTTATATAAGCCTCCCTCTTTAAAAACTGTTGTTAAATCCTCAGTATTTTCTAATAATAAATCTACTGCTTTTGATATTGGATCATTGTTATTAAGATTATCTTTTTTAGCCATCTGTAACTCACTCTTTCTAGATATATAAATTATATTTACTAGAATTAATTAAACATAGTTATTTTTGTAAGTCACACAGATTACTAAACATTCCCGAAAAAAAAACATGATTAATAGTTATTAGTTTTATTTATTTAATTATATCAATTTATTATTTAGGAACATTAATCTATTGAGATAAATTTTATGATAATGTAAGTATTATTACTGATGATATGACTAAATATTTTAGTAGTGGAAGAATGTTTTTAATTAAAATGTTATCATTGTGATTTGTTGTTTCTATTGCTTTTTTTATAGGTTGAATAATTTTAAAAGTTACAAAAAATAAAATAAAAACTAACCAAAATAATATTTCCCCACAATCTTAAATATTAATGTATAATATGAAAATACTTACCTAAGGGGTTAGAAAAGGTAAGTTGTATATATCAATTTATTTCATTTATATTTAAACTTAGGTTGGCACCTAATTAAAAAGTTACCTAAATGGTAACTTTTTTATATAAAAAAAATATTAGTAAGGCAACACTAATGTACTTAGTTCATTATTATTTCAAATAAATACCATACTAATATAATAAAATTATATCATATTTTCTATATTAAATATAGATAATTTAATTATTTATCTCATATTTGTGTTTCTCTAACTAAATTTAAAATATCTTTAAAAGCACTTAATTTACCAACTTCTAAAAAATATTCAGATGTTCCTATGACTAAATCATCAAATCTATTTTCTATATCTTTTTCTCATGAAAATAATTGTTCTCTTAAAAAATCTTTATTAATTAAATTTATTTTATCTTTATTCATATTTACTCCTTATATTTATTTAATTCTTTATTTACATTATTATTAATATTTTCTTTTAATATATTTTCAATAATGTCTTTTGCCATATTTTCTTTCATTTCATTTAAAGCATTAGTAAATTCTTCATTATGTTTTGAACAAAAAGATAATTTATTTTCTCTTGCATATGTATAAATTCTTTTATTATTATCATTTAAATATCAAGTTTTTTTTAATTCAATTTCAATTTTAATTTGACAATCTTTTGCCATACATTTAATTATATGTATCATTACTTAATTCCTTCAATTTCAATATCAAAGTAATTTAACTTATTTTCTAAATGTTTTAAACAATAATAAAGATTAAATGAAAAATTATATTCATTAAATGGTGTTAATTTGGGAATGTTTAGTAATCTGTGTGACTTACAAAAATAACTATGTTTAATTAATTCTAGTAAATATAATTTATATATCTAGAAAGAGTGAGTTACAGATGGCTAAAAAAGATAATCTTAATAACAATGATCNCATCTAATAATTGAGATTACTTATATGAATATTATATTAATGAATTACAATTAGAAAATTTTAAAGGAGTGTAAAAATAATGAATAGATTAGAATTACAAAATGCAATGAAATTAATAGAAAAATTTGAAGAATTACAAGAAGAATTTAATAGTAAATATGAAGATTTTGAAGTTGAAATTGATAATGATGGGGATTTAAAAATTAGTAATGATTATTTTATATATGAAGATGTAAATAAATTAGAACAAGTAATTATTGATTATAAAAGAATTTTTAAAGGTTAAAGGAGATGAATAGAAATGGTAGCAGCCCCAAAAAAGAAACCAGAAGATTTAATTATTAAACAAATTCATATTAGATTAAATAAAAATGATTATTATGAATTAAAAAAGATGTGTTTAGAAGAAGATATTACAATTAATAGTTTTGTAAAAAATTTAATTAAAAATGCAATTAAAAAAAATAGAAAGAGTGATCATAATGAATAATTTATATAAAAAAATACTTAAATTACAATTAGAAATTGGTAATACACCTAAAAATGGTTTTAATACTCATGGTAATTATAAATATTGATTATTAAGTGATATTTTTAATAAATTAAAAGTACTATGTAGAGAATTAAATATACTTATTTTACATTCAGATATTTCAGAAAATATTAATATAAATAAAATAGAAAATATTAAAGAATTTATAGATAAAAATAATAATAAAATACAAAATGTAACAAAAGAAATAGAAGTTTCATATCAAAAAAAATATTCAATTATTGATTTAGATAATATAGAATTTAGAGAAGATTTTAATATTTTTGCTTGTGCTAAAAATACAGATATAGCAAAAGCAAAAGGTAGTGCAGAAACTTATGCTTATAGATATTTTTTAATGAATTTACTTTTATTAAGTGAAGATGAACTTGACCCAGATAATGATAATGTTAATTTAATTCAAAATAATAAACAACAAAATAATTATATTAATAATAATATAAAAATACAAAATGAAAAATGAGAACCAAGTGAAAAACAATTAGATTATTTTGAAAAATATATGATTACAAATACAGTTTTATTTGATGAATGTATAAGAGAAGATATGGAAAGATTAAATCCAAGTAATAATAAAGATTTTTTAATATTAATGGGTGAAAATTATTTAAAAGTATTATTTGATAAATTTAAAGAAATTCGTGAAAGATTTAAAAATTTAAAAAATAATAATAAAAATGAATATAGAAATTATGAATAAATGTAAATATTGTAATAAAAAAATTTGATTAACTAATTATTGATGTATGAATTGTTTAGCAATATTAGTTATGAATTTAAATAAAAATAAGGAGAATAAATAATGACTAATTATTTACTTTCAATTGACCCAAGTATTAAAAATACTGGATTTACATTATGAGAAAAAGTGGGAATGTTTAGTAATCTGTGTGACTTACAAAAATAACTATGTTTAATTAATTCTAGTAAATATAATTTATATATCTAGAAAGAGTGAGTTACAGATGGCTAAAAAAGATAATCTTAATAACAATGATCCAATATCAAAAGCAGTAGATTTATTATTAGAAAATACTGAGGATTTAACAACAGTTTTTAAAGAGGGAGGCTTATATAAAGAATTAACTAAACGATTGGTAGAAAAAATGTTGAATTCTGAGATGCAAAATTATTTAGGACACGAAAGAAATCAACGCAGTAATAATGACAATGTTCGTAATGGTACAACATCAAAAAAATTAATAACTCAACAAGGTAAAATTGAAATTGATGTACCAAGAGATCGCAATAGTAATTTTGAACCAGTAATAATCACAAAAAGACAGAGAAGATTTGATGGTTTTGATCAACAAGTTCTTTCACTATATGCAAAAGGTATGACTTTATCAGATATTAGAATGCAGTTGCAAGAGTTATATGATGGCGCAGATATTAGCGAAAGCGTAATTAGTCAAATTACTGATGATGTCATTGATGATGTCAAAGCATGGCAAAATCGTCCATTAGATAGTGTTTATCCAATCATTTATTTTGATTGTATCGTAGTTAAAGTACGTCAGGATAAACGTATTATTAACAAATCAGTTTATATAGCTTTAGGAGTTGATTTAGAAGGTAAAAAAGATGTTTTAGGTTTATGAATTAGTGAAAATGAAGGTGCTAAATTCTGATTAAATAATTTTACAGAAATGAAAAATCGAGGCTTAAATGATATTCTTATTGCTTGTAGTGATAATTTAACAGGCATGTCAGAGGCAATACAATCAGTTTATCCTAAAACTGAACATCAATTATGCATAGTTCATCAAATTAGAAATAGCTTAAAATATGTTTCATACAAACATCGAAAGTCTCTAGTTATCGATTTAAAGCCAATTTATACAGCATGTAGTGAAGAACAAGCAATGCAAGCTTTAGAATCATTTGAAAGTAAATGAAATAAACAATATCCACAAATTGCTAAATCTTGATATAAAAATTGAGAAAATTTAATGGTTTTTATTAGTTATCCAGCAGAAATTAAAAGGGTAATTTATACTACAAATGCTATTGAATCTGTTAATAGCCAATTACGAAAAGTTATTAGAAATAAAAAAGTTTTTCCTAATGATATGGCAGTTTTTAAAATTTTTTACTTAGCAATTGAAAATATCACAAAAAAATGAACATTGCCTATTCAAAATTGAAATACAGCAATTGCTCATTTTATGATAAAATTTGAAGACAGAATTAATCTGAACTAGTACTTTGTAAAACAAAGAAACACAGATTACTAAAAAGCCTCGAAAAAGTATATAAATATGATAAAAATTTAAATTATTGACCTACTAGAGAATATCTATTATTTCTTTATAATTTTCTTCATAATATGCTCATCATTCTGTATTACTTATTAACATATCTTTTGTTATTAATTTATTAAATTGTCCAGCAATAAAACCACGTAAATGTTCTTGAGTTTCATAACCAATACCATTTTTACTATGAAAAGTACCACGTTCAATAATTAAATCTATATCTTCATCTCTTTTTCTCTGAAAAAATATTTCGCCTTGAAAATCAATAAAGTCTAATTTTTTATTGTTAAAACTATAACTTTTAATTCATATTGGTTTTTTATTTTCTCATAAAGTAAATCCAGTATTTTTAATACTTGGGTCAATTGAAAGTAAATAATTATTCATTTTTAAATACCAAATTATCTAATTTATTAATATTTTCTTCTAATTGTTGAAAATTAGTATTATTTTCAATTACATTATTAATATTTGGATTATCAATATATATTTTTTCATTTTCAGTAATAATTGCTTGGTCACTTTCATATGCAATTTGCATTTCAGTACTCATAATTCCCCATTTTCTTAATAATTGAGTTAATACAGTTTTTAATGCCATACTATCAAAATCACTAACAACAAATTCTTTATTTTTTGCATAAGTTTTTGAATATTTTAAAAAATGTTTTTCAATTTGTTCTTTTGACATATATAAAGTTTTTTCAAAACCATTTACTAACTGAAAATATGCTACATAACCAATAATAGGTTGTTTCAATCTTTCTAAATCATCTTGTATTCAATTAAATTCAATTCCCTTAAGTCTATCTACTTTTTTAATTTCTGTTAATCTAACATCACTAACATTAATTTCTTTATATTGTTGACTACGTAATGCTAATTGAATATAACCTTTATATCCCATTTGAAATTGAGCATTATTTACTTTCGATCTCTTGGTACATCAATTTCAATTTTACCTTGTTGAGTTATTAATTTTTTTGATGTTGTACCATTACGAACATTGTCATTATTACTGCGTTGATTTCTTTCGTGTCCTAAATAATTTTGCATCTCAGAATTCAACATTTTTTCTACCAATCGTTTAGTTAATTCTTTATATAAGCCTCCCTCTTTAAAAACTGTTGTTAAATCCTCAGTATTTTCTAATAATAAATCTACTGCTTTTGATATTGGATCATTGTTATTAAGATTATCTTTTTTAGCCATCTGTAACTCACTCTTTCTAGATATATAAATTATATTTACTAGAATTAATTAAACATAGTTATTTTTGTAAGTCACACAGATTACTAAACATTCCCTCAAATTATGCTTATATTATTGATACAATTGTAACTCAATCATTACATCAAGGTGAAGAAAGACATACATTTTATAGTGATAATCCATTTACTTATCAAGGTGATTATAATGAAATATCAGTTGCTCAATTTCGTTATAATAATATGGGTTATTTAACTGGTAATGCTTTTAATTGAACTACTTTATATAAATTAAATCATGATGAATATGAAGAAAGTGAAGAAACAACATTTAGTTATCCAGCAAAAATATTACCTCCAAGTCCACAAAATATAGCAAAATCAATTGTTATTATTCCGAAAAATCCAAGTATAGAAGTTAATATTCCAGAAAATAATATATTTAATCATACACAAGATAAATTAATATGAGACTATAATTCATGAGTAGAAAATGTATTTCCTAAAATCAAACCATTAGAAATAAATATTAATTTTAAAGATTATTTAGACCCTACATTATTAATCAAAACTTTTAATGATTTAAAAAGATATTATAAAAGCATAGATGTATATTTAAGTTATAAATATGAAACGGCTGAATTTATTAATCATAAATCAGATGGTTGTTCTACAACAGAAATTTTTAAACCATCTAAAACTCAAACTTTTATTTTTTCAAGAAATTTAAAAGAATTATTAACATATAATAGTTCATTAAAGTTAAAACATTATGAAGACAATAATATTACATATCATGGATTATATTCTGGATATTATGGTAATGGTAAAATAGGAATAGAAATTGATAGAAATGAATATAACTTATATAGTATTCAAAGTACTTATATGCAAACTAAAATTGAAGATAATATTACTACACAAAGTATTGAAAATCAAAAAGATACATTATTAGGTTTTTGTGATTTATCTGATAAAGAATTTAAGTGAAAAATACAATTATTACCAAATATTATGCAATCAGAACTTGGTATATTCAGTGAAAAAGCAGTTTTGGGTTTAATACAATACATAAGATATTATAAGTATTATAAATTAAATATATCAAAAATTATTTTTAACCAAAGATAATTATGCTATAATCAAAATAAAAAAGTAAGGAATAATTTTATGTTATTATTAGCAATAATAACTCCAATTTTAGGAATTAAGTTAGCAATATTAGGTGCTCTTTTTTTAGTATTTACTTTAATACCTGGTGTATTATTATTTTGTCATTCTGTAAATGAAAATAAAAAAATAAATTTTAAAGAAAAAAAAACCATTATTGGTATTATATTTTTAATATTATCATTTTTATCTTTCATAGAAGTAATTGTTTTTACAACCATTACTTAGTAAATTTCCCCACAATCTTAAATATTAATGTATAATTTATTCTAATACTTATCAAGGGTTATAGAGAAAGATAAGTATATAATTTCACTGTTATATTAGTTATATTATTAGGTTGGCACCTAATTAAAAAGTTACCTAAATGGTAACTTTTTTGTTTATATTTTTAAATTTTAATTATAATCTTGTAGAGAAATTTGAATTATATATTCCTGTACTTGTTGAAGGTTGTTCAGTTATTTCTATATTATTTATTTGAGTTTTAATATTTTCAATAGAATTATTTTTTTTATCTTTAATATAACTATTAAATATTGAACAACTAGCAGATGTCATTGTTAAAATAGGAGAAATTATAGAACCAGAACCAGGAATAAGTCCACTAGCACCAGCAGCTAAATTAGTTATATTAGCACTTCATTCTGAAATATTAGTTAAATTTGAATAATTATAATTATTTTTTTCAAATTTAATTTCAAGTTCATTTTTATTAATATCATTTATTAATTCATTGTTAGTTTTAATTAAACTTTTTATATAATTTTCAATTTTATTTTTAGTTTCATTTAATTTTTTTATTTTTTCGTCTATATTTTCATTTTCTATTTTCTGAATTTCAATGTTATAATCATAATTATTTAATTCTTCAAAATTAATATAAATTTCATTACTAATAATTTCATCATTTTCATTTATTTTTTTGCAAGTTATTGACTTTAATTCTTTTTGACCTAGTTTTGGATGTTGAAAAATATTATTTAATTTTAATTTAATATAATTTTCATTTGTTTCCTGATTTAAATTATCTTTTATTAAAAAGTTTTCAATTTTTTGATAAATAACTTTAGTTGTATGATTATTTTCTTTTTTTAAGTTTAATTTTTTTATAATTTTTCTTCCTTTTTTTGAATGATTTAAAATTGGTTTTATAAAAGTTTTCAATTTATTTTATCCTTTCAATATTTAAATATTTAAATATTTTATAAGTTTATCTTATTACTTATGAGTCATTTTTTAATTTAGTCATAATTATTTTATAATATTTGCACTTTTTTAGATTGTAATTGTTTTAATTTTAAATTAATTTTATTTTTGTCTTTAATTAGTTTTTCTATGTGATATTTTTGTTTCGTAAATTTTTGTTTTTTTAAATAAATATTTTCTTTTTTTAATTTACTATTTTCTTCTTTTAAATTTTCAATTTCTTGGGCAAAAAGGCTTTGACTTGAAATTTCATTATTAATGAATGGTGAAGGAAAAAAAGGACTAGGTGTTCTATGTTCTATAATTTCATTTTTTAGATTTTCCAAAGTTTTAATAAATGCTGGACTATTATTGGTAATACGTTGCATTTGCTTAAATTTATTATTTTCTTCTTTTAAATTTTCAAGTTCATTAACAACTTCTACAAATTTTGCTTCATTTTTAATTAATGCATCTTGAATTTTGTTTTTTTCTTCTTTTAAATTATGTATTTCATCACCTAAAAACATAATTAATGTTCTTTGAATTTCTTGTTGTATTTGATTTTTATTTATTAATTCATTTTTTTCGTTAATTATTGCCATGTTATACATATTTGTTGAAATGTCAATATTATTAAAATCTTGATCAAACAAATGATTAAAAAATTCCTGATTTTTATAATATGAAATATAAGCAATTTCTTTTTTAATAGCTCTTTCTTTTTCATCTATATTTTCATTTTTTAATTGATAATAATAATCATTTAAATATTTATTCATTTATAATCATAAACTCCTTTATATTATTTTTGTTAAACTAACTCATTTACTTTAAAATTAAAGCAATGAGTTAAAAACTTATATTAAGTTTTATGAGTTTATTTTATACCATTATTTTATTTATATTTGTTTAAACTTTTTTATGTTTATAATATTCTCTTATTTCTTTTATTTTATTTTTAAATTGTTTTTTATGAAAATAACACATATTAAAAAATTGAATTACACTATCTTCTATATTTAAAGTTTTTAAAGTTACTAATACTTTATTATTACAATCTTTAACAATACATTTTAATAATACTTTTTCTTGTTTTTGTTTTTGCATTAGTTTTGTTCCTTTTTACAATTACATAAATTAATTGATATATTTAATTGTTTTAATTTTTTTAAATTTTCTGATGATTCAATAATTGCATTTTTTGTAAAAATATCCATTTCAAATTCTATTTTCATTATTTATTCTCCTTATTTAAATAATATCAACCAATTAATAAACTATCTGCTTCATCATGATTAGTAATATTAAAATCTCATTCATTTTCTGAAATAATGATTTGTGCCATTGCTAATGATGTTTCTTTTGTTCATTTTTCATTTTTAATATCTCAATATGCTCCAAAAGGTCTATTTTTATATCATTTCTTTCATGAAGAAGGACTTATTAACATATTTTTTGTTAATAATTTATTAAATTGTCCAGCAATAAATCCTCTTAAATGTTCTTGTGTTTCATAACCAATACCATTTTTTGAATGAAAAGTACCACGTTCTATTAATAAATCATATTCATTCATATCAATTAAATAACTTATTTGTACTTGTATTTTTTCTCAATCATAATTATAATTTTTAAAACTATAACTATTTATTCATATTGGTTTTTTATTTTCTCATAATGTAAAACCTGTATTTTTAATACTTGGGTCTACTGAAAGTAAATAATTATTCATAATTTCTATACTCATTTTTATTATTATTTTTTAAATTTTTAAATCTTTCACGAATTTCTTTAAATTTATCAAATAATACTTTTAAATAATTTTCACCCATCAAAATTAAAAAATCTTTATTATTACTTGGATTTAATTTTTCCATATCTTCTCTTATACATTCATCAAATAAAACTGTATTTGTAATCATATATTTTTCAAAATAATCTAATTGTTTTTCACTGGGTTCTCATTTTTCATTTTGTATTTTTACATTATTAATATAATTATTTTGTGGTTTATTATTTTGTATTAAATTAACATTATCATTATCTGGGTCAAGTTCATCTTCACTTAATAATAATAAATTCATTAAAAAATATGGGAGCGTGTCGAAGATGTCGATAACAACTCATTTCCCTTAAATAGCTCCTTTCTTTTTTAAACCCTTGAATTAAAAATAAATGACAAAAGACGAGAATAAAATTCTTGTCTTTTTTTGTAATTGTAAAATTTTAAAATTTTTAATAACCCTCTTTAATACTATTATCAACACGTGTTAGGGAACTAAAAAAGTGAACTACAACACAGTTGTTAAAAATAGTAGCTAGCATGTGGACTTGCATGGATAAATAAAAAGTGGAGTGATACCTAATAAAATATACTAACCAGAAATGGTAATTCTTGGGGTGGGAGCGAATTGGAAACTAGTATATATAGACCTGCTTAGGGAACCTACTATATTAATTCTATTCTTTATTTAACCAACCTTGCCACTACCAAGTGAGCAAGTGTTGGTTTTATTTTTTATTTTTTTTGAAAAATTTTTTTGGGCGAGAAAATAAATTTCAAACTTGTAAAAAAAATTGAGCGGTGCCGGTTCAATTAAAATATTAATTTGTTTAACACAAATTAAATAAATATTGAATCGAATGCCTCAATGTTTTTTAAAATTTCACAATTTATTTTTGAGCCCAGAATTTCTGGAATTAATAAAACGAATAGTAGTAGTATTAATAATCTAAACATCAAAATATATGTTCTTTATGCTAGAAGCAACAGAACATATTAAGAAAGGATTATTATGCAAATAGAATTTAAAAAAGAACAAATTGTTAAAGATAAACCACAATCTATTCTTATTGATTATGTTGAATATAAATTATCACTTCCAAAATGAATGATTAAAAATAATTCTTTTATTGTTGATAACAGTTACACATATTGAGTTTTTAATTTAGAAAATATTAAAAGAGAATTAAGTGGTAATGAATTAATAAAATTATTAGAACCATATATTAAAGACCAAAAAATAACTGTTAATAAACCAACTGCTCCAAAAGAATATTATCTTAATGATATAAAACTTGAACCATTAAAATTTTATGAACAGCATAATAGTTGATTTATCGGTGAAATAACAGATAACAAAACTAAAATTACTAATCCTTGTTTTAAATATAACATTACGTGAGAAGAAAACAGAAAAGGTTTTAAAATAAATAATCCATATAAACATGATGATTTACCAATTAATTATTTAGTTACTTCTTATAAGGAAATTTCAACTCATAATGAAAAAGTATTTTTGTTGAACATGTAAACAAAATAAATTAGATTATTTATTCTTTAATACTAATGATATAAAAACAAGAAAATATTTTTTAAGAGATAAAAATGGTAAAGCAATTTGTTATGACTGTATTTTAAATATTAGGTTAAGTAGGAGGTATAAATATGGATAAAGAATACTTAAGTAAAAGAGGAACAGTTTGCATAACGGACAGTGATAATATTGAATTTAAAATAGGAGTAATTCAACTGATTGATGATTTAAAAAAAGATAATTTAGTTTGTGGTCATAAAGAATTTATTGAAGAATGTAAATATTGTTGATGTAATTGTGATTTAGAAATTATTAAAACAGTTATTAGAGGTTAACTTAATTAATGCAATATGAAATAAAGATTGGTATTGACCCAGCTGGTATTGGCAATAATGGCATTATTATCTATTCAAATGAAACTAATAATATTATTTTTCATGAAACATTCCAAGCAAAAACTATTTTAGAATGTAAAAATATTTATAAAGAAAAATTATTATATTTTAAAAAATTTTTAAATAATAAAAAAGTATTAGTAAGTGTAGAAAATTTTTATTTAAACCCAAAACAATTATTAACCAATCCCTTAGCAACACCTAAAATTATTGGTGCATTAATGGTATTAGTACAAGATATTATGAATTGAGATTATCAAGAAAACCATCCAAAAAATAAAGATAAAATACCAAATTATCAAGGAAATATAAAATTAACAAAACATGAACAAGATGCGTATAAACAAACCCAATTATAAGGAATTATAAAAATGAAAGAGAAATCAAATTATGTCAAATTAACAGTAAAACTGAGTAACACTATTGAAGCAAAATATTACGAAAAAGGTAATAAAGAATTATATTATAGTGTTAGAGGTCAATGAAATGGATTAAACTATGTTACTTTAATTTTTAATAACCCAAAATTTTATAACCGATGTATTTTATTAAACAAAAATGATGAAATTATAGTAACTGGTCAAATTTTTAATACTTTAAACATTCCTAAAAATCGTGCATTTTGTTCAATTAATGTTAAATGATTTAAAAAATGAAAAGAGTAAAAAATGATATTATGAAAAATTTTATTAATAGTACCAATATTAATAACAAGCATAACACTAATAATATTTTTAATATTTATTATTAAAGAATTAAAAAATGAATATAAAGTATTAAAAATATTAAGTGAAATTGCTAATCAAATTAAAAATAAGGAGAAATAATTAATGATAATATTACCTACTTTGTTTGAAAATAAAGATGAAATTGAAATATTATCACCATTTCCAAAAGCAATTCATACAAGTAATGATATTAGAGCAATTATTTTAAGACAATATCCAAATGTTAAATCAAAACACATAATTGTTTCTGACCCAGAAAGTAATGTTGCATTAATAGTTGGTGATAATGATGTTTATCAAGGTTGAATTAAAGTAACAATTAAAAAATTAGAAAATTAAAGGAGAATAAAATGCCAAGTATAGAAAATCAATCAAATTATACTTTAACTAAATTAATTAGAACTGGAATAAGTCCAATTTGTGCAATGATTGGTACAAGTGCTTATTATGGTCAAGTAATTGCAAATCCAGTATTAGGTTCAATTAATAGTTTATTATTTGGTAAAAAATTAGGTTTAGATATATGAAATTTAAATCAAAGACCAAATACTAAAACTAAACTAATTAATAGTAGTAAAAAAATATTACTGGGTTTAGGAATAATTGGATTAGCAAATTATAGTAAATGAACAGAAAATAATATTAATCCTATTATTCCAACAACACCAACTCCAATAACTACTACAACTACAACTGAGGGTCCTCCATGATTACTATTAGATAAACAAGAACATCAGTCATTAATGGATTGAGATACATATATTAGTTTAAATGCTTATGGTATTTCAAATCTTATTAGTGGATTAACTGAGTTAATACCTAATAAATTTGAAACAATAAGAAAGATTTGTAATATGGCTACTGGTGGATGTTTAATATCAAGTGGTCTAGCAATGGGTATTAATAATGATTTTAATAATGCTTATGCAGTACCTACCATAATTGCTGGTGCAAGTGAAATAATCCATAATTTACTACCTATGGAAACTACACATCATAATGAAGAAATGCAAGAAACATCATTTAATGATGAAACTGCAAGATTAGTAAATGATAATAGATTCACAATTAATAGTGAAACAACTAGTCAATACGGTAGTGATAATATGAGCGAAGTAGCATTAAATCACGATAATGCTTCATTAAATTGAGATTATAATCACATGAGTTTATAAAGGAGGTGAATAATTTATGAATAAAGAAAAATTACTTGAATATTATAATAAAGAAATAAAAACATATAAAGAAAAAATAGAAGAATTCAATAAAGAAATATCTGTATTAGTAGAAGTTATAAGTAATTCACAATCAATGATTGAAAGAATTAATGGTGGTCAATTTGATGAATAATTAAAAAATAAACAATTGAAAGGAAAATATTCAGATGAAAGAATTTTTACATGAATTAATAATTATTGGAACAAGTGTTGGAACATTAATTTGCAGAGAAATTATTGTTTTATTAAAAAGATTTATCACAACTCCAAAACATGTTAGAGCAAATAACAAAATTATCAAACATCAAAAAAAATTAGCAAAATTAAATGAAAAAATTAATAAAGAAAATAAATAATAAAGGGTGATGTAAATGTTAGAAAATGAAGATAATGTTCAACAAACAACTGAACCTTTAACTGAAAATAATGCTCAACAAGAAATAGAAAATAAAGTTAATGAAGCAGAAAATAAGTTAAATAAACTTAATCAAGAAATTAAAGAAAAAGAAATAATTAATATATTTAAAAAATATCAAGTTAAAACTGAATTTTATGATTTTTTAAAATTTAAAACTAATAATTTAGAAAATTCAAAAATTGAAGAAACTATTAAAAAAATAATTAAAGAACAACCAGTATTTAAAGAAACAATTAATACAGGTGGCAAACCACAAACAATAATANCAACCTTATGATATTGGTGGCAATGTAATATCTGAAAACTGATTTTCTCATTTATCTCAAGAATGACTACCTAAAGGTTCAAATCAATATTTTTCTCTCAATGAAGCTATAAATGATGTAAACCAATATATTATGTTTTATAATTACGAAAGAATACATTCTAAATTTCTAAAACCACCAATTTCACAAATAAAAATTTAAAACTGTCTATCCAAAAGTGGTCCAGTATTTAGGGCTAACCACCATTTAAATGATTTAATATTTTCAAAGTCAATCTAATATTGATAAAAAGAAACATTTTGAAAAAGGTAAAATTGGGAGTCATTCTTCTGGATATGCTTATGCTTATTATCAAGGTAATAAATCACAATATAATTTAGTAACTTATGAATTCACAGTAATTGCTGGTACTGAAGCCAAAATTAGTAATAATAATCCTATTGGATTTGATATATTAAGTAATTCAAACAATAATTTAAATTGAAAAATTAATATTTTTGTTACACCTTGTAAAAGCTATGTAGAAACTATTATAGATTTTGGTCAAAATTCTTATGCTAAAATATATACAAATCAAGAAGTAGCAAGTATTTATAAAATAATTTTAAATGCAAGATAAAAATAGTATATAATTATAATTATTTAAATTATTATGATATGGAAAAGATTAAATATGATTGAACTATGATTAGCAGATGTAATGGGAATGTTTAGTAATCTGTGTGACTTACAAAAATAACTATGTTTAATTAATTCTAGTAAATATAATTTATATATCTAGAAAGAGTGAGTTACAGATGGCTAAAAAAGATAATCTTAATAACAATGATCCAATATCAAAAGCAGTAGATTTATTATTAGAAAATACTGAGGATTTAACAACAGTTTTTAAAGAGGGAGGCTTATATAAAGAATTAACTAAACGATTGGTAGAAAAAATGTTGAATTCTGAGATGCAAAATTATTTAGGACACGAAAGAAATCAACGCAGTAATAATGACAATGTTCGTAATGGTACAACATCAAAAAAATTAATAACTCAACAAGGTAAAATTGAAATTGATGTACCAAGAGATCGCAATAGTAATTTTGAACCAGTAATAATCACAAAAAGACAGAGAAGATTTGATGGTTTTGATCAACAAGTTCTTTCACTATATGCAAAAGGTATGACTTTATCAGATATTAGAATGCAGTTGCAAGAGTTATATGATGGCGCAGATATTAGCGAAAGCGTAATTAGTCAAATTACTGATGATGTCATTGATGATGTCAAAGCATGGCAAAATCGTCCATTAGATAGTGTTTATCCAATCATTTATTTTGATTGTATCGTAGTTAAAGTACGTCAGGATAAACGTATTATTAACAAATCAGTTTATATAGCTTTAGGAGTTGATTTAGAAGGTAAAAAAGATGTTTTAGGTTTATGAATTAGTGAAAATGAAGGTGCTAAATTCTGATTAAATAATTTTACAGAAATGAAAAATCGAGGCTTAAATGATATTCTTATTGCTTGTAGTGATAATTTAACAGGCATGTCAGAGGCAATACAATCAGTTTATCCTAAAACTGAACATCAATTATGCATAGTTCATCAAATTAGAAATAGCTTAAAATATGTTTCATACAAACATCGAAAGTCTCTAGTTATCGATTTAAAGCCAATTTATACAGCATGTAGTGAAGAACAAGCAATGCAAGCTTTAGAATCATTTGAAAGTAAATGAAATAAACAATATCCACAAATTGCTAAATCTTGATATAAAAATTGAGAAAATTTAATGGTTTTATTAGTTATCCAGCAGAAATTAAAAGGGTAATTTATACTACAAATGCTATTGAATCTGTTAATAGCCAATTACGAAAAGTTATTAGAAATAAAAAATTTTTTCCTAATGATATGGCAGTTTTTAAAATTTTTTACTTAGCAATTGAAAATATCACAAAAAAATGAACATTGCCTATTCAAAATTGAAATACAGCAGTTGCTCATTTTATGATAAAATTTGAAGACAGAATTAATCTGAACTAGTACTTTGTAAAACAAAGAAACACAGATTACTAAAAAGCCTCACTTAAATAAATCAAGAACATCGCAAATGTAAAATATTAAGAAAAGAGTTATCTTATTTAAGATGAAATATTATTTTTTTTATCTTGGGGTGACCTTTTCTTTTTTAATTTGTGCAAAGATTCAATTTATTTAAAATAAAATTATATTTTTTGTTATTATTATTTATACTTTTTTAATTATTTTTAAAAAATTACCTATTTTATTAAGAATATTGTTAATATTATATTAAATAATAACTATTAAAAATTTAAGGAGAAATTATGGAAAATAAAATTAATTTAGATAAATTAACTATTAATTCAATTCGTATGTTAGGAGTACAAGCAGTTAATGCTGCTAAAAGTGGCCATCCTGGTATTGTTTTAGGTGCTTCACCAATGACTTTTTCTTTATTCAAAAATCATTTATCTTTTAATCCAAAAAATCCAAAATGATTTAATCGTGATCGATTTGTTTTATCAGCAGGTCATGGTAGTGCTTTATTATATTCAATATTACATCATGCTGGTTATAAATATACAATCAATGATATAAAACAATTCCGTCAATTAAATAGTAATACACCTGGTCATCCCGAATATCATTTAGACTATGGAGTAGAGACGGCTACTGGACCATTAGGTCAGGGTATCGTTAATGCTGTTGGAATGGCGCTTACTGAGAGTTTTCTTAGTGCTAAATATAATCAAAAAGATCTTAATATTATTGATCATTATACATATTCAATTTGTGGTGATGGTGATTTACAAGAAGGTATTGTGCAAGAAGCACTTAGTTTTGCTGGACATTTTAAATTAAATAAACTAATTATTTTATATGATTCAAATGATGTTCAATTAGATTCATCTGTTAAATTAGTATATTCGGAAAATTTAAAAATGCGCCTTCAAGCATTAGAGTGAAATTATTTAAAAGTTGAAGATGGTGAAGATGATAAACTTATTTCTGAAGCTATTAAAAAAGCAAAAGTTAGTGATAAACCAACTTTAATTGAAATTAAAACTATAATTGGTTATGGGGCTAGTAAACAAGGAACACCGAGTGTTCACGGGTCCCCTTTAATGGAAGATATTAAAACAGTTGCTAAAAATTTAAACTGAGAATATCCTGAATTTACTGTTCCAAAAGAAGTAAGTACTTACTTCACACAAACAGCACTTAATCATGGTTCTAAAATAGAATTAGTTTGAAATCAAAAAGTTGAAAAATATGCAAAATTATATCCAAAATTGTATAAAGAAATTAAATCAGCATTGAAAAATGAAATTTTTAATGAAGATTATCAATTAAATAAAATTGATTGAACTTCAATTATTGGGGTAAATTCACAAGCAACAAGAGTAGACTCTGGTAATATTTTAAAACTTTTATCAGCTCATTGTCCAACATTAATTGGTGGTAGTGCTGATTTAGCTGGCTCAACTAAAGCATTAGTAACAGACAAAGACTTTCTACCTCTTGATCATTCAGGAAGACATATTCATTATGGAGTAAGAGAATTTGCAATGGGCGCTATTGTTAACGGTATGACGTTACATCAAGGCACAATTCCTTTTGGTTCTACTTTTCTTGTGTTTAGTGATTATCTAAAGCCTGCATTACGATTAGCAGCTTTAATGTCAATTCCATCTTTGTTTATTTTTAGTCATGATAGTATCGCAGTTGGCGAAGATGGTCCTAGCCATGAACCAGTTGAACAACTAACAATGTTAAGAACTATTCCTAATTTTAATGTAATTCGCCCTGCTGATACAAAAGAAACAATTGGTGCATATTTAATGGCATTATCTAGTAAA
Source organism: Spiroplasma endosymbiont of Danaus chrysippus (assembly GCF_902809815.1). GTDB lineage: Bacteria > Bacillota_I > Bacilli_A > Mycoplasmatales > VBWQ01 > Spiroplasma_E. The sequence continues at coordinate 197,728 of NZ_CADDIL010000004.1, read as the reverse complement.
ACTAACCCTAGTGCTATTATTATTACTAGACAAAATTTACCACAACTTGCAAATAGTAATATTGAGGCAGTTCAAAAAGGTGCTTATATTATTAGTAAAGAGAATAGTAGTAAAACTTTAGATTTAATTATTATTGCTACCGGTAGTGAAGTTTCATTAGCTATTGCTAGTCAAGAACAACTATGAAACGATCAAAAACTTAATGTTCGTGTAGTTTCAATGCCTTCTACTTTTATTTTTGATAAACAAGATAAAACATATCAAAATAGAATTTTACCTGATGATATTATAAAAGTTGCTATTGAAATGGGTTCTAAAGATAGTTGATATAAATATGTTGCAGGTAATGGCTTTGTTATTGGCGTAAGTACTTTTGGTATTTCTGCTCCTGATAAGGTAGTACTAGAAAAATATGGCTTTACATCAAATCAAGTGTGTGATAAAATTAATAAGTTTTTAAACAGTAAGTAAGGAGAAATTAATAATGATGGTTTGGTGAGCAGTATTAATCATTGGCATTGCTAGTGCGTTAATTGGTGGATTAGTTGGTTTTATTGTTACTAAGAAGATTTTCGAAAAACAATTACAGAAAAATCCTCCTATTAATGAAAATATGATTCGTGCAATGTATTTACAAATGGGGCGTAAACCTACTGAATCTCAAATTAAATCAGTAATGCAAGCAATGAAACGTCAACAAAGTAGTACTAAAAAACGATAATTTTTATTAAATATAAATTGTAAAATAGTTACCATAATGGTAACTATTTTTATTCATTATATTTGTGATAAATTTAATGTTTTATATATGCACTTGTTGATGGCTTATTTTGTCGATAATTTTCTTCTTTTAATTCTTGTTTAATTTTTTTCTGTCATTTTTTTTCTTTTTCTTGATTAGTATTTAATTTATTAATGTTACATTTAAATATTTTCTTTATTTTTTGTTCAATTTTTAAAATCCTTTTCTTATCAATTTTTAATCCAATTAGTATTAAATTTTCTTTTATATTTTTTACTGAATTATTTGTATTTAAATGTATTAATATATTATCTTTAATATCATGAAATAATGAGTTATTTGAAAATTCTGGTCTGTATTTAATAATTTCTACTTTTGCCTTATTTGTAATATATTCTTCATATTCGTGATAAAATATGTTTTCTAATATATTTTTTATGTTTTTATCATAAAATAAACTATCATTAATAATGATTGTCAAAGCCGTATTACCATTTTGATTTATGAAATGAATATTTGCATTATTTATTAGTAAAGTATTAACTATTTGTGCTAGTCCATTTTAGCAGCTAAATGCAAGGCTGTATCACCATTTTCGTTTGTATAATTTATATTAGTATTTTTTTCTATTAAATTATTGATCTCTTTTTTTATTTCAGAACTAATTTTTTCTTCTTTAATTATATAATTCCAATAATTAAAATATGTAATATTTTGATATGAAGTGAGAGAATTTAAAATAACTGATATTATTTTTTCACCATTAATATCTTTATCATTCATTATTTTGTTCCTCCTTTTTGAAATCAAAAACTATTTATTTTAGTAAAAAATAAATGGGTTAGAAACATATAATAATTAATAATTATATTATAACACTTTTAGTATTAATTTTATTATTGTTTAAATAATTTGTAAATCTATTTCTATGTTTAATATTATTTACATGTATATAAAAAAATCAGTATTAATAAGTAAATACTAATTTAATATTAGTTATCTTTTAGTGATAGTGCTGTTAATAATTTATTGTATGTAGCAACAACATCTTGTTTTTTAAAGTATTTTAAGAAACGTTTTCTGCTTGCTACCATTTTTAACAAACTTCGTTTTGCAGTAATATCTTTTTTTTGTACTTGTAGATGGGCTGTTAATTCTAAAATTCTTTTTGTTAAATTAATAATTTGAACTGCAGAAGAACCAGTATCTTTGGCATTTAAGCGAAATTTTTTAATCAATTCATCTTGTTTAATTTGTTCCATATTTGACAACTCTCCTTTAAATATAATTCGGCTTAAGCAAAGCTAATATCGGAGAGAATATTAACAATGTTAAGTCAACACGGTTATAATAGTACATTAATTTTAAACATAAAACAAGTATTTTTTTAAAAAATATTTTTATTGAGTTTGTATAAAGAGATGATTTTTTATTTTTTTTCTTCATTTGCTTTTTTATTTTTTTTATCAAAAATAGTCACTTTACGTTCAGTATGATTAAGAATTCTTTTACAATTATCTCAATGACGAATAATAATTAATATTCAAATTAGAGCCATAGTTATATTAACAATATAGTATTGAGTGTCTTGTTGGGAAAGAAAAGAATGCAGTGGTATATTCGGTATTCATGATAAGATAAAAGCAAGTATCATCATTAACATTGAAGATAAAGATGACATTCTACTTAAATATAAAATAAATCATCAACTAGCAATTGTGATAACGCAATAAATAGGATTAATCATTAATAGTACTCCTAATGAAGATGCAGCTCCTTTACCACCACGAAAACCATAAAATAGTGGTCAACAGTGACCAATAATTGCAGCAAGACCAGTTGGATAAATATATGCTTGTTTAAACATTGTTTCATAATTAGGATTAGTAATATCAATAAAGGTTAAACCGTATGCAATTAAAATAGGGATAGCGGGCTTAAAACCATCAATAATTAAAATAATAGCTCCCCATTTACCACCCATAACTCGTGTTGAATTAGTAGCACCAGCATTTTTAGAGTAATAATCTCTAACATCGGTTTTAAATTTTAATTTACTAATAATAATTGAAGGTGAGATTGAGCCAATTAAATAACCAATGATAATAAAAATAAAAGTTCCTAATAGATTAATATGTGCCATTTTTTTCTCCATTCTTGTGCAAGTATTATGTTAATAAAAATTTTATTTTTTGGAAGTTAAAATGTTCTTTTTATCTTTATTATTATAATATAAATTATAAATTATTAATGTTAATAATATGATATTAATAACTGTACCAAAGGCATTTGCTGCTAGTAAGGGAATGTTTTTAATTAAACTAGCATAAATTATGAATGAAGTTAAGCCTATTTGATATATGCTATAAGAAATTAACGATAAACCTTTTGTGTTTTTAGTTTTAATTAGTTTAATAGTTTGTGGTAAAAAGGCAACTGAAATAAAAAAGGCACCTATATATCCAATAATATCAATTGCAATATTAGACATTTTTTTCCTCCTTATTTTTTTGTTTAATTAAATTATTAACAATAATCCCAATTATTATGAAATTTAGTGTAGCAGTAATAGTTTGACAAGTAATCATGGGAATATCATTACGAAGTATGCCAAATATTAAAAAAGTAAGACCCCCCAGTTGATAGATACTATATGAAAAAATAGAAAGACCTGAAGTATTTCTTGTTTTAATTAGTTTAATAGTTTGTGGTAAGAATGCCAAAGGAATACAAATGGCTGCAAGATACCCCAATATTTCTATAAAAATGTTCATTTTTTCTCCTTTTAATTAATTTAATTTATCATAATAATTATAATAAAATATTGTGAAAATAGTTATTTATTTTATTTTAAATAATAAAAAATGTGTTTTGATAAACACATCATTAATTTATTTTTCTTCTTCTTTAATGAAACATTTTTTACATAAAGATTTTCCTTCTTTTGTATCAAGAATGTCAAAAGGTTCAAACATCATTCCGCAATCAAAACATTTTACAGTTTTTGTTAAAGATTCATCATCAGTTTTTTTGTTTTTTTTATTGAATCATTTCATTATATCCTTCCTTTCTAAAATATTAAATAAGTGTGTTAATGACACACTTATTTAATATTTTTATTTAGCACAATCTTTACACAAACATTTACCATCTGCTGCTTTAGTGCATTCAGATGAACTTTTCATTTTCCCACAACCATCACATTTTTTTTGATCTTTTGCTTCTCAAGTTTTATCCCTTTTTTTAAATGGTCACATGTATATAACTTCCTTTCATCATATCATAATTACTCTACTCAATTATAACAAATTTTATTATTTTCTATGGTATTAACTATTTTTAAAACTTTTTTTGTTAAATTTTGATTAATTATTTTTTTCTATTTTAAGAATATTATTTTTGATTTCTTCAATTTCTTCAATATCAGTTATTCTATTAAATAAGTGAAAAAGCATATAGTTTAATTCTTTTGGTTTATGAAAGTGTTTTTTAAAAAATATTATTGTTTCATCAATAGTTGCCATTAGCGTTACTGCTTGTTTGGTGTTAATGCTATTATTTTGTAATGGTATACGAACAAGTGTTGGCAATTGACTAACAAACATGTAGTCTTCTAAAGATTTTTCTTTTTGTGTATAATAGAAAATTTGAAAAGCAATAATTTTAGCAGCAATTGTTTTAATAGCATTTTTTACTGCTGTAACTTGTGAATTAAGCATATTTTTGATTAATATAAGGTAATGAAGATGGTAATTGTTCCAATGGGTAAAATAATTGATAAAATTAAGTCTAAGTTAACATTAAACTTTTGAGCAAATATTGATTTTAATAAAGTATAACCATTTTGGAATAAAATAACAGATAAAAATAAAGCAAAGTTTGGTGTTTTTCATCATTTATGCATAATTAATATTTCTGTTTTAATTTTTAAAATATATCAAAAGAAATAAGAAGTTAATACCAAGATAGTACCATAAATTAATACAATGATAGTTGTTAGAAAATTGAAAAAACTAAAAACAATAGCTAAATTAACTGTAAAACCTAGATACATTTTAATATCATAAATTGGATAATCATTAGCAAATTGAGTTGTTAAACCATATTTTCTTTGAAATGCTCGACGACGATAAAGTTTAATGGTGGTTAGCCCTAAATACTGGACCACTTTTGGATAGACAGTTTTAAATTTTTATTTGTGAAATTGGTGGTTTTAGAAATTTAGAATGTATTCTTTCGTAATTATAAAACATAATATATTGGTTTACATCATTTATAGCTTCATTGAGAGAAAAATATTGATTTGAACCTTTAGGTAGTCATTCTTGAGATAAATGAGAAAATCAGTTTTCAGATATTACATTGCCACCAATATCATAAGGTTGTTTTTTGCTTAAAATTATTTGCTTATCAGCAGCTCAATTTGTGATGTCTTGACAATAAAATTCGTTGGCGTTATCTGAGTGTAAAATAACGTTTTTTACTTGGTTTCAAGAGAATTGTTGATTTATTTTTTCAAGTGCAGGAAGGATTAAATCTTGATAGGATTTGTTTGAACATGTATTATAGCTTACAATATTATTTGAATAAAAATCAATAATTACAAAAAGATATAATCAACCTTCTTTAGTATTTATTTGTTTAGTGTCCATTGATCAAATTTGATTTGAAGAGGTTGTACTTTTATAATCTTTGTTTACTTTATCCATTGTAGGTATTCACTTATTTGGATTTTTTTTGTTTTTAGGATAGTTATTTTTAGTTTGTTTTAATCCTTGAAGATTGTGATCTTTCATAATTTTTCGCATTTGTTTTGTTGATAATTCTAGATTTAAAATAATATGTTTGTATTGTTTTAATCATTCTTTAAATGCTGAAAAAATTCGTAAATAGCCATAAATTTGTCCTTTTCTTGTAAAATGAAATTCAAGTAAAAGTTGGCATAATTCTTGATATTTATGTGTACAATTACTAATTTGATTTTTTTCTTTTTTAATAGGGTTTTGTTTGTTTTTTACAAAATAATATGTTGATCGGTTTAGTTGAAGATGTTGGCAAAGATATCTAATTGAATATTGGTTTTTGCTATCATCAATAATTTGAATTTTTTGTTTGATATTTAACTTGTTAATTACTAATGCTATTTGTTTAATTTTATCCATTATTAAAAATCCTTTCATGTCAAAATTAGTGTTAATTGTATAACACAATTGTTTTTCGAATACATTCAAGTTTTTTTTAAATTAATGGTCTAGTAAAAAGGGCTAAGTAGCAAGTAGCAAGTAGCCGGCAGATATGCTATAAGTTTTATAATATTCTTTAAATTCAGAACTAAATTCTTTATCAGTTACTCTATTCAATAATTCAGTATTGATTGCTCCAGGTGAAATTACTGTAATTCTAATATTAGTTTTATCCTTTGCTACTTCTTCTCATAATGATTCACTAATTGCTCTAACTGCTCATTTTGTTGCTGAGTAAACTGCTTCACCAGCATGAGCAAAATGACCAGCAATTGATGAAATATTAATGATATGACCTGAATTTTGTTGATACATTAATGGTAATGATGCGGCTATACCATAAAGTGTTCCTTTAATATTGAAATCAATTGTTTCATCTCAGTCTTTAATGTTTTTTTGTTTTAAAGATGTTAGTATCATAATTCCTGCGTTATTAATTCAAACATCAATTTTATTAAATGTTTTAATTGCAAATTGTGCTAGTTTTTCTACCTCATGATGTTTGGTGACATCAGTTACTAAATAATTTGCTTCACCATTTTTATTTTTAATACTAGTGACTAATGCTTTAAGTTTTTTTTCTCTTCTTGCAGCTAAAATTAATTTATGACCCACGCTTGCTAATAACTTAGCTGTTTCCATACCAATACCACTAGAAGCACCTGTGATTACAATAACTTTTGATTTCATGTGTAGTCAGCTCTAAACTATTGATCAACAATGATCAATTTTTTATTTTTAATAATTAATGCAATTAAAATTGCTTTTAACAGAAAAGTTTAATAAATATATGTATAATTAATGAATATTAAATTAAATAAAAAATAATGATTTACAAAATTAAGTAATTGTAAATTCTCTGCTTAAGAGAATAAAAAAGAAACAGGGGTAAAAAATGGTAAATTATAAAAAAATTAATTGATTTATTTTAGTAATTATTATTCTTGGTCTTTTATTTATGATAATTGGATTAAGTTTACTTACTAGCAAAGTGTTAATAGGAGGTCATACAGAATTGGTCACTAATGGTTTTGGATTAATCGCGCGAAAATATAAAGAGTATTCTCATTTAAATGGAATTTTAGATGTATTTAATAATAATTTAAATGATTGATTTAACATTTCAAATGTAAGATGTGGTGTTGTTTTTACAATATTTTTAACTCCCATATTTTTATCTATAAGCATAATTTGTTTTTTATATAATTATTATATTTTTAAATTTTCTAAAAAGTAAAATAAGAATAACATTATTTTTGTTAAATATTTATTAGAATTTATGTATTTTTTATTTAGTTAACTAATGAATCTAATCATTATTATTAAAATCAGCAATTTTGATAGTATATTCAAAAGTTTCGCTTGAAGTTACATCAACAACTTTGCCTTCAATCATTACCTTTATTGTTATTGGATAATTCATTTTGTAGTTTAAAAATTGATCACCTACTGAAATTGCTTCTACTCTGCATTTCTCTAAATGTTCTTTAAATGAATTTGTTAAATTTGGAATAGTAACATTGTTTAAATCATTAATGAATCATTCTCAAGTTTTATTAATACTAGCTTGATTATAAGCTGCTTGAAACAAATTACGCATATAATCTAATGCTACTTGTTCAGCGATAATGTTATATTTTTTTTCTATTGTTGTTTTTCTATCCCTTACTGCAAACATTCCACTTGGATAGTCATTATTTTTTAATAAGAAAATTCTAGTGAGTGGTGATAAGTCTAAAAGTTGAGTAATATAAATAGTCATATTATCTAAGTTTTCTCTAATTTTATTAACATCATTAAAACCAAAACCAGGTATTGTATATTTAACTGTTTCATAGTTATTATTAGTGTTATTTTGATTTTCTTTTTTTTCTTCGTTATTGGTTACTTTTGTTTTCATTATAATTTTGATTTTTTCATTGATATTTTTATTGTTCATTAGTGTTTCTCCTTTTATTTAATAATAGAACCTAGGTTATTTAGTAATACTAAATTGACCTAGGTACTAAGAAAATATAAATATAAAAAAATATTATATTTTATGAATTACTAAAATTATTTAATTATGATTTTTTTAACTTCTTTAACAGTAAAGTGGAATTTAATTGATGAACTAGCAGTTACTTGTGGTGCATTAGGTACGGATGCTACAACTTTGTAAATGAAGTTCATTTTATAGTTTAGTGCATCTCCTGAACTTATATATTCATTTAAACATTTTTTAGTATGTTCTTCAAATTGATTTTCTAAATCGTTAATAGAAATATCTGTTTGATTAGCAATTGATCATTCTCATTGTTGACCTTGTGCTAATATATATGCTTTTGGAGCTGTTTCTTGAAGTCTAGTAAGTAAATATTGTGGTACAATTGGTGTTATACCAGCACTTGTTACTAATACGAATGTTCCATTTGGATATTGTTCATCTTTTAAAAACGCAACTTTTTCTGTAGCTGGTAAAGATTCTAATATTTGATTAATATATGGAACCATACTGTTTAAGTTAGTTTGCACACCAATAGGTTCGATATTATTTTGTCCAGGTTGTGGCAGCCATTGTATATTCAATCTTTAATTCTCCTAAAGAAAATGTAGTTTTTTGCATATTTTATTCTCCTTTGTTACTAAAATAAATTATTATTTTTAGTTTTGGTTTGTTTTTAGTATTAAGATTTACCTAATGTAATATATTTTTATTTTTTAATATCAATAATAGTAAGATATTTATAATAATGTGAAAGTGATATTAGATAAAAATATTTTTTGTAAATCTTAATTTAAGTCTATAATTGAAAAAAAGAATATACAATAAAAAAATAATGTCTGCATAAAAATATAAATTTTTCTAATATTTTATTTTTAATAATGTTTAAAAGAAAACTAAACAAAAACAATTATTTTTTAAAATATTATCAATAGTTAAATTTGTATATTATAATGATTTTATATATTTATGTTATAATCAAGAAAATTATCATTAATATTAAAAATAAATCAATATTGGAATTTTTTAAATATTAATTTGTGGGTGTTTTAATGACAAGAATGGAAAAGTATAAAAGTTTACGTGAACAAGTTGCTAAAGAAATTAAAGAAAATAGTAAGCTTTGAGAACAAGAACAAAAAATAGAAAATTATTATCAGCAACTAATAAAAATTGATAAATCATATTTTCAGCCAATTTTTCAAAAATTAAATTCTGATTTAAATTTAGTTAATTTTGAAAATTATTTTATTAAAAATAATGAACAACATTTAGATGATAATGATAAATTAATATTGGAAAATATGTTAGAAAATATTAATAATATTTTAAAAAAATATAGTGAAAATATTGATTTTGAAATAGTTGATGTGCCATTAATAAGTACTAACTTGGAATATCAAACGTTAATTAATAGTATGCATAATAAAATAAATGAATTTCAAAAAGACTTAGAAAGTAAAATTCATGATGTCAAAAATTTTGTTAAAAATTTAGAATTTAAATATAAAAAGTATAAAATAAATAATAGTGATCTTAATAAAGGACTAAAAGAAATTAATCAAGAACATAATAATTTTCAAGATGAATTACAAAAAATTAAAATTAAGCATAATTATAAATGAAGTTTAACAGTATTTAGTATTATCATTATTTGTTTAATTTTAATAGTCGTGTTAGTATTATCATTAATATTATTTATTAAGTAGAGAATGGAGAAAAACAATGTACCCAAAGATTAATATTGCAGTAGATGGTCCAGCAGCTAGTGGTAAATCAGCAGCAGCATATTTGCTTTCTAAAAAAATTGATTATCAATTTATGGATACAGGAATTATGTATCGTAGTTTTACTAATTATTGTTTAAAAAATAAAATTGCTTTTGAAAGTGAAGATTTAATACTTGCAGCATTACAATTTTTTGATATAAGATGAGTTAATGGTCATTTTTTATTTAATGATCAACCACCAACAGAAGAAATTTATGATAAAAATGTTACTAGTAAAGTACCAATAATTGCTTCGTTATCTGAAGTTAGAAAAGTTATGGTTACTAGAATTCAAGAAATGGTTAGAAGTCAAGGCTTTATTGTCGTTGGCAGAGATATTAGTAGTGTTGTTTTACCTGATGCTCAATTAAAGATTTTTTTAACTTCTAGTTTACACGCTCGTAGTGAAAGAAGATATAAACAGTATATTAAAGAGGGTATTAATATTACACAAGAACAAGTATATAACGATATGGTAATTCGTGATAATGTTGATAAAACTCGTAGCACTGGTCAACTAGTAATTGTTGAAGGTGCAGTTATTTTAGATAATAGTGATTATAATTTACAAACGACCGTTGATAAATTAAAAGTTTTATATGATAATTACTTTAGTCATAAAAAATAATATTTTAAATATAAGGATTTGAATAAAATGAATAAGTTACCAAAAGTAGTAATTGTAGGACGCCCTAATGTTGGTAAATCTTCAATTTTTAATCGTATATTACAAAAAAAAGTAGCAATAATTGAAGATATGCCTGGAGCAACTAGAGATCGAATTTATGGCATTGGTGAATGATTAACACAAAATTTTGTGATTATTGATACGGGTGGTATTACTAAAACGATTACTAATTTTACTCAACAAATCAATCAACAAGTTAATATTGCTTTAGCTGAGGCTGATATTGTTTTATTTGTTTGTTCTTATCAAGAAGGTCTAACTCACGAAGATGAAGATATTGCCAAATTATTATACAGAACTAAGAAACCGGTTATTATTATTGCAAATAAATATGATAATGTTCAAAACGATAATGATAAAATTTATGATTATTTAAAAATTGGCTTTGGCGAACCAATTTTAGTATCTGCTAGTCATGGTGTTGGTTTTGGTGATTTATTAGATATGATAATTACTAAGTTACCAAAAGAGGTTCATACAGAAAAAAAAGAACATATTAATTTAGCAATTATTGGTCGTCCCAATGTTGGTAAATCAAGTTTAGTTAATACTATTCTTCAAGAGAATAGAGTTATTGTTTCACCAATAGCAGGAACAACAACTGATGCTATTGATAGTAATTTTGTTTATAATAAAAAACAATATTGTGTTATTGATACTGCTGGAATTCGTAGAAAAGGAAAAATTACTGAAGATTTAGAAAAATATAGTTTAATTAGAACTACTAATGCTATTGAACGTAGTGATATTGTTTTGTTTTTATTAGATGGTAGTGTTGAAATTCAAGAACAAGATTTAACAATAGCAGGAATGGCAAAAAATTTAGATAAGCCAGTTATTATTATTGTTAATAAATGAGATTTAGTTAAAAAAAATGAAAAAACAATGCAAGAGTTTACTAAAAAAATAAAAGAAAAATTTAAATACCTTGAGTATTCTTTTGTTGTATATTTATCTGCTTTAGAAAATACTAGAATTCATACTTTATTTGCTACTATTAATGAAGTATTAGTTAATATGAATTTAAGAATTAAAACAAGTATTCTTAATGAAATAATTAATAAAGCTCAATTAATTAATGAGCCGCCCTACTTTAAAGGTGGTAGATTAAAGATATATTACACAACACAGGTTGAAAAAAATCCGCCTACTTTTATTTTAATGGTAAATGATCCACAACGATGTCATTTTTCTTATGAACGTTTTTTAATTAATCAAATTCGTGAACGATTTGGTTTTCAGGGTGTACCAATTAAATTAAGATTTAGAATGCGTAAGTCATTGTATAATAAACAATAAAAAAGTGTAAAATTTTGTGATTATATTTATTTTAAAGAAAATTATTGTATAATAAGTTAAGTAACGTTTTTGTTTTATATTTGTTTTTATAATTTTTTATGTTAAGATTTGTTTATTATTAAAAAATATAAAATTGGTTTTTAAAAACCTAGAATTCAGGAATTTTATATATGGATATTCAACAAGATTTTTATCTTAAAAAATTTTTTATGCTTGTTATGTTAAAAATGTAGTTTTACCTATTTCTTTTTGGTTGGTGGTTAGCCCTAAATACTGGACCACTTTTGGATAGACAGTTTTAAATTTTTATTTGTGAAATTGGTGGTTTTAGAAATTTAGAATGTATTCTTTCGTAATTATAAAACATAATATATTGGTTTACATCATTTATAGCTTCATTGAGAGAAAAATATTGATTTGAACCTTTAGGTAGTCATTCTTGAGATAAATGAGAAAATCAGTTTTCAGATATTACATTGCCACCAATATCATAAGGTTGTTTTTTGCTTAAAATTATTTGCTTATCAGTAGCTCAATTTGTGATGTCTTGACAATAAAATTCGTTGGCGTTATCTGAGTGTAAAATAACGTTTTTTACTTGGTTTCAAGAGAATTGTTGATTTATTTTTTCAAGTGCAGGAAGGATTAAATCTTGATAGGATTTGTTTGAACATGTATTATAGCTTACAATATTATTTGAATAAAAATCAATAATTACAAAAAGATATAATCAACCTTCTTTAGTATTTATTTGTTTAGTGTCCATTGATCAAATTTGATTTGAAGAGGTTGTACTTTTATAATCTTTGTTTACNTTGTATCGTAGTTAAAGTACGTCAGGATAAACGTATTATTAACAAATCAGTTTATATAGCTTTAGGAGTTGATTTAGAAGGTAAAAAAGATGTTTTAGGTTTATGAATTAGTGAAAATGAAGGTGCTAAATTCTGATTAAATAATTTTACAGAAATGAAAAATCGAGGCTTAAATGATATTCTTATTGCTTGTAGTGATAATTTAACAGGCATGTCAGAGGCAATACAATCAGTTTATCCTAAAACTGAACATCAATTATGCATAGTTCATCAAATTAGAAATAGCTTAAAATATGTTTCATACAAACATCGAAAGTCTCTAGTTATCGATTTAAAGCCAATTTATACAGCATGTAGTGAAGAACAAGCAATGCAAGCTTTAGAATCATTTGAAAGTAAATGAAATAAACAATATCCACAAATTGCTAAATCTTGATATAAAAATTGAGAAAATTTAATGGTTTTTATTAGTTATCCAGCAGAAATTAAAAGGGTAATTTATACTACAAATGCTATTGAATCTGTTAATAGCCAATTACGAAAAGTTATTAGAAATAAAAAAGTTTTTCCTAATGATATGGCAGTTTTTAAAATTTTTTACTTAGCAATTGAAAATATCACAAAAAAATGAACATTGCCTATTCAAAATTGAAATACAGCAATTGCTCATTTTATGATAAAATTTGAAGACAGAATTAATCTGAACTAGTACTTTGTAAAACAAAGAAACACAGATTACTAAAAAGCCTCGGCATTTTTTTATTATTAATAAATACTTTTTATTTCTGTTTGTTTATTAATAGAATTTAATTTACTTTGTAATTTATTAATTTTATTTTGTTTTTTAATTTCTTTTTTATTTGGGTCTGTTAATGATTTACCAAATGCAACTAATGTTTTTCCTAATTTAATTAAAACATAACCCCCATTAATACATAAATTAGCAACTATAATAATTATTGTAGTATCCATATTAATCACCACCTTTCTTTAAAATATTTGATTAATTTTTAATATGATTTTTACAATGATAAATATAATTAAACCTGCTGTTGCTGATGATAAAATTACTCCTATTAAACCTAAAATAATTTTTATAATTTTAAAAAACATAATATTATTCCTGTAATTCTTCTAATTTTCATACATTACCTTTTAAATTACCTTTTCCAGTATAAATAGTAATCCATTTTGCATGTTGAACTGATAAAATTACTATATTAGCACTATCATTAAAGGTTTGTATTTGTACACCAGCAATTTTTTTATTAGTTATAATAAATTCTTGAATAGTATAAACTGGATTATATATACTTCAAGAATAATAAACTCTATAATGTTTATTCTCTTGAAAATCATAAGTAATTTGTCAATTATCTCATTTATTTTTTTCTCTTGTTCCTATTTCTTTTTAATTATCTTTACTTGGACTAGGTTGTGGTTGTTTTTCTAATATTTCATTAATTGCTTGTAATAATTTTTTATTTTGAGTTTTTAATAATTTATATTCATTATTTTCCAATAAATCTTTACAAAGTAATGAATTTTCTTCATCATTTAGTAAAATTTCATTTGTTTCAGTATTATATTTAAAATAATCATTTGAAAATTTTTTGTCTTTTATTTTTTCTTTTAACTCATTAATAGCTCCGACAATAGTTTTATTAGTAGTTTCTAAATTAGGAATTTCAGTACCAATAGTATTAATACCAAAAGCATATTTAAATTGGTCTTTATCCATTTTATCTTCTAATTTTTTATCTAAAGTTCTTAAATTAACTCCATCTTGTGGTTGTGTTGGGTCTGCTATATCAACAATTCTAGTATTATTTGAAGTAATAATTCTTTTTTCTTTAGGTTGAATAATATTAGGTGAATTAGGGTCTATTTCTCATAATGATTCACCACTACTACCACCAGTAGCACTAATTTTATTATTTTCATCAATAGTAATATTTTCACCAGCAATTAATTTATTTTGTTTTTTTATCTAATAAATTATCAACATATACTTTAGTTGTAGCATCACTTAAAAATGTAGGGGTACCAACATCAATAATTCTTTTTCCATTAACATCAATACCTTTATCATCTTTTGGAACAATAAAATTAGGATTATCTATATTAACTTCTCATAATGAATCAATATTACTATCAACATGAATTTTTAATTTAGGTATAGTATCACTAACATCATCTATTTTTATACCAGTACCAGCAATTAATCCTTCTTTTCGTAAAAATGTTTTATTACCAGAATCTCAAGTTATAATTCTAGTATCACTTTCATCAAATATACTAGGTGTATTAAAATTATCTGTATTACATGAAATAGGATTATTAATTGCTTTTCTTGGAGTATGTAAATTTGCTTGTTGCAATAAATTATATACTTCCATTAATACATAATCTGGTTCACTTGGTGGACTAATACTACTTGATAAACCATTACCACTAATAGAAACAGAACTTCTTATAAATGCCATACCATCTGTTAAATAATATATAGTCATTCTTGCTGTTGCTCTTTTAACTAAATGTTGTTGAGTTTCATTAAGATTTTTAAATCCTATTACTTCAATTTGATTACCAGTAATAGTATTAATACGTTCACTTGATATAGCAATAGCCATAACAGTTAAATTAGTCTTATTTTCATCACTAGTAGTTTGGTCAGCATCTGGTATAAAACCATATATAGTTTTTAAATCATCTTTTGTAATATAATTTAAATTTACATTTCAATCAATATTATTTTTGTTTTCCATAATTTTTAAACCTTTCATATCCATGTACTGCTTGTGATTTATTAACTACACCAATAACTGATTTATATTTCTTTTGTTGAATTACTTTTTTACCTATATTTTTAGAATTCCTACGTGCTAAATATTCTTTATCTTCTTTATCTAATCCACCGTGATAATATTGCCTTATAAGTATTGAATTAGCCCCAGTACCATAAGCACCAGTTGCTTTACACATATCAATTCACATTTCTTTTGATATCATAAAGTAATCATATGATTTACTTAAATTAGTTCTATATGTTAATGTAGCAATACCATAAGTACTCGATTGTTGTTGTATTACTGGAGTTCATATACCACCTGCTAATGCACTACTAGAAAGATTTACATAAACTCCAATCATAGAATCATAATCTTCTTGTGTTAAAGAATTCATTATTATTTCTTTACCTTTATCCATTAATGACTTACCATTTAAATATTGTTTTTGAATATGTTGTAATTTAGCAATATTATTATTAGTAATATGTGTCATTATTTTTTTATGAATTACTGGTAAATTAGTTAATTTTTGTAAAACTTGTTGAAATTCAGATAATTCTTTTTGAGATTTACCTTGTCCTAATACTTTTGACATTAATTGATTTTTTAATATTCCTGCTGGATTTTTTAAAAAACTATTAAATAATGAATTATTTTTTTAAATTTTTCTATTAATTCAGCAGTTTGTATATCAATATGGTTGTTTTAGATGAGTTAGGTTTGAAAATTAATAGTAATGATTTGTCGCCCGAATTTAAAGAAACACAAGAAAGTTTAGGAATGTTTTGTAAGTTAATAGGTCATAATTTTAATGGAATTATGTATATGATTGAACAACACCCCGATAGAATACCAAAACAAGCACGTGAAAAAGTAGAGTATATTGTTCAAGTTAAAAGAATGCGTATTTTGTTATTTTTAGTTAAGTTTAAACTAAATATTTATACTAATGTTGATGATTATAATAAAGTTGTATTATCTAAAAGACAAACAAAGCGAATAATTAAACGTGGTGGATTACCACCTAGTTATAGTGGTGAAACTATGACTTTTAGTTTATGATTTCCTAGGTCTTATTTACAAAGATATAATAGTCGTGCTTTAAATTATATTCATTCTTTAAAGAGTGAATTAAGTACTGTTAAAGACTATGAACAATCACAAGCATTAGATTTTACTGTTAATGATATTAGAGCAGTAGGATTAGATAAGTTGGATAATATATTACAAACTGAAAAGAAAGAAACTGAAAATACTGTATGCCGTACTTGTTATTATAGAAATAAATATTCTAAGAAAAATAAGAAAGATGTTAAAATAGAGTAAACCTATATTATTGGTCGAAGCCAACCAGAACCTTGGTTGGTTGGCCGTGGCGTTTACGCCACTGGGGTGAGTTGCGAAGCAACTAGGGGCAAAGCCCCTATATACTTGTTAACATAAAAAACTAATGATTAGAAAGTGTAAATGATTATGCTAAATTTTTTAACATTAGAGTCGCACAATAAAAGTTTATCAACATCGGCAATGTGAATAATGTTTATCATTGGTTTGATTTGTATTGGTATTATTTTTCTTGTGTTTTTTTTTATTTAAAAGAAAATTACGTAAAGAAAGGAGCCTGATTAACGAGCAATTTTTATTTAAACCAAAAAAAGTTACATATCAAGTTTTTCATTTTTGAAATAAAGCTCTTTATATATTTTTAATGTTTTGTGCAAAAGTTGGTGCCATTGTGCTATTATCAGTTTCAATAAGTTCAATGTTTTAATTTTGAAAAATTAAGAAAAAGTTTTAGGAAGGGGTTAAAATATGGGTTTAGTTTTCTGAAAAAAACATAAAGAGAAAAATCAAACAAAAAATAGTAATATTGAATTAAAAACCTCAAAAGAAAAAAGTCCTTGAAATAATGTTTTAAAATTTTTACAAGACTTAGGTAAAGCATTACAGTTTCCAATTGCAGTATTACCATTCGCTGCTATTTTAAACAGATTTGGAGCATTAGGGCTTACATTTACTACTACAACTGATGCTGGTCTTATGCATGTTACTAATGAAGTGGGTTATTGAATTTCATATATTATTCAACAACCAGGAAAAATAGTATTTGATAATTTACCATTATTATTTGCTTTAGGTTTAGCATTTGGTTTAGCTAAAGATCATCGTGGTGAAGCTGCATTAGTTGGAGCAGTATTTTATTTGGCAATATCTGCAATGACGTCAATTGAACATTCATTACCAGAAATGTTATATAAAAATGTTTTAACTTTTACATCAAGTAAAGGTGAAAAATTTTTGTCATTATTTTATGTAGAAGAATTTGGAACAGATGGTAAAACTATTATCGGTGGTATTTATGTATTAAACATTCGTGTTTTTGGTGGAATTGTAGCGGGGTGTTTATCTGCAGTTTTATATAATAAATATAAAGAAATTAAACTTCCTCAAGCATTATCATTCTTTGGTGGTAGAAGATTTGCACCAATGGTGGCTTTAGCAATAACTATTCCCACTGCTTTGGCATTTGCTATTGTTTGACCATGAATTCAATTAGTATTAATGAAATTTGGTCAATTAGTTGCTAATCCAAATAATCCAGCAGTTGCTATTCCAGGAACAGCAGTTTATGGAATATTAAATCGTTTATTATTACCTTTTGGATTACATCAAATCTTAAATACTTTTTTTGATTTCAATTACCAATTAATGGTCAGATAATATCTCCAATTACAGGTGCTGCATCTGGAACAACGGAATGAGTAAATGGAGACATTAATGCTTTTACTAGAGGTATTGAAGGATCTGGATTTTTTCAATCAGGTTTCTTTCCTATTATGATGGGTGGTATTCCCGCTGCTGCCTTAGCTATGATTATGGCAGCTAAAAAAGAAAATAGAAAAATGGTATCAGGATTTTTAGGAGGAGTTGCTTTAGTTTCTTTTATTAGTGGAATCACTGAACCAATTGAATTTTCATTTGTATTTATTGCTTCATTATTATTAGTAATTCATGCCTTATTAACAGGGATATTTATTGCAATAACGACAGCATTGCATATCCAAGTTGGTTTTGGTTTTAGTGCTGGAATTATTGATTATTGCATTTCTTTTGCTCAATCATGAGGATTTGCTAATCATGCTACAGGTGCTTATCATATTACTTCAAATTCACTATGAGTATTATTATTAATTGTGGCTGCTGGTGGAGTTTATTTTATTATATTTTATACATTAATTACTAAAATGGATATTGAAACACCAGGAAGAGAAGAAGATTTTGGTGTTGAAGAAAATAAAGTAACAACAAAATCAGAGTTAAGCAATAAAAATCTTAAAAGTGATAAATATACATTAATGGCAACAAAATTAATTGAAGCAATTGGTGCAGATAATTTTGTTGTAATTGATAATTGTGCTACTAGGTTACGTTTGATTGTTAAAGATACATCACGTGTTAATTTGGCAAAAGTTAAGGTCGCAGGAGCATTTGGTACTAAAATTTTGAATAAAGAAGCTTTGCAAATTGTTATTGGTACCGATGTTGAACATGTAGCCAATGCAATAAAGGCACAGTTACAAAATTCAGCAACTTTGAATATTAAAACTAAAGTTAATCTATAATTAAAAGTGATTATTACAATATAATATTAAAGCTACTAAAGCTCATATAGCCATTAAATGGTTATATGAGCTTTTAATTGATTAAAAAAGATAGGAGTAAAAATAATGGCAGTAGGTAAACATTTAATTACTAACATTTTACAAAAAATAAAATCACAAGTACCAACATTAACTAAAGAAGACATTATTACTGCGCTTAATATTATCTATATAACTTGTGCAGAATATAATGATATTGATATAGTTCTATTAGTAATATTGTCAAATATTATCAACAAGAAGATGAAAAATTTGATAGTCAATTGTTTAGAAAAAATTTGCATAGTTCTTTGCAATATATTGATCAAGACAATTTATACAGTTTGAAAAGTTTGATTTCAATTATTTTAATAATTAATGTTTTTAATCATCCTTTATTATTTAGTGATTTTAGTGATTTTATTAAAAAAGAGGACGTATAAGTTTAACCCATAGAATTCAATAACATTTACAATATAACTTGAAAATTCTATGATTTGTTAACTAAATTATACCATAAAATTTAAAAAGATTAAAAAATATAATTTAAAAAATACATTTAAACAAAACAAAAATACTAATCTTAAAATTAGAATTAAAAAATATTAAGTTTTAACTTATTAAGCACTATTAAGATAACTTCTAGCATTTAAATAATTTGCTTTTGCTATTAACAGATTATTTAATGTTTGATAATTATATATTTTTGCTCCATTAGTTAAAGATTTTAAAAAATGATATACATCACTTTCAGCAGAACAACCAATATTTCAACTAGCATTTTGATTGACAATACCATGAGCATTATTTTTAAAATAATTATAAGTTTTTTCATTAACATTAGATTTTAAAAAACTAAGTAATTGATTACAATCACCACTTGCAAAAGTAGTTGTTCCATCAATATATTTAGTTCAATCATGAGATTCTTTTTTCTTACCACGAACTCCAACAAAAGATTTTCATAAATAACTATAAGCATGATATTTATCTAAAATATAATAACATCCCAATCAAGTAGCCATTGCTTTAATTCATAATGCACCATCACCAGCAACCACTAAATTATAATTATGATATTCTCATTGAACACCTAATATATTTAAATTAATATCATAATGATTCAAAATAGTTTGTGTTGTAAAATTATATAATTGTTCTTGATTTAAACCATTACCGGATTTAAATAATAAAAATGCAGTTATTTTCTTGTCTAATTTATTTCTATATGAATAAATTTCTTTTTTTCCTAAATTAAAGGTTAAAATTCTACAACAATATTGCTGTTTTAAACCATTTTCATCTCAACAAGTAATAAAAGCATCATCTGCACATATATTTAATTTTTGATTTTCTAATACTTTATGTTTTTGTTCTGGTATTAATTTTTCAATTTTTGCATTTTTAAAAATTCTTGAAATAAGATTTTTAGAAAAAAAAGTATATTTAAATTCTGATTGAATATTAAAATAACCTTTTTTACTTATTAAGTTTTCAATTAAATTATCTAATATATCAAAATATAAATCATTAGTAATTCTTGCTCTTTTTTTAATACCAAATTCTTCATAAATTGGATAATATAATATTGTTTATTAATTGTATCTCAATAAACTCTTTGTCTAAAAGTTCCCACTCCAATTGGAGTATTTACTGTTCTATTAACTCTTGAATCAATTTTATATTGATTTTTATCTCTATTTTGAAAAAAATATTCATCATAATCATGGATTTTTTGAAAATATTTTGCTAAAATATTAGTGATTTCAGATTTTAGAAATTCTTTAAAACTAAACATTTTTTCAACATCTTTCTATTGATTTTTTGTCCTAACTATTCTAACAAATTTACTACATTATTGTTGAAAAATGTTTCGTTTTAGAGTATAATATTAACAAACGTTTAATAACTTGATAACTTGATAACTTGAAAATTCTATTTACGTTTAAAAGATAACTTTTATTAGTTATCTTTTCTTTTTTAATAAAATAATGTACAATAAAGAAAAATATAAATAGAAAAGGAAAATAAAAATGTTAAAATTGGGTGAATGGCCACTATTAGCAATAGCGCTTTCAATATATTTAATAATATTTGCACTAGTATTAATTGGTGTAAAAGGAACTGAATTATGTCATAGACAAAAAAATGGGTATATTTTTTATGTTTATTTCATTAAATATTATTGGTTTATTTTGAGCAAATAAAATATTTAAAAAAGAAAATCCAGATTTTAAATTTTGAAAAACTATAAAAAATATTTTTAAAATTAAAAGAAAAAATAAAAAAATAGCATTATACTGCTATTTTTTGTTATAATTATATTATAAAAATTAAATAAAAAAATATATGAAGTAATTAATAAAGGGGTGAGTAAAGTTAATAGTTATAATTTAATTTTCTTTAAATAAAAGACAACTTTAAATTATTAATTGTTGGTTACATTATATACCTTTTTATAAATATAATCAAGTATTTTAGACTATTATTTTAAAATTATCTAAAATAAAAAGTCCTAACTATTTAGGTTTAGATTTATTAAGTTTTTAAAATATTAAAGTAAAAGATTTAATTTATTAATTCTTGCTGAATTAATAATAAGCATATTATCAAGAACTTTATCATTATAAATTTTAGCACCATAACCTTTTAAAGATTTAACAAGATGTGATACATCACTTTCAGCACAAACTCCTTGATTTCAATTTTCTTTTTGATTTATAACACCTTCTTTATTATTTTTAAAATATTTATATATTTCTTCATTTACTTTATTTTTGTTTAAATAATTTAATAATTGATAATATTCACCATTAACAAATAAATTATATGCATTTGTTAATTTTTTATTATCTACTTTTCTATTAAAAATAAATCCTTTTTTAAGTGCTTTAAATGCATGATGTCTATCAATTACATAAGGAATATTTTCTTTTTTAGCAGTAGTTTTAATTCAAGGCGCACCATCACCAATAAATACTAAACTACTTTTAAAATAAATATATTGTAAATCAAGAAATTCATAAATTTTATCAATTAATTCTTGTCTTTTAATTCTTTGACCATTTTTAGTTTTCATATAAGTAATTTTTTTATCTTTTAAAATATTTCTACTTTTAGTAGATTTTTCTAAATCTTTACCCTTATTTGCACTAATTGTACGAATACGATTTTTTTGCTTTTTATTATTAAATAATGAAGATATAAAACAATCATCCATATTTATAAATAATTTTTCAATTGGTAAAACTACTTTTTTCTCTTTTATTTCTTCAACACCTATTACTGCATTTTTCATTACATTAGTCATATATGTTTTTGAAAAATTACTATTTTTTATTATATCTTGTACATCACTTTGTCTTTTACCATTACCTGAATTTTTTATTATTTTATTTTATAAACTTTTAAGTGTTCTTTTTCTTTTCTTAATTTTTATATAATCATCTAAAGGATAATAATATTGATTAGTTTCTAATATTAAATAACATCTACGATAAAAATTATTTATTTTACCATATTGAGTATTTGGACTTCTTTTGGCAGTTTTAACATATTTATGCTTAGTTTTATCATATATATTTTGATATCAAAAATCATCATATGATTTTAATAGATTTGTGAAATAATTTAAACCATTATTTTTAATTTGATTATCAAGTTCATCATAATTAAGTTCATTACTAAGAAAATTCATAATATTATTTCCTTTCTTAATTTATGAATTGATTATAGTAATAATTATTATTAAAGTGGTGAAATATGATTTTATGAAAATGTTATAATTAGTATATAAATATTGAATATAGGTGATAATATGCCAGCAAAAAGAAAAGAATTAGGAAATTATAAAGAAAAGATAAATGAATATTTTAGAGATAATAAAAATATGCCAACTAGAATGACAAAAACTGGTTTAAATTTAGTATTAGGAATTGATAGAAAATATATATTTGATTGCCGACGCTACCAGACAAAATGACAACAAAATTTCTTGAAAGATTATGATAAAGCATGTCAAAAAATTGCTAATTATTTACTACGTAATACTATGANTATTAAAGAATATGATAAAGCATGTCTTAAAATAGGAATTGCAAGATTAAAAAATGTTACACAAGTACCTCAATATGAATGAGCTTATTTAAGAACAAATCATAGAGAGATGTTTGATGATTTAATAGATAATCAAGATATAGAAGCAAATAATAGTAATATAATTATTAATATTTCTGAACCAAGAAAAATAGAAAATAATGATTAGAAACCTATAATAAATATAGGTTTTTTTCTTTATTTTAAAGGGAAAAAATGATATAATTTAATAAAGCGATTATGTTATTTATTAACATAAGTTACAAGGGATTATCAAAAAAGCGATTATTAACAAGGGAGTATTTTTATGTCTAATTTTGAAGTTAAAGAAAAAAAAGAAACTTATACTTTTGAAGAATTACAAGAAACTTTAAAACAACAAAGAAATGTTGTTTATGCTCAAGCAAAAGATGAATTTCTTAAAAAAGAATTAGAACCAAAAATAAATGAATATCAAACAAAATTAAAAGAATATGAAAATAAAATTAATAGTTTTGAAGAGCAACAATTATTTTCAAATATTAAAGATACTAAAAAAGTAAATTTAATTAAAAATTTAATGAGTACTGATAATTATAAATCTTTATCTAAACAAGAAGCATTTAATAAAATAAATGAAGATTATAAAGATTTTTTAATTGATAAATCAGAACCTATTAAACAAGAAAATAAACAACAAGATAATTTAATTAATCCTACTGATTTAATTTTAAAATTACATAATAATTCATTAGATCATTTTAAAATTGCTCAAGATTTAAAAAATAAAGCAAAAACAGAAGGAATGACTAATCAAAAAGAATTAGAAGAATTAGTTGAAATTACTAGAAATGAAGCTTTTCAATCTATTAGTAAATAGAAAGAAGTTTTATTATGGGAGCTATAAAAATACCTGAAGCATTTTTTATTAAAGGTAATAATCCAACAGAAAATGCTATTTTAAGTGTACTTGAAGCACAAGTACGTGGTGAATTAACAAGTGAAAAATCAACAATGTTTATGCGTGGAACTTGTAGTGCTTCTCAAATTGGTGAAATGGCTGGTGTTGCTATAGCAATTTATAGAGCAACTGTTCGTGTATTATGAGGTTCAACATGAGATTGAAAAAATGGAACTAAAAGACAAAAAGGTGATGTTTATACAACTAAATTAGAAATTAATAAATATTTAACAATTGATTTTGAAATTCCAGAATTTGATATTGAAAGATTTATGAAAGCGCCAAAAGATATTGCAGTACAAATTGTTTCAAATTGAACAGCTTCATTTATGAGAAATTTAAGAGAAAATTTAGAATTAATATTTTTAAATGGTATTCAAGATTATGCTATTGCTAAATCATTAGTATTACCTTTAGATTTAATTAATATGAATGCAGAACAAGCAAAAGAAGCTTATTATAAAATTTGAGCAAGAAATAATAAATTAATTAAATTAGTAAATTATATTACTGTAGGAACTAATAGAGAAGATTTAATGGGAGCAACTGGAATTGATAGTAATTTAGGATTATCAAAAGCATTTACTGTTTTAAATTATAGTCAAATTTCAGCAGATACATTAGCATATGGTAGAAGATATACAAGTTTAATTGCTGGTATGGAATTTTGAGAAAGTTTTTATTTAGAACAAGAATTTATTCATGATACTGAAAAAGCCATGCATTTAGAAAAAGATTATAGTTTAAAAAATACACATGGTTTTGTAGTTAATAGATATATGTGAGGTATGCCTATTTCATTTACTAAAATAAGACAAAAATTAGATAATGATACAGATAATATTAAAATTATTGGTAAATGTTTATTTGCATTACCTAGTGCTATTAGACCTAATTTAATGTATTTAATTAGACCAACTATGCCTACACTTGCTGAAATTAAAGAAGCAAGAGCAAAAGATTTTTTAACTAATCCAAAAAATGAAAATGCAACTTATCAATCAACTTTATATGATGATATTAATAAATTAAATTTAGAAGATGTTATTTATTATAGAAATTTAGGAAAAATTACTATGGCAGGAACTACTCCTACTAATGATGAATTAGAAACTGTAATAATAAATGCTGGTAATGTTGGTTATGAAAAAGGTAAAGCAGCATTTAGTAATATTACATCAACAAGTGCAACTATGACTGGTAATAATACTGAATATTATGGAGTAGTAAATTTAGAATTTACTAAAAAATAATTATGGAATATATTTATAAATATTTTAATGAAAAAGCACATATTACTATTTATTCACCAAAACCAGAAGATTTAACTACTAGTAATGATATTAGAGCAATTTTATTAGATGAATATCCTAAATTAAGAAATGATTATTTTATAGTAAGTGATGTACATGATAATTTTGCAATATGTGTTGGTAATAATATAAATTGTCAAGGAACAGTTAGAATTCAAATTAAAAAAACTAATCAATTATTAAAAGGAGAAAATAAATATGCCACAACAACATGCTGAGACTACACAATTGAGTAACTATACTTTAACTAAATTAATAAGAACTGGTATAAGCCCAATTTGTGCAATGATTGGTACAAGTGCTTATTATGGTCAAGTAATAAGTAATCCATTATTAGGTTCAATTAATAGTTTATTATTTGGTAAAAAATTAGGTTTAGATATTTGAAATTTAAATCAAAGACCAAATACTAAAACTAAATTAATTAATAGTAGTAAAAAAATATTACTAGGTTTAGGAACAATTGGATTAGCAAATTATGCAAAATTTACTACTAATTCAATTAATCCAAATCCAACAGAAAATCCAATAACAACTACTACTATTGACCCATTTCCACCAGATTTATTATTTAGTAATAATAATAATCATTTAATAGATTGAGATACATATATTAGTTTAAATTCATATGGTATTGCTAGTTTAGTTGCTGGTATTACTGAATTAATTCCAAGTAAATTTGAAACTATTAGAAAAATAGCAAATATGGCAACTGGTGGATGTTTGATTTCAAGTGGTGTTGCTATGGGTATTAATAATGATTTTAGTAATGCTTATGCAGTTCCAACTATTATTGCTGGTGCATCTGAAATTATTCATAATTTATTACCTATGGAAACAAATCATAATGTTGAAGAAATGCAAGAAACAGCATTTAATAATGAAACTGCAAGATTAATTAATGATAATAGATTTACTATTAATAGTGAAACAACTAGTCAATATGGTAGTGATAATATGAGCGAAGTACCATTAAATCATGATAATGCTTCATTAAATTGAGATTATAATCACATGAGTTTATAATGAATCCTTTAATTATTGAATGAATATACAATGCTTTAGTAAGTAATGATATTAAATTAGCATTAATAAATGCTTTAAAAACTTATTATAAAAATCAATCATTAAAAGCAGTATTTGATAATGAAAATATTAGTGAAAAAGAAATACATCAACCATATAGTGTTTTTAATCCCAATATACTTAAAAAATTAATAAGTATATTAAAACCAACTGAATTATCTATATTACAAAATGAAATTAATAAATTTAAAAATCCAATAAATAGTTTTAAAAATTCTATTATGCCAACAGAAATTAGAACAGTTAAAAATTATGTAAATAAATTTGATAATTTATTTAAAGAAAATGAAGAACAAATACCAGAAAATGCATGAGAAGTATTATCAAGTTCATGATTTAAAAAAGGAAGATTTATTGTTGATAATAAAAATTTAAAAGTTGGTACTTTAACAACATTATTTCAAAGTGATAATGATAAAAGACAAATATGATATGGTCCATATACTTATCCAACATTTCCACAAGAAATATGAATATTAATGACACAAGCAAAAGGTAAAAATGGTTCTGGTGCTGGAACTATATTTTGAAAATTTTGAAATAGAAAATGATTACCAAGTCAATTAAGAAAATATGTTAAAAGTGAATTAGCAAAAAAAGGTAAATATTATGGGTCTCAAGATACTAGTGTAATTTATCCAAATAATATTAATGTACAAAAAACTATGCATTTTATTAATAGATTAGAAAAAGGTTTTTTTAAATTAAAAGAATATAAAAATTTATCTAAAAATGAAATAGGAAGTAATCAATGAAGATATGAAAGAAAACAATTATTAAAAAATTCTTTACATAAAAGAAAATATATAAAAATTAAAAGAAATTCTAATTTTTATAAAACATGAAAGTAGGTGATTGAATGGAAATTCAAAAACCAGAGTGAAAAACTAGTTATTTAATTCCTTTTACTCGTGGTAGAAGAGATTATATTAAAGATAGAAAAATATATGATTTTAGTTTATTAAATGATATTCAAAAATTAAGAAAAAAACAATTAGATTCAATTAATTTATTATCATTTATATTAATATCTTTAATTATTACTTTATGAAGTACATTACCACAAACAATAATATTACCTAAATGATTATCATTTACTAAATTAGGTATGGAACATGTAGATTGAAAAAATAATTGAGGTAATGCAATTTGATTAACAATTATACCTAGTATTGGTGGATTTGGATTACATCATTTACCAAATAAAACACCACCAAGAATTAAATTTATATTAAATTTAATAATTAAAATAATACCAATTTTAATATTAATTATTATTTGATATTTACCAAAAATAGAAAAAGAAATAAGAAAAATAAAAAAAGAAAAGGTGGAATAAAAAATGAATTTTTCAATAGAATGAATATCAGCAATATGTGGAGCAATAGCTACTGGAATAGCTGTATCAGGAGGATTAGCTTTATCTAGTAAAAAAATTAAAAAATCAAAGAAAAATAAATTAGCAAAAGAATTAAAAAGAGATAAAGAAATTCAATTTATTATTGAAAATATTAAACAAATAAATTCTCAATTACAATTAGAAACTACATCAATTGCTAAATTACTTGATAGTTTTAATAATGATGATGAAAAAAGTGAAGTATTTAAAAACACTATTATTAGTCAAAGAGCAAAACGTAAAGAATTATCAGAAAAAGATAAGAAAAAAGCAACTAAAGTTGGAATTTAAAGGGTTTAAATACCCTTTATTTTACATTAAGGAGTAAATTATTATGGCTATTAAAGACCCATTAATGTTTATTACAATTGAAGAATTTAAAAATTGAAAAGGTTTTAATAAATTAGAATTTGATGATACTACAACACCAGATAATGAAATTTGATTTGCTATTTCAGTTGCAAGTAATAATATTGATTATTTAAGTGGACATTCGATTTCAAAAAAATGACCAGAAACTACATTAACAGAATTTACTGATGAAATACAAACTGCAACTGCATATTATGTTAGGTTTTTATTAACAAAAGATAGTAATTATATTCGTGGTCAATCAAGTATTAGTCAAGGTGGTATGACTTATAGTGAAAATAATCCTAATGAACCTTATTATATTGTTCCAGAAGTATTTAATTGTTTAAGAAAAATTAAAGAATATCCAAATATTACTGGATTTAATTTAGATGTTTTACCTAAAAGAAATGATTTTTTTAGTAATTTTTATAGTAATTATGGTGAAGATAGTCCTTTTACAAGATATTTAGAATTAATAAATTTAAAGACAAATGATACAAGAGTAAAAATATATCTTAAACATCCTAAACATTTAATTGGTACTGAAGTATGAATTGATACTACTGGTATAAAATCATTTGATAATTTAACAACAATTGAATTATTTACTAAATATTTTAGTAATGATACTATGAAATTAGTTGATGGTAAAGAAGGTCAAGAAAATAAAGTTATTAGTGTTAATGGTAGTAGTGGGTAATCATTATGAGAAATTAATAAAGATAATCCTAATTTTATTGTTCCAAAAGATGATAAAGGTATTGATGTTAATGGTAGAAGACTTATTGATGTTGGAACACCTACATTTTTAAGTGATGCTACAACTAAAGAATATGTTGATAAAAAACAAGATAAATTAATTGCTGGTGAAAATATTACTATTGATAAAAATAATAAAATTAGTGCTACTGGTGGTTCTACTGATTTAACTGATTATTATAAAAAAGAAGAAGTAGATAAAAAATTAGAAGATAAAATGGATAAAGACCAATTTCAATATGCTTTTGCTATCAATACTATTGGTACTGAAATCCCTAATTTAGAAACTACTGATAAAACAGTTGCTGGTGCTATTAATGAATTAAAACAAAAAATAAAAGATAAAAAATTTTCAAATGATTATTTTAAATATAATACTGAAACAAATGAAATTTCATTACATGATGAAGAAAATTCATTACTTTGTAAAGATTTATTGGAAAATAATGAATATAAATTATTAAAAACTCAAAATAAAAAATTATTACAAGCAATTAATGAAATATTAGAAAAACAACCACAACCTAGTCCAAGTAAAGATAATTGAAAAGAAATAGGAACAAGAGAAAAAAATAAATGAGATAATTGACAAATTACTTATGATTTTCAAGAGAATAAACATTATAGAGTTTATTATTCTTGAAGTATATATAATCCGGTTTATACTATTCAAGAATTTATTATAACTAATAAAAAAATTCCTGGTGTACAAATACAAACCTTTAATGATAGTGCTAATGCAGTGTATTTTATTAATCAAACTAGTTTAAAAGGGCAAATTAACAATCAATTAACTACTAAAAACTATTCATTAAATTGAATTTTTGATAAAAGTAATAATCTAGTTGCTATTTATTATAATAATTGAAAAAACACTAATAATATTATTAATGATAAAATAAATTATTCTTTTTCAGATTGACATAATGGAACATCAATCGCTACTGATAATTCTAATGTTTATAATATTCTTAAGTGAAGCAATTACGCGAGAGACTGAAATACCTTCACTAATATGTATCCAACTTTTTCTTTTATTAACTCATATTTCAAAGTATCAACTTCAACAGGAATTGAAAGTAGTCCAACACTAGCAACTAATACTGCAAAAATTGAACAATATAAAAACCCTGGTAATGCTAATGTTCTTTTTATTGCTTATATTAATACTAAAGATGGTGGAGGATGAGGAATAGAAATTGCTCTTAACTTAGATCTTTGACATGATAATGATAATATTTACTTTCAATGGTATTGCTTTTTAAATTCTTCATTTGGTCGTATGACATATGTTAACATTGCATTAAACAACATTAATTTTCATAACATAATGAACAATTAATAACTTTATTTATAATTTTTAATTAATGGTGGTTAGCCCTAAATACTGGACCACTTTTGGATAGACAGTTTTAAATTTTTATTTGTGAAATTGGTGGTTTTAGAAATTTAGAATGTATTCTTTCGTAATTATAAAACATAATATATTGGTTTACATCATTTATAGCTTCATTGAGAGAAAAATATTGATTTGAACCTTTAGGTAGTCATTCTTGAGATAAATGAGAAAATCAGTTTTCAGATATTACATTGCCACCAATATCATAAGGTTGTTTTTTGCTTAAAATTATTTGCTTATCAGCAGCTCAATTTGTGATGTCTTGACAATAAAATTCGTTGGCGTTATCTGAGTGTAAAATAACGTTTTTTACTTGGTTTCAAGAGAATTGTTGATTTATTTTTTCAAGTGCAGGAAGGATTAAATCTTGATAGGATTTGTTTGAACATGTATTATAGCTTACAATATTATTTGAATAAAAATCAATAATTACAAAAAGATATAATCAACCTTCTTTAGTATTTATTTGTTTAGTGTCCATTGATCAAATTTGATTTGAAGAGGTTGTACTTTTATAATCTTTGTTTACTTTATCCATTGTAGGTATTCACTTATTTGGATTTTTTTTGTTTTTAGGATAGTTATTTTTAGTTTGTTTTAATCCTTGAAGATTGTGATCTTTCATAATTTTTCGCATTTGTTTTGTTGATAATTCTAGATTTAAAATAATATGTTTGTATTGTTTTAATCATTCTTTAAATGCTGAAAAAATTCGTAAATAGCCATAAATTTGTCCTTTTCTTGTAAAATGAAATTCAAGTAAAAGTTGGCATAATTCTTGATATTTATGTGTACAATTACTAATTTGATTTTTTTCTTTTTTAATAGGGTTTTGTTTGTTTTTTACAAAATAATATGTTGATCGGTTTAGTTGAAGATGTTGGCAAAGATATCTAATTGAATATTGGTTTTTGCTATCATCAATAATTTGAATTTTTTGTTTGATATTTAACTTGTTAATTACTAATGCTATTTGTTTAATTTTATCCATTATTAAAAATCCTTTCATGTCAAAATTAGTGTTAATTGTATAACACAATTGTTTTTCGAATACATTCAAGTTTTTTTTAAATTAATGGTCTAGTAAAAAGGGCTAAGTAGCTATTAATAATTATTTTATGACTTATTTACTATTAAATATCCATAAAATAGAACCAAACGCCATGATAATATGTGGTAAAGCATTAATATAAGTTCATGTTGACTTATAATCTACATCTTTGCCAACAAATAAACCAATAACTATTATAACTGAAAGAAATGATATAAATAGTGCTCATAGTCTTGATCATAATCCAGGTTTAACTGAAAATGGTATTAGAATATAAATAATACCTATTATAACTAATGTAGCTCCATTTTCATTTCAGCCATAGAAACTATAAGTTATAACTCCCGCTGCATACAATAAACTAAAAACAATAATTCATACATCACCAATTAGCATTAATATTTTAGGTAAAGTTAATAACTTAAGACTTTTCATTTTTTCCTCCTTAAATATTTGTTTTACATTAATTGTGATTTTAGTATTTTTTTAAGATTATTAATATCATCAATTGTAACATTTTCTTTTGTCCTATTAATTAAAAACCCTTTTTCACGAATATATTTTGGAATAATATGAACATGATAATGAAATACTTCTTGAAATGCTTCGCTACCATTATTAGTTAAAATATTAAATCCTTTAATTTCGGGAATAGTTTTTATTAGCAAATTAGCAATTTTATGAGTTGTGATACTAACATCGCTCACTATTTTAGGTGTAGTATCAATAAAATTTTCAAAATGTTGCTTTGGAATTACTAGAATGTGTCCTTTAGTTACGGGATTGATATCCATGAATACTGCTGTATTTGTATCTTCAAAAATTAAGTTATTTGTATCTTTAATAATTGTACAAAAAATGCATGCTTTATTTGTCATATATTTCATCTCAACTTACTTTATAAGTATAACTTAAAATATTAACTATTATTATGGATAAAACTCTTTTACCTTATTTCAAAATCCTTCTTCATATATATTATTTTTTGGAATATATGTTGGAAATAAATTTTGAGCAGCGATTTTAAAGTTTTCAGCTGCTGGTGAATCTTTAGTTGCAGAATCACTAGCAGATAT
This sequence comes from Spiroplasma endosymbiont of Danaus chrysippus, assembly GCF_902809815.1. Classification (GTDB taxonomy): domain Bacteria; phylum Bacillota_I; class Bacilli_A; order Mycoplasmatales; family VBWQ01; genus Spiroplasma_E. The sequence goes on along the minus strand of NZ_CADDIL010000004.1, from coordinate 165,283 downwards.
AGAATATAACATTTGTCAAAATATATTTCACTTTGTTTCTTGGGTAATAGTGCTTTCGTTAGCATCACCCCTTATATACTTAGAGAAATCTGTCTCAAGACTAGCATTACCACTATTGTTTCATGAATGAATTAAATTACTAATTTCTGGAACTCAGCCTTCCTTTTTATTATTTAAAAAACTAAAATCTAAATTTTGTAGAAGGTTTAGGAAATAAATAGGAGCAGAGTAAGTAAATGTAGCAATATTATTATTCGTAGTGTAATGTAATCCACCATTAGTTACTCAACTTGCAGCTTCTTGGGTAGTAGTAGCGGTACTTAAGAAACCATTAGCACCAAAATTAGGATCAATTTCACTAATAGTTGAGGCATTACCGCTTGTTAATTGAGTAAAAAAATCAGAATTTAAAGTTTTTTCTTTTCTTGAAACATCATCTTTAACAATTGACTCTCACTTTGGAGGTTCAGAAGGACTACTATTTCATTTTTGATCAATGCTTTGCGCATTTGCTAAATCAGTAGTAAAGTTTCAATTTACATTATAGTTACTCTTTTGTCAACCAGTAGTATCTTGTAATTGACTTATGTAAAGGTTATTTGTTTGGGTTGAAATTATAGGTTTACCTGCTTCATTATCTTTAATATCAACAATATTGTCTAAAATATAAGACATTGTAAATAAAGTTTGATTTAATGCTGGTAAAATTTCATATTGATAATATTGTTGATAACGAAAACGTAATCATCATTGGAAACGTTTTAAATATTTTGAATAAGTTGGAATATAAGTACCAGAAAGACCTTTTTGTGTTTTATTAATACCAGCACTACTATTTCATTTTTTAGCATCATTTGGTAATAATTTACCAATTTCGTTACTATAATTGTCATCTGGATGTTTAGCAATGGCAGCTAATTGTTCATCAAAAGCAGCATCTTTATCACCATAATCTTTATATAAACTATCAGGAGTAAATATTTGATCAGGATCATTAACTTTATCAGTATCTTTATTTTTTTCTTTATAAAAATCTACATTTTGATAATTAAATTTACTTGTACCATCCTGATGTCAACTTTGATTTTGAAATAATAACTCATTATTATCTGCTGCTGATACTTTATCTAGTGAATTAGCTGTATTAATACCACTTAAGTACTTTTGAGTTAATAAATTTAATCCTAAATCATCTTTAATTTTTATAAAAGCTTTATTGGCTTCTCCCATTGTAGTAGTACCATCTGCATTTTTTATGTCTTCACTATAATGAAGTTTCTTATGAAAAAATTCATAAAATTTTTGCTGAGCAATTGTTCCTTCAACATCTTTTAAAATAAAATCAAGACCTTGTGAATAAGTATTCTTAAACTGAGCAGAAATCGTTTCATTAAAATTTACTCCTAAAAAATTAAATAATACACGATTTTTATAATCATCAGGAATTTTACCACTAGGTAAATTACTCATATCACGTTCATTATCACAAGCAACTAATAATAATACAGGACCAGATAAAAGAGTAACTGAAGTTAATAATGGTAAAATCTTTTTTATCTTTTTCATTTTTTATACCTCCCGTCTAAGAACTAATGATACTTGGATCATATCATCATAATGTTCGTTTCCCAACAACATCTAGATAATTAGCAATATTAGTATCCATACGAGCAACTGGTGCATCTTGTGTAAAGCCATCTCATGTATTATTAGTTTTTATAATATTATCCTTAAATGTTGCATTAATATTAATACCTTGTCTATTATTTCAGCGATTTTCTTTAGTTTTATCAAATCAACTTTTCATTTTTTCAACAAAGTCATTAATTTTCTTATCAGTTGGATCAAGAGGACTTGAACCAAATATATCCTGTAAATTTCAATGAATTAAACTCGAATTATCATTAAAGTATAAATTATAATCTCATCAAGTTGCATCACCAAGGCTACCAGTACCTCCAGTAAAGGCTGTTAATGCATCATTTAAATTAAAAGTAGGAGTTGTATTTGGAGTATATTTTTGTAATAAAAAACCAGTTTGTAAATAATCAAGATAAGGAGAATCAGATAATCCGCCTGGACGCTCAGATAACGGTGCTAAGTCTTTTCACTGATAAGTATCTTTTCTATGATTTTTAAATGCTTTAATTATATTATAAGTTGATTCATCGCTTTTAGGTTTGTCTTGCTGTTGATATGTGATACCTGGCGTTTGAATAAAATGAATACCACCAGTATCAATAAAAATGCCAACTCCAGGTCCATTATTAACTGCAGCATCAGGAAGTTGTGGTCCTTTTATATCTTTCATATAAACTAAATCATTATATTGACTAGTACCATCTTTGACTTTATCTTTAATACTATCACGGTCTATATAAGGAATTAAGTCATCTAAACCCTTTTCTTTGTCAGTTGGTGAAGTAAATTGTGTTAATTTATATGGTTGAATACCATCAACATTTTTACCAACACCTTCAGCACTAGTTACATAACGATATAAGTAATAATAAAAAGGACTATTCTCTTGTGAAGATTTAGTAATATCCATTAATCCTAAATCACCAGTTTTACTAACATCAGTAGTTGCGGCACCTTTTTCTTCAGTGAATGTTTGATCGAAACCATTATTAGTAATATTCTTTAAAATTTCATTAATTTTAGTTTTATTTTGAGAAAACTGAGAAGCATTAATCTTTTCTTGTAAAGGTTTAGCAGTAGAATCAAAAGGAATAACAATTTGACGAGTTCAAATTAATTCTTGATTTCTTAACATTACTTTAGCTATTTTAGATTGATTATCACTTAATAAGCCCTCAATAGTATTGTATGAATCTGTTTCATAATTACTATCATTCTTATCATCACTAGTTTTTACAACAGGAAGACTAATATTAACACCAGTTCATGTTTTAGCAATTTTGACATTATCGTTTAATTTTGCAATAGCATCTGATTCTGAATTATTAGCATTAGCAACAATTCAAATTTTGCTAGAATATTTACCAGCAGCGATACTACCTGTTTTACCATTAATGTATTCTTGTACACTATCATAAGTACCATTTGGATTGTTTTCACTCTTTACTTGTTCTCATAAATCCTTTAATCAAATATTAATTTCATTTTGATTGTAATATTTATAATCCTTATAATTACTAGTAACATAACTACGTTGAATAATACCTAAAGCACTCTTTTTTAAAATATTATCAATGTAAGTATTAACATCATCATCGCCCAATACTTTCTTTCATTGTTTTTCTCATGAACGACCATACTTTGCTTGCAATGATTTTATTTTATTTTCCATTTCAGATTGAGCCGCAGTCAAAGTAGCAAGATAATCATCTTTATATTCTGGAGTATTTTTTAAAATTGAAAGATTAATATATTGATTAATATCAGTATATAATGTTTTACCTCATCCACTATTGGGATTATTTAATAAGTAATTAAAAAAGGTGTCAGTCGTAGTACTTGTATCTATAAAAGCACTATTTCAGTCGAAAACATTAATTGTGCCTCTTTCATTTGAATTATTACAAGCTATAATAGACATAGTTGATGTTGATGATAACGTGAAAGATGCAACTAAGGCAAGAATATTGCGCACTTTATTCACTCCTTTTAATTAAATTTATAGCAAAAAAAGATTTTTTAATTTATTTTACTAAGATATCTTAACATAAAATTTATATTTAAGGGATAGTTTTTTCTAATTAATTTTAAAATGAAATAACTAATTACCAATTATTTATTTTAAAAAATTTAAAATATTAATTTTTTTAAATATTATTACTTTATAGTGCACAAATAATATTTTATTCATTTTTTAATTTTAAGAAAATTAGCACAAAATTAAGTGTATAATCATTAGTATAAGTATATTATATTTGGTGTAATGATAATGATATAGGAGTAAATATGAATAAAAAAATAAACATTAATGATAATACCTTTAAAATTGATTTTCCCTTTTTTAAAAATAATCCTGATTTAGTTTATTTAGATACAGCGGCTTCTTCACTAAAACCACAAATAGTTATTGATGCTGTTAGGGATTATTATGAAAAATATTGTATTAATCCACATAGTCAAGATTATCAACTTGCTGTTAAGGGAAATGATATATTTGAAGACACTAGAAAAACAATTAGTAAATTTATTAATAGTAACGAAAACGAAATAGTTTTTTGTCCTTCAGCAACTTTTGCTTATAATCAAATTGCTTTTAGCTTAGAAAAATATTTACAAGAAAATGATGAAATTTTATTAACCACTTTAGAACATAGCTCATTACTCTTACCATTTTATCGTTTGATACAAACTAAAAAAATTAAAATAAAATTTATTGAAACAAATAAACAAGGAGTCATTACTGTTGAAAATTTAAAAAAAGTTTTAACACCTAAAACTAGAATAGTTGCTTTTGCAAATATTAATAATTCTTTAGCAATAGAAAATGATACTGAAACATTAACTAATTTTATTAAAGAATATGGTAAAAAAAATGTTAAAAGTGATAATTGAATTTTTAAAAATATTTTAGTAATAATAGATGGTGCACAATCAATAGGACATATAAAAACCGATGTTAAAAATTGAAATATTGATTTTTTTGGATTTTCTGGTCATAAAGTTTTTGGTCCAACTGGAATCGGTGTCTTTTGAGGAAAAAACGAATGATTAAATATGCTAGATCCACTAATATTGGGTGGAGGCATGAATGGTGATATTTATGAAAATGGTAAATTTAACTTATTAGATAGTCCTTATCGTTTTGAAGGTGGAACACAAAATATTGCGGGTGTATTTGGGCTAGGTGCAGCTATTAAGTATTTATTAAAGATTGGTATTGAAAATATTAGAAATCATGAAATTTTACTAAAAAAATACGCAATTGAACAATTAACAGCGCAGTTAGGAAATAACATTGAAATTTATAATATTGATGGCAATAGTAGTAACATAATATTTAATATTAAAAAAATATTTGCACAAGATGTTGCTAATTTTTTAGGAACACAAAATATATGCGTACGCAGTGGAACTTATTGTGCTAAATTATTACCTAATATAATTAACGCTGAAGTAACAATTCGTCTTAGTTTTTACATATACAATTGTAAAAAAGATATTGACTTATTAGTAATAGCTTTAAAAAAAGGGATTAATGAAGGAGGAGATTTTTTAAATGAATTCTTTTAATAACAATCAAGACTATTATCGCAAACTAATTGTTGAACACTATAGTAATCCCAAAAATAAAGGTTTTAAAAATTTACCAAATAGTTTGACATATCATCAAAACAATGAATCATGTGTTGATAATTTTCATGTTGAAATTTCTATTAAAAATAAAGTTATTAATAGCGCACGCTTTACTGGAATTGGGTGTGCTATTTCAACTGCAGCAACCGATCTTTTTTGTATTTTAATTGAAGGTAAAACAATATCACAAATAAAAGAAATTATTATTAACTATCAAGCAATGTTATCAGAAAAGCAATTTAATGATAAAATAATTGAAAATATGATTGCTTTTAAAAATGTACCAAGACAGCGTAATCGAATTAAATGTGCCCTTATTGGTATTAATGGTATTAATAAAATAATTGAGAAAGAATGTGAAAAAAATGGAAATGGAAATTAAGGATAAAATTAGTTTAAGAACCATTTATTTAAAAAAATTAAAAAATGTTTCTAAAAATAATTATCAAAAGTGAAATAAAATTATTTTCAATAAATTTAATGAATCACATTATTTTAAACAAAATAATGTATTTGCTCTTTATAATTCCTTACCATATGAAGTAGAAACTAAAGAAATTATTGAATTATTATGAAAAAATCTAAAACAAGTTTGTTTACCAAGAATGAATGGTGAGCATTTGGAATTTTACTTTATTAATAGTTGAAACGATATCGTATTTGATAATGATTTTAAAATTGGACAACCAAGTTTAAATTGCCAAAAAGTTATAGGAAGTCAAATTGATTGTATGTTAGTACCATTGATTGGCTTTGATAAAGATTATTATCGTATTGGTTATGGTAAAGGTTTTTACGATCGTTATTTATCTAAAAATAAATTTAACTTTAGTAAAATAGGACTTGGTTTTGCTATTCAAAAAATTCATTATATAATTAATCACGATAATTGAGATATACCATTAGACTATATTTTTACTAATTAATATTTGGTGGGGTGGTTAGCCCTAAATACTGGACCACTTTTGGATAGACAGTTTTAAATTTTTATTTGTGAAATTGGTGGTTTTAGAAATTTAGAATGTATTCTTTCGTAATTATAAAACATAATATATTGGTTTACATCATTTATAGCTTCATTGAGAGAAAAATATTGATTTGAACCTTTAGGTAGTCATTCTTGAGATAAATGAGAAAATCAGTTTTCAGATATTACATTGCCACCAATATCATAAGGTTGTTTTTTGCTTAAAATTATTTGCTTATCAGCAGCTCAATTTGTGATGTCTTGACAATAAAATTCGTTGGCGTTATCTGAGTGTAAAATAACGTTTTTTACTTGGTTTCAAGAGAATTGTTGATTTATTTTTTCAAGTGCAGGAAGGATTAAATCTTGATAGGATTTGTTTGAACATGTATTATAGCTTACAATATTATTTGAATAAAAATCAATAATTACAAAAAGATATAATCAACCTTCTTTAGTATTTATTTGTTTAGTGTCCATTGATCAAATTTGATTTGAAGAGGTTGTACTTTTATAATCTTTGTTTACTTTATCCATTGTAGGTATTCACTTATTTGGATTTTTTTTGTTTTTAGGATAGTTATTTTTAGTTTGTTTTAATCCTTGAAGATTGTGATCTTTCATAATTTTTCGCATTTGTTTTGTTGATAATTCTAGATTTAAAATAATATGTTTGTATTGTTTTAATCATTCTTTAAAGCTACTTGCTACTTGCTACTTAGCCCTTTTTACTAGACCATTAATTTAAAAAAAACTTGAATGTATTCGAAAAACAATTGTGTTATACAATTAACACTAATTTTGACATGAAAGGATTTTTAATAATGGATAAAATTAAACAAATAGCATTAGTAATTAACAAGTTAAATATCAAACAAAAAATTCAAATTATTGATGATAGCAAAAACCAATATTCAATTAGATATCTTTGCCAACATCTTCAACTAAACCGATCAACATATTATTTTGTAAAAAACAAACAAAACCCTATTAAAAAAGAAAAAAATCAAATTAGTAATTGTACACATAAATATCAAGAATTATGCCAACTTTTACTTGAATTTCATTTTACAAGAAAAGGACAAATTTATGGCTATTTACGAATTTTTTCAGCATTTAAAGAATGATTAAAACAATACAAACATATTATTTTAAATCTAGAATTATCAACAAAACAAATGCGAAAAATTATGAAAGATCACAATCTTCAAGGATTAAAACAAACTAAAAATAACTATCCTAAAAACAAAAAAAATCCAAATAAGTGAATACCTACAATGGATAAAGTAAACAAAGATTATAAAAGTACAACCTCTTCAAATCAAATTTGATCAATGGACACTAAACAAATAAATACTAAAGAAGGTTGATTATATCTTTTTGTAATTATTGATTTTTATTCAAATAATATTGTAAGCTATAATACATGTTCAAACAAATCCTATCAAGATTTAATTCTTCCTGCACTTGAAAAAATAAATCAACAATTCTCTTGAAACCAAGTAAAAAACGTTATTTTACACTCAGATAACGCCAACGAATTTTATTGTCAAGACATCACAAATTGAGCTGCTGATAAGCAAATAATTTTAAGCAAAAAACAACCTTATGATATTGGTGGCAATGTAATATCTGAAAACTGATTTTCTCATTTATCTCAAGAATGACTACCTAAAGGTTCAAATCAATATTTTTCTCTCAATGAAGCTATAAATGATGTAAACCAATATATTATGTTTTATAATTACGAAAGAATACATTCTAAATTTCTAAAACCACCAATTTCACAAATAAAAATTTAAAACTGTCTATCCAAAAGTGGTCCAGTATTTAGGGCTAACCACCGATAAGAAAAAAATTAATGATATACAAGTTCCTCTTGTCTTAAAAATTTTCCGTAGAGGTGCATTAAAAAAAAATCAAGGGAACTTTTCTAGAAGAATTACTTGAAAAATCAGGATTATTATAATAAAATCCTAATATTTTTAATAATGTTTATAAAATAAAATATCTATATTAACTTACCATTTTAAGTATAAAATAAAGAAAAATATTAAAAAAAATTAGTAATATTGTTACAAGTAACATTCATTTCTTTAAAAATAAAGAAATTGCTAACAAATTTAATATTTTAATAATCTTTAAATTTAAAATCAATTAATAATTTCTCATTCTAATGTTTAAACATTCATAAAATTAATATTATTAATTTTAACTTCAAGATTAAATATAATGTTATAATATTTTTATGTATTATTAAATTATTAAATTATACAAAAGAAAGAGGAATTAACTTATTATGAGTACAATTATTAAAAATGAAAAAAATGAATCAAATGTTCAACAATTTCAAGTTGGTGACATTATTACTGTAACTCCAACTGGAATAAAGGAATTTGGAGTTTTTTGTAAGTGTCCAAATGGATTTTCTGGTTTAATTCACATTAGCCGTATTACCCCTAAATTTGTTAAAAATGTTAGTGATTATTTTACAATTGGTACATCAGTTAAAGCAGAAATAACAGGTATTGATCATACTAAACAACAATTAAGTTTAAGTACAAAAGAACAAGGATTAGTTGCAAAGAATAATTCTTCAATTGAAGAAAATGGTAAAGGATTTGCACCAATAAGAGAAACTGTTGATAATTGATTTAAAAAAGAAGAAAATAATTAAAATACTATTTTTCTTCCAAATAATAAAAAATATTGCTATTTAATGGCAATATTTTTTATTTTTTTCTTGCAATCTAAAATTTTTACAACTATATTTTTATTATAAATATTAAATAGTATTATTACGAATTAATATTTTAATTTTAAATACTATAAGGAGGTTATAGAATAGTGATAAAAACTAATTTAAAGTTTACTAATTTAAATATGAAAGAATTATCAACTTTATATCAAGAAAAAGTAACAGCGATTAACGCTGAACTGGAAAGTAATGCTAAAAATGAAGATGGTTGATTAGGATGAATTGATTTTCCATTTGCATACCAAAAAGACATTACTTTTCAAGAGTCTTGAAAACGAATGAAAACTCTAGCATTGAAACTACAAAAAGAAATACAAGTTTTAGTAGTAATTGGTATTGGTGGATCATACTTAGGTGCTAGAGCAGGAATTGATATGGTGCAAGGTTTATTTAATAATACGGCTCCTGTTAAAGTAATTTATATGGGTAATACCATGAGTTCAACTTATGTTCACCAACTTTTATCATATTTAAAAGATAAAGAATTTGCCATTAATGTTATTTCTAAATCAGGAACTACTACTGAACCAGCAATTGCCTTTCGTTTGTTAAAAGAACTATTAATTAAACAAAAGAAAAATAAGAATATTGTTAATAACAGAATTATCGCTACTACTGATAAAACAAGAGGAGTACTCCATGATTTGGCAAAAGAAGAAGGATATGAAAGCTTTGTTATTCCCAATAATATCGGTGGTAGATACTCTGTTTTAACTCCTGTTGGTATTTTTCCGATGATGGTAGCAGGAATTAACTGTGAAGAAATTATTGCTGGTGCGCAATTAGCAGCAAAAGAATGTAAAAGTGATAAAATTGATGTTAATGATGCCTATTTATATGCAGTTTCTCGCTATCATTTACATAAAACTAATAATAAAGCAGTTGAAATTTTAGTAAGCTATGAATTACAAATGCAAATGTTATGTGAATGATGAAAACAATTATTTGGTGAATCAGAAGGTAAGGATGGCAAAGGATTATTACCAGCTAGTGTTGTTTTTTCAACTGATTTACATTCAATGGGCCAATTTATTCAAGAAGGTTCAAAAATGTTTTTTGAAACAGTAATAAAAATCAAAAAACCTAATGAAGATATCAAAATTCCACTTGATAAGGAAAACAATGATCAATTAAACTATTTAACAAAACATTCTTTACATGAAATTAATAATATTGCCTTACAAGGAACTATTGAAGCTCATAGTGATGAAATAGTAGGAAAAACTCCAAATATTTTATTAGAATGGGATACAATGGATAGCAAAATGTTTGGTTATGCTAGTTATTTCTTTATGAAGGCTTGTGCTGTTAGTGCAAAATTATTAGGTGTTGACCCATTTAACCAACCTGGTGTTGAAGTATACAAAAAGAAAATGTTTACATTATTAGGTAAAAAATAATTTCCTAATAATAAATTTAATAAAACATTAAAATATAGTTATATAAAAACCATTCTGAAAAGAATGGTTTTTATATAACTTACTTAGTTGTTCTTCACTTATTAATTTACAATATTATATTATGACATTTTTTTGCAAATAATAATCTAAATAAATGTAATTATAAGTTAAATTATATTTTAAATGATGGTGAATGATATATACCAGTGCTAGTTGATGGTGCATTTATAAAATCAAATTGATTTATTTCATTTACCATTTTTTGTTCTTGTTCTTTAATTAAAAAACTTTCTACTATATGCTTAGTTATTTGCTCTTTAATAGAATATTGTGCTTTTTCTTCAGAAAAACCTTGATTAATACATTCAATAAAAATGAAAGATAATTTTTCATTTATTTCATTATTCTTAATAATCTCTTGATAAATATCATTAAATTCATTATTTAATAATTTTATATTTAATATTGATAAATCTTCATAACTCATATTTCTAAAATTTAAATTAAATTCAAATTTTCAAAAATATTTATTATTAATTGCTATTTTCAAGTTCTTGATACTCGCTTTCTGATTGGATTACTTTACTAGCCATCTTTTAATCTTCCTTTTCTTTAAAACTTTAATTTAATAAAACCTAATATACAATAATTTCTATATTAGGTATAAACATTTATTAAATTATTTTATCATTTTATCATAATTTCTATTCTAAATAGAAAAATTATTAAATAATATGTATAAAATTTATTATTTATATAAATTTATTTTATTTAAAATTCTACTTTAATTAAATAACATCCTTAACAATAGTAATGCCATTTTTAAGCATTGAATATCATGCATATTGATTTAAAATATGAGCTGGATGCTCTGGTTGATCATAAGTATTTGTCATTGTCATTGGAACAATAACATTTACTTCTTTATTGTGCTGATTAAATCAAGTTTTACAACTAATAGCAAATTGATAAATACAAATATCAGTACAACAACCAACAATAATAATGTTATCCCATTGTAAATTTGGCTTAAAATCAAAAGCAAAAAAACCATTAGTACTATTTTTTTTAATAATCTTAATATTGTCAAATTTTAATTCTTCTACTAACTCTGATTCAATAGTATTTTCCAAACAATGACTAGGAAAAGTATGAAATTCGGGACTATGTTCATTATGAGCATCATTAAAAGCAATAACTTTAGTTTCATTAGTGTTTACTTTTGCTAATAAATTTTTAATTGGTTTAATAATTGAATTAATATTGAGTGAAAATAAATTTCCTTTTTTAGCAAAGCCATTAACCATATCAACAATAAATATAATATTATGACCTTTTAAAGTTTTAAAATTTAAATTAACTGTTTTATCCAAAGTTTTATTTATAATTTCAATAAATGAATCATTATTTTTCATTATTCACCTCTATTTTTTAAAAATTAATCGTTTAATAATAAATCAAATTATACTACAGCCAGAACAAATTGGCATTAAGAAAATAGTAAAAATAATTCCTACTTTTAAAAAGAAAATATCTACTGTTATTCCCTGACTACTTTGATAGGTTAAACTATCAATTACACCATTTATATAAATAAAATTAAATCCATTAAAAATGTTTTCTATTTTAATACTTAATAACATAATTAACCCTAATAACAAAAATATAAAACCAGAAAAAAATAAAATAGTAATTATTTTTTCATCAAGAGGTAATTTTTTTCATCAATTTTTAGTTATCATTATTATCACCTATTTTTTTTTAATTATATCATTGTTATATTACTGCTATAAAATAAATAAAAAAATTCTTACTTTAATGTGAAAAATAAGAATTTTTTAAAATTAATAAATTGCTATTTTTATTTTTTTACTACTTTTAAATAACAACTGTATCCAAAAATAATAAGACTTGTAAAAAATAAGATCGGAGTAGCAATAACCGCTAAGATTACTCCTATTTGCAACTGTGCTGCTGTACCTGTTAAAGTCGCAGTTCCACCTAATGCAGCAATTACAATTTTAAAATTATCAAAAAAATCAGTTAATGACATAGTAACACCAAAATTAGTTATACTACCCTTAATAAAATCTCCAATAGTTCAATGATGAGAATTTCTTAAAATTCAAAACCCATCATGATTTTCAGCAACTTTAGTTGCTAGAAGTTTAACGCTACTTGCTACTTGCTACTTAGCCCTTTTTACTAGACCATTAATTTAAAAAAAACTTGAATGTATTCGAAAAACAATTGTGTTATACAATTAACACTAATTTTGACATGAAAGGATTTTTAATAATGGATAAAATTAAACAAATAGCATTAGTAATTAACAAGTTAAATATCAAACAAAAAATTCAAATTATTGATGATAGCAAAAACCAATATTCAATTAGATATCTTTGCCAACATCTTCAACTAAACCGATCAACATATTATTTTGTAAAAAACAAACAAAACCCTATTAAAAAAGAAAAAAATCAAATTAGTAATTGTACACATAAATATCAAGAATTATGCCAACTTTTACTTGAATTTCATTTTACAAGAAAAGGACAAATTTATGGCTATTTACGAATTTTTTCAGCATTTAAAGAATGATTAAAACAATACAAACATATTATTTTAAATCTAGAATTATCAACAAAACAAATGCGAAAAATTATGAAAGATCACAATCTTCAAGGATTAAAACAAACTAAAAATAACTATCCTAAAAACAAAAAAAATCCAAATAAGTGAATACCTACAATGGATAAAGTAAACAAAGATTATAAAAGTACAACCTCTTCAAATCAAATTTGATCAATGGACACTAAACAAATAAATACTAAAGAAGGTTGATTATATCTTTTTGTAATTATTGATTTTTATTCAAATAATATTGTAAGCTATAATACATGTTCAAACAAATCCTATCAAGATTTAATCCTTCCTGCACTTGAAAAAATAAATCAACAATTCTCTTGAAACCAAGTAAAAAACGTTATTTTACAATCAGATAACGCCAACGAATTTTATTGTCAAGACATCACAAATTGAGCTGCTGATAAGCAAATAATTTTAAGCAAAAAACAACCTTATGATATTGGTGGCAATGTAATATCTGAAAACTGATTTTCTCATTTATCTCAAGAATGACTACCTAAAGGTTCAAATCAATATTTTTCTCTCAATGAAGCTATAAATGATGTAAACCAATATATTATGTTTTATAATTACGAAAGAATACATTTTAAATTTCTAAAACCACCAATTTCACAAATAAAAATTTAAAACTGTCTATCCAAAAGTGGTCCAGTATTTAGGGCTAACCACCAATATAAATATGGCTCAAAAAATTGTAGCAAACTTTAAAAAAATATTATATTTAAAATATATAAAACTGAAAATAGGTATAAAATAGTAATATTTAACATAAAATTATTTTTTTTGGTTTTTTCTTTTAAGTTTTCTTTTAAAAAATAATTAAAAATAAAATAATTTTACATTATCTTTAAAAAATAATTGTAAATGTGAAAAATATCTATTATAATGATTAAGGTTTTTTAAGAATAAATAATTCTAATAAAACAATAAATAAGGAGTATTAGCTCAGCTGGGAGAGCAATTGCCTTACAAGCAATAGGTCGGCGGTTCAAGTCCGTCATACTCCACCATTTACCTGCTGATGTGGCTCAATCCGGCAGAGCAACGGTTTTGTAAACCGTAGGTTGCAGGTTCGATTCCTGTCATCAGCACCATTATTATTTATGGAGGGGTAGCAAAGTGGCCAACTGCACCTGGCTGTAAACCAGATCTCTTCGAGTTCGGGGGTTCGACTCCCTCCCCCTCCACCATATTACTTATTGGGGTGTAGCCAAGCGGTAAGGCAACGGCCTTTGACGCCGTCATGCGTTGGTTCAAATCCAACCACCTCAGCCATATATTTTATTAATTTGTCCTCGTAGCTCAGCGGTAGAGCACTCGGCTTTTAACCGAGGTGTCGCAAGTTCGATCCTTGCCGGGGACACCATTTGATGCCCAGGTGGTGAAATGGTAGACACGTCGGGCTTAAGATCCGATGACTTTTACAGGTTGTGCGAGTTCGAGTCTCGCTCTGGGCACCATTTTATATATTTATTAATGACGAGGAAGTATTCCTCATTTTTTATAAGTAAGTTATATTTTGCCCAGATGGCGAAATGGCAGACGCAGTAGACTCAAAATCTACCGAGAAATCATGCGGGTTCGAGTCCCGCTCTGGGCACCACTAATATTAAATTATTAGTATAAAAAGGTATTCTTTTAAGAATACCTTTTTATTTTTATAATATTAAATATTATTAAATTGATAATCGACGTTCTGAAGATTGTTGTTTAACAGGCAAACGTTCTTCAGAATTTAATACTGCTGTATTAAGTGGTTTAGGATCAGCTATTTCAACAACATGAGAAGTTGACATGACTGATTGTGTTTTCTCTACATTATTAATTTTTTCTGGATTAAAAGGTTTATTTAATAATGGATTATTATCATCACTATCTTCAGAACTTGATGATGATGGTGAAGATGTACTGCTAGAAATATTTTCATAATTATCTTCCTCATCAAAATCATTAACATCCGCACATCAATTTTCATATAATTCCATTCCAGTATTTACTAATAAACCAGTACCAACTATTGCAAGACCAGCTATTGTTTCTCAAAAAGCCGTTGATCTTTTTTTATAAAATGGTTGATCATCATTATTATTATTTGGATTACTTAATTCATGATATGCAAAAAGACTAACACCAGTAATTGCACTAGCAATAGTTATTGGTGCTAATAAACTTGCTGCTGTATTACCTATTTTTTGTCATATATTACGTTGTTGATTTATTGCATTTTCTTCATTATTAGGTGCACAACATTCTGATATTTTTTTACTAATTGTCACTATATGATTTAAACTTGAAGTTGCTGCTGCTGTAATAAAAGCATATGTAATAGGTAATGTATCTGGATTGGGTGTTGGTCAGTTAAGTCAAGCTACTGCTAGTGGTAATAACGGTGCTGTTGCAAAACTTACTCCTGTTAATAAATTATTAATATTTACATTATTAATATTTCGATATATTAATATTAAATTAGTTAACGAAATTTTTGAATTAACTGCTCCTTCCACCATAAAACATAATGCTGGTACTAGTGATAATACTCCATCTTGATATAATAAATAGTTACCCCCAGTTACCATTGAATTACCAAGAGTAAGCAACACATCTCTTATAGTGGGTGCTACCCTATTTCTATTATTAGTTGATATTAAATCACTTGGTAATAATTGTTCTGTAGAAGAATAACTTATTGCTGGTGATGAATCCATATTTTTAATCCTTTCTAAAAAATAATTAAAAGTAATAAAATTAATATAAAAACACCCATATTAAGAATTACAATTCTTAAATATGAGCTAAACTCTAGTCTTTATTTATTACTTCTTGTATTATAACCCTATATTAAATAAATGAAAATAATATAATCATTAATATTGAAATTATGAAAAATAATTTTAATAACTTAAATAATTAAATTAATAATATTAAAAATAATTTTTTATTTATTCCTTATATAAGGAGGAGTTTTATTTTTTAATATTACTTTTTTAAAATTTACTTAAAAACCTTGTTTTTTCTTATTATTTATTTGTAATAATATCATTTTATTAAATAAAATAAAATTTTGATTTTCTATATATTTTCCAATAGACATTATTAATAAATAACATCGCAAAATTTTATTTACTGAAATTGGTTTTAATAAAATATTTTTTTTGTATAATTAACTGTTATAAAGGAGGTCATTTATTAATATGAAAAAACAACGCTTAAATATCTCAAAATTAGGATTCTTACTTTCAGTAATGGGTTCGGCAGTAGGATTAGGTGGTATTTGAGGATTTTCAACTCAAATGTATAACCATCATGGTGCTTTTCTAATCCCTTTTTTAATATGTATGGTAATTTGTGCAATACCAGTTTTATTTATTGAAATGACAATTGGTAATAAATATCGCAAAAATCATATTGAATTTTTTAGTGAGGTTGGAGGTAAAAAGGGTGCTTTTTTCTCTTGATTGCATTCAACAACCGTTATTTTACTAAGTACTTATTATAGTGTTTTAGTAGGATGAACTTTAATTAATATTATTATTAGTTTTACTTCTAATTTAAATAAAGGTTCTTATTTTTATCATAATATTTTACAACAAACAAATGATCAAGATATTAGCAATTTAAATAGCCTAGGTAACTTAAATTGAATGATTTTACTTGCAACAATTGGTGTATGAATTATTTTGGGTATCATTCTACTAGGTGGTGTTGAAAAAGGAATTGAAAAAGCGAATAAAATTATGATTCCATTTTTATTTTTAATGATTATTATTTTAGCAATTTATACTAGTACATTATCAGGTGCTAAACTTGGATTAAATGTAATGTTTGATTTAGATGCTAAAGAATTATTAAATCCTGGATTATGAAAAGATGCTTTTGGTCAATCATTCTTTATGTTATCAACATGTACAGGAACCATTTATATTTATGCAGCTCATGCTCCTGAAAAACAAGATAGTACTAATCAAGCTTTTGTAGTAGCCTTTGGTACTAGCGTTATTGGTATATTAACAACAATTATTGTTTTTAATTCAATAAGTGCAATTGCTCAAAATCAAGATAAAACTGATATTAAAGATGTATTTCAAGCAGGTCCTGCTTTGATTTTCCAAGTAATACCACAATTATTTGCTATTATTAATAATCAAGTTCCTATTTTAGGAAATATTTTAGCAATATTATTTTTTGTTACACTTTTCTTTGCGGGTATGTCCTCACTAATTGGTCAAGTTGAATCAATGGTAAATGGTCTAGAATATGAAATTCATTTAAAGCGCAAACAAGCATTAGCAATATCATTATTAGGAGCAATGGCAGTATCAGTATTATTTACCTTTAGTAATTCACCAGCGCTGTTTAATGGGCTAGCAATCTGAGTAGCACAAATTTGACTACTAATAATTGGGTTTATTTTATTAATTGGTATTAGTCCATATGGCTGAAAACTATATGATACATTAAAATTATATAATAATGAAAATTCATGAATGAAATGAACAAAAGGATATAAAATAGTAATTTTAATTATCGCACCAATTTTAATTTTAATTAATATTGTTACTGGTATCTATGATTTTATTATTAATATTATCAATGCTAATTTTGTCTATGGTACAGTTGGTCTAACACTTGGTGTTGGGTTAGTTTTACTTTTAACTTTTATCTTAACTTATCATAAAAATATTCATAATGGTTTTAATAAATTATTTAAAATAAAAACAAAAACTGAAAGAGGTTAAAAAACATGGATGTTGGAGCAATTATTTTAATGGTAATTTCTTTAGTAAGTATTATTGGTCTTTTTATTTTCTTTGTCATAATGGATTTTAAGAGTCATAAAAAACAAAAAAGAAAAGAAAAAAACAAAGAATAATATTTTTTAAAATATTTTAGTATACTTATTATTAAATGGTGAGTGAAATGGAAAAAAATAAATTAAAACAAATTTTATTAATTAGCAAAATAATTTTAACAATTGCTTCTTTATTTTTATTTTTAGTTTGACTAATGTTTATGACTAATAATTTTTTTCCTAAATCTCAAAACTCATTTGTTGCCAAAATTATGAATACTTCAATTCAAATTATGATTTGACCAATTACTAGTATAATTCTATTTATTTTTATTATGCCAATATGAGTTACTAATAAAAAACAAATTTTATTAGTATTTTTAACATTGTCACTAATTATCACAATATTGTGCACAACTTTTCTTTTTAGTTTAAATATTAATAAATTCTGAATTATATGATTAATTGCTCATTTTTTTGCTATAGCTTCAATTATTTTTGTCATTGTTTCTTATTTCTTTAAAGAAAAACTTCTTTTATTTAAAAAGAAAAAAATAAACATATTGAAAAAAAGATTAAAAAATAATTTTTTTTAACTTGTTTATCAAAAGTAGTTGACTTTAATTTTAGTAATATGATATAAATACATGGTGGTTAACATAACTGCGGGTGTCGTATAATGGTATTATTACAGCCTTCCAAGCTGAAGACGTGGGTTCGATTCCCATCACCCGCTCCATTATAAAAAAATAAAAGCCGTAATTAATACGCCTTTTTTTATTTTATAATGGTTTATATTTTAGGACCTTTTTTAGTTTGTAGTACTACTGTTGTTTCTTCATCACTAGAATTACTGCAAGCACATTTATTAATTATTTCTGCTCATGAATTTACTGGATACATAACTAAAGACATTCCATTAGTTCTTTCTGGTAATGATTCTAAATATTTTATTTTATTATTTGTGCATTCTTCTAAATTAATTTTCATTAGTTATCCCCTACTTCTTTTAAAATTCGACTATTAAAAGCATCTGCTAAGAACTTATAAACTTTTACTTCAGAAATATTTTTTAAATCATAACAATTAATGATATCAGTTAATTTTAAAATCACATCATGATATTTTATAAAGTAAGTTTTATTTTCAACATTTGCTCACTTTTCTAAATTCATTGCATAATAAATTATTCCATCTCTATAAAATTGTGATTTCATATTTCTCACTCCTTTAAACGATATAATAAAACAAAAAACCTAATTTAAATACAAAAATTTAAACGAGGTCTATAAAAAAACCAAAATATTTTGTTCCAAAGTTCCTTTAAAACTTTAATACAATTGTAACTCATTTACAAGAAATTCCAAGTAAAATCAATAAAAAAATTAATAACTTAAAAATTAATATAAAGAGATAAATAAAGATTGCAAATGCAATCTTTATTTATAATTGTCCTGAAATTGTTTTTAAAACAAAATTTTTTATATTCACTGATTGGAACTTCAGTTTTATTTATTAAATCACTCACTTGTTTTTGTCATTTTTTTAACTAAGTTTTTTATCTCTACATAGTCAGGTGTAACAATAGAAACAAAAATAATCATTTGTTTCATAATTTGTAACTCAACCTCACAATGTTTCTTATTAACTAATCTGGGATCTCAAGCATAAGTAAGAACTGTTCTATTGCTTACTGCTACTTTAATTAATTTGTTTTAGTTTTATCTTTAGGAATTTCTTTTAATTTTTTTTCCTTTTCTTTAAAACTTTAATTTAATAAAAGTCCTAACATAGAGATATATCTATATTAGGACTGAACAGTTATTAAATTATGAATATATAATAACATAAAAAATAATACTTTTGATGAAAATTATAATTAACACTTATATAAGTATTAATATTTAATTTCATATACATGTATTTTTTATAAACAATTAAATTATAAAACTTCTAAGGAGGTAACTATTTCTAATTAAACAATAGTTATCTAGTACAAAAATAAATGAAAAATATCTATATTTAATATAGATATTATGATATAATTTTCCTAAAATTAATATAAGTTTTTACCTATTTACTTTTATTTTAAAGTAAATAGGTTTTTAATTTGAAAAAGGAGATATTTAGAAGTGCTATATAGTAAAAAATCAGAAAATCTTATAACAGAAAAAGAAAAACAAGTTTTTAAAGAAAAAACAACAACAAATTCAAGAAAAATTAAACCACAATTACCAATAACAACATCTCTTGCTGAAATATTACTAAATAATAATGAAAAACTTGTTGGTACTATTACTAGTGATCAGTATCTTAATAAAGATAACAAACAAGTACCATTATATAAACTAATTAAAACTTCAAAAGCAAATAAAAAAATAAATATTAAAGCAATAAATTCTATTAAAAATGACAAACAACCAATAACAATTATAAATAAAACCAATTCACAATCAATATAAAAATAAAATAAAATTATTAAAGATTGAAATTGAAATTTTTAATAATTTTATTTTTTATTATTTAATTAAAAATTTATGTTTAGATTAACTACTAAAATTTATTTTCTTCTTATTTTATAGTATGATTTACCTATAAACTTAATTTTTTATTATAAAGGAGAAATAATAATGAATGTACTAAAAACATATGAGATTTGAAAAAAGCAAAACTTACCACAACACTTAAAAAAACAATTAACTACAATGTCTAAAAGTGAAATTGAAGATGCTTTTACTACAACTTTAGAATTTGGTACAGCTGGCATGCGTGGTATTACTGGAGTTGGTACCGGCAGAATTAATGAAATTATTATTATGAAAGCAACTGTCGCATTTATTCAATATTTAAAATCTGCCTTTTCTGAAAAAGACTTACTTCGTGGTGTTATTATTGCTCATGATAATCGTCACTTTTCAGGAGAATTTACAATGTTAACAGCAAAAACTTTAGCTAAACATAAAATTCCTGTTTTTTTATTTAAAAATAATGATTTAAGACCAACACCAGTACTTTCATATAGTATTAGAAAAGTTAATGCTCTTGCTGGAATTGTTATTACAGCCAGTCATAATCCTCCTGAATATAATGGTTATAAAATTTATGATCAATATGGCTGTCAATTTCTTCCTAATGTTACCAATATAATTAGCAATAAAATGAAACAATTGCCTGATGATTTTCAATTAACATTCGATTATGATACTAACCTAATTAAAGAAGTGCCTTCAACAGTAGAAGATAATTATCGTGACGATATTAAAAATTTACAGTTTTATCCACAAGTTAAAAATCGTAACTTTAAAATTGTATTTTCTAATCTACACGGTACTAGTCGTGAATGAGTTAAACCAATTTTAGAACAATGCGGTTATGAAATTATTTTAGTAACAGAGCAAGCTAACTATGACCCTGATTTTAAAGGTGTAGTGTCGCCCAATCCCGAAGTAAAACCAACATTTGATTTAGCAATTAAACATGCTAAAAAACATGATGCACCATTAATTATTTTAAATGATCCTGATGCTGATCGCATTGGTATTGCTGTAAAACATAATAATGATTATGTATTATTAACAGGTAATGAAACAGCACCAATTTTATTAGAATATTTATTAAGCCATTATCAACTTAATAAAACAACGCCAAAAAATCCTGTTATGTACAATACATTTGTTACTTCAAATTTATCTGATATGATTGCTAAATCATATGGATGTCAAGTTATTAAAACGTTAACTGGCTTTAAATGAATTGGTGCAGAAATGCTAAAAGAAAAAGCACGTAACATTAACTTTGTTTTTGGTTTTGAAGAAGCATATGGTTATGTTATTAAAGATATTACTCGTGACAAAGATGGTATTCAATCAGCAATAGTAGCAGCAGAAGCGGCTTGATATTATCAAAAGTCACAAAAAACATTAGTTGATGTTTTAGAAAATATTTATCAAAAATTTGGATATTATTACTGTTATACTGTTAATCTTATTTTAAAAGGCAAAACAGGACAAAATACTATTAATAATATGTTAGAAACATTAAGAACTAGTAAAATACCAACACTTAATAATATTAAAACAATTAAAGTTGAAGATTATCAAACTGGTTTACATGGAATGCCATCGCAAAATTTACTAAAATTTTACTTCAGTGATGGTTCATGATTTGCTGTTAGACCTAGTGGAACTGAGCCAAAAATTAAATTCTATTTTGTTTGTGTTGATAAAACCATTAATGATGCACAATTAAAAATGAGAAAAATGTATGAAGAATTAGCTATCAAATATCTAAATATCAAAGATATAAAATGATAGAAAGGAACTAAAAAATGATTGTAATTAAAGATATTAAACCTAATAATGTTTTAAGTTTAGTAGTAATTATTAATCGAGTAATTCAAGGTGTTGCTTCTAACAATACTAATTATTTAAACTTACAATTACAAGATAAAACTGGGACAATTTCAGCAAGAATTTGAGACGTAAGAGAAGAAACTATTGAACAATTAACAATAGGACAAGTAATTAAAATTGAAGCAAATAGCATTAATTATAATAATGAAATACAACTAAAAATTAATAATTGAACTATTATTACTAATCCTAGTGAATATTATGATTTATTGCTTACACAAGCACCAATTAATATTATTGAAGCATGAACTGAAATTAGTCAAACAATAAAGGAATTTAAAAATCCAATTTTAAAAAAAATATTAATCCAATGTTTTAATAAAAAAAATATTGATGATTATAAAAAGTGACCAGCAGCAGTTAAAATGCATCATGCTGTTCAAAGCGGTTTATTATGACACTCAGTAACAATGCTAAGAATGGCAAAACAAGTAGTAGCACTTTATAATGATCGTAATATTAATAGTGAACTATTATATGCAGGAATCATTATGCATGATTATGGAAAAATGGTTGAATTAAATAATAATCCTATTAGTTCATATACACTATCAGGTAAAATGATTGGTCATATTTCATTAGGTGCAATGCAAGTTACACTCGCTTGTAAGGAATTAAATATTAACTTAGAGGAAGAAATCGTAGTTTTATTACAGCATCTAATATTAGCTAGTCATGGTAAATATGAATATGGCTCACCTGTCTTACCAAAAACAATAGAAGCAGAAATTTTACATCATTTAGATACCTTAGATGCAAAGATCTATGCAATTGATGAAGCATTGGTTAATATTAATGTTGGTGAATCAACTGCTCGTATTGCAAGTATTGAAAATAGAATGTTCTATAAACATCAAAATTTAAAAGAAAAAAATAAAAAAGTTTAAATAATAAAAACTCTCTTTTAATTAAAGAGAGTTTATTTTTTATCATAAATTAATAGGGAATGTTTAGTAATCTGTGTGACTTACAAAAATAACTACGTTTAATTAATTCTAGTAAATATAATTTATATATCTAGAAAGAGTGAGTTACAGATGGCTAAAAAAGAGGTGGTTAGCCCTAAATACTGGACCACTTTTGGATAGACAGTTTTAAATTTTTATTTGTGAAATTGGTGGTTTTAGAAATTTAGAATGTATTCTTTCGTAATTATAAAACATAATATATTGGTTTACATCATTTATAGCTTCATTGAGAGAAAAATATTGATTTGAACCTTTAGGTAGTCATTCTTGAGATAAATGAGAAAATCAGTTTTCAGATATTACATTGCCACCAATATCATAAGGTTGTTTTTTGCTTAAAATTATTTGCTTATCAGCAGCTCAATTTGTGATGTCTTGACAATAAAATTCGTTGGCGTTATCTGAGTGTAAAATAACGTTTTTTACTTGGTTTCAAGAGAATTGTTGATTTATTTTTTCAAGTGCAGGAAGAATTAAATCTTGATAGGATTTGTTTGAACATGTATTATAGCTTACAATATTATTTGAATAAAAATCAATAATTACAAAAAGATATAATCAACCTTCTTTAGTATTTATTTGTTTAGTGTCCATTGATCAAATTTGATTTGAAGAGGTTGTACTTTTATAATCTTTGTTTACTTTATCCATTGTAGGTATTCACTTATTTGGATTTTTTTTGTTTTTAGGATAGTTATTTTTAGTTTGTTTTAATCCTTGAAGATTGTGATCTTTCATAATTTTTCGCATTTGTTTTGTTGATAATTCTAGATTTAAATAATATGTTTGTATTGTTTTAATCATTCTTTAAATGCTGAAAAAATTCGTAAATAGCCATAAATTTGTCCTTTTCTTGTAAAATGAAATTCAAGTAAAAGTTGGCATAATTCTTGATATTTATGTGTACAATTACTAATTTGATTTTTTTCTTTTTTAATAGGGTTTTGTTTGTTTTTTACAAAATAATATGTTGATCGGTTTAGTTGAAGATGTTGGCAAAGATATCTAATTGAATATTGGTTTTTGCTATCATCAATAATTTGAATTTTTTGTTTGATATTTAACTTGTTAATTACTAATGCTATTTGTTTAATTTTATCCATTATTAAAAATCCTTTCATGTCAAAATTAGTGTTAATTGTATAACACAATTGTTTTTCGAATACATTCAAGTTTTTTTTAAATTAATGGTCTAGTAAAAAGGGCTAAGTAGCAAGTAGCAAGTAGCGAGCCACGTAGTGGCGAGGGACGAAGTCCCTATATACTTGATATAAGTTTTTGACCTATTTACTTTATTTCAAAATAAATAGGTTTTTTGTTTTAATTTAGAAAAGGAAGATAAAGAAATGCCTAAAAATAAATTTTTAACAGCTATTGAAGAAGGTGACTTACAAACAGTTAAAACTTTACTACTTAATCCTGATAACAATAAGTTCGATATGGAGGGTGCCTTAATAACAGCCGCTGATTATGGTCACATTGAAATAGTTCAATTTTTAATAGAAAATAATACTGATATCAATCATATAAATAGTACAAAAGATACTGCTTTAATGTTAGCTGCTGAACAAGGTCACACAGAAATAGTTAATCTTTTAATAACAAACGGTGCTAATGTTAATTATATAAATAAAGATTATGATACACCTTTATTATTAGCTACCAAAAAAGGTTACATAAAAATAGTTAATCTTTTAATAACAAACGGTGCTAATGTTAATCATAAAACAAAATTTGGCAATACTGCTTTAACAAAGGCCGCTAAAAATGGCCATTTAAATGTAGTTGATTTATTAATAGTCAATGGTGCTGATATTAATCAAATAAATTTACGTGGTGAAACTGCTTTAATAAGAGCACAAAAACAAAAACATACAAAAGTAGAAAAAATTTTAACAAAACAATTTTCTTTAGAATCTAATAAAAATGAAATCAATACAACTAATTATAATAATAAACCATCAATAAAGGTTACTGTTCTTTTAATACAAAAGAACAGTAACCTTGTTAAATGTTTAATCTTATCTATTATAAAGCGAATGTTTAGTAATCTGTGTGACTTACAAAAATAACTATGTTTAATTAATTCTAGTAAATATAATTTATATATCTAGAAAGAGTGAGTTACAGATGGCTAAAAAAGATATTGTTAATAACAATGATCCAATATCAAAAGCAGTAGATTTATTATTAGAAAATACTGAGGATTTAACAACAGTTTTTAAAGAGGGAGGCTTATATAAAGAATTAACTAAACGATTGGTAGAAAAAATGTTGAATTCTGAGATGCAAAATTATTTAGGACACGAAAGAAATCAACGCAGTAATAATGACAATGTTCGTAATGGTACAACATCAAAAAAATTAATAACTCAACAAGGTAAAATTGAAATTGATGTACCAAGAGATCGTAATAGTAATTTTGAACCAGTAATAATCACAAAAAGACAGAGAAGATTTGATGGTTTTGATCAACAAGTTCTTTCACTATATGCAAAAGGTATGACTTTATCAGATATTAGAATGCAGTTGCAAGAGTTATATGATGGCGCAGATATTAGCGAAAGCGTAATTAGTCAAATTACTGATGATGTCATTGATGATGTCAAAGCATGGCAAAATCGTCCATTAGATAGTGTTTATCCAATCATTTATTTTGATTGTATCGTAGTTAAAGTACGTCAGGATAAACGTATTATTAACAAATCAGTTTATATAGCTTTAGGAGTTGATTTAGAAGGTAAAAAAGATGTTTTAGGTTTATGAATTAGTGAAAATGAAGGTGCTAAATTCTGATTAAATAATTTTACAGAAATGAAAAATCGAGGCTTAAATGATATTCTTATTGCTTGTAGTGATAATTTAACAGGCATGTCAGAGGCAATACAATCAGTTTATCCTAAAACTGAACATCAATTATGCATAGTTCATCAAATTAGAAATAGCTTAAAATATGTTTCATACAAACATCGAAAGTCTCTAGTTATCGATTTAAAGCCAATTTATACAGCATGTAGTGAAGAACAAGCAATGCAAGCTTTAGAATCATTTGAAAGTAAATGAAATAAACAATATCCACAAATTGCTAAATCTTGATATAAAAATTGAGAAAATTTAATGGTTTTTATTAGTTATCCAGCAGAAATTAAAAGGGT
This sequence comes from Spiroplasma endosymbiont of Danaus chrysippus, assembly GCF_902809815.1. Classification (GTDB taxonomy): domain Bacteria; phylum Bacillota_I; class Bacilli_A; order Mycoplasmatales; family VBWQ01; genus Spiroplasma_E. Next base: position 138,911 of record NZ_CADDIL010000004.1, on the reverse strand, counting down.
AATTTATACTACAAATGCTATTGAATCTGTTAATAGCCAATTACGAAAAGTTATTAGAAATAAAAAAGTTTTTCCTAATGATATGGCAGTTTTTAAAATTTTTTACTTAGCAATTGAAAATATCACAAAAAAATGAACATTGCCTATTCAAAATTGAAATACAGCAATTGCTCATTTTATGATAAAATTTGAAGACAGAATTAATCTGAACTAGTACTTTGTAAAACAAAGAAACACAGATTACTAAAAAGCCTCANAGATATCTTTGCCAACATCTTCAACTAAACCGATCAACATATTATTTTGTAAAAAACAAACAAAACCCTATTAAAAAAGAAAAAAATCAAATTAGTAATTGTACACATAAATATCAAGAATTATGCCAACTTTTACTTGAATTTCATTTTACAAGAAAAGGACAAATTTATGGCTATTTACGAATTTTTTCAGCATTTAAAGAATGATTAAAACAATACAAACATATTATTTTAAATCTAGAATTATCAACAAAACAAATGCGAAAAATTATGAAAGATCACAATCTTCAAGGATTAAAACAAACTAAAAATAACTATCCTAAAAACAAAAAAAATCCAAATAAGTGAATACCTACAATGGATAAAGTAAACAAAGATTATAAAAGTACAACCTCTTCAAATCAAATTTGATCAATGGACACTAAACAAATAAATACTAAAGAAGGTTGATTATATCTTTTTGTAATTATTGATTTTTATTCAAATAATATTGTAAGCTATAATACATGTTCAAACAAATCCTATCAAGATTTAATCCTTCCTGCACTTGAAAAAATAAATCAACAATTCTCTTGAAACCAAGTAAAAAACGTTATTTTACACTCAGATAACGCCAACGAATTTTATTGTCAAGACATCACAAATTGAGCTGCTGATAAGCAAATAATTTTAAGCAAAAAACAACCTTATGATATTGGTGGCAATGTAATATCTGAAAACTGATTTTCTCATTTATCTCAAGAATGACTACCTAAAGGTTCAAATCAATATTTTTCTCTCAATGAAGCTATAAATGATGTAAACCAATATATTATGTTTTATAATTACGAAAGAATACATTCTAAATTTCTAAAACCACCAATTTCACAAATAAAAATTTAAAACTGTCTATCCAAAAGTGGTCCAGTATTTAGGGCTAACCACCGCTAAAGAATTATTAATTTTTTCTATATCTTTTAAAGATGTAGCTATTACTTCTAAAAACATAAAATATCTCTCCCCATCTTATTTTTTTGATAAATAAGTTTTCAATAAACTAACTCTATCTAATTTCTCTCAAGGTAATTGTAAATCATTTCTACCAAAATGACCATAAGTTGATAATTGTTGATAATTTTGTTTAAATAACTCTAATTTATCAATCATAGCACTAGCAGAACAATCAAAGACTTGATAAATTATTTCTGTTAATTTTGCCTCTGTTAAACCGGAAATAATAGTTTGATGAGTATTAACAAATATTGCAATTGGTTCAGGAGTTCCAATTGCATAAGCTAATTGTACTTCACAAATCTTTGCTAAGTTAGCAGCAACAATATTTTTAGCAATATACCTAGCATAATAAGCACCCGTTCTATCAACTTTAGTGGGATCTTTTCCTGAAAAAGCTCCCCCGCCATGACAAGCAGCTCCACCATAAGTATCAACCATTAATTTTCTTCCTGTTAAACCAGTATCACCAGCAGGTCCACCAATTACAAATTTACCAGTTGGATTAATTAAATATTTAAAATCAAGATTTAAATGATATTTATTAGCAATATATTGCATAATTTCTTTATGAATAAATGTTTTAAATTGTTTTTCATCATAATTTGCTTGATGTTGAATGCTCATTAAAATAGTATGTATTTTTAAATTTTTAGGGTCTTCTTGATCAATAGTAACTTGCGCTTTCATATCAAGAAGTGCATACTTAAATTTTTTTTCCTTTCGTAATTTTGTAGCTCGTTTAATTAATTCATGTGCTAAAACAATTGCTAATGGCATATATTCTAATGTTTGCTGACATGCATAACCAAACATTATTCCTTGATCACCAGCACCAATTTGATGATTTTTTAATTCAACACCTTGTAAAATATCAGGTGATTGTTCATGAATTAACACTTTAATTTCACAAGTAAAACCATTAAATCCAATTTCATCATTTATATAACCAATTTCAGTAATAACTTTTCGCGCAATTCCTTGATAATCAACTTGAGCATGACTATGAACTTCACCACCAATTAAAACAAAATTTGTAGTAATAAAAACCTCACATGCTACTTTGGCATGTGGATCTTGTTTTAAAAAAGCATCTAAAATTGCATCAGCAATTTGATCGCAAATCTTATCAGGATGACCAGGAGCAACAGACTCACTAGTAAAAAGAGGATGGGTAATATTAGGTATTAATTTCATATTTTTTAACCTTTCTCAAATAAAATTTTTTTTGTAATTCATGGCATAATTTCATTATCAAATATATCTTTAATATTAGGTTCATTAATTAAAGCATGTTTACCATCAAAAATAAAAACATAACTATGATGTTTCTTCCAATATTTTTTATTAATTTTAAGTTGATGAAAATCACTAAATACATCATCAGCACTTTGCAAGATTAACGTTGGAAGTTTTGAATTACTAATTTCCATTATACTTTTTTTATTAATTTTTTTAAATTGTAGTAAAAAACGTAATGATCAATTTTGACGATTACTATATCTTTGATTTATATTATTAATATGAGCATTATTACTAGAAATATCTTGATTTTCAACATAGATTGGCATTTGAATATTAGAATTAAAAATAAAAGCAAAACAAAAACAAATAATAAAACTTAATGAAAATTGATAAAGATTTTTTTTAGTTACTAAATTACTAGTAATTAATGCTGATACTTGTGAATTATTTTTAACAGCATGACTAGCAATAGCTGCGCCTAATGATTCACCAAAAACAATAATTTTTTGATTAGGATATTTAGATTTTACTGCACTTATTATATCTTTTAAATCATTAATATCAGTACCTAATGATTTAAATTTTCAATCTTGTCCATTTTTACCATTACCTCTTCGATCATAAGTAATTAAAGATAGTTGTGATTTTTTACAAAAAGAACTTAATAATTTAAAATCATCTTTTTGACCTTGCAAGCCATGAGCACCAATAATAATGACTGTACTTTTATCAACCATTTGCTTAAATAATTTTACTTCATAACCATCACGTAAAATAATTACCTTTTCTCGTATTTCAGCAGCTTGTTGTACATGAACATTATCTTTAATTTTTGCCATTAATAAAATTCTTAAAATTTTTAAAATTATTAATATACTAATCCCAATTAAAATCGAATATAAACCATTTTTATCAGTAAAAAAATTAGCATTGTTTCATATCATGTTAAAGTTAGTCCCTTCCTATATTTGTAATTATTCGTAAATTTTAAAATTAGGTGCTTGTGGATGAATAAAAATACGTTCAATTTTTTGTGCTTTATTTGTCTCATCATTAATAGTTAATAAAACGGCTGAAAATTGACCTTCACCATCAGCTGGACTAAATTTTGCCGGCATACTTTTTTTATCACGAATAATAACTTCTTCAGCTTTAGCACCAATAATAGAATAAAACGGACCTGTCATTCCAACATCGCTAATAAAAGCAGTACCTTTTGGTAATAAACGATTATCTGCTGTTTGAACATGAGTATGAGTTCCTACCACACAAGTAACTTGACCATCAAAATTTCAAGCAAAAGATAACTTTTCCGCTGTTGCTTCAGCATGAAAATCAATAATATGAATGTCACTTTTTTCTTCACTATTTTGTTTATCAATCGTAATAAGTTGTTCAAGAGCAAAATAAGGATTATCAGATTTATCCATGAAAGTACGACCAATTAAGTTTGTTACACGCACTTTTTTATTACCAACTTTAACTAAAATTGTACCATTACCTGGATGATAAGGATTATAATTTAAAGGACGCAATAAATCGGGAGTTGTATTAATATACTTGGCAACATCAGGATGACCAAAAATATGATTACCGGTAGTAATAATATCAATACCAGCATTTTTTAATTCATCATAGTGTTTTTTACATAATGATTTACCATGAGTAGTATTTTCACCATTCGCAACTACTAAATCAATCTTAAATTGATTTTCATATTCCTTTTTTATTTTAGGAATTCAATATTTAACCATTTGTCTACCAACAATACTGTAAATATCACCAATTATTAAAATTTTCATTAATTTCCACCTGCTTTATTCTATTTTATCAATTTCTTGTAAAACTTTAATAAAATTATACTTTTCCGTATATTTTTCATATATTACTTGTCGTTGTTTATATTTTTCATAAAGATGCAACTTACTTTCATATTTATTTAATAAAATAATAACTTTTTGTAGACTATCATGAACAGCCGTTCGTGATACTTTTTGTAAATCAGCGATTTCTTGTAAAGATAAATTCTCAATAAAGTAATTTGTAAAATATTGTTTTTGTTTTGCTGTTAATAATGTATTATAAAAAGCAAATAAACTATAATATAAAACTTGTTTTTCTAAACTATTCATTTTCATACTACACAAACAAATCACTTGTTAAACTAAAAATATACTTATCTAAATCAAACTCTTCCAAGTCATTAATACCTTCACCAAAACCCATTAATTTAACAGGAATATCTAATTCTTCCTTAATAGCAAGAATAATGCCACCTTTAGCAGTGCCATCCATTTTTGTTAAAATAATGCCAGTCAAAGAAACAATTTTCATAAATTCTTGCGCTTGATTAATACCATTTTGTCCAGTTGTACCATCAATTACTAACAATGTTTCATTAGCTTCATGTCCTAATTTCTGAGTAATAATTTTATTAATCTTTTTTAACTCCTGCATCAAATTAACTTTATTTTCTAATCTCCCTGCTGTATCAACAATAATAACATCACAACTTTCAGATTTAGCTGCTTCAATTCCAGCATAAACAACACTAGCTGGATCTTGCTTTGGTGTTCCTAAATAACAAGGAATACCAATTCTTTCTGCTCAAATTTGCAATTGTTCAACTGCACCAGCACGAAAAGTATCAGCAGCAACTAGAATTGGTTTTTTACCTTGTGTTTTTAATTTAGCTGCTAGTTTAGCTGCTGATGTTGTCTTACCATTACCATTAACACCAACAACTAAAAATAACGAAATATTATTACTACTAAAATTTAATCTTGTAGAAACTAACTGACCATCAGTATAAATAACAAACATTTTATCAATAATAATATCATTAATATCTTTTGGTTTTGTTAATTTTTGGATTTTAGCTTCATGACGAATTTCATCAGTAATAGTTTCTGCCATTTTGTATCCAACATCTGCTAAAATTAATACTTCAGTTAATTCTTCAAAATATTGTTCATCAAGTTGATGATAACGCGCTGCTAATGCTTTAATTTTAGATGCAAATAATGTTCTTGACTTTTTAAGGCCCTGATCATATTTAGTTGTCTTTTGACCAAATAATTTTGTCTTTAAATTTTTAAAAAATGCCATATTTTCACCTACATTGTTTATTATACCAATAAATAACTAGTTATTTATGACATTAATACTTTAATTTTATTAAAATATTAATAGTACGATTTAAAAGTTTTATTTAATAAGTAATTTATTATATTTTAATTTAATAATAAATCCAAAAAATATCAATCAATTTTTTCGGGCGCATAACTTTAACCCTTGGAATCATAATTGGATAAAAAAGAACGATAGTTATATCGTTCTTTTTTTGTTAAAAGATTAAAACTTAATAAAACTGTCGTAGAAGTCTAATAGTGAGTACGAAATGTAAATACTTCTATATCAGAATAAAAGAGCATTTAATGTTAAGTAAGTTAAAATGTTACACTGTATCGCTTAATGTAATTATAGATTAATTTGAATAGCCTTATTATGGCTCAGTAAAGAACCCATTAATCTAATTAATAATTACATTTGTATTATTTAAAAAAATAGGGGNAAGATTAAAACTTAATAAAACTGTCGTAGAAGTCTAATAGTGAGTACTTTATGTAAATACTTCTATATCAGAATAAAAGAGCATTTAATGTTAAGTAAGTTAAAATGTTACACTGTATCGCTTAATGTAATTATAGATTAATTTGAATAGCCTCACTATGGCTCAGTAAATACCCCATTAATCTAATTAACAATTACATTTGTATTATTTAAAAAAATAGGGGGTTTTATATATAAATACATACCTCATTAACAATATCATAACACAATAAAAAAAATAAAGGAGAAAAATAAATATGAAATATATTTACTTATTAAAATATGAAGTTAATTATACTGGTCAAATAAAATATAAGGCTTTTTCTACAGTTGAAAATGCTACTAACTTTCATAGAAATTATAAACATCATTTATTCAAAGATGCTTATATTGAAAAATATGAAATATTAGTAATGGAATTAGACATAAATTTTAATAATAAGGAATTAAATAAAAAACTTAATTAAATTAATGAAAGGTAAAAATATTTATGGAATGTAGAGAATATAGAATGGTTGGTTCTTGTGATAGATGTAGAAAACAATCTTCAATTGGTAATAGATTATGTAATAAATGTTTTTGAATATTAATAGGTAGAAAAAAATATGAGTAAATTAATTTTTAAAAAAGAAACTCATCAATATTTTTTAGATGATAAAGAATTAATATCAGTTTCTAAAATTATTGATAATTATTTAGGTTTTGGATATAGTCATATATCACCAGAAGTATTAAAAAATGCTTCAAATCGTGGTAAATGAGTTCATAAACTTAATGAATTATATTTACAAAATATTAATCAAGAAAATATTATTAATAATTTATTAAAAAAATTAAAACCAATAACAAATTCAATAAATTATTTTTATTGTAAAAAATCACTTATGTTTTTAAAAGAAAAATTTAAAGATAAAAATTATTATGAATTTATTATAGAAAAACCTATTGCTGATAATTTAGTTGCTGGAACACCAGATTTAGTTTATTTAGATAAAAAAGAAAATAAATATTATTTAGTAGATTATAAAACTTATGCTTTTATTGATGAAGATAAATTAAAAAGAATTAAATTACAATTAACTGCTTATTATTGTATGTTACTTTTTAATGATATAAATCCATCTAATAAAACCTATGTTTATTTAAGTAATAAAAATAATCAGCAAGAAATAAAAATAGAAATAACAAATGAATTAATAATCGAATGAATGAATGCAAAAACAAAATATTTTAAAGGAGAAGATGAAAATGATTAAAAAAATACCTGAGAATAAAGAAAAAATGAGAATTTTAAAACAAGATTTAAAATATAAAGAAATGTGTTTACATAAATATTTTTTATTTACTTTTCAAGATAATGAACCAGAACAAAATATATTTATTTGAAATATGATTAAAGATTTACAAGAAGATATTAAGTTTATTAAAAGTCAAATAAACCTTTATAGAGAAAGAATATTTATAGACTTTAATAATGATTGCGAAGATTTAAACTGACTTAAATTCAAAGAAATGCAAAAAGAAGAAAATAATCAATAAATGTAATTTTTTATATTATTGCTATGAACATCAAAAATACGAATGTTGTCAAAATAATTTATGTTGAGATTGTAAAAAAATAAATTAATAAGGAGAAATAAAAATGATTAATGAAAAAACAATTAAAGAAAAAACTATTTATTCTTGTAATTCAATTGAATTTGATAAATTACCTAAAAAATTAGATAGTAATCAAAATAATTGAATTGAAATTAATAGTCATTTAATAGTTAATCCTAGTAAAAATATTGAAGTACATTTAGATAATAGATTTAAAACAATTAAAAAATGATAGGAGTAACTTATGGATAAAAAAAGTTCTGGTATGGATAAATCAATTTTAATTTTATTAAAACATATAGGAAAAATTAATAAAAAATTAGATGAAATTTTAGAATTATTAAATAAAAAAGGAGAAGAAAATAATGAGTAATAATAATAAAAATGAATTAAAAATTCCTAATTTTATTAAAAGTAATAAAGAAGAATTATTAAAATTTAGAAATTATTATGAAATAATTAGAAATTCTAGTAAAGATTTAAGAAATATGAATCAACAAAGTTTATTTAATGCTTTATTTAATTTATATAAATTAAATCTTTCAATTAATCCTATTAAAAAAGAATTAGCATTAATTCCTTATGGTGATGAATTACAAGTTCAAATTCAAGAAGATGGTTGATTAACATTATTACAAAGAACTGGATTAGTTGTTGATTTTCAAAGAGAAAAAATAACATCAGCACATAAATTTAATAAAGAAAATAATAAATGGGAAATTAATCCAGCATTAATTTTTGAAAGAAAAACTATTAATACAATTGGTTATTATTGTTATATTTCACTTTTAGATAAAAATGGTAAAATTAATAATTTTTATAAAGGAATGACTGTTGAAGAATGTCAAGAATGAAGAAAAAAATTTAGTAAAACTAAGCGTGAAGATAGTCCTTGAAATACTAGTTTTGACCAAATGGCATTAAAAACTGTAGTTAAAGCACTTATTCGTGAAATTAATAAAACACCAATTATAGTATTAAATAATCAAGATGATATTAATTTAGCACTTCAATTAGACCAAGGTGTAGTAATTGATGAAGAAACTATTGCTTATAAAGATAATACTGGTGATGAAGTTAAAATTATTAATTCAAATAATAATATTGATAATACTGATATAAATTCTACTTTATCAAAATTAAAAGAATTAGAAAAAGAAGAAGAAATTATAGAAAATTTTGAAGTGTAGTATGAATAAAGAAAAATTAATTATTTGATTAAATAAGCAAATTAATATTTGTTTATGTGACTCTTTAAAAGAAGCAGGTAAACTTACTGCTTATTATAAAATACTTGAATTTATAGAAAAAGGTGAATTTGATAATGACTAAACAAGATATTTTAGAAATAATAGATAAATTAAAAGAATTAAAAAACTTAGATGGAATAACTATAAATATAAAAATTGAAGATATTAACATTGAAAATAATTAATATTTAGGCATTTGACATATATCCTTTCTAACTCCTATTCCCTATTTTTTATTCTTGCTTAAAATATGTCAATGTAAGTCCTAATAATTTTATACCTATACAGAACGAAACTATAGAATTATTAAAATTTGGATAACATTATAATTCTATAGTCCACCGTTTGTTACGGTGCTGATGAGTTCATAAAAGGATGTGAAATAATGAGAAATATTAGAACTGAATGATTTTATAATGAAAAAAGTCCAAAAGAAATCAAATGTCCAACAGTAGCATTATTAAAAAATAAAGAAGATGCTTTATGTTATTTATTAGCATTAAATTTATATCCAAAATTATATCCACAATATATTTATTATTCATGAATATTAGAAAATAATCAAACTGGATATTTAAGTATAGTTGGAAATAATAGAGATACTATTGGAAATATGCAATTTAAATTTATAAAAGGAGAATAGAAAATGCCAAATACAGAAAACCAAAACTCAAATTATACTTTATTAAAATTAATAAGAACTGGAATTGCACCATTAAGTGCAATGATAGGAACATCTTCATATTATGGTCAATTAATAGATAATCCTATTTTAGGAAGTATAAATGCTTTATTATTTAGTAAAAAACTTGGAATTGATATTTGAAATATTAATCAAATTCCAAGTTTAAAAAGTAAATTATTAAATTCAAGTAAAAAAATAGGATTAGGGTTAGGAACAATTGGATTAGTTAATTATGCAAAATTTACTAATGCAGATATTAATCCTAATCCAACAGAAAATGTAATAACAACTACTACTGTTGACCCATTTCCACCAGATTTATTATTTAGTAATCATGATACTATTGATAATCATTTAATGGATTGAGATACATATATATCTTTAAATTCATATGGTATTGCCAATTTGGTTGCTGGAATTACTGAGTTAATACCTAATAAATTTGAAGCAATAAGAAAGATATGTAATATGGCTACTGGTGGTTGTTTGATTAGTAGTGGTGTAGCAATGGGTATAAATAATGATTTTATGAATGCTTATGCAGTACCTACCATAATTGCTGGTGCAAGTGAAATTATTCATAATTTATTACCTATGGAAACAACTAATCATATTGAAGAAATGCAAGAAACACCATTTAATAATGAAACTACAAGATTAATTAATGATAATAGATTCACAATTAATAGTGAAACAACTAGTCAATATGGTAGTGATAATATGAGCGAAGTACCATTAAATAATGATAATGCTTCATTAAATTGAGATTATAATCACATGAGGGAATGTTTAGTAATCTGTGTGACTTACAAAAATAACTATGTTTAATTAATTCTAGTAAATATAATTTATATATCTAGAAAGAGTGAGTTACAGATGGCTAAAAAAGATAATCTTAATAACAATGATCCAATATCAAAAGCAGTAGATTTATTATTAGAAAATACTGAGGATTTAACAACAGTTTTTAAAGAGGGAGGCTTATATAAAGAATTAACTAAACGATTGGTAGAAAAAATGTTGAATTCTGAGATGCAAAATTATTTAGGACACGAAAGAAATCAACGCAGTAATAATGACAATGTTCGTAATGGTACAACATCAAAAAAATTAATAACTCAACAAGGTAAAATTGAAATTGATGTACCAAGAGATCGCAATAGTAATTTTGAACCAGTAATAATCACAAAAAGACAGAGAAGATTTGATGGTTTTGATCAACAAGTTCTTTCACTATATGCAAAAGGTATGACTTTATCAGATATTAGAATGCAGTTGCAAGAGTTATATGATGGCGCAGATATTAGCGAAAGCGTAATTAGTCAAATTACTGATGATGTCATTGATGATGTCAAAGCATGGCAAAATCGTCCATTAGATAGTGTTTATCCAATCATTTATTTTGATTGTATCGTAGTTAAAGTACGTCAGGATAAACGTATTATTAACAAATCAGTTTATATAGCTTTAGGAGTTGATTTAGAAGGTAAAAAAGATGTTTTAGGTTTATGAATTAGTGAAAATGAAGGTGCTAAATTCTGATTAAATAATTTTACAGAAATGAAAAATCGAGGCTTAAATGATATTCTTATTGCTTGTAGTGATAATTTAACAGGCATGTCAGAGGCAATACAATCAGTTTATCCTAAAACTGAACATCAATTATGCATAGTTCATCAAATTAGAAATAGCTTAAAATATGTTTCATACAAACATCGAAAGTCTCTAGTTATCGATTTAAAGCCAATTTATACAGCATGTAGTGAAGAACAAGCAATGCAAGCTTTAGAATCATTTGAAAGTAAATGAAATAAACAATATCCACAAATTGCTAAATCTTGATATAAAAATTGAGAAAATTTAATGGTTTTTATTAGTTATCCAGCAGAAATTAAAAGGGTAATTTATACTACAAATGCTATTGAATCTGTTAATAGCCAATTACGAAAAGTTATTAGAAATAAAAAAGTTTTTCCTAATGATATGGCAGTTTTTAAAATTTTTTACTTAGCAATTGAAAATATCACAAAAAAATGAACATTGCCTATTCAAAATTGAAATACAGCAATTGCTCATTTTATGATAAAATTTGAAGACAGAATTAATCTGAACTAGTACTTTGTAAAACAAAGAAACACAGATTACTAAAAAGCCTCATATTTTTTTCTAATTCATAATTTCATGAATTTTCATTAATAATAATGACAGAAATATTCTTATATTTATCTAAATTATAATTACTATAGATATTTACCTTTTCAATTAATATACAAGGTTTTTGATTTAGTAAATGAAGCTTAAAATTATTACTTAAGTTATTTTTTAGGGAAATAATTAAAATATTAGGGAAATTTACTTTTATAAATGAAGTTATTTGAATTTTATTAGCATAGGAGTCATCAATTAAGAATATATATAAGGGAATGTTTCAGTTCTCATTTGCTATAAAACTTTTATGAAAAGTAATTATTAAAAATTTATTTTGTAAAAGATTAAGATTGGGAAAATAATTATTTTTTAATTGCGAATTTATAATAAAAAGGAGTTGTTGCCCTCATTGGTACTCACTTTCTATTTTAAAAGTATCATCCAAGGCAAAACTAATATCACTATAATAATTAAATTGTAATTTAAATCAATTATCACTAAGAAAACTATTCAAATACTTTTAAAAGTATTTGAATATAAAGACACCTGATATTCATAAGTAATAAAAGAAAATATTTTTTGAGTAATGTTACTAATTTCTGAAGTTATATTTGGAAATAATTGACTGTCAACTTTAATATTAAGTAAACAAATGAAATTAAAATAATTGGTTTCAAACTTATCAAACTCGATAGCAAACTCTTTAGCAATTATTAATCTAAAATGTTCGACTTCTTTTTTTATACTTAAGTTTAAATTAAATTCAATTTGTTCATCTTTTTCAAGAAAAAAATTAAGTTTAATCTTTCATACATGAATTGTTAAAAATCATATTAGTTGATCATCATAATATTTTTTATAACCGATATTGATCATTATAATTTCTATTTTTTTGTATATATAGGTTAGGACTTTATCATTAGTTAAGAGAATTTTTTTATCTTTACTAATAAGTTTTATAATAATAATAGCGGTTATAAATCTTAAATGTCATTCATAACCATCTAATTGAAACCCTTTATTATGTTCAAATTTTAATTTTAATCTTAAATTTTGTTCAAAGAAAAAGTTATTCAAGTAAATAATGTCTTTTTTTAAATTATACTTATTTGTGTTACTTATATTGATAAAGTCACTCACTACTTAAATATTTTTTTGTCATACACATATTAAGAACAAATTACTCATTCTAACAAAAGGATATTCATTGGATATGTGGATAAACTGTGTAAGCAAAGTATTTATTGCTATTATTTCATTGTCACCATTAATTACAAAGTAATCTTGCTTTCTGGAAATATTACAATTACTAATTTTTATTAACATTGTATTAATAAAAGTAATATTTCTTTGTAAAGTTCGAAATGTAACATTAAATTTTTTCATTAGAAATGCTATATTAACCGAACAAGAATACTGAAAATATTTTAATATTTCAATGATACGCCACATTAAAACTGCCCCCGTTATCCTAATTGAAAGATTAAATGAAATTTTCCTTTTCAAAAAATAAAATAGTCACCTTTTGAGTGACAAAATTATTGTTCTTAAATTATTTTTATATGTTATAATGCTCGCCAAATAAATAGCATTCTTCATTTATTATTAATATCTTTAATAAATTTGTAATTATATTGTGGTAAATACTTTTTAATAAGAATAGTTAGTGCTTCTTTTTGATCAAAACCAAATTCAAATGCTAATAAAAAAGATTTTTCTAAAACTGCATGACATTGTTGAAAAATTACTTCGTAAAAATATAATCCTTTATGATCAGCAAATAAAGCTAATTTTGGTTCATATTGTAAATTATGTTTTGAAAAAGTATTTGCTGTCTCATCAATATATGGTGGATTTGAAACAATAATATTAAATTTATGATTTTTAAGATTTGTAAATATATCGCTTTCAACAAAATTAATATTTTTTAGGTTAAAATTATCGTTATTAATCTTAGCAATAGTTAATGCATCTTTGCTAATATCACTTGCTACTATATTTCAATTAGGTTTCTTTAACGCTAAACTAATAGCAATAGCACCACTGCCTGTCCCTAAATCTAATACTTTTAAATTATCATTATTAAAAATGTTTTGCGCATAGACAAAAACATTTTTAACTAGTTCTTCAGTTTCATTACGAGGAATTAATACTCTATTATCAACAACAAACTTATGATCAAGAAATCATTGATAACCAATAATATATTGTAAAGGATAGCCAGCAACAAATTTTTTAACTAGTTGTAAATATGATTCTAAAAAATCTATTGCTATTGTTTGACTAAGATTTGCATATAATCAAGATAAATCTTTATTAATAAACTTTAATAAAATTATCTTATTAATTTGTTCATTTTTTTTATTAATTTTTTTTGCTAATAAAAGATAATCTCTATAAGTCATTAATTTATACTCCAAAAATAAATATTTTATTGAAAATTAACAGATGAATTATTATTTCTTGAAGTTTTTTTTATTAAATTATTAACAACGAGAATTAAAACAATAATACTAAAAATAAATAAAAAACTAATTGTTAATAAACAAATAATTGGAAAAAGAATAATGTAACTACAAATACTAATAATAAAACCAAAATTATTAATATTAATATTTCGTAAAAATTCTAAATTTTTTCATAATAAATAATGAAAAATTAAACTAGATGCACTAGCAAATCATAATGTTAAAACTAAAAATAAAATGTGAATAATACCACTACTAAAAGTTAATGTAATAAACGTTCCTAATGCCGCATATAAAAAAATAACTGATATTAAAAACAAAATTTTTGTTCTAGAGTCTAAAATCTTAAAATCCATAATAATTTCTTCCTTTTTTACTTTAATACTGTAATATTTTCATCAATATTTTCTAATTTTTCTTTTTGTTCACTACTAATTAAAGCAATAATAATTTCATCAATATTACCTTCCATAATACGATCTAACTTTAATAAAGATAATCCAATTCGATGATCGGTTACTCTATTTTGTGGATAATTGTATGTTCTAATTTTTTCTGAACGATCACCGCTACCAACAGCTGTTTTTCTTAAACTACCAATTCTTCCCTGTTCTTCTTCAACTTTTTTTTCATAAAGTTTAGCTCTTAATACCCGCATTGCTTTATCTTTATTATCATGTTGACTTCGTCCGTCCTGTGAAGTTACAACAACACCTGTTGGAATATGAATAATTCTAATTGCTGAATCGGTAGTATTAACATGTTGACCACCAGCACCACTAGAACGATAAGTATCAATTCTTAAATCAGAATTATTTATTTTAATTTCAACTTCATTAACTTCTGGCAATACAGCAACCGTTGCAATTGAAGTATGAACTCGTCCTTGTGATTCGGTTTTTGGAATTCTCTGAACACGATGTCCACCAGCTTCAAACTTTAATTTAGCAAATACATGTTTACCTTTAATCATAAAAGCAATATAACTAAATCCACCATTTATTGCTTCTTTTGCTTCAATAGTTTCAATTTTTCATCGTTGAATTTCACAATACTTACTATACATACGATATAAATCACCAGCAAAAATATTTGCTTCATCGCCACCAACAGCTCCTCTAATTTCAATAATAACATTTTTATCATCATTTATATCTTTAGGAATTAGTGTTAGTTTTAATTCATTTTCTGCTTTTTCTAATTCAATTTCATTTGCTTTAATATCCATTTTAAGCATTTCACAAAGTTCTTGATCCTGTTCGGTTGCTAATGCCTTTTTTGCTTCAATAATTTCTTTGTTAATTTTTTCATATTTTCAATATTGTTCAATAATTGGTTCTAATCTACTATGTTCTTTTGTTAATTCAGTGTATTTATCACGAGGAATTAATTCGGGATTTTCTAATTGCTTTTCAATTTCACTATATTTT
This sequence comes from Spiroplasma endosymbiont of Danaus chrysippus, assembly GCF_902809815.1. Taxonomy (GTDB): domain Bacteria; phylum Bacillota_I; class Bacilli_A; order Mycoplasmatales; family VBWQ01; genus Spiroplasma_E. Next base: position 123,227 of record NZ_CADDIL010000004.1, on the reverse strand, counting down.
TTAGTAAGTTGCATTAACTGTTCTAATGTTTTTTCATTCATAATATCACACCTGATTTATCTATTCTGATTATTTGTTAAGACACGATGATCACTACGACATCGAGCTTCATATTGTTCTTGCGCACCAATTAAAATAATTTCATCATCATATCTAGCTTCCCGGCCATTAATAATACGTTGTGTTCTTGTTGCTGCTTTACCACATTTTACACAAACAGCATCTAATTTAGTTACAAATTCTGCTAAAGCTAATAATTCTTTAGTAACAGGAAATGGTTCACCACGAAAATCTTGATCTAAACCTGCAACAATAACTTGCTTATTTTGATTTGCTAATGTTTTAATCACTTCAATAATTGATGGTTTAAAAAATTGTACTTCATCAATTGCAACTGCTTCTATTTCTTTATCTATATGTTTTAATATTTGCATTGGATCATCAATTACTATCGCTGTGATAGATACTCCTTTATGACTTACTACTTTTTTAGCATCATAACGAATATCAACCTTGGGTTTAAAAACTAGCACTTTGCGTTTAGCATACTGTAAACGATTTATACGTCGCATAAACTCTTCGGTTTTTCCAGCAAACATACAACCAGTAATTACTTCAATTCATCCCTCATTATAACGACTATACATTTATATCCAACTCCATCTCTAATTTTAATTGTTTGTTAATTCTGGTGATTTACTAGCAATTTTATCTAAACTATCAATCAATTTTTCAACTTCATTAATATTTTGTAAATATGCACCAGCTGCTGTCTGATGTCCACCACCACCAAACTTTGCAATAGCATCATTAATTATTCATCTTGCACTACGAACACTAACTTTAATTTTACTATTCATTTGATCATAAGCAGCAATTAATCAAATTTTAATACCATCAATATTTGACATTACATTAACTTGGCTAGTTAAATCTTCTCTAGTTAAAACAACTTCGCCTTTAATATTTAATATTTTATTTTGACTAATAATTTTTGTTTGTAAGTCAGTAATTATTTTATCGTTAAATATTATATAAGCAACACCATTATCAGTAATTTTAAAATTTGATAATATATATCCTTTCAATCTTGCGATTTTTAAATTTTGAATATATAAACTTTGATATAAGTCTAATAAATTAAAATTTTGTTTAACTAAAAAACTAGCAACCTGAAAAGTTTCTTCATTAACAGAGCGATACAAAAATCTACCAGAATCAGTAACTAAACCAAGAAATAAATTTCTAGCTGCTAAAGCTGAAACTTTTAAATTCAATACTTGTGCTCATTTTGCCACTACTTGGCAAGCAGCAGAAGCCTTTTCTTCAATTAAATCAATATCACCATATTTATCAACAATTGGATGATGATCAATTTTAATTATCTTTTTTCCTTCTTCTCAAAATTGACCACTAATTCGTTCACGATTAGCTGTATCAGTGACTATTACTAGTGCATTTTCATAATCTTCTTTTTTAACAAAAGTTGGTTGTGGAAATAATGATGCCATATGTTCATTTGTTTCACCTGGAACAAGTACTTTTTTATTTTGAAAATTATCTTCAATAATTTTTTTTAATCCTCATTGTGAACCCAAAGCATCTCCATCAGGATTAATATGACGATGAATAATAATTGGATTACTGATTTTTATTAATTCATAAATTGCTTGTGCTTCTTTTTTAAACTTATTCATATTATATATCCTTTCTTTTATCATGTACCAATTAATTGCTTTGTTTCATCATCAAAAACAAAAATTGAATTTTTAGTAATACTAATTCAACCAACAGTTCCCACTTCTAAATTATCATTATTATTTGTTAAAACTTCAAATTGTTCTGATTTAGTAGTTTCAACCAATAAATATGCTTTTTTATCATCAACTTTAGTAATATTTTTAATAACACCATTAATAATAATTGAATTTTTTAAAAAAGTAAATCGTGGTTTCTTTGCACTAAACAAAATGGCATTTGATTTAAAAGCAATAGTAGAAGCAGTTTTAACATCAAACTTACCTAAATTTACATTATAAAAATATAAATTATGAGCATTTCATTCTCCCTTTGCAATATTAATATGCTGTTCATTTATTTCTTTCAATAAATTTAAAGATAATGGTTTATCAGTGATTTCACTAACATTTCCTTGTTGAATAATTATTTCATTTTCAATAACAGTAACATTAGTCGCTAATAAATTAATATCAACTTGATTATTAGTTGTAAAAATAATAATTATTTTCAAAAATTTTTGTAATTTTTTAATTCAATTTGCTAATTGTTCTTTATTATCAACATTTAAAAGTTCAAATGGGTTATGTAAAATTAAAATTTTAGTAGGTACAATTAATTGTTGAATGATTTTTATTATTTGTCGCTCTACTATTGTTAATTGTGTTAAACGTAGTGACAATAAATGACTTAGTTCTAAATGTTTAAATATCATAACAATATTTTCACTAATTAAATCACGGACATCAATTAACTGTGAATATAAAGTTTGTAATTGTTGTTGATATGTTTTTTTATCTTGTAACTGTGGATTTTTTAAAATTTTATCATGATAAATTTTAATTTCATCTTTAATATTTTTTAAAAGTAAATGCATTTCATCTGGTAAAAGTTGCATTGCCACAAAATCTTGTTTCATATTAAATTTAATTCTTTGTACTTCTGCTAAGTCAATTCACTGGTCTAAAATTTGATCAATTTGACTACGAGTACATTTAATTTGTTGATATGAAACTAAATGATTAAGTTCGCTATTAAAATTTTGATTATGATTATTACAAGTTTTTAACGTAGTTCTAATTTCACTTCTAGTAGTACTAATCTCTCTATTTAAATAATTATTTATTTCTTTAATAACAAAACTAATTTCTCGTAGTTGAAACTCTCATTTTCTTTCTTTTGGTGGATTACATCCACAAAAACATGGTCCCACTAAACTTTCCAAACTAGAAATACGATCTTGCAAAGATTGTAAAAATAATAAGTTATTATTTGCAGTAATATTTTTTTCTTCGGCAGTAAATTTTTTAATTAGAATATCTGTTAATTTTTCACTTCCAGCAAAATTAAATTTCTCTTGAGCAAAGTTTTTATGAAAATGATTAATTTGATATTGATATTCTTTAATAAAATTATTACGAGTGCTTTGTGTTTCATTAATAAAATTTTTAATAATATTAATTAATTTTTCTTTAAAATAACCACTGTCTAAATTTAAACCTGTATTTTTTAAGTTTTCAATATCAGTCTTAATTTTTTGATTAATATTGCTTATTTCTTGTAAAAAGGGTTTATTAGTAATTGCTGTTCTTGCTAAGTTACGTTGAATACTAAATAATTTATTTCAACTCTGTAAATGCATACTAACATAAACCATTTTTCGTTCAAAACCAATACTATTATAAGTAACATCAATATCATCAATTAAAATTTTACCCTCCATAATAGCAGAAGAACCTGCTAGAGCATTAATTAATTTTTCAATATTATCTTCATCATTACTAAAAATTGCCAAGCAACTAGGATATTTTCCTTCAAAACTTCAATCTTTTACGGCTTTTTCAACGGATAAATTAATAATACTAAAATTAAAGTTACTAGTTTGCTCAGTATTATATCTAATATCTTTACTTATTACCAATTTATTAAAATCAGATGATTTTTCCATAAAACCATTCCCTACCTTAAAGTTTTTTATTTCATATACTATTAAAATTATATTCTATATTTATTGGGTTGTATACATACAATATTTTAACTTAATTAATGGTAAATATGTCTGTAAATAATTTTATTTTTAGAGTATAAAAAAAAGAAACTATTATTAGTTTCTAGTTTAATTAAAATTATTTTTTAACTTGTTTAGTATCAGTTAGTTTTAGAACATCTTTTGCTGTTTCTAATACAATAGTTTTAGTATTTTGTGGTTTTGGTTTGTTTATTTCAACAGTTTTTGATTTTGTTTCAACTTGTTTACTTGCTTTTGTATTAAAGCGTTCAACTCTTCCTTTTGCTGAAACAAATGATTGTTTTCCAGTATAAAATGGATGACAACTTGAACATGTATCAACACGGATTTCTTTACCCTTAGTTGAACCACTTATAAAATTATTGATACATGTTATACATGTTACTTTAGTTTGAAAATACTCTGGATGGATGCTTGCTTTTGCCATGGTTTCACCTCACTTATAAAATTACTATTAATAAAAAGTACTTAAAAATAATATCATTAACAATATAAAAAAGCAAATAAATATTAATGATAGATAAAGTTTTTATTTTGATAGATTATATTGTAAAAATGTGTTCTAATTCAATTAACTAGATATCATGAATTTTATTAAGTAACGTTTTTCTTTTAGGTGGTTAGCCCTAAATACTGGACCACTTTTGGATAGACAGTTTTAAATTTTTATTTGTGAAATTGGTGGTTTTAGAAATTTAGAATGTATTCTTTCGTAATTATAAAACATAATATATTGGTTTACATCATTTATAGCTTCATTGAGAGAAAAATATTGATTTGAACCTTTAGGTAGTCATTCTTGAGATAAATGAGAAAATCAGTTTTCAGATATTACATTGCCACCAATATCATAAGGTTGTTTTTTGCTTAAAATTATTTGCTTATCAGCAGCTCAATTTGTGATGTCTTGACAATAAAATTCGTTGGCGTTATCTGAGTGTAAAATAACGTTTTTTACTTGGTTTCAAGAGAATTGTTGATTTATTTTTTCAAGTGCAGGAAGGATTAAATCTTGATAGGATTTGTTTGAACATGTATTATAGCTTACAATATTATTTGAATAAAAATCAATAATTACAAAAAGATATAATCAACCTTCTTTAGTATTTATTTGTTTAGTGTCCATTGATCAAATTTGATTTGAAGAGGTTGTACTTTTATAATCTTTGTTTACTTTATCCATTGTAGGTATTCACTTATTTGGATTTTTTTTGTTTTTAGGATAGTTATTTTTAGTTTGTTTTAATCCTTGAAGATTGTGATCTTTCATAATTTTTCGCATTTGTTTTGTTGATAATTCTAGATTTAAAATAATATGTTTGTATTGTTTTAATCATTCTTTAAATGCTGAAAAAATTCGTAAATAGCCATAAATTTGTCCTTTTCTTGTAAAATGAAATTCAAGTAAAAGTTGGCATAATTCTTGATATTTATGTGTACAATTACTAATTTGATTTTTTTCTTTTTTAATAGGGTTTTGTTTGTTTTTTACAAAATAATATGTTGATCGGTTTAGTTGAAGATGTTGGCAAAGATATCTAATTGAATATTGGTTTTTGCTATCATCAATAATTTGAATTTTTTGTTTGATATTTAACTTGTTAATTACTAATGCTATTTGTTTAATTTTATCCATTATTAAAAATCCTTTCATGTCAAAATTAGTGTTAATTGTATAACACAATTGTTTTTCGAATACATTCAAGTTTTTTTTAAATTAATGGTCTAGTAAAAAGGGCTAAGTAGCAAGTAGCCATTATGAGAAGTTAATAAAGATAATCCTAATTTTATTAAACCAAAAGATGATAAAGGTATTGATGTTAATGGGAGAAGAATTATTGATGTTGGTACTCCTACATTTTTAAGTGATGCTACAACTAAAGTATATGTTGATAATTTATTAGATAAAAAACAAAATAAATTAATTGCTGGTGAAAATATTACTATTGATAAATAAACTAATACTATTAGTGCTACTGGTGGTAGTAGTGAATCATTATGAGAAGTAGACCCTAATAGTCCAAATATTATTCAACCTAAAGAAAAAAGAATTATTACTTCAAATAATACTAGAATTGTTGATATAGGTGAACCAGAACAAGAAAAAGATGCAACTACAAAACAATATGTTGATAATTTATTAGATAAAAAGCAAGATAAAGAAAAGTGATTAATAGTTGCTACAAGTGTTATAAATGGAGTTAATCAAACTATTACATATGATTGTAAAGAAAATAAAAGATATCGTATATGATTTAATTATGGTATTAGAAGACAAACATTAATATTATCTGATATTTATATTTATGAAGAATTTATTTATTCAAAAGGAAGTAATACTGAATTAACATTTGATATAAATCATTCTCAACCTTATTTAATTTGTAATAGAACAAATACTCCAATATTTACTTGATTAGCTGGAAATACAAGAAACGGTAATTTATGAAAATTAGAAGAATTAGAAGAAAAAAATGAAAATATTTATAAAATTACTAGTAATACATTAAATATTATTTCACCAAATAAAATTAATATGAATAAACCAATAAAAATTATTTCTAATAATTTAGAAACAAATGAAATTGAAGAAAATTGTTGAGATATTGAATTAAAAAATAATCCAATTCCAAGTATTCCAAAATGAAAAGAAGTAGGAACAAAAATTAATATAAATCATATTAAATATACTTTTAAATCAAATACTAAATATAAAATTTATTATAATTTTGAAAGTCAATCAAGTAATAAGAAATTTGCTTTTATGTGTAAAGAATTTTTATATGGTGAGTTAAATAAAGAGGTTCAAACTTTGGATTGAGATAAAGTTAATGATAGAATAATAATTTCTTTACAAATGCAAAATGATACCATTGCTATCGTTAGTGACCCTACAAGATTTGGCCAACTTTTAAAATTAAAAGAATTACAGGAATAATATTATGTTTTTTAAAATTATAAAGATTATTTTAGGTTTAATTGGAGTTTTATTATCTTCGGCTATTGCCGGTTTAATTATATTTATTATAGTAAAAATTGTATTAAAAATTAATCAAATATTTTAGAAAGGTGGTGATTAATATGGATACTACAACAATTATTATAGTTGCTAATTTATGTATTAATGGGGGTTATGTTTTAATTAAATTTGGAAAAGCATTAGTTGCATTTGGTAAATCTTTAACAGACCCTAATAAAAAAGAACTAAAAAAACAAAATAAAATTAATAAATTACAAACTAAATTAAATTCTATTAATAAACAAACAGAAGTAAAAAGTATTTATTAATATTAAAAAATGCCTTTAATAGGCATTTTTACTTATTTATAAACTCATGTGAGAGGCTTTTTAGTAATCTGTGTTTCTTTGTTTTACAAAGTACTAGTTCAGATTAATTCTGTCTTCAAATTTTATCATAAAATGAGCAATTGCTGTATTTCAATTTTGAATAGGCAATGTTCATTTTTTTGTGATATTTTCAATTGCTAAGTAAAAAATTTTAAAAACTGCCATATCATTAGGAAAAACTTTTTTATTTCTAATAACTTTTCGTAATTGGCTATTAACAGATTCAATAGCATTTGTAGTATAAATTACCCTTTTAATTTCTGCTGGATAACTAATAAAAACCATTAAATTTTCTCAATTTTTATATCAAGATTTAGCAATTTGTGGATATTGTTTATTTCATTTACTTTCAAATGATTCTAAAGCTNGCTACTTAGCCCTTTTTACTAGACCATTAATTTAAAAAAAACTTGAATGTATTCGAAAAACAATTGTGTTATACAATTAACACTAATTTTGACATGAAAGGATTTTTAATAATGGATAAAATTAAACAAATAGCATTAGTAATTAACAAGTTAAATATCAAACAAAAAATTCAAATTATTGATGATAGCAAAAACCAATATTCAATTAGATATCTTTGCCAACATCTTCAACTAAACCGATCAACATATTATTTTGTAAAAAACAAACAAAACCCTATTAAAAAAGAAAAAAATCAAATTAGTAATTGTACACATAAATATCAAGAATTATGCCAACTTTTACTTGAATTTCATTTTACAAGAAAAGGACAAATTTATGGCTATTTACGAATTTTTTCAGCATTTAAAGAATGATTAAAACAATACAAACATATTATTTTAAATCTAGAATTATCAACAAAACAAATGCGAAAAATTATGAAAGATCACAATCTTCAAGGATTAAAACAAACTAAAAATAACTATCCTAAAAACAAAAAAAATCCAAATAAGTGAATACCTACAATGGATAAAGTAAACAAAGATTATAAAAGTACAACCTCTTCAAATCAAATTTGATCAATGGACACTAAACAAATAAATACTAAAGAAGGTTGATTATATCTTTTTGTAATTATTGATTTTTATTCAAATAATATTGTAAGCTATAATACATGTTCAAACAAATCCTATCAAGATTTAATCCTTCCTGCACTTGAAAAAATAAATCAACAATTCTCTTGAAACCAAGTAAAAAACGTTATTTTACACTCAGATAACGCCAACGAATTTTATTGTCAAGACATCACAAATTGAGCTGCTGATAAGCAAATAATTTTAAGCAAAAAACAACCTTATGATATTGGTGGCAATGTAATATCTGAAAACTGATTTTCTCATTTATCTCAAGAATGACTACCTAAAGGTTCAAATCAATATTTTTCTCTCAATGAAGCTATAAATGATGTAAACCAATATATTATGTTTTATAATTACGAAAGAATACATTCTAAATTTCTAAAACCACTAATTTCACAAATAAAAATTTAAAACTGTCTATCCAAAAGTGGTCCAGTATTTAGGGCTAACCACCAGTATGTTGTATTCCTATTTTTCTTTTGGGCATATTTTTTGATTCTCCTTCTATATTTAATTTAATAAAAATCTAATATAAATATTAATCTATATTAAATTAGGATGTTTATTAAACCATTAATGAATGATTTTCCAATCTTTAATTAGTAATTTTAAGGTTTATTTTAAATTACAAATATCATTTATAACTTTTTTATTCATTATTTTGAAACAACTATTATATTTAAAATAATAGGTGTATAATTTAGTTAAAATTTATAGTGGTGTTTTCATGATAACTTTACAACAAAATCAAATTAAAGAAATTAGTCAAATCATTGCTAATGGCGAAGTGGTTGCTTTACCAACAGATACAATTTATGGTCTTGTTTGTAAATTTAATGATGACAAAGCTATTAATAAAATTTATCAAATAAAAAAACGTGATTATACTAAAGAACTGCCAATTTTAGTTGCTAGTTGAGAACAAGCTAAAAGCATTGGTATAATTAGCGATCAATTACAGTCATTTTTAATAAATAATTTTAGTGCTGGTAAAGTTACTATTATAGTTTTAAAACAACCTAGTTTAAACACATCATATTGAATAAATAAAAAGACAATAGCAATTAGAGTTAGTGCTTCACATTTTATTCAAAAATTAATTAAATTAACAGGGCCTTTAGTAGCTACAAGTTGTAATTTAAGTAATGAACAACCAATTAACGATTATCATAATATAAACTTGCCTAACTTAAGGTATAGAGTAGCAGGCAAGATTTTAACAAATAAACCATCAACTATTTTTAATAGTTTTAATGATAAAATTATTAGATAATAATTAGATAACAGTATTAAAAAAGGAGATAATACTATGAATTGATGAATAATTTTAATTATTATTGCATGCACAACAATATTGATTTTATTAATTGCACCAATTTTATTAATTAAAAAAAATAAACAAAAGAAAATATTAAAAATTACTAAAGATATAAATACTTTATATAAATACTTAAAATTAAAAAAAATAAATATTAAAGAATTACCAGTTTCAATAGAAAAAATTAAAGAAGATATTTATTATAGTGACAAAGTCATTTTGGGAAAGTATGAAGATCTTAATAAGATTTCTGGCCAAAATATTCTTTTAAAAACTGAATATAGTGATGCCAAAAAATTATTTTTACGTTATAAAATTAAAGACATTAATCTTATCAAATCATCAGATTTTATACCTTTAAATCAAATAGACTTGTTAATTTCACGAAATAATCTTTATTTTATTGATTCTTTTGAACTACAAATAATACCATTAGTTAATGTTAAAAGTATTACATTTTTTTGAGAAAAAAATAATTATATAAAAAATAAACAAAAATATATTGGTATTGAAATTAATTTTCAAAATAAACGTTTATTTTTTCTTTTTAATAAATATGAAGAAGCAATTAGTTTTGCTGTTCATGTTATTAGTTTATAACAATTATTATTTAATAATTAAAAATTTTGCTTTTTTTGTGAAAATGATATAATTATACAAAATATATTATTAGGAGCAAAATTATGGCAAAAAAACACTTTAAATTTAATACTTGAAAGTTTATTCAATTTACTGGCTTTTTTTTAATTACTTTAGGAATTATATTTTCTTTTTTTTCTTTTAAAGTTAGCCTATTGTTATATTTTGGTTTAGTATCAGTATTAATAGGTTCTATTAATATTTTAATTTACTATATTTTTATTGGAACAAATAGTTATAAAAAATATTCAAGAAAACAAAATAATAATAAGTTAATAATCAAAAATAATTAAGAAATATAAAGTTAAAACTAAGAAGATTAGTTTTTTCGAGAGAATAATAGGTGAAAAACTATGAGAAAAATATTAAAAGTATTTAAAGCGATGTTTTTAACGAGCATTATTTCTTTACCGCTTATTGCATGTGATAAGGTAAATGATGCAAATCAAAAATATGTTGATATTAGTAATATTAATATGGAAGTTACTAATGCTCCTGTTGAATTAAATAAAGATATTTATAATACAGCTTTAATTAAATTTAAAACTAAAGTACAAACTGAAATTAATAAATTAGTTCCAGAAGGAAAAAAACCAGAAAATGGAACCGATTCTAAAATAAAAATAGTTAATCATAATGATATGTATGCTAAAATTGATAAATTTGAATCACTTGCTGTTAATGTATCTGCTTCAAATAATAGTAATATTTTAAAAGGTAGTTTTAATGCTTGTGTAAAATTAGTACCAAAAGCTAAAGACATTAGTAATGTTAATATTGATAAGCAAGAAGAAAAAATTAAAATTAATACCACTACTTTTGGTGAAGCAATTGCTTTACGTTGTTTATCATTAATTGAAAGTAAAATTAATGCTATTGTTGCAACAGCAAAACAAGATAGTGACTATGTTGTTAATGTAGAAGGTCATACTTTATCAGAATCTATTAAAACATTTGATGATGTTCATATTAATGTTAGTGCTATTGAAGATGATTATCATTTTTTATTACATGGTAGTTTTAGTTTTTTCTTAGCTTTTGTTAAAGATTAATTTATATTATTTTGGGTAATGAAAAAGAAAACTTGATTTTCATTATTATCATAAAAATAAAGTAGTATAGTATGGGGTAAGCATGTCAGAAGTAGAAAAATTATTAACAATGAATTATGAAAATGTTTGTAATTTTTTAAAAAATAAATATGGATGTATTTCAAAAAATTATTTTTCAGATGCAACAATGTCTAAGAAATCACAAGGAATAACAAGGGGAAAAGAAGGTTTATATATTCATCATATTGATGAAGATAAAGCAATTTTGTTATCTACTCCCAAATGAGCTCAAAAGTCACCATTTGCTTATCAATATGCTGATCGATTAGTTTATTGTAATTTATTAGAACATTTGGTTTTGCATATTAAAATTTTTGAATATCCTCATCCAAATAAACATAATTTTATGGAAATTGGTGTTGGTGGAATTTATGCTTTTATTGTTCCTGAATTAAATGATATTTATAGTGGTATTCAATATAAACAACCATGAAAACAGAAAGTTACTGAAGTTGTTTTACCATTAAAAGAAGATTATTTTAAATGTATTAAAAAATTAGTAGAACTTGGATTTTCTTATCCTTTGCTTACTTCTTTTAATCATCAATTTGGTACATGAAATAATAGAAATAATAATAAGTTATATGAAGAAATGAAAAAAATGGGTGTTAAACAGTAACTTTTTTTATTGTTATTTAATCATAAATAAAAAATGTTAGTAAATTACCAAGATTTATTTTTATTAAGTTTATGAAAAAGTTAATTGACAATGATTTTGATTAATTATTGGTAATTGTTCACCATTAATACTTGTTATATCGTTATTTCTTAATAATGGAGTTCTTTCAGATATTTGTTGTTCGTTATTACTTTCAACATTAATATCAGAAATATTTGTTGGAAAACATTTATCATAAATATTTGAAATGGAAGTGCTAATTCCATACCCTAGTTTAGAACCTAAAAATGCTCCAATAAAAGTTGAACCTGTTATACTAACCATTATTCCAAAGAGTGCCATTCCTGCTTTTGGATCATGTAAAGCTTCCTTATTTTTTGAAATTAAATCATAATAAAAATAACTTATGCCACTTAGTGCTGCACTACCACCTAATATTCCACCTGTATATGTAAAGTATTTTTGAATTTTTTTCATTTTTTCTCCTTTCAAAATAAAAAAACTATTTATTTTAAAATTAAAATAATAGTTTAAAAACTTGTATGAAGTTTTATCTTTTAATTTTAACATAAGATTTTTTTTGATAAAAATAAGACAAAAATTACTATTAATAGTTTATTGTAAATATATAATTTTCTATATCAATAAAAGAAATTTATTAAATTTATATTTTAGATTATAATTTTTTAAAATAAAAACAAAGTTATTAAAATAAAATTTATAAATTATATTTTTATTTAGTTAATTTTGAACTATAAGAATGTTATTAACAATTAAAAAAATAATTTTTGAATAAATCTTTTATCTTTTTTCGCTATTTTTATTGTTATTTTATTGATTTATAAATTAAAAGGCGTAAAATTTCATATTAGTATATATTTTAAATTATTGAAAATATACGCATTAAAGATAAAGGAGTGTTTTTAGTGGAAAGTAGTAAAAATCTGTTTATTGTTAATCATCCTTTAATACAAGATAAATTAACAAGAATTAGAAATCACTTAACCCAAAAAAAAGATTTCAAAGAGAATTTAAGCGAAATTGCAACGTTAATGGCTTATGAAGTATTTAAAGATATTCCTCTTGATGAAATTGAAGTTGAAACACCCATTACTAAAGTTATTGGTAAAACATTAACCAAGACAATCATTCTTTCTCCGATTTTAAGAGCAGGATTAGGGATGACAAATGGATTTGAGTATGTAGTACCTAATGCAATTATTAGTCATGTTGGTCTTTATCGTGATGAAGAAACTTTAAAACCACAAAAATATTTTTTTAAATATCCCAAAAATATTAAAAATATAAGTGATGCATTAGTATTTATCTTAGATCCAATGCTTGCTACTGGTGGTACTGCTGACGCTGCTATTAAAGAATTAAAAAAAGTAGGTTTTAAAAATATTACTTTAGTTTCCATTGTAGGAGCACCAGTAGCTATTAAGAAAATTAATCATAATCATCCTGAAGTTAAGATTTTTTTAGCAGCGTTGGATAAAGAATTAAATGATGATGGTTATATTGTACCTGGATTGGGTGATGCTGGTGATCGAATTTTTGGAACTAAATAAATATTTTAATGGAAAAAATTAGAAATAACCTTTTTCTTTCAATACTTTTTACAATGTTATGCTATTGATTATTAATTAATGTAGGATTAATTATAACTGTTATAATTAATACAAACCATTGGTTATTAATTGCTGGATTTAATATTGGTTTTATAGGAAGTATGATTGGGTTATGCTTTTTATATTTATCGTCAAAATGATTAACCAGCGGAATACATTTAAAACAAACCTTAGCATATTTTGGATTCTTATTAAGAATGTTAATTTATGGTTCAATTATAGTTTTGAATATTTTCTTTAACTTTGCTAATATTTTTACTATAATTGCCGGAATGTCAATATTAATGGTTGCTACTATTACTGCAACATTATGTGTATATCAAAAAAATAACTTAAAAGAAGGAATTTAAATGGAAACTTTAGCTGGATTGGAAAGTTGGAATTATTTACAAATTATGCCACAATTGGTAACAATTTTGATAACAACAGTCTTTATCAGTGTTATTAGTTATATTTATTATTATAAAGTAAAACGAATGAAGCCTGATGAAGATCCAAGAGGTATTGTTTTAGTTGTTGAATTAATAATTAAATCAGTTGAAAAAATTGTTGTTGATGTTCTTGGCGTAAAGTATAAAAACCTGACAGTTTATTTGTTATATGTAATGGGTTATATTTTAATTGGTAATTGATTATCGATTATTGGTCTTGAACCACAGTCATCAATGTATACTGTTACTTTATCAATGGCATTAGTTACTTTTATTGGAATATATTATATTGCTATTAAATTTCAGAAACTTTTATTTTTTAAAAAATTTATTATTAACCCTCTAGAATTAATTACTCAATTTGCACCTTTGATTTCTTTATCTTTTCGTTTATTTGGTAATATTTTAGGTGGAAGTATTATTTTGGCAATGCTTTATGGGGTAACTGCTAATATTTGAAGTAATATCCCAATTATTGGTCAGATGAATTTATTAATTGGTGTAATTGGACCATTCTTACATATTTATTTTGATTTATTTGCTGGAAGTATTCAAGCCTTAATTTTTGGCACCTTAACTCTTGTTTATTGGAAATTACAAATGGAAGAAGGAAGTTATCATAAGGGAGAACTTACTATTAAATTACCAAAAAAACTTCGTAAACAACAAGCAATAAATCATGAAGAAGAAATTTATACCGAACGTTCAATTATGGAAAAAAAATAAAACACAAAAAGGAGAATTTATTTATTATGGAACTATTAACAATAGTAATGACACATGTCTTTCATTTTTTTAATCATTTAGCAACCGATCCTAATTCTTTAGTGAGTTTAAAGTTTGTTGGAGCTGGAATTTCAACTATTTCTTGTGCAGGAAGTGGAATTGGTCAAGGTTTTGCTGCTGGTAAAGCTGTTGAAGCGGTTGCTCGTAATCCTGAAGTAGAATCTAAAATTAGAACACAATTTGTTATTGGTGCAGCTATTGCCGAATCAGGTGCTATTTATGGTTTAGTTGTTTCTCTAATTTTAATATTTGTAGCATCATAAGGTATTAAAAATATTAAAAAGTAGGTGATTTTATGAATTTTAATTTCAATGATTTAGTATCAGGTGATGATATTGTTAATCAATTATTTCCCAATCTTTCTGTTTTTATTGCTCATATTTTTGCAACATTAATTTTATTAATGGTACTTTGAAGATGAGTTTATGCTCCGTTTCGTAAGGCTTTACATTCGCGACATTTAGTAATTAAAGAAAAACTTGATGATGCTGCTTGCAAGCAATCATTAGCTAATCAAGATCGTGGTAAAGCTAGTCAAATATTAAAAGCTGCTAAAATTGAAGCTCAGGAAATTATTGCTAATGCACAAAATGATGGTTACAATAAGCGTAAACAAATTATTGATAAAGCGCAAGAAGAGAGTATGCGTATTACTAATCAATCAAATCGTGATTTAGTTCGTGCTCGTAAAGAGGCAGAAGCAAAGATTAACGAAGAAATCAAAGTAGTAGCATTAGAAGCAGCTAAAAAAATTATTGGTGCTGAAATGAATGCTAAAAAACATGAACAATTAATTACTGATTTTATTAAGAATTTGGAATAGTGGTGAAGTTAAATGATAGATGAAGGATTAGCTAATCAATGAAGTAATGGTCTTTTTCAATTAGCAAGAGAAATAAAAAAAATTACTCAATTTGCTGAAGAAAGTAATAAATTAATTGATATTTTTACTACTTATCCAGAATTTATTGATATTACTAGTAGTAGTAATATAACTATTGAAACACGTAAAGAAATTATTAGTGAAACTTTTAAAAATCATATTGAACCATATATGTTAAATTTTTTCTTTTTGTTGATTGATGAACATCATTTCCAGTGTGTTCGTTTCATTTTAAAAGAATTTCGCAAATTATGTAATGAATATCAAGATGTAAACTATGGCATTATTTATTCAGTAATAGAACTTTCAAACCAACAAATAAATCAAATAAAATTGAAAATTGAGAAAGTCATTAAACATAAGATTAAAGTCGTTAACAAGATTGATAAATCATTAATTGGTGGCATTAAAGTTAAAGTACGGAATCAAGTTTTTGATGGTTCCGTTAAAGGTCAAATTGATCAATTAAAACAAGAATTATTAAGTCATGAATAGAGGTAAAACAAATGTCCTTAAAGGTTAATCAAATTTCAGAAATTATAAAAAGCCAAATTAAAAATTATGGTAAAAAAATTAGTGCTAATGAGGAAGGCATTGTTGTTACTGTCGGTGATGGAATTGCGCTAATTCATGGTTTAGATAAGGCTGTTAATGGTGAATTAGTATTTTTTCCTAAAAGTAATATTTATGGTATGGTTTTTAGTTTAGAAGAAACTGCTGTTGGTGTTACTTTAATGGGGGATGACACAGGTATCAAAGAAGGAGATATTGTTAGTAGAACAGGTAATGTTGTTGAAACACCAGTTGGTAATATGCTTTTAGGAAGAGTTGTTAATGCACTAGGGCAAAAGATTGATGGTAAAGGTCCAATTAAAACTACGAAAACTAGACCGATTGAAAGAATAGCGCTGGGTGTGATGACTAGAAAATCTGTATCAGAACCTTTAGCAACAGGATTATTATCAATTGATGCAATGATTCCGATTGGCAAAGGTCAAAGAGAGTTAATAATTGGTGATCGTCAAACTGGAAAAACAACGATTGCTATTGATACTATTATTAATCAAAAGGGTAAAAATGTCTTTTGTGTTTATGTTGCTATTGGTCAAAAAGCTTCAACTGTTGCTCAAATTGTTGATAAATTAACACAACTAGGGGCAATGGAGTATACAACTATTGTTGCTGCTACTGCTAGTGAAGTTGCTCCTTTGCAATATATTGCTCCTTATACAGGAGTAACTATTGCCGAAGAATGAATGGAAGAAGGTAAAGATGTCTTAATTGTTTATGATGATTTGAGTAAACATGCAGTGGCCTATCGTGCTATTTCCTTATTATTAAGACGACCACCAGGAAGAGAAGCTTATCCAGGAGATGTTTTTTATCTTCATTCACGTTTATTAGAGCGTGCAGCTAAATTAAATGAAAAACATGGTGGTGGCAGTATTACTGCCTTACCTATTATTGAAACACAAGCCGGTGATATTTCTGCATATATTCCTACTAATGTTATTTCAATTACTGATGGTCAAATTTTTTTAATGTCAGAATTATTTAATGCCGGAATTCGTCCAGCAGTTGATGTAGGTTTATCAGTTTCACGGGTAGGTTCATCAGCACAAATTAAAGCAATAAAACAAGCAGGTGGAACATTAAAATTAGAATTAGCACAATTTCGTGAATTACAAGCTTTTTCACAATTTGGTTCTGATTTAGATGAAAATACTAGAGCTGTTATTGAACATGGTAAACGTGCCATTGAAATTTTAAAACAAAAACAAAATGAACCATTAAATCAAATTGATCAAGCAATTATTTTATTAGCAATTAAAAATAAGGCAATTAAATGATTACCAGTAGAAATGATGGATTCTTTTAAAAAGGAAGTAATAACTTATTTTCAAAAACAACAACGAAAAAGTTATTTAAAATTACAGCAAGATCAAGCGTTTAGTGAAGAGTTACAAGTGAGCATTAGTCAAGGCATTATGCAGGTTGTTTATAATTTGACCAATAAGCTAAATGACTATAATCCTAAAATATATGGTAGTTTTGAAGAATGGGAAACATTAATTAAAACATTCAAATAATGTATTTAGGAAGGTAAGGTGAAATATCATGGCTCAAAGCATGGAACAAATTAGACAAAAAATTAAATCTGTTAATGCTAGTTATAAAATTACTAAAGCAATGCAACTAGTATCAACAGCTAAATTAAAAAAAGTAGGTAAAAGAATTGAGATGATTAAACCTTATTATTCTGAAGTTTATGATACATTCAATCAACTAATACCTAAATTAAGTAATTCAATTTATTTAAAAACAAAAGATCAAGTTATTAATAAAACAATATGAGTCGTTTTTAATTCTAATTTAGGATTATGTGGTGGTTTTAATAATAATTTAAATAAATTAGTACTAGAACAATATCAACCACAAGATGAAATAGTTGTTATTGGTAGTAAAGGAGTTTCATACTTTACTAATCATCATTGTAAAATTATGCAATCTTATACTGAAATTAACATTCAATCATCATATAATGATTCGCAAGAGATATCTTTGTTGTTACTTTCTAAGTTTAATAATAAAGAAACTGATGCTATTAAAATTGCATATACAAAATATGTAAATACGGTAACAACAATTCCAACAATTATTGATTTATTACCAATTGTTTCTATTAAAACTAATCAAGAAAGTAATTTAATTCAAACCGATTTTGAACCAGACGCTAATACTATTATTAATAGTGCTATTCCTTTATATGTTGGTGCCATTGTTTATGGTGCATTAGTAGAATCACAAGTGTCAGAGCAAGCATTACGAAGATTAGCAATGGAAAATGCTTCAAATAATGCCAAAGAAATGAAAGATAAATTATTAGTAAGTTATAATCGTGCCCGTCAAGGTGCTATTACCCAAGAAATTTCAGAAATTATTGGTGGCGCTGATGCCCAATCATCATAATAAAGGAGTAAACTAAAATGAAAAATGCAACTAGTAAAAAATCTATAACAATTAAAGAAAAAAATGTTAGTGATAAAAACTCTTTAAAAAAAGATAACACTAAAGTTATTGCTAAAGTAAAAGCAAAAGTGACTAAAAAAGTAGTTAATAGCAAAGAAAGTGTTAAAACTAGTAAACAATTACCAACTAAACGAAATATTGGAAAAATTGTTCAAATTTTAGGTCCAGTTATTGATATTCGTTTTAATGATAATAGTTTACCTAATTTAAATAATGCTATTAGTATTGAAAATAATGGTCAAAAATTAATTGTTGAAGTTGCAAAACATATTGGTGATGATAGTGTTCGTTGTATTTCAATGGCTCCAACTGAAGGATTACTACGTGGTCTTGAAGCAGTTGATTTAGAAATACCAATTAGTGTTCCTGTTGGTGAAGAAGTTTTGGGTAGACTTTTTAATGTATTGGGTGAAGTCATTGATGATGGTAAAGAACTTAAAACTAAATTAAAATATCCTATTCATCGTACACCTCCTAGTTTTGATGAATTACAATCAAAATCTGAAATTTTAGAAACAGGAATTAAAGTTATTGATTTATTAGCACCTTATGCTAAAGGTGGAAAAATTGGTTTATTTGGTGGAGCTGGAGTTGGTAAAACAGTTTTAATTCAAGAATTAATTAATAACATAGCTAAAGAACATGGTGGTATTTCTGTCTTTTCAGGAGTTGGCGAAAGAACACGTGAGGGTAATGATTTATATTATGAAATGCAAGAGTCAGGTGTTATTAGTAAAACTGCTTTAGTGTTTGGTCAAATGTCAGAACCACCAGGTGCTAGAATGCGTGTTGCATTAACTGGTTTAACAATTGCTGAATTCTTCCGTGATGAAAAACAACAAGATGTATTATTATTTATTGATAATATATTTCGTTTTACACAAGCTGGTAGTGAAGTATCAGCTTTATTAGGAAGAATGCCTTCAGCAGTAGGGTACCAACCAACATTATCGACAGAAATGGGTGCTTTACAAGAACGTATTGTATCAACAACACGTGGTTCTATTACATCTGTACAAGCAGTATATGTACCAGCTGATGATTTAACTGATCCAGCTCCTGCGACAACATTTACTCACTTGGATGCCAAAATTGTTTTAGATCGTAATATTGCTGCTTTAGGGCTTTATCCTGCTGTTCATCCTTTACAATCTTCATCAAGAATGTTAGATCCTGCTATTGTTGGTCAGGAGCATTATGATGTTGCGCAAAGAGTTATTGAAACAATTCAACGTTTTTCTGAATTAGAACCAATTATTGGTATTTTAGGAATGGATGAGTTGAGTGAAGAAGATAAGAAAATAGTAGCTAGAGCAAGAAGAATTCGTAATTTTTGTTCACAACCATTTCATGTTGCTGAAAAATTTTCGGGTTTAAATGGTATTTATATTCCGATTAGTCAAACTGTTAATAGTTTTAAACAAATTTTAGATGGTGAATGTGATCATTTACCAGAGCAAGCGTTTTTATATGTAGGAAGTATTGAACAAGCAATTGAAAAGGCAAAGAAATTGAGATAATTGAAGGTGATAGTATGGCATTAAATCTTAAAATTATTACTCCTGATGGTATTTTTTTCGATGGAGAAGTACAGTGAGTTAATGTTAAAACAACTGAAGGATATGTTGGTATTCTTGAATGGCATACACCTTTGATTGCTAATATTCAAATATCGAAAATGTCATTTAAAATTAAAGAAAAAATTCGTAATTTAACAATTTCTGGTGGACTTTTGGTAACTGATTTACATATGGTTCGTATTATTAGTGATAAAGTTGAATATACATCAATTTTAAAAGAGCAAGAAACAAAGGTATTTGATGAGCGTATTAAAAGGGTTAGTGGAGGTTAATAAATATGCATGATTCACATTTAATAAAATGAATAATTGAAATAAGTATTTATCTTTTTAGTTTTATTGCTAGCGGATTTGCTGTAAAAGCAATTCCTTTTAATAAATTTCTTGATCATAAAAGAATAAAAGAATCATGAATTTTATATATGTTAACAACTTTAGTTTTTACTTATTGTATTGGTACGTTAATTATTAAATTTATTGGTTTAGATATTTGGTTTAATTTAAATTAATACTTAAAATTAAAAAAATAAAAATAGTAAGTGTTTTAAAATACTTACTATTTTTTTAATTACAATATATTATTAAAATTTATAGTAGTTATTGATAATACCTATATATATTATAAAATTTCTCCGAAATTACTATTATAGTAGTAAAAAAATCATTTTTATTTATTTTATTATTGTTTTTACTATTATATATATATATAATATTTTTATCTGTATAAAACAATATAGAATAGAGGTGAGAAAATGAGTAAATTTTTTCATAGTAAACAAACATCTCCTGAGGATAAGAAAAATCCTACTTTTACTTTTAAAGGAACTTTCAATAAATTAGGTGGCAAAATGTTTGGCAAAATGCAAAACTTATCAAGAGCCATTGTTTTACCAATAGCTACATTACCAATAGCTGGTTTATTGTTAGGAATTGGTGGTGGTGTTGCTAGTGCTTTAAAGCAATTACCTAATCATGATAGTCTTGTTGGTATTATTAATATTTTTTCAATTATGCAATCAGCCGGAAACGTTGTTTTTGCTAATTTAGGATTGATTTTTGCTATTTCTATTACTTTTGGTTTTGCAAAAGCTAGTAAAGGTGTAGCTGCTCTTTCTGGATTTATTACTTTTATTGTTATGACTTCAGTTATTAGTGGCATGTTTTTTTGAAATCCTAAAACAGGAATGTTGGGATTTGATCCATGAGGTTTAGGTGAAGGTGCAAAGATTACTCCAGAAAGTGGTAAATCTTCTGGTTTATTTTCTTCTGTCTTAGGATTATTTCCTACGTTTGATACTTCAGTTTTAGGTGGCATTCTTGTTGGTTGATTAGTATCGGTTGTTCATAATCATTCATACAATATTCGTATGCCAAGAGTATTAGCTTTTTTTGGTGGTGAACGTTTTGTGCCAATTTTAGCTGTTTTTGTTGGAATAGGAATGGGATTAGCTTTTTTCTTTATTTGACCAATGTTATTAATTGCTTTTAGAGAAATTGGTAATGGCTTAGCAGCTGGTATGAATACAGCTCAACTTACTGATGGACAGTTAACTGGTGATAATTTTCATCCAACAGTTGGTGGAGCATTTATTGCAATGTTTTTTGGAATTACTGAACGTTTATTAATACCAACAGGATTGCATCACGTTCAATATGCACCTTTCTGATATACTGGAATTGGTGGTACGTGAACTAATGGATCTGACACATTTGTAGGAGCGTACAATATTTTCTTTGGACAATTTGCTTCTAATGCAGTAGGACATATGAATCAAACACCAGGAACAATGTTTATGAGTGGGCGATTTGCATATATGCAATATGGTTATCCATTTGCAGCGCTTGCTATGTGAATGTTAGCACGACCAGAAAATAAAAAAATGGTTGGTGGTATTTTAGGATCTGCTGCTCTAACTTCTTTCTTAACAGGAGTTACAGAACCATTGTTGTTTTCATTCTTATTTGTAGCACCATTATGTTTTGTTTTCCATGCATTTATGGCAGGAATTAGTTTTATGATGGCGTATTTATTAAATATAGTTGTTGGTCAAGGTTTTGCTGCTGGATTTATTGACTTTTCTTTCTTTGGAATATTACCAAGTATTCTTGGAAAAGAAACAGGATTCTATTGAGTATTTGCTACTGGATTAATTATGGCACCTGCTTATTTCTTTGGGTTCTATTACATTATTAAGTGAAGAAATTACAAAACTTTAGGTCGTGAAGAAGGAGAATTAGCAACTAATTTAGCTTTACAAAGTGTTGAAAGTTCTTTAGATAAGTCTTCAAAAAAAGGTAGAACAAAAGTAGAAAATTTATTACTTGGTCTTGGTGGAGCATTAAATATTATTGATGTTAATGCTAAAGATAAAGTATTAGTTGCAACTTTAAAAGATGCAAATATTTATTCAAAAGCTTTATTAAGATTAAGTGGAACTAAAAATATTAAAGTAATTGCCAATAAAGTTGAAATTACTTATCTTGATGGTGCAGAGTCTATTCATAAAACTTTACAAGCAGAAATGGCAAAGAAGCAAACATTAACACCTGATACTAATAAAGATAAAAATAATGATATGTTAGAAAATATCTTCAAAGGTCTTGGTGGACGAAGTAATGTTAAATTATTAGACAATTGTGCTACAAGATTGCGTGTTACAGTTTTTGATGAAACTAAAGTTGATGATAATATTTTAAAATCAACTGGTGCAGTTGGTATCTTTAAAAAAGGTACAGCTATTCAGGTAATTTATGGGCCACAAGTAGGTAATATTAAAAATGATTTATTAAAAACTTGAACTCCAAAATAAACTATTACTAAAATATAAAAATGAGCAACTTTTTGAGTTGTTCATTTTTTTAGTTTTAGTTACGGATAATGTTAAAATTATAATATACGATGGAGGGAAAACTATGTTTTTTGATGAAGAAGAAAAGTTAGAAGAAGCTAGGTATGAAGAAATACAAACAAATATGCAAAACTTAACATTAACAATTGATGTTAATATTGTTGTTAAAGATTTATTTAAATATATTAAATTAAAATGTACACAAAAAATTAGAATTATGGATATATTAGCATTGTTTTTATCAATATTTTCAATAATTCTTTCAATATTATTAACTGTTATTGATAAAACTGATCAAAAAATTAGTTTTGAACTTCGAAAATTATTGTATGCGGTAAATATATTTAAAGATTTAACAGTGGTAATGGTATTAGTAATTGCTTTATTTATGATTATTTATGAGATTAAATATTGAATTAAACAAAATAAACAATTCAAATCTTTTTATGCAGGAAATGCTGATTTTACACCTGAAGAAATTGTTTCGGAACTAATGGATCTTAATAATATTTTTAGTTTTAAGCATTGAAATGAAATTTCATTCCATATTAAATACTATAAAAAATGTAAATCATTTAAACGACATGCAATTTTAATCGCTATTTTGGATTATTATCAATTGCCAATTAATAAATGAAATTTAATGTATTTAAATCAAACAATTAATTATTTAAATAAAAAACATTTTCGTCATATTCTTAGATTATGCATATTTAGTTGTTTAGCAATAATAATGATTATTTTAATGAGTACTTTCCCTTCAATATTTTTAAGATAAAATATTTTATATAGATAGAAAGGTATATATGGAAAAATTTAATGAAGAAATAAAAATATTAACGACAATTTTTATTAATAATGCTAATATCAACACTAAAATTAAACAAGAAAAATTTTTAATCAATAATTTTGAATTTTATGGAATTTTAACTAGTAAACGAAAACCATTAGTAAAATTATTTTTAAATAAATGAAATAAAAATTTATCGTTAGTAAATAAAAAAAAGTTATTTGAAACATTATATTTACAAAAAAATCGTGAATTTCAATATACAGCAATGGAATTTTTAAATCTTTGATGAAAGAAAAACTTAAGTTTTAATGACTTAGATTGGCTTTTATCGATAATTAAACATAATATTTGATGAGATACTACTGATTATTTTGATAATATTATTGGTGTTCTTATATTTAGCAACAATAATATTAGTGTTAGAGATCAATATTTATTTAACTTAATAAATGATAGTAATTTTTGAATTCAAAGAATAGCAATTCAATCACAATTAATGTTTAAAGAAAATACTGATTTTAATTTACTATTTGCATTAATTAAGCCATTGTTATTAACAACAAATTTTTATCTAATACGTTCTATTGGTTGAGCATTGCGTAATGCCAAACGAGTTAATTCACAAAAAATTAATGATTTTATTAAAATTAACAATGTTACTCAAAAAATAATTATTGTTATTAATGAACATTAAAATTAAAATTGCTTATAAATAATATTTATAATAATATTCTTAAAATAGTGTAAGATTCACTTAATAGATAGAGAAAAATATTAAAATATAAATATAAGTTTTTGACCTATTTACTTTATTTTAAAGTAAATGGGTTTTTATTTGGAAAGGAAAAGCACATGCCTAATAATTATTCATTGATTGTTAAACCTCTTTTACAAGAAGAACCTATCATTAATAGTAATATTTCAATTTTTAAGACTTTACAAGTAGAATCTAGTACAACAATGATTTCAATAATACCTTCAATAAAAATATCAATTTTAACAGATCATGAAATAAAAGCTTTATCTAAATATCAAATTCAATCATTGCTACCAGAACAAATACCACTTTTTACAGCAGAACAAATTAAATCATTTAGACCCAAACAAATTCAATGATTTTGATTATGACAAATTCAGTCATTTACAAAAAAACAGATTGCATCATTTACGCCAGAACAAGTTGTATCATTTACAGAAAATCAAATCAAGGCGTTTACTCCTATTCAAATTCAAGCATTGACGCCTATACAAATTAGGTCATTTAATGTTACACAAATTCCATATTTTACATTTATTCAAATTGCATCATTTATGCCATGACAAATTCAATCCTTAACAAAAGAACAAATTCAGTCATTTACAAAAGAACAAGTAGTTTCACTGACATCATTGCAAATTTTAGCATTGACTCCAGATCAAATTGCATCATTTTTGCCGTTGCAAATTCAAGTTTTTACATTAGAGCAAATTTCATCTTTCATAGATATCCAGATTGAGTCATTTTTGCCGTTGCAAATTCAGTCTTTTTGATTATGACAAATTCAGTCATTGACAGAAGATCAAATTCCAGCGTTTACAAAAATACAAATTTTACATTTAACAGAAGACCAAATTAAATCATTTTTACCAATTCAAATTGCAACTTTTACACCCATTCAAGTTGAGTCATTTTGATTATGGCAAATTAACTTTTTACAAAAGAACAAATTCCATATTTTACACCAGAACAAATACCAGAATTTACATTAGAACAAATTCAATCTTTTACACCATTACAAATTAGTTCATTTACAAAAGAACAAATTCCAAAATTTATAGCAAAACAAATTAGTTCATTTTGGTCATGACAAATTCAAATATTGACATCAATTCAAATTCCATACTTTACAAAAGAGCAGATTCAGTTTTTTACGTTATCACAAATTCAGTCATTTACATCTATTCAAATTGCATCATTTACATTTATTCAAATTGCATCATTTTTGCCGTTGCAAATTTCATATTTTACACCAGAACAAGTTTCATCATTTTTGCCATCACAAATTGCGGTTTTTTACTCCTAGTCAGATTCAGTCATTTACATTTATTCAAATTGCATCATTTACATCTATTCAAATTTCATCATTTATAGAAAATCAAATTAAATCGTTTACGCCTATACAAATTAAATTATTTACATCTTTGCAAATTCCATTTTTTAAACCAGAACAAATTACTTTATTTATACCAGGCTACTTGCTACTTAGCCCTTTTTACTAGACCATTAATTTAAAAAAAACTTGAATGTATTCGAAAAACAATTGTGTTATACAATTAACACTAATTTTGACATGAAAGGATTTTTAATAATGGATAAAATTAAACAAATAGCATTAGTAATTAACAAGTTAAATATCAAACAAAAAATTCAAATTATTGATGATAGCAAAAACCAATATTCAATTAGATATCTTTGCCAACATCTTCAACTAAACCGATCAACATATTATTTTGTAAAAAACAAACAAAACCCTATTAAAAAAGAAAAAAATCAAATTAGTAATTGTACACATAAATATCAAGAATTATGCCAACTTTTACTTGAATTTCATTTTACAAGAAAAGGACAAATTTATGGCTATTTACGAATTTTTTCAGCATTTAAAGAATGATTAAAACAATACAAACATATTATTTTAAATCTAGAATTATCAACAAAACAAATGCGAAAAATTATGAAAGATCACAATCTTCAAGGATTAAAACAAACTAAAAATAACTATCCTAAAAACAAAAAAAATCCAAATAAGTGAATACCTACAATGGATAAAGTAAACAAAGATTATAAAAGTACAACCTCTTCAAATCAAATTTGATCAATGGACACTAAACAAATAAATACTAAAGAAGGTTGATTATATCTTTTTGTAATTATTGATTTTTATTCAAATAATATTGTAAGCTATAATACATGTTCAAACAAATCCTATCAAGATTTAATCCTTCCTGCACTTGAAAAAATAAATCAACAATTCTCTTGAAACCAAGTAAAAAACGTTATTTTACACTCAGATAACGCCAACGAATTTTATTGTCAAGACATCACAAATTGAGCTGCTGATAAGCAAATAATTTTAAGCAAAAAACAACCTTATGATATTGGTGGCAATGTAATATCTGAAAACTGATTTTCTCATTTATCTCAAGAATGACTACCTAAAGGTTCAAATCAATATTTTTCTCTCAATGAAGCTATAAATGATGTAAACCAATATATTATGTTTTATAATTACGAAAGAATACATTCTAAATTTCTAAAACCACCAATTTCACAAATAAAAATTTAAAACTGTCTATCCAAAAGTGGTCCAGTATTTAGGGCTAACCACCATTTTATATTTTTAAAAAAAATAAAAATCAACTTAGAAAAAAAATCAAATTAAAAAAAGAAGAAGATAATTTTAATGAAAATAGTTTAAATAAAATGTTAGAATCTAAAATTAATTTTATTGAACTTACAAAATCAGAAATTAACAAGGAATCTTTTAATAAAAGTAATATTAAATCATATAATAATCAAGTTTTTTATAGTAATTAAAATAATTATAGTAAATTATTTTTTCTAACTTCGAAGAGAAAGAAAAAAATATAATATAAATACAATTTTTTTTTGGGTACTAAGTTTTCTAAGTTTTTTTATGTTAAAATAATAAAGATTTTATTACTTTACAAGTAATAATAAGTATAAGTAATAATAAAGAAAAAAATGGTGATTTACTTTATGTGAGATCGTAAAATTTTACGAAAAATTAATAAACAAGTTAAGGCAATAATTAGCCTTGATGAAACAATGAGAAAAATTAAAGATGAAGAATTAGCAAATAAAACAGTTGAATTCAGAACCAGATTGGCAGAAGGTGAGACTTTAGATGATATTTTAGTTGAAGCTTTTGCGACAATTAGAGAAGCAGCAAGAAGAATTAGTGGATTACATCCATATCCTGTTCAATTAATTGGTGGTATTGTTCTTCATAATGGTGATGTTGCTGAAATGCGAACTGGTGAAGGAAAAACTTTAACTGCTGTGATGCCAATTTATCTAAATGCTTTAAGTAGTAAAGGTGTTCATGTTATTACTGTTAATGAATATTTAGCGGCAAGAGATGCTGAATTAAATCGACCAATTTTAGAATTTTTGGGAATTACTATTGGCGTTAGTCTTCGTGATCAGTCTACTAATCAAAAACGTGAAGCGTATTTAAAAGATGTTACATATACAACTAATTCGGAATTAGGCTTTGATTATTTGCGTGATAATATGGTTAAGGTTTATCCAGAAAAAGTTCAACGTCAGCTTAATTATGCTATCATTGATGAGGCGGACTCTGTTTTAATTGATGAATCAAGAACACCTTTAATTATTTCTGGTGGTTCAAAAAATCGTACTCCTTTATATCAAGCATCAGATGTTTTTGCAAAAACTTTAATACCTGAAGATTATAAAATTGATTGAGAATCACGTCAAATTGCATTAACAGTAACGGGTGTTAATAAAGCTCAAAAACAGTTTAATTTAAAAAATTTATTTGATATTGATAACTCGGAATTATTTCATCATATTCAAAATGCACTTCGTGCTAATCATGTTTTCAAATTAGATGTAGAATATGTTGTTAAAGATGGTGAAATTGTGCTAGTTGATCAGTTTACTGGTAGATTAATGCCTGGTAGAGTATATAGTGATGGACTTCATCAAGCTTTACAGGCTAAAGAAAATGTTACAATTCAACAAGAAACAACAACAGTAGCTACTATTACTTATCAAAACTTTTTCCGTTTATATAATAAATTAAGTGGTATGACAGGAACTGCTAAAACCGAAGAAGAAGAATTTGTAAAAATTTATAATATGAGAGTAATTAAGATTCCTACTAATAAACCAATTATTCGAGAAGATAAACCCGATCATGTTTTTGCTTCATTAAATGCTAAATTTAAATCTTTAATTGCAGAAGTTAAAGAACGACATACTAAAGGACAACCAATTTTGATTGGTACTGCTAATGTTGATGTATCAGAACGAATTGCTAATATGTTAACTTTGGAAGGAATTAAGCATGAGATTTTAAATGCTAAAAATCATGCTCGTGAAGCTGATATTATTGCTAGAGCTGGTGAAAAAGGATCAATTACTTTAGCAACTAATATGGCAGGACGTGGAACTGATATTAAACTTGGTAAGGGTGTTATTGAGCTTGGTGGCCTTGTTGTATTAGGTACCGAAAGAAACGAAGCACGAAGAATTGATAATCAATTACGTGGAAGAGCCGGAAGACAAGGTGATCCTGGATTTTCACGATTTTATGTTTCGATTGAAGATGATTTGATGTTACGTTTTGGTGGTGAAAAATTAAAAAAAGCTTTTGCAAGTTTAGGTGAAGACTATATTAGATCAAAAATGTTAACTAGATCAATTACTAGAGCACAACAAAAAATTGAAGGTATGAATTTTGATGCAAGAAAAAACTTATTAGATTATGATAATGTTATTGCTCAGCATCGTGAAGCTACATATCATCAACGTGATAATATTTTACTTGCTGATGATTTATTAGATTTAATCAAAAATATGCACAGAACAGTAGCACGTGATTTACTAAATATTTTTAATAAAGTTGTTGGTAGAGAACAGTTTATTGATTATGATGAATTAGTTAAAGGTATTGAAAATAAATTAATTAAGTCTAATGATTTAATAGCAGAAAAGTTAAATCGATTAAGTACTGAAGAAAATATTGATTTAATTGTTGAAAAATCTTATAATTTTTATCTTGAAAAAAGAGAAA
Organism: Spiroplasma endosymbiont of Danaus chrysippus; assembly: GCF_902809815.1. Lineage (GTDB taxonomy): Bacteria > Bacillota_I > Bacilli_A > Mycoplasmatales > VBWQ01 > Spiroplasma_E. The sequence continues at coordinate 93,572 of NZ_CADDIL010000004.1, read as the reverse complement.
AATTAAATGATGTTATTATAAAACAAATTGAAAATAGTGTTATTTTACAAACTTTTGATCAATATTGAACTAATCACATTGATGCTTTAAGTAAACTGCGTGCAGGAATCCATTTGCGTGGTTATGCGCAGTTAAATCCCTTACAAGCTTATATTGAGGAAGCTTCAAAATTATTTAATCGTATGAAAATCAATGTTGCTCATCAAGTTATTATTATGTTACATAGCATTGATCCAGAACAACATCAGGTCCGTGGTGGTCAAGATGTATTGGATACAGTATTAGCAAGTAATGTTGAAACTAAAACTAAAATTGGATAATTAATCTTTATTTAAAAAACTAAGTATTTGGTGGTTAGCCCTAAATACTGGACCACTTTTGGATAGACAGTTTTAAATTTTTATTTGTGAAATTGGTGGTTTTAGAAATTTAGAATGTATTCTTTCGTAATTATAAAACATAATATATTGGTTTACATCATTTATAGCTTCATTGAGAGAAAAATATTGATTTGAACCTTTAGGTAGTCATTCTTGAGATAAATGAGAAAATCAGTTTTCAGATATTACATTGCCACCAATATCATAAGGTTGTTTTTTGCTTAAAATTATTTGCTTATCAGCAGCTCAATTTGTGATGTCTTGACAATAAAATTCGTTGGCGTTATCTGAGTGTAAAATAACGTTTTTTACTTGGTTTCAAGAGAATTGTTGATTTATTTTTTCAAGTGCAGGAAGAATTAAATCTTGATAGGATTTGTTTGAACATGTATTATAGCTTACAATATTATTTGAATAAAAATCAATAATTACAAAAAGATATAATCAACCTTCTTTAGTATTTATTTGTTTAGTGTCCATTGATCAAATTTGATTTGAAGAGGTTGTACTTTTATAATCTTTGTTTACTTTATCCATTGTAGGTATTCACTTATTTGGATTTTTTTTGTTTTTAGGATAGTTATTTTTAGTTTGTTTTAATCCTTGAAGATTGTGATCTTTCATAATTTTTCGCATTTGTTTTGTTGATAATTCTAGATTTAAAATAATATGTTTGTATTGTTTTAATCATTCTTTAAATGCTGAAAAAATTCGTAAATAGCCATAAATTTGTCCTTTTCTTGTAAAATGAAATTCAAGTAAAAGTTGGCATAATTCTTGATATTTATGTGTACAATTACTAATTTGATTTTTTTCTTTTTTAATAGGGTTTTGTTTGTTTTTTACAAAATAATATGTTGATCGGTTTAGTTGAAGATGTTGGCAAAGATATCTAATTGAATATTGGTTTTTGCTATCATCAATAATTTGAATTTTTTGTTTGATATTTAACTTGTTAATTACTAATGCTATTTGTTTAATTTTATCCATTATTAAAAATCCTTTCATGTCAAAATTAGTGTTAATTGTATAACACAATTGTTTTTCGAATACATTCAAGTTTTTTTTAAATTAATCGTCTAGTAAAAAGGGCTAAGTAGCTATTAAGAATTTTGACCTAATTCTTATTAGAATATACTAAGTAATTTTTTAAAAATATATTTTTAAAAAATTACTTTTTTTTAGGTGCTCTTTGAGACAGAGCACTACCAGCAGCAGCTTTAGATTTTGCTGATGTTCTATCATCACGAAGTACATTTGAAGCTATACTAGCAACTTTAGCACTTGTTTTTCTTTGCGTCATATTTTCACCTCCTTTTAAATATTAATTAATATTAAATTTATTAATCATCAGACTTAACACTATTACAATAGTTATGCATAGGTTGCAAGTTAGCTAATTGCTACTTGCTACTTGCTACTTAGCCCTTTTTACTAGACCATTAATTTAAAAAAAACTTGAATGTATTCGAAAAACAATTGTGTTATACAATTAACACTAATTTTGACATGAAAGGATTTTTAATAATGGATAAAATTAAACAAATAGCATTAGTAATTAACAAGTTAAATATCAAACAAAAAATTCAAATTATTGATGATAGCAAAAACCAATATTCAATTAGATATCTTTGCCAACATCTTCAACTAAACCGATCAACATATTATTTTGTAAAAAACAAACAAAACCCTATTAAAAAAGAAAAAAATCAAATTAGTAATTGTACACATAAATATCAAGAATTATGCCAACTTTTACTTGAATTTCATTTTACAAGAAAAGGACAAATTTATGGCTATTTACGAATTTTTTCAGCATTTAAAGAATGATTAAAACAATACAAACATATTATTTTAAATCTAGAATTATCAACAAAACAAATGCGAAAAATTATGAAAGATCACAATCTTCAAGGATTAAAACAAACTAAAAATAACTATCCTAAAAACAAAAAAAATCCAAATAAGTGAATACCTACAATGGATAAAGTAAACAAAGATTATAAAAGTACAACCTCTTCAAATCAAATTTGATCAATGGACACTAAACAAATAAATACTAAAGAAGGTTGATTATATCTTTTTGTAATTATTGATTTTTATTCAAATAATATTGTAAGCTATAATACATGTTCAAACAAATCCTATCAAGATTTAATCCTTCCTGCACTTGAAAAAATAAATCAACAATTCTCTTGAAACCAAGTAAAAAACGTTATTTTACACTCAGATAACGCCAACGAATTTTATTGTCAAGACATCACAAATTGAGCTGCTGATAAGCAAATAATTTTAAGCAAAAAACAACCTTATGATATTGGTGGCAATGTAATATCTGAAAACTGATTTTCTCATTTATCTCAAGAATGACTACCTAAAGGTTCAAATCAATATTTTTCTCTCAATGAAGCTATAAATGATGTAAACCAATATATTATGTTTTATAATTACGAAAGAATACATTCTAAATTTCTAAAACCACCAATTTCACAAATAAAAATTTAAAACTGTCTATCCAAAAGTGGTCCAGTATTTAGGGCTAACTACCTATTGAAGTCAAAATTATTCTCGTCTAACTTTATAATTTTAAGACAAATTTGAATATTATTGACAACATCGGTATGCTCCCTTTTAAATATGTTTTTTTATTCTATTTGATTTTTTTCTTTATGTTTTCATGACTTCTTTTTAAATATGTTTTTATTTTTTTTACTGTCATAAGTGACTGAAGTTGTTCAATGGGGGAAATTATTACCTTTAGTAACAGCATTACTATTATTCATGGGTACTAAATTTTTAATATAATTAGTTCCATCTGCTGTGGTGGGGCGTTCATAAACAATAGTTCAATTTAAACTTTCAATTGGATCATTAAGCTTCGGTTGTGCAATAAAACTATGTCAAAACATTAAGGCACCCGCATAATCTCGACGGTATAATTGTGGATTAAAATTATTGATAATTTCTCCTTTATTTCATACTTCTTCAATTTGTTGTGGCGTTCATATTGTTTCTTCTTCTTCATTATTTGTTGAAGAAGTTATATTTTGATTAATTTCATTTTGTGAATATAGTGCTTTTGCTTCTAGTGACATATATTTCTTTTTTCTATTCTTTTTAATAAAGCATATACAAGAAATTATTAAAACTATAAAATAAAAAAATTCTAATCCTCATGGAATAATGAAAAATAGTTTTTTCTGAATAGTTATCGTAGAAGCAAATTTATAAAAAGCAACATATCCACCAAAGGAAAAAAATAAAATTGATCCAATAATAAAAAATAATGATATTCATAATATAATTCTAGTTAATATTAAGGAAATAAAATCATTATTTTTTAAAAAAATAAAAGGAAAGGCAACAACACCTAAAATTATGAAACCAAAACCCAATACTGCAATTGTCAGAGTTGGAAAAGTTAAATTGAATTTAAAAAATTTCTTAGTGATTAAATTATCAATAAGGATTAATAAATCAGTAGTTTCTCCTTTAAAGAAAATAATTCATAAAATTCAACTAATTAGTAAAGTTACACTTGTTAATCATGAAAAAATTATAATCATTCAATTATTATAATAGTTAATACTTTTCTTTGTTGAATAATTATCATCAACAGTTTCTTTAAATATCTTTTTTTTCATTTTTAAAAACCTTATAATATTTTATTGTTAATCAATTCTATTAATTTTTCTTTTTTCATAATATCTCTCCAAAACTAACTTATTATTTTTGTCTATATTTTGTTACTATATTATTGAATGCTTGTTGATAACATTTACCACTGCAATATATAAATTTATCACGATATAAAGAGTCAAATGTATATTCTTTCTCACATGATGAAATATAGCATTTAGTTGTAATAATTGGCATAATCTAATTAACCTCCTTTAAATTTATATTATACATTTTACATGATTTCTGTTTTATCATTTTATTAATTATTTTTTTATATTTTAAGTGTTTTATATATTAAAATTTATATTATTTTAAATAGTGCAATAGATTTAGTTAATAAGTTATTAGTATAGAATTTTATGAAAAAAGTGTTAAAAAATAATTAAAAGTATGTAAAATATATTTATCTTCTTAAACTTAAGAAGTTATTGGTAAAAATTGAGGAGGATTAATTTATGAAAAAATATTTATCATTATTAATTGCAATATCATTAGTGCCGGTATTTTATTTTATTTATTAATTTAATAATAAAAAATAGTTTAGTTATCGATCGGTGAACATTTTGCAAGTACATTGATAACTTTTTATTTAATTTAAATTTAAAGATAATTGTAATGCTTTGTTTTTTTATAACTTATTGTTTATTTATTTTTTTAAAAAATACTAAAATATATTTATCTTCTTAAATTTTAAGAAGTTATTGGAGAAAACTTGGAGGGTGATTAATTATGAAATCATTATTAACAACATTAAGTATTTTAGCAATTACGGGTAATTTAACTAATGTTATCTTAAATACAAGTTCACAAAAAATTCAATTTTTAGATAATAAAATTCAGCAAGATACAATTTACATTGACAAAGATGGAAAACAAGTGAAAACGAGTGAAGTAGATTTATCAAATATAAATAGCAAAGAAGTTATTCAAATTGGATTTTTTCAAAATCGAGAAGGAATAATTCAAGTTGTTAAAATGCCAGTAATAATAGAAAAAGTATCTGATCATTTACCATCAGAAATTAGATCTTTGAAAAATATGTTTATGGATGCAAGAGCATTTAATCAAGATATTTCAAAATGAAATACATCAAATGTAGTAGATATGAGTTATATGTTTAGTAATGATTCATCATTTAATCAAAATCTATCAAGTTGAAATATTGCACACGTAACAAATATGAGTTCAATGTTTGCTGGAGCAAAAAAATTTAATCAAGATATTTCAAACTGAGATGTAGTTAATGTAACAACTATGCATGCAATGTTTTATGGTGCTTTATCATTTAATCAAAATTTATCTTGAAATATAATTAATGTGAGAGATATGAGTTCAATGTTTTATGGTGCTTCGTTATTTAATGGTAATATTACAAATTTACTCTATGATAATAATGTAACAAATATGAATAATATGTTTCGAAATTGTTTATCATTTAATCAAGATATTTCAAAATGAATTGTAAATGATGTTACAAGCATGCGTTGTATGTTTGCTGGAGCAATGGCATTTAATCAAGATATTTCGAAGTGAGATACTTCAAAAGTGGTGGATATGGGTTATATGTTTTATAAAGCTTCGTTATTTAATCAAGATATTTCAAAGTGAGATACTTCAAAAGTGGTCGATATGGGTTATATGTTTTATAAAGCTTCTTTATTTAATAAAAACTTATCAAAATGAAATGTAAATGAAGTATTATGACATGGATGATTTGCTAAAAATTCAGAATTTGAAAATGATCCTAACAAATGACCCAAATTTAAAAATTAAAATTTTAAAATAATAAATATTTTTTTGTGCCATTTTATTTAATTAGTAAAGTCACTTGCTAATTAGCATTAGCAATATTTTTGCTTTTAGTTGTAATTTTAATTAGATAAAATTTAATATTATTGTAAAATTAAAATAAACAATAGAGGAGTCATAATTATGGCAAGTAAATTTTATGCAGTAAAAAAAGGTAGAGTAATTGGAATATTTGAAAACTGGAATGAATGTGAAACACAAATTAGAGGTTATGCTGGTGCTCAGTATAAAAAATTTGCAACTAAAAAAGAAGCTCAAGATTATTTAGATGATAAAATTCAAGTAAAATCTGAAAATCACTATAAATATGAAGTAATAGCATATACTGATGGTAGTTTTAAAGAAGAAATTAATCAATTTTCTTATGGACTTGTTTTCTTAAATAATGGCAAAAAAGATATATTTTATGAAAAATTTGATGATGAAAATTGAGCAAAATTAAGAAATGTTGCTGGAGAAATAATGGGTGCACAAAAGGCAATGCAGTTAGCTTTGGAAAATAATATAAAATCAATTTTAATTTGTCATGATTATGTTGGAATTAGTAAATGATGTACTGGTGAATGAAAAACTACTAAAGTAGAAACAAAGGCATATAAAGCATTTTATAATAAAATAGCAAAAGATGTTAATGTTTATTTTAAATGAGTTAAAGGTCATAGTGGTAATATATATAATGATGAAGCAGATGCTCTTGCTTGAAAAGCATTTAATTTAAAAAAAATGTCTAAACCAATAATTTAAATGTTAAAAAGGTGGTAAATAACATGATTAATAAAAAAATGAGGCTTTTTAGTAATCTGTGTTTCTTTGTTTTACAAAGTACTAGTTCAGATTAATTCTGTCTTCAAATTTTATCATAAAATGAGCAATTGCTGTATTTCAATTTTGAATAGGCAATGTTCATTTTTTTGTGATATTTTCAATTGCTAAGTAAAAAATTTTAAAAACTGCCATATCATTAGGAAAAACTTTTTTATTTCTAATAACTTTTCGTAATTGGCTATTAACAGATTCAATAGCATTTGTAGTATAAATTACCCTTTTAATTTCTGCTGGATAACTAATAAAAACCATTAAATTTTCTCAATTTTTATATCAAGATTTAGCAATTTGTGGATATTGTTTATTTCATTTACTTTCAAATGATTCTAAAGCTTGCATTGCTTGTTCTTCACTACATGCTGTATAAATTGGCTTTAAATCGATAACTAGAGACTTTCGATGTTTGTATGAAACATATTTTAAGCTATTTCTAATTTGATGAACTATGCATAATTGATGTTCAGTTTTAGGATAAACTGATTGTATTGCCTCTGACATGCCTGTTAAATTATCACTACAAGCAATAAGAATATCATTTAAGCCTCGATTTTTCATTTCTGTAAAATTATTTAATCAGAATTTAGCACCTTCATTTTCACTAATTCATAAACCTAAAACATCTTTTTTACCTTCTAAATCAACTCCTAAAGCTATATAAACTGATTTGTTAATAATACGTTTATCCTGACGTACTTTAACTACGATACAATCAAAATAAATGATTGGATAAACACTATCTAATGGACGATTTTGCCATGCTTTGACATCATCAATGACATCATCAGTAATTTGACTAATTACGCTTTCGCTAATATCTGCGCCATCATATAACTCTTGCAACTGCATTCTAATATCTGATAAAGTCATACCTTTTGCATATAGTGAAAGAACTTGTTGATCAAAACCATCAAATCTTCTCTGTCTTTTTGTGATTATTACTGGTTCAAAATTACTATTACGATCTCTTGGTACATCAATTTCAATTTTACCTTGTTGAGTTATTAATTTTTTTGATGTTGTACCATTACGAACATTGTCATTATTACTGCGTTGATTTCTTTCGTGTCCTAAATAATTTTGCATCTCAGAATTCAACATTTTTTCTACCAATCGTTTAGTTAATTCTTTATATAAGCCTCCCTCTTTAAAAACTGTTGTTAAATCCTCAGTATTTTCTAATAATAAATCTACTGCTTTTGATATTGGATCATTGTTATTAAGATTATCTTTTTTAGCCATCTGTAACTCACTCTTTCTAGATATATAAATTATATTTACTAGAATTAATTAAACATAGTTATTTTTGTAAGTCACACAGATTACTAAACATTCCCAAAAAAATAATATTAGCAACTTGTTTAGGAAATATTATTAGAGGTAGTTTGTTTACTCTTTCTGATCTATATCAAAAAAGAGAACAAAATATTCTTGAATTTGATATTACTTCAGCTATAACAGTGCTTTCAGGATGTTTTACTGGTGCTCTTTTTGGTTTTATTTCAGGTCTTTTTTGTTGTTTAAATGATGAAGAAGATAATGATGATTATAGAGAATTTTTTGAAAGTCAACAAATCATTGATAACACTCATTCTTTTCAATCTTCAAACGAATTTGCGCCTTTATTGCAAGAATATATTCTTGAAATTAATGATGAACAATTCATTCCTAATAATAATGCAGATCTTGTTTTTAATCCTCGTTTAGTTTATTAAATATAATAAAATTATTGAAAAAATTTAATACCTTGATCATTAATTATTTTATTAATATCAATTTTATTATTAAGGATGTCTCTAATTTTTAAATCGATAGTATTAGCACAATATAAATTAATAATTTCTCTAGTTTTATTATCGTTTAATTGAGTTGGAAAAAAGCGACTTTCAGCTTGCTCATTTTCGGTTGGGTTTAATTCACGATCTAGAAAAATCATAACATCACCTTTATCTAATGTGATACCAACATTAGTAGATTTAATATTACATAAAATAATTTTAACTTTTTTACTTTGAAAATCACTAATAGCTTTAAGCCTTTATTCATGATTTACTTTACCAGTAATTAATTGATGATTTAATTTATGTTTATCTAAAATGTTACTTAAAATGTTAATTCCTTTATCACTAAAACTACTATAAATAATAATTGAATCATTTTCATTATCATGTAAGTAGTCTAGTAGTCAATTAAATTTTGCTCCTAATTCTTTCATTCCTTCATTAATAGGTGTTGAACAAATAGTTCTTAATTTCGTAAATATTTGTAAAAAAGTTATTTTAGATTTTTTATTATAAAATAATTCTTGTTTCATAGTTTCAAGAGTATCATAATAAATTGCGGTTTGTGCTTTGGGCATAGTTAAAATTAAATCATTTTTAATAATTTTTGGCATTTCATTACGTACATCAATTTGTTTGCGCATAATTGATATTTTTTTAACTAAATAATCAAACTCTGCTGCTAGTTGTGGTTTAACATTTGGTTTTGGTATATTAATAGTTACAAAATTGGTAATACGTTTTCTAATTATTCCAAAATAACGAGCAACAAAATCTCAATAATCAATATTTTTATATACTTTATTATCAATAATTTTTAATATACCAAAAATATCACTAGGATGATTATTGGCAGGGGTACCAGTTAAACAATAAACTGATGATACTTTATTTGCAACTTCCAAAATTGTTGAACTTTGTGCAGTTTTATAGTTTCTTAAAAAATGTGCTTCATCAATAACTAATGTAAAATCAAATTTAGTTAATAATTTATTTTTTATATCATTTTTAAAAGTGTTTTTAGAAACTACTAAAATACAATTATTACTATTTTTAAATTGATTATATTTTTCTGTTCGCACTTTAGTAATATCATCTTTAATAGTAATACAATTATAGGTAGTTCATTTTTTAATTTCAGGAACCCATGTTAATAAAATAGTTGACTTAGGAACAACAAATAATATTTTATTAGTTTTGATTTCTGATAATGCTGTTAAAATAGTTGGTGTTTTCCCAGTACGCATTTCATTAAATAAGCCAAATCTTTTATTTGCTTTTAAAATTGCAACATCAACACGTTGATAATGTCTTAGTTTAGGATTACCTGGATAATCATTTAAGTTTCTTTCTTGTTGGATTTTTTTTCATGATATTAGTGAGCTTTATATATATGTTTTAAATTATCATTATTATTTGTATATTTAAGTAGTATTTCAAGAGCAAACGGAGTATTAAATATTTTAAATTCATTAGTATTATTGATATCAGTAATACCTAGTGCATTTAAAATTTCTTTTTTATTTTTTTTCACTTTAATTGTAATATGTTCATTATTAAAACTTATGATTTCTAACATTATTAACCTACTTTAGTGTTTGTATATGATATTAAATATTATAATAAAATTAATATAAATTAAAAAATAATTTATTTTTGTTAGTAAATATTAGATTATTAATAATTTATTTTTAAAAGAATTATAAGTTATTGAATTGTATATAGAAAATAGTATTAATGTATATATCATGTAAATTTATTATATTTATATACAATGTAAAAGAAAAACTAAATATAGTTTTCAATCTATTATTTTTTTAAGAAAGTAATGATTTTTTTTATATTAAATAAAAAAGAAAGGAAGAAGTTAGTGATAGAAACAATTAGAAAGGAATCAAAAATTTTTAAAGAAGAAATCAAAAAAATAGATACTGTAATAAAAACAAAACAAAACAAAATAATAGTTTTAAAGATTGAAAAACAAAAATTAGAAAAAGAAAGAAAAAAACATTTTGAACAAATTAAAAAAATAGACAAGATTATAAATATTAATGAACTTTATGAAATACAAAAACAAATAGAAAAAAATAGAGAAGAAATATTAAAATTAAAAAATCAATTACCAAATAAACAAGTACAAACAACATATATGATAAAAAAATGAAAAGAAAACATAGTGGCATTAGATGAAGAGATATCCAAAGAAATGATACGAGAAGAGAAATTAGATAGTGAAATAAGAGTATTGGAAGTTGAAGGAACAAATATAGAACAGCAAATTGAAAATTTTAATGCTCATGATTTAAATAAAAAATTAATTTTATCAAAGTTAAAATTAAAAACAGCAAGATTAACTGTTAAGTTAGAAAGAAGAACATACAAAACAAAAAGAATATTTTGTAAAATTGCTAGAAATGAACTTGAAATAGCAAATAATTTTTTTTCAATAAAACAAGAAAATTGATGATTATGTCCAAATCTAAAATTAGAAAAAGAGGTTTTAGATGCAAGATTAAAAATAAGATTAAAATTGAAGATGGAAAATATTTGTGATTTAAATCGTAGTATGAGTAGAAGAAATTTAGATATTGCAAAAATAGATAAAAAAATTGCAAAATTAAATTTTAGTATAAATAAAAAAAATATTGAAATTAATGGTTGTCTTGCAGCAGTAAGACAAATTTATAATTCACAAAGTATAAAAACACAAATAAAAATATTATTAAAATCTCCTTTTATTTGATTGAATAAACAATTTCAAAAATATAAATATGAATTAACGTTAAATCAATATCAAGCTCAATTAGAAAAATTAGAAAAAGAAATCCAAAAATTAGAAACAAAGAAACACAGATTACTAAACATTCCCGAAACAAATAAAGGGGGCGAAATTTTTCTAATAAATTTTGAGTTATTATTAGTTGTGGTCGTTTTAATAATAGTAGAAGCAATGAAATTAAACAACAAAAAAAGGCAAAATTATATGAAATTAAACAAAAGATTTCTGGATTAAGAAATCAAGCAACTATGCAATCTCAACCTTCAACATCTAGACATGTTGTATCTTGAAATGAAATGGATCCCAATCGCTGTTTCAATGAAATTGGATATAACGATGATAGGGGATTTACTTCTTCGTTTTAATATATTAAATAATTGTAATAATAAAAAAGTGAATTATTAATTCACTTTTTTATTATTATAAAATTTTTTTTCAGTTAATATTTTTAACTAAAATGTGTTATTTTTTTATATTTCATCAAAAGAGGAGTTAATGATTTTACTTTTACATAACTTGGATAGACGGTTGATTTGAATCTGGATGATCTATCGGTTCGCTTTCATTTATTAAGTTTGCATTAAATGGTTGAAAATTAAATTGTTTTATTAATTTTTTAAAACTATAATTTTGTGCTTGTTGATTAGCAAATCTTTCTATTCCTTTTATACTATTGGTTGCTATTTCTTTTGCAATTGAAATTTTTGTTCAAAATCAATCAAAATAAGAAAAAGAAAAAGAAGTAAGAGTATTTTCAAGAATTACTGTCAATAGTGTTAGTGGAAGTGCTTTTTTAATATTTTCTAAATTTATTTCTTTTTCTTCGCCATAAAGACCAGTTAATATATTTTTAAAAATTGATACAAAAAGAAGCATACTAACAGTACTACCATATTTAATAATTTTTGAAAAGTTTTCATTTTTTAAATTTTGTCATAATTTTTCAATGCAAGGTTGAGCAATTTTATCAAAAATTAATTCTTCAATTAAAATACTAGTAAAAAAGATACTTATTCTTTCTATAAAAGAGATGAAGTTGAAATTTTCTTCACTAACATGTAAATATAAAAATTGATCTCAAATACTAATACCACCAATTACTAAAGAAAAAGATAAGTATTTTCATTTATTTTTTAAAGAAATAAGTTTGTAATTTAAATAAGATAAATTCATTACTATAACACCACTAATACCACTCATTAATACATCTCAAAAATTATGATAAAGATTTTCAGGTAATTTTTCTTTATGAAAATAATTTTTAGCTTCAAATAATAATACTGATCCGAAAGCAAAATTTAAAAAAATTGTATTAGGTAAAAACATATATTTTGAACTTAAAAATTTTTTTAAAAAATTAGGTTTTTCTTTATTTATTGGTAAAAAAGTAGTTAAATCCAAGTCATTTAAATTATTATTGTATTCTCTTTCTTCTTCATTATTGTATATTTTATATTTTGTTTCAATTTTTTTATTTTCATTTAATTTTGTTAATTCTAAAATAACTGCACCATCATTTAATATAATTTCTTTCATTAAATATAATTGATTATTAATATTTGCTATTTTTTCATTTAAAACATCACCTGTTATAAATTTCGTATTATATTCTCAATTACCATTAATATCTAATCTTTTTTGTGTTTTTCCACCATAACGATCATCAGTATCCCTTCAATCATTGCTAAAATTAACAATAGTATTTACTGAATCACCATCAAATAATAAATTGTTTAAATTATTATTTTCTCTTCCATTTGTTATTTGATCATTATCTAAAGTTATAATACTTTCAGTACTAGATGAATCATTATGATTTATTGACATATTTGAATTATTAATTCCATTATAATTAATATGTTCATTTATTTTTAATAAAGGTAATTTTTCTGTATTAATCATCTTTTCATCCCCTTCAAAATAAAAAACCATTTACTTTGAAATGAAAGTAAATGGATTAAAAAACTTATATTAATTTTTATATTTATTATAAAGAAATAAAACGTATTTCACAATATATTTTTATCTAGTATTTTAAATAAAGTTTATTTAATTTATTTTTTATTAAAAATATAATTGAATATAAACTAAAAAGCAAAAAATATGGAAGAAGCTAATAAAGCCTTTGCTCACTATAAATGATAATAAAGGAGAGAGAAAATGCCAGAAAAATCAGAAAAAAAGTTTTAGACAAAGTAGTTTAAATATTAAAAATAATTTAATTATTAGATTCTTTAATATCATTAAACAATTATCACAGTGAATTCAATTATCATCATAGGCAGTTTGATTTGCTTCTATTTTAATAAAAAACAATTCTGGGTACCCAGAATTGTTTTTAAAGAAAAATTAAAAGTTATTAACGATCATCACCATTATTAATAGTACCTTTAACAATAACATAATCACATTTTGTTAATGCAGATAAATCTTTACCACCAGCATAAGAAATAGCAGATTGTAAATCTTCTTCCATTTCTTTATAAGTATCAGCAATTGAACCTTTATATGGAACAAGTATTTTTTTACCTTCAATATTTTTCGCTTCTGCTTTGTTAAAAATACTTGCTGATCCAAAATATTCTTTGTAAGATTGACCATTTATTGTAACAATTTTGCCAGGTGATTCATCATAACCCGCTAAAATACTTCCTGCCATAATCATAGTGGCACCAAAAGCTATTGCTTTAGCAATATCACCATTACATCTAATACCACCATCTGCAATTAATGGTTTAGTGGTGCTATTGGCAACATCTTGTAAAGCATTTAATTGTCAACCACCTGTACCAAATCCAGTTTTTAGTTTAGTAATACAAGCTTTTCCTGGACCAACACCAAATTTAATTGCATCAGCGCCTCATTTTTCTAAATCTTTAACAGCGGTTTTTGTCATAACGTTACCAGCAATAATAAAAGGTTTAGTATTTGTTTTAGCAAAAGCAGTTTTTATAAATTTAATCATTTCTTCCATAGCATTACTATGACCATGAGCAATATCAATAGTAATAAATTCCGGAATTAGATTCAGTTTGATTAATTGTTCAAGTAACTCTTTATCCTCTTTTTTAATACCAATGCTAATTGAAGCATATAATTTTTGTTCATGCATACTTTTAATAAATTTAATTTGATCGATATTAAAACGGTGCATTACATAAAAGTAATTATTTTTAGCCAATCAAATACATAATTCTTGGTTAATGACAGCACTCATATTTGCTGGAATAATTGGAATTTTAAAAGTAAAACCATTTAGTTTAACACTGGTATCACATTCTTTTCGTGATTTAACTATTCCTTTATTTGCAATTAGATTTATATCTTCAAAATCAAATTTCACATTCATTTTTTATTTATTCTCCTTAGTCTTTACTAATTGTAATAGTCAAAATATGTACATATTATTTTATAACGTTTTAAATAAAATGCTAAAGGACTAAAACACCATTAGTATTATATATTATTTTTTTGCAATTTAATTATCTTTATTATTAATTAAGTCTGATAATTGGTTAATCATTTTCTTTAAATTAGTAATTAATGGGTTATAAACATCAATTTGTGTTAAATCAACACCCGCATCTTTTAAAATATCTAATGGATATTTGCTGCCACCGGCTTTTAAAAAGTTAAGTAAATTTTCTTTTTTGCCATTTTTAACATCTTCATAAAGTTTATAAGAAACGGTAATTGAAGTAGCATATTTATAAACATAATAAGGTGAGTGGAAAAAATGAAGAATTCGTGGTCATGAGTATCCTTTTGCTTTTTCTTCGTATTTATCTAATGCTTTTTGTCCATATTTATTAGCTGTATTTTCAAATAAATCAGCTAAAATATCGGCGTTTAATGGCACTTTTTTTTCTACTAATTTATGTGCTTCTCATTCAAATTCAGCAAATTGAATTTGACGAAAAAAAGTACCAATTACAGTTTCAATATGAGTTTGTAGTAAGTAAATGCGTTCTTGATTATTTGATGCTTTATTATATAAATAATCAAAGGCTAGATGTTCATTAACTGTTGAAGCAACTTCAGCTAAAATAATTGGATAGTCAGCATTTGGATATTTTTGATATTTTTCTGAAAATAGGGTGTGAACAGAATGACCCAATTCATGAGCTAGTGTATTAAGTGAATTAATAGTATCATCTCAATTCATTAAAATAATGGGTTCTACGCCATTACCACCCGTTGAATAAGCACCAGTTCGTTTATTTGTGTCTTCATAATAGTCAATTCTACCTGGTAATAATGCTAAGTTTAATTGCTCTAAATATTCATCACCTAAGATACTTAAAATTTCTTTGACTGAATTAATACCTTCTTCAACACTGAATTTTTTGGTTGGTATTGTTGTCATTTTTAAACTAGTATCGGTACTATAAAATTTTTTAAATTTAAAAAATTTACGTTTTAAATTATAAAATTCTTCTACTAAAATAGCGTGTTTCTGTCCTGTTTTTATTAAATTTTCATATAGTATTAATGGTACATCATCACTTAATAAACTATATTCTAAAGTAGTTAAATGTTTTTTATTATCTTTTTCTTTATCGTTGTTACGAATTTTTATTTCTTCAACAGCTACTTCTAAAATGCTTTCATAAACTTGTGCTAATGAATGTTTTTTATTTTTAATATCTTCATAAAATTTTTTTGAAATATCAATTCTTAATTGTTGATCTTTTACTGGATTACTATTTTCTAAAATGTCTAAATATAAAGTTTGTGTTAATTCTTGTTCTTTATTTTGATAATTAAACATTGTTTTTTGTTTATCAGCATAAACCAAACTATCATATAAACCACCAGCAGCACTTCTTGATTTGCTAACTTTGCTTAGTAAAGTTTCATCGTGCTCACTTAAAATAAATTTTTCAAATTTAAAAAAAACTTCCATATCATGTTTATATATCATTAATGAGGGATCATTATTAATTCAGTTTTTAATAGTTTGTAAACCAATAGTTTTGATTTCTGGTTCAATTCATGCTAACTTTTCCGATAACTTACTTTGTTGAGTCGCAAATAAACTAGATAATTGTTGCAATTCTAAGTTAGTTTGATCTAAATCTCCATAATGTAAATATTGCACAACTTTAGACCCTAACATTGATATTTCTTTGCTAATTGCTAAATATTTTTTAAAGTTATCAATATTATTTAATTTTCCTTTAAAAGTTAAAAGTTGATTGGCAAATTTATCAAACTCAGGTAAAGCTTTTTTTCAAGATTCATTATTAATAAATAAATGCTTAAAATCTCAGCAGTACTTTTTTTTATCTTTTTCATTTAATTCAGAACGCTTCATAGTTTTTGCTCCATTCTATGGTATAATATTACAATACAATAATAATACAATAATATTGTTTAACTTATCTATTTTTGTTGTAATTTTCGAAAATATTAATTCAGATATATTGTAATTATTTTAATATTACCATTTAGGAGTGAAAATATGGATAAAAATATTCTACTTAATGTTAGTAGTAAACTTGAATTAAAATTAAAATTAACAGCGGTATTTGCTGATAAAGTTCCTCATGAATTGATTGCTAAAGAAAAAAATAAATTAACATTAATTTCTGAAGATAAAACTTATTACCTATATTTAGGTGATAGTAAAGGCTTAACTCGTAATGATGTTTATAATTTTTTTGTAAATTTTAGTAGTAATAATAGTCAAGATTTGGATATTGATGTCAAATCTTTTGTTACGAGTAATTTAGATGAAAGTATACTTTTACAAACTATATATGAAGCATTATGATTCGGTACTTTTAAAGAATATACTTTAAAAAGTAAAAACAATGAAGAAAAAAAAGTTAAATATAATGTTGTTTCAACAGCAAAATTCCCTAACTATACTTCACAACAACAAATCGAAATTCAAGGAGAAAGTATTAATTTAGCACGTAATTTGCAAGATATGCCACCTAATTTGTTATATCCCGAAGTTTTTGCAAAAAAAATTCAAGATGCAGCAAAAGGTATTAAAAATTTATCAATAAAGGTTTTAGGGCAAAAAGAAATAACAGAACTAAATATGAATTTATTATTAGCAGTTAATGCCGGAAGTAATTTTGATGCTCGTGTTGTTGTTTTAGAATATAAAGGTGATCCACAGCATGCCGATGATATTTTAGGATTAGTTGGTAAAGGAATTACTTTTGATAGTGGTGGTTATTCACTAAAACCTTCTTCAGCAATGAAAGGTATGAAATTTGATATGTCGGGTGCAGCTAGTGTATGTAATGCTGCCATTGCTGCTGCTAAATTACAATTAAAAATAAACTTTGTAGCTGTTGCTTGTTTAACAGAAAATAAGATTGGTAGTCATGCTACTTTAGTAGAAACAGTCTTTACTTCAATGAATGGTAAAACTGTAGAAATTAATAATACCGATGCCGAAGGAAGGTTGGTATTAGCAGATGGTATGACATATGCTTTACGTAAAGGAAAAGCAAATCGTATTATTGAATTATCAACTTTAACTGGTGCAATGCTAGTTGCATTAGGTAGTTATATGACTGGTGCTTTTGCTACTGATGATAAATTATTTAATGATTTTGATTTATCATCACAACAAACTAATGAAGAAATTTGAAGAATGCCAATTCATCAACAAAATATTTTAAATATGCGTTCATCTAAAATAGCTGATTTAAGTAATCTTTCTAAAGATCCATATGGTGGTTCATCAAATGCTGCTGCATTTTTAAAAGAATTTAGCGAAGATAAACCATTTTTACATTTAGATATTGCGGGAACTGCTTATAAAAATGATCGTGGTATGGGTGTATTAATTAAAACATTAGTTCAATATATGAAAAATTATAGTACAAGTAAATAAAGTTATAAAAAGGAATAATCATAACAATTATTCCTTTTTTATTTTCTAAAAAATCTACCTAACATAATATTCACCACCTTTTTTTAAAATATTTGATTCTATTTTTTGTAGTGTTTTTAATAATGGTGGTAGTTGAGAATTATTAATTTTATTAATATTTAGTCGATTACTTGTATCAATAGTATCATTTAATTTAATATTTATTTTTTCTAAGATTTTAATATTTTTATCAAATTTTTCATAATAATTTTTGACTAATTTTTCTAAATTTTCTTCAGTAATATTTGAATTTAATTGGAAAATTGAATTGTTTGAGTAAACAGACTGATAATATTTTTTAGGAAAATTACATATATAACTTAATGCTTGACAAGTATATATATTTTTAAATTTTTCTCAACAAAAATCAGTAATATTAAGTTTAAATGAAAAACCAATTTGGGCTATTATTGCAACTATTATATTTTCTTTAGTTATTAGTAGTTTTAAATCTTTTATAAAATCTATTTTTTGTTAGCACTTATTTGAGCAGTAATAATACCAAAATAACTATCAAGTGTCATTGAAGATACTATTGATATTAATCAAGTAAATAAATATTTAATATTTTTACAAATATTGCTATTGTAGTTATTATTAGGATTTAAAGTTTGTATTTCTAAAATATTTTGTATTTCATTTAAATTAAATTCTAGTTTAATAAAATTTAAATCATATCATCTTTTTAAAGCAGTTATTTTTTCATATTTTAATTCAATATCAGTTTCACTAATAGTAGGTTTATTAATAACTTTTTTAATGCATTGTCATAATAATGAGCGTTTAATATTTTTTAATCCATTTTCAAATAGATTAAATTTTAATTTAAAAATTATTAATGCTAAAAAGGACACAATAATAGTTTCAAGAGCAGTAAAAGTTTTAACAAAGGATGTTGGATTTAAAGGTAAATCATTGGCTATATCGTTTTTTATAATACTTATAGAACTAGCAAAAGCTACTCCGCTAGTAAAAACTGCGAAAGTAGCAATAATTTTTATTAATTCATTAGTAATTATTGAATATGCTTTAAGATTGTTATTAATGTTTTCTTCAATGGTTAATATAATATCATTTTCAGTATTATTATTTAAAAGAGTTTTAAACTTTGTAACTAATTGTTGACATAAGTTTGAAAACTCTTTTATTTGTGTTACTAATGTATTTTTATTTGCTTCAAGAACATTAATTTTAGTTTTTATTTCCTCAAAATTAAGGTTAGGTGTTTCAATAGTATTAGTAAATACTTTATCTTTTATTTTATTTCATATTTTATAAAATAAAGTTTTTTCTAATTGACTATTACCGAAATTTGTTAAACATTTCTTTAGAAATGAAACAAAGAGTGAAACAGTAGTATTGCCAAGTACTTCTCATTTAATTAAAGTAGTAAATGCCTTTTTAAAATCTATATTCTCATTATTTACTTGAGTGCTAATAATGTTTAAACTAGCAATTATAATAATAGCTGATGATATTCATAGTGACCCCGAAACTAAATTTTTAATTTCTTGGTAAAATCCATTAGTTCAATTTTTAATAGTTTGTCTTCATGTGCTAGTATTATTTGATAGTGGTAATAAAGGTGTGGTTTCAGTTATTAATGATAATGGCATTAGTATTCTCCTTAATTACTT
Organism: Spiroplasma endosymbiont of Danaus chrysippus; assembly: GCF_902809815.1. Taxonomy (GTDB): domain Bacteria; phylum Bacillota_I; class Bacilli_A; order Mycoplasmatales; family VBWQ01; genus Spiroplasma_E. The sequence goes on along the minus strand of NZ_CADDIL010000004.1, from coordinate 73,785 downwards.
AAAATATTTCTTTTTCTTTTTAATCTTTATAATAAATTCAAATAAAATCAATAATATTTTATTAGAAAAGTAATATTTCTAATAAAATATTTTATACAATATTTACTTTTAATGTTATTTATAAGATTACTATTATCAATATTATAAGTTTTTGTATAAATTAAATAATTAATTATTACTTATTTATATAAGAATAAAAAATAAAATTTATTGAATATAATGTTAATTTTCAATAATTTCATTAATTTTTTTGACTTTAACTATTTTATTGTATATGATTCATTTATCTTTAAATCATTATTTGTCCTGCTAATTAAGATGGTTACACAAAACATGTGTGTATAAATATTTAGGAGGAAAATAATATATGATCAAAAATATGAGGAAATTATTATCATTAATGTCTATTTTAGGATTTTCAACAGTAACAGTAACAAATGTAGTTGCTTGTACTTTTGCTGATACTTCTATAAAACATGAAACAAAAAAGAATGGACTTACTTGATATCAACCAGATAATATGGAAAATATTATTAAAGATATTAATAATACAATTATTCCAAAAAATGGATGAGTAGCAGATGGTAATTATGAAATACCAATTTCCATGAAGGATTTGATTCAAAAAGAATATGATAAATATTTTACTGGCAAAGAAGGTACTTTAAAACCAATAAAGACTTTTGCTAAAGATGAAAATATAGTAGATTCTTTTCAAGACATTTATACTAATAGTTCTAATACCGAACAAATTTATCAAACTCAATCACAATCTAAAACTATTACTAATACTAATACTTTTTCTTGAAAAACATTAGAAAAAATTGGAGTTAAAGTTAAAGCTGAATTTAAAATTCCTTGAGTTGGTAAAAGTGATGTTGAAACTAGTGCTGAATTTGGTTCAGAGCAACAAGGAACTAAAACTACTACTGATAGTGAAACATTAACTAATCCAAGTCAATCATTTAAATTAAAATCACATTCAATAGGAACAGTTTTATATGCTATTAAGCAAGGAACATATCATAATGAAGGAAAAATTAGTTATCCAGTAAATTTAACTGATACTATTAGTTCTTCATATTATTGATCACAAACCGGTCAATGAAGTAAAAGTGACTATACTATTAAAGATTTGATTAAACTTTTAGTTGATAATGGCTATAAAGAACAACAAAAATTGGTTCTAACACTTATTCAATTATTTCAACAGATAATCCTGATAATCCAAAAACTCTTTTTTTAAATTTACCTATTTCTTGAGATTCACAGGGTGGAAAATTAAATGTAACATTTGATGAAAAATCTTTATAGTTTAATATGAATATAATCTTACTTAATCATTAACTTTTTTTTAATAAAATTGAAGTTTAAACTTCAATTTTATTTTTTTTTGTATTAATAAATAATTAATATTTTTATTTTGTTTAATGAATTTTTCTTCATATTCAGTTTTAATAAATGCTTCATCATTTTTTATTATATTATTATCTTGATGTAGATTAATTGTATATTCTAATAAATTTCATTTATTTTTTTGAAATTCCAAAAGTGAATAATTAAATAAATTATTATTATCTGTTTTAAAGTAAAGTTGTCCATTTTTTATTAAAATTTTTTTGTATATTTCTAAAAATTTTTGGTATGTTAATCTTCTTTTAAAATGTCTTTTTTTAGGTCATGGATCAGAAAAATTTAAATAAATTTTATTAATTTCATTATTGACAAAAAGTTCTTTTAAATTTATGGCATCTTCTATAATTATTTTTAAATTACATAATTTATTTTCAATTAATTTTTTTAATAGTATAGTTACAATAGAAATGTTTTTTTCAATAGCAATATAATTTTGATTTGAATTTTGTTTAGCAAGATTTATAATGAAATTTCCTTTGCCACTTCCAATTTCAATATTGATTGGATTTTTATTTTGAAATATTTTCTTATTTCATTTCCCTTTGTAATTATAGGGATCATTAATACATAAATTATTATGTGTTAAAATAAATTCTTTTGCTCATGGTTTATTTCTTACTCTCATTGTAATTCCTTTTCTAATTTAATCAACATAGTTGTTATAAAAGTGTAACTTACTAATTTTAGAATTATATCAAAATTGAAGTTTAAATATCTTTTGCTAAAAGAATTTCATTATTATATTTATATCATGTAATATTTTTATTTAAATAAATTTTGTCAATATTATAATTATATATTACCTTTTACTTTTTTAAAGTAAGAAAATAATAAAAAAATAATGGTATTTTATTATTTTTTTAATAAAAATCTTTATTTTTTACAACTAAATTAATAGTTAAAAGATTATGAACAAAAAACCCATTATTTTTTTTGTATTTTTTGTATTTTGCTATTCCCTTTTACCATTACACTATGTTATACTTACAAGGCGTGATTGTTATGTATAAATGCTGATACACTGATATCAGTTGTCATTATATCACATGTTTTGTTCTTTATTTTATTAAAAATCGTTCTAAGGAGGATATAGCCAATGGCAATCATAGGAGACAAAGTAAAAATTCGTTTAGAAAGTTATGATCACTCAGCTATTGACCAAATAGCACAGAAAATTAAAGATGTGTTAAAAAAAGAAGGTGCTGAAGTGGTAGGTCCAATTCCATTACCAACTCATAAAGAAATTTTCACTATTCTTCGTTCACCGCATAAACATAAAGATTCACGTGAACAATTTGAAAAGAGAACTCACAAAAGAATTATTGGTGCTCAATTATCACCAAAATCTTTAAATGCTCTAAGTGGACTTACTATCCCTAATAGTGTTAGTATCTCTTTGATAATCGAATCTAAAGATGAAAAAAAATCAACTTTAAATCAAGTATCAAAAAAGATTAATAAAAAAAATTATTAAAATCGATAAATATTAATTATTTACAACATATTCCAAGGAGGAAATTATGAAAGGAATCTTAGGTAAGAAACTAGGAATGTCACAAGTTTTCTTAAACAACGGACAACTAGTTCCAGTAACAATTATAGAAGTACAACCAAATGTAGTAAGTCAAGTTAAAACAAATGTAAAAGACAAATATAGTAGTTTACAACTTGCAACGTTCGATCTTCGCGTTACTTTATCAAACAAACCAACAATCGGACACTTTAAAAAAGCCGATAGTCAACCTAAGCGCTTCGTGAAAGAAATTCGTAACATGAACGGATTTAATCATAAAGATCTTATTAATGTTGCTGACGTATTCACAGCAGGTGAATTCGTTGATGTCCAAGGAACTTCTAAAGGTAAAGGATTTACAGGACGTATTAAACGTCATAATCAATCACGTGGTCCAATGGGTCATGGATCAGGTTTACATCGTCAAATGGGTTCAACAGGTTCTATTAATGCTAACCGTGTGTTTAAATCACAACCAATGCCAGGGCAAATGGGAAATGTTAAACGTAGTGTTGCTAACTTAGAAGTTATTAAAGTAGATAAAGAAAATAATTATCTTTTAGTAAAAGGTTCAGTTCCAGGACCAAAACAAGGCTTTCTTGTTATTAAACAAGCAGTTAAAAAACCAATTCTCAAAACCCCAGTATCATTAGTTGTTAGAAATCAAAATACTACAACCGAAGTTACTGATGGTCAATAAAGTTAATTATGGAGGATAGCGAAATGAAAATTAATGTTGTTAACAACGCTGGAACAAAAGTTAGCGAATTAACTTTAAACGAAAAAATTTGAGGAATTGAACCCCACAAGCAAGCGCAGTTTGATAGTTTATTAAGTTATAATGCTACAAAACGTCAAGGAACACACGCTGTTAAAAGTCGTGCTGAAGTTGCTGGCGGTGGTAGAAAACCATGAAAACAAAAAGGAACAGGGAATGCGCGTCAAGGCTCAATTCGTTCACCACAATGAAAAGGTGGCGGGATTGTTTTTGGACCAAATACTGATCGTAATTATTTAATTAGATTACCAAAAAAAGTAAGAAGATTGGCAATAAAATCAGCATTGGCTGCCAAATTCCAAAATAAAAACATAGTTGTAATTGATGAATTAAACTTTGAAAAACCTTCAACTAAAATTATGTTAGAAACTTTAAAAGTTTTAGAATTAGCAAACAATAAAACACTAATTGTTTCAGGAATTAGCAATAAAGAAACAGTTATTAAATCAGGTCGTAATTTACCTAGAACAACAACAATCGCTGCTAATAGTATTAATATTTACGATTTATTAAATGCTAAAAAAGTATTGTTTACTACTGAGGCAATTAAAATCGTTGAGGAGGCTTTAATTTAATATGCATTTAAGTGAAGTTATAGTAAAACCAGTATTAACTGAGAAAACTTATAAACAAATGGCTGAAGGTATTTATACATTTACTGTTAACCGTAAAGCTAATAAAAGTCACGTTAAAAAAGCCTTTGAACAGATTTTTGAAGTTAAAGTAGCAGACGTTAATATTATTAATAGTAAACCAAAAACTAAAACTGTTGGTAGATTTGTTGGAAAAACATCGGCAGTAAAAAAAGTTCTTATTAAATTAGCTCCTGGTGAACAATTAAGTTTGTTTAGTTCTGAAGAACAAAGCTAATGAGATTGGAAGGAGAAAAAAACAATGGCAATTAGAAAAATTAATCCCACTACTGCAGGAAGACGTAATATGACCGTTCTGGATTACAAACAGAACTTAACTATTGGTAATAGCCCTGAAAAATCTTTATTAGTAAATTTAGTTAAACAAGCTGGTAGAAATAATCAAGGTAAAATTACAGTAAGACATCAAGGTAATGGTCATAAGGTTAAATACCGTATTATTGATTTTAAACGTAACAAAGACAATGTAGTTGGAACAGTTAAAACAATTGAATACGATCCAAATCGTAATGCTAACATTTGTCTTATTTTTTATCTTGATGGTGAAAAGCGTTATATCTTAGCACCAAAAGGAATCAAAGTAGGAGATAAGTTATTAAGTGGTGAAAACAGTGATACTGTTAAAATTGATATTACTGTTGGTAACTGTTTACCATTATCACAGATTCCACAAGGAACAGTTGTTCATAATGTTGAATTAAAACCAGGTAAAGGTGGACAAATGGCACGAAGTGCTGGTGGTAGTGTTCAAATTCTTGGTCGTGATGAAACAGCTAAGTATACATTATTAAAATTAACATCAGGTGAAGTTAGAAAAGTATTAAGTAATTGTCGAGCTACAATTGGTACAGTTGGAAATGATGATCATAATTTAGTAAACATTGGTAAAGCGGGAAGAAATCGTTGAAAAGGAATTAGACCTACTGTTCGTGGTAGTGTTATGAATCCAAATGATCACCCACATGGTGGAGGAGAAGGTAAAGCTCCAATCGGAAGAAAAGCTCCAGTAACACCATGAGGTAAAAAAACATTAGGTTTAAAAACTCGTGATAGTAAAAAAGCATCAAATAAATTAATTGTACGAAGAAGAAATGCAACAAAGTAGGAGGAAAGTAATATATGTCAAGATCTTTAAAAAAAGGACCCTTTGCTGATAGTCATTTATTAAACAAAGTGGAAACTCAAAATAAAAATAAATCAAAAAAAATTATTCAAACTTGATCTCGTCGTTCAACAATTTTCCCACAATTTGTTGGACATACATTCGGTGTACATAATGGCAAAACACATTTACCTGTATATGTAACAGAAGATATGGTTGGTCATAAATTAGGAGAATTCGCACCCACACGTAAGTTTGGTGGTCACGGTTCTGACAAGAAAAAGCGTTAGGAGATAGAAATTATGGAAGCAAAAGCTCATTTAGATAAATTACGCATTAGTCCAAGAAAAGTGCGTTTAGTAGCCGATTTAGTTCGTGATAATGCTGTTGCCAAAGCTCTAGTAATTCTAGCTCATGAAAAAAAACGCGCAGCACAGCCAATTATAAAATTAATTAATTCAGCAGTTGCTAATGCTGCTAATAACTATGGAATGGAAGCCAACAAATTACGTATTAAGGAAATATTTGTAAATGAAGGTCCAACTATGAAAAGATTTATGCCCCGTGCTCATGGTAGAGCATATCAAATCTTAAAAAGAACAAGCAAAATCACTATCGTGGTTAGCGATAATTAGGAGGTAAATAAGTAATATGGGTCACAAAGTTAGTCCAAATGGATTAAGATATGGTATCAATAAAGATTGACAATCACGTTGATATGCAACTAGTAACGAAGATTTAGCAAAATGAATTTTAGAAGACCACAAAATTAGAAAAGCACTATTTGCACATTTAAAAACTTCTGGTGTTTCTAAAATTGAAATTGAAAGAACTAAATCACAAATTACCTTATTTATCCACTGTGTTCGTGTTGGTTCAGTTTTAGGGCAAGGCGGTTCAAAGATTGAAGTATTAACAACACTAGTTCGTAAAACAATTAAAAATCGTAAAATAGGTATTAGAATTAATGTTGTTGAAATTAAAAATCCTGATATTGATGCGCAAACAATTGCTAATACATTAGCACAACAAATAAGCAATCGTATGTCACATCGTACAACACAAAAATTAGCAATTCGTAAAGCACTTCGTGCTGGAGCAAAGGGAATTAAAACTCGTGTTTCAGGAAGACTTGGTGAAGCGGATATGGCACGTGTTGAAGGTTATTCAGAAAGTAGTGTTCCTTTAGCAACATTACGTAGTAATATTGATTATGCTACTGCTGAGGCAAAAACAACTTTTGGTCAAATTGGTATTAAAGTTTGAGTATATAAAGGTGAAATTTTATCAGGAACTGACTCAACTCAACCTGAAATTATTTCAAAATATAATCAAAGAAATAATAACAATCGCCGAAATAATTACTCACAACAACCACGTAAGGAGGTAAAGTAAGATGGCTATACCTAAGAGATATAAACACTCTTGCGTCCACCGTTTAAGTTATGAAGGAACTGCAAAAGGTTGTAAAACAGTTGCTTTTGGAACTTACGGACTTCGTGCTGAAGAAGGTTCTTACATTACTGAAAGACAAATTGAAGCAGCCAGAGTAGCAATGACACGTTACATGAAACGTGGTGGAAAAGTTTGAATTAGAATCTTTCCACATTTACCAATTAGTAGAAAACCAGCGGAAGTACGTATGGGTTCAGGAAAAGGTTCAATTGATCATTGAGTTTCAGTAGTAAAAGCAAAAACAGTTATGTTTGAAGTATCATATCCTAATGAAGCAACAGCACGTGAAGCATTGCGTCTTGCAATGCACAAGTTGCCAATCAAATGTAAAATTGTTACTAGAGAAATAAAACCAACAGAAGAAGTAAAGGTTGCTAAAAATTTAACAACAGAATTGGGTGAAGCAAATGGAAATGCAAGTAATTAAAAATAAATCAACTTTAGAATTACAACAACATGAAGAAACTCTTCGTGCGCAATTGTTTGCTTTACGAATTCAAAGTTCGTTAGGTAAACTAGAAACTGCGCATATGATAAATAATCTTCGTAAGGATATTGCTCGTATTAAAACTGAATTAACTATCAGAATTAATAATGGTGAAAAAATCAAACCATTACATATTAATAAAATGGTATTACCAGAAGAAAATAAAGAAAGCAAAAAAACTAAAAAAGTTGCTAAAGTTGATGATAAAAAAGATATTAAAGTTAAAACAATAACTAAATCAGAAGTTATTAAAGAATGAGATAAAATTGCTAAAAAAGAAGTTACTGAAAAAACAACTAAAGCAAAATCATCAAACAAAGAAGTTAAAAAAGTTACTACTACTAAAGTAGAAAAACCATCTAAAAAACCTACAGTTAAGAAAACTGTGACACCAGCTAAGGAGGACAAAGAATAATGACAAATATTATTCCAAGCAAACAACGTAAAACTTTTGTTGGAATTGTAAGTTCTGACAAAAATGATAAAACAATTACTGTTGTTGTTGAAACTTCAAAACGACATCCAATGTACCATAAAAGTTTTAAGTCAACTAAAAAGTATCATGCCCATGATGAAACTAACCAAGCTAAAATTGGTGACAAGGTTGAAATCATTTCAACTCGTCCACTTTCAGCTCTAAAACGCTTCCGTTTGTTAAAGATTATTGAATCTAAAACAAATAAAAAAGCTTAATTAACCAGGAGGATAAGAAAGATGTTACAAAATCTATCGTGAGCCAATGTGGCTGACAACACTGGTATTAAAGAAGTTATGGTTATTAGAGTTTTGGGTGGTAGTACTAAAAAATTTGCTAAAATCGGTGATATTGTTGTTTGTTCAGCAAAATCAGTAACACCTAATAGTGCAATGAAAAAAGGACAAGTTGTTAAAGCAGTTGTCGTACGTAGTAAATTTGGTGTAAAACGTAATGATGGTTCTTGTGTAAAATTTGATGATAATGCAGTAGTAATTATTAAAGAAGATAAAACGCCACGTGGTACTAGAGTATTTGGTGTCTTGGCTCGTGAAGTTAAAGAGCGTGGTTATAATAAAATTGCTTCTTTAGCAGAAGAAATTGTTTAGGAGGATGAAATAAATGGCAAGCAAAAAGAAACCAGTTATTAGTCTTGATACTAAATTAAAAAGAGGCGACCAAATTAAAATCATTGCAGGAAAGCATAAAGGTCATACCGGACCAATTATCCAAGTACTTCGTGAAAAAAATCGTGTTATTATTGAAGGTATTACTGCTAAGAAAAATAAAAAACCTACCCAAAATGATAAAGAAGGTGGAATTGTGGAAGTAAAAACTAGTGTTCACATTTCTAATGTAATGATCCTTGATGGTAAAAAAGATAAAAAAGTAACAAAAATTGGGTACAAAATTGATAAAGATGGCAAAAAAATTCGTATTGCACGAAGATCTGAAACAGAATTACGATAATAAAGGAGTAACAGCATAAAAATGAATCGTTTACAAGAAAAATATAATAAAACTATTATTCCCCAATTGCAAAAAGAATTAAATTTTACATCAATAATGCAAGTACCCAAAATTGAAAAAGTTGTTATTAATATTGGCGTTGGAGATGCAAGTAGTAATCCAAAAGCCATTGATAAATCAGTATCTGAATTATCAAAAATTACTGGTCAAAAACCAATTATCACTAAAGCAAAAAAATCAATTGCCGGCTTTAAATTAAGAGCAGGAATGCCAATTGGTTGTAAAGTTACATTACGTGGCGAAAAAATGTATGATTTCCTTGATAAATTTATCTCAATTTCTTTACCAAGAATTCGTGATTTTCAAGGCTTATCAGTTAAAGCATTTGATCAAAATGGTAATTACACTGTTGGTATTAAAGAACAAATTATTTTCCCTGAAATTAATTATGAAGAAGTAGATAAAGTTCGTGGTATGGAAATCTCAATTATTACCACAACATCAAATAATGCAACAGCATTATTGTTATTAAAAAAAATAGGATTACCGTTTAAAAAACAAGGAAAGCAGGTGGCATAAGATGGCAAAAACTTCATTAAAAGTAAGACAAGCCCGTAAATCAAAGTTTAGTACGCAAGCATATACACGCTGTCAAAAGTGTGGCCGTCCTCATGCGGTTATTCGTAAATTTATGTTATGCCGTATTTGTTTTCGCGGTTTAGTATACCAAGGACAAATTCCTGGTATTAGAAAAGCATCATGATAGGAGGTATATAATTATGATGACAGATCCAATAAGTAATATTTTAACAGTTATTCGTAATGCTATTAGCGCTGCGGATAGCAGTAAACATCGAGTAGTTAGTGTACCTTCTTCAAAACAACTAGTTAAGATAGCCGATATCTTGCAAAAAAATGGTTATATTGAAAAATATCGTGTTACTAAAGAAAATCCTAGCAAACCTAAATTAGAACTTTTATTAGTTCATACTGGTAAAAGTCCAATTCTTGGTTTAAAAAGAATATCTAAACCAGGATTAAGAATGTATGCAAAATGTGAAGACTTACCAAGTGTGTTAAATGGTTATGGAATTGCAATCATTTCTACATCAAAAGGTATTATGACAAATAAACAAGCAAAAAAACTTGGTCTTGGTGGCGAAGTTCTTGCTTATGTATGATAAGGAGGAAACTATATGTCACGTATTGGTAACCGTATTCTTACCATTCCAGTAAATACTTCAATAACGCTAGATGCAAGTAACTTGTTAACTGTTACAGGAGCAAAAGGTTCTTTAAAAAAACTATTGCCAAATGTTATTAAAATTAACCTTGATGAAGAGAAAAAAACAATTACTACAACAAGACCTGATGATAACAAAAAAAATAAACAACTTCACGGAACAACTAATTCATTAATTAATGGAATGTTAGTTGGTGTATCAACAGGTTTCATGAAAGAATTAGAAATAAATGGTGTTGGATATCGTGCTGCTGTTCAAGCTAATGTCTTAAATTTAACATTAGGATATTCTCATCCTATTAAGTTTGAAATTCCGCAAGGAATTAGCATTGTTGCTCCTAAACCAACAGTATTACAAATTAGTGGTATTGATAAACAATTAATTGGAGAAGTTGCAGCCAAAATTCGTAAATTCCGTAAACCAGAACCATATAAAGGTAAAGGAATTAAATATAAAAATGAACACATTCGTCGTAAGGAAGGAAAAGCTGCTGGTAAAGGTAAATAATCTTATACTGGCACTTAAGGAGAATAGAAAATGATTAATAAACAACAAGCTCGTAAAGTTCGTCATTATCGTATTCGTAGTAAAATTATGGGTACTAGTGAAAGACCACGCTTAAATATCTTTAAATCTAATAATAGTTTTTATGCTCAAATTATTGACGATACTGCTTCAAATACAATTATTGGTGTATCAACATTAACATTTAAAGATTTAGCATCAAAAAGCAATATAGATGCTGCTACTAAACTTGGAGAAACAATTGCTAATTTAGCTATTAAGAAAAAAATTAAAAAAGTGGTTTTTGATCGTGGTGGATATTTATATCATGGTAAAGTGAAAGCATTCGCAGAAGCGGCGCGTAGTGCTGGATTAGAATTCTAAAAAAGGAGAATTAAAAGTATGAGTTTAGAAAATAAAAAAATAATTATTGATGATAAAGAAAATACTGAAGTTCAAAAATCAGTAGCAAAACCTTCTGTTAAAGCAGAAGTAAAAAATCCTGCTGGTAATGAAAATAAAATTAGACATACTAATTCATCACAACCAAGAAATAGCCACGATAAAAAAGAAAATAAAGTTCGTGAACCACGTAAAAATTTTGAACGTAAACCAAAAACTCCAAGTGAATTTATTGAAAAAGTGATTTGAATCAGAAAAATTAACAAAGTAACAACTGGGGGAAGAAGATTGCGTTTCTCTGCTGCTGTTGCTATTGGTAATGGTAAAGGAGTAGTTGGTTTTGGTATATCTAAAGCCAATGAAGTTCCTGATGCAATTAAAAAGGCAATTGAAGCTGCTCACAAAAATTTAACAACAATTACGATAACTAAAAACAATAATTCTATTGTTCATGAAGTTAAAGGTAAATATTGTGGAAGTGAAATTTTATTAAAACCAGCTAAAGAAGGAATCGGAATTAAAGCTGGTGGATCTGCTCGTGATATTTTAGAATTAGCTGGTATTCATAATATTTATTCAAAAGCATTTAGATCTAGAAATAAAATTAATTTAGCTAGAGCAACAATTGCAGGTCTTGGCAATGTTAAACCAGCAGAATATTTTATAAAAAATAAAAATCTTACTACTAAGCGTAGTAATGGTTAGAGGTGGATTATGGAAACAACATTACATAACTTAAAACCAACACCAGGTTCTCGTAAAGACATTAAACGTTTAGGTAGAGGAACTTCATCTGGAAAAGGTAAAACGGCTGGTAAAGGGACAAAAGGACAAAATGCCCGTACCGGTGGTGGAACAAGACCCGGATTTGAAGGAGGACAAACACCACTGTACCGTCGTATTTCAAAACGAGGGTTTACTAACTTTACTACAACCAATTATAGTATTATTAACTTAGAACAAATTGATTTAATTAAAGAGCATGAAATAACACCTGAACTTTTATTTCAATTAAAATTGATTAGAAGTAAAAAAGATGGTATTAAAGTTCTTGGTAAAGGTAAATTAACAACACCAAAAACAATTAAAGCTCATAAATTTTCAAAATCAGCAATTACTGCTATTGAACAAGCCGGAGGAAAAGCGCAGGTGATCTAAGTGTTCACAACAACCCGTGAATTAATAAAAAAGTATAAAGAAGTTATAATTAGAATTTTATTTACCATTTTTATTTTATTTATCTTTCGTGTTGGAGCATTTATTACAGTTCCAGGAGTAACTTTGAATGAAGATTTAAGTAGCAGTAATAGTAGTGGTATTGAATTCTTTAATTTAATTTCAATGTTAGGTGGTGGTGCTATTAGCAGATTTTCTGTTTTTGCACTTGGAGTATCACCTTACATTACTGCATCAATTATTGTGCAGTTATTATCAACTGATGTTGTTCCTACTTTAACAAGATGGGCTAAATCAGGCGAAAAAGGTAAGAAAAAATTAGAGTTAATGAATCGAGTATTAACTGTTCCCTTTGCTATTATGCAAGGTTTTGCCACTATCTTTGGCTTACAATCTCAACATATTATTAGTGTTTATTGAAGTTCGGGATCGGGAGCAGCCGGACCAGAAGTTTTCTATTATGTATTAATTCCAGCTATTTTACTAGCAGGGACAATGTTATCATTATGAATCGCTGATCAGATTACTAATCATGGTATTGGTAATGGAATTTCACTAATTATTTTTGGTGGAATTGCTGCTAATTTACCATTTAACTTAGCTTCAACTTTTAAGTATTGAGTAGGACCAGATACTAATAACGGTGTTATTTTTCAAGGGGCTTTAAAATTTGCTCTTTATTTTGCAGCCTTCCTACTGATTATTCTTGTTGTTGTATTCTTTAGTGAATCAGAGCGACACTTACCAATTCAACAAACTGGTAGTGGTTTAACTTTAAAGGGTGATAAAAGTTCTTATTTACCTTTAAAAGTTAACTCAGCCGGAGTAATTCCTGTTATTTTTTCTTCGGCACTAATTACTGCTCCAATGACAGTGGCACAAATTGTTGATCAAAATAGTGGTTTTGCTAATTTTGCTAAAAATTATTTATCTTTACAGTCGTGGCCGGGAATTAGTATTTTTGCTATAATGACGATTATGTTTACTTTCTTATATGCACAAGTGCAAATTAATCCCGAACAAATGGCTAAGAATTTTCAAAAATCAGGAACTTATATTCCTGGTGTTCAGCCAGGAAAGGAAACAGAAATTTATATTAAAAGAATGTTAAATCGTTTAAGTACGATTGGTTCCTTTTTCTTAACTGCTGTTGCAGTAACTCCATTTTTGATTTCTAAATTTACTAATCTACCTTCTTCATTAGCAGTTGGTGGAACTGGATTAATAATTATGGTTGGAGTAGCATTAGATACAACAAAACAAATTAAGGGACGAATTACTCAACATTCATTCTTAAATTATAAGGACAACAAAGATGCTAAAGAACACTTATGGTATTAGGGGGTAACGATGAATTTAATTATTTTAGGTCCACCAGGATCAGGGAAAGGGACACAGTCACAGTTTCTGAAAGAACAATATAATTTAATGCATTTATCAACTGGTGATTTGTTTCGTGATGAAATCACAAAACAATCACCAGTAGGTAAAAAAGCTCAAACTTATGTTAATAAGGGTCAATATGTTCCTGATGAGATTACAAATGAGATTATTAGTAATACTTTAAAAAATATTAAACATAATTTTATTCTTGATGGTTATCCAAGAACAATCTCACAAGTAGCATCATTAGATAAAGTATTAACAAGTTTGAATAAAACGCTTTCAATGGTATTGTATCTAGATATTAATGAAGAAACAGTTATTAAACGTTTGTCTTCAAGAGTTACTTGTCCTCAATGTAAAGCAATTTATAATCTTAATTTCCTACCACCAAAGATTACTGGTATTTGTGATAATGATGGGGTAAAATTAATTAAGCGAATTGATGATAGTGATGAAAAGACAATTATCAATCGTTTAAAAACTTACAAAGTAGCAACGGCACCATTGGTAGATTCTTATCAAGAACGTGGACTGTTAAGAACAGTGGATGCCAACCAAGATAATAGTGATATTAAAGAACAAATTAAATCATATTTATCATCATTAAAAGGAAATAAAAATAATGGTTAGCATTAAAAGTCAAAGTGAAATTCAAAATATCAAAGCCGCTAGTCAAGTTGTAGCACTTATTCATAAAGAGTTAGCAAAGATAATAAAAGTTGGGATAACGGGTAAAATACTTGATAAAGTGGCAGCACAAATTATTAAAGAAAATAATGCTGTACCTTCTTTTTTAAATTATCATGGGTTTCCTGCCACAATTTGTGTTTCAGTTAATGAACAATTAATTCATGGCATTCCTAATGATAAACCTTTTAAAATGAATGATATTGTGAAAATTGATGCTGGTGCTGCTGTTAATGGTTATCATGCAGATGCTTCCTTTACAATGTGTGTTGGTGGGAAACCAACACCAGAACAAGCAAAACTTATTAATGTGACTAAAGAATCATTAAATAAAGCAATAGCAATTATTGCACCAGGAGTTAGAATTGGTGATATTAGTAATGCCATTCAAACTTATGTAGAAAGCGAAGGCTTTTATTTACCAACATCATATACTGGGCATGGTATTGGTAAAAAACTCCACGAAGACCCAGCTATTCCTAATGTTGGTAAGCCCAACACTGGAATAAAATTGCAGTCAGGAATGACAATTTGTATTGAACCAATGATTCAAACAACAACTGATAAAATTCTGGTTTTAAGTGATAAGTGAACAGTAGTTGCTGCTGATAAACAGCAAACTGCTCACTTTGAACACACTATCCTAGTAACTAATGATGGATGTGAAGTACTAACAATACTTAATGAAAATCAAAAAAATAATGAGGAATGTAATTAATGGCTAAACCAAAACAAGTAGTTAAACCCAAAGTTCAAAAAGTAAAAAAAACTAATGATAGTACTATTGAATGTGAAGGTATAGTAATAGAAGTCTTACCTAATGCTAGATTTAAAGTAAAGTTGAATGAATATGACTTTACTCCTATTGTAAGACCATCGGGTCGTATGCAAACACATAAAATTAAAATTATCAAAGGTGATAATGTAAAAGTTGAATTATCAACTTATAATTTAACTGAAGGACGAATTACTTTTCGTAACAGAATGGCTACTACACATTTACCGATAAATAAAGATGATGAAAACAAAGAAAACTAATATTTTAACAGGAGGAAAATGATGAAAGTACAAGCATCAGTTAAAAAAATTTGTGACAAATGTCAACCAATCAAACGTAAAAAACGTAATGTAATCATTTGTGAAAATCCTAAACATAAGCAACGTCAAGGATAGAAATATTAAGGAGGAAAAATAAATATGACATCAAATACTAACAATGCAAGTCGAAGAATTGCGCAAGTAAATATTCCTGGAAATCAACATACAGTAATTGGTTTAACAAGAATTTATGGAATTGGTCGCAGCAAATCTTCAGAAATATTAAAAGAACTAAAAATTGAAGAAACTAAAAAAATTAATGAATTAACAGAAAAAGAATTAAGTTCAATTAGTCAATTAATTGAAAAGAAATATAAAACTGAAGGTGAATTAAGACGTGAAGTGTCTTTAAATATTAAGAGATTAATGGAAATTGGATGTTATCGTGGTATTCGTCATCGTAAAGGATTACCAGCCAGAGGACAATCAACAAAAACTAATGCAAGAACTTGCAAGGGACCACGTAAAACGGTTGCTAACAAGAAAAAAGCAAGTTAATTAGGAGGAAAAAAATAATGAATATAAAAACAACAGTAAAGAAAAAAATTAAAGTTAATCCTAATTTTATTAAAGCAAAAGCATTTATTAAAGCAAGTTTTAATAATACTATTGTTACTATTAGTGATCTTAATGGTAATGTTATTGCTTGATCAAGTGCTGGAGCAGTAGGTTTTAAAGGAACTCGTAAATCAACTCCTCACTCAGCACAGTTAGCAGCTGAAGCTGCAGGTAAAACTGCTATGGAACACGGAGTTAAAATTTTAAGTGTTTTTGTTAATGGAACAGGACCAGGAAGAGAACCATCAATTCGTAGTTTACAAGCAGTAGGTTTTGAAATCAAAGATTTAAATGATGTGACACCAATCCCTCATAATGGTTGTCGTCCACCAAAAAAACCAAGAAAATAAAGTAGGTGAAAATAAAACATGGAACAACAATTTTTAAAACCAAAATTTAGTTTAAACAGTGAAAATAGTGCTATTAATTACAGTGAATTTATTGTGAGTCAATTAGAACGTGGTTATGGAACAACTTTAGCTAATGCCTTAAGAAGAACATTATTATCTTCAGTACCAGGTATTTCTGTATATGCAATTAGAATAAGTGGTGTATCTCATGAATTTACTGCAGTTAAAGGTGTAATTGAAAATGTTTCTGAAATAATTTTAAATGTTAAGGACTTAGTTTTAGCTTTTGATGGTGATATTCAAAAGGACGAAAAAATTGCTAATTTAAAAATTAGTATTACTGGTGAACAAGATATTACTGCCGGAGATATTATTTGTCCAACTGATGTTAGAGTAGTTAATCCAGAATTAATTATTGCTCGAACAACTTCAAGAAATGTTCTTTTTGAAATGGAATTAATGGTAAAGAAATCTCGTGGTTATTCTTCATTTGAGGAAAATAAAAAAGAAATTGCTAATAGTTCAGGAATTATTGCTATTGATTCAAACTTTTCACCTGTTGAAAAAGTTGATTATAAAATTGAACCTGTAACTAAAACATTAAAGGGTATTGAATATGAAAAATTAATTCTTGGTGTACAAACTAATGGTTCAGTTAAAGCAGCATCAGCTATTGCAATGGCAGCTAAAATTTTAATGAGTCATATTGATTTTTTTGTTAATTTAGATGATAATGTTAAAAACTTTGAAGTTATTTCAATTACTAATGAGCAAGAAAATAATGATTTAAACAAAGCCTTAGAAGAATTGAATTTAACTGTTCGTTCATACAATTGTTTAAAACGTGATGGTTATAAAACTTTGGGTGATATTGTAACTAAAAGTTTAGATGAAATTAAACAAATTAAACATTTGGGTTCAAAATCAATTAAAGAAATTGAAGATTGTGTATCAAAACATAATTTAGAGTTTTCTATTAAAAACTAAGAAGGAGGATAAGAAAAAATGTCATATATTAACGATATCGGAAGAAATAGTGCTAAAGTAGATGCTGAAATCCGTAATTTAGCAAGTGAATTAATTGTTTATGGAAAATTAGTTTTGTTAGAAAAAAGAGCAAAAAGATTACAAACATTTATTGAACCTTTAGTAACGTTAGCTAAACGTGGTGATTTGCATTCAAGAAGAATGGCAATTGCTAAATTGCGTAAAATTACAACTAAAGAGCATCCAAAGGATGGTGTTATTCCAACATTATTTGGCAATATTGCTGAAAGATATAAAGACCGTAAAGGTGGATATACAAAGTTAATTAAAGTAGATAATAGAACTGGTGATAATGCACCAATGGTATTAATTACTTTTGTTTAATTAAAAATATTAAAGCAAGAAAATTTTGGAAAGAGTAAAGCATTTTTATGTTTTCTCTTTTTTATTTTGTCCCACTTTTAGTTATTTTTAATAATTAATTTATGGTTAATATTTATATATTTTTTATTTAATAGAAAATAAGAAAGGGGACATTTTAATAAAATGAAAAAAGTAATTGTTGATATAATTGAAGCAGCAGTTAATTTAAATAGAGTAACAGTTATAGAATTAGTAAAAAAATTTGCAATTGAATTAAAAAATGAAGGGAAAACTAAAGATGCCGATTATATTACTTCTATTATTGGTAATACATCAACCATATCGATTAATTCAATTAATGATGAATATTTAGTTGTTAAAAAAGAAGAGTTATCAAATAAAATTATTTGAGAAAATTATGAACCATTACAAAAAAATGATTTATTTTTTAGGAGATCATAATAAAACTTCTAAAATTGGAGCAGTTAAAATCTTAATTACTGGTCGTCCTGGAACAGGAAAAACATCATTTGTAAGTGATATTGCAAAATCACTTGATAAAAAATTATTTTCAATTAGTGCTCCAAATTTAAATTCCCATAAATTAGGTGAAACTCAAAAAAATCTTCAAAAATTATTAATAGATATTAGAAAAAATTATATAAATTCTATTTTTATAATTGATGAGTTTGATTCTCTTATTGGTTCTAGAAATAGAGAAATAAATGATGAATATCAAAGAATGATTGGAACATTTAATATGATTTTAGAATCATTACCAAAAGGGACAATTTTATTTGCAATTTCTAATCAAGTCAATTCCATAGACTCAGCAACTTTAAGAAGATTTAATGGGACGTATTTCAAATGTGGATATAATTTAATTTTCTTTAAATAAAAGATAAAATTAAAATAAATTATTAATTTTTATAAATATTATAACCCTATTTAGGGTTAATGTCAAGTCTTAATATAGATTTTATTAACTTTTATAAAATAAAAATTCCTAACTATTTAGGTTTAGATTTATTAAATTTTATAAATTTAAACAAACACTTTTAATTTATTAATTCTTGCTTGTTTTAATTTTAATAAATTAAAAAATGCTTCTTTTGAATAAATTTTTGCATTATTATTAGATATTGATTTTATTAAATGATAAACATCACTTTCAGCACTACAATGTTAAAGATTGTAATAGTAAAGTATTAGTTACTTTAAAAACTTTAAATATAGAAGATAGTGTAATTCAATTTTTTAATATGTGTTATTTTCATAAAAAACAATTTAAAAATAAAATAAAAGAAATAAGAGAATATTATAAAAATAATTAAATTAAATTTTAAAAAATTATATTTTCACATTTTAAAATTTTTATATGTATAATTTAATTGTTAAAAACTTAATAAAAATATTTTTATTTAAATAGATAAAATAAAAAGAAGAGCCTTTCTAATTCGTTGAAGTTAGAGTAGTTTTTTCTTTTTTTGTTTTTAACACATATTTATTAATGAAAGGAAATATTTATAATGAAATATTTTAGTCCAAGTTATTGATTTAAAATGTGATTATTATCTGTACCACTTTTTAATTCTAAAAGTAAAGGTATATATACTAAGTCAATTGATAATCAAAATATTAAAAATTGAGCTAGCAAAAATACTAATTTAGAATCAATAAACCAAGAAATAGATTTTACAAACTCAAGTATTAATTATCAACCATATAATTTAAATCAAGTAACAAATCAAAATATAAACTCTATTTATCAAACAGAATTAGAAACAAGTACTCATAAACATAGGCATGAAAAAAGTAGAAACAAACATAAAAGACAACCAAATATTAATTTAAATTTTAATAAAATGACAAAACAAGAATTAAAAGTCTATTATGATTATTATTCTCATAATAATAAACAATTAGATTTCGGACCATCAATTCATACATATAACAAAAATAAATGATTTTTACTTGATTTAGTAGACAATAATCCAGTTGATTATAATAAAATTGAATTTTTAGGTGATGTTGATAGTGAATGTTGAGGTACAATGGTTAACTGAGGAAAGTGAGTTTATACAAATGATTGTTATGCAAGTTGAGGAAAAGTTCATAAATTAAAAGGTACAAATCTTAAATGATTTTTTAAGAATAGAGATAATAATTTTCATGATATAATTTACAATACACAAGATGATATATCTTCAGATTTAAGTAAACACCAAGAATTACAAAAATTTTGAGATAAAGATGGTGGTGCTAAAATTGATATTAATCAAAGATTTGCTTTAACATTTTATTGAAAAAAAAACCGTTATTATATGAAGGTATTCGGATTACAATATTGTGAATGATGAGCTTCTGCAGCACATTTTAATTGTCATTTAAAATTGGGTAGTGGCATTAGATTATATAAGGATGATAATGATTTTGTAAATTTAAATAGAAATTTTCAAAGAGAAAAAGTATTAAATTTATATTATAATGATACTGACAAAAATCATGATTTTACGTATATTCATGATTGATATTATAATCATACTGGTAATAAAATTATTAAAACTTTTAATTTAGGAAAAACTAATCCAATTGATTATAATAAAATTCAATTTTTAGGTAATTATGAAAATTTTAAATTATCAAGAGTAAGTTGAGGCAATGTGCCTTACTATACTGAGAAAAAAATTAATGATTTTAACAATAAAAATCTTCATGAAATAATTAAAAATTATAAGTTTGATGAAACAAATAAAGATAAAATTTCTGATTATACTACGATTTTATTACAACCTAAGACAACAAAATGATGAAGTAATGCTTGACTTGAATGAAGTCAATCTTTGGGTTTAACTTGATATTGAGAAAATAATAGTTATTTCTTACAAGTTATATCTAGTGAATATGCAAATGATGGTGGGTCTTTATCTGGTGGTTCTCTATTTATGAGTATTGGTAATGGAATTAGATTATATAATGATGATGAAGTTGAAACTCAAATTCCAAATCCTAATGATAGAAAAAAAAGAGAAGTATTTGATATAAATAAATTAGAAAAAAATGAACTTAAAAATCTAACTAAATGAACTGATGAATTTACAAATTCTATAAATAATGAACAATATTTAGCAATTGATAATAAACCTAATTTTGTTACAAATAATATAACAAGTTTATAATTAAAATTTAAAAATATAAATAAAAAAAGTTACCTTAATTGGTAACTTTTTAATTAAGTACGAATCTAATCATATAAACTAACATAATTTTGAAAACTTTTTATTTCATATTACTTACATAAGTAAGTAATATTATTATACATTATTTAAGATTGTGGAGAAATATTATTTTGTTTGTGTTTTCTTTTAAAAATATCTAAAAATTTAAAATTTCGATTTTCTTTTTTAAATATTTTATTTGCTCAAAATAAACCAAAAAAGTTTAAAGATATGAACATAAGAAGTATGCCCATTTTTTTGTCTATGACATAAATCATGACCTTTACATGTAATTAATAATAAAAAGAGGCTTTTTAGTAATCTGTGTTTCTTTGTTTTACAAAGTACTAGTTCAGATTAATTCTGTCTTCAAATTTTATCATAAAATGAGCAATTGCTGTATTTCAATTTTGAATAGGCAATGTTCATTTTTTTGTGATATTTTCAATTGCTAAGTAAAAAATTTTAAAAACTGCCATATCATTAGGAAAAACTTTTTTATTTCTAATAACTTTTCGTAATTGGCTATTAACAGATTCAATAGCATTTGTAGTATAAATTACCCTTTTAATTTCTGCTGGATAACTAATAAAAACCATTAAATTTTCTCAATTTTTATATCAAGATTTAGCAATTTGTGGATATTGTTTATTTCATTTACTTTCAAATGATTCTAAAGCTTGCATTGCTTGTTCTTCACTACATGCTGTATAAATTGGCTTTAAATCGATAACTAGAGACTTTCGATGTTTGTATGAAACATATTTTAAGCTATTTCTAATTTGATGAACTATGCATAATTGATGTTCAGTTTTAGGATAAACTGATTGTATTGCCTCTGACATGCCTGTTAAATTATCACTACAAGCAATAAGAATATCATTTAAGCCTCGATTTTTCATTTCTGTAAAATTATTTAATCAGAATTTAGCACCTTCATTTTCACTAATTCATAAACCTAAAACATCTTTTTTACCTTCTAAATCAACTCCTAAAGCTATATAAACTGATTTGTTAATAATACGTTTATCCTGACGTACTTTAACTACGATACAATCAAAATAAATGATTGGATAAACACTATCTAATGGACGATTTTGCCATGCTTTGACATCATCAATGACATCATCAGTAATTTGACTAATTACGCTTTCGCTAATATCTGCGCCATCATATAACTCTTGCAACTGCATTCTAATATCTGATAAAGTCATACCTTTTGCATATAGTGAAAGAACTTGTTGATCAAAACCATCAAATCTTCTCTGTCTTTTTGTGATTATTACTGGTTCAAAATTACTATTGCGATCTCTTGGTACATCAATTTCAATTTTACCTTGTTGAGTTATTAATTTTTTTGATGTTGTACCATTACGAACATTGTCATTATTACTGCGTTGATTTCTTTCGTGTCCTAAATAATTTTGCATCTCAGAATTCAACATTTTTTCTACCAATCGTTTAGTTAATTCTTTATATAAGCCTCCCTCTTTAAAAACTGTTGTTAAATCCTCAGTATTTTCTAATAATAAATCTACTGCTTTTGATATTGGATCATTGTTATTAAGATTATCTTTTTTAGCCATCTGTAACTCACTCTTTCTAGATATATAAATTATATTTACTAGAATTAATTAAACATAGTTATTTTTGTAAGTCACACAGATTACTAAACATTCCCTTNAAACATCTTTTTTACCTTCTAAATCAACTCCTAAAGCTATA
Organism: Spiroplasma endosymbiont of Danaus chrysippus; assembly: GCF_902809815.1. Classification (GTDB taxonomy): domain Bacteria; phylum Bacillota_I; class Bacilli_A; order Mycoplasmatales; family VBWQ01; genus Spiroplasma_E. The sequence goes on along the minus strand of NZ_CADDIL010000004.1, from coordinate 51,239 downwards.
TAAACTGATTTGTTAATAATACGTTTATCCTGACGTACTTTAACTACGATACAATCAAAATAAATGATTGGATAAACACTATCTAATGGACGATTTTGCCATGCTTTGACATCATCAATGACATCATCAGTAATTTGACTAATTACGCTTTCGCTAATATCTGCGCCATCATATAACTCTTGCAACTGCATTCTAATATCTGATAAAGTCATACCTTTTGCATATAGTGAAAGAACTTGTTGATCAAAACCATCAAATCTTCTCTGTCTTTTTGTGATTATTACTGGTTCAAAATTACTATTGCGATCTCTTGGTACATCAATTTCAATTTTACCTTGTTGAGTTATTAATTTTTTTGATGTTGTACCATTACGAACATTGTCATTATTACTGCGTTGATTTCTTTCGTGTCCTAAATAATTTTGCATCTCAGAATTCAACATTTTTTCTACCAATCGTTTAGTTAATTCTTTATATAAGCCTCCCTCTTTAAAAACTGTTGTTAAATCCTCAGTATTTTCTAATAATAAATCTACTGCTTTTGATATTGGATCATTGTTATTAAGATTATCTTTTTTAGCCATCTGTAACTCACTCTTTCTAGATATATAAATTATATTTACTAGAATTAATTAAACATAGTTATTTTTGTAAGTCACACAGATTACTAAACATTCCCCAATATTATGGTAGTAATAATATGACCGAAGTACCATTAAATTATGATAATGCTTCATTAAATTGAGATTATAATCACATGAGTTTATAAATAAGTAAAAATGCCTATTAAAGGCATTTTTTAATATTAATAAATACTTTTTACTTCTGTTTGTTTATTAATAGAATTTAATTTATTTTGTAATTTAGCAATTTTATTTTGTTTTTTAATTTCTTTTTTATTTGGGTCTGTTAAAGATTTACCAAATGCAACTAATGCTTTTCCTAATTTAATTAAAACATAACCCCCATTAATACATAAATTAGCAACTATAATAATTGTTGTAGTATCCACATATTAATCACCACCTTTCTAAAAAATTTGATTAATTTTTAATACAATTTTTACAATAATGAATATAATTAAACCAGCAACCGCAGAAGATAATAAAACTCCTATTAAACCTAAAATAATCTTTATAATTTTAAAAAACATAATATTATTCCTGTAATTCTTCTAATTTTAAAAGTTGGCCAAATCTTGTAGGGTCACTAACGATAGCAATGGTATCATTTTGCATTTGTAAAGAAATTATTATTCTATCATTAACTTTATCTCAATCCAAAGTTTGAACCTCTTTATTTAACTCACCATATAAAAATTCTTTACACATAAAAGCAAATTTTTTATTACTTGATTGACTTTCAAAATTATAATAAATTTTATATTTAGTATTTGATTTAAAAGTATATTTAATATGATTTATATTAATTTTTGTTCCTACTTCTTTTCATTTTGGAATACTTGGAATTGGATTATTTTTTAATTCAATATCTCAACAATTTTCTTCAATTTCATTTGTTTCTAAATTATTAGAAATAATTTTTATTGGTTTATTCATATTAATTTTATTTGGTGAAATAATATTTAATGTATTACTAGTAATTTTATAAATATTTTCATTATTTTCTTCTAATTCTTCTAATTTTCATAAATTACCGTTTCTTGTATTTCCAGCTAATCAAGTAAATATTGGAGTATTTGTTCTATTACAAATTAAATAAGGTTGAGAATGATTTATATCAAATGTTAATTCAGTATTACTTCCTTTTGAATAAATAAATTCTTCATAAATATAAATATCAGATAATATTAATGTTTGTCTTCTAATACCATAATTAAATCATATACGATATCTTTTATTTTCTTTACAATCATATGTAATAGTTTGATTAACTCCATTTATAACACTTGTAGCAACTATTAATCACTTTTCTTTATCTTGCTTTTTATCTAATAAATTATCAACATATTGTTTTGTAGTTGCATCTTTTTCTTGTTCTGGTTCACCTATATCAACAATTCTAGTATTATTTGAAGTAATAATTCTTTTTTCTTTAGGTTGAATAATATTTGGACTATTAGGGTCTACTTCTCATAATGATTCACTACTACCACCAGTAGTACTAATAGTATTAGTTTCTTTATCAATAGTAATATTTTCACCAGCAATTAATTTATTTTGTTTTTTATCTAATAAATTATTNGATTTAACAACAGTTTTTAAAGAGGGAGGCTTATATAAAGAATTAACTAAACGATTGGTAGAAAAAATGTTGAATTCTGAGATGCAAAATTATTTAGGACACGAAAGAAATCAACGCAGTAATAATGACAATGTTCGTAATGGTACAACATCAAAAAAATTAATAACTCAACAAGGTAAAATTGAAATTGATGTACCAAGAGATCGCAATAGTAATTTTGAACCAGTAATAATCACAAAAAGACAGAGAAGATTTGATGGTTTTGATCAACAAGTTCTTTCACTATATGCAAAAGGTATGACTTTATCAGATATTAGAATGCAGTTGCAAGAGTTATATGATGGCGCAGATATTAGCGAAAGCGTAATTAGTCAAATTACTGATGATGTCATTGATGATGTCAAAGCATGGCAAAATCGTCCATTAGATAGTGTTTATCCAATCATTTATTTTGATTGTATCGTAGTTAAAGTACGTCAGGATAAACGTATTATTAACAAATCAGTTTATATAGCTTTAGGAGTTGATTTAGAAGGTAAAAAAGATGTTTTAGGTTTATGAATTAGTGAAAATGAAGGTGCTAAATTCTGATTAAATAATTTTACAGAAATGAAAAATCGAGGCTTAAATGATATTCTTATTGCTTGTAGTGATAATTTAACAGGCATGTCAGAGGCAATACAATCAGTTTATCCTAAAACTGAACATCAATTATGCATAGTTCATCAAATTAGAAATAGCTTAAAATATGTTTCATACAAACATCGAAAGTCTCTAGTTATCGATTTAAAGCCAATTTATACAGCATGTAGTGAAGAACAAGCAATGCAAGCTTTAGAATCATTTGAAAGTAAATGAAATAAACAATATCCACAAATTGCTAAATCTTGATATAAAAATTGAGAAAATTTAATGGTTTTTATTAGTTATCCAGCAGAAATTAAAAGGGTAATTTATACTACAAATGCTATTGAATCTGTTAATAGCCAATTACGAAAAGTTATTAGAAATAAAAAAGTTTTTCCTAATGATATGGCAGTTTTTAAAATTTTTTACTTAGCAATTGAAAATATCACAAAAAAATGAACATTGCCTATTCAAAATTGAAATACAGCAATTGCTCATTTTATGATAAAATTTGAAGACAGAATTAATCTGAACTAGTACTTTGTAAAACAAAGAAACACAGATTACTAAAAAGCCTCATTGGTTTATATTTAGGATTGCGATGATAAATAGTAATTGCACATTTATCTAATGATAAAGGTTGAATTTTACAACCCATAAATACTGGTGAATTTAATGGAATTAATTGTGCATGTTTAATTGCTTTTTTCTCTGCACTAGTAAATAAATCTGTTGCTTTTTCTTTTAATTTATTAATTTTTTCAAATGCTTGTTTTTCAAATTTTTCAAATTTTTCTTGTAATTTATATATACTTTCTCGTAATTTTTCAAAATATGGAGTATCTTTTCAAAATTTATTTAAACCTTTTTTTAAATAAAATCTAATATCAAAATATTTAAAACTTTGATTTGCTTTTAAAACAAGTTGATGAATAACATTATTTTTAAAATTAAATTTAATAGAATTAGCACGAATTTTTTGTAAATCTAAAATTAAAGTTTTTCCATATCTATTTTCTGTATGTATTGTATGAACTAAATTTAATCAATCATGTTGATTCATTTTTAATACTTCTTTTAAATCAGTATTAAATTTTTTTAAAAAGTTATTTGCTTTTTCAATATCTTTAATTTTAAATTTAGGAGTTAATTGTGGATTTAATTTTATTAATGTATTTTGTAATAATAAGGGGCGTATTTCAAGTCTAGTTATAATTTAATTTTCTTTAAATAAAAGACAAAATAAATTATTAATTGTTGGTATTATTATACCATAGTATTTATAAAATATAAAGTATTTTAGTATTTTATTTTTATTAATATAATTTAAAAATTCCTAACTACTTAGGTTTAGATTTATTAAATTTTATAAATTTAAACAAATATTTTTAATTTATTAATTCTTGCTTGTTTTAATTTTAATAAATTAAAAAATGCTTCTTTTGAATAAATTTTTGCATTATTATTAGATATTGATTTTATTAAATGATAAACATCACTTTCAGCACTACAACCAATATTTCAAATAGCATTTTGATTTTCAATACCTTTTTTATTATTTTTAAAATATTCATATATTTTTTCATCAGCATTATTTTCTTTTAAATAATCTAATAATTTATAATAATTACCATTTAAAAATAATTTATAATAAGCATAATTTAATTTTTTATTATTTTCTTTTGTTCTTTTACCTTTTCCTACAATAAATACTTGTTTTAATTTTTGTAATGGATGTCATTTATCTACAGCATAATCAATTTTTAAATAATTAGCAGTAGATTTAAGATAAGTTGCACCATCACCAGTTAATTTTAAATTTTCATTAGTATAACCAATAAAAATATTATCTAAATTACTTATTATAGATTTACCAAATTCTTTTTTAGTAATTCTTTGACCTTTTCTAGTTGATATAACATAAATATATTTATTTTCTAAAACATGTCTATTATCAGCAGATTTATTTAAATCATAACCAGTACTTATACTTAATGTTCTATGTCTAAATTTTCTTTTTTTATTATTATCAATTAAATTATTATATGATTCATCTGATTGAATATAAATAAAATCAGTTGGTAATATTTTTATTTTTTCTTTTGGTAATTCTTGAACAAATATATTAGTTTTCTTTACTCTTCTACAAATTGTTGATAAAGATATATTTATTTTTAAATTATGTTTAATTATAGGATATGTAATATTATTTAAATCTGCATTTAATATTATTAATTTATTAACTCAATTTGTATAATTTTTATATTTATCAATATCAATATATGTTCTTGTTGGAGTTATAATTTCATTTGTTAATTTATTTTTATATGTGCGTAATGGTAAATAAGAAATACCAAATTCACTTTTTATTAAATGTTTTCTACGTTTTATTACTTTATATTTATTTCTATCATATTTATTTAAAAATCAATCATTATCATATTTTAATATTTTATTATCATAATCTAATAACATTTGTTTTTCATGATTAATTTTATGTTGATAATTATCAAGTTTTTCAGATAGTAAAATCATAATGCTTTTGCCTTTCTAAATACATGACTTTGAGTATAACAATAATTAACTGGTGAGTGTTGGAAAATGATTTAGTTAAAATGATATAATTAGTATATAAATATTGAATATAGGTGATATAATATGCCAGAAAAAGAAAAAAAATATGGTGAAAAATTAAGTATTAATTATAAAACTCAAATTGATAATTATTTAAGAACTAAAAAGGTTATATTAACTCCACAAGGATTAAATAATGCACTTGGAATTGATAGAAAATTTGTTTATGATTGCCGNATTAAAAGAATATGAAAATAAAATTAATAGTTTTGAAGAGCAACAATTATTTTCAAATATTAAAGATACTAAAAAAGTAAATTTAATTAAAAATTTAATGAGTACTGATAATTATAAATCTTTATCTAAACAAGAAGCATTTAATAAAATAAATGAAGATTATAAAGATTTTTTAATTGATAAATCAGAACCTATTAAACAAGAAAATAAACAACAAGATAATTTAATTAATCCTACTGATTTAATTTTAAAATTACATAATAATTCATTAGATCATTTTAAAATTGCTCAAGATTTAAAAAATAAAGCAAAAACAGAAGGAATGACTAATCAAAAAGAATTAGAAGAATTAGTTGAAATTACTAGAAATGAAGCTTTTCAATCTATTAGTAAATAGAAAGAAGTTTTATTATGGGAGCTATAAAAATACCTGAAGCATTTTTTATTAAAGGTAATAATCCAACAGAAAATGCTATTTTAAGTGTACTTGAAGCACAAGTACGTGGTGAATTAACAAGTGAAAAATCAACAATGTTTATGCGTGGAACTTGTAGTGCTTCTCAAATTGGTGAAATGGCTGGTGTTGCTATAGCAATTTATAGAGCAACTGTTCGTGTATTATGAGGTTCAACATGAGATTGAAAGAATGGAACTAAAAGACAAAAAGGTGATGTTTATACAACTAAATTAGAAATTAATAAATATTTAACAATTGATTTTGAAATTCCAGAATTTGATATTGAAAGATTTATGAAATCACCAAAAGATATTGCAGTACAAATTGTTTCAAATTGAACAGCTTCATTTATGAGAAATTTAGGTGAAAACTTAGAATTAATATTTTTAAATGGTATTCAAGATTATGCTATTGCTAAATCATTAGTATTACCATTAGATTTAATTAATATGAATGCAGAACAAGCAAAAGAAGCTTATTATAAAATTTGAGCAAGAAATAATAAATTAATTAAATTAGTAAATTATATTACTGTAGGAACTAATAGAGAAGATTTAATGGGAGCAACTGGAATTGATAGTAATTTAGGTTTATCAAAAGCATTTACTGTTTTAAATTATAGTCAAATTTCAGCAGATACATTAGCATATGGTAGAAGATATACAAGTTTAATTGCTGGTATGGAATTTTGAGAAAGTTTTTATTTAGAACAAGAATTTATTCATGATACTGAAAAAGCCATGCATTTAGAAAAAGATTATAGTTTAAAAAATACACATGGTTTTGTAGTTAATAGATATATGTGAGGTATGCCTATTTCATTTACTAAAATAAGACAAAAATTAGATAATGATACAGATAATATTAAAATTATTGGTAAATGTTTATTTGCATTACCAAGTGCTATTAGACCAAATTTAATGTATTTAATTAGACCAACTATGCCTACAGTTGAAGAAATTAAAGAAGCAAGAGCAAAAGATTTTTTAACTAATCCTAAAAATGAAAATGCAACTTATCAATCAACTTTATATGATGATATTAATAAATTAAATTTAGAAGATGTTATTTATTATAGAAATTTAGGAAAAATTACTATGGCAGGAACAACTCCTACTAATGATGAATTAGAAAATGCAATATTAAATGCTGGTAATGTTGGTTATGAAAAAGGTAAAGCAACATTTAGTGATGTTAAATCCACAAGTGCTACTATGACTGGTAATAATACTGAATATTATGGAGTAGTAAATTTAGAATTTACTAAAAAATAATTATGGAATTTATATATAAATATTTTAATGAAAAATCACATATTATTATTTATTCTGCTAAACCACAAGATTTAACAAGTAGTAATGATATAAGAGCAATTTTATTAGATGAATATCCTAAATTAAGAAATGATTATTTTATAGTAAGTGATGTACATGATAGTTATGCAATATGTGTAGGAGATAATATACATTGTGAAGGTAAAGTAATTATTAAAATAGAAAAACAAACTAATGTAGAAGGAGTTAATAAAAATGCCAATTTCTGAAGATATACAATTAAATAATTATACTTTATTAAAGATAATTCGTTCTTCAATTAGTCCTTTAAGTGCAATGATAGGTACAAGTGCTTATTATGGTCAAGTAATTGCAAATCCAGTATTAGGTTCAATTAATAGTTTATTATTTGGTAAAAAATTAGGTTTAGATATTTGAAATTTAAATCAAAGACCAAATACTAAAACTAAATTAATTAATAGTTCTAAAAAAATATTATTAGGTTTAGGAACAATTGGTTTAGTCAATTATGCTAAATTTACTACTAATTCAATTAATCCAAATCCAAATCCATTTCCAGATGATTTATTTTTAATGAAAAATAATAATAATTTAATGGATTGAGATACTTATATTTCATTAAATGCTTATGGTATTTCAAATCTTATTAATGGAATTACAGAATTAATTCCTAATAGATTTGAAACTATACGTAAAATAGCAAATATGGCAACTGGTGGATGTTTAATATCAAGTGGTGTAGCAATGGGTATTAATAATGATTTTAATAATGCTTATGCAATACCTACTATAATTGCTGGTGCAAGTGAAATTATCCATAATTTACTACCTATGGAAATTACACATCATAATCAAGAAATGCAAGAAACCCCATTTAATAATGAAACTACAAGATTAATTAATGATAATAGATTCACAATTAATAGTGAAACAAATAGTCAATATTATGGTAGTGATAATATGAGCGAAGTTCCATTAAATCATGATAATGCTTCACTAAATTGAGATTATAATCACATGAGTTTATAATGTTACCTTTAATTATTGAATGAATTTATTATGCTTTAGCAAGTAATGATATTAAATTAGCATTAATTAATGCTTTAAAAACTTATTATAAAAATCAATCATTAAAAGCAGTATTTGATAGTGAAAATATTAGTGAAAAAGAAATACATCAACCATATAGTGTTTTTAATCCAAATATACTTAAAAAATTAACAAGTATATTAAAACCAACTGAATTATCTATATTACAAAATGAAATTAATAAATTTAAAAATCCAATAAATAGTTTTAAAAATTCTATTGTGCCAACAGAAATTAGAACTGTTAAAAATTATGTAAATAAGGTAAATAATTTATTTAAAGAAAATGAAGAAGAAATACCAGATAATGCATGAGAAGTATTATCAAGTTCATGATTTAAAAAAGGAAGATTTACAGTTGATAATAAAAATTTAAAAATTGGAACTTTAACAACATTATTTCAAAGTGATAATGATAAAAGACAAATATGATATGGTCCATATACTTATCCAACATTTCCACAAGAAATATGAATATTAATGANTTCCAATTCGCTCCCACCCCAAGAATTACCATTTCTGGTTAGTATATTTTATTAGGTATCACTCCACTTTTTATTTATCCATGCAAGTCCACATGCTAGCTACTATTTTTAACAACTGTGTTGTAGTTCACTTTTTTAGTTCCCTAACACGTGTTGATAATAGTATTAAAGAGGGTTATTAAAAATTTTAAAATTTTACAATTACAAAAAAAGACAAGAATTTTATTCTCGTCTTTTGTCATTTATTTTTAATTCAAGGGTTTAAAAAAGAAAGGAGCTATTTAAGGGAAATGAGTTGTTATCGACATCTTCGACACGCTCCCAAATGTTAGATAGTGTTATTGAAGAATTAAATAAAAATAAAAAAAATATTATTAAATATGATATGTTTGCAGCGATAACAAATGCTATTAATAAGTTTAAAAGTTTGAATATTAATAACAATATTATTGATGCAGCAGTTACTACTGATTTTAGTGAAATAATTGATAATGGTATTATTGTTCCTCATTTCAATGAAGGTGTTAATGAAGAAAATATTAATAATTATTTCTTTTTTGATAGCATTCACCCTAATAAATGAGCACATAATATTATGGCTCAAGAATTAATTAAATTAATAAATGATAATAAGAATTAATTAGAAATATTTATTTATAAGAGTTATAATTTTGTTATAAAGGAAAAAATAAATATGAAAAAAGAATGAGTTAAATTAATTAAAGTAGGCTTTATGCATGGTGTTGAAGAACCTTGATGTAATAACAAAGGTGTTGCAATATTACCATTTATAATTAAAAATGATGGTAGTCGTTATTTTATGCAAACATGTGAGAGTAATCCTTTATTTAATAAAAATAAACTGGGTAAATATAGTTCAATTACGGGTGGATTAGAAAATAATAAGCACTATCAAACAGTAACTAATGAAATGCTTGAAGAAACTGGCATTTTTTTTAACAAAAGATACACCTATTTACTTTTTAGGTACTCATTATGCTTCAAAAATAAACACTAAAGTATGATATTATTATGCAATTGATTTAACTGCACTTAATTTGGATATTAATGATAAATATTATGGTGTTGGTGATGGAACAATAGGAGAAAATAGTTTATATAGTAAATTTATTCCTGAAACAGAATTACGGCTTTCAAACGATTCTTTTTCTCTGACAATTTATGGTAAGTTATTCAATTCTATAAGTCACAATTGTTTTAAAAACATTAATTTTAAAACATTATTATTAAACAATTATTGCTATTCAAAAGCAGAAATATTTAATTCTGCAACTAATAATAATTTGAAGAGAAATATTTTTATTTCGGGTATAGCTAATAATTATGAAGAATTTGGTACTATAAAGAAAAGTAAAAAATTTGTATTTGATTTATCAAATTTCTTATGTAAAGAAAATAAGAAAATAATAAATGCATTTGGAATCAGCGTTGGTGATGAAATAGTAAGTGGTGTTGTTAAGTAAGTATGCTAAAGAAAATAGTATTGTTTTGGATAAAATTCTTGATGTATGACCATTTCCTCAACAATTTAAAAAAAGTTGACCAGAATATCGTAATCAGTTAATAGATAAAGCAGACATTGTACTATTTATTTTTGGTAATAAAATGGATGAAAATAATAATATTGTTTTATCAAAAGGTGTATTAAATGAATTTGAAATTGCTAGAAATAAAAATAAAATAATAATTCCTATAGCTTCAACTGGTTATGCTGCTAAAGAAATATTTATAAAAATAGAAAATGATATAGAAAATTTTAAATATTTAAAAGATTATTTACATGTTCTTAAGAATGAAAAAAATGCTGCAAAGATAGTTAAAACTATTATTCAAATTTTAGATAATATTAACTAGTAATATTTATTTATATTTTATTTCTTGGTGGTAATTGTGGAGGCGTACCACTTCCAATTGAACTTAGTTGTCCTAAATAATTAATAAAATGATAATCTCATTTTTCAGAAACTAAATCACCAGTATTTTTTTCATTTTTTATTTTTATCAATAGTTTCATAAGTATGATTTAAATTTTGATTGATAGATGATGAGATAATATTTTTTAATACTAATTCAAAAGGAATATAGTTGCTATTCATAAAAAGTTAACACCAATTTCTAATATTTTAATTTTTAACAATTTTTAAAAAATTATATCATAATAATTTTATTTGATAATGAAATGTTTAATAATTTTTTATTATATTATTCAATAGTTTTTTTAATGTTTTTAGAAACTTATGTATATTTTTGTTAATAATAAACTTTCTGTTGATATATTATATATAATTATATTATGTTTAAAATTAATCAAAAATTTTAATTATAAAAGGCAGGAAATTAAGTATGGAAAACCTTAGTGTTGGCGAAATAATAACAAAATTTAATTTAACAATTTTATATATTAATCCCAAAATTCCAATTGAAAAAAGAATTATTACTAATATTGGTACTAATCGTGGTGGTTTAGAGTTAACAGGATTTAAAACTAAACAAATCTCACGTAGTCGTCGTATAATTTTATTAAGCAGTAAAGAAAGCGAATATATTTCCTCTTTACCAAAAACAGAATTTAAGAACCATTTTAGTAATATTTTAGAAGATCATATTCCTGCTATTTTTGTAACACCTAATTTTAAATTTAAAAAAGAATTATGTGACTGTGCTAAAGCGATTAATTCAATAGTTCCAATTATTGAAGTATTATTTTTTACTTCTGAATTTGCAGCAACAGTTTCTACGTATATTGTTGAACGTTTATCTGAATCTAAACGTTTACATGGTACTTTAGTAAATATTTTTGGTTATGGTGTCCTAATTACAGGTGAAAGTGGTATTGGTAAATCAGAAACAACATTAGATTTATTACGTAATGGGCACTTATTTGTTGGCGATGATAGTATTGATATTTTAAAAGTCAACAATAAAATTGTAGGAAAAGTTAATCCGATTATTAAAAATTTAATTGAAATTAGAGGAATAGGCATCCTAGATATTACCAAAATGTATGGATATCATGTTATAATGCATGAGAGTCAAGTAAATTTAATTATTAATTTAATTAGAATTGAAAATGATGGTTGAACTAAAGTTGATCGACTTGGTGATCATAATAACTTTGATGTTTTTTTTGAAATTAAAGTGCCTAAAATAATTATTCTTGTTAGTCCAGGAAGAAATTTAGCTGATTTAATTGAAGCGGCAGTTATTAGTTTAAAGTTAAAAGATGAAGGTCAAGACGCTACTGCTAGTTTTCAAAAACAAATAATTAGAAATTTAACAAAAAAGAAATAATTTAATAATTAAATTATCAAAAAGGAAAAAAATATGATTAATGATGATGGATACAATAGTTTAATTACCGATATTCCGGGAACGGGAATTCATATTTATTCAGTATTAATGGCAATAGGTTTTTTAACTGCTGTCATTGCTTCATGAATAAAATTATATCGTCGTAATATTCCAACTAAAACTTTAGAATGAGGAACATTAGTTATTGCATTAGCAGGATTAATAGGAGCAAGAGCATGATATGTTCTTAATAATACTAGCACAATTGAAAATGCACTTGATGTAGTTGCCGTTTGAAGAGGCGGTATGGCAATTGAAGGAGGCGTTACAGTTGGAATGATAGTAGGGTTTTTTATTTTTTATCGTACTTCAAAACAGTTACAAATTTCAATGTGAGTTTTTATTGATTGTATTGTTCCAAATATTTTATTAGGTCAAGCGATTGGTAGATGAGGTAATTTTTTTAATCAAGAATTACTAGGAGCTGATGTTTGTCATCCTTTCAGTTGATTACCAACATGAATAAATAATCATTTACATTATGGTTTTAATAGCGATAATCGAGATCCTGTTGCTGTTTATCGTCAACCTTTATTTTTATATGAGTCATTATTTTCATTATTTGGTTGATTCTTTTTAACGTTTTTTGTACCAAAAACAGGACAAATATTTAGTAAAAAACCATGAAAATTAGATTCTTCGCAATTTATTTCGCCTTTAAAGACTAATCCAATTGTTGGAAAAGATTTTTTAAAACCTTGAACGGTTATTAAAAAAATTCATGGATATCGTAAATTTAAATATGAAAGTTGAAAACAAACATATTTTGATTTTACACCCAATAAGAATAGTGTTAAAAGTGTTGAAAAAATAACTTGAAAAGATGTTAAAAAACATTCAAAAGTTAAATCAAAGATAAAAAAATGATATTTAAAGATTAAATATAATATGCAACCACATTCTAAATCTTTAAATACTATGTATAATCCTAATAATTATCGAGTAACGTATGCAGGAGTATCAGGTAGTTTATACTTTGTCTTTTATGGTATTATTAGAATGATTTTAGAACCACTTCGTGATAATAGAGACATTATGAAAATAGCCAATGTTTCAACTTCAATGATAGTTTCTGGAATGTGAATTATTTTAGGTGTTATTTTAGTAATATTTGCACAAATTATTGCACCATCAAGATTTCGTAAAGGAGAATGATTATATGAAAAATCATACTAATAAAGAAAATAAATATGATTATGATTTAGTAGTTATTGGTGGTGGTCCAGCAGGAATGACAGCTGCTATTTATGCACAAAGAGCAAATCTTAAAACTGTGATTATTGAAAAATATATTGTTGGTGGAAAAATGATTAAAACTTCTGAAATTGAAAATTATCCAGGTTATGATTATATTTTAGGGCCTGAATTATCAGAAAAAATGCAAAAGCAAGTTGAGAAACTACAAGTTGAATTTGTTACTGATGAGGTTATTAAAATTACAGATAGTGAAAATCATAAAATTAAAACAGTTCTTTTAAGTAGTGGTGATGTTCTTATTGCTAGAGGAGTAATTATAGCTACTGGTTCATTAGAACGTAAAATTGGTGTTCCTGGTGAAGAAGAATATGCTAATCGTGGTGTTTCTTATTGTGCTGTTTGTGATGGTGCTTTATTTAAGAATAAAATTATTAGTGTAGTTGGCGGTGGTTATGCTGCTTGTGAAGAATCTTTATATTTAACAAGATTTACTAATAAAGTTAATCTTATTCATCGTCGTGATCAATTTCGTGCTGATGATAAAACCGTTAATAAAGTTAAAAATAATGAAAATATTAATTTAATAACTGATCATGTTGTATTAAAAGTATTAGGTACTGAGGATAAGAAAAAAGTAGGTAAATTAGAAATTCAAAATATTAAAACTAAGGAAATTAGTGAAATTACTACTGATGCCTTATTTCCTTATATTGGTTCTGATCCTGTTACAAAATTTGTTAAAGATTTAGATATTTGTGATAGCAATGGTTATATTATAGTTAATGATAAGTGTCAAACTAAAATTCCAGGATTATATGCAGCTGGTGATGTAATTGCTAAAAATTTAAGACAAATAGTAACTGCTGTTAACGATGGAGCGATTGCAGCACAATATTTAATAAATTTTATTGATAATTTTAATGAATAAAGTGTACAATTGAGGTGATAGTAATGATATCATTTACAACAAGTGTAAAAGATGAAATCTGTCAAAAAAGTTTTAAAAATTGTTGTCAGAAATCTTTGCTATCAGCATATTCGCTTATTAATGGTAAGATTACAAATTCAGATAAAATAAATAATGAGATTATTATTCATAGTTTTCATAACAAAACCACTAGGTTAATATATAAATTTTTAAAAAATCAATATAAAGACGTAAAATTGATAGTTATGGTGGATGTTTTAAATAAATTTGAGCGTCCAAAGGTGTATAATATTCGTATTAATAATAAAATTGATTTTATTATTAATGATTTAATGCTTCAAGATAAATATCTTTTTATTGAGAAAGAAGCTATGCACCAGCATATAATAAAAGAGCATTGTATAAGAGCGTATATCGCAGGAATCTTCCTTGTAGTTGGCAGTATCAATTCTCCTTCAACACCTAACTACCATTTGGAATTACAATTTCATAATGATATGTTGGCTAAAAAAATTAAAAATATTTTATTACAAATTTTTAAATTAAACTTTAAAACAATAAAACGTCGTAATAAAACGGTGCTTTATCTAAAAAAATCTAATGTAATTTCTAACTTTTTAAAAATAATTGATTGTCCACAAGCAGTTTTCGCTTTTGAAGATAAACGCATTTCACGAGAATTATTTAATAATATTAATCGTTTTAATAATATTGATATTTCTAATCAACAAAAAATTTTAAATGCTGGAGACCAGCAAGTTATAATGATTTCTGTTTTAAAGGATAAAAAACTTTTCAAAGCGTTGTCATTAAAAGCTCAAATTATTTCAAATTTAAGATTAAAAAATCCTGAAGCATCACTTTCAGAATTGGGTGAACTTTACTATCAAGAAACTGGTTTTGTCATTACTAAGTCTGGGGTTAATCATTTAATTCGTGAAATTAAGAAAAAGTATCAAGAAACATTGTAAGTTAATAATAAAAAGTATAAGAGGAGGCCATACAATGAAAAAGAAAGAAATTTTAAGCAAAGGTCGTCAAGATTTATTGAATGCTTTTGGAAAACGAATGAAAACTTTACGTAATCAAAAAGGTAGAAAATTTTCACAAGAGAAACTTGGAGAAGCAAGCGGCCTACATCGTAATTATATTTCTGATGCTGAAAGAGGAACAAGAAACGTATCTTTAGTTGCAATCTTAAAAATAATTAATGGGTTGGATTCATCTATTAGTGAGTTTTTTGCTGTAGGGTTTGATAATATTGATACTTCAAATTTATATGACACATTTACTGTTGAATAAAATCAATTTAATACACTTTTAGTAGTACTTATTTATAAAGTACTACTTTTTTATTATTTTATTTTTTATTAAAAATAAATTTGAGAAAAGTATTAGTACTTTTTATAAAATTAATTGATATTCACTAGTAATTTTTTATCTTAATGAAGATTATGAAAATTATTCACCTTATATTAGGAATAATTAATCATTAAAATGTTATAATTTAATTATTGATTATCATTAAGGAGTTATTATGACAATAGAAAATACAGAAGTTGAAATTGAAAATGTTACTACTAATGTTGATAATGCTAAAAAAGAACCTTATCAATTAAGTAGTATTATTTCACCTATATTTGGTCTTAATCATCAAAAAATAACTACGATTCCAATTAATATTAAAAAAGCCGATAGTAGTTCTAGCACTATTGAACAATATGTTGATAAAAAAACTAAAGAAAATATTTTTCGTGAAAAAGAAGTAGCGTATAATAATTCTAGTAATCTTGATAATACTAGAATTGCACAAATTAAAAAAAAATAGAGAACAACAACAAATATATGATAGTTTACCATCGCGCTATCTAGAATTTCGCGATAAAATATTTAAAGAAACTACATCTATTAATTACAATAATGCAAGTAACAATAACGATACAGTTATTACAACTATTGATTTGTTAGTTGATGATATTTTAGATGAAAATAAATAGGAGATGCTATGAATAATATAATAAAATCCAATATTATTGACGAATTAAAATGACGTAATATCTTAAAAGATATTAGTAGCATAGATAAAGTAATTAATGCAGGAAAATTAGGAAAAGGAATATATTGTGGTTTTGATCCAAGTAATGATTCATTACATTTAGGTAATTTACTACAAATTATTTTATTGCATCGTTTTGCTATATTTGGTTTTCAACCAATTGCTGTTATTGGTGGTACAACGGCAATGATTGGTGATCCAAGTGGTAAAAATAAAGAACGTAATTTATTAGATGAAAATGTGTTACAAACTAATGTTAGAAAAATAAAAGAGCAGTTAGTGACATTATTAAGTTATGAAAATATTGATAATTTAACATCATTAGAATTAATTAAAACATGTAATTTATTAAATGATAAAGAATATGAAGCATTAGAGATGATTATTAAAAGTATTAATCCAAATAATCAATATCAACAAACTTTAAGTAGTATTTTAAAAACATTGCCCTTACCTTGAGAAGAATTAGGATTATCAGCATCATTACTAGAAACTTTATATGAAATTTGTAATTTTGATCAAAAGTGAATTACTATGAAAAGTGATTTAAATAATCTTTCCTTTAAACAATTGTTAAATTATTGTGATAGTTATGTAGAAACTTGAATTACATTTTTAAAATTATCATTGGGAACATTAAACAATAAAATTAAGCCAATTAAAATTATTAATAATCAAACATGATTAGGTGCACTAACAATTACAACTTTTTTGCGTGATATTGGTAAGCATTTTAATGTTAATCAAATGTTAGGCAAAGAAATGATTGCTAATCGTTTAAATTCTGGAATTTCTTATACTGAATTTTCTTATATGGTATTACAAGCGTATGATTTTTATCATTTATATGAAAAAGAGCAATGTTATATTCAATCTGGTGGTAGTGATCAATGAGGAAATATTACTTCCGGTTTAGATTTAATTAGAAAACAAAAAGGTGATGAACATCATGCTGCCGGTATTACTATTAATTTATTAACTAAATCTAATGGTGAAAAATTTGGTAAAAGCGAAAAAGGTGCTATATTTTTAAATAGTGAAAAAACTTCACCTTATGAGTTATATCAATTTTTATTTAATCAAGAAGATAAAGATTTGCCTACTTTTTTTAATTCTTTAACTTTATTTAGTGAAGAACAAATAACAAAAATTTTAGTAATTCATAACAGTGATGTTAAGCAACATTATGGACAAAAGATTTTAGCAGCTTTATTAACAGTATTTATTCATAAATTAAATGGATATTTTAGTGCTATTAATATTACTAATGCTTTTTTCCACGACCGGATTCATCAAATGAAATCATCTGAGATTTTACAGGTTTTAAAAGATGTACCACATTTTAATCTTAATCATAATGAACAAATAATTGATTTTTTAGTTAATAATCAAATTTGTAATTCAAAAAGAATAGCAAGAGAACTAATTATGCAAGGTTCAATTGTTGTTAATGGTGAAAAAATTACCAATATAAATTTTCTTATTAGTAAAAAAAATGCAATTAATAATCAAGTAACAGTTATTAAAAAAGGTAAGCGTCATTATTTTATAGTTGTTCATAAATAAGGAAGGGTATTTAAATATGATATTTATTAATGTTTCTCCATTATTATGGGATATTATTATTTTTGCTATTATTATTTTTGGTATTGTTACTGGTTTTTTTATTGGGGGAAGAGCATTAACATTTATTAGCGCTGGTAATTTACTTAGTATTCGTTTAATGTTGACATTTAAATCAATGTTAATAAATTCTTTTAAAAATATGGTATCACCATGGTTTAGTGACCTTAGCGGTAGTTTTGCTTCATTTAAGAATTTATTAACTGATAATATTGGATTTTTGATATATGCTATTGTTTGAATTATTGGTATTAATATTTTATTTTGAATAATCTATATTATTTTATATTTTGTACTTTTTAATAAAAATAAAATTGAACACAAAGCAATAAATGCTACAGCGGGAATTTTAATTAATTTTATTAGAATGAGTATTTTAGGTAGTATCATAATAATTATGATGGGTACTAGTGTTTTCGGTAATAAAATATTAAGTTATGGGGTGGTTAGCCCTAAATACTGGACCACTTTTGGATAGAAAGTTTTAAATTTTTATTTGTGAAATTGGTGGTTTTAGAAATTTAGAATGTATTCTTTCGTAATTATAAAACATAATATATTGGTTTACATCATTTATAGCTTCATTGAGAGAAAAATATTGATTTGAACCTTTAGGTAGTCATTCTTGAGATAAATGAGAAAATCAGTTTTCAGATATTACATTGCCACCAATATCATAAGGTTGTTTTTTGCTTAAAATTATTTGCTTATCAGCAGCTCAATTTGTGATGTCTTGACAATAAAATTCGTTGGCGTTATCTGAGTGTAAAATAACCTTTTTTACTTGGTTTCAAGAGAATTGTTGATTTATTTTTTCAAGTGCAGGAAGGATTAAATCTTGATAGGATTTGTTTGAACATGTATTATAGCTTACAATATTATTTGAATAAAAATCAATAATTACAAAAAGATATAATCAACCTTCTTTAGTATTTATTTGTTTAGTGTCCATTGATCAAATTTGATTTGAAGAGGTTGTACTTTTATAATCTTTGTTTACTTTATCCATTGTAGGTATTCACTTATTTGGATTTTTTTTGTTTTTAGGATAGTTATTTTTAGTTTGTTTTAATCCTTGAAGATTGTGATCTTTCATAATTTTTCGCATTTGTTTTGTTGATAATTCTAGATTTAAAATAATATGTTTGTATTGTTTTAATCATTCTTTAAATGCTGAAAAAATTCGTAAATAGCCATAAATTTGTCCTTTTCTTGTAAAATGAAATTCAAGTAAAAGTTGGCATAATTCTTGATATTTATGTGTACAATTACTAATTTGATTTTTTTCTTTTTTAATAGGGTTTTGTTTGTTTTTTACAAAATAATATGTTGATCGGTTTAGTTGAAGATGTTGGCAAAGATATCTAATTGAATATTGGTTTTTGCTATCATCAATAATTTGAATTTTTTGTTTGATATTTAACTTGTTAATTACTAATGCTATTTGTTTAATTTTATCCATTATTAAAAATCCTTTCATGTCAAAATTAGTGTTAATTGTATAACACAATTGTTTTTCGAATACATTCAAGTTTTTTTTAAATTAATGGTCTAGTAAAAAGGGCTAAGTAGCAAGTAGCTACCAACAACTTCTGTTACTCATAAAATATTTAGTAGTATTGATAATAATATTACTTTTTTAAATGTTAATTTAACAGACATTAACACTGTTATTGATTTATATCAAAATAGTGAAACATTAAAACAGAGTATAAATGAATTAAAAAATAATACAACTTATGAGGAATGTTACAGTACTGTTGAAAAGTTAAAAATGATAGGTATATTAAGAGTAGATGAAACCGATAAAATTGCTAATGCTCTAAAAGAAATGGAATCAACAGGTGATATTAATGCTAATAAAAAAATAATTATAGAACTCTTGCAACAACACGGAGTTGATAATTTTTTAGATGTTAATTATATGGTATTAGTTTTTAATGCTTATGCTAATATACTTAATTTATATTCGGAAGTAGTACAAGTATTTGATAATAATTTAAAAGATATGCCAAGAATAGATACTACACTTCCAAAAAATATGGGTCGTTATAATCTTTTAAAGCCTAAAATTTCTGCTTTTACTAATTCAATTAAAGATGTAATAGTAAGAGAACATATTATTCAAAATTTAAAAAATATTTATAATCCGTTTTAATAAAAATAAAAAAATAGTTGAGGCATTTAATTTTTACTTATAACTGGAGTAGTAATTTTTCTTTGTGTTTTAAAAAAATATGATATTATTACCTAGTAATTTAATAAATGTTCTTTCCTAGTATAGATATTTTCTATATTAGGATTTTTATTAAGTTAATTTTAATAAGCAAAGGAAGATAAAGAATATGTTAGATGATTTATTAAAAAAAAACATTAGAAAACACACCTAAAGAATATAAGAAAAATATGATTGACAGTTTCAGAATAAATATAGGTAAATTAATTAATAATATTAATGACTATATAGACGTTGAAGAAAAAAATTATAATGCAGAAAGTAAAGCAGGATATTCTGTTTCTTATAATCCTTTTTATATGTCACTTCAACATCGAATTAATATCCAACTATTAAAAGAAATAGTAAATGCTCTTAATAATGTTGATGAATTAGAAAAGTTTAAAAAATTAGAAGAAATATATAAAGAATTAGTTACTAGAAAAGAAGAAATTGAAGCACCAAATTCAAGATGAAAGAATGCTAATAAATATAAAGAACCTAATAATCCTGACTTACAAACAAGAATTAATCAAATTTTAGAAAATGGTCCATTAACAAGACAACAAAATTTTATTGATGCAGCAAATCAAGAACATATTCCTAATAATGGTAATGGTTCAAATAGTTTTCATAATGTTATATAATATGAACCTATATTAAGTTCATATTAAGTTCATTATTTATAGAGAACATATAAAAGTTTACCCCAAAGGGTAAGGGAATGTTTAGTAATCTGTGTGACTTACAAAAATAACTATGTTTAATTAATTCTAGTAAATATAATTTATATATCTAGAAAGAGTGAGTTACAGATGGCTAAAAAAGATAATCTTAATAACAATGATCCAATATCAAAAGCAGTAGATTTATTATTAGAAAATACTGAGGATTTAACAACAGTTTTTAAAGAGGGAGGCTTATATAAAGAATTAACTAAACGATTGGTAGAAAAAATGTTGAATTCTGAGATGCAAAATTATTTAGGACACGAAAGAAATCAACGCAGTAATAATGACAATGTTCGTAATGGTACAACATCAAAAAAATTAATAACTCAACAAGGTAAAATTGAAATTGATGTACCAAGAGATCGTAATAGTAATTTTGAACCAGTAATAATCACAAAAAGACAGAGAAGATTTGATGGTTTTGATCAACAAGTTCTTTCACTATATGCAAAAGGTATGACTTTATCAGATATTAGAATGCAGTTGCAAGAGTTATATGATGGCGCAGATATTAGCGAAAGCGTAATTAGTCAAATTACTGATGATGTCATTGATGATGTCAAAGCATGGCAAAATCGTCCATTAGATAGTGTTTATCCAATCATTTATTTTGATTGTATCGTAGTTAAAGTACGTCAGGATAAACGTATTATTAACAAATCAGTTTATATAGCTTTAGGAGTTGATTTAGAAGGTAAAAAAGATGTTTTAGGTTTATGAATTAGTGAAAATGAAGGTGCTAAATTCTGATTAAATAATTTTACAGAAATGAAAAATCGAGGCTTAAATGATATTCTTATTGCTTGTAGTGATAATTTAACAGGCATGTCAGAGGCAATACAATCAGTTTATCCTAAAACTGAACATCAATTATGCATAGTTCATCAAATTAGAAATAGCTTAAAATATGTTTCATACAAACATCGAAAGTCTCTAGTTATCGATTTAAAGCCAATTTATACAGCATGTAGTGAAGAACAAGCAATGCAAGCTTTAGAATCATTTGAAAGTAAATGAAATAAACAATATCCACAAATTGCTAAATCTTGATATAAAAATTGAGAAAATTTAATGGTTTTTATTAGTTATCCAGCAGAAATTAAAAGGGTAATTTATACTACAAATGCTATTGAATCTGTTAATAGCCAATTACGAAAAGTTATTAGAAATAAAAAAGTTTTTCCTAATGATATGGCAGTTTTTAAAATTTTTTACTTAGCAATTGAAAATATCACAAAAAAATGAACATTGCCTATTTAAAATTGAAATACAGCAATTGCTCATTTTATGATAAAATTTGAAGACAGAATTAATCTGAACTAGTACTTTGTAAAACAAAGAAACACAGATTACTAAAAAGCCTCAAGGGTAACTTTTACAATATTTTATTTTTTATTAAATCAATAGTATTTTCTACTTGTTTATTATTACTTTCTTTTTTGTCTTTTGTTTTAATGAATCGATAAGTACTAATGATTAAAAAACCTATATAAATTAAATAAGAAATCGTTAATACTGATATTAGTAAAATATTATCATAATAATTTTTAGTAAAAAATGAAAATATGTTATTAAAAATTAAAGGAATTATAGCTATTCATAAAATTAAATATTTCTTTTTGTTTTTACTATAATTCCTAATCAGCCAATAGCTGTTATCATAACAGCTATCACAAAAGTAATACTAACTATTTTTTCAGAAATTTCATTTTTAATCATTTTTATTCTTCCTTTACTCATTTATAATTAATATTATATCATTTAATTTAATTGACATAGTAGTTGTAGAAAATTAATTGTTACTTTTTTTAAGAAAATTGATTAATAGATAATTAATTTATATTTTATTTTTGAAAAAATAAAAAAAAATGATAAATGCTTTTATTGATATTTACCATCTAAAAAAATAAATCTGTTATCAAGTGATAACAGATTTTAAATTAATTATTAATTTTAAGCACGTCCATATGATTCAACAACTAATGCTTCATTAATATCAGTATTTAGTTCGTCACGTAGTGGATGACGTACATATGTACCAATAAATGTTTTTTTATTGAATTCAATAAATGGTAATGTTGAAGCATTAGCGCTTAATGCTTCAATAATTTTTGCATTTTTTTGTGCTTTTTCAGTAATAGTAATTTTATCTCCTATTTTAACACGATATGAAGGAATATTAACTTTTTTACCATTAACTAAAACATGACCATGATTTACTAATTGACGAGCACCTTTTCTTGTTAAAGATAAACCTAAACGAAAAACAATATTATCTAATCTTGATTCTAAGAATACCAACAAGTTAGTACCAGTAACACCATGAGTTTTTTTTGATTCATCAAATAAATTTTTCATTTGACGAGCATTTAAACCATAAGTGAAACGAATTTTTTGTTTTTCTTGTAATTGTAATCCATAGTTAGAAAGTTTAATTCTTTTTTGACCGTGTTGTCCAGGAGCGAATGTTCGCTTTTTTCCTTTTGCAAATTCTTTACCAGATTCAAGAATTGAGAAGTTTAATCTTCTTGATTTTCTAAAAACCGGACCAGTATATCTTGACATAATAAAAACCTCCTTGGAATGTATACAAACACAAAGAGACTTTAATAAGTTCTCATTAAGATAGTTTACAATTCGCCAGAACAGCACTGGTTACTATTAAGATTAATAGAAAATTCTACTAATAAAAAGAATAATCTTTGAGGGTAAACTATTTGCAACTTAATAATACTTATTTGCTGCTTTCGTGAATGCTTGTTAATTATAGGATAAGTAATGTTATTTGTCAAATATTATTTTTCATTTTTGCAATTAAATATCATTAAATTTTAGTTATTATTTTTTTTAAAAATAATTTAAATTTATATAATAAAATTTAGTATTTAATTTAAAAAAGTTAGTTATTGAATTTTGGTATTTTTTTGTCATCAGTTATTCCTGAATTCCAGAAAAAATCAATATATTCTATTACTTTTTCTACATCTCAATCCGAAATATCTTGATTAAATTTTTTTGCATCATAGAACATAAAATTCATATCTTTTACATTAGAAGTATCTCAATCTGAAAGATCTTGATTAAATTTTTCGGCACCAGCAAACATACTACGCATGTCTGTTACTTTTTCTACATTTCATTTTGAAAGATCTTTATCAAATTCAAGAGCATTACAAAACATGTAACTCATATCTGTTACTTTAGAAGTATTTCAGTTTGAAATATTTCCATTAAAGTATTTTGCATAGTAAAACATGTAACTAATATTTGTTACATTAGAAGTATTTCAGTTTGAAAGATCTTGATTGAATTTTGAAGCACCACCAAACATATTATGCATAGTTGTTACATTTGAAATATTTCATTTTGAAATATTTTTATTGAATGATTGTGTAAGAGAAAACATTGATGTCATATTTGTCACTTTTGAAGTATCTCAGTTTGAAATGTCTTGGTTGAATTTTGAGGTACCAGAAAACATTTCTTGCAATGATGTTATTTCTGATGGTAGTTTGTCAGGTACTTTTTCAATTATTCTTGGCATTTTAACAACTTGAATTTCTTCATTTTTATTTTTATAAAATCCAATTTGAAGAATTTCTTTACTATTTATATTTGATAAATCTATTTCACTAGTTTTTACTTGTTTTTCATCTTTGTCAATATAAATTGTATCTTGTAGTATTTTATATGTTTTTAATAATGTTCTCATTAATAAAAACCCCTTTTTTATTTATTTCCAATATTTTTTAGATAAATATAATTGATAGACTTATTATTTTAAACTTATATTTATGAATTTATATAGCTTTTTATTATTATCTTAAGATTTATTTAAAAATATTTACTTTTAATTTATAATAATATTTTTATTTAAGTTCATAATTATGATATTAAAGATAAGCAATATAGTTTTGATAAACCTTAATTTAAGTTTATAATTGAAAAAATTAATATACAATAAAAAATGTTTAATGTTAATTATTATGTGTAAACTTGATTAAAATTTTAATTATTTATTTTAATACCATTTTTTATTTATTGATTAAAAACTCCCATACTATCACCTTTATCTCATGAACCAATTCTATTTGTAATAATCCTTATTCCTTGATCTTCTGGTAGTGTTTTAAAAAAATTATTTATTTCTTGAAAATGATCAATGATAACTTTTATTGCTGTATAAATATCATCTTGACTTATGCTACCACCCAAGCCAGTATCATTTTCTTTTGGTAATTTATTGATAATTTCAAAAAATAATTGTTTAAAATTTTCTTGTTTTTCAGTATTATAGATATTTTGAATATGTAAAAAGTTATCATAACTAATTTTTACTTTTATTCAATCATGTGCAGCAGCACGATAATCTACTTCAAATTGATTTTTATTATTAAATTTGTATAAAAAATTGTATAAATCATTAGCAATTTGTTCTTGAACTCATTTTGTTGGATGAAATTTATTTAAAAAAAAGTAATTATCAATATTTTGTGAGTTTGCACCAGAAACATATTGAGGTTGTAATATTCCTTTTTTTCCAAGAGTATTTATATCAATTGTAGTAGCATTTGAATCTTTGTATTGACTTCCTCTATTTTTGAATTGTTGAAATAGGTTATTAAATTTTGAAAAAACATCATACTCTTTAATATTTGTTTTTTCAAAATCTTTATTTAGTTTTGTAATTTCTTCATTTAATTTTAAGTTAAATTTATTTACAAGATTTGTCATTGGTTGTTGATTAATAGTTTCTTTATAGTTAGGAATTAATCCCATATCGGGGATATTTGTCATAACTATTTTTTTAATATTTTTATTAATTAATTCTGTTAAATCTTCATCAAGTTTATTAATAATTTTATTAATAGCATTATCAATATCAGTAATGTTATGATCAATTATTCACATTAAATCATTAGTTCCAATGTTTATAAAAACTAAATCATCATTATAAAAATCACTATGTTGTTTTATTAATGATTTTATTTGCTCATCAAGTGAAAATTTATTTAAAAATAAACCTTCAAGACCATAAACTTTTTCTATAAATGTTCCACCAACAGCGTAATAAGTACCTATTTGTGAAAAATGTTGACCATTTAATGCTATAAAGGGACGTATTTCAAATGTGGATATAATTTAATTTTCTTTAAATAAAAGATAAAATTAAAATAAATTATTAATTGTTATAAATATTATAACCCTATTTAGGGTTAATGTCAAGTCTTAATATAGATTTTATTAACTTTTATAAAATAAAAATTCCTAACTATTTAGGTTTAGATTTATTAAATTTTATAAATTTAAACAAACTAAAATAGAGTAAACCTATATTATTGGTCAAAGCCAACCAGAACCTTGGTTGGTTGGCCGTGGCGTTTACGCCACTGGGGTGAGTTGCGAAGCAACGAGGGGCAAAGCCCCTATTACTTGATTAAGTAACGTTTTTGTTTTGTGTTTGCTTTTATAATTTTTTATGTTAAGATTATTTTATTAAATAAATATATGAAATTTTTAATAAAGTTCGGAGTTTTATATATGCAACAAGATTTTTATATTAAAAAAATTTTTTATGCTTGTTATGTCAAAAATGTAGTATTACCTATTTCATTTTTGAATAATATTGGAAATAAGAAAGGTAAATCTTATGTTGGTAATAAACAAAAATTAAGAAATAGTACAGTTCGTACTAAAACTAATTTAATTCAAAAAGCATTACATAATTTTTATAATAGTAATATGTTAAGTTTTGTTACTTTAACTTATAGTAATAATATGCAAGATGTTAAAAAAGCAAAGAAAGATATTCGTTTATTTTTTATTAAATTAAAGAAATGATGAAATGACCCTAAACGTTTTTCACATTTAGGAGAATTAAAATATTTTTATGTTTATGAGTATCAGTCTCGTGGTGCTATACATTTTCATATAATTTTCAATAGAAAGATACATAAAAGTATGTTAGCAGAATGATGAACTCATGGTTTTAATGATTTAAGAGTAGTTAAAAAAGGTACTAATGAATTTGTTATTAAATATTTAGGAAAATATGTTACAAAAGCGATAGATGATGTTAAGTCTTTAAATCAAACTGATGTAGGTGTAAAGGCTTATGCTTTTAGTCGTAATTGCAAAAATCCTATTGTAGTTCGTGGTATTAAAAAATTGACAATTGGAGATATAATTAAAGCAAGTTTTAATGCAACAAATGTATTTTATTTTAAAACTCAAAGAGATATTAATGGTAATACTGTTATGATTGGTGGTATTATTGAAAGTACTGTTGTTAATGATTATTTTAAAGAGTATGAAGATTATGAAAAATATGTATATTTAAATGCTTTATCGCATAAGCATTATTTACGGACTAGTGAAATAGGTTATTTAATTTATAGGGATAAAGATGTTTTGACTTGGGTTGATAAAGTTTTTGGTGATAAAGTTGAAAAAATAGATTTTAGGAAAAAAGTTTTACATTAGAAGAAAAACTTAATTTTTTCTATAATTTTACTTGTATATATATATATATATATATAATGGTTAATGGATATTAGTAATTACCGAACTTTTTACTAATATCTATTTTTTTTATTTTAATTGTATTTTTTAAATTTTATGTTATATTTATAATTAAGATAATTAATACCCATTATCTTAATCTAGCGTTAGTTCGCTTAAAGTTCGGAGGTTAAGTTTTTTTATGTTTAAAGTTCAATTAGTTAATATTGAAAAAGGGCGTATTATTCCCGATAAAAATAATAAAGGTCAAACATTGAAGTTTGATGTTTTGAAGTTTGTAGAAATAAATAAACAAACAAGCGTGCCAACTGGTCAAACACGTGATAAATGATATAATCCGGAATTTGCTAGTGATTTTAATAATTGTTTATCTGCTGTTGATTTAAAAGTTGGTAATTTTTATTCACTTGAACTTGATTTAAGCGGTAATATTAAAAAACTTTCTAATTGAAAATAGTTATTTATTAAAAGGGTAATTTTAAATAATTATTTGATGTTAGGAGTTAATTTTAAATTATGGCTAAGAATGATAATTGTTCATGTGAACAAGCATTTCATTTAGCGATTTATATGTGTAAACTTTGTGACCAAGTTATTTGTCCTAAAAGAGTTTTACAAAACTTATATACTAGAAAATATTATTCTCCTAATTGTATATTAGATATTGCTTTAAATAAGGCAATGAGACAGCAAGAAAGTAAGTTTAATTATGAGACATAAGTGTAGTGATTGAACTTATGAAAGAGTATATGGTTGTGAAATTTGTTACAGAGTTGCTAATGAAATGGAACGAATAAGAAAAGAGAATAAAAGAAATAAGTAAAAATTAAATAAGGGGCTTATATATGGATTATATATTTTTCATTAAGCCCCAATGGATTAGATTATAATTCATAAATAAGCTCCTTATTAGCATATAAAGTAAGGAGTTTTATTTATGCCTAATGAGTTAGAACAAACTAGTAATTATACTTTATCTAAAATATTAAGAACTGGATTAAGTCCATTAAGTGCTATGGTTGGAGTTAGTGCTTATTATGGTCAATATTTAAAAGACCCAATTTTAGGTTCTATTAATTCTTTGTTATTTAGTAAAAAGTTAGGAATTGATATATGGAATATTAATCAAAGACCTACTACTAGAAATAAAGTTATTAATAGTTATAAAAAGATATTTTTAGGTTTAGGAACAATTGGATTGATTAATTATGCTAAGTTTGTTCAGTATGTAAATAAGTCAGTTTCTTTATTAAGAGATGAACCTTGTTTTTGGCCACCTTGCCCTACTGAACCACCTAAACCAACGTATCCACCATTTACAACTGTTAAACCGATAATTGATGTTCCTTTTGTAGATTGAGATACTTATATATCTTTAAATAGTTTTGGTATAGTGAATGTTATTAGTGGTTTAACTGAGTTAATACCTAATAGATTTGAAACTATACGTAAAATAGCAAATATGGGTACTGGTGGATGTTTGATTAGTAGTGGTGTTGCTATGGGTATTAATAATAATTTTAATAATTATTTTGCTATTCCTACGATTATTGCTGGTGCAAGTGAGATTATTAATACTTTATTATTGCCATTGGGAAGTACACATAATAATACTGAATTACAAGAAGTATTTACAGATGAAAGAGCAAGATTAATTAATGCTAGTGTTAATGACTATCAAAGTACAGATGACGGTATGGTTGATGTTGATTTAAATGATGATAGTATGTTAGAGATTAATTTAGATAGAGCAAGTTTAAATTGGGATTATTCTTATGCTTATACACTAGGTGGTGTTTAAAGTGAAAATATATATGTGATGAATTTTAAAATTTATGGCATTAACTGGATGTATTACATTTAGTATATTTTTAGGATTAATTCCTAGCATTATAGTTTTAGGAATTGTTGCAATTAAACCAGTATCTATCTTAATTGGTATTGTTGTGGGTTATATTGGTATTCCATGAAATAATATTAAAAATAAAATAACAAATTGAGTTTTTAAGAGAAAAGAAAATAAATTTATTAAAAAGAATGATTTAAAAGTTGAAAGAAAAAGATATGAAAAACAAAAATTAGAAAGAAAATTTCAAAATTTAAATAATCAAGTAAAAGAATTAAAACAAACATTAGAATTTCAAAGTAAATTATTAGAAATTAATAATGAAAATTTAAGAAATAATGAACAAAATAAAACTATAAGAACATTTATTTTATAAGGAGTGAATTAATTTTATGAAAAAAGATAAATGAAAAAATATGCCAAGACAAAAGTTGCATAAGAAAAAAGCAAAAAGAAATTTTGACCAAAGATTAAGTGAAAATATGAGTTTTGATAATTTTTTATTAGGGGGGGTAAAAAATAATGGAAAATAAAGAAGTTATAAAACATAAAAAAATTTCTAAATTTGATTGAGTTAATATTATTCTTATTAGTGTTTTTACTAGTTGTGGTTTATGGTTATTTGTTGGTGGTATTCAGCAAATTATTGATAATGATATGAGTTTTATTCGTTGATTTTGGTTTTTTATTGGTGGTATTTCATTTTTTATGGGTATTTTATTTTCAATTTTAGATTTGATTAAATCAATTAAAAATAAGAAAAAGAATATTGATAAAGGAAGTGATAAATAATGGATTTTAAAGAAATTATAAAATATGCGTTATATATTGGTGGTTTTTGTTTAATTCTTTGGTTTTGTAGAAATTGAATACGTGAAGGTATACAAAGATTTAAACATAAAAAACATATAAAAGATAATGATAGTGAACCCGATTGTATATTTTGTCGTAAAGATTTTGAAAAAAAGAAACGTAAATTAGAAATGGAAAAACAACAAAGAGAATTAGAGAAAGGAGGTGATTAATATGCCTGCTGGATTATCAGCATTATTAAATATGATTGGTGGTGTTGGCCAACAATTATTAAATGCTTTTACTTATATTTTTGGTTGAGTATTTACTACTGGCGATGGTGGAACACTTACAAATTGACCAGTGTTAATTTCAATTGTATTTATGGTATTAGTGTTTATCAAACAATTTGTGGGACATATTATTCATGGAACACATTAGTAATTAGAAAGGAAGTAAGCAAATGGTAAAGTTATTTTTTAGTTTGGTTTTTGTTTTACCTTTATTAGGTAGACTTTTACCGGTTGTTAATACATTGGTACAAACTATTTATATGCAGTATTTAAGTTCTTTTGCTGGGTTACATACTGTGACACTTTTTATTAAGTCATTTTTTTATGATAGTTTATACACTTTACCTTTGCCTATTCTTGCTTTAATAAATGTTAGTTTTGTATTTTATTTAATTTTGGGATTATTTAGATTTACAAGACATTAGGATGTGAAATTATGTTTATACCTTTTATTACAACAGTTATGCAATTATTTGCTTCAATTTTTATGAAGTTTTTTAGTTTTCCACTTGGTGATTTAGGTTTTAATTTGGGTACGTTGATGATATTTTTGATTTTGCTTAGATTTGCATTTAGGGTTATTTTACCCGAATTGATGTTACCAACATTAGGTTTAGGATATGCTGTTAAGTTCATTGGTAAAAGTTCTGTTTTTTTGGGTGTTGGTACTGGTCAACAAATTGCTAAGAGTTATCAAAGACGTGTTGAAAAAGTAAAAACAAGAAATAAACAACAAGGTAAGTTTAAAGGTGGTGCTGGCGGTAATAAGTTTACTGGTAGTTCAACTCGTGATTTTGGTATTGGTGATTAATTATGTCTAATTTTGTAGTTAGTATATTGCATTTTATTTTTATATTTTCTAGTAAAGATATTCAAATATTTTTAAATCAACCAAATATTACTAATGAAGTATATATTTTGTTTAATTTAACTTTTTGGTTGGTATTAGGTGTATTTTTTAATTTTATTTATCGTAGTATTAAATTTGTTTTTAGGTCATTATTTGGGTAGGTGTTAAGTATGAGTGTTTTAGAAATTTACAATAAAATACATCAATGTATAGTTGATTATTGAACTATGTTTATAGGTAGTCCGGTNAGTGATAATTTAACAGGCATGTCAGAGGCAATACAATCAGTTTATCCTAAAACTGAACATCAATTATGCATAGTTCATCAAATTAGAAATAGCTTAAAATATGTTTCATACAAACATCGAAAGTCTCTAGTTATCGATTTAAAGCCAATTTATACAGCATGTAGTGAAGAACAAGCAATGCAAGCTTTAGAATCATTTGAAAGTAAATGAAATAAACAATATCCACAAATTGCTAAATCTTGATATAAAAATTGAGAAAATTTAATGGTTTTTATTAGTTATCCAGCAGAAATTAAAAGGGTAATTTATACTACAAATGCTATTGAATCTGTTAATAGCCAATTACGAAAAGTTATTAGAAATAAAAAAGTTTTTCCTAATGATATGGCAGTTTTTAAAATTTTTTACTTAGCAATTGAAAATATCACAAAAAAATGAACATTGCCTATTCAAAATTGAAATACAGCAATTGCTCATTTTATGATAAAATTTGAAGACAGAATTAATCTGAACTAGTACTTTGTAAAACAAAGAAACACAGATTACTAAAAAGCCTCGGTGATTAATATGCCCGCTGGACTATCAGCATTATTAACCATGATAGGTGGTGTAGGACAACAATTATTAAATGCTTTTACTTATATTTTTGGTTGAGTATTTACTACTGGTGATGGTGGAACACTTACAAATTGACCAGTGTTAATTTCAATTGTATTTATGGTTCTTGTATTTATTAAGCAGTTTGTTGGTCATATTATCCATGGAACTCATTAGTAATTAGAAAGGAGTAAGCAAATGGTAAAGTTATTTTTTAGTTTGGTTTTTGTTTTACCTTTATTAGGTAGACTTTTACCGGTTGTTAATACATTGGTACAAACTATTTATATGCAGTATTTAAGTTCTTTTGCTGGGTTACATACTGTGACACTTTTTATTAAGTCGTTTTTTTATGATAGTTTATACACTTTTCTTTTGGCTATTCTTGCCTTAATAAATGTTAGTTTTGTATTTTATTTAATTTTAGGATTATTTAGATTTACAAGACATTAGGATGTGAAATTATGTTTATACCTTTTATTACAACTGTTATGCAATTATTTGCTTCAATTTTTATGAAGTTTTTTAGTTTTCCACTTGGTGATTTAGGTTTTAATTTAGGTACATTAATGATATTTTTGATTTTGCTTAGATTTGCATTTAGGGTTATTTTACCTGAGTTGATGTTACCAACATTAGCATTAAGACGTAATATTAAAACTATTGGTCGTTTTGCTAGTAATGTAAATAATGTTGTTGGTACAAGTATTGCCAAACATCATTTAAGAAAATTGGAACAAAAAGAAGTTAAAGAAAGAATGGAACGACGTGCTAATTACGTAAGACTTAAATATGGTGAATAGTTATGTCTAGTTTTGTTGTTAGTATATTACATTTTATTTTTATATTTTCTAGTAAAGATATTCAAATATTTTTAAATCAACCAAATATTACTAATGAAGTTTATATTTTGTTTAATTTAACTTTTTGGTTGGTATTAGGTGTATTTTTTAATTTTATTCATCGTAGTATTAAATTTGTTTTTAGGTCATTATTTGGGTAGGTGTTAAGTATGAGTGTTTTAGAAATTTACAATAAAATACATCAATGTATAGTTGATTATTGAACTATGTTTATAGGTAGTCCGGTTGACCAATTTACTACTATTTTATGAAATTTAGTAGTTTATGGAACTCAGTTTTTTATTGGATTTGTTTTATTTTATGGTTCATGGTGAATTTTAAAATGTTTATTTGGTAAATAATTATGTGATTTAAGTTTGCTAAATTATTTTTTGTTGTAAATACTTCTGTTCAAGCAGCGACTAGTTTAATTGCTTCAAATGACCCTAATGTTGTTAATTATGATATTACAAAAGAAATGGTTAAACATGTTAAATACCATAGTTTTGATGATTGAGCAACAATTCCATGAAATTCTGCTTATTTTGATGTTGACCAACCAGATTTAAAATTAGTAAGTGGTGAATTTATTGGTAATCAAGGTACTTATGTATGTTCTTATTATAGTGATACAGTTGGTGTTCCGTCACAAGAGATAAATATGGGGTCTGGTGTTTATACTTTTAATAGAAAACAATTGGATGAATTTTCACGTATTATGTTTAATCATAATTATGTTGCAGAAAAGAATACTAATCGTTTGAATTTTGTTAATAATGATAGGAGAGTTATAAATTTTCAAACACAGTTAAATTTTGAAATTGATAAACCTTTAAGTTTTTATATTCAAGGTTTTATGTTTTATTTTGAATATGAATATTTTAAAACTTTTACTGCTAATTTTGTTTTTAGTTTTTTAGATAATGTTGGTGATACAAAGTATGTTTTTAAAGGTAAGGTTGATAATGATATTTATCAACAAGATTTGTATAATTTTGTTACTATCCCTATTCGTGTTCCAAATTTAAGACATTTAACAGTATTTTTTGATGTTCATGGTGATTCATTTTCACATATGTCACCACGGTTAAATTTTGGTCAAATTAATATTTTTTCAAGTGAGAAAGTAACACCAGTCCCACCAAA
Organism: Spiroplasma endosymbiont of Danaus chrysippus; assembly: GCF_902809815.1. GTDB lineage: Bacteria > Bacillota_I > Bacilli_A > Mycoplasmatales > VBWQ01 > Spiroplasma_E. The sequence continues at coordinate 17,013 of NZ_CADDIL010000004.1, read as the reverse complement.
TAGTCCTTTTAACCCTCAGTATGAACGTGTTAGTTGATATGATGTTTTTGGTCATTTGCGTAATGCTTTTAGATGAGTACTTTATGGTGTTGTTGGTAAAGTTTTACCAGTTGAACCATTAAGACAATTTTTTACTAAACTTGATGGATTATTGAGACGTATTTTTGATGATACTATTAGTTCTGTTTTAAATGTTGATTTTACTAGTGGTTTAGAACAAGTTTTAACTTTATGAGTATTTTTAAAAGCAGTAGGATTTTTAGTTGGTTAGGAGTTGAAATAATGCCTTGATATGGTTATGTCCTTTTAGGAGTTTTATTATTAATAATACTGTATCCGTTTTTAATAACTAGAAAAAATATAAAGATATTACAACGTGTAGGTAGTTATATTATTTCAGCACCACCACGTACTGGTAAATCTGCTCTTGCTTGTTGTTTAGCACAAAAACATAAGGGTAGGGTAGTGTAAAGTCCTATTCCTATTAAAGTTCGTAATGAGTATAGTTATCGTTGTTCTTATGATGATGTTTTTAAATTTAATCAATTAAATAGTAATTATGCTTTTAAAGAGAATGATATGCTTGTTTTTGATGAATTAGGTTTAAAAATTAATAGTAATGATTTGTCACCCGAATTTAAAGAAATACAAGAAAGTTTAGGAATGTTTTGTAAATTAATAGGTCATAATTTTAATGGAATTATGTATATGATTGAACAACACCCCGATAGAATACCAAAACAAGCACGTGAAAAAGTAGAGTATATTGTGCAAGTTAAAAGAATGCGTATTTTGTTATTTTTAGTTAAGTTTAAATTAAATATTTATACTAATGTTGATGACTATAATAAAGTTGTATTATCTAAAAGACAAACAAAGCGAATAATTAAACGTGGTGGATTACCACCTAGTTATAGTGGTGAAACTATGACTTTTAGTTTATGATTTCCTAGGTCTTATTTACAAAGGTACAATAGTCGTGCTTTAAATTATATTCATTCTTTAAAGAGTGAATTAAGTACTGTTAAAGACTATGAACAGTCACAAGCATTAGATTTTACTGTTGATGATATTAGAGCAGTAGGATTAGATAAGTTGGATAATATATTACAAACTGAAAAGAAAGAAACTGAAAATACTGTATGCCGTACTTGTTATTATAGAAATAAATATTCTAAGAAAAATAAGAAAGATGTTAAAATAGAGTAAACCTATATTATTGGTCAAAGCCAACCAGAACCTTGGTTGGTTGGCCGTGGCGTTTACGCCACTGGGGTGAGTTGCGAAGCAACTAGGGGCAACGCCCCTATATACTTGAATAATTATTAATTTTTTACAATATTTAAATGAGGTATATATATGAAAAAACAATTATCATTTATGGGTGCATTATTATTATCAAGTGCAGTCACTGCTAGTACAACGGCATGTAATAATCTAACTATATTCAAAAAAGATTTAAAAAAAGATTTAACACAAACAGATTTAAAAATTGTACCAGAGGAACATCGAGGAACAATACCTACAGATTATGAATTAAAATCACAACTATTTATTTTAAATCATGAACTTCATACTGATAATATTAAAATTATTAATAAAACCACTAATTATGCTTTTGTTGTTGGTGATGGTATTTTTTATAATCAAGATAAAATTAAAATTACTTATCAAATCCAAACTATTGATATTAGAACAATAATTGTTGATGGAGCATCCATTGGTAATTTTAGTACTAATGGTCAAAAACCTACTGTGGAAGCTGTTTACAGTCGTATTCAAGAAAAATATTCTAATTTAGAAATGGATCGTCTTAAAATTGACATTATTTCTAATAAAGAAGCAACTATTACAGGTATTACGGGTAATGATGTTATTGCTCTTTATACTGGTAAGGTAACAGTTACATTTAGTACTAATGATAGTGTTGATTTAAGTACTATTATTAATAAAAAAGATTTAACGGTTAAGACCAACGGTCATGATATACCATCAAATAATGATGTAATGAGAGCATTACGTGATACTTACCAAGAAAAGTTAGATACTTCTTTTATTGCAATAGAAATTACTGCTACTAATAGTGCCACTATTACTAGTACAAATCAAAAAAAATATACTGGTAAAGTAATACTAAATTTAAATATTGATATTAGAATTGCTCTTAAAGACGTTATTAATAAGGGATTAGATAAAATTGCTATTATAGGAAAAGTAATAACTTTAGAAGATGTTAATAGTGCATTGAAAAAACAATATTGAAGCTTAAATATGAATGCTATTCAAGTAACGTTGCAAAATAATAGTGTTACTATTAAATCTATTAATCAATATGTATACACTGGTCCTAATGTAGTAATTGATAATTTACTTATTGATTTCAATAGTGTTTTAAATAATAAATTACCAACTTTTAATATTCCTGGACAAAACAAACCAAGTAAAGGACAATTAATTTCAGCACTTAAAACCGCTAACTATAATCTTGATGTAAGCAAAATTATAGTTGATAAAATTACTGATAATAGTGCAGTTATTAATGGTGATGGTAAATTTTATAGCAATGATAGTATTGTTGTTACTTATGATTGTGATAAAACAGAACTTTTAAGTGATGTTTTTAAAAATTTAAATTTAGGAACAATTAAAACTAATGGATTATCAAAACCAAATATTGAAGAAATTAAAACTGCGATTAGTAAAAGTAATCCAAATGTAAAGTTAGATGCAATTAAATTTAGTGAAAATGATATTACTAATCAACAAGTAACTATTAGTGGTGATGAAATTATTTATAAAGGGAAGATAGTTGCTGATTTTACTATTGATAGTAGTAGTATTAATAATGATCAACTAAATTATAATTATAGTGAAACTAATAGTGTTGGTTCATTAAAAAGTACTTGAACCAGCCCCGATATTACTCTATTATCTAATTGAACAAATTATGCACCAGATTGAGATAGTTTTTCTAATAAGTTTAGTAAATTAAGTTTTGGTGATAATTCGTATTTTAGTCTTTATTGTAATACTTATACTGATCAAAAATTAAAAGGTTCGCAATTAAGTATTAGTACTAATGATATTAATAATTATAGAAACAAAAATATATTTGAGCTTAGTTATTATTATGATGGTGGATTTTGAGGAGCCTTTCTTGAATTACATGGTTATATTCATATTTGACATGACGAAGAAAATGTTTATGTAAGCATTAATTGAAGCATTGATACAGTTAAATGTTTCCGTGATCGACTATGGAATATTAACTTGCAAGGTGTAACCTTTAGTTAGAATTTAACAGATTATATTTATTTAGTTTTACTGTTAATCATATAATTTTGAAATATTAATTTTTATTAAAAAGATAAATGAGAGATAATACTCTCATTTTTAATATCTTTTTATATAAATTAAGTAAATAACTAAAAAAGGATATACAAAGTAAGTTTAAAAATTAAAATTAATAATTATTAATTTATAATTATTATAAACTTAATATAGTTTTTATTTTAAAATAAATAAGTTTAGATTGAAAGGAAAAAAATGATGAATAGAGAGCAAGAAATAAATATATTAAATATAGAAATAAGTTTAATTGAACAAAAAATGGCTATTATTAAAAGTAATTTAGCAACTTTTATCAAAAATATAAGTGATAATCAAAGACAAGTATCTAATTATTTAGAAGAACTTAAAAGAGAAGATTTAGAACATAAAAAATTATTATCTTCACCATGTTTAGAAAAAAGTGGAAATTGTCAAGAAAATAGAGCAATGAGAGAAAAAATTACATTTCATTGAAGACATATTAAATATATTGAAGGAAAAATTATTAACTTAGAATTTTTAATTAAAAATCAAGAACAAGAAAAAAACAATTTAAAATCTGAAATGAATTTATTAAGGATAGAAAAAGATAAAAAAATAGAATTTTAGAACAACAAAAAAATAATTTCAATAACATTAAGAGTATTGTTAATCATGAAAAAAAAGTATAATGATAGTAATAAACCCAATACAAGTTATAGTAAATTAATATAATTGAAGTAATTATATAAGATTACTATTTAATTTAGGGAATGTTTAGTAATCTGTGTGACTTACAAAAATAACTATGTTTAATTAATTCTAGTAAATATAATTTATATATCTAGAAAGAGTGAGTTACAGATGGCTAAAAAAGATAATCTTAATAACAATGATCCAATATCAAAAGCAGTAGATTTATTATTAGAAAATACTGAGGATTTAACAACAGTTTTTAAAGAGGGAGGCTTATATAAAGAATTAACTAAACGATTGGTAGAAAAAATGTTGAATTCTGAGATGCAAAATTATTTAGGACACGAAAGAAATCAACGCAGTAATAATGACAATGTTCGTAATGGTACAACATCAAAAAAATTAATAACTCAACAAGGTAAAATTGAAATTGATGTACCAAGAGATCGTAATAGTAATTTTGAACCAGTAATAATCACAAAAAGACAGAGAAGATTTGATGGTTTTGATCAACAAGTTCTTTCACTATATGCAAAAGGTATGACTTTATCAGATATTAGAATGCAGTTGCAAGAGTTATATGATGGCGCAGATATTAGCGAAAGCGTAATTAGTCAAATTACTGATGATGTCATTGATGATGTCAAAGCATGGCAAAATCGTCCATTAGATAGTGTTTATCCAATCATTTATTTTGATTGTATCGTAGTTAAAGTACGTCAGGATAAACGTATTATTAACAAATCAGTTTATATAGCTTTAGGAGTTGATTTAGAAGGTAAAAAAGATGTTTTAGGTTTATGAATTAGTGAAAATGAAGGTGCTAAATTCTGATTAAATAATTTTACAGAAATGAAAAATCGAGGCTTAAATGATATTCTTATTGCTTGTAGTGATAATTTAACAGGCATGTCAGAGGCAATACAATCAGTTTATCCTAAAACTGAACATCAATTATGCATAGTTCATCAAATTAGAAATAGCTTAAAATATGTTTCATACAAACATCGAAAGTCTCTAGTTATCGATTTAAAGCCAATTTATACAGCATGTAGTGAAGAACAAGCAATGCAAGCTTTAGAATCATTTGAAAGTAAATGAAATAAACAATATCCACAAATTGCTAAATCTTGATATAAAAATTGAGAAAATTTAATGGTTTTTATTAGTTATCCAGCAGAAATTAAAAGGGTAATTTATACTACAAATGCTATTGAATCTGTTAATAGCCAATTACGAAAAGTTATTAGAAATAAAAAAGTTTTTCCTAATGATATGGCAGTTTTTAAAATTTTTTACTTAGCAATTGAAAATATCACAAAAAAATGAACATTGCCTATTCAAAATTGAAATACAGCAATTGCTCATTTTATGATAAAATTTGAAGACAGAATTAATCTGAACTAGTACTTTGTAAAACAAAGAAACACAGATTACTAAAAAGCCTCTTAATTTATTTACAAAAAAGTTATCATTTCTGATAACTTTTTTTGTATGTTTATTTATATTATTGAAGAATTTTATTTAAGTAAGGTTGTTGAAAGTTGATTTTGAAAGTAATGAAAATCAAATTTAATTTATTCTATTTATTCTGTAGGAGCTATTCCACAATCAATTCTATGGATACTTACATTACCAAAATGGATTTCTAAAAAACTTTTGAGTTTGGAAAATTTTCTGTTACTGGTGTTCAAGTGTTACTATCACTAAAAAATTGTGTAGAAATTTTTGTATTTAGTATTTTAATTAGTTCATCAAATTGTTTTTGTTTATCATTACTTTTAAATTTTAATTTAAAACTAGTAATCGGATTACCTTGTCTAAAACCTTCTTCTGTTGTTAATTTTAAAGTACTTTTATTAAATATAATATTAGTAATAATTATATTATTAATACCTAATTGATTATTTTTGCTTGTATTGATAGTATAAGATGTAATAAGTTTATCAATTTTGTCATCTTTGTTTACAATATCAATTTGACAAGTACCGTCACTAACTTGAAAGTCATTTTCATTATTTTCTGTAATTTTGCCTAGATTACTATTTCTAACTTTTGCAATTAAATTACTAATTTCATTAACATCATAACTTGAATAATCCTGATTTTCATTACCAGATGTATATCCTAATTCTTGTAAAAATGCTGAGCATGCTCATTTCTTGCTTTATATTTTTTTGAAGTAGAACCTGTAATTAATAATTTATTTTTAAAGAGATTATCGGGTGTAATTAATGAATCATCGGCAATAATTAAATATTTTTCGTTATTACTATCATAACTTAATTTTTGTTGGATTAAACTTATTGTTATAGGTTATTAAAAAAGTTTCGATCAACTGGTTTTTGTAAAATCAAAATTAATGATTTTAGAAATTTATTAGATATTCCCAAAAATTATAATATGTGTGATATTGATAAGCGTGTTTTAAAACCAATTAATAATGAATTAAAAGTGTTATTTAAAAATTTAATAATTAAAAAAATCAAAAAACAAATTAAGGTTGAATATATAGAATTTAATTTTAATAAACAATTAAGAATTAAGAGTAACTTAAATAAAATTAAAACTTCTAATTTAACAAATATTACTAAATTGCAATGAAATAGCAATTCTATTGTTTTAAGTGATAATTCTGATGAAGTAGTTTGGGATTATAATGATTAAAAATTAGAAATTTAAGTATTAAATTTTCTTTTATTTACGATATAATTATTAAGTTATCGGTGCGGTCTTTGATCGGGTGGCATTGGTAACGATTTTTTATTTTTATTTGCAATTTAAAATAAATGTGATAAATTTAAATTATAAATTATAAAAATTAAATACTAAATAGGTACACCCGATCACTATAGAGACCTATCTATAAAAATATATTTTATATCTTTCTTTTTCATAAGGAAGTTTAAAAGTAATTGAGTTGTAACCTATACTGGTTACGATTTTTATTTTTAAAACTACTTTGAAAGGAAGATATTTTTTATGAAAAAATTACATAATTATGGAACATTTAATAATGATTTATATGAAGTCAAGATTAGAGATGAAAATAATCTTAATAAAAATTTAGGAACAAGATATGTTAATGCCAATAGATTATTAAAAGAAAGAAGAAACTGAAATAAATGTATAAATAAAAAATTAATTGAATGAAGTAGCAAGACAGAACAAGAAATTAATTGTGAAATAAAAGAAGCAGAATATAAATTGGATTGTGAGAAAAAACATATAGAGTATCACCCAATTCAACATGTTTAGGGGTGCAATCATGAAATCTAATTATTGTTATAGAAGACCAACTGTTGTAATTAAAACTAAATTTAAATTAGTGAAATTTGATATGTATCTTTGTAGCGAACATAGTAAAAAAGAAATAGTTTTTTTAAACAATGAATGAAAAAGAAAAGAGGGCGATAATAATGCAATTATCAAATAAAGAATTAGAACTTTTATCAACTTATCAAAACTGATTAAAGAAAAATAAATTTAATGATAAGTGCAATGCTTATTTTATTTCTCAAACTGGCATGTTAGTTTTTCAAGTATGAGATTTAGAAAAACTTATAAGTGAAACTATTTGATTAAAAACTGACAATCAAGAATGACAATTTTATATTAAAACTTTAAGTGAAAAAATAAAACACGAAGCAGGAGATTTTGATATGTATTTATGTAATTAATGCTTTCCCAAAACAAGTATTAAAAAATCATATTAAAGAATATGCAATTATTGAAAAAGCTGTTATTTCTAAAAAAACTATAATGAATTTAAAAAGATTAGAAAAATTAGGTAATCCAATTCAAAAAATCAATGACGAATTAATAAAAAAAGGAGTAATTTAATAATGGGTAAAAATCTATTTGAAAAAACATTAAATGTAGACCGCACAGAAATAAATTTTAATAAGATAAAAGAAAATAAATTAAATCAAACATTAAATATTAATAATCCTTTTATACATGAAAGTAAATCTAATATAAATCATTATGATGTTATTACTGAAAATTCTGAAAATCAGAAAGTTAAAAATGTTAACATTACTTTATACGAAAATGATATATTAAAAATGAAATTTATAACACAAATGACAGGTGCTAAACTATCAAGTTTTGTTAGAAAATGTATTAATCAAGAATATCAAAAAAATATTAACAACAAAAAATAAAGTATAATGTCAAAATAAAAATATTATTTCTGGTTCACTAACTAATATTTTTATTGTACAATTATCTAGTTACTGGTGTGGCTTCCAAGGTAGCATCAGTAACGATTTTTTATTTTAATTTTATTTTAATTGTCAATATCAAGTGAAAATTTCCCAAAAAATATTTATAAAAAATAAATTTTTTTGGAAAGTTAAACAGGTTCTTAAATAAATACAAATTTCAAATAATCCCTAAAAAATTTAGTTCCAAATTTTTATTTGCGAACTTTTTTTATTTTTTTTTAAAAAAAGATTGCTTAATTTATAAAATTTGTTAAAAAATAAGAAGAACTAAATATTAGTTTTTAACCCATTAACTTTGAATTAAAGTTAATAGGTTTTTTTAAAATTGAAATAAAAAATAAAATAGGAATTAAAATATATGAACACAGAAAAAATATTAAAATTAGTTAATTCAGAAGAAATAAATGATTGATATAATCTTTTTAATAAAAAAATAAAGCAAGAACAGTTAAAAAATTCAAAACAAAGCCAATTATATAGGACAAAATATAAAGATAATAATAATTTTCAATTTGTTGAAGAATTAGAATTATTATATAATATATTACCCAAATTAGATGAAAAATTAAGAAAAAAATATAAAATAAGAGATAAAATTGCAAAAAATATTAATAGTGCCAATGAAAGTAAAAAAGAAAAATTAATAAATAAATATGAAAAAGAAATGCAAATAATTAATGATAAAATACAAATTCTACTTCTTTTTAAAGAAGAAAAAATTGAGAAAGTTAAAAAATTAGAATTGAAAAGATGTGAATTATTAACAGCAGAATTTAAAAATAAAATGAAAGGATTAAGTTTATCAAAAGAAGATAGAGAAATACGAGATATTGAAAATAAAATATGAAAAATTATTTTAGATGATTATTTTCAAAATAAAAATCATAGAATTCTTAAATTAAATGAATATAGTGCTTGATTTAGTGAATTTGAAATTAAATTACGAGAAATAAAAGCAAATGGAACTGTTTGTGAAAAACGCGTTAAAGTATTAACAAATATAGCTAAAACACTATATATGGATGTAAAAAGAGACAAATCTTTTTTAGAAAGTGAAAATATAGAAACTGATGGTTTTGAAGACATAAGTCTAAACTCTTTTGATGATGAAGGTATTGGAGAATCAATAAATTCAACAGATTTACAAAATCAACCTTCAACAAGCGGATATAAACCAAAGTCACCACAAATGTAAAAATTAATAATTTTGTAAGGTTAAACCCTAAAAAAGAAATATATCCAAAAATCAACAAGTATGATAGTAAGGTTTTTTTTGATGTTCAAAATTTATTTAAAAATAATTTAAAGTTAATAAGTCAAAGCAATTATGATCTAATTTTTAGCAATAAAGATGGCAAATTTCTGTCAGGTAAAAAATGAATAGAAATATTATTTACAAGTAAAAATATTGATGATTATCATACAAATCTTAGACGAAATTTTGAAATATGTAATCAAAAATTATTATTTGAAAATAGCTACTTAGCCCTTTTTACTAGACCATTAATTTAAAAAAAACTTGAATGTATTCGAAAAACAATTGTGTTATACAATTAACACTAATTTTGACATGAAAGGATTTTTAATAATGGATAAAATTAAACAAATAGCATTAGTAATTAACAAGTTAAATATCAAACAAAAAATTCAAATTATTGATGATAGCAAAAACCAATATTCAATTAGATATCTTTGCCAACATCTTCAACTAAACCGATCAACATATTATTTTGTAAAAAACAAACAAAACCCTATTAAAAAAGAAAAAAATCAAATTAGTAATTGTACACATAAATATCAAGAATTATGCCAACTTTTACTTGAATTTCATTTTACAAGAAAAGGACAAATTTATGGCTATTTACGAATTTTTTCAGCATTTAAAGAATGATTAAAACAATACAAACATATTATTTTAAATCTAGAATTATCAACAAAACAAATGCGAAAAATTATGAAAGATCACAATCTTCAAGGATTAAAACAAACTAAAAATAACTATCCTAAAAACAAAAAAAATCCAAATAAGTGAATACCTACAATGGATAAAGTAAACAAAGATTATAAAAGTACAACCTCTTCAAATCAAATTTGATCAATGGACACTAAACAAATAAATACTAAAGAAGGTTGATTATATCTTTTTGTAATTATTGATTTTTATTCAAATAATATTGTAAGCTATAATACATGTTCAAACAAATCCTATCAAGATTTAATCCTTCCTGCACTTGAAAAAATAAATCAACAATTCTCTTGAAACCAAGTAAAAAACGTTATTTTACACTCAGATAACGCCAACGAATTTTATTGTCAAGACATCACAAATTGAGCTGCTGATAAGCAAATAATTTTAAGCAAAAAACAACCTTATGATATTGGTGGCAATGTAATATCTGAAAACTGATTTTCTCATTTATCTCAAGAATGACTACCTAAAGGTTCAAATCAATATTTTTCTCTCAATGAAGCTATAAATGATGTAAACCAATATATTATGTTTTATAATTACGAAAGAATACATTCTAAATTTCTAAAACCACCAATTTCACAAATAAAAATTTAAAACTGTCTATCCAAAAGTGGTCCAGTATTTAGGGCTAACCACCAACCACCTTAAATCATAGTTTAATGAATCTTGAAGTTATTGAAGCAATTATTAAAAGTGAAAATGAATTAGGAGTTGAAGTTTATGAAAAGTAATATTAATTTAAATGAATATATTGATCATACATTATTAAAACCAGAAGCAACATTATCAATGATTGATACATTATGTAAAGAAGCTAAAACTTATTATTTTAAAGCAGTTTGTATTAATCCATTTTATGTTAATCGTGCTGTTACTTTATTAAAAAATAGTAATGTTAAAGTATGTACAGTGGTTGGTTTTCCATTGGGTGCCAATACTACACAAACTAAAGTAGCAGAAACAATTAGTGCGATTAAAGATGGTGCTCAAGAAATTGATGTTGTTATTAATATTGGTGCACTAAAGGATAATGATCAAAAACTTATATTGCAAGATCTACAAGCAGTGCGTAATGCATGTCCGTCAAATATTATTTTAAAAGTAATAATTGAATGTAGTTTATTAACAACAGAACAAAAAATTATTGCTTGTCAGTTAGTAACTAAAATAAAAGCAGATTTTATTAAAACTTCAACTGGTTTTGCTAATGGTGGTGCAACGGTTGCTGATATTAAATTGATGAAAGCAAATATTGGTCCTCATGTTGCAATTAAAGCTTCTGGTGGTATTAAAAATCAAGATGATGCAATGGCGATGATTAATGCTGGTGCTACTAGAATTGGTACTAGTAATGGTGTTGCTATTATTTCAGGACAAGAAACTAAGGGTGGTTATTAATTAATGTAAATCAACAATTATATACTAAATATAAAAGAAAGAACAAAATATCTAAAATAGAAAATGAGAAAACAATAATCATTACTTCATTTATTTATTATCTTTAAATAATTAAAATCAATTTATGAAAACTAATAATTTTGATAAAAATTGATATTTAAGGATTGTTTTTAAAGAAGTTTTTTCTTTAATAGACAAAATTATTTTTGAAAAATGCTTATATTATTTTTTAAAAAAGATTGATTTTGATAGGAAAATTATTGAAAATAATACTGTTTAAAAATATTTAACATTGAATTTACTAAGCAAAGATAATTAATCATCAATTACGAAAAGTTATTAGAAATAAAAAAGTCTTTCTTAATGATATGGCAGTTTTCAAAATATTTTACTTAGTAATTAAAATATAACAAAAATTGAACAATTCATTTCAATTTTGAATAGGAATTGTTCAATTTATAATAAATTTAAAGATAGAATTAATCTGAACTAGTACTTTGCAAAACAAATATGTACAGGTTTCTAAAAAACCTCTTTCATTCTTTTATTTAGAGATCTTTGCTTTGATGGTATACTGTAAAATCTCATTTATTTCAATCGCCATCTCTATTTGTTTTGACTACTAAACCTTGTGATCCATCTGTTGGTAATTTTGTTCAAAAATTTCTTATTTCTGGAAAGTTTTTATAAAGAACGTTAAAACCTGTTTCTATATCTGTAAGTCAAATATTTGATTTAGTAGTATCAATTCGTGGAAACCTTCTTAGTTCTTCAAAAAGACGAGCTTCTGTAGAAACATTTGAAACATAAATATCTATCAAATTTTTAAATGTAAAATAATCAATTCAAATTTTTATATAATTTGCTTTCGTCATTCTATACTCGCTACTTCAAATGCTAAACAATTGGGAATCTCATCTTTTCAATTTGATGAATATTGCTTTTCATTTTGATTGAAAGTATTTTGTTCGTTTTTATTTTGTTGTGACATAATTGGTTTTACTCCTTGTTAATTTTATAATTTAAAAAAATCATATACAATAAAAGTTACTAATGAAAGTTACAATTTTTTTATCTAAATTTATTTAAGTAACATTAATAAATATAGTATTAAAATTTTTTTAATCGAAAATAGTATAATTAAAGGTGATAATATTTAAAATATAAATAAAAATGATTTTATTTCTCCATTTTATGTTAAAAGAAAAATTATCAAAGTTGATAATACAACTGTTAGTCAAAATAAAAAATGTTAAAAAAGAAAAAGAGAATTAGCCAAATATGAAAATAGAATATTAAAAATAGAAAATATAAATAAAAATGTTATTTTAGAAATTTATGAAAGAATGTTTGAGCAAGTAAAAGCTGAAATTAATTACTTACATAATGAACTAACTGAAGTTCAAAAAGAAATTGATATAAAAGACTGAAATATAGATAATTCGTTTCAATATAAATATGTAACACGATTATAAATAACTTATTTTAGGATTATAAAATAATTAAAATATTTTTTAATTTATAACAATAAATAAAATATTTGATTTATTAGTATTTTATTTCCAAAAATTTAAAAAACTTATCAAAAAAAAATAGATTTTTCTGATAAATCAATATATAATTTATGAGATACGAAAGTAAGGAGGCAACAGACTATGGCAGTACCAGCAAGAAGAACGTCAAAAATGCGTAAAAATACACGTCGTGCCCATGATAGTTTATCTGCAACAACTACAACTAACTGTTTAAATTGTGGAGCAATTACTAAATCACATCATGCCTGTATGAAATGCAAGACATACAAAGGTGTAAGTATTACTAATCCATTACAAGCAGAAAAAACATCATCAACAGAAAAAAAATAAAATATGAATATATCTTATCTTAGATTACCTTCCTCTTATTTATTTAAAATAATATTTTAAATAAATAAGAGGTTTTTTACTTTACAAAATTTTTTTATAATAGTTAATAATATATTAAAATATAGATTATAATTTATTAAAATAGACACTATTTATTATTAGGAAGTGTAGAGTATGAAAAATAAGGGCTATTATGATTTATTGTTAAAGATTAGTGATAATATTACCAATAATTTCCAAACATCACATATTAATGATGAAAAAGAATTAATTAAAGACATTGATCATTATTTAGTTAAACAATTAAATAATACTTTAATTGAACAATTAAAAACGATTAAATCACCAGAAGCAAAAATTGATTTTTTAAATCAAATCATAAGTAATTTTACTACTAATAAATTTAGTAATAACATTTTATTACAAGTAAATGATAGTATAATTGATAATCCTTTAACTTCTAATATTAGATTAAGTGACAATTATCTATTTACTAATGAAAACCAACAAGTATTAATTAATCATTTAAATCAGGAAATCAGAACTTCTGATGAAGTATACTTTATTTATCCTTTTATATCAAATTCAATTATAAATAAGTTACGTTCATCATTTACTTATGCTTTAAATCATAATATTACTATTAATTTTATTACTACTACTTTTGATGATATGGCTTTATTTGTTAATTTATATGCATTAGTTAAAATAATAAAAAAGTATCCTAATATTAAAGTTAAAGTTGAAAATAATTTAGAAAAACGTAGTGAAAGAATTCATATTAAAGCTGCCATCTTTAAACGAAATTCAGGTTTTTCTTCAGCAATAATTGGTTCATCAAATTTAACACAAAAAGGTTTAGCTAGTGGTCGTGAATGAAATATTAAAATTAATGAATTTGATAATAAGCAACTATATCAAAATATTTTAAATCAGTATTATAAATTATGAAATGATAATTTAGTTGATTTAAATGATGAACAACAACGATTACAATTACTATCGCGAATTGAATATAATCGATTGCTTGTAAATAAAAAAGATGAACAATGATTAGCAACTAATTATTTTCTTTATGATTTTCAAATTGCGTTAATTAATAAATTAAAGTTAAGAAGAAAACTTAAAAAAACAAAACATTTAATTGTCATGGCAACAGGTGTTGGTAAAACAGTAGTATCTGCTTTTGACTATTTAAATCAAATCAAAGAAAATAATAATCAAAAACCTTCAATTTTATTTTTAGCACATCAAAGAGAAATTATTGAACAAGCAATTATTACTTTTCGAAAAGTAATAAATGATAAAAAATTTGCAACTATTTTAAATAGTAAACAAAATAATTTTCAAGAACAATATTTATTTGCAACAGTACAAACTGTACATAGACATCTAAATAAGTTTAAACGTCAACAATTTGATATTATTATTTTTGATGAAGCTCATCATTTGGCTGCCAAAACTTTTCAGACAATTTTTAATTATTTTCATCCTAAACAAATTATTGGTTTAACAGCAACACCAGAACGAGAAGATAATAAAAACATTATTAATTATTTTGATAATGAGTTTGCACATGAATTACGATTGTGAGATGCAATTAATGAAAAACTTTTATCACCATTTGATTATTATTGTATTGATGACATTACTGCTGATTTAACTGGTATTGATTTAAATAATGATCAACAATTATTTAAAAAATTAAATACTGAAGCAAGAAATAAGTTATTATTAGATGTAATTAATGACTATATTGGATTTTATAGTAATCGGATTTGTTTAATTTTTTGTATTAACATTACTCATGCACAAATTGTTGCTAGATTTTTGCAAAATCAGGGCTTAAAATCAGACTTTTTAACAAGTAAAAATCAAACTAATCGTAGTAAAATAATTAATGATTTTAAAAATAGAATTATTAATTATTTATGTGTAGTAAATATTTTTAATGAAGGAATTGATATTCCTGAAATTGATACTATTATTTTATTACGACCAACTAATTCAAAAACAGTATATTTACAGCAATTAGGAAGAGGATTGAGAAAAACAGAAACTAAACATTGTTTAGAGGTTTATGATTTAATTGCTAATATTGATAAAAAATATGACATAACGATTGGTATTAAAAATCTTTCAAATTCACATATTATAAATGTTAATAAACAACTAACTAATAGTTTTAATTTACCTTATGGATGTACTATTACTTTAGAACCAAGAAGTCAAAACGTCATTTTAACTAATTTAAAGCAATGATATCAATCGCGAAAAAAAATTTATTTGGTAATTCAATCATACTATCAACTTTATAATGATAATGCTATTTTTAAAATATTAATTGATTATGATTTGACAATTCAAGAATTTTATAATTTTTTAAATGATTTTTATTTACGAATAGCAAAAAAAATAAAAAATTATCAAACCCATGATAATGATACTAATCGTAATCAAAATATCTTAAAACAATTCTTATTTTTAAATGATTATCAAATAGTTAATTATTTTTATTTAAGATTAAGTCAAGAATTAGATACTAAATTAATTAATTATCATTATGACAATTTATTAATAGCATCATTATTATATGAGGTTACAAGTAATAAAGTATTTAATCGTATTTTTCCAAATTTTAATGAAATACCATGTTTAGTTACAAATTTCATTGAAAATAACAAATTAGTTGTTAATGAACTAAAAATTATTCTTAAATATAAACTAGATTATGAAACATTATTACTTAATGAACATTTTAATCAAGATTACCCTTTATTATCTTATCAATCAACATTTACTGTGCATCAGGCACTATGTGCAATTAATCATGTTAATTTTAATAAAAAACTTGGACCTTTAAAAATTATTGCCTTTCAAGCAGGTCATTTGACATTTAATGAAAATAAATCAGTAATTTTTGCAGATATTGATGGAACAAATTATGGTAAATTAACTAGTTATAATAAATTAACAAAAGAATATTACTGATCAATACCAGAAAATAAAACGATTAATTCAAAATTAGTGAAAGATTTACAAAATAATAATATTGAAAAAATATTATTTTTAAATAATGATTGTAATAAAAAATTTAAAAATCTTGCTTTAAAGTTGTATGACTTTATTGGTATTGGTCAATATCAATTAACAATTAAAAGTGATTATATTACTATTAAATTTTTAATAGAATAAATAATATTTTATTTTTTTAATTTTATAAAAAATTTTAATAATTTTAATTTTAAAAAAATAATGCTTTTTTATGATAATTAGGTTGACAATAATTATGGCATGTTGTACTATTGTTATTGTCCCAAAAATAAATGGGTTACAAACTAGAAAAAACGATCTTTGAAAACTAAATAGAACAAGAATTAATCCGTCAATTTTTTATTAAAAATTAAATAAGTCAGACATCATCTTTTAACAAAAACAATTTTATTGAGAGTTTGATCCTGGCTCAGGATTAACGCTGGCGGCATGCCTAATACATGCAAGTCGAACGAAAGTAGCAATACTTTAGTGGCGAACGGGTGAGTAA
>NZ_CADDIL010000003.1 GCF_902809815.1 Spiroplasma endosymbiont of Danaus chrysippus | reverse complement strand
TTGAAATTCATTTAATTTAGTAGTAAGATTTATGTACAATTGCATATAATTACAATTATTTCTTGTCTATAATTTTAAAGAAATGTTTAAAAAGTAATTATATCCTCCGTTTTTGTTACCGTCCCTTTTAAAAATCTCTATTATATTTTTTATTACTATAACTATATCAAACATTTTAGAATTAGAGATAACAAAAAAAAGAAACATATTTCAACAAAAAACTATCAAGATAATTTAAATATACAATTAATTAAAGAAATAAAAAAAAGTATTGAATATGCCATTTTAATAATAAACAAAATGGATACAAATATTTATAAGCGAAATTTAAAAATAACACCAGAAGAAAATTTACAAAAAAAAGCACAAGATGCAGAAAATGAAAAATATGATGCATCATATTTACATAAAAAAACTAATGCTAATAATTGTATACTTTCATAAACGTTTTCTTTAATCTTTATTTTCTGTTACGTCAATAATAACTTCACTATTATCATCAAGAATTTCTTTAGTTATAAATTGACCAACGCTTTCAGCACCAGTTTTATCAGCAACCGTTTTTAAACGACTTAATTGTTTTTCCAACGGAACTAATGTTTTATTAATGCCAACATAAAGATCGTGATTTTCTACTAAACACTGTAAAAAATTATTATTTAATAACTGAATATGAACGGAAATATTATATGTATGATTACTATTTCTTTCAATACCAACTTTAGCAATCATATCTTTTTTAATATATTTAGAATACTTTTCTTGTAAATAATTAAAATTTTTATCAACAGCATTTTTAATTTCATAAGTAATATTAATATTTTTTCCATGGACAATAACTTGCATGATTAATTGCTCCTATCTTTTAATTATTATATACATTTTCCCATAAACAAATAAATTTTAAAAGATAATAGTGTAATTAAATTTAAATTATTAACAACTAAGCAAAATACCAATTATATTTATAATATGCTTAATATCATCTTCAGTTAAATTAATGATTAATACTCTATTTTTTATCTTTTCATGATTTTTGTTTTAAAAAATTTTGTTTTCCATTAAAAGTAATAGCTGTTTTTCAACGTGGATAATTATTACCTTTAGTAATAGCATTAGTATTATTCATTGGTTGTAAATTACTAATATCAGAAGTACCTCCATGAAATAAAGGTCGTTGATGTATAATAGTTCAATTATAACTTTTAGGATCATCATTAAGTTTAACATTACTAATAAAGTTATTTTTAAACATTAGCGCACCCGCATAGTCTTTTCGATATAACTGTGGATTATAATCATCAATAATTTCTCCTTTATTTCATACTTCTTCAATTTGTTGTGGCGTTCAAGTTACTTCACTATTAACAACATTACTACTGTTATTAGTTTGAACAGGATTTGGATTACTAGTTACTTGATAATCAAGTAACTTTGATTGTGGAAGTGCACCTCCACCAGTATTATTAATAACTATATTTATACCTTGTGTTGATTTATCATGTTCATTAAAAAATTGATCTGTAAATGATGGTCCAATAGTTTGTTCACCAAAAAGAGAATTTTGTTTAACACTTGCGGGTATTTCTGTTGCTGATAAAGCATTATTATTTGTCAATGATAATGCTTTTTTTCATTTATTTCTTAGATTAGCCATTATTAATCATAAAGAAAAAAGTACTAAAAAGAAACTACAAATTAATGCAAAGCCTCAAGGTAAAATAAAAAATAAAACATTAATAATTTTTTTGTCCATAACATAACTATAAATTTTTTTATAACCATAACTTATTAATAATCCCGAACCAATAAGTAAGACAAGCGAAATTACTACTACTATTAATGCTCATACTAAAGTTATTACTCCATATTTATTTAAAAAAATAAATGGAATTGTAATAAACACTAGAGTAATAACCGAAAAAATTAAAGTAAAAATTGTTAAAATCTGAAAAGTAAGAGTAAATGTAATGCCTTTACTATTAATTACTTCAGTTAAAATTGCTAAAATCTCATTAACATTAGTACGATAAAGTATAAGTCATAATACTCAACTTATAATCAAAGTTATTGCCATTAACCCCGAACTAACAATAATTCCTCAACGATTATGAGAATTAATGTTTCTATAATTCTCTGCTGACACTTCCATACTAAAACCTCACAACTCTAAAATCTCATTAAAATCTCATATATTAAATTCTATCATAAATGATTAACATGTTTAACGACAATTATGAAATATAAATGAAAATATAACCTTTATAAAAATATTTCTTGAAAATTAAAATTTAGATTTAACTTAATAAAAATGTATCATAATATTTTTAATAAACTTTAAATTTGCAACTTTCTTGCGAATATTTTTTTGTTAAAGATTGTTGATTTTGTGATTCTGATTTATTAATTTTTTCAATATGGTGGGGTGGTGGTGGTTAGCCCTAAATACTGGACCACTTTTGGATAGACAGTTTTAAATTTTTATTTGTGAAATTGGTGGTTTTAGAAATTTAGAATGTATTCTTTCGTAATTATAAAACATAATATATTGGTTTACATCATTTATAGCTTCATTGAGAGAAAAATATTGATTTGAACCTTTAGGTAGTCATTCTTGAGATAAATGAGAAAATCAGTTTTCAGATATTACATTGCCACCAATATCATAAGGTTGTTTTTTGCTTAAAATTATTTGCTTATCAGCAGCTCAATTTGTGATGTCTTGACAATAAAATTCGTTGGCGTTATCTGAGTG
The DNA here is from genome assembly GCF_902809815.1 of Spiroplasma endosymbiont of Danaus chrysippus. GTDB lineage: Bacteria > Bacillota_I > Bacilli_A > Mycoplasmatales > VBWQ01 > Spiroplasma_E. The sequence goes on along the minus strand of NZ_CADDIL010000003.1, from coordinate 263,024 downwards.
TAAAATAACGTTTTTTACTTGGTTTCAAGAGAATTGTTGATTTATTTTTTCAAGTGCAGGAAGGATTAAATCTTGATAGGATTTGTTTGAACATGTATTATAGCTTACAATATTATTTGAATAAAAATCAATAATTACAAAAAGATATAATCAACCTTCTTTAGTATTTATTTGTTTAGTGTCCATTGATCAAATTTGATTTGAAGAGGTTGTACTTTTATAATCTTTGTTTACTTTATCCATTGTAGGTATTCACTTATTTGGATTTTTTTTGTTTTTAGGATAGTTATTTTTAGTTTGTTTTAATCCTTGAAGATTGTGATCTTTCATAATTTTTCGCATTTGTTTTGTTGATAATTCTAGATTTAAAATAATATGTTTGTATTGTTTTAATCATTCTTTAAATGCTGAAAAAATTCGTAAATAGCCATAAATTTGTCCTTTTCTTGTAAAATGAAATTCAAGTAAAAGTTGGCATAATTCTTGATATTTATGTGTACAATTACTAATTTGATTTTTTTCTTTTTTAATAGGGTTTTGTTTGTTTTTTACAAAATAATATGTTGATCGGTTTAGTTGAAGATGTTGGCAAAGATATCTAATTGAATATTGGTTTTTGCTATCATCAATAATTTGAATTTTTTGTTTGATATTTAACTTGTTAATTACTAATGCTATTTGTTTAATTTTATCCATTATTAAAAATCCTTTCATGTCAAAATTAGTGTTAATTGTATAACACAATTGTTTTTCGAATACATTCAAGTTTTTTTTAAATTAATGGTCTAGTAAAAAGGGCTAAGTAGCAAGTAGCAACCACTTATATTAAATTATTAATAATACTATCACAAATATTGATTTTAATAAAATTTAATATTTCATTTTATTACTAAAATAATTTCTTATAATAAATATTACAAATAAAGTAATTTCTCGTTTACAAAAAAATATTAGATATAATACTTGTAAACTAAAGATATAGTTTTTGACCTATTGTTTTATTTTTTAACAAATAGGTTTTTATTTTAAAAGGGGGACAAAATGAAAATAATTAAAAAAGAACAAATATTTACTAACAAAGCATATGTAATAAATTATGAAACTGTAGAAAAAATAAAAAACAATTACTAAATTTAAAAGGAAAAAAATAAAACTTATTGAAAAAAGTGAGAAAATTGAAAAAGAAATTAATAATTATCAAAAAACTATTCAATTTTGAATTAAACAAAATAAAAAAAATAGAAGATAAAGTATTTCAATTTAATATTCGAATCTATAAATTAAAGGAACAAAAAATTAACAAAATTAAAAATTTTTTTATTAATCTTTTTTCATTTGGAAAAATAAATAAAAATAAAAGTATTAATAATTTAATTGAAACAGAAGAAATAAATTGTGAATTACTTAAAAAACAAAATTAAATAATCAACAAAAAATTAATATTTTAAATTCAAATTATATTAAAAAACAAACAAAATATGCAAATTTAATAACTAATATTAATCAAATAACTGAACGTGAAAACAAATTATTAGAAGATAAAAATAATTTGTTAAATAATAACAATAATTTATTAATTGATTTAATAAATCAAAAAGAACAGCAAGAAAAAGAAACAATTGTCGAAGTCAATGAGCAAATGGTTGAACAATTTGAATCAGAAATATTTCAACTTACTGAAAAAATTTATGATTTGGAAAAACAATTATTATCCAACAGTAGTGATGAAGGCTTTAATTCAAAATCTACATCAACAGATTCTTTAAATTCAGATATTTCAGTACCTCTAAAATACAACCAAAACCACAAATATCTAACCCTATTAATAAACAAAAATAAAAAGACATCCCTTGAGAACAAACACTACGTAAATATGAAAATGATATTGCAACAAAAAATTATAAGCAAAGAATAAAGCCAACTAAACAAAGAGAAAAAATAGGTAAAATTAAACATATTTAAATAAATTTTCAATCTTTAGAAATTAGCAATATCAACTTTATCTTTTGCTTTTGGTATATCAATTACTGGTGGAGATTCTGGATATACTTTATTCATACTACTTGCTAAATTTCTTACTCATTTACCACGATGATAAATAAATAAAGCAATAATCATCTTAATAACATCACAAGAACGCATAATAGCATAAATATAAACAATATCTAAAGGACTATAATGTACCTCAATAAATAAAATTAATATTGAAAAACATCAAGTAAAACAACTATCAACAAGTAAAACAGTAATTGCTAAGCCACCAGCACGAAATGCATAAATACAAGTATACAAAATAGTATAAGCACTAAAAACTATAGCATCAACACGCATCATTCAACTAGAAATTCGTAAGGCTTCTGTTGTTGCATTAAATAATAATTGTGGTAAAAAAAATGAAGATAAAACTAATAAGCCAGCAAAAAATAATGAAACAAAAAAGCCTAACCTAATTAAATGTTTAGCATTATATTTAGCACCAATCAAATCATCGGCACCTAAACGATTGGCAATTAACACCGAAGAAGCAATACCAAATCCAATATATAAAGTATAGAACATGGTATTAATCGTGGAAGCAATTGCCGAACCACTTAATGCTTCAAAGCTTCATTGCGAAATTAATCTAATAATCATTGTCGTAGCAACTGCAAATAATAAATCATTTAACATTAATGGCCATGTTTTAATTATAATTTTTTTAAATAAATCACCCCTAATCTTAAACATTTTCAAAACTTTTGGTTGAAATTCATATTTCTTTCATATAATAAAACTACTAATTAATGCCAACTGAGCAATTCTCGCTGTTAAAGTAGCAACTGCTGAACCTCGTGCTCCAATTCCTGCAACCGCACCAATACCATTAATTAATAATAAATTTAATAAAAAGTTAATAAATACTGAAACAAAAGTTAATATTAATGGAATATAACCACGTTTTGTTTCACGAAATACTGAAATAAAAGCAAAGTTTATTCCTAACAATGGATAAGAAAAAACAATTCATTGATTATAATCAATACCTTGTGCTGTTGCTAAAGATGCTGAATGAAATTCATAATAACGTAAAATAATTTGTACAAATTGGGGATCGTTTTTATCAATATTATGAACATTCATAAAATCAATAAGTGAATTTTCATCAAAAGCATGATTATAATTTAAAATATCCTTTAACTCATTAATATCATTAAGAGTTAATCCTTTAGCAGCACATAATTGATTAAATTTATCCAATGCACTACTAGGACTAGTAGTATAAGAAATTAAATATTCACCCACTGTATAAGATAAAATAATAACTATCACTCCAATTAAAAATCCAAAAATAATTCTCATTCTTACTGTTTGTCTTAAAGAACCATATCTTCCAGCTCCATAAAATTGAGAACCAAAAATACTAACACCGTTGATAAAACCTCCCATAACGGCATAAATAATAACAAAAATTTGATTAGAAGCAGTAACTCCCGAAACAGCAATTTGTCCTGCTGAACATTGCAAATGATAAAAATGTTCTAAACCATTATCTTTTCATCAACTTCAATTATCTCAAAGTCCTAATGAAGTAAAAATATCCCTAATATGTTCATTCATTGGCTTTAAATCACTAATAAAACTATCCTTTAATTCTCCAACCATAATATTATCCAGTAAATTCATTGATGCTGATAATATTTGTTGCAATACTGCCGGAATAATAATCATTAATGCTAATAAATACCATTTTTTAGTAGCAAAAAAATTACTAATTTTATGTGGATTTGTTCTATTATTAATTTTAAATCCACTAATTTTCATAATTTCACCCTTATCATTAATTTGCTCTATATTATAATAATAATTTTACATCATTTAAATAATGAGGTTTGAAATTTTTTATAAAAGATACTAAACTGCTAAGTAAAATCTCTACGATTAAATACTAATCATGAAGCACAAAATAAACCAATACCAAGCAAAACATACACAGTCAATAAAACTGGAAAATTAAGAATTTTACTATTAGTTGCTTTATTGGTATCAACTTGATAATTTGTGTTAACTTTATTAAAACTAACTAAATAAGGATCTGCTGTCATAGCATACTCACTTGGATAAGCAAAGATTGAACTTTGTTCAGTCGATATTCCATCTCAAATATATTTTAATTGATAAAAAATATTTAAATAACGCATTGCTTTAACTTGTGATGTCTTAGTATTAAGAGCATCATATTGTGATTGAGAAAGAGATGTATTTAAACCTGTAATCATAAGATTTACTGAATAATCAACATTATTGCTACCAACACCATTTGATCTTTTGGAACGAAGGTTATCTAGTCCAACTTTTTTACCTGTCATTAATTCTTCAAAACTTTGTTCTTTTCATTGACGAAAAGCATTACTAATATTGTAAATATGAGTAACTAAGTCCTTAGGAGCATCAGCAGTTGGTGGAGTACTAGTACTACCATTCTTAATTGCTAATACTATTGTTTGTTCTTTTTGATAATCATAATTATTAGGATACTTAACTTCTTTAATATATGTATCGTAAATACTAAACATAGCCTTTTGAATAGACTCAATAGTAGTTGTTGGGTCTTTTCTATATACGTCATTAATTCAATCAATATCAGTTTTATCTAATTTAGCTTTTACATTATTATAAACTGCTAATGACTGTGAAACAACATAATATGTAGGATCAAATGTTACTAAACCATTAATTAATGACGCAAAAATATTGAATAAAGCAGCCATTCCAATCATAATTGCAACTAAAGCCTTAGCATTTAAAATTAATGAAAATAAAATAGCAATTGAAGAAATAATTAAATCAAAAATAATAGCAACACCAAACAAAATTCATAAATAAGGAAATACCGCACTATAAATAGTTGAGCTACCAATGCCAGGAATAGTAATGACAAAACTAGCAATAAAAATAGATAAAAATAAATATAAAATAATTACCACTTGTAAAGATAATAACTTTTCAGCTCAAATTCTAGTTCTACTAACTGGCTTTGATACTAAAATCAATAAAGTACCATCATCAATTTCATTACGAAAAACTTGTGTTGCTTTAACTGAAATAAATACAAAAATCATAATTGATAAAAGTACCGAGAATGATAATACTTTTCATTGTGGTACATAAAAATTTAATGCTTGATCATAAGTTAATTGTTTTATTGCTTCAGAACCCACAAATAACGAAATTAAAGACCAAGATAAAGCAAGAAAAATTAAAGTTATAATAAAAATAATTCAAGTTGAAGGAGTAGCAATCATCTTTTTAAAAGTATAACGAAATATTGGCATTATTTTTCTTCCTTCTTATTTTTATCATTAGCTTCCATAACAATTCGTTCATACATTGTTTGCAAATCAACAGTATATGGTTTTAAATAAGTAATGATGATATTAGCACTTAAAGCAATTGCTAATACTTCTGCAACTTGTGCTTCAGTTTTAATATTTACCAATAAACGATTTTCATTAACATCTACTGAAAATTTTTTATCTATTAATAACTTCATTAATTTATTATTGTTATTATTAGAACTTATTTCATATAATGAATCAGTTTTATTAACCAATCCTGTATAAACAACTTTACTATAATTTAAAACAGTAACTTCATCGGCTAAATTTTGTAATTCAGATAAAATATGTGATGAAATAAAAACAGTTTTACCTTGTTCACGAAGCTTTCTTAAATCATTAAACAGTTCTGTTCTTGCTGTTGGATCAAGATTAGCGGCTGGTTCATCTAAAATTAAGACATCTGGATTATTTAATAGTGATTGTGCTAATAACACCTTTTTCTTCATACCCGAAGAATAAGCATTAGGGTTGCGTTTTTTAAATTTCCATAAATCTAATTCCTTTAAAATCATTTCTGTCTTTTCCTTAGCAATTTTATATTTCAAACCACTAATTTGTCCCATTGAAATTAAATAATCATAAGTAGTAATTCGTTTAGGAAATCTTTCAGCTTCTGGAATATAACCTACTTGTTTTTTTGCTTCAACTGTTCATGAACGCTTACCATGAATAATTAAATCACCGTGTGTTTCAACCATAGCGCTAATTAAACACTTAATAGTAGTAGTTTTACCTGATCCATTTGGACCAATAAAACCATGAATAGTACCTTTTTTAACTTTAATAATAGCATTATCAACAGCTTTAAATTTTTTAAACTGTTTAGTAAAATCACGAATTAAAACTGCATATTGAGCATCTTCGGGATTAACTATTACATTACGGTTATAATGATTACGTCAGTTTTTAAAATATGATTTAATAAAATTTAGAAATTTATGTTTTTCTTTTGATTTAGCATTAACATCATCTTCAACTAAAGAACTATTAATAACTGGTTTTAATATTTCTTGTTTTTTCATACTCATTGTCCTAACTACTTAAATATAATAATTACTATATGGTTAATATACTTAATACTAATATACTGATATACTATATATTAATTTATAATTCAAAAATAAAAAAAATTAATAATATAAAACATACTAAAAAAAATAACAATTATTAAAAACCTATCACTAATTAAAATATCTGATTAATCATAGGTTTTTAATATAACTTTTTATATTCTTAATAAATCAATTGATTTACATCTTTATTATAATTTTTAATTTGATTTAAATAAAAAAAAATAAAGAAAACTGTTTGTTTCATAATTTCACATATAATGGTGGGACTAAATGGACTTGAACCATCGACCTCACGCTTATCAAGCGTGCGCTCTAACCAGCTGAGCTATAGTCCCAAAAAGAGCAACAGAGATATTATATATTTGTTCAAGCACGATTGCAATATATAATAACAATATTTTATTTAATTTTTATTTAATATTCTTATAATAAAAATTTATATTTTTAAAAGTAAAAAAAATTTTTTGTATAATTTATTCATACAAGGTTTTTTATTAAGAGGGGATTCAGAATGACAAAGATTAAAATACATATCTTAAAAATAGAAAAATGAAATCAAAATTTAGGAAAAGAAGCAACACTAAATGATGATGATATAAAAAATATAAATGAGAATGAGAATATAGAGAAAATTAATAATGATATTATTGCAAAATCACCTACGTTTTCATAATCATATTTTTATTGTATATTTATTAAAATTTTTTAATAAATAATACTAAATATGAATTAAGTAAAATGATATAATTTATATATAATTTTTTGTTAAATTATATAAGCTTGAGAGGTAAAAAAATGAATGGCAATAAAAATGAAATGAAAATAAAACTCAAAGAAATTTATTTATTAAAATATAAAACAAATCAAAGTGATGACATAAAATATAAAGCATTTGAAACAATAGAATTAGCAACACTATTTCATCTAAGTTTTAAAGAAATAGTGACAAAATTTGGATATCCTAATCGCGAAATTATTCACTATGAAATTATTGTAATACCATTTAATTTAGATGCAAGTAGAATATTGAATCAAATTAATAAATCAAAATAATATAGTTCTTAACTTATTATTTTTATTATCTAAAAATGTTTTTTTATATTTAAAGAGGTATCAAAATGAAAAAAGTTAAAATATTACAATTAACAACTATAATATTATTTGCAATCACGGTTTTAATTACAATTACTGGTTTATACTTAATTTGATTTAGTAACTTTTATTTTAAATTAGATAATAAGGAACAATATCATTCAAATTTTAAAGATGGATATACAATATTAAAACATTTTGGTTTAAGTTATACTATTAGCACTTCGGCAAGTTCTTTATGTAACTTAAATCATTTTCCTGATAATTACTATCCTTGAATTCAATTACAGATTGGAGTTATCTTTTGTATAATTATCGGTCCAATTTTATTATATACAGTATTTCTATTCATAGTAATTATTTTTATTTTTAAAATAAAAGAAAAAAATAATAATTTTTGAGATGCAATCGAAAATTGTGAAATTATTAATAATTACTATGTTCATTAATTTTTATTAATATACTTTATATTATTAATATTTTAAAAACTAAATATTTTCTAAATATTATAATATTTTTATTATAATATTTTTTATTTTTTTAATAATTTTATTTTATTCTTTTAAAAAATAACTTCCCTTGATAATTTTGATTAGTTTTATCACTATAGTTTTTGCTTCCAATATATAAATTATTATCTGCAGGTAATAAACTTACTACCGCACCATAATCTTTATTTCAACCAAATACTTCAGTAAAAGTAATACCACCATCAGATGACTTATATAATCCACCTTTGCTACTTGCTACTTAGCCCTTTTTACTAGACCATTAATTTAAAAAAAACTTGAATGTATTCGAAAAACAATTGTGTTATACAATTAACACTAATTTTGACATGAAAGGATTTTTAATAATGGATAAAATTAAACAAATAGCATTAGTAATTAACAAGTTAAATATCAAACAAAAAATTCAAATTATTGATGATAGCAAAAACCAATATTCAATTAGATATCTTTGCCAACATCTTCAACTAAACCGATCAACATATTATTTTGTAAAAAACAAACAAAACCCTATTAAAAAAGAAAAAAATCAAATTAGTAATTGTACACATAAATATCAAGAATTATGCCAACTTTTACTTGAATTTCATTTTACAAGAAAAGGACAAATTTATGGCTATTTACGAATTTTTTCAGCATTTAAAGAATGATTAAAACAATACAAACATATTATTTTAAATCTAGAATTATCAACAAAACAAATGCGAAAAATTATGAAAGATCACAATCTTCAAGGATTAAAACAAACTAAAAATAACTATCCTAAAAACAAAAAAAATCCAAATAAGTGAATACCTACAATGGATAAAGTAAACAAAGATTATAAAAGTACAACCTCTTCAAATCAAATTTGATCAATGGACACTAAACAAATAAATACTAAAGAAGGTTGATTATATCTTTTTGTAATTATTGATTTTTATTCAAATAATATTGTAAGCTATAATACATGTTCAAACAAATCCTATCAAGATTTAATTCTTCCTGCACTTGAAAAAATAAATCAACAATTCTCTTGAAACCAAGTAAAAAACGTTATTTTACACTCAGATAACGCCAACGAATTTTATTGTCAAGACATCACAAATTGAGCTGCTGATAAGCAAATAATTTTAAGCAAAAAACAACCTTATGATATTGGTGGCAATGTAATATCTGAAAACTGATTTTCTCATTTATCTCAAGAATGACTACCTAAAGGTTCAAATCAATATTTTTCTCTCAATGAAGCTATAAATGATGTAAACCAATATATTATGTTTTATAATTACGAAAGAATACATTCTAAATTTCTAAAACCACCAATTTCACAAATAAAAATTTAAAACTGTCTATCCAAAAGTGGTCCAGTATTTAGGGCTAACCACCAACCACCAACCACCCCACCATAATAAAAACACCTCTAATTTATTTAAAGAAATACAAATTTTAAAAAAAGAAAGTTATATAAATAAAAAAGTAAATTATAAACAAAAATAATATATAGAATTCTAGTAATGCTATAATAATAAAAAAAATATTAGATAATAGTAATAAAAAAAGAGTCTGAGACTCTTTTTTTATTATATTAACGTTTTGAAAACTGCGGTGCTTTTCTGGCTGCTTTTAAACCATATTTTTTACGTTCTTTTTTACGTGCATCACGAGTTAATAATCCAAATTGTCTTAATAATGCTCGATAATCTTCTGACACCTTAACTAAAACATTAGATAAAGCTAAACGTGCTGCACCAGCTTGACCAGTTCTTCCGCCGCCTTCAACTTTGATATTAATATCAAAGTTTTCTAACGTATTAGTTACTTTTAAAGGCAATAACATATCTTGAACTAAGATTTCTTGTTCTAAATATTTTAAAGGCTCAAAACCATTAATTAATATTTTTGATTGACTAGTATTTTTTAAATGAACACGGGCAGTTGACGTTTTACGTCCGCCTGAACTTGAATAAGTTACGGGTTTATTAGATGTTGTCATAAAAGTCTACTCCTCTTGGCCTAATATTAAAACTTTGGGGTTTTGGGCTTGATGTTGATGTTGATCATGGTTATAAACATGAAGATGTGTAAATTGCTTACGACCTAAGGTAGTATTTGGTAGCATACCTTTAATCGCTATCTCTACTAATTCAGAAGCATCTTTAGCAATCATACTTTGTGCATTACGTACACGTAATCCACCAGGATATTGTGAATGGTTATAATACTTCTTATCTTGTAATTTATTACCTGTTAATTTAATTTTGTTTGCATTAATAATAATGATATAATCTCCACAATCTAAATGTGGTGTAAATGAAGGTTTATTTTTACCACGCAATATCATTGCAACTTTAGTTGCAAGACGTCCTAAAATTAAACCACTGGCATCAATAACATATCACTTTTTTTCAATGTTACTGAAATTCATTGTTGTTTGACGCATTTTTTTCTCCTTACAGTGTAATTTTTACCGGGACTACATTGCTTAAAGCATTAATAATTATATAGAAACTTATTTAAAAAAACAAGTATTATCAAAGATTTAATAATTATTTTTACACAAAATTATACATTACAAAATAAATAATTAAAACTTACAACTAACTCTTATAAAAATATTTATTTTTTAAAATAATTAACATTAAACATTTTTTATTGTATATTAATTTTTTCAGTTATAAACTTAAATTAAAAAGAAAAATATATACCAAAATATATCATTATATTAGAAACTAGAAATAAATGAAAAGGAGAATAAATACCTATGAAAAGTTTAATAAAATTAATGACAACATGTTCTTTATTAATGACAAATACAATCTCAGCATTAAGTAATACAAATCATAATACAACTAATTTTCAAAATAATTTTTATACTTTAGGAGACAGTTTATCAGATGTAGGAGCATTGGTTGGTGCAGGAAGTCAATTTTTTCAAAATATCCCCCTACCAGAGGAACTTATGAAATCTCATGATGTACAATTAAAACCTCCTTATTATCAAAATCGATCTTGGTGTAATGGTCCTGTTGCAACCGAATTAATTAGTAAAAAATTAAGACAAAAATGACAGCTGGATGAGACTTTATAGCAGGGCGCATTGCAAACTTGGATACGATTTAATAAAAATACAAATGAGAGATAAAACTCTCATTTTTTAATTGTTAAATAAAAAAACTTTAAAACTCTCGTAGATAGTCTAATTATGAGTACTAAATGTGTAAAAATACAAAATGAAAAATGAGAACCAAGTGAAAAACAATTAGATTATTTTGAAAAATATATGATTACAAATACAGTTTTATTTGATGAATGTATAAGAGAAGATATGGAAAGATTAAATCCAAATAATAGTAAAGATTTTTTAATATTAATGGGTGAAAATTATTTAAAAATTTTATTTGATAAATTTAAAGAAATTCGTGAAAGATTTAAAAATTTAAAAACTAATAATAAAAATGAGTATAGAAATTATGAATAAATGTAAATATTGTAATAAAAGAATTTGATTTTCTCAATATTGATGTATGAATTGTTTAGAAAAAATAGTTAATAATTTATCTAAAAATGTAGAAAATAAATATTTAAATAAAAATAAGGAGAAAAAATAATGACAATAAATGAATTTTTAAACAAATGAAAAGAAGAATGAGAAGGAATTAATATTGGTCATTTTTCAATAAATGGAGATTTTACTTTAAACCTAGATGATATTTGTATTGATAAATATGACTTAAATAAGTTTAAAAAAATGATAAATGATTTTGAAAATAATTTTAAAAATTGAGAAAAACTTGAAAATTGTAATAGTTGTGGAAATATCATATGAGAAGAAAATAAATAATGATAATAAAAATAAAAAAGAATAATAAATGTGGTTATGGTAGAGTTTTTGCTCATAAATGTAATAACTTATGTAAACAAAAACAAAATAAAAGAGTTAGGAAAGAAAGGTTAAATTATGAATAAAGAAAAATTAATTAAATATATTAATGATTTAATTGAATTAGAGCCAGCACGGAGAACAGATGTAACATTATTTATCTTAAATAAACTAATTGAAAAAGGAGAATTTGATAATGACTAATTATTTACTTTCAATTGACCCAAGTATAAAAAATACTGGATTTACTTTATGAGAACATATTTATCAAGATTGTAAATGTTTTGGTAATTGTAGTTGTAATAATATAGATATATGAAAACCAATATGAATTAAAAGTTATAATTTTAATAAATATAAAGATATTATTGATTATGATTTTCAAGATATTATTTATGAAAATAATTTTAGAAATATAATTGATAAAATTAATTTCTATATTGAAAGTCCATATACTTATGATTGAGATAAAATAACTTTAATTATTGAACGTGGTACTTTTCATTCAAAAAATGGTATTGGTTATGAAACTCAAGAACATTTACGTGGATTTATTGCTGGTCAATTTAATAAATTATTAACAAAAGATATGTTAATAAGTCCTTCTTCATGAAAGAAATGATATGTAAAAATATTTTGATATGCAAAAGATAAAAAATGAGATAAAAAATTATCATTAAAATTAGCAAATCAAGTAATTCAAGAACAAGGTTGAAATATAACAATATCAAATCATGATGAAGCAGATAGTTTATTAATTGGTTGATATTATTTAAATAAGGAAGTAAAATAATGCAAAAACAAAAACAAGAAAAAGTATTACTTAAATGTATTGTTAAAGATTGTAATAGTAAAGTATTAGTTACTTTAAAAACTTTAAATATAGAAGATAGTGTAATTCAATTTTTTAATATGTGTTATTTTCATAAAAAACAATTTAAAAATAAAATAAAAGAAATAAGAGAATATTATAAAAATAATTAAATTAAAGAGGCTTTTTAGTAATCTGTGTTTCTTTGTTTTACAAAGTACTAGTTCAGATTAATTCTGTCTTCAAATTTTATCATAAAATGAGCAATTGCTGTATTTCAATTTTGAATAGGCAATGTTCATTTTTTTGTGATATTTTCAATTGCTAAGTAAAAAATTTTAAAAACTGCCATATCATTAGGAAAAACTTTTTTATTTCTAATAACTTTTCGTAATTGGCTATTAACAGATTCAATAGCATTTGTAGTATAAATTACCCTTTTAATTTCTGCTGGATAACTAATAAAAACCATTAAATTTTCTCAATTTTTATATCAAGATTTAGCAATTTGTGGATATTGTTTATTTCATTTACTTTCAAATGATTCTAAAGCTTGCATTGCTTGTTCTTCACTACATGCTGTATAAATTGGCTTTAAATCGATAACTAGAGACTTTCGATGTTTGTATGAAACATATTTTAAGCTATTTCTAATTTGATGAACTATGCATAATTGATGTTCAGTTTTAGGATAAACTGATTGTATTGCCTCTGACATGCCTGTTAAATTATCACTACAAGCAATAAGAATATCATTTAAGCCTCGATTTTTCATTTCTGTAAAATTATTTAATCAGAATTTAGCACCTTCATTTTCACTAATTCATAAACCTAAAACATCTTTTTTACCTTCTAAATCAACTCCTAAAGCTATATAAACTGATTTGTTAATAATACGTTTATCCTGACGTACTTTAACTACGATACAATCAAAATAAATGATTGGATAAACACTATCTAATGGACGATTTTGCCATGCTTTGACATCATCAATGACATCATCAGTAATTTGACTAATTACGCTTTCGCTAATATCTGCGCCATGATATAACTCTTGCAACTGCATTCTAATATCTGATAAAGTCATACCTTTTGCATATAGTGAAAGAACTTGTTGATCAAAACCATCAAATCTTCTCTGTCTTTTTGTGATTATTACTGGTTCAAAATTACTATTGCGATCTCTTGGTACATCAATTTCAATTTTACCTTGTTGAGTTATTAATTTTTTTGATGTTGTACCATTACGAACATTGTCATTATTACTGCGTTGATTTCTTTCGTGTCCTAAATAATTTTGCATCTCAGAATTCAACATTTTTTCTACCAATCGTTTAGTTAATTCTTTATATAAGCCTCCCTCTTTAAAAACTGTTGTTAAATCCTCAGTATTTTCTAATAATAAATCTACTGCTTTTGATATTGGATCATTGTTATTAAGATTATCTTTTTTAGCCATCTGTAACTCACTCTTTCTAGATATATAAATTATATTTACTAGAATTAATTAAACATAGTTATTTTTGTAAGTCACACAGATTACTAAACATTCCCAAATTAAATTTTAAAAAATTATATTTTCACATTTTAAAATTTTTATATGTATAATTTAATTGTTAAAAACTTAATAAAAATATTTTTATTTAAATAGATAAAATAAAAAGAAAAGCCTTTCTAATTCGTTGAAGTTAGAGTAGTTTTTTCTTTTTTTGTTTTTAACACATATTTATTAATGAAAGGAAATATTTATAATGAAATATTTTAATCCAAGTTATTGATTTAAAATGTGAGTATTATCTGCACCATTATTTAATGATAAAACACAAGGTATTAATGCTAAGTCAATTGATAATCAAAATATTAAAGATTGAGCTAACAACAATACCAGTTTAGAATCAATAGAAAATCAAGAATTAACTTTATTAAATAACCAAACAAATTTAATACAATTACAAAATGACCAAAATATTCAATCAGTAAAAAATTTAGAAACTGACCATTTTTATGAAAATTTCTTAAAAACACAAGGTTGAAGTAGAGACCCACAAATTGCTCAACAACAACTTCAAGAAATACAAGAAGAACATCATCAATTTTTAAAAGCACAGCATGAAAAAATTAGAAACAAAAGAGGTTTAAATCATGGAAATGAGATTGAATATAATTTTTGAAAAAATAATCTTTATTGCTCATTTAAACCTAACTGATGAGAAGAAATAATTAAATTAAAATCAGATAATAATAGGAAAAATTTTGCAGAAAAATTTAAAAATAAATGTTTTAATGGTGTTTGAATGGATTCAAGAATCGATTATTATGACATTATTAACTTAGGAGAAACTATATATGATAATTTTTGACGTATTGCTGATAAATTTATTAATAGTTCTAAAAAAGAACGTATATTGATTATTGTCTTAATGAAAGCTACTGGATGAGAAATTTGAAACGATGATGTAAGTATTAGAACATCTGATACTCATTATTATTCAAATGTATATCTTGATAATTTACAAAGAGATTTTCCTATTTGAGATTCAACTAATACGATTAATTTAGGGTTAATTAATAATAATATTAAAAATGCAATTAAACAAAAATATCCAAATTTAGATATTAATGATGTTGAAATTGTAAACAAGGAAAGTTATTCTCACTTTTGTCAATGTTTTTCAACAAAAATAAAAGTTAAAGAAAGTAGCGAAAAATACTCTCATGGTATTTTAAAACCTAAATTTACTTATATAACTCAAACTAAACTTAATGAAATATCAAATTATATAGCAAATGATGAAAAAGTTAAACAATGAATAGCACATATAAATGATTACAATAAAAATTTACCTACAAAAATCAATCATTTAAAAACTTATACTGATAGTCAAAAATGAACTGCAAAAAATAGAGAAAAAGAAATAATTAAAGGTTATATTAGAGATTGAAGTTATGTTAGTACTTTAATAGAACATGATTGAAAATTAGATGAATTAAATAAAAATGTACAAGGATTAAAATCAAGTTTTGATTTAATAAAACAACAAGTTAATGAAGTAGATAAAAGAGTTGCAAATTTAGAAAATACATCAAATGTAAATTGTGTAAATGTTGCAACTGTTATTGCTGGTGTTAGTTCTGTTATACCCGTAATTGGAACTGTTGCTGCTGCCGTTGCAACTGTTACTGCTGGTGTTTGTGCTATTTCCGGAGTATAAATATATTTAATTTAATAATATAAAAAAAGTTACCTTAATTGGTAACTTTTTAATTAGGTGCCAACCTAAATCATATACAGTGAAATTATATACTTATCTTTTTTTTATAACTACTTGATAAGTATTTTTATATTATACATTAATATTTAAGATTGTGGGGAAATATTATTTTGTTTAGGTTTTATTTTAGTTTTTGTAACTTTTAAAATTATTCAACCTATAAAAAAAGCAATAGAAACAACAAATCACAATGATAACATTTTAATTAAAAACATTCTTCCACTACTAAAATATTTAGTCACATCATCAGTAATAATACTTACATTATCATAAAATTTATCTCAATAGATTAATGTTCCTAAATAATAAATTGATATAATTAAATAAATAAAACTAATAACTATTAATCATGTTTTTTTTCGAGGCTTTTTAGTAATCTGTGTTTCTTTGTTTTACAAAGTACTAGTTCAGATTAATTCTGTCTTCAAATTTTATCATAAAATGAGCAATTGCTGTATTTCAATTTTGAATAGGCAATGTTCATTTTTTTGTGATATTTTCAATTGCTAAGTAAAAAATTTTAAAAACTGCCATATCATTAGGAAAAACTTTTTTATTTCTAATAACTTTTCGTAATTGGCTATTAACAGATTCAATAGCATTTGTAGTATAAATTACCCTTTTAATTTCTGCTGGATAACTAATAAAAACCATTAAATTTTCTCAATTTTTATATCAAGATTTAGCAATTTGTGGATATTGTTTATTTCATTTACTTTCAAATGATTCTAAAGCTTGCATTGCTTGTTCTTCACTACATGCTGTATAAATTGGCTTTAAATCGATAACTAGAGACTTTCGATGTTTGTATGAAACATATTTTAAGCTATTTCTAATTTGATGAACTATGCATAATTGATGTTCAGTTTTAGGATAAACTGATTGTATTGCCTCTGACATGCCTGTTAAATTATCACTACAAGCAATAAGAATATCATTTAAGCCTCGATTTTTCATTTCTGTAAAATTATTTAATCAGAATTTAGCACCTTCATTTTCACTAATTCATAAACCTAAAACATCTTTTTTACCTTCTAAATCAACTCCTAAAGCTATATAAACTGATTTGTTAATAATACGTTTATCCTGACGTACTTTAACTACGATACAATCAAAATAAATGATTGGATAAACACTATCTAATGGACGATTTTGCCATGCTTTGACATCATCAATGACATCATCAGTAATTTGACTAATTACGCTTTCGCTAATATCTGCGCCATCATATAACTCTTGCAACTGCATTCTAATATCTGATAAAGTCATACCTTTTGCATATAGTGAAAGAACTTGTTGATCAAAACCATCAAATCTTCTCTGTCTTTTTGTGATTATTACTGGTTCAAAATTACTATTACGATCTCTTGGTACATCAATTTCAATTTTACCTTGTTGAGTTATTAATTTTTTTGATGTTGTACCATTACGAACATTGTCATTATTACTGCGTTGATTTCTTTCGTGTCCTAAATAATTTTGCATCTCAGAATTCAACATTTTTTCTACCAATCGTTTAGTTAATTCTTTATATAAGCCTCCCTCTTTAAAAACTGTTGTTAAATCCTCAGTATTTTCTAATAATAAATCTACTGCTTTTGATATTGGATCATTGTTATTAAGATTATCTTTTTTAGCCATCTGTAACTCACTCTTTCTAGATATATAAATTATATTTACTAGAATTAATTAAACATAGTTATTTTTGTAAGTCACACAGATTACTAAACATTCCCTTTTTTTCTTTAAATTTTATTTTTTTTAAAATATTTTTCATATAATAGTACTCCATAAAAACATTTATCATAAACATAATTATTTTAACATATAAAATAATTTTTATCTTGAATTTAAAATTATTTTATAAATATTAGTTTTAATATTACTGATATATCTTTTTCCATGTGTATATATTAAATTGTTTTTTCAATCATTTATACATTCAATTTTACCTAAATTAGCTTGTAAATAAAAATTTCATTTTAGATGTTTATTATCAACAATACTCATCGCAATACATGAATTTGTTTCATAATTTTTATTTACTGTTCTTCCCAAACTTCCAAAATGTACTGATAGATTAAATTCATAACCAGTTAAATTATATGGCATTGAATTATTATTACTATAAGTATAAATATATGCTAATCCATTTTCATCATTATTATCATTTGGATGTAAAAATTCTTGTTTATATTCATTAATTGTTGGATTATTATTACTTAATATTAAATCTTTTAAATCAATAGTTTTACTTATATTTTCACTTTTTGCCGGTCTAAAGGTTTCGTTTGTAGAATATACTACTAATTTATTATCATGAGAATTTTTTATTTCTTCCTTTGTGTCAATAACATAATCGTAATAAATAGTTATTGATTTATAATATCTTTTTAAATCATTAAAAGTATTAATTAATAAAGTTGGGTCTAATAATGATTTTAAATCAACTTCATAATTACCTAATTTATTTGAATTATTATTAAGTCAAACATTAAAATTAGGTTTATATGATACCGAACTTGTATCAATTAATGATACATCATTTGTTGTCATTTCAATTTTTAAATCTGGAATAATAACTATTGATTTTGCTATATTTTGTGGACTTGGTGGTAATATTTTTGCTGGATATGAAAATGTAGTTTCTTCACTTTCTTCATATTCATCATGATTTAATTTATACAAAGTTGTTCAATTAAAAGCATTACCAGTTAAATAAGCCATATTATTATATCTAAACTGAGCAACTGATATTTCATTATAATCACCTTGATAAGTAAAAGGATTATCACTATAAAATGTATGTCTTTCTTCACCTTGATGTAATGATTGAGTTACAATTGTATCAATAATATAAGCATAATTTGAACCATCAATAACTCCATTTGCTGTTGGATTTCATTGACATTCAGTATCTTCATTAGTTAATGGTGAAGCAATATCTAAAAATTCAGTATCTTCTGCTAAAATATAAACTTTATTATTTTTCTTTTGTGATAAATCAACTGTACTTATTTGTTCTTTTACTTCTAACTTTTTACCAGTAGTAGGGTCTCATGGATAAACATTTACTCTATCACTTAATTTCATAGTCATAGCAGTTGTACTAACATGTGAACCTAACATTTTACCTAATGCAAATTCACTTGAATTACTAAATATATTTAAAGGTATAAATCAATTTGTATCATTATTACCAATAATACTTGATAAATTTGAAGCAAAAAATGCTGACATAAAACCATTAAAAAATGGCATATTTTTATATTGTTGAGAATTTTGAGTAATAATAAATCCTACTGGAATACCTAATGTTAAAGCATTTAATAATTTACCTACTAATGGAATTGAACTTAAAGCAAATGGTAATCATTGTACACTATCATAAGGCATTTGAATTAATGAACTAAATACTACACTATTAAAATTTAATATAGCAGACATATATTTTTGACTTATTTTTTTATAATCAACAGTTGGTGAACCAATAACTAATCCAGTATCTGGGTCTTTATATTTAAAATTACTTGACATATCAACATTATATTCACCTTGTAAATTATTTATATTTCATTCACTATCTCAAAAGAATTTTGCTTTACCAATAGCATCACCATTACTTTTAATTGCTAATTCTTTATTACATGTTAATATTCCTTGAAAATCTTTTTGTGCTAACATATCAAATTTTCTTGCTTCTAAAAATTTTTGTCATGTATCATAATGAGTAAATCCAGTTGGTTTTGCGTCCATAATATTATAAAATGTAGTTTCTGGATGACTACTTGTAGTTATTTTATCATTTATTCCAGCAAGTAAACCACCATTATTTTTAACTTCAGTTGTAGATTTTTCATTATTACCAGCAATAAATAATCTTCTTGAAGCAAATACTTTACTTTCAAATATTTCTTCATTATTTTGTTGAATAGGTTCTTGACCTTGAATTATTGGTCTTCCATAATAATAACAACTTGATAATAATTCTAATCCATAACTTTGTCTATGAGAATATCTTACACCTATATCTTTCATTAAAATACGATTTAAAGTTACTTTTCCTTGTTGAATAGTAGGAAAAGCATAACCACTACCCGGGCTTGCATATTGTACAAAATCAAGTGTATTTTGACCACTTGCAACTACTCTATCATTTAAACTACTAAAAGTTAATACTTGCATACTAAATGCACCATTATAAGGACTATAATAATTTGTTACATTTGAAATATATAATAATTGTCTATCTTGATTTTTACCACTATTACCACCAATATTTTCATTTTCATCATTAAATACACAAAAAAATTGTAAATAATCATCAATTGTAATATGTTCTTCAAACATAACTAAAGTATATTGTCTTTTAGTTTGTACTGTTTTAAATATTTGATTATTTGGTAAATTACTAAAATCAACACCACTTGTATCATCAATTAAATAAGCATTTCAATAATCACCAATTTTATATTGTTTTGTATAAAATTCATCTTGTTCTTTTATTTTATTTGTTATTTCATCAATTTTACCTTTATTTTTTTGATATATTTTTGTACTATTTTTTCAAATACATACAACTGGAGTAGTACCAGTTAATATTAATTCATATTGACCAAAATCACTTATTTTACTATTAATTGGTTTATAACCAGTTTCAGTTAAAGGAATTGCTCCATTATTAATAATAGGAAATATTTTTCAATAACTACATCTCTTTATTAATTGTTGAGTTTGCTTTAATGCTAGATGTGCTTGTTTCATTAATTGAATTTTTACTGCGTTGTTCATTATCATTTGTATTATCTCCTAAATGTTTATTTAAAAATTTATTTTCATTAATAATATGTTCTAATTTTTGTTTTGCCATTAATGTATCAATATTTTCATATAAACTAATTGCTTCAACTATTGACATTGTTCCATTATTTAATCTACTATTAATTAATTCATCTTGTACTAATTGGTCAACCATAGCAATTGGTATAAATTCAAAACTATAAGGTCTTTCACCAATACCATTTCAATATACTTTTCCATTTTCATCTTTAGAAAAAGTTACTAACATATCAAACATTCTATATAAATAAGTTGTATAATGTGTTATTTTAACTTCTGTTGTTTGCATATCAAATTTATTATTCATTAATGTTTTAGTTTTATTTTCATAATTAATACCATTAAATTCATCATAATCATAACCAGCACCATTAAATATTTGTTTTGCTGTACCATTATAATCAAGTCAATATTCACCAAATTTTGGATTACCTTGTACAATATCAACTCCACCATTACCACCTTTTACATAATTTGCAGTAGTAATATTTAAAAATGCATCTTTAATAATTGATTGAAAATCATCACTTAAATTTAAAGCTTTAAATTTTTCATTATCAATAATTCCATAAAATCTAGTTAAATTTAATATTCTTTCTTTTCTTTTTTGTTTAATAATATGTTGTAAATCTCATATTAAATTTCATACTGGTGCACAATCTGGATATGCATTCATTTGTGTACTATTACCATAAAAATGAATTTGTGGTAAATTTGTAATTTCAACAATTGGTAAATAACCAAATGGATTTTTTAATTCATATTTTTCTTTTAATTGACTTTCTGGTTTAATTTTTGATTTTGTACTACCTAATAAAATTTCTCTATTACCATTAAATATTTCAACTTTTACTTTTGAATTTTCTATTGTTACTCATGTTAAACTACCATTATCACTTTGTTCATTCATAAAAAATAATTCTGCTGATTGTTCTTGTTCATTAAATTTAGCAACACGTGACATAAAACTTGGACTTGGTAAAGTTAAACTTAATTCACCATTTTTAAAGGGAATGTTTAGTAATCTGTGTGACTTACAAAAATAACTATGTTTAATTAATTCTAGTAAATATAATTTATATATCTAGAAAGAGTGAGTTACAGATGGCTAAAAAAGATAATCTTAATAACAATGATCCAATATCAAAAGCAGTAGATTTATTATTAGAAAATACTGAGGATTTAACAACAGTTTTTAAAGAGGGAGGCTTATATAAAGAATTAACTAAACGATTGGTAGAAAAAATGTTGAATTCTGAGATGCAAAATTATTTAGGACACGAAAGAAATCAACGCAGTAATAATGACAATGTTCGTAATGGTACAACATCAAAAAAATTAATAACTCAACAAGGTAAAATTGAAATTGATGTACCAAGAGATCGCAATAGTAATTTTGAACCAGTAATAATCACAAAAAGACAGAGAAGATTTGATGGTTTTGATCAACAAGTTCTTTCACTATATGCAAAAGGTATGACTTTATCAGATATTAGAATGCAGTTGCAAGAGTTATATGATGGCGCAGATATTAGCGAAAGCGTAATTAGTCAAATTACTGATGATGTCATTGATGATGTCAAAGCATGGCAAAATCGTCCATTAGATAGTGTTTATCCAATCATTTATTTTGATTGTATCGTAGTTAAAGTACGTCAGGATAAACGTATTATTAACAAATCAGTTTATATAGCTTTAGGAGTTGATTTAGAAGGTAAAAAAGATGTTTTAGGTTTATGAATTAGTGAAAATGAAGGTGCTAAATTCTGATTAAATAATTTTACAGAAATGAAAAATCGAGGCTTAAATGATATTCTTATTGCTTGTAGTGATAATTTAACAGGCATGTCAGAGGCAATACAATCAGTTTATCCTAAAACTGAACATCAATTATGCATAGTTCATCAAATTAGAAATAGCTTAAAATATGTTTCATACAAACATCGAAAGTCTCTAGTTATCGATTTAAAGCCAATTTATACAGCATGTAGTGAAGAACAAGCAATGCAAGCTTTAGAATCATTTGAAAGTAAATGAAATAAACAATATCCACAAATTGCTAAATCTTGATATAAAAATTGAGAAAATTTAATGGTTTTTATTAGTTATCCAGCAGAAATTAAAAGGGTAATTTATACTACAAATGCTATTGAATCTGTTAATAGCCAATTACGAAAAGTTATTAGAAATAAAAAAGTTTTTCCTAATGATATGGCAGTTTTTAAAATTTTTTACTTAGCAATTGAAAATATCACAAAAAAATGAACATTGCCTATTCAAAATTGAAATACAGCAATTGCTCATTTTATGATAAAATTTGAAGACAGAATTAATCTGAACTAGTACTTTGTAAAACAAAGAAACACAGATTACTAAAAAGCCTCATAATTTTTCATTTCATTTATCTTTATCTTTTAATTTATTTAAAAAATTTAATAAATCTTTATTTTCACTTTTAAATAATAAACCTTTACCTAATCATAACATTGTACTTTTATTTGCAATAATTCTAGGTATATCTAATTCTCAAGTATCTTCATGTATACTAAAATATTCTGTTGGATTATAATTCATATTATCACTCCTTATTATTAATAAAACTATATTGTTTACCAAATTCAAATTTAGTTTTATTAATTAATAATTCATTATTTATTTGTTCAATTAATCATTTCATATCATTCATTAATGCATAACAATCACTATCTCAAGTATCATCATATAAATCTAACATTTTAGGTTCATTATTTGAATTTTCTATTTTAGATTTAGATAATCATTGAATTAAACTATACTGTCTTTTAGTTTCTGGACAATTATTTCAATCATAACTTAATATATTTTTAATTAATCCAGTAGTAGTAAAATCAATTCTATCTTTTAAATACATTACTGATTTATCTACTGGTTCAAAATTTAATCAATTCATATTTCTTTTATTTTTTTCTACATTTAAAATATCAATAAATGCTTGACCACCATTACCATAATCAACATAACAAGTAAAACCTTTAAACATAGCAAAATATTTTTGTGCTTCAATTAAATAATAATCAATAATACTATTTGCTAATTCATAAGTATTTTTAAAATGCATTGCTGGTTGACCATTAATATTAGCATTACTATGATAAAATTCACTTACTTTATGTGCTCTTCTTCCATTATGATTTTCACCAATAAATCATAATGAAGTAGCAGTTGGATGACCACTACTACTTGTTGCCATACCTATATCTAAACCACCAGTTATTTTAGAAACTTGAAAATCTAATTTAGTTGATACTTTATCTAAATATCTTGCAAATATAGCACCTTGTAAAACACTAGGTACACCATAATATCAACTTTGTGCTTTTATAGGGTCTAATTCTTTTAATTCTTCTAAATCATTAATTTTATCTTGTTTTAAATTATGTTCATTTAATTTTCAATTTGAATAATGAAATAATTTAAACATTTGATTTTCTTCTATTGATTTTATTTGTTCATTATTAAATTTCATAATTTCTAAATTAAAAGGTACACGTTTATTCATATAAGTAATAAAATATTGATAAATATTATCTGGATTACAACTTCTAATTTTAATAGTTTTTTTAGCATTACCTAATGCAAAAGTAATTGCTTGAAATTCTGCTTGACTAAATTCATTTGCTTCTTCACATCATTCAATTGCTAAATCAAAATTTTTTATTTCACTACGAGAAAGACCTTTAAGTGGTATTCTATCATTTGAATTACTATATACACCCCCATAACTCTAATAAATGATTTTGAACCTTTAAATCTAAAATCTGCTTGTTTATTTGGATATTTTAAAGTAAAATCTTTATAATCAAAACCAATATTAATTAATGCTTCATCAATTTCTTTTGTTAATTCATTAATATCTTTATTTAATTTTCTAAAACAATATATAGCAATTGATTTATTAACTTTAATTGAAATTGCTATTAATATTGCTAATTCTTCTGCAATACTATATGTTTTACTTGAATATCTACTTCCACTTAAATTATATTCACTATGAGTAAAATCACTTTTATTTAATAATCAATAACTAATTTCATGTAAATAAGTAAATTCTTTATTCATAATCTTATTCCTGTAATTCTTCTAATTTTAAAAGTTGACCATATCTTGTAGGGTCACTAACAATAGCAATGGTATCATTTTGCATTTGTAAAGAAATTATTATTCTCTCATTAACTTTATCTCAATATAATGTTTGAACATCAGTATTCAATTCACCGTATAAAAATTCTTTAGACATAAAAGCAAATTTCTTATTACTTGATTGACTTTCAAAATTATAATAAATTTTATATTTAGTATTTGATTTAAAAGTATATTTAATATGATTTATATTAACTTTTGTTCCTACTTCTTTTCATTGGAGAATAGTTGGAGTTGGTTGTATTTTATTATCAACATATCTTTTATTTACAGCATCTTGTGGTTGTGTAGGGTCTGCTATATCAACAATTCTAGTATTATTTGAAGTAATAATTCTTTTTTCTTTAGGTTGAATAATATTTGGACTATTAGGGTCTACTTCTCATAATGATTCACTACTACCACCAGTAGCACTAATAGTATTAGTTTTTTTATCAATAGTAATATTTTCACCAGCAATTAACTTATCTTGTTTTTTATCTAATAAATTATCAACATATACTTTAGTTGTAGCATCACTTAAAAATGTAGGTGTACCAACATCAATAATTCTTTTATTATTAGCAATAATACCTTTATCATCTTTTAATTTAACAAAATTAATATTATCTTTATCAACTTCTCATAATGAATTATCAATATTTGTTTTAATACCACTAGTATCAATATCAACTACTGAACCCATAATATTTTTTGGATGAGTAATAGTAATTTTAGTTCTAGTGTCTGATGATTTTAAATTAAGAGTTTGTAAATAAATTTCTCATGGATTTTGTTCACCACCATTACCCATAAATTTTTTAAATCAATTTTGTTTAGATGAAACATCAAGATTAAAACCTTGCATAGTTGGATATTCATTTATTTCTTTTAAATAATTAAATACTTGTGGAACAATATAATAAGGGTCTTCTGGATTATTTTGTGAATAAGTAATACCACCTTGACCAATACTTGCTTGACCACGTGCATATTCAACACCTTTACCTAATAAAAAATTAACATAATGAGTAGTTGCAGTTTGAATATTATCTGTAAATTTTGTTGGATTTATTTCTGGTCATTTTTTTGAAATAGTAAAACCACTTAAAAAATCAATATTACTACTTGCAATTTCAATTGCGTATCTAATTTCACTATCTGGTGTTGTAACTTCATCAAATAATGAGTTATTAAAACCTTTTCAATTTTTAAATTCTTCAATTGTTATAAACATTAATGGGTCTTTAATAGCCATAATAATTTACTCCTTAATGTAAAATAAAGGGTATTTAAACCCTTTAAATTCCAACTTTAGTTGCTTTTTTCTTATCTTTTTCTGATAATTCTTTACGTTTTGCTCTTTGACTAATAATAGTGTTTTTAAATACTTCATCTTTTTCATCATCATTATTAAAACTATCAAGTAATTTTGCAGTAGAAGTAGTTTCTAATTGTAATTGAGAATTTATTTGTTTAATATTTTCAATAATAAATTGAATTTCTTTATCTCTTTTTAATTCTTTTGATATTTTATTTTGTTTTGATTTTTTAATAAATTTTGATAAGAAAAGTAAAACAATAGTAACTATAATTCCAGTAGTTATTGCTCCACTTAATACTGCTGTTATTAATTCTTTTGATAAATTCATTTTTTATTCCTCCAATTGTATTTTATTTGAATGTTGTTTACATAAATGACATTCTTTTTTATGTTTTTTAATTTCTTTATATTGATATATTAAATATGGACTTGTAATAATAATTGGAATTGTTATTAAAGCATATTTAATTAATTTTCCATAATTACCTAATTTAGTTACTAAATTTAATCCAATATGACCAAACATAGGAAATAAAGTTAATATTAAATGGTCAGGTCAAGTAAAATTATATTGATTAGTATAATTACCTATTCCCATTTCTATTGGTATTTTCGCTATTAATCATGGTGTTATTGTAAAAAATAATGTTATTAACATACCTATAATATGACTTGTTATTTTTAAAATATTTAATATTAAAATTTTTATTTTATCAATATGAGTACTATTTTTATTAAATCAAATCTTATTTAATCTTTTATATTCTTTATTATCTTTACTTAATGGATTAATAGTATTTCATATACCAATTGGTTTAATTGGTTTATCTAATTCAATAATAATTACCACCTACTTTCATGTTTTATAAAAATTAGAATTTCTTTTAATTTTTATATATTTTCTTGTATGTAAAGAATTTTTTAATAATTGTTTTCTTTCATATCTTCATTGTGTACTTCCTATTTCATTTTTAGATAAAGTTTTATATTCTTTTAATTTAAAAAAACCTTTTTCTAATCTATTAATAAAATGCATAGTTTTTTGTACATTAATATTATTTGGATAAATTACACTAGTATCTTGTGAACCATAATATTTACCTTTTTTTGCTAACTCACTTTTAACATATTTTCTTAATTGACTTGGTAATCATTTTCTATTTCAAAATTTTCAAAATATTGTTCCAGCACCAGAACCATTTTTACCTTTTGCTTGTGTCATTAATATTCATATTTCTTGTGGAAATGTTGGATAAGTATATGGACCATATCATATTTGTCTTTTATCATTATCACTTTGAAATAATGTTGTTAAAGTTCCAATTTTTAAATTTTTATTATCAACTGTAAATCTTCCTTTTTTAAATCATGAACTTGATAATACTTCTCATGCATTATCTGGTATTTCTTCTTCATTTTCTTTAAATAAATTATCAAATTTATTTACATAATTTTTAACAGTTCTAATTTCTGTTGACATAATAGAATTTTTAAAACTATTTATTGGATTTTTAAATTTATTAATTTCATTTTGTAATATAGATAATTCACTTGGTTTTAATATACTTGTTAATTTTTTAAGTATATTTGGATTAAAAACACTATATGGTTGATGTATTTCTTTTTCACTAATATTTTCACTATCAAATACTGCTTTTAATGATTGATTTTTATAATAAGTTTTTAAAGCATTTATTAATGCTAATTTAATATCATTACTTACTAAAGCATTGTATATTCATTCAATAATTAAAGGATTCATTATAAACTCATGTGATTATAATCTCAAGTTAATGAAGCATTATCATGATTTAATGGTACTTCGCTCATATTATCACTACCATAATATTGACTTGCAGTTTCACTATTAATAGTAAATCTATTATCATTAATTAATCTTGCAGTTTCATTATTAAATGGTGTTTCTTGCATTTCTTGGTTATGATGTGTTGTTTCTATTGGTAAAAGATTATGTATAATTTCACTTGCACCAGCAACTATTGTTGGTACTGCATAAGCATTCATAAAATCATTATTAATACCCATAGCAACACCACTACTAATCAAACAACCACCAGTAGCCATATTTGCTATTTTTCTAATAGTTTCAAATTTACTTGGTATTAATTCAGTTAATCCACTAATAAGATTTGAAATACCATAAGCATTTAAAGAAAAATATGTATCTCAATCCATTAAATGATTATCAGTCCTATTATTACTAAATAATAAATCATCTGGAAATGGATTAATTGGTGTTGTAGTAGTTATTGGATTTTCTGTTGGATTAGGATTAATATCATTATTAGTAAATTTTGCATAATTAACTAAACCAATTGTTCCTAAACCCAATAATATTTTTTTACTACTATTAATTAATTTAGTTTTAGTATTTGGTCTTTGATTTAAATTTCAAATATCTAAACCTAATTTTTTACCAAATAATAAACTATTAATTGAACCTAATACTGGATTTGCAATTACTTGACCATAATAAGCACTTGTACCTATCATTGCACTTAAAGGACTAATTGAAGAACGAATTATCTTTAATAAAGTATAATTATTTAATTGTATATCTTCAGAAATTGGCATTTTTATTAACTCCTTCTACATTAGTTTGTTTTTCTATTTTAATTATTACTTTACCTTCACAATGTATATTATCTCCAACACATATTGCATAACTATCATGTACATCACTTACTATAAAATAATCATTTCTTAATTTAGGATATTCATCTAATAAAATTGCTCTAATATCATTAGTTGTAATTAAATCTTCTGGTTTTGGTGAATAAATAGTAATACGTGCTTTTTCATTAAAATATTTATAAATATATTCCATAATTATTTTTTAGAAAATTTTAATTCTATTTCTTCAATATAATCTTTATCATTACCAGTCATAGTAGCACTTGTTTTTGTAATATTACTAAATATTGCTTTACCTTTTTCATAACCACGATTACCAGCATTTATTATTGCAGTTTCTAATTCATTATTAGTTGGTGTATCACCAGCCATAGTTATTTTTCCTAAATTTTTAAAATAAATTAAATCATTTAAACTAATTCTAAAATCATCAAAATCAGCAATTTTAAATGTTACTGGTGATTTTTCTCTTTCTGCTGAAGTTAATTTAATTCAATTAGTTCAACAACGTTTTTGTGCTTCTTTAATTTCATCAGCTGTTGGCATTTTTTCCATAATAATAAATGATAATCAACCACGAATTGCTGTTGTTATACCATAAAGTGCTTTACCTAATGTTTTTTGATTTAATGTATTATTATCAATTAAATTAACAATTTTTTGAAAACTATTAGGTTGTGCAAATGCATTTCTATGTACAAAAACTCCTAATACTTTTTTTAAATCAAATGTTTTTTCTAAATGTAAACCAGTTTTAGTATCTTTAACCATATCTTTATTTAAAAACATATGTTTATATAAAAACATACCAAATACTGATTGTTTATATAATTGACCACTTGCTACAGTATCTGCTGCAATTTGACCATAATTTAATCTTAAATATGCTTTTGTTAATTGTAACATTGGAGTAAATCCTAATGCACCAATAAAATCACTTACATTTGTACCAATTTCAGTTTCAGTTATATTTCCTAATAATTCATTCATTTTATCACCAATTTGATAAAATGCTGATTTTGCTGTATCTTCTGTCATTTCTAACATATTAATAGGAATTACTTGTGATTTAGCAATACAATAATCTTTAATACCTTGTAAAAAAATACATTCTTGTATAAATAAATAATTTCTTAATGCACTTTCTGCTCATATTGATAACATATTTGCTTTTAATGGAATTGGACTTGACATAAATCTATTCATATCAAAATCTTCAGTTCTTCAATCAATAACTAATATTTGATCTAAAATAACACTAGTTGTTCTTAATGTTGTTCATTGTTTATTTGTACCACTCATAACATCATATTTTGAACCTCAACGTAAACGTTCAGCAATACGATAATATGCTTCTACTGCTCCAGGTATTTCACTTATTTGTTCTGCAACTGCACTTGCTTTTAAAAACATCATACTTTCATCATTATAAAGTATACCTTTTACTTGTGCTTCCATAGCAGTTAACATTGTTTTATTTCCATTATTACCACCAGTAATTAAACCAGTTGGAACTTGTGGAATAGCCATAATATCTCTCCTTTTGAGAAATATTTAATTATTTACTAAATAAAAATTCTAAAAATTTAATCATTTCTTGTTTAGTTTTTGCACCAACAACTTCTGTATTTTTTAATAATTCTTCATTTTTAGATGTAATATTATTATCTAATTCAAAAAGTGTTTTTGGATTAAAAAACTCTTGTTTAGATTCTTCATTTTTAATAATTTCTTGTTTTTTTATTTCTTTATTATGTAAATTATTATTAAATATTTCTGCATAATCTTCTTTTATTTTATTTAAAGCAGAATGTTTATCAAGTTCTTTATATTCAGTATTAATTAATGATTTAACTATTTTTAATTGTTTATCATTAAAACCATTAAATAATTCTTTTTCTTGATATTCATTAACTTTATTTTCATATTCTTTTAATTTATTTTGATATTCATTTATTTTTGGTTCTAATTCAGTTTTAGTATTTTTATAAACAAAATTTCGGTGTTGTTCTAATAAATTTTCTAATTCTTCATTAGTATATTTTTTATTTTTATCTCAGTTAAAGTTTTCCATATTTAACTCCTAAACTCACAGAATGACTACTGTTTCCTTAATATTAATTATATCATTTTTATCCTTTAAAATAAAGAAAAAAACCTATAATAAATATAGGTTTTTAATCATCATTTTCTATTTTTCTAGGTTCACAAATATTAATAATGATATTACTTTTTATACTATTATCATCTTCATTAATATCAAATTCATTTGGATGAGATTTTAATCAATGTGTATAAATTAATTCTGGTTTTACTAATGCTTTTTCTAACATATGAGTTGAAACAATACTACGTGCTTTATCATAACTTTTTAAAAAATTACGTTGTCATGGATTGCTTCTGCGTCGGCAATCAAATATAAATTTTCTATCAATTCCAAGTGCATTATTTAATCCTTGTGGTGTTAATGTTTTATTTTTAGTTCTTAAATAATTACTAATCGTAACATCATAATTTCCTAATTCTTTTCTTTTTGCTGGCATATTATATCACATATATTCAATATTTATATACTAATTATATCATTTTAACTAAATCATTTTCCAACACTCACCAGTTAATTATTGTTATACTCAAAATCATGTATTTGGAAAGGAATTAATATTATGCCTTGAATTAATGATAAATATGATTATGATACTTTTGATATTCAACATGCAAATCAAAAATTAGAAGATTATAATAAAGATTTATTAGATTATGATTATTATTGATATAAAAATAAATATGATAAAACTAAATTTAAATTAATACAAAGAAGACAAAAATTATTAATTAATCCTTTTGGAAAATCTTATCTTCCATTACGAATATATAAAAATTTAGAAACTAATGAAAATATATGTCCAGTTAAACAAGCAATAGGAATTAAAAAATATAAAAATTGTACTAATAATTTAACATTATTTATAATTAAACAAATACATAAAGGTAAAAGACAATGTGATATTAAAGATATGTTACCATATTGTGGTATTTCAAAACAAACTTATAGTAATATAATAAAAAATACAAAAATAGAAATTCAATTACCAATAAATAAATATGAAGTTAAAAATTATTTACATATTGATATGGATGATTGTTTTGAATATTTAGCAAATGAACAAGGAATAATAGAAAAATATTGTATTAGAATTTTTAATTGTTATACTTATAAAATTAATATTTATAAAAATAGAAATCAATTACAAAATAAAATATGAGCATATATGATATTTAAACCAAGTGATAATATAACTCAAGATAAAGTATATGATTTTATATATACAACTGCTATTAATCATTATGATATTAACATTAATCATTTAACTGATGTATTTTGAGAAAATAATAATATTATTATTGGTGGAGATGGTGCATTATGAATTAGAGCAATGGCAAAATGATTTGGTGGAAAATATGTATTAGATTGTTTTCATGGTATTAGTTATTTATGAAAAGCATTTATAAATGTAAAAGGAAAGAAAAAATCTGATACAAATTGACCTAATTATTTTGATACATCATTTAATTTTAAAAGTGGTAATTATCATGAACTAATTAATATTTTAAAACCTAATGTTGATAAAAAAACATTTAATTACTTTGCTAATAATGAACAAGGAATTATTAATCAAGGTAAAGATTGAAATATTGGTTGTCATGCTGAAAGTACTGTTTCACATTTAGTTAAATCTTTAAAAGGTTATGGTGCAAAATCATATAATTATAAAACATTTGTAAATATGTTAAATACAAGAATTGCGCATATAAATAATCAAAATATTGTTATTTGTTAATAATATAAAATTAAATAATTCTAAACCTAAATAGTTAGGAATTTTTAAATTATTTTAATAAAAATAAAACACTAAAATACTTTATTTGTTAAATATAATATGATATAATTATATCAACAATTAAAGATATTTTTCTCTCAAAAAAATATACTTTATACGCATTTTTTAAACGACCAACTATTTTCACTTCTAGAAGATTTTATTGCTAAACTTCCATGTCTTTTTTTTATAGAACCATCGGTTTGAGCAAAAATATTTTCTGGATTATTTTCCATTATTGGCTGAAATGTTGTTGATTTTCTTTTATCATTATCACGCATTTTATACACCTTCTTAGTAAAATAAAACCCATTTACTTACAAACAAAGCAATGGGTTAAAAACTATATTTAGTTTTACACTTATCTTTTACCAAATTTTAGAAATTTTTACAATATTTTTTATTTTCATATTATATAAATAATTTAAATATTATTAAATTTTCAGGTATATAATAATTATTTAAAATAAAAGAGTTACCAATAATGGTAACTCCTATTCACTGTTAGGTGCCAACCGCAATGAATATTTACTTACCCTTAACTAAGTAAGTATTTTTATTATACTACTAAAATAAAGTTTTTTTAGTTTTATTTACTAAAAAAATTAAAACCTTTTTAATTTTATATATTTTTGATATTTATAATTAACTACTAATATACATCTGTATTCTTATTGGTATTCAATTATTTATTTTTTTCTAATTAAAAATATTATTTAAAACAACATTCTGATTACATAAAATTTTCTTAAATAATTGATAAAAAAGTATATTTTTTAATTTTTAACCTTAATAATAATATTGAAAATCTTTTAAAAGATTTTCACAACTAAAAAGTTTTTCAAAATAATGTTCGTTATTATTAACTTCAGTTTTAACTTTTTCAAAAAATCATTTTTTTGATTTATGTTTTTGTGAAAAATAACAATTTAGTTTATTGCTACTTGCTACTTGCTACTTAGCCCTTTTTACTAGACCATTAATTTAAAAAAACTTGAATGTATTCGAAAAACAATTGTGTTATACAATTAACACTAATTTTGACATGAAAGGATTTTTAATAATGGATAAAATTAAACAAATAGCATTAGTAATTAACAAGTTAAATATCAAACAAAAAATTCAAATTATTGATGATAGCAAAAACCAATATTCAATTAGATATCTTTGCCAACATCTTCAACTAAACCGATCAACATATTATTTTGTAAAAAACAAACAAAACCCTATTAAAAAAGAAAAAAATCAAATTAGTAATTGTACACATAAATATCAAGAATTATGCCAACTTTTACTTGAATTTCATTTTACAAGAAAAGGACAAATTTATGGCTATTTACGAATTTTTTCAGCATTTAAAGAATGATTAAAACAATACAAACATATTATTTTAAATCTAGAATTATCAACAAAACAAATGCGAAAAATTATGAAAGATCACAATCTTCAAGGATTAAAACAAACTAAAAATAACTATCCTAAAAACAAAAAAAATCCAAATAAGTGAATACCTACAATGGATAAAGTAAACAAAGATTATAAAAGTACAACCTCTTCAAATCAAATTTGATCAATGGACACTAAACAAATAAATACTAAAGAAGGTTGATTATATCTTTTTGTAATTATTGATTTTTATTCAAATAATATTGTAAGCTATAATACATGTTCAAACAAATCCTATCAAGATTTAATCCTTCCTGCACTTGAAAAAATAAATCAACAATTCTCTTGAAACCAAGTAAAAAACGTTATTTTACACTCAGATAACGCCAACGAATTTTATTGTCAAGACATCACAAATTGAGCTGCTGATAAGCAAATAATTTTAAGCAAAAAACAACCTTATGATATTGGTGGCAATGTAATATCTGAAAACTGATTTTCTCATTTATCTCAAGAATGACTACCTAAAGGTTCAAATCAATATTTTTCTCTCAATGAAGCTATAAATGATGTAAACCAATATATTATGTTTTATAATTACGAAAGAATACATTCTAAATTTCTAAAACCACCAATTTCACAAATAAAAATTTAAAACTGTCTATCCAAAAGTGGTCCAGTATTTAGGGCTAACCACCAATTAATTCTGATAATTCATCCTTTGCTTTTTGTTCTCTTAAATAATGTTAAAAATTTTTAACATTATTCATTAACCTCTTTTTTAAAATTTTAAAAATATTTTTTATAAACTTTAATAAGTTTATACTTTATTATAAAATAATACTCACTAAAAGTAATATTTTTAACTTTTAAGTTTTATAAAATCTTATTATTAAAATAAAGTAAATATTATACAAATTTCAAGTAATTACTAGTATAATGATTTAAGAATAAAAAAGAATAATTAGTACAAATAAAACTTGTTATTTTAAAGGAGAATAATATACATGAATAAAAACTATAAAGATACATTATTAATGCCTCAAACTAACTTTGAAATGCGTGCTAATTTAACTATAAAAGAACCACAACTACAAAAATATTGACAAGACCAAAAAATATATCAACAACTAATTAACAAAAATAAAAAATCTACGAAAACTTTTATTCTTCATGATGGACCTCCATATGCTAATGGTGATCTACATTTAGGACACGCATTAAATAAAATTTTAAAAGATATTATTGTTCGCTATTATAATAGTAGCAATTATTATGCACCCTATATTGCAGGTTGAGATACGCATGGTTTACCTATTGAAACAGCAGTTACTAACTCGGGAATTAATCGTAAAACAATAGCAGTATCAGATTTTAGAAAACAATGTCAAAAATATGCAGAACTGCAAGTTGCTAATCAAATTAATCAATTTAAAACATTAGGATTATTAACAGATTTTGAAGATCATTATGTTACTTATGATAAAAAATATGAATCTGAACAAATTAAAGTTTTTGCTAAAATGGTAGAAAAAAAACTAGTATATCGTAATTTATATCCTGTATATTGATCACCATCAAGTGAAAGTGCCTTAGCTGAAGCTGAAGTTGAATATTTAACAAAAACTAGTGCTGCTATTTATGTTGCCTTTTTACTAAATGATGAAAAAAAAATATTTAACTTACCTACCTCACTAATAATTTGAACAACAACACCATGAACCATTCCTAGCAATCAAATGTTAGCAGTAAATGAAGAATTTACATATAGTATTATTAAAACTAATGAACAACAATATATTATTGCACAACCATTGATTGATTCTTTTACTAAAGCAAACAACATCACCGATTTTATAATTGTTAAAACAATTTCTGGTAAAGATTTAATTGGATTAACAGCATTACATCCATTATATCAAAGAAAAACTCCAATCGTTCATGGTTCTCATGTTACTATAAATGATGGAACTGGAATTGTTCATACTGCTCCAGCGTTTGGTGAAGAAGATTTTGATTTAGGATTAAAACATAATATCAAAATTCTTTGTCCAATTAATGATCAAGGTCAATTTACAGCAGAAATCAATGATGAACAATTAGTCAATAAATTTTATGATGATACTAATAAAATTATTGTTGAGCACTTAAAAAATAATGGTACATTAATTGGTATGAAATGATTTAAACATCAATATCCACATGATTGACGAACTAAAAAACCCGTTATTTATCGTGCTACTTTACAATGATTTATCGCTATTGAAAAAATCAAACCATTACTTACTAAAAATATTAATAAAGTAAATTTTGTTCCTGAATGAGCAAAAAAAAGAATGTTATTAATGACAAATAATCGCTATGATTGATGCATTTCTCGTCAACGTGCTTGAGGATTACCAATTCCAATTTTTTACACCGAAAAAAAAGAACCAATCATGGATATAAACCTTATTAATCATGTTGGTGATTTATTTGCTAAACATGGTTCAAATATTTGATTTGAAAAAGAAGCAAAAGATTTATTACCACCTAAATATCAACATAAAGATAGTCCAAATGGTATTTTTTATAAAGAACAAGATATCATGGATGTTTGATATGATAGTGGCGTTTCCCACTTAGCAGTTATTAAAAATAATAATTTACCTTGACCAGCAGATTTATATTTGGAGGGTAATGATCAATTTCGTGGTTGATTTAATTCAAGTTTAACAACAGGAACTATTACTAATAATAGTAGTCCCTATAAAAACTTGCTGGCACATGGTTTTGTAACTGACGCTAAAGGCAATAAAATGTCAAAATCAATTGGTAATGTTATTAGTGTTAAATCAATTTGTGATACTAATGGTGCTGATATTTTACGATTATGAGTAGCCAGTGTTGATTTTACTGATGATACAAGAATTGGTACTGAAATTTTAAAACAAGTTAGTGAAAACTATCGTAAAATCAGAAATATTTTTCGTTTCTTACTAGGTAATTTATTTGATTTAGATATCAAAACTATTGAAAATAAAACAGAAAAAGAAATTATTAATAGTTTATCAGAAGTTGATCAATATATTTTAAATAAATTAAACGGATTAGTGACTAAAATTAATGAAAATTATCAAACTTACCAATTTAATACTATCTATCATTTAATTTTAAATTTTGTTACTAATGATTTGTCTGCTTTTTATTGTGATTTTACTAAAGATATTTTATATGTTAATAGCAAAAATGACATTAGAAGAAAACAAGTACAAATGACAATGTTTTTAATAGTAAAAACTTTAATTGGTTTATTAGCCCCTATTTTACCACACACTACTGAAGAAGCATTCCAAAGTTTAACTAAAAAAGATTTAAACACAAGCAGTGATTCTATTCATTTAAAAAAATTTCCACAACCATGAAATTTAAACAAACCAACAAAACTAATGGAAAAATGAGAATATTTTATTAACTTTAAAAATGAAGTTAATAAAGTTATTGAACAAGCTAAAAAAGACAAAATTGTTAAAACAGCCTTAGAAACAATAGTGACTATTATTTTTAAAGATAATCATAATATCTTATCAACAATTGATGAAAAAGAATTAGCACAATTATTAATTGTTAGTGAAGTTAATATTAATTATAATAATAGCAACGTTAATGACTGAACTATTAATGTTAAAACAAAAGAGGGTACTAAATGTCCTCGCTGTTGATTAATTGTTAATGAAACAAAAGAAGATGTTTGTAATCGTTGTTTTGAAGTGTTATCCTTAATAATGTAAATAACTAATATTAGTTTAGAAAGAAGTAATTATGGAATTTTCTTGATTAGCAATTAAAAATCATTTAAAAACACGTGATTGAAAATGATTAACTAAAATAATTTGTTTTTGTGCAATTATTATTCTAATTGTCACTGATCAAATGATAAAATTAGCAGTACAAAATGGAATAAAAGTTGGTGAAGAATATAAATTCATACCAGGATTTATTAATTTAAAATTTATTATTAATTATGGTTCTGCTTTTAGTTTTTTTCAAAATCAAAAAATCTTTCTAATAACTTTTGCTTTTCTAGTAGCAATTGCTATTAGCACCTGACTATTATTTACTAAATCTATTAACAGAGCACTAGGTCTCAGTTTTGTTATTGCAGGAACAATCGGTAATTTAACCGATAGATTTTTACATAATGGTGGTGTTATTGACTTTTTATTATGACAACTATTCCCACCATATACTATTTTTAATACTGCGGATATATTTATTACCATTGGTATCACAATTATTATTCTACAAATAATTATTGGAACCATAATTAATGCCTATCAAGAAAAGTTTGGAGAACACAATAATGAAGTCAACAACAGAACATTCACAACAATCATCAATGATAGAAAATCAAAAGATGATAAAACTAACATATCATGAAAACAAAAATATCCGCATCGACAAATATTTAGCAATGGTATTAACAGAACATCATTATTCACGAAATTTTATCCAAAATTTAATCACTAATGGGCAAGTAATAGTTAATAATAAAACTATTTCATCAGCTAACTTATTATTAAAAAATAATGATGAAATAAATATTATTATTAAAAATGAAAAAGAGAAAACTTTAAAAGCAACTGCAATTGATTTTGAAATAATTTATGAGGATAATGAAATTCTTGTTATTAACAAACCTAATAATTTGGTTGTCCACCCAGGAGCAGGTAATTGAGATAATACTTTAGTTAACGGATTATTATTCCAATCTAAAATTGAAAATATTGATGAAAATAATTTACGTCCAGGCATCGTTCATCGTATTGACAAACAAACGACAGGATTATTATTAGTAGCTAAAAATAAAATTAGTCATCATATTTTAGCAGAACAATTACAAAAACATGAAATTAAACGAATTTATATTGCATTAGTTCATGGTACAATTAAAGGTAGATCAGGAACCATTAAAGCGCCTATTGCTAGAAGCAATAATAATCGTCTAAAAATGATGGTCAATGAACAAAATAGTAAGAAAGCAACTACTCATTTTACAGTTATTGAGCGATTTAAAGACTATACTTTAGTTCAATGTCAATTAGAAACTGGTCGAACACACCAAATTCGTGTTCATTTTGAGTGAATTGAACATCCAATTGTAAATGACCCTTTATACAGCAAGTTTAAATTGGAAAATGCTAATATTGGACAATACTTA
This sequence comes from Spiroplasma endosymbiont of Danaus chrysippus, assembly GCF_902809815.1. Classification (GTDB taxonomy): domain Bacteria; phylum Bacillota_I; class Bacilli_A; order Mycoplasmatales; family VBWQ01; genus Spiroplasma_E. Next base: position 223,584 of record NZ_CADDIL010000003.1, on the reverse strand, counting down.
CATGCTAAAGTCATTACTTTTACTCATCCCACAACTAAAAAAGTTATGACTTTTGAATGTAATTTACCTGATTTTTTTGAAAATAAATTACAATTATTACGAAAGGAAAGTGTTAAATAATGGATGATAATATTCTAGATATTTTAGGTTTACAATTAGTTGATTATTTTATTAGTCATCAAGATTATCGACCATTTAATGTTCCTAAAGAATTAAAACTACATGTTAAAGGTGAAGTATATCTAACTAATAAAGATAGTAATACTTATCATATCATTAAAATTATTAAAGAAAATAATTTTAATCCTCACCATTTAAAAAACAAAGATGAAGTTTATGAAATTTTACATAAACAATTAGCAGATGAAGGTGTTAAAGATATTCGTTATTTAATGGTTATTTTAAATGATGATAACCAAAACGAAAATCGAATGTCACCAGCGGTTGATGTTATTATTGCTACTAGTGACAAAATTGTTCAAGAATTATCTAAATTTTATCCTAGTATTACTAAATTTATTAAGGTAGACTTACCCCAACTTGAAACTGAAACCGAAAATAATGAAGAGACTAATAAAGATAATAGTACTGGAACTTTAAGTGATAATTGAAAAAAAGTTAATTTTCAAAACCGTCGTTACTTAAGCGAAACATTAAAAAAATGTACTAATGCTAATTTGTCAGTTACCTGATTTCTTTTTATAATTCCTATTATTACATTTGTTGTTTTTCTAGTAATTATAAATCTTAGTCAAGATGATTGATTAGCATTAGATTATAAACAACAACATTTGCTTTTTGGTGCCAATTATCATAACTTAATATTTGGTGCACATCAATATTGAAGATGATTAATTTATCCATTTGCTGGTAATGATATAAATCCTTCAACTCCTATTAATTTAATATTTTCACTTTGAATGTTTTATCGTGTTGGCAGATTTGTTGAAGGATTTTATGGATGATGAAAAGCAATTTTCATTTGAATTGGTGCAATGATTCTAACCGGTATTTTACAAAGTAGTGTTGTTGATAATATTAATATCATGTCAGGATTTTGAGTTTTTCCTGTAATTTCATTAGGAGCAATGTTACCTTTCATTTGAAATTATAAATTATTTAAAACTCCAATTATGAGTCGTTTCTTTACAACTATTTTATTAATGTTAATATTTTGATGATCTAGAACTGATGATCAACAAGCAGTGACATTATTATATTGAATGATTGCTTTTGTCACAGGATGATTATTTGCTTCTTTAATCGGATATCATAATCGTAAAATAACTGTGTATTATGCTTTTAGTCCAATTGCTATTGGTTTATTAGTATTATTTGCTGGTTTACTTTGGGGTTTAAATAATTATTATCCTGTTGATGATAATAATTATACTTTAGAAGTATTAAAACAATATCAAAAACTTGGTCTAATTAGTCAAAGTACTATTAATAGTATTATGCTTAATTACTTTCATATACAAGTATAAAAAAAGTGGGATTTTTCCTACTTTTTTTTATAAATAAAATTCTATATTTTTTTTAATGCATCAAATAAATACTTTTCTTCCTCTTTTGTAAGAAGATTAGTATTAATAACTATATGTCTACTATTAATATCAATAATTTTAAAATCTATAGCAATATATGAATAATTATTAAAATTAATTTTTAATCTTTCTGATCATTCAATTATCATAAAATTATTCATCATTATTTCATAATATTCTTCTAAATGAGGATTAATTAAACGATAAGCATCCATATGAATTAAATTTCATTCATATTTAGTTTGATACTTATTTCAAATAATAAAAGTTGGTGAATTAATAATATTTTTAACTCCAAGTAAATTACCAATTAATTTAGTAATTTGCGTTTTACCACTACCAAGCGGACCATTTAATAATAAAATTAAATTTGATTTAGCAATTTTAGCAATTATTTTGGCAAGAGTATTAGTGTCATCTAAATTTTTTAATATATATACATTTTTTTTCATAATAACCTCTTTGATAATTATTTTATACTTTACAAACTATTATACAAAATAATAACTTATTTTCTAAATTATTATTTTTCTTATTTAAAAGTTATTACTGCTCATATGTTTCTTTTTTAACTACTACTTTTTCTTTACTTTTTACAAAAAATCATTGATAAAGGTGGTTAGCCCTAAATACTGGACCACTTTTGGATAGACAGTTTTAAATTTTTATTTGTGAAATTGGTGGTTTTAGAAATTTAGAATGTATTCTTTCGTAATTATAAAACATAATATATTGGTTTACATCATTTATAGCTTCATTGAGAGAAAAATATTGATTTGAACCTTTAGGTAGTCATTCTTGAGATAAATGAGAAAAACAGTTTTCAGATATTACATTGCCACCAATATCATAAGGTTGTTTTTTGCTTAAAATTATTTGCTTATCAGCAGCTCAATTTGTGATGTCTTGACAATAAAATTCGTTGGCGTTATCTGAGTGTAAAATAACGTTTTTTACTTGGTTTCAAGAGAATTGTTGATTTATTTTTTCAAGTGCAGGAAGAATTAAATCTTGATAGGATTTGTTTGAACATGTATTATAGCTTACAATATTATTTGAATAAAAATCAATAATTACAAAAAGATATAATCAACCTTCTTTAGTATTTATTTGTTTAGTGTCCATTGATCAAATTTGATTTGAAGAGGTTGTACTTTTATAATCTTTGTTTACTTTATCCATTGTAGGTATTCACTTATTTGGATTTTTTTTGTTTTTAGGATAGTTATTTTTAGTTTGTTTTAATCCTTGAAGATTGTGATCTTTCATAATTTTTCGCATTTGTTTTGTTGATAATTCTAGATTTAAAATAATATGTTTGTATTGTTTTAATCATTCTTTAAATGCTGAAAAAATTCGTAAATAGCCATAAATTTGTCCTTTTCTTGTAAAATGAAATTCAAGTAAAAGTTGGCATAATTCTTGATATTTATGTGTACAATTACTAATTTGATTTTTTTCTTTTTTAATAGGGTTTTGTTTGTTTTTTACAAAATAATATGTTGATCGGTTTAGTTGAAGATGTTGGCAAAGATATCTAATTGAATATTGGTTTTTGCTATCATCAATAATTTGAATTTTTTGTTTGATATTTAACTTGTTAATTACTAATGCTATTTGTTTAATTTTATCCATTATTAAAAATCCTTTCATGTCAAAATTAGTGTTAATTGTATAACACAATTGTTTTTCGAATACATTCAAGTTTTTTTTAAATTAATGGTCTAGTAAAAAGGGCTAACCACCGATCTTTGGGTATTGATAATAAAAATTCTTTTATATTTTTCTTTCTTTTTATAAATCTAAATTTTATATCTTTAAACATATTTTCTTCCTTTTAAATTTATTTATTTATTTATGTTCACTATTGTATTATTCAATCGTAATTTTCCATAAATTGCCAATGTAAGTGCATCATTAACTTTATCTAGTTCACTCTCATTAATGAAAATACCATTAATACCATTTTCACCAATACTACCATCACCTTTACCAAAATAACTTAACTTTAAATCTAAATTCAAACTAGATAAATCAACAGCATAAAAATGTCATATTTTTATTGAAGTTTTATTAGCATAGTAACTACCAAGTCTATAAATACAATCAAATTTTAAGCTTCTAATATTAATTCCTGTCTCTTCTAAAATTTCATTCTTAACAGTTTCTAGTGATGATTTACCTAATTTACAACCACCTGTTAGAGTACTAAAAAATGATATCTTTTTATTTTCAAATAAAGGATTCTTTTCTTTCATTAATAAAAATCAATATTGATTGTATTTATATACAAAAGGTAAAACTGCAACTCCTTCATTATTACATCATGGTTCACTAACACCTGTCATAAAGCCATTAGTAATTAACTTTAAAAATTTGCCCATAATAAACCCCCTTTACTATAAGTAATATTATAACATTAACTTAAAATTCAATTTGAAATTTTATACTAACTAAAAATAAAATTTATCCCAAATATTAATGAAAAAAATCATAAATAATTCCCTACTAAGATAATAGTTAATATATAATTTATTTATTATATAAAAATAAATAGGAGGAACAATAATGATTTACACAATTAATAATTTATTTATTAATAGTAACGATAAAAATAAAAAAATACGAACACAAGTAACTGTTAACGGTTGGGTTCGTTCTAATCGAAATAGTAAAAAAGTTGGGTTTTTAGATTTAAACGATGGTTCTTCAATTAATAACTTACAAGTAGTATATGATCCAAATTTAGAAAATACTAACAATTTAACTAATGTTACTACTGGTAGTGCTGTTACTATTACTGGTAATTTAATTTTAACACCAAATGCGAAACAACCATTTGAACTAAAAGTAATTACTGCTACTGTCTACAACATATGCGCTAATGATTATCCAATCCAAAAAAAAGAACATACAAATGAATTTCTTCGTGAACATGCACACTTACGTGTTCGTACTAATACTTTCTTGTCATTATTTAGAATTCGTGATCAAGTATCATGATCTATTCATAAATTTTTCCATGATAATCAATTTATTTACCTACATAGTCCTCTTATTACAGCTAATGATGCTGAAGGTGCTAGTGAAAATTTTATTGTTACTACTATAACTAATGATAAATATGAAAAGGATTTTTTTGGGAAAAAAGCCTCATTAACTGTTAGTGGTCAGTTAAATGCTGAAGCCTACGCTCAATCTTTACAAAAAGTTTATACATTTGGACCAACATTTCGTGCTGAAAAATCTAATACTACACGTCATGCAGCAGAATTTTGAATGGTAGAACCAGAATTTACCTTTAGTAATCTACAAGATAATATTGTACTAGCCCAAAAACTAATAAAAACTGTTATTAGAGATGTTCTAAATAATTGTAATTCTGAATTAAAATTTTTAGAACAAAAACAAGAAACTAAAAATGAACAATCACTAATTGAAAAATTACAAAAAATTGTTGATTTTAAATCTGATTTTAAAGTTATTACTTATACAGAAGTAATTGAATTACTTTTAACTGCACAAAAAAAAGGAAAAAAATTTGAATTTAATGAAATTAAATGAGGAATTGATTTACAATCAGAACATGAAAGATATTTATGTGAAGAAATAACTAAACAGCCAACTTTTGTTATTAACTATCCACAAACCATCAAAGCTTTTTACATGAAACTTAATCCAATTGATAGTAATTATCCACAACAAAAAACAGTGGCAGCTATGGATTTATTAGTGCCAGGGATTGGTGAATTAATTGGTGGTTCTGTTCGTGAAGATAATTATGAACAATTACTAAAAAATAAAACCCAATTCAAAATTGAGGGTAATGATCTACAATGATATTTTGATTTAAGAAAATATGGATATGCACCAAGTGCTGGTTTTGGTTTAGGTCTAGAAAGATTTTTAATGTTTATTACTGGTATTAATAATATTAGAGATGTTATTCCTTTTCCTCGTACACCAAATAACTTATTATTCTAAAATAATAATATTTTAATAATATCTTTTTAAATTAAACTTATAATGTTATTTAAAACTCCTATTACTACATTAAAATCCAACATAATATATAATTAATTTAGTATTAAATAATTATTAATAAGTTAAAAAAAGAAAGGATATTTATATGCCAAAGTCATATGAAATTATAAAAACAATATTAAAAAATAATACTTTTAAATTAAAAAGTAAACGTTTAAATTTAGAAATAATGATTGATTATAATCAAAAAGATCTAATTAATGTTCAACACTCAATTTACAATGGTTCAAAAGCAACCATTTTTTCTAAAGAATTACAAGAATTTTTAAAAAATGCTTACCATAATGCAGTTGCATCTAAAAAATAGATATCCCATGAGTAATAACAGCAACTTTTAATTTACCAAATTCATCATATATAACTGAAATTAATGACTTAAAAAATAAAATTATTAAAGAAGGTATAACTATTAAAAATGATGAAACATACTTTGAAACTAAACTTTCTTTAAAAGAAATATGTGAAAATTTTAATATTGAAAATTCTAACATAAAAGAATTACTAAATGATTGCTTAAAATCCCAGATAATAATTTTGAAAAAATCAAACAACAAAGTAATTTAGATACTAAAGAAAACAAAACTTATAATTATCATTCTGTTCAATTATAAATTAATAATTTATAATTGATTTTTTACTTCTACAATTTTTACCCTATATGTTTCTTTAATACCTTTAATATCAACAATATCACCAACAACACAATTCATAATTGATACTGCTAATGGGCACTCATTAGAAATTAATCCTTCAAATGGATTACTTTCAATACTTCCAACAATTTTAAATTTTTCTTCTCAATCAGAAACAATTTTACCATCTTTAATTTTTACAATTGTTACTCAACTACCAACACGAACTGCTTTGATATTACTATTTTTACGTTGTTTTTGTTCTTCAAGAATAACAGCACTAGTAATAATCGTTTCAAGTTCTTGAATGCGTGCTTCATTTTTACCTTGCTCTTCACGCGCACTAGTATAATCAGCATTTTCTGATAAATCACCATCAGCCCTAGCTGCTTTTAATCGTTCTTTTATCGATTCACGTTCAACATTAATTCGTTTATATAATTCAGTTTTTAACTTTTCTAAACCTTGTTCTGAAATTATTATTTCTTTATTTTTGTTAATTTCGCTCATTAAATGCCTCCATTTTTATAATTTAATATTTTAAGAACATAAATAATTATATCATAAGGATAAATGGTTTTAAAAAAGTATTCAAAAGAATACTTTTTTAAAACCATTTACTTTATTAATTTTTCTTCTTTTAATAAAGAAATAATTTCTGTTTTAACTTCTTCAAGTTTTTTATCTTCTTCTTTCTCATCCATTTTTGTAATAATAAAAGCAATTTTACTAAAATTTTTTGCTTGTAAACCTAGAAAATTAAGAACTGACTTAGCTTTAACTTTAGTTTCATTTCCAGTAAGTTTTACTGGCTTCGTAATATCTGCATTATCAGGTAATTTAATGACTTCTACCTCAATATTTTTATACTTACTAATAGCAACAGCAATTTTGGCTATTGGTCGTGCATGTAAACCAATCTTTTTTTCATCATCAATTTGCACAGCATAAATAATACAATTCATTTTTTTCCTCCAAGATTTCTTAACAAGATTTCTTAAAAATTTGTATAATATAGTTTATTTATAACATATTTTTTATTTTTTAAAAAAAATATATAATTTAAATTTTTCTTATTAAAATAATGTCCTAATAAATATTCAATTTTTTACAAATAAATTTTAATTTTTTTTAAAATAAATAAATAAATATGGTATTATTTATTAGTTAAAACATTAATAAGGAGAAAATAACTATGGCAAGAAAATGTGCTTTAACTGGTATTGGTCCACTAGCTGGTAACAACCGTTCGCATGCGATGAACTCTTCTAGAAGAAAATGAAATCCAAACTTACAACCAGTAAAAATTGGTGGAAAAACTTTAATGATTAGTGCTCGTACTTTAAAAACTTTAAAGAAAAATAATGCTTTAGATAATAAAAAATAAACTTATTTTATCTTTTGAATTATATAAATAAAGAATACTAATAAAAGAAAGAAATACTTTTCTTTTATTTTTTATATTAAATTAAAAATATTAATAATATAGTCTAGAACCTACATTTTTTATAAAAATGAAATAATTTTTCTAGTTTTTATCAATTATATTGTTATAATACGTGTATGATAAAGAAAACTCTCAGTTGGGTGGATTTATATGCTAAAAAAAAGAATTTTGTCATTATTTTGATTAATCACAATGATTACTATTTTTATTGTAACTTTAGTTAGTCATAAACCCTATTTTATTATGGGCGGTTCAACTTCAGTAGCACCTTTAATGCATACATTAATGGAAGACTATCCCGATAATCATAAAGAAGCAGATTTTACTTATAACAGTTTAGGTTCAGATGCAGCAGTAATTCCCGTTAATAAAAATATGTTTGGTATTGGCTGACTTTCAAAAGAATATACAACTCCTAATAATAATTTAATTTCTTTTGTTTTATCAAAAGATGGCATGATTCTAGTTTATAATCTACCACAAGATTGCTTAGGTAATAATAAACCTCTAAATTTTACACAAGATAAAGTAAAAAAAATGTATTTATCTAAATCACCTATTTTCTGAAGAGATTTATTTCCACAAAATACTTCAGAACCAAATCAAGGTTGAATCAAACCAACTTGTGACCTCAAAATTTTACCTTATACTAGAGAAAATGGTTCAGGAACACGAGATGTTTTTAATGAAAAAGTTCTGGGTGATTCAAAAGCATATTATCCACAAGCAATAACCGTTAATTCAAGTACACAAATGTTTAATATGTCTAGTGGTGGTGTTGGTTATAGTTCATATTCAGATAAAAAACAATTAGATTCAAATAAACAATTCACTAATATTCATATTGCTAATTGAGAAAAAATTGCTCCAAGTTTAGATACCATTAAAAATGGTACTTATCAGTTATCACGACCATTTACAGGTTTAATAAATAAAAATTTTAAACAAATTAATACTTTAGTTAAATTTCTAAAATTCTTGTTTATTCCTGGCTATCCAGGTCATAACGAATACGTAGTTCCTGCTTTTTCAGAAGCTCAGTACGCACAATCAGCAGTACCATTAACTGACAAATTAAATCATGATTTAAATCAGTGATTAAACAATTTTCCATAAAGGAGTATTAATAAATGAAATCCAAATCTTTTAAAAAGTTTTGACATAAAATAACTTTTAATCATTTTAATAAAAATCATGATCCAAAAAATGTTTTTATTAGTGAACAAAAAAAACATACTTATGATCTGATTGCTAAAATTTGTGTACTGTCTATATCTTCATTAGCACTAATTGCCGCTTCATTATTAATTGGTTTTATTATTGGTCAAACATTTAGTAATATGAGTTTTCTAAATTGATTTAAAATGTTAGGAAATAGTAAATGATTACCTAGTGCTAATAGTTTTGGTATTATTGCCTTTATCGTTGCCACTTTTTGAGTTGCACTATTTTCAATGATACTTGCTATTCCTTTAAGCTTACTAACATCATTATTTATATGTGAATTTTTACCACCAAAATTAAAAAAAACAACATTAACTTTAGTAGAATTATTATCTGGTATTCCTTCAGTTGTTTTTGGTGCTTTTGGTTTAATGACCATTGGTCCTATTTTTGTAAAAATGGGAGCACCAACCAAAGAAAATATGATGACAGCAAGTTTTATTTTATCAATGATGGCATTACCAACAATTATTTCATTATCTGTTAATGCTATTACTAGAGTACCAAAATCTTATCTATATGCATCATTAGCACTAGGTATTAGCAGGACTGACACTAGTTTTAAAGTCATTTTTAAAGCGGCAAAAACCAAAATCATTGGTGCAATAATTTTTGGATTTGGAAGAGTCATCGGCGAAACAATGGCCGTTGTTATGATTGCTGGTAATAGTACTCTAACCCCAAATTTTGCACATGGTCCACTTGCATTTTTATTTAGTTCAATTTCTACTTTAGCGGGAGTAATTGGACTAGAAATTGGAGAAGCAGTTAGTTCTCAACAAATATCAGCATTATATGGAATTGGTTTATTTTTATTTATTATAGTTTCAATCATTAACTTTATTGTTTTAATAATTTATAAACGTAGTGATAAAAAAGCAAAAGGTCATAAAAAACCACGAAATTATAATTTAAAAAAAATAAATCTATCTGATAATCAACTAATGTTAACTATTAGTGAAAAAACTATTAAAAATCAAGGCTGAAAACACTTTAAAGACTATTTTCGATTATTCTTTATGGGGCTAGCTTGTTTTATTACTATGGGATTAATTATTTGAATTATTGGTGATATTATTATTAATGGTATCTTCAACATTAGCGGTAATGCTGGTAGTAGCGTTTTCAATTTTAATTTTGCAGCTTTAATTTGAACAACCGGTGATGAAGGTTACTTATCAATTATCACAATGACATGTTTATTGGTATTAACAACAATTACTATTGCTATGCCATTAGGTATTATTGGCGCAATTTATCTTCACGAATATGCCAAAAATGGTTGATTTCCTTCAATATTACGTTTTGTGCTAAATACCTTAGCTTCTACGCCATCAATTATCTTTGGTATGTTTGGATTTACTTTTTTTATTACTTTCTTACAAATAAGTTTCTCAGCAATTGCTGCTAGTTTAACATTAACAATTGTTATTTTACCACTTATTATTAGAGCAGTAGAAGATACATTAAAATCAGTACCTATTGAATACCGTGAAGCATCATTAGCACTAGGTGCTAGTAAATTTGAAACAATAAGAAAAGTAGTTATTCCGGCTGCCATTGGTGGCATTATTACTAGTATGATTTTATCAATGGGTAGAATTATTGGTGAATCAGCACCAGTTTATCTAACATTAGGAAGCACTGTTGCTTTTCCCAATAAAGGTTTCTTAAGTTCAGGACAAACTTTAACAACCCATATTTTATTAGTTAATAAAGAATCAAATGACCCTAATAAATTAGGAATGATGTACCAAACAGCACTAATAACAGTTATACTAATATTTATTTTAAATTTTATAGCAAAACATTTTGAAAAAAATTTAACAACAGGAATCGGGGTGAAAACAAAATGCTCAATTGAATTATTAAAAGAAAAAATGAAAGCAAGAAAGAATCAGCGAATAGCAATAAAAAAAGAAAAGTAAATGTGATTAAACCTTACTTTTTAAAAGTGAAAGATAAATTTAAGAAAAAACCAAATAACAAATCAAATAATTTATCAAATATAGAAAATATTCCAAAAAGTAATTATGTTTTTACTATTAAAAATTTAAATTTTTTCTATAATCATGGGAAAAAACAGGCTTTATTTAATATAAATTTAGAAATAAGTCGTAATCAAGTAACCGCTTTTATTGGACCAAGTGGTTGTGGCAAATCAACATTACTACGAACTTTAAATAGAATGAATGATTTAATTGATGGTGTTAAAATTAATGGACAAATATTATTTAATAATGAAGATATTTATGAAAATAAAAAAAATATTATTTCATTACGAACTAAAGTTGGAATGGTATTTCAAAAACCTAATCCCTTTCCAATGTCAATTTATGAAAATGTGGCATATGGCCCAAAAAATCAAGGTATTAAAAATAAAAAGATTCTAAATCAAATTGTCGAAGATGCTTTAAAAAAAGCAGCTTTATGAGATGAAGTTGCTCAACACTTATTTGATTCAGCATTATCATTATCAGGTGGCCAACAACAACGTTTATGCATTGCTCGTGCTATTGCCCTAAAACCAGAAGTACTATTAATGGATGAACCAACTTCAGCTCTAGATCCGATTGCCGCATCTAAAATTGAAGACTTAATGAATGATTTAAAATCAGACTTTACAATTATTGTTGTTACACATTCAATGCAACAAGCAGCACGAATTTCTGATAAAACTGCCTTTTTCTTAAATGGAGAAGTCATTGAATATAATAATACTAAAAAAATATTTTCACGACCAAAAGATAAAAGAACAGAAGATTATATTACCCGCAGATTTGGTTAAAAATATATATAATTAATTATAGAGAAAGGAGGAAAAAATGAAAATAATTAACCGTAGATTTGATTTAGATATCATAAATTTAAAACAAAACTTATTAACTTTATTAAAAGAAGTAAAAAAAGAACATAAAGACGCTTTAATAGCAATGGAAACACAAGATTTTGACATGTCAAAAAGAATTGTTGAAACCGATAAAGAAATTAGAACAGTCGCTGAAAGTTTAACAATTACTGCAATTTGAAGTATTGCTCAACAAAATCCTTTTGCTACTGACTTACGTACTATTATTGGCTATATGAATATTATTCGTGATTTAGAACGTATTTCAAATTATGCTAAAAATTTATCCAAATTTAATGTCAAATATAAACCAGAAATTAAATTAACATCTCAATTATCAGGATTAATGAAAAAAGTATTTAAAATGATGGATTTAATTGGTGAATCTATAAATGAAAATGATATTAACAAAGCTTATCAAGCAGCAGAATATGATATTGATATTGATAATCGTTTTCGTGAATCAATGAAAAACATTGTCAATATGTTAAAAGTAAACAAAAATAATGATCAACTCTCTCAATATACATCAACAATGCAACAGTTGAAATATATTGAAAGACTAGGTGATCACTTAGTTAACATTTGTGAAACAATAGTATATATTATTAAAGGTAAATTTTATGATTTATCTTCAACAAAAATATCTGAATAATTTATCAATCATTGTTAAAATAATTACTTTTTTTGCAAGTTTCATTTAAATATTTTTAAGTCATACTTTAATATGATAATACTTATTATTATTTTATTTTTAATTGTATTAAATTAAGGTATGATTTTTTAATTTAATATTAAAATTTCTAAAAAGAAATGGGAATGTTTAGTAATCTGTGTGACTTACAAAAATAACTATGTTTAATTAATTCTAGTAAATATAATTTATATATCTAGAAAGAGTGAGTTACAGATGGCTAAAAAAGATAATCTTAATAACAATGATCCAATATCAAAAGCAGTAGATTTATTATTAGAAAATACTGAGGATTTAACAACAGTTTTTAAAGAGGGAGGCTTATATAAAGAATTAACTAAACGATTGGTAGAAAAAATGTTGAATTCTGAGATGCAAAATTATTTAGGACACGAAAGAAATCAACGCAGTAATAATGACAATGTTCGTAATGGTACAACATCAAAAAAATTAATAACTCAACAAGGTAAAATTGAAATTGATCTACCAAGAGATCGCAATAGTAATTTTGAACCAGTAATAATCACAAAAAGACAGAGAAGATTTGATGGTTTTGATCAACAAGTTCTTTCACTATATGCAAAAGGTATGACTTTATCAGATATTAGAATGCAGTTGCAAGAGTTATATGATGGCGCAGATATTAGCGAAAGCGTAATTAGTCAAATTACTGATGATGTCATTGATGATGTCAAAGCATGGCAAAATCGTCCATTAGATAGTGTTTATCCAATCATTTATTTTGATTGTATCGTAGTTAAAGTACGTCAGGATAAACGTATTATTAACAAATCAGTTTATATAGCTTTAGGAGTTGATTTAGAAGGTAAAAAAGATGTTTTAGGTTTATGAATTAGTGAAAATGAAGGTGCTAAATTCTGATTAAATAATTTTACAGAAATGAAAAATCGAGGCTTAAATGATATTCTTATTGCTTGTAGTGATAATTTAACAGGCATGTCAGAGGCAATACAATCAGTTTATCCTAAAACTGAACATCAATTATGCATAGTTCATCAAATTAGAAATAGCTTAAAATATGTTTCATACNTCATTTACTTTCAAACGATTCTAAAGCTTGAATTGCTTGTTCTTCACTACATGCTGTATAAATTGGCTTTAAATCGATAACTAGAGACTTTCGATGTTTGTATGAAACATATTTTAAGCTATTTCTAATTTGATGAACTATGCATAATTGGGGAATGTTTAGTAATCTGTGTGACTTACAAAAATAACTATGTTTAATTAATTCTAGTAAATATAATTTATATATCTAGAAAGAGTGAGTTACAGATGGCTAAAAAAGATAATCTTAATAACAATGATCCAATATCAAAAGCAGTAGATTTATTATTAGAAAATACTGAGGATTGCTACTTAGCCCTTTTTACTAGACCATTAATTTAAAAAAAACTTGAATGTATTCGAAAAACAATTGTGTTATACAATTAACACTAATTTTGACATGAAAGGATTTTTAATAATGGATAAAATTAAACAAATAGCATTAGTAATTAACAAGTTAAATATCAAACAAAAAATTCAAATTATTGATGATAGCAAAAACCAATATTCAATTAGATATCTTTGCCAACATCTTCAACTAAACCGATCAACATATTATTTTGTAAAAAACAAACAAAACCCTATTAAAAAAGAAAAAAATCAAATTAGTAATTGTACACATAAATATCAAGAATTATGCCAACTTTTACTTGAATTTCATTTTACAAGAAAAGGACAAATTTATGGCTATTTACGAATTTTTTCAGCATTTAAAGAATGATTAAAACAATACAAACATATTATTTTAAATCTAGAATTATCAACAAAACAAATGCGNTTTGGGAATGTTTAGTAATCTGTGTGACTTACAAAAATAACTATGTTTAATTAATTCTAGTAAATATAATTTATATATCTAGAAAGAGTGAGTTACAGATGGCTAAAAAAGATAATCTTAATAACAATGATCCAATATCAAAAGCAGTAGATTTATTATTAGAAAATACTGAGGATTTAACAACAGTTTTTAAAGAGGGAGGCTTATATAAAGAATTAACTAAACGATTGGTAGAAAAAATGTTGAATTCTGAGATGCAAAATTATTTAGGACACGAAAGAAATCAACGCAGTAATAATGACAATGTTCGTAATGGTACAACATCAAAAAAATTAATAACTCAACAAGGTAAAATTGAAATTGATGTACCAAGAGATCGCAATAGTAATTTTGAACCAGTAATAATCACAAAAAGACAGAGAAGATTTGATGGTTTTGATCAACAAGTTCTTTCACTATATGCAAAAGGTATGACTTTATCAGATATTAGAATGCAGTTGCAAGAGTTATATGATGGCGCAGATATTAGCGAAAGCGTAATTAGTCAAATTACTGATGATGTCATTGATGATGTCAAAGCATGGCAAAATCGTCCATTAGATAGTGTTTATCCAATCATTTATTTTGATTGTATCGTAGTTAAAGTACGTCAGGATAAACGTATTATTAACAAATCAGTTTATATAGCTTTAGGAGTTGATTTAGAAGGTAAAAAAGATGTTTTAGGTTTATGAATTAGTGAAAATGAAGGTGCTAAATTCTGATTAAATAATTTTACAGAAATGAAAAATCGAGGCTTAAATGATATTCTTATTGCTTGTAGTGATAATTTAACAGGCATGTCAGAGGCAATACAATCAGTTTATCCTAAAACTGAACATCAATTATGCATAGTTCATCAAATTAGAAATAGCTTAAAATATGTTTCATACAAACATCGAAAGTCTCTAGTTATCGATTTAAAGCCAATTTATACAGCATGTAGTGAAGAACAAGCAATGCAAGCTTTAGAATCATTTGAAAGTAAATGAAATAAACAATATCCACAAATTGCTAAATCTTGATATAAAAATTGAGAAAATTTAATGGTTTTTATTAGTTATCCAGCAGAAATTAAAAGGGTAATTTATACTACAAATGCTATTGAATCTGTTAATAGCCAATTACGAAAAGTTATTAGAAATAAAAAAGTTTTTCCTAATGATATGGCAGTTTTTAAAATTTTTTACTTAGCAATTGAAAATATCACAAAAAAATGAACATTGCCTATTCAAAATTGAAATACAGCAATTGCTCATTTTATGATAAAATTTGAAGACAGAATTAATCTGAACTAGTACTTTGTAAAACAAAGAAACACAGATTACTAAAAAGCCTCAAAGAAATGTTTAACTTAGTTCTTCTATTTTAATATTACTATTAATATTTTTTTTGTTATCTACATTTTGCTTATTTTTATTATATAATAAAAAAATTCCTATTATTAAACCAATTAAATTTAATGTTAAAAATAATAATATGATGCCTAATGCATTATTACTATTACATAAACTTATACCTCAAATTAAAAACACTATTCAAATTACTAAACATATTCATATAATAAATGTAATTAAACCAATACTCATTACCTTGCACCTTTTTCTTTCTAAAAAATAATTAAACTAAATAAAATATAGTATTTTCTATTAGATTCTTATAATTTAATATTTTTTTTATACAAGTATTTACTCTATATAAATATAAGAAAAATGCATATTTTTATGCATTTTTCTTATATTTATTAAATCAACCCCCCCATCTATAGCCTTTTCTTATGATCAATTTATTTCACTTGGTTTCATTGGTTTTTCATTATTCTTTACACTAATAATTTTACCATTTTTAACGTTAATAACAGTATTTGCAACATATTGGAAGTTAGGATTATGAGTAACCATAATAATTGATGTTTTATATTCTCGATTAACATCCAATAAAATTTCTAATACCTTACGCCCCATTTCCTCATCAAGTGCTCCTGTTGGCTCATCACAAAATAAAATTGTCGGATTTTTTGCTAGTGCTCTACCAATCGATACTCTTTGTTGTTGTCCACCTGATAATTGACTTGGAAACTTATTCATATGTTCATCCATTTCAATAACTTGAAAAATATCATCAATACTCATATTTTTATTTTTATTTTTAGCAAGATTTTCACCAACTTCAGCATTTTCACGAGCAGTTAAATTAGTTAATAAATTGTATTGTTGAAAAATAAAACCAACGTTATCTCGTCTAAATTTAGTTAAATGACTATCTTTTAATAAAGATAAATTGTATCCGGCCACAAAAACATCACCAGTATTAGGCTTATCCAATCCCGAAATAATATTTAATAATGTTGTCTTACCACTTCCCGATGGTCCTAAGATAACAACAAAATCACCTAATTTAATTTTTAAATTTACTCCTTTTAATACTTCATATTCTAAGTCTCCCGTTAAGTAAGATTTTTTAACATCAAATAATTCAATAACATTAGTTTTAGTATCAGGAGTATTATTAGTCATTGATACAATTTTACCTGCTAAAATTTCTTTTGAATGAGTTTTTGTTAATTTTTTAATTGATTTTTGATTATCTTTAAAAGCTTGCAATTTGGCTTTATTAGCTTCTATTTCTTCCTTTGATTCTGGTTTATCATGAGATTTATGAGTTACTGGTGGTATTGTACCTTCATTTTTAGATACTGACTTCTTTGTAAAACTAGATTCTAACTTTTTTTTAGTTACTTGTTCACTTGAATTTTTAGTGTTTTTTTTATCATTTTTCATGTTTTTATTCCTTTCTGCTTTTAATCAATTTGATTTAAAGTTTTAATTGGATTAATCTTCTTCATGGCATATCAATCAATAATAAAGGTTGTTGCATAAATACCAAAGACAATTAAACCAACCACAAGCGGTAATCATCAAACAAAGAATAATGGTAAAACCCATGTTGTATTAGCAGCTAAATAGTTAAGAATAAACTTAACAATTATTCATCCTACAGGAAAACCAATAACAAACATAACAGCAATCACTGGTAAATACATACCAATAACAATATTAGTTATTTTTGCATCACTATAACCAAGTGTTTTCATTGTTGCTATTGTTTTACGATTTTCATAAATTACTAAATTACTTGTTAATAAAATAATAAAGAACGAAATGATTAATGAAAAGATAATAAATGCAACCAATACTGTATCAACTAAAGCAGTAATTTGATTTAATAACTGACGATGTACAGATTGTGGTGTAATATTAATAGCACTACCTGCACCATAACCTTGATAACTAACACCACTATCATTATCCATACCACCATTTAAGCCAAAAGCACTATAATCCCCATATATTTGTGAAGTTGAAAATGAACTAGTTATATCTGGTAATGATTGGGAACTTGAAAATTTAAAATTAAAAATAGGATATTCATTATCAAAAGCAATAACAAGTTTAGAATTAGCAAATAAATTTAAAAAATCAGAATATTTCATTGATTTTAAAACATTAAAATCAATTCCATTAATATTTCCTTTATTTTGCCATTCTTGTTGAAATATTCTAAATAACATACTACGTGTATCATTATCATGATCTTTATTAGACTTGGACATATCATTATAATGTAATAACTTATCAGCACTAGTTTTAGAAACGTAAGCATTGGGTTGACCATAACCATTGTATATTCCTACTACTTTAAATCGTTTCATTTTTTTATCATGTTCATTAACTACATCACCATCTCTAACGTTTTTTAACATTTCTGTAAGACCACCCAGATTAGAATAAACATCTTTACCACTTGATACAAAACCAGAATCATTAAATTTTACATTTTGAGTTTTTAATGTAACATTGTTATCAATAGAATTATCACTAATATTAGAAAAATCAACTAATTTAGGAGCAAACTCTTCATATTTATGTAACTTATTATCTTTATATTTCATAATATTACCATTAGTATTCATTGTAAATTTATCATCAACTTTTAAATTTAATTGTTTAGCAATTGTTTGATTAATAACAATACTAATACTATTATCATTATTAATTTGTTCTAATAATGGATTTAAAGCTGAACCACCTGTATCATATAACTGCATCATTGATGGCTTACCCAATTGCTGCTGATTTTGTAAACCATAAACTTTTATCGGATACTTATGCCCTTTAAACTTAATATTAGGTGTTCCTACAAAATAAGTTCCTAATTCATCATTATTTTTGTCAAAAGGAATCACATTAAAACTAACATTAAATTGCGAATCAGGATTGTTATAAGCTTTAGCAATATTCTGACGAATAAAATAAGGCGAACGACTGTATGCACCTTGTACTACTGTTTGTCCAACTCGACCATAAAATAATGAACCAAATCAAATAGTTACTTTATTAATTCAATTATTTCTTATTGCAAAAGGAAGTTTTGAAGCATCATTATCTAATAATTCTTTTTCATCAAGAATATGAAGTGGATATTTATTATCTAAACCATCAAGTTGAAAATTATTTACTGCTTCTTTTAAACTAATTCCACCATCATTTGGTTTATTATTATAAGCAGGTAAATTAAGGTTACCATCAGGATCATGACTACTAGCAAAATTATTAAACTCAGTAGCAGATCAATCATCAGCATTAATACTATTATTTTTAGTTTTAGAAACTTTACCGTTAATACTCATTGCTACTGTCACTCGATAATCTTCATAAAATTTTCTAAGTGTATTATAAGTTTCATTATTATAAAAAGTATCATTATTAGTATTAGCTAAAATATCATAAATTGGTACCACTGTTGGTCAAGCACTAGGTGCAATAAGTTGTCCTGCAAACATTGCATTATTAATATTACTTTCATCTAGATTATTTAAAAATTGTTTAGTAAGCATTTTACCATATAAAAAAGTTAAACTACTCATTCCTAACTCAGCTGGAGCAGCCGCAGCACTAGTACTTAATGACATTGGTGCATATGCTTCTGAATTAATATTATTAACAAGTATTTCATCAAGATACTGACTTGGGTTATCACGATCTGTACGAATATAACTAGTACCATCAGGATCAGTAATAGTTTTATTTTTTCATTTATCTTGATTATTAGGATTATAAGTTTTATACATTGTATATGGTGAATTATAACTTGGCATATTATATTCTACTATTGATTGATAATTCATACCTGTATATGAAAATCTTTTATTATCAGCCATAATTTTTGGACCAATAATAGATGTTGTCATTAAAGTTGTTCCTAAAAACATAGTTAATGATGCTGCTGCCATTTTTCCAATTGATGATGTAAATAGTGATAAACGGAATCTTGTTAAAAATCCACGATTAATACTTTTTGTTTTAATAATTCGACTAAAGCGAGAATTAACAGTAGCTGATTCGTTTTTAATTAAATCTATTGGTTTTTTAATAACTGTTAAAGCACTAATAACTCATGCAATAATTGATAAAAAACCAAATATTAAAATTAAACAATATATAAATCCTAAACCATTAAAAATAAAATGACCAAAATCTAGATTAAAATAGTTGGCAAATGTTTGAACTATAATTACTTGTAAACCACTTGCTGGTAAAAACACTAAAATAGTACCAATAAATGCTGCTACCATTGGATAAGCTAAAGATGTAATTAAAATTTTAATATTACTATAATCTAATGATTTTAAAATTCCAATTTGTGTTCGTGAATTATCAATATTTTTATAAGTAATTAATATTACTGTAATTCCTGTAATAATTAAAACAATTAACAATAAACCAATTAATAAACTTTTAAATCCAATAATAGTTGCATTCAAAGTAGCAGTACGATTATTAAACGTATACTTATTATTTCCTAACTTATATACTAAAGCGGCATCAGAATCAATAGTATTAATATATTTACTTCTTAAACTTTGTGAAATTAATTTAATATCATTAATTTTACCTATTGTTGATTTTCCAACAAAATAAATTTCGCGATCATTATCAGAAGAAATTGTGATTTTTTCATTAGCTTTATCATATGATCAAATATAATTATTTTTTTCTAACCTTTTACTTAAACCAAATTGCATTGGATCAACGTATAATAAACCTTCACGAGTTTTATTTGGAATTGGTGTAGTTTGATCAATAATTGGGGTTGTGAAATCAGCAGATACACCATATCCAACAATTTTTAATCAATTATAACTACTATAAGCAGCATCATTTAAATCATATCCTGAAACTTTTAAACTACTTCCTAATTGATCTGATTGCACACGAATTGTATCATTAATATGCAAATTATTTTTTTGAGCAAATTCTTTATTAATAACTACCTGTTTTCAACTTGGAGTTTTATCTGGATTATTACTATCTCCTAATTGATAACCATCACTAATGATTAATTTATCAATACGAGCATCTTGATTATAAGTTAATATTTTTAAAATTCTAGGATTACTATTATTATCTAATTGCATAGTTCTGCCTTCAACACGATCTCATATAAATTCATTACCAGCATCATTTGCAATATTGTTAATATCAAAATCATTCTTTTCATCAACAGCAGTTGTTGATGTTGAGATTTTATTAGAAATAGTTTTTGGAGTAGTATTAGATAAATCAATAACAAAATCATGTAAATTAGATTTTGCAACTAATGTTGAATATTCATCAGAAATTCTTGCTAAACTTGTTTGCATTAATGAAAAAATAGTTGATGATAATAATACTAAAACAATTAAACCAACTAATTGAATTTTATTACGAAATGCTTGTTTAAACGCATTTTTAAAAAGCAAAAATGATTGTTTTTTCATATTCGTTCTTCCTTTCTTTTATAAATTTTAAAACAAAAAAAGTTATTGAATTAAAGCCATTTTTCAGCCATTAATTAAAGTTTTTAAATCTTGAATAGTTTTAGTAATAAGTAGTGTTAATTGGGCACTTAAAAAATAAGTTAAATTCTTCTTAAAAATAGCAATTAAAAGTTTTTTATTATTATCAGTAATAGAAACTTGGTGGTCAAAATTAGTAAACATTTGTTTTTTAAATTGCCATGTTAAAATGATAATTTTAGTTTTAGTATATGCTTTTACTGGAAATTGTTTATTAATAATATTGGGTAATGAAGAATTACTAAATAATGTCACTCAATTTTTTTTCATTAAATTAAAAATTGTAAATAAATTATCACTAAACATTTTTCATGAAAAAAAACCTAATCAATAGTAAAAGAACACTAAAATTAGTACTGAAACAAAGTTATTTATTGATGGTAATGATATTTTAATCATAGTAAAATTAAATTGTAAAATAATAGTAATTATAATAATTGACAAAATAGTAAAACGCATCACTTTCATAATCTGATTATTATTACGACTTAAAAAACTAAAACAAATAAATAAATGTAAAATCGAAATCAATGATAGCATTGGTAAACTTTCTAAATCTAAAAAATTAATATTAATTACCATTTCTTGAACTGGTAATAAAAATAAACAAAATTGTGATAAAAATCATAAACTAAATTGAAGAATAATGATTTTTGTTTTATTAAATATTTTTTTATTATTAATACTATTTTTATGAAAATTAATAGTAATTAAAAAAGTTAATTTCATAATTAAAAGTAAAAAAAGAACTGGTAAACCAAAAAAAATAAATAATTGTTCAAAATTATTAATACTATTAATTTTTAAAATATTACTACTACGTAACATTATATTCACCTTTAAATAAACTTTGCTATTATTATAATTATAAACTATTAAAATTAAATAATGCAATTATTTAGTTTTAGATAGTGTTCAAATATTCAAAAAAGAAAAGGAAAAAAGAAAATGTTATGAAACTGCTATATTAAATTCTTTAGTAATAATTTTGATAATGAATATCAATATTTACAACCTATGGATTCAAACTATATGTACTACCCCACTACTAATTATCAAACTACTACATCTACTACTAAAACAATAGCTGTTGAACAACCAACTAAAAATACATCAACAGTTTTTTCAAATAGAAAAATTATTTCAAAACCATTGAAAAAAAAGATACAAGAAATTAATATTAATAATATTACTATTTTTGAAGAAGAAAGTGAAAATCAAACTAAACATATATTTTTATAAATAAGAAAAGGAGGCTTTTTAGTAATCTGTGTTTCTTTGTTTTACAAAGTACTAGTTCAGATTAATTCTGTCTTCAAATTTTATCATAAAATGAGCAATTGCTGTATTTCAATTTTGAATAGGCAATGTTCATTTTTTTGTGATATTTTCAATTGCTAAGTAAAAAATTTTAAAAACTGCCATATCATTAGGAAAAACTTTTTTATTTCTAATAACTTTTCGTAATTGGCTATTAACAGATTCAATAGCATTTGTAGTATAAATTACCCTTTTAATTTCTGCTGGATAACTAATAAAAACCATTAAATTTTCTCAATTTTTATATCAAGATTTAGCAATTTGTGGATATTGTTTATTTCATTTACTTTCAAATGATTCTAAAGCTTGCATTGCTTGTTCTTCACTACATGCTGTATAAATTGGCTTTAAATCGATAACTAGAGACTTTCGATGTTTGTATGAAACATATTTTAAGCTATTTCTAATTTGATGAACTATGCATAATTGATGTTCAGTTTTAGGATAAACTGATTGTATTGCCTCTGACATGCCTGTTAAATTATCACTACAAGCAATAAGAATATCATTTAAGCCTCGATTTTTCATTTCTGTAAAATTATTTAATCAGAATTTAGCACCTTCATTTTCACTAATTCATAAACCTAAAACATCTTTTTTACCTTCTAAATCAACTCCTAAAGCTATATAAACTGATTTGTTAATAATACGTTTATCCTGACGTACTTTAACTACGATACAATCAAAATAAATGATTGGATAAACACTATCTAATGGACGATTTTGCCATGCTTTGACATCATCAATGACATCATCAGTAATTTGACTAATTACGCTTTCGCTAATATCTGCGCCATCATATAACTCTTGCAACTGCATTCTAATATCTGATAAAGTCATACCTTTTGCATATAGTGAAAGAACTTGTTGATCAAAACCATCAAATCTTCTCTGTCTTTTTGTGATTATTACTGGTTCAAAATTACTATTACGATCTCTTGGTACATCAATTTCAATTTTACCTTGTTGAGTTATTAATTTTTTTGATGTTGTACCATTACGAACATTGTCATTATTACTGCGTTGATTTCTTTCGTGTCCTAAATAATTTTGCATCTCAGAATTCAACATTTTTTCTACCAATCGTTTAGTTAATTCTTTATATAAGCCTCCCTCTTTAAAAACTGTTGTTAAATCCTCAGTATTTTCTAATAATAAATCTACTGCTTTTGATATTGGATCATTGTTATTAAGATTATCTTTTTTAGCCATCTGTAACTCACTCTTTCTATATATATAAATTATATTTACTAGAATTAATTAAACATAGTTATTTTTGTAAGTCACACAGATTACTAAACATTCCCAAAAATGCCTTTAATAGGCATTTTTACTTATTTATAAACTCATGTGATTATAATCTCAATTTAATGAAGCATTATCATAATTTAATGGTACTTCGGTCATATTATCACTACCATAATATTGACTTGATGTTTCACTATTAATTGTGAATCTATTATCATTAATTAATCTTGTAGTTTCATTATTAAATGGTGTTTCTTGCATTTCTTCAATATGATTAGTTGTTTCCATAGGTAATAAATTATGAATAATTTCACTTGCACCAGCAATTATGGTAGGTACTGCATAAGCATTCATAAAATCATTATTTATACCCATTGCTACACCACTACTAATCAAACAACCACCAGTAGCCATATTACATATCTTTCTTATTGCTTCAAATTTATTAGGTATTAACTCAGTAATTCCAGCAACCAAATTGGCAATACCATATGAATTTAAAGATATATATGTATCTCAATCCATTAAATGATTATCAATAGTATCATGATTACTAAATAATAAATCTGGTGGAAATGGGTCAACAGTAGTAGTTGTTATTGGATTTTCTGTTGGATTAGGATTAATATCTGCATTAGTAAATTTACTATAATTAACTAAACCAATTGTTCCTAATCCTAATAATATTTTTTTACTACTATTAATTAATTTAGTTTTTGAACTTGGCATTTGATTTAAATTTCAAATATCAATTCCTAATTTTTTACTAAATAATAAAGCATTAATACTTCCTAAAATAGGATTTCCTATTAATTGACCATAATAAGCACTGGTACCAATCATGGCAGATAATGGTGCTATTCCAGTTCTTATTAATTTTAATAAAGTATAATTTGATTGTGAGTTTTCTGTATTTGGCATTTTCTATTCTCCTTTTATAAATTTAAATTTCATATTTCCAATAGTATCTCTATTATTACCGACAATAATTAAATATCCAGTTTGATTATTTTCTAATATTCATGAATAATAAATATCTTGTGGATATAATTTTGGATATAAATTTAATGCTAATAAATAACATAAAGCATCTTCTTTATTTTTTAATAAACTTACTGTTTTACATATTATTTCTTTAGGACTTTTTTCATTATAAAATCATTCAGTTTTAATGTTTCTCATTATTTCACATCCTTTTATGAACTCATCAGCACCGTTTACTACGGTGGACTATAGAATTATAATGTTATCCAAATTTTAATAATTCTATAGTTTCGTTCTGTATAAAATAAAATTTAGGACTTACATTGACATATTTAAATAAAAATAGGAGTTAAACAGGTTATATGTCAAATGCCTATCATTTTATTTAATCTTTTATTATTGCTATTGCTCCTAAAATAAGAGCAACTAAACAAAATAATAATATGATTGCTACTGGTGTAGTTGCTATCACTATTAATAATATTCCTCATCAAGGCATTATTTACTCTCCTCTTTTCATGTCATTTCAAACTGAATTTTAAATTTTCCAAATAAAATAAATGCTAGTAAATTATAAGGAATAGAGATTAAAGATAATAATAAAAATATTGGTAAAATTAATATTCTTAATAAGATATAAAATAATTTCATTAATCAAATTCACCTTTTTATATAAATTCAAGTACTTTATAATAAGCAGTAAGTTTACCGGCTTCTTTTAAAGAATCACATAAACAAATACTAATTTGTTTTTTTATTCAAATAATTAATTTTTCTTTATTCATATTAAATTTACCTTTCACTAGACCTCAAAATTTTCTATAATTTCTTCTTCTTTTTCTAATTCTTTTAATTTAGATAAAGTAGAATTTATATCAGTATTATCAATATTATTATTTGAATTAATAATTTTTATTTCATCACCAGTATTATCTTTATAAGCAATTGTTTCTTCATCAATTACTACACCTTGGTCTAATTGAAGTGCTAAATTAATATCATCTTGATTATTTAATACTATAATTGGTGTTTTATTAATTTCTCTAATTAATGCTTTAACTAGTGTTTTTAAAGCCATTTGGTCAAAACTAGTATTTCAAGGACTATCTTCACGCTTAGTTTTACTAAATTTTTTTCTTCATTCTTGACATTCTTCAACTGTCATACCTTTATAAAAATTATTAACTTTACCATTTTTATCTAAAAGAGAAATATAACAATAATAACCAATAGTAGTAATAGTTTTTCTTTCAAAAATTAATGCTGGATTAATTTCTCATTTATTATTTTCTTTATTAAATTTATGTGCAGTTGTTATTTTTTCTCTTTGAAAATCAACTACTAATCCAGTTCTTTGTAATAATGTTAATCAACCATCTTCTTGAATTTGAACTTGTAATTCATCACCATAAGGAATTAATGCTAATTCTTTTTTAATAGGATTAATTGAAAGATTTAATTTATATAAATTAAATAAAGCATTAAATAAACTTTGTTGATTCATATTTCTTAAATCTTTACTAGAATTTCTAATCATTTCATAATAATTTCTAAATTTTAATAATTCTTCTTTATTACTTTTAATAAAATTAGGAATTTTTAATTCATTTTTAGTATTATTACTCATTATTTTCTTCTCCTTTTTTATTTAATAATTCTAAAATTTCATCTAATTTTTTATTAATTTTTCCTAAGTGTTTTAATAAAATTAAAGTTTGATTATCCATAATTTTTCTCCTATCATTTTTTAATTGTTTTAAATCTATTATCTAAATGTACTTCAATATTTTTACTAGGATTAACTATTAAATGACTATTCATAACAATTCAATTATTTAAATTACTATCTAATTTTTTAGGTAATTTATCAAATTCAATTGAATTACAAGAATAAATATTTTTTTCTTTAATTGTTTTTTCATTAATCATTTTTATTTCTTCTTAATCATTCTTTAATATTATTTTTTAAAATATTTAATTCTTTAATTTGACCTCTGAACACATCTAATTCTCATAAATTTAATTGACTTAAATTAATTTCTTCAATTTGATATTCTAAAAATTCAATTCTAGCATTAAGATTTTTAACTAATAATTCATTAAAATTACATTTTTTATTTTTACAATATTCCAATTTATATTCCATTTTTTATTTTTCTCCTTTAAAATAATTTGTTTTTGCATTTATTCATTCAAGTATTAATTCATTGGTTATTTCAATTTCTATTTCTTTTTGAGTATTTTTATTAGTTAAATAAACATAAGTTTTATTAGATGGCCATATACCATTAGCAAGTAACATACAATAATAAGCAGTTAATTGTAATTTAATTCTTTTTAATTTATCATCATCTATACAGGCATAAGTTTTATAATCTACTAAATAATATTTATTTTCTTTTTTATCTCAATAAACTAAATCTGGTGTTCCAGCAATTACACTATCATTAATAGGTTTTTCTATAATAAATTCATAATTATTTTTATCTTTAAATTTTTCTTGTAAAAATATAAGTGATTTTTTACAATAAGAATAATTTATATTATTAGTTACTGGTTTTAATTTTTTTAATAAATTATTAATTATATTTTCTTGATTAATATTTTGTAAATATAATTCATTAAGTTTATGAACTCATTTACCACGAACTGAAGCATTTTTTAATACTTCTGGTGCTATATGACTATATCCAAAACCTAAATAATTATCAATAATTCTAGAAACAGATATTAATTCTTTATTTTCTAAAAAATATTGATGAGTTTCTTTTTTAAAAATAAATTTACTCATATTTTTTTCTACCTATTAATATTCAAAAACATTTATTACATAATCTATTACCAAAAGAAGATTGTTTTCTACATTTATCACAAGAACTATTCATTCTATATTCTCTATATTCCATAAATATTTTTCCTTTCATTAATTAAGTTTTTTATTTAATTCCTTATTATTTAAATTTATGTCTAATTCCATTACTAATATTTCATATTTTTCAATATAAGCATCTTTAATTAAATGATGTTTATAATTTCTATGATAATTATTAGCATGCTCTACAGTTGAAAATGCTTTAAATTTTATTTGATTAGTATAATTGACTTCATATTTTAATAAGTAAATATATTTCATATTTATTTTTCTCCTTTTAATTTTTTATTGTGTTATGATATTGTTAATGAGGTATGTATTTATATATAAACCCCCTATTTTTTTAAATAATACAAATGTAATTATTAATATAGATTAATGGGTTCTTTACTGAGCCATAATAAGGCTATTCAAATTAATCTATAATTACATTAAGCGATACAGTGTAACATTTTAACTTGCTTAACATTAAATGCTCTTTTATTCTGATATAGAAGCATTTACATGCAGTACTCACTATTAGACTTCTACGACAGTTTTATGAAGTTTTAATCTTTTAACAAAAAAAGAACGATAGTTATATCGTTCTTTGTTATTCATTTATGAATCTAAGGGTTAAAGTGATGCGCCCTTTGACAACCGCCCAAAGATTTTACTTTAAAATACCCAAATAAACAAGCAGATTTTGTTTTAAAGGTAGTAAATCATTTATTAGAGTTATGGGTGTATATAGTAATTCAAATGATAGAATACCTTTAAAAGGTCTTTCTCGTAGTGAAATAAAAGGTTTTGATTTAGCAATTGAATGATGTGAAGAAGCAAATGAATTTAGTCAAGCAGAATTTCAAGCAATAACATTTGCATTAGGTAATGCTAAAAAAAGAATAAAAATAAAAATTAATAAAATAGTACCTTTTAATTTAGAAAGTATGAAAAAAAATAATGAAGAAATTAAATCAATATTTGATAATAATATTTTTAAATTATTTCATTATTCAAATTGAAAAATAAATTCTCATAATTTGACATTAGATATGATTAATGATTTAGAAGAATTAAAAATATTAGACCCTATTAAAGCACAAAGTTGATATTATGGGGTACCTAGTATTCTTACTGGTGCTATATTTGCAAGATATTTAGATAAAGTTTGTACTAAATTAGATTTTCAAGTTTCTAAAATAACTGGTGGATTAGATATTGGTATGGCAACAAGTTCAAGTGGTCATCCAACTGCTGCTTCATTATGATTTATTGGTGAAAATGATAATAGTAGAAGAGCTCATAAAGAAAGTGAATTTTATCATAGTAATGTTACTATGCAATATAAAGATACTGATACTTTAGCAAATGATATTATTAATTATTATTTAAATGAAAGTAAACGTTATATAGCAATGTTATTTGGTTTTACTTGTTATGTTGATTATGGTAATTGTGGATTAGTATTTATTGATGTTTTAAAAAGTTGAGTTAAAAAACGTAATATAACATGATTAAAATTTATCGCAGTAGATAAATTAACTTTATATTTAAATGATAGAATTGATTTTACAACAATTTGTATGCTTAAAAATATTATTAGTTTTAATTGAGAAAGATGTCCAGAAACTAAAAGACAATATAGTTTAATGCAATGATTAGATAAAAAGAAATTAGATACTAATAATCAACCCAAAATGTTAGATTTACATGATGATACTTGAGATAGTGATATGTATGCTTTAATGCATAAAATGAAATGATTAATTAATAAAAATAAATTTGGAGAGTGATAAAAATGAATAATCCATTAGAATATCTTTCTTGTAATAGAAGAGAATGATATAGTGATATTCCTATGAGAATTGCTCAAAAATCAACTAAATTATGATTAGGTAAAGGTTTTTTATTTAATTCAAGTAAAAAAGAAATATTAGATTATCTTAATGAAATGAATTTAAAAGATAAATGATTAGAAAAATTTTATAAATTTGGTTTACAAAATTCACTTATGGGTAAAGTATTTATTATGATTATTATTAATGAAGATAATAGTAAATCACTTAAAATATTACCTAATAGTTTTTGTGGTAGAGTGGCTAAATATAATGAACAAGAACAAGCAGCAGAATTTTATTTTATTAATGAACAAGCAGATTCAGCAACTTTAACTTGAGTAACAATACAAAATGGAAAAGTAAAATATGAAACATATAAAGATAATAATAAAGATATTATTTTAGGTTGTACACGTACTAAATTAAAACCAAATATTAATCCATTAAAAACTTATGAAATTAAAAATCCATTTAATTATATACCTATTTTTGAAATAACAAATTTACCAATAATAAATTTATATGGTAATGCTACAACTTTAAATGCATATCCAGATTGTACACCAGTATGAGATTTAATTTGAGATTTAAATCGTGTAATTAGACAAAAAAGATTAGAAAGAGAATTAAATGTTACTACTTTATTTGCTGCATTAGATAATGAAACAGTTAAAGAAATGCAAGAAAATGGTAATATTATTGAAAATCCTAAAAAAGATATGTTTGTTAATGTTGGTAGTGCTGGTTATGATAAAAATGGTAATGGAGGTATGCAAATTATTCAAGGTGACCCTAAATTTAATGAATATTGATTAGATTATAATGGTACTGCTAAAGTAATATTTAATGGTGCAGGTTATGATTATGATGAACATGGTAATGATGTTTATACTAATAAAACTCAATCAATGTTTAATAATAAATTTGATATGGAAACAACAGAAATAAAAATAGCATTTTATAGTGCTTATTTTTATCATATATTTGATTTATTACTTATTAGTGAAAATTTATGAAATGGTATTGGAGAAAGACCTTATTCATTTAAATTTATTCCAATTGCTATGACTGGCTACTTGCTACTTGCTACTTAGCCCTTTTTACTAGACCATTAATTTAAAAAAAACTTGAATGTATTCGAAAAACAATTGTGTTATACAATTAACACTAATTTTGACATGAAAGGATTTTTAATAATGGATAAAATTAAACAAATAGCATTAGTAATTAACAAGTTAAATATCAAACAAAAAATTCAAATTATTGATGATAGCAAAAACCAATATTCAATTAGATATCTTTGCCAACATCTTCAACTAAACCGATCAACATATTATTTTGTAAAAAACAAACAAAACCCTATTAAAAAAGAAAAAAATCAAATTAGTAATTGTACACATAAATATCAAGAATTATGCCAACTTTTACTTGAATTTCATTTTACAAGAAAAGGACAAATTTATGGCTATTTACGAATTTTTTCAGCATTTAAAGAATGATTAAAACAATACAAACATATTATTTTAAATCTAGAATTATCAACAAAACAAATGCGAAAAATTATGAAAGATCACAATCTTCAAGGATTAAAACAAACTAAAAATAACTATCCTAAAAACAAAAAAAATCCAAATAAGTGAATACCTACAATGGATAAAGTAAACAAAGATTATAAAAGTACAACCTCTTCAAATCAAATTTGATCAATGGACACTAAACAAATAAATACTAAAGAAGGTTGATTATATCTTTTTGTAATTATTGATTTTTATTCAAATAATATTGTAAGCTATAATACATGTTCAAACAAATCCTATCAAGATTTAATCCTTCCTGCACTTGAAAAAATAAATCAACAATTCTCTTGAAACCAAGTAAAAAACGTTATTTTACACTCAGATAACGCCAACGAATTTTATTGTCAAGACATCACAAATTGAGCTGCTGATAAGCAAATAATTTTAAGCAAAAAACAACCTTATGATATTGGTGGCAATGTAATATCTGAAAACTGATTTTCTCATTTATCTCAAGAATGACTACCTAAAGGTTCAAATCAATATTTTTCTCTCAATGAAGCTATAAATGATGTAAACCAATATATTATGTTTTATAATTACGAAAGAATACATTCTAAATTTCTAAAACCACCAATTTCACAAATAAAAATTTAAAACTGTCTATCCAAAAGTGGTCCAGTATTTAGGGCTAACCACCAATCAGTAAGTAAATTTCAAATTAAGAGTGATTTGACTTCAATGTTAGATAATTCTAAAGATAATGTTAAAACAATCTTTGGAATCCAAAAATTATTAAATAAAGGATCATTAAAATTGTTAGTAACAAAAAATGATAAATCAACAGGTAATTTTATAGCCAATGATAAAATTACAGTTAGATTTAAAATCGGTGAATTTATGATTTTTGTAGGAGAAGAATTAATAGTTAACCCTTAATAATAGCATCATACTCAATGCTAATTATTTTAATAAAATATATCAAAAAAATAAAAAATAGTTTTAAAAACTATTTTTTATTTAATATAACAGGAATAATTAAAGGGTTTCTTCTTTTCTTTTTAAATATATAAGGTGCTAATGTTGATTTGATAGCATTTTTTATTGTAGCAAAAGTAGGTCTTTCGCTTTTTAATACTTCATTAATAGCTTTTGTTAGTAATGATATTGCTTCAGATACTAAAGGTGCTGCATCACGAACATAGAAAGAACCGCGAGAAATAAACGTTGGTGGTGCTAATAATTTATTATTTTGTGAATCAATAGAAACAACAATTGCAATTAAACCATCTTTAGAAAGAATTTGTCTATCACGGATTACTGCAGCGGTTGTTACTCCTGACATATCTTTACCACCATCAACATAAATAGGATCAGCAGCAATGCGTTTATCGCTTAAAGAACATTTACCATTATCCATAATAATTGGATCACCGTTAGCACAAATAAATATATTTTCTTCAGGGATTCCAATTGATACAGCTGTTTCTTTATGAACTTTTAACATTCGATAATCACCATGCATTGGCATAAAGTATGATGGTTTAATTAAATTTAACATTAATTTTTGTTCTTCTTGTGAAGCATGACCAGAAGTATGCAATCAATTTAATGGTGAATTTTCTTCAACAATCGCACTAAGTCGTGTTAGTTTATTAACTACTCTTTCAACGTCAGCACGGTTACCGGGAATTGCTGATGAAGAGAATATTACTGTATCACCGGGTATAATTTTTATTTGACGATGTTCGCGATTAGCAATTCTTGATAATGCTGCCATTGGTTCACCTTGGGAACCCGTACAAATAATAACAATTTGATTATTATCATATTTTTTAGCTTCTTCTGCTTTAATAAATGAACTATCACGAACTTTTAAATGTCCCATTTGACGAATAACATTAACTATTCTTTCTAAACTTCTTCCAACAACAATAACTTTTCTATTATGTTTTGTTGCAACTTCAATAATTTGTTGTAAACGGTGTACATTAGAAGCAAAAGTAGAAATTAAAATTCTGCCCTTTGCTTTAGCAAATATTTCACTAATTCTTTTAACAACAAGCATTTCTGTCATTGTATAACCGGGTACTTCAGCATTCGTTGAATCTGCTAAAAATAATGTTACTCCTTTTTGACCCATTTGTGCCATTTTATCAATATCTGCTTTATGACCTAAAGGTGTTCAATCGAATTTATAATCACCTGTTGTTACAACAGTTCCATTTGAATTTTCTACACAAATTCCATATGCATCAGGAATTGAATGATTAACAGCAAAAAAACTAATAATAAATCTGTTAGTTTTAATTTTACTATTACCATCAACAATATTTATTTTTATTTTTGATTTTATTCCTTTGTCCTTAATTTTATGACGAATTAAAGCTGCTGCTAAGTTAGGAGCATAAATAGCTGGAATATCACTAATTTCTTTTAATAAGTATGGTATACCACCAATATGATCTTCATGACCATGAGTAATAAATATTCCTTTAATTTTATGTTTATTTTCTTTTAGGTAACTATAATCAGGAATTACTGCTTCAATTCCTGGCATAGAAGCATCAGCAAATTTTACTCCAGCATCAATAATAATAATTTCATTATCTTGTTCAATTACATAAGTATTTTTTCCAACTTCTTCTAGCCCACCAAGCGCAAAGATTTTCGTGACGAACTTTTTAACTGGTATAGTATTTTTTGTGGGTGTATCACTCATATTTTTTCTCCTTCATTCATTTTAAAATTATAAGGAAATAACATAAAACATAACATAAAAAATGTAATGAATTTAATCATGTTTTTACTTATTACTTATTTGGTATATTATATTTAACTATAATAAAACAATTTAAAAACTTAAGTTTATCATTCTACTTTATATCATAATCCATTTATCATCATTAAGTCAAGGATTATCCTTATTAATGTGATGATAAAAGAGTTTTCCTTCTAAATGGTCTTGCTCATGTTGAAAAACAATTGCTTCATAACTTCTAACAGTTAAAGTTACTTTTTTCTTTTTGAAATAATCATAACCTGTAATGTTGATTTTATAACTACGTGGAACTAAACCTTCATGAGGGTGATTAGTTACACTTAAACAACCTTCACCTTTTTTTAAATAAGCTATTTGTTCGCTTTTACCAATGATTTTTGGATTTATTAATGCATGTTCATAGTAAATAATCTTTTCATTTTTATCAGGAATTGGTAATAAAATATAATACATTTTTATATTTTCTCCAATTTGTGGTGCAGCAATACCAATAGCTTCGGTTAAAATGTTGTTAGCATTAAATTCTTTATCTTGTGATGCTTTTACTCAATCAATCATACGTTTCATAATATTTTCATCTTTAGGTGTTAAGGGTAAAACAACATCAGCACAAGGTTTTAATAAACTAGGTTTTGTATCTTCAGTAATTCAAGATGCTGATGGTACTTCGTTTTGTAATTTTTTTAACATTGCAGATCCTTTCATCAGTTTGTAATAAATAATAAATTAAACTAATTTGCTTTTATCAAATTTAATGATAAAGTTATTATAAACTAAATTTTGGAGAAAACATGAAAATTATTGCTGGAAAATTAAAAGGAAAAAAAATAATTACTTTAGATGGTTTATCAACACGGCCAACATTAAATCGAATTAAAGAAAATATTTTTAATATTATGTTAAATTATTGTAGTTTTGAAGATAAAATTGTTGTTGATTTATTTGCTGGAAGTGGTAATTTAATTCTTGAAAGTTTATCACGAGGGGCAAAATTTGCTTTTGCAAATGATATTAATAAAGCTGCTTGTAATATTATTAATCAAAATTGTTTTGCTTGTAATTTACAAGAACAAGTTAAAATAAGTAATTTGGATTATCAAATTTTTAGTAAAACACTAGTACAACAGTGTGATATTGTTTTTATTGATCCACCGTTTGCAAATATTACTTGTCAACAGTGAATTATTGATTTCTTTTATAAAAATAATTTACTTGCTAATAATGCTTTAATTGTTTTAGAAACAAATGTATCACTTGAAAATTTACAATTAAATTTCCATTTTAAAGTAGTATCTAATAAAAAATACGGTAAAATATATATTAAAATAATTCAATTTTATGAAAAGTAGAAAGTAGAATGTAAATGGCACAAAAAAAAGGAAAATTAATTATTCTTTCTGGACCAAGTGGTGTTGGTAAGGGTGCAATTATTGCTAAATTATTTGCTGATAAATCATTAAATTTAGCATATTCAGTTTCGATGACAACAAGAAAACCACGTAATAAAGAACAAGATGGCATTAATTATTTTTTTGTTGATGTATCAACTTTTTTAAATCATGTTAAAGGTAATGATTTTTTAGAATATACAAATTTTATTGGTAATTACTATGGTACTAGTAAGAGTTATGTTTTAAATTTGCAAAATCAAGGTTATAACGTTATTTTGGAAATTGAGGTTGATGGTGCTAGTCAAGTTTTAAAAAATTATGAACATCGCAATGATATTATGAGTATTTTTATTATGCCTCCTTCTTATCAAGAATTAGAACAAAGAATTCGTATGCGTGCTAGTGAGTCAGAAGTAATTATTGAGAAAAGGTTAAATAAAGCAAAAGAAGAATTTAAAGTTCAACATGAATATGATTATATTGTTATTAACGATGACTTAGATATTGCTGTTAAAAAAATAACAGATATTATTAAAAATAATATTAATTAGTTTTTGATTTGATAGTTTAGAATTAAATATTAAAAACATTTAACGATGTTAATTTGTATAAAAATATAATGGTATAGAAAACTATATTACAATAATTTTATAAACTTAATATCAAGTTTATTTTAAATCCTATTTCTTTAATTTTAAAGTAATAGATTTTTTTATTTAATTAGAAAAGGAAGATTAAAAGATGGGTTTAGCACTAAAGGCATTAGCCAGCTTAATAGCCTACGGTATTGTAATGCCAATAGAATTAATGATAAAAGAATTACAAAAAACAAAAAAGAAATGAAAATCAGAATTAGCAGTATACAAATCTACATTAGAAAATGATTTATCATATTTCTTGAAATCATTAAAACAATTAGAAACAGAACTTTTATCAGTGGAAAAAACAAAAGAAACATTAACAAAATTAAAAATATCATTATCACAAGTATTGGAAATATTAGAAAAAAAAGTATTAGATGCTAAAGAATTAAAAACAGCAAAATCATTAACATTATTAGTAGAATTAAAAGAAAAAGTATCAGCAGTGTTAAGAGAGATAACAATAGTAGAAGAAAAAATATCTTTATCAGAAAACAGTAAAGATAGTGATAATGATTTTTTAATAAAAGCAGAAGTAAATAAGAATTTATCAACATTATCCGTAGTAAATAAAAATTATGTTCATAACACTGTACCAAATTTATAGTTAATAAAGATAATTAACAAATAATAATTTTATAAACTTATATAAGATAAAATCTAAAATTATCAAAAATATTAGTACTCCTTTTAAATTTATTTTTAAAAGGAGTATTTTGTAAATTATGATAAGTTGTTATACTAATAATATCAAAAATAATTTTTTTACTTTATAATTAAAGTAGTGAAATCAAAAAATAAAGGAATGGTGGTATTTAATATGAGTGTATTACCGTTAAATATTATTTCGACTGTAATTTCAGCAGATATTGGAACAGTTATTGCTGAAATAGCGGTTTTATTTGGAATAACCATTTCTTTATTAATGACAATTCTTATTTTAATAGTTATGAATACCTTTATTCGTGGTAAAAAAGTTTGATGAACAACAAGAAATAAATCTCATATGAAACTACTAGCAACTTCAGAAAAAAGAATGTTAGCAAGTGTTTTAGCAGAAGCAGTGATTAAATTAGCAGAAGAAAAAATTGGAGCACTAATTACTATTGAAAGGAATGTTTCATTAAATGAATATACTGATTTGGGAGTAAAAATTGATGGTGAAGTAACTTCACAACTATTACAATCTATTTTTATTAAAGGTTCACCATTGCATGATGGTGCAGTTATTATTCGTTTAGGTCGTATTGAATGTACCTCTACTTATTTTCCACTAACTAATAAA
This sequence comes from Spiroplasma endosymbiont of Danaus chrysippus, assembly GCF_902809815.1. Taxonomy (GTDB): domain Bacteria; phylum Bacillota_I; class Bacilli_A; order Mycoplasmatales; family VBWQ01; genus Spiroplasma_E. Next base: position 186,505 of record NZ_CADDIL010000003.1, on the reverse strand, counting down.
AAAATATCTAGTCAATTTGGTTCACGTCATCGTGCTGCTATTGGAATATCAGAGCAAACTGATGCAGTATCAGTTATTGTTAGTGAAACTAATGGTTCTGTTTCAATAGCTCGTAGTGGTAAGTTTTTACAAGTTGAAAACTTAAATAATCTTGTTCGTACACTATATGATGAATTAGCTTCAACTAAAGAAATGGTTCAACAAGTATAATAATGAAAAGTTTGTTATTAGTAGATATTGGTAATACATTAATTAAGATTGCTATGATTAATGATAGTGAAATTATTGAACAATGAGCAGTAATAGAAACCAAAAGTAAAACTGCAATTGTTCAATTGAAAAAAGCATTTAAATTAAATAAAAAATTACATTTTGAAGAAGCTGTTATTAGTTGTGTTGTTCCAAATTTTTTAATAATAATAGAAAAATTAATTGTTTTTAGATATAATTTAAAACCGTTAATTGTTGATTTCAATTTACTAAGTTCTTTACCTTTAAAACTTAATTTAGAAAATCGTCAATTAGGTAGTGATTTGATAGCATTATCATATGCTGCTTATACTAAGTATCACAATGCGATAGTTGTCAGTTTGGGAACTGCTACTACCTATAGTGTTGTTGTTAATGATGTTTTGGTTGGCCTTATTATTGGACCTGGATTTAGTACAAGTAAAGATGCATTGATTGATAATGCTGCTTTACTTGTCGATTTTGAAATGCAACATTATCAATCAATGTTAGGTAAAAATACTAATCATGCTTTATCAATTGGTTATGGTTATGGTTTTAGTGCAATGATTAATAGTATAGTTGCTAGAATTCAAAATGAAACAAATATTAGTTTACCTGTAATTTTAACAGGGGGTAGTGTACCAATTTTAAAATCTTATTTTGATTTTTCTTATATTTATGAACCACAAATGTTATTTTTAGGTTTGGTTGATATTATTAAATATTTTAGAAGTAATAATAAAATAAAAGATTAATATCTTTTAATATATTTAAGATATAAGGAAAGGAGAATAAAACTATGTTGATGTTAATAAAAATTTATAAATTAACTAGTGCACAAATTATTATAATAACTATTATTAGTTTATTAATTTTTACTATTATAGTTTTAACAAGTTTATTAGTAATTTTTAGTTCGTATAAAAATAAACAATTTATGGTTTATAAAAATTTGCAATATATTCAAAATATTAATATTAAAGAAAGATTAAATCGTATTAATCAAATGGTACAAGCAAATGAACAATATAGTTCTATTTTAGGGATTTGAATTAGTCGTTATAATCTTTTTTTAAAAAAAGATTTAAATAAGGTTTTTAAAAATTATATTCAAATTTTAAAATTACAAAATAATAAAGAATTATGAAAAAGATATAAATTAATGTATAGAATGCATAATAAGAGTAATAATTTAAAAAATCAGTTGCAGTTATTAACAATTGAAATAGATTATTTTATTAGTATTGATCAATTATTACGAGAATATCAATTATTTTTTAAACAAAATTTTAATTATTTACAAGATCAAATGATCAAGATTAATTTACAAAACGATCTTAATCGAGAACAATTAGATGAAGTTATTAAAATAATTAATGATATGTTTAAAGAATTAGAAACAAATATTAATGCTATTAATGTTAGTCAAATTATTACTATTTTAAGTGAGATTGCGATTGCTGTTGTAACATTGGCAGAAATTTTAGATAATTTACCAACACTTCGTTATATTATAACATATGAAATTAAACAGAAAATGGCGGCCTTAAAAAATAAATATCAAATGATAAAAATAAATAATACTTTACTTTTACAATACGAACAATTAGTAGCAAACGTTGATGAAAAGTTAAGTTTTATTAATAAACAAATTAATAATTTACAATACAAAAAAGCTAAGGTTAACACTCAAGAAATATTAAAATTAATTGCCACTTTTAGTAATAAAATTGATAAAGAACAAATATTTTATAATATTTTTAAACAAAATTATGAAAAATTTTTAGTTATGAGTTTTAATTTTAATGAAATATTTGAAACTATTAAAAATGAAATTGCTCTTTCAAATAAAATTAATTCTAAAATGATAGAAAATAGCAAAAAAACTAACTTAGAAACTATTATTAATAAACAACTTGCTACTGTTAATCATTTTGATAATTTATTAATCATAGAACATCAAAAATCAATAAAAAATACTAGTTATGAAACATTAGTGATGTTATTAGCAGCATTATTTGAAAATAGTATTGTTGTTTTTAATAGTTTAAAAGAGTATAATAAATTGTTGAATGAACAAAATAAAGCAAAAATTAAATTTAAAACTTATGTTGATAAAATCAATTCAATGATGTTACAAATTGATAATATTTTAAATAATATTAATTTTTATTATTTAAATGAAATTTATAAAGAAAAGTTTAGTGATTTACAATATTTAATAAATGATACTATTTTAAATTTTAAAAATGGAAATTATGATAATTCTTCTTTTAGTAAATTTAATGATTTACAAAATAAAATTTTTCATCTTTATACTGAATTAAAAATGGAAATTACTATTCATAAATTATCACATTTAACTCTTGTTTATGCTAATCGTCATCGTTCAATTAATCAGCAACTTAATAGTAAATTTAATGAAATTGAAAATAATATCACTAATAATCATAATCAAAAAGCATTAACATTATTATTGGAATTAATGGAATAAATTTTAAAAAAGAGGAAAATTAAATGGTACCAATTATTATTATTCGTTATGGTGAATTAACAACTAAAAGTAAAAATCGGATTGATTTTATTAAACAATTAAAAATAAATATTAAGTATGCTCTTAGTGATTATAAACAAATAAATATTATTCATTTTCATGATCGGATGGAACTAACTAATTTATCTCTTGACGTAATGAATGATGTTATTAATATTTTGGTGAAAATATTTGGCATTAGTTCATTATCACCTGCTTTTAGAATTGCTAAAAATATGGAAATATTATCAGAAAAAGTAATATCATTAATTTTAAGTCAAGATCTAACAAATTTTAAAACATTTAAACTTTTTGTTAGTCGTAGTGATAAGAGTTTTTCATTAAATTCAGAACAAATAGTTAAAATTATAGCTTCTATAATTTTAAAAAAAACAGATTTAAAAGTTAATGTTACTAATCCTGATTTAAAAATAAATATCAAAGTTAATAAGGATGATATTTATTTATTTGCAAATAAAATTATTGGTGCTGGTGGATTTCCAGTAGGTAGTTCAGGGAAAGTGTTATTATTATTGAGCGGTGGTATTGATTCCCCTGTAGCAGCATATAAATTAATGAAACGAGGATTACAAGTTCAATATTTACATTTTGCTACTCCACCTTTTACTTTACCAACAGCATTAAAAAAAGTAGAAACTTTAGTTCAAATTTTAGCACCTTATAATGCTGGTAGTAAAAATTTATATATTTGCAATTTTACTAACTTGCAAAATGAATTAAGTCATATTAAGAAAGAAAGTTATCGTATTACTTTAATGCGTAGAATGTTTATTAGAATTGCTAGTTTATTTGCAGAAAAATATAAAATTCAAGCATTAGCAACTGGTGAAGCGATTGGTCAGGTTGCTTCACAAACATTAGCAAGTATTAATGCTATTAATATTGTTAGCAATTTACCAATTTTGCGTAGTTTAATTGCCGAAGATAAAGTTGATATTATTAATCTTGCTAAAAAAATTGGTACTTATGAAACATCAATTTTACCATTCGCTGATTGTTGTTCATTATTTGTTCCCAAAAACCCTGTTACACAACCAAAGATTAAAGAATTTGAACTTTTAGAAAATGATTTAAAGCAAATAATTGATTGAGAACAAATTTTAATAAATAGTTTTAAAGATATTGAAAAAATATAAATAAATTTATTAATAATTTAATATTTTTATTAAATGCAGTTTATTTACTTTAAATAACAAAAAGAGTGAAGTTTCACTCTTTTTGTTATTTTTTAATAGTAAACTATAAAATATTACAATAAGTATTTTGATTACTGGTTGAAGTTTGATTTTGTAAATCAATTGCATTTATTTCATTTACTAATAATTTTGTTTTTTCAATTCTTTTATTGAATTCATTTAATTTTTTCTTATCAATTTCTAATTGAGCAAGTTTTAAATTTATTTGTAATTTTTGATATGGATTTGGTTCTCTAAAGTCAATATTGGTTGTTATTTTTTGTACTTCATTTGCTAATTCTTGAAGAGATTTAACTTCAAAATTATTTTTATTGGTTGTAACATTAAGAATAGTAGGTAATCCAAATTTATATCGTTGCTTTATTTCTTGTTCATAAATTTCATAGGCTAATCTTTCAACTATTTTTGGGTGTTTGTTTTTAGCAGCTATTGTTAAAGCTGTATCACCATTTTCAATGGTATCTAGTAAAAGATTAGCATAGTTATAATAACCATTTGTTTTTAAATATTTGGCTATAATTATTTGTCCATTAATATTATTTAATATTCAAGGATCAGGTCTATTTTTAACTACATGATAAATATTAATACCATTATTTATTAAGATATTAACTACATCTAAATGACCATTTTGCGCTGCTCATATTAAAGCGGTTATATCATCGCATATATAATTAACATTGCCACCATTTTTAATAATTTTTTTAATTACTTGTAGATCACCTATTTTAGCAGCTTTTATTAAATTAATATTTTGAATATCCATTTTTTTCTCCTTATTTGATTAAAAATAACAAACTCACTTACTTTAAAATGAAGTAATAAGTTGAAAACTTGTATTAAGTTTATGCAGATTTTAACATATTATTGGTTTTAATATGTAAAAAAATATATTATAATTTTTTCCAAATTATTTATTATTAATTATTGAAAAAATAATGTTTATTTTTTTATTTTATTTCTAAAAAAGTTTATTTTAAGTGTTTTAAATAGTTTTGTATTAAAAACAATAACTTAAAAATAACCTAGCAAGATAAAATGATGTTAAAATTAACTTGTAATATAAGTCATTCAAGAATTGTAGGGGATAGTATGAAATATATAGTTAATTTAAATGTTCGTTCTAATTATTCATTTCTTTCATCAACTATTAAAATAAGTGATTATATTGAATTTGCTGACAAAAATAATTTAAAAGTTCTATCTTTAGTAGATAAAAATATAATGTATGGTGCTTATGAATTTTGTAATTTATGTATAGAGAATGATATTAAACCATTAATTGGTTTAAATTGTGTTTGAGAAAGTGCTACTGATAAAGTTGAATTAACTATTATGGCAACTTCATATGCTGGTTATCAAAGATTAATAGAACTTTCTACTATTATTAGTACTAATAATAATATTGTTACTACTAATGATGTAAAAAAATATCTTAATCAAACACGTGAAGTTTTAGTTATTATTCATGCTAATAATAAAAATATTAGATATATTAAAAATAATTATGATATTTTAAATTCAACAGGTCATGAATTAATTTATTTTGGTTTAGTACCTAGTGATATGGATAATATTACTTTATTAAAATCGATTACATCTAATATTATTCCAATTGATTTGGTTTTATATTTAGATGAAAAACAACATCGTACTTATCAAATTTTACAAGCTATTAAAGAACAAAAAACATTAAAATCAGAAGATTTATCAAAAAGTAATGAGTTTTTATATAAAACTAAACAAGATTTAATGCAACATTATCCAAATGAAATTATTGAAAATATTGAAAAGGTTATTTGATTATGTAATTTAAAATTTCCTAAAAATAAGCCAAATAGTGCAGAATTAAGTTTACCAAAATTTACTTGCCCTAATAATCTTACTAGTAATTTATATTTGCAAGAATTATGTAAACAGGGATTAGAAGCGCATTTTCAAAGTCGTGAAATTCCTGAAACATATGTTAAAAGAGTTTTATATGAATTACAAGTAATTAATGAAATGGGTTTTGCTGATTATTTTTTAATTGTTAATGATTATGTTAAATTTGCAAAAAGCAAGAATATAATGGTTGGACCAGGTAGAGGAAGTGTTGCTGGTAGTTTAGTGGCATATGTTTTAGGAATTACTGGTGTTGATCCTATTGCTTATAATTTAATTTTTGAAAGATTTTTAAATCCAGAACGAATATCATTACCAGACATTGATATCGATTTTGAAGATACAAGAAGAGATGAAGTTATTAATTATATTCATCAAAAATATGGCAAAGAACATGTTGCATATATTGTTACTTTTCAAACAATTGCTAGTAAAATGGCAATTCGTGATTTGGGAAGAGTTTTTCAAGTTAATATTGAAGATATTAATGAAATGACAAAATTAATACCAATTCAATATAATTTTGAAATAGATATGGCTATTAAACAATCACCAAAATTAGCATGATATGCAAATAAGTATCCTTTATTGTTTACTTTAACCAAAGAAATTCTTGGTTTTCCACGACAAACTAGTACTCATGCAGCAGGAATCGTTATTACAAGAGCACCGTTAGTTACTGCTATTCCATTACAACTAGGATTTCAAAGTATTTATCAAACGCAATTTCCAATGCAAATCCTAGAAGCTCTTGGTTTAATAAAAATGGATATTTTAGGATTACGTAATTTAACTATTTTGCAAAATATTTTACAACAAGTAAGCAAACATTATTTTTTAAATTTAAAATTATCTCAAATTCCTTTAAATGATGAAAAAAGTTTTAACATTATTAAAAATGGTGATACAACCGGTATTTTTCAATTGGAATCTTCAGGAATGCGTCAAATTTTAATTAAAATGAAAGTTGATAACTTAGAAGATATTATTGCTAGTTCTTCTTTATTTCGTCCTGGACCACAAGAATACATTCAAGATTATATTAATCGTAAATTAGGAAAACAAAAAGTTACGTATATTCATGAAGATTTAAAACCTTATTTAGCATCAACTTATGGCATTATTATTTATCAAGAACAAATATTATTAATTTTACAGAAAGTTGCTGGTTATTCATTGGGAAAAGCTGATTTAATTCGTCGTGCAATTAGTAAAAAAGATACTACAGTTATGAAAGAACAAGCAAACTCATTTATTAAAAGTGCTGTTAATAGAGGTTATTCACCAAGAGTTGTTAAGAAAATATGAGAAGATATTGAAAAATTTGCTGGTTATGGATTTAATCGATCTCATGCTGTCGCTTATTCATTAATTAGTTATTATTTAGTTTATTTAAAAGCAAATTATCCATTGGCATTTATGGTGTCGTTATTAAGTAGCGTTATTGGTAATGATCAAAAAATGTTACAATATTTGAATGAATGTCAAAAATATCAAATTAAAGTTTTACCACCATCAATTCAATTTTCTGACATTGATTTTTTAATTGATGGTGCTAAAAAAGCTATTCGTTATAGTTTACAAGCAATTAAGCAAATGAGTCAAGGTAGTTGTAGTAATCTTATTAAAGAACGTACTAGTAATGGATTTTTTCAAGATTTTTTTAACTTTTGTGCTCGAGCAATATTTATTGGTTTGAATCGTAAAAACATTGAGCATTTAATTGCTGCTGGTGCTTTAGATGATATTCAATCAAATCGAACAATGTTATTATTAAACTTGGATGCTGCATTAGAATATGCCAATATGGTGCAGGTAAAAGATGAAACTAGTGGTGAATTATCATTAAATTTTAATTTAATTCCTAAACCAATTATGTTACAAAGAGAAGATGATTGAAATAATAATAGTATTAATGAACATCGTGCATTAGGACTTTATTTAAAATATAATCCTAAATTACTATGAAAAAAACAATTAGATCCTCATAATAAAGCTATTGATTTAGCATATATTAATAATTATGTTGATCAACATGTTAGAGTATATGGAGTTATCAATAATATTAGAGTAATTAAAACTAAAAAATTAATGGCTTTTTTTGAAATGCAAAATGACAGTAATATTATTGAAGTAACGGTTTTTGAAAAGTTATATCAAATATACCAAGAATATTTACAAGTTAATAAAGTAATTTTAATGGAAGGAAAGGTAGAAATTTATAATGATAATATTCAGTTAATTTTATCAAGAGTAATTAAAAATTTATAGTAAGCATATAATTTTATCTATGCTTACTATATTAAATAATAAATATAATCAATAGTCTTTAAATTTCTTAGTTTAACTTATAATAAATAAAAAATTAATGAACATAGTAATTATTAATAATTTCACAATTTTCAATAGCATCTCAAAAGTTATTATCTACTTTTTTTATTTTTAAATAAATATTTAAAAAGATTAGTAATATAGTTATAAAGGGCGCATAACTTTAATGGATAGATTCATAAAATAAAACGGATAACAAAGAACGATATAACTATCGTTCTTTTTTTTGTTAAAAGATTAAAACTTCATAAAACTGTCGTAGAAGTCTAATAGTGAGTACTGCATGTAAATGCTTCTATATCAGAATAAAAGAGCATTTAATGTTAAGCAAGTTAAAATGTTACACTGTATCGCTTAATGTAATTATAGATTAATTTGAATAGCCTTATTATGGCTCAGTAAAGAACCCATTAATCTATATTAATAATTACATTTGTATTATTTAAAAAATAGGGGGTTTTATATATAAATACATACCTCATTAACAATATCATAACACAATAAAAAAAATAAAGGAGAAATTAAAAATGAAATATGCTTATTTATTAAAATATAAAGTTAATTATGTTTATGAAACAAAATATAAATTATTTTCTACAATTGAAAATGTTATTAATTTTCATAAAAATTATAAACATCATATATTAACTGGCAGTTATAATAGTCAAAAAAATCAAGAACCAGCATTTATTACACATTATGAAATATTAGTAATGGAATTAGATATAAATTTAAATAATAAGGAATTAAATGAAAAACTTAATTAATGAAAGGAACAATATTTATGGAATATAGAGAATATAGAATGAATGGTTCTTGTGATAGATGTAGAAAAAAATCTTCTTTTGGTAATAGATTATGTAATAAATGTTTTTGAATATTAATAGGTAGAAATAAATATGAGTAAATTCTTTTTTAAAAAAGAAACTCATCAATATTTTTTAGATGATAAAGAATTAATATCAGTTTCTAGAATTATTGATAATTATTTAGGTTTTGGCTATAGTCATATATCACCAGAAATATTAAAAAATGCTTCAAATCGTGGTAAATGAGTTCATAAACTTAATGAATTATATTTACAAAATATTAATCAAGAAAATATTATTAATAATTTATTAAAAAAATTAAAACCAGTAACTAATAATATAAATTATTCTTATTGTAAAAAATCACTTATATTTTTACAAGAAAAATTTAAAAATAAAAATAATTATGAATTTATTATAGAAAAACCTATTGTTGATAGTGTAATTGCCGGAACACCAGATTTAGTTTATTTAGATAAAAAAGAAAATAAATATTATTTAGTTGATTATAAAACTTATGCTTGTATTGATGAAGATAAATTAAAAAGAATTAAATTACAATTAACTGCTTATTATTGAATGATTAAAAGTGGTCAAGTTGGCATTAATATATCAGATAAAACTTATGTTTATTTAACTAATAAAAATGTTCAAGAAGAAATTGAAATTCAAATAACGAATGAATTATTACTTGAATGATTTAAAGCAAAAACAAAATATTTTAAAGGAGAAAATAAAAATGGAATATAAATTGGAATATTGTAAAAATAAAAAATGTAATTTTAATGAATTATTAGTTAAAAATCTTAATGCTAGAATTGAATTTTTAGAATATCAAATTGAAGAAATTAATTTAAATCAATTAAATTTATGAGAATTAGATGTTTTAAGAGGTCAAATTAAAGAATTAAATATTTTAAAAAATAATATTAAAGAATGATTGAGAAGAAATAAAAATGATTAATGAAAAAACAATTAAAGAAAAAACTATTTATTCTTGTAATTCAATTGAATTTGATAAGTTACCTAAAAAATTAGATAGTAATCAAAATAATTGAATTGTTATTAATAGTCATTTAATACTTAATCCTAGTAAAAATATTGAAGTACATTTAGATAATAGATTTAAAACAATTAAAAAATGATAGGAGTAACTTATGGATAAATCAATTTTAATTTTATTAAAACATATAGGAAAAATTAATAAAAAATTAGATGAAATTTTAAAAATATTAAATGCTGAAAAAATAATTTGAGATGAAGGAGAAGAAAATAATGAATAAAGAAAAAATAATCGCTTGTATAAAAGAAAGAATAGATTTTTTAAATAATGTATTAAGACAAGATTCATCGAAACTTTATGAATTAGAAAATTGAATTAAAAGAATTGAAAGAGGTGAATTTGATAATGAGTAATAATAAAAATGAATTAAAAATTCCTAATTTTATTAAAAGTAATAAAGAAGAATATGTAAAATTTAGAAATTATTATGAAATGATTATAAATTCTAGTAAAGATTTAAAAAATATGAATACTCAAAGTTTAATTAATGCATTAATTAATTTATATAAATTAAATCTTTCAATTAATCCTATTAAAAAAGAATTAGCATTAATTCCATATGGTGATGAATTACAATTGCAAATTCAAGAAGATGGTTGATTAACATTATTACAAAGAACTGGATTAGTAATGGATTTTCAAAGAGAAAAAATAACATCAGCACATAAATTTAATAAAGAAAATAATAAATGAGAAATTAATCCAGCATTAATTTTTGAAAGAAAAACTATTACTACTATTGGTTATTATTGTTATATTTCTCTTTTAGATAAAAATGGTAAAGTTAATAATTTTTATAAAGGTATGACAGTTGAAGAATGTCAAGAATGAAGAAAAAAATTTAGTAAAACTAAGCGTGAAGATAGTCCTTGAAATACTAGTTTTGACCAAATGTCTTTAAAAACAGTAGTTAAAGCATTAATTAGAGAAATTAATAAAACACCAATTATAGTATTAAATAATCAAGATGATATTAATTTAGCACTTCAATTAGACCAAGGTGTAGTAATTGATGAAGAAACAATTGCTTATAAAGATAATACTGGTGATGAAATAAAAATTATTAATTCAAATAATAATATTGATAATACTGATATAAATTCTACTTTATCTAAATTAAAAGAATTAGAAAAAGAAGAAGAAATTATAGAAAATTTTGAGGTCTAGTGAAAGGTAAATTTAATATGAATAAAGAAAAATTAATTATTTGAATAAAAAAACAAATTAGTATTTGTTTATGTGATTCTTTAAAAGAAGCCGGTAAACTTACTGCTTATTATAAAGTACTTGAATTTATATAAAAAGGTGAATTTGATTAATGAAATTATTTTATATCTTATTAAGAATATTAATTTTACCAATATTTTTATTATTATCTTTAATCTCTATTCCTTATAATTTACTAGCATTTATTTTATTTGGAAAATTTAAAATTCAGTTTGAAATGACATGAAAAGAGGAGAGTAAATAATGCCTTGATGAGGAATATTATTAATAGTGATAGCAACTACACCAATAGCAATCATATTATTATTTTGTTTAGTTGCTCTTATTTTAGGAGCAATAGCAATAATAAAAGATTAAATAAAATGATAGGCATTTGACATATAACCTGTTTAACTCCTATTTTTATTTAAATATGTCAATGTAAGTCCTAAATTTTATTTTATACAGAACGAAACTATAGAATTATTAAAATTTGGATAACATTATAATTCTATAGTCCACCGTAGTAAACGGTGCTGATGAGTTCATAAAAGGATGTGAAATAATGAGAAACATTAAAACTGAATGATTTTATAATGAAAAAAGTCCTAAAGAAATAATATGTAAAACAGTAAGTTTATTAAAAAATAAAGAAGATGCTTTATGTTATTTATTAGCATTAAATTTATATCCAAAATTATATCCACAAGATATTTATTATTCATGAATATTAGAAAATAATCAAACTGGATATTTAATTATTGTCGGTAATAATAGAGATACTATTGGAAATATGAAATTTAAATTTATAAAAAGAGAATAGAAAATGCCAAATACAGAAAACTCACAATCAAATTATACTTTATTAAAATTAATAAGAACTGGAATTGCACCATTAAGTGCAATGATAGGAACATCTTCATATTATGGTCAATTAATAGATAATCCTATTTTAGGAAGTATAAATGCTTTATTATTTAGTAAAAAATTAGGAATTGATATTTGAAATTTAAATCAAATGCCAAGTTCAAAAACTAAATTAATTAATAGTAGTAAAAAAATATTATTAGGATTAGGAACAATTGGTTTAGTTGGGAATGTTTAGTAATCTGTGTGACTTACAAAAATAACTATGTTTAATTAATTCTAGTAAATATAATTTATATATCTAGAAAGAGTGAGTTACAGATGGCTAAAAAAGATAATCTTAATAACAATGATCCAATATCAAAAGCAGTAGATTTATTATTAGAAAATACTGAGGATTTAACAACAGTTTTTAAAGAGGGAGGCTTATATAAAGAATTAACTAAACGATTGGTAGAAAAAATGTTGAATTCTGAGATGCAAAATTATTTAGGACACGAAAGAAATCAACGCAGTAATAATGACAATGTTCGTAATGGTACAACATCAAAAAAATTAATAACTCAACAAGGTAAAATTGAAATTGATCTACCAAGAGATCGCAATAGTAATTTTGAACCAGTAATAATCACAAAAAGACAGAGAAGATTTGATGGTTTTGATCAACAAGTTCTTTCACTATATGCAAAAGGTATGACTTTATCAGATATTAGAATGCAGTTGCAAGAGTNATCTACTGCTTTTGATATTGGATCATTGTTATTAAGATTATCTTTTTTAGCCATCTGTAACTCACTCTTTCTAGATATATAAATTATATTTACTAGAATTAATTAAACATAGTTATTTTTGTAAGTCACACAGATTACTAAACATTCCCAAATGGTTATTTTTAAATGTAATAAAATAAATTTAGAAACATAATTTTAATGAATGTAATAATTATTGATTATTTCACAATTTTGAATAGCATCTCAAAAATTATTATTTTTTATTTTTACTTTTAAACCAATAATGAAAAAAGTTAATGATATAGTTATAAAAAATAAAATTGGAAGTAAAAATAAAACCAAAAAAATTCCACTTTGTAATTCAATTCATTCATAATAATTTTCTTTAATATGATGAGTTCCAAAATTATAAAAATATTTTGCAGAATGCTCTATGATAAAACTTAATCGAAAGTGTTTTAACAAATCAAATCCATTAATACAATTTAATTTTTTGTTTAAATAAAAAAGATTAAAATGACTAAAATCTATTAATATTAATCCTATAATTAAAGTTAAAATAGTTAAAATAAATAATGATACAGTTATTAACTGTAATTTTTTAAGTGCTTTATTTTTCATCTTTAAATTCTCCTTAACTTTATTTCATAAGTTTAACACTTAACAAACTTAATTATAAGTATTTTAGTTGCAATAAATTTAAAAAAATAGTAATATAAGTGTACAATTTCATAAAAATCCAAATTATTTCTTGTCTAAAATTATAATAAGACTATATAAGATTTAATTTATTCCGGATTTTTGACAATCTCCCATATTTTTTTTATGGTTCACAAGATACTAGTGTAATTTATCCAAATAATATTAATGTACAAAAAACTATGCATTTTATTAATAAATTAGAAAAAGGTTTTTTTAAATTAAAAGAATATAAAAATTTATCTAAAAATGAAATAGGAAGTAATCAATGAAGATATGAAAGAAAACAATTATTAAAAAATTCTTTACATAAAAGAAAATATATANCTAAATACTGGACCACTTTTGGATAGACAGTTTTAAATTTTTATTTGTGAAATTGGTGGTTTTAGAAATTTAGAATGTATTCTTTCGTAATTATAAAACATAATATATTGGTTTACATCATTTATAGCTTCATTGAGAGAAAAATATTGATTTGAACCTTTAGGTAGTCATTCTTGAGATAAATGAGAAAATCAGTTTTCAGATATTACATTGCCACCAATATCATAAGGTTGTTTTTTGCTTAAAATTATTTGCTTATCAGCAGCTCAATTTGTGATGTCTTGACAATAAAATTCGTTGGCGTTATCTGAGTGTAAAATAACGTTTTTTACTTGGTTTCAAGAGAATTGTTGATTTATTTTTTCAAGTGCAGGAAGAATTAAATCTTGATAGGATTTGTTTGAACATGTATTATAGCTTACAATATTATTTGAATAAAAATCAATAATTACAAAAAGATATAATCAACCTTCTTTAGTATTTATTTGTTTAGTGTCCATTGATCAAATTTGATTTGAAGAGGTTGTACTTTTATAATCTTTGTTTACTTTATCCATTGTAGGTATTCACTTATTTGGATTTTTTTTGTTTTTAGGATAGTTATTTTTAGTTTGTTTTAATCCTTGAAGATTGTGATCTTTCATAATTTTTCGCATTTGTTTTGTTGATAATTCTAGATTTAAAATAATATGTTTGTATTGTTTTAATCATTCTTTAAATGCTGAAAAAATTCGTAAATAGCCATAAATTTGTCCTTTTCTTGTAAAATGAAATTCAAGTAAAAGTTGGCATAATTCTTGATATTTATGTGTACAATTACTAATTTGATTTTTTTCTTTTTTAATAGGGTTTTGTTTGTTTTTTACAAAATAATATGTTGATCGGTTTAGTTGAAGATGTTGGCAAAGATATCTAATTGAATATTGGTTTTTGCTATCATCAATAATTTGAATTTTTTGTTTGATATTTAACTTGTTAATTACTAATGCTATTTGTTTAATTTTATCCATTATTAAAAATCCTTTCATGTCAAAATTAGTGTTAATTGTATAACACAATTGTTTTTCGAATACATTCAAGTTTTTTTTAAATTAATGGTCTAGTAAAAAGGGCTAAGTAGCTTTTTTACAATAACACCTTGATTAATACCTAAAATACCAATAGAAATGGGAATAGGTAATTATACTAATCAATATAATTTTACTTGACCTGACCATTTAATATTAACTTTATTTCCTATGTTTGGTCATATTGGATTAAATTTAGTAACTAAATTAGGTAATTATGGAAAATTAATTAAATATGCATTGATAACAATACCAATTATTATTACAAGTCCATATTTAATATATCAATATAAACATATTAGAAAACATAAAAAAGAATGTCATTTATGTAAACAACATTCAAATAAAATACAACTGGAGGAATAAAAAATGAATTTATCAAAAGAATTAATAACAGCAGTATTAAGTGGAGCATTAGCTAGTGGAATTATAGTTACTATTGTTTTATTATTTTTATCAAAAATTATTAAAAAATCAAAACAAAATAAAATATCAAAAGAATTAAAAAGAGATAAAGAAATTCAATTTATTATTGAAAATATTAAACAAATAAATTCTCAATTACAATTAGAAACTACATCAGTTGCTAAATTACTTGATAGTTTTAATAATGATAATGAAAAAGATGAAGTATTTAAAAATACTATTATTAGTCAAAGAGCTTCTAAAAAAGAATTATCAGAAAAAGATAAGAAAAAAGCAACTAAAGTTGGAATTTAAAGGGTTTAAATACCCTTTATTTTACATTAAGGAGTAAATTATTATGGCTATTAA
Source organism: Spiroplasma endosymbiont of Danaus chrysippus (assembly GCF_902809815.1). Taxonomy (GTDB): domain Bacteria; phylum Bacillota_I; class Bacilli_A; order Mycoplasmatales; family VBWQ01; genus Spiroplasma_E. Next base: position 170,766 of record NZ_CADDIL010000003.1, on the reverse strand, counting down.
AGACCCATTAATGTTTATAACAATTGAAGAATTTAAAAATTGAAAAGGTTTTAATAAATTAGAATTTGATGATACTACAACACCAGATAATGAAATTTGATTTGCTATTTCAGTTGCAAGTAATAATATTGATTATTTAAGTGGATATTCTATTTCAAAAAAATGACCAGAAACTACATTAACAGAATTTACTGATGAAATACAAACTGCAACTACATATTATGTTAGATTTTTATTAACAAAAGATAGTAATTATATTCGTGGTCAATCAAGTATTAGTCAAGGTGGTATGACTTATAGTGAAAATAATCCTACTGACCCTTATTTTATTGTTCCAGAAGTATTTAATTGTTTAAGAAAAATTAAAGAATATCCAAATATTACTGGATTTAATCTAAATGTTTTACCTAAAAGAAATGATTTTTTTAGTAATTTTTATAGTAATTATGGTGAAGATAGTCCTTTTACAAGATATGTTGAAATTACAAATTTAAAATCAAGTGACCCAAGAGTTGAAATTAAAAAAAATACATCAAAAAAATATTATTGGAACAATAGTTGACATTGATACTAGTGGTATTAAAACAGATATTGATAATTCATTATGAGAAGTTGATAAAGATAATATTAATTTTGTTAAATTAAAAGATGATAAAGGTATTGATGTTAATGGTAAAAGAATTATTGATGTTGGTACTCCTACATTTTTAAGTGATGCTACAACTAAAGAATATGTTGATAAAAAGCAAGATAAATTAATTGCTGGTGAAAATATTAAGATTGATGAAAAAACTAATACTATTAGTGCTTCTGGTGGTAGTGGTCAATCATTATGAGAAACAGACCCTAATAGTCCAAATATTATTCAACCTAAAGAAAAAAGATTAATTACTGCTAATAATAAAAGAATTGTTTATATAGCAGACCCTCAACAACCACAAGATGCTGTAAATAAAAGATATGTTGATAAAAACTTAGAAAATAAAATGGATAAAGAAAATTGAAAAATAATAGGTGAAAGTATAAATAATCGTGAATATAATAATTTTAAACTTTGATTTGATAAACTTTATAGGGTACTTATAATTTGAGAAAAACCACCATTTAATCAAGTAAATACAAGAATTATATTAGAATTTAAAACTGGTAAATATTTAGGTGGTAAGGCTGGTGATAAAATTTTTCTTACACAAGGAGAAATTGATGGAATTGAAGCAAATTTATATTTAGTTGTAGTAAATGCAAATAATTTTAAATTAATTATAGAAGGTGGTAATGAAAAATATGGAAATATATTTTCGTTAGAAGAATTACAAAATACTATTAAAGTTAATATTTTACCTTTAAATATTATTTCTAAAACTTTAAATATAAAATTACTAGAAAAAGATGCCTTTAATATTGAATTAAAAGATATTCCACCAACACCAAGTCCAAGTGGTTCAAATTGAAAAGAAGTAGGAACAAAAGTTAATATAAATCATATTAAATATACTTTTAAATCAAATACTAAATATAAAATTTATTATAATTTTGAAAGTCAATCAAGTAATAAGAAATTTGCTTTTATGTCTAAAGAATTTTTATACGGTGAGTTGAATACTGATGTTCAAACATTATATTGAGATAAAGTTAATGAGAGAATAATAATTTCTTTACAAATGCAAAATGATACCATTGCTGTTGTTAGTAACCCTACAAGATATGGTCAACTTTTAAAATTAGAAGAATTACAGGAATAATATTATGAATAAAGAATTTACTTATTTACATGAAATTAGTTATTGATTATTAAATAAAAGTGATTTTACTCATAGTGAATATAATTTAAGTGGAAGTAGATATTCAAGTAAAACATATAGTATTGCAGAAGAATTAGCAATATTACTTGCAATATCAATTAAAGTTAATAAATCAATTGCTATATATTGTTTTAGAAAATTAAATAAAGATATTAATGAATTAACAAAAGAAATTGATGAAGCTTTAATTAATATTGGTTTTGATTATAAAGATTTTACTTTAAAATATCCAAATAAACAAGCAGATTTTCGTTTTAAAGGTAGTAAATCATTTATTAGAGTTATGGGTGTATATAGTAATAGTAATGATAGAATACCACTTAAAGGGCTTTCTAGAAGTGAAATAAAAGGTTTTGATTTAGCAATTGAATGATGTGAAGAAGCAAATGAATTTAGTCAAGCAGAATTTCAAGCAATTACTTTTGCATTAGGTAATGCTAAAAAAACTATTAAAATTAGAAGTTGTAATCCAGATAATATTTATCAATATTTTATTGAATATATGAATAAACGTGTACCTTTTAATTTAGATTTAATGAAAGAAAATAATGAACAAATTAAATCAATAGAAGAAAATCAAATGTTTAAATTATTTCATTATTCAAATTGAAAATTAAATGAACATAATTTAAAACAAGATAAAATTAATGATTTAGAAGAATTAAAAGAATTAGACCCTATTAAAGCACAAAGTTGATATTATGGTGTACCTAGTGTTTTAACTGGTTCTATATTTGCAAGATATTTAGATAAACTTAAAACTGAATTAGATTTTAATGTTAATGAAATAGTTGGTGGTTTAGATTTAGGTTTTGCTACAAGTTCACAAGCACATCCTACTGTTGCTGTTTTATGTTTTATTGGTGAAAATGAAAAAACTAGAAGAATACATCAAGAAAGTGAATTTTATCATAGTAATGCTATTATGAAATTTAAAGATACTTATGAATTAGCAAATAATATTATTGATTATTATTTAGATGAAAGTATTAAATTTCAAGCAATGAAATTTGGATTTACTTGTTATGTTGATTATGGTAGTGGTGGATTAGCAGTTATTGATATTTTAAAAAAAGAAGTAGAAAAAAGAAAAATAAATTGATTAAATTTTACTCCAGTAGATAAAACTACAATGTATTTAAGAGATAGAATTGATTGAGATACTATTTGTATGATTAAAGGTATATTAAGTATTAATTGAAAAAGATGTTCTAATACACATGAAGAATTATCAAAAATGCAATGATTAGCAAAATCTAAATTAGAAAATTCAAATAATGAACCACAAATGCTTGATTTATATGATAATTGTTGAGATGCAAGAATGTATGCTTCAATGCATAAAATGAAATGATTAATTAATAATATTAATAATGAATTATTAATTAATAAAAATAAATTTGGAGAGTGATAAAAATGAATAATCCATTAGAATATCTTTCTTGTAATAGAAGAGAATGATATAGTGATATTCCTATGAGAATTGCTCAAAAATCAACTAAATTATGATTAGGTAAAGGTTTATTATTTGATAGTGAAAAAGATGAAATTTTAAAATATTTTACTAATAAAATTATTAGTGATAAATGATTTGAAAAATTATATAAATTTGGAATTCAAGAAAGTTTACTTGGAAAAGTATATATAATGCCAATTATTTATAAAGATAATAGTACAAGTTTAAAAGTATTACCTAATTCATTTGCTGGTAGAGTTGCTAAATATAATGAAGAAGAACAATGTGCAGAATTCTTTTTTATAAATGAACAAGCAGATAGTGCAACTTTAACTTGAGTAATTGCTGAAAATGGAAAAATAAGATTTGAAACTTATAAAAATGATAATAAAAATGAAAAAGAAATTATTTTAGGAACAGCACATACAAAATTAAAACCTAATTTAATACCAAAATATAGTTATGAAATTAAAAATCCTTGAAATTATTTACCAATATTAGAAATAACAAATTTACCAATGGTTAATTTTTATGGTAATTCAACAACATTAAATGCATATCCAGATACTTATCCAGTTTGAAATTTAATTGAATATTATCATAAATCTTATACTCAAAGAAATGTTGATAGAGAATTAAATGTTACAACTTTATTTGGTGCATTTGATAATGAAACTGTTAAAAATATGATTGAACATGGAAAAATTATTGATAATCCTAAAAAAAATATTGTAGTTAATGTTGGTACTGCTGGCTATAATAAATCTGGTGCTGGTGGTATGGAAGTTATACAAGGTGATTTTAAAGCTAGTAATTATATTTTAGATAAAGATGATTTAGGTAAAGATATATGAAATGGTGCTGGATATGATTATAATGAATTTTCTGGTGTAAATTATGAAAATAAAACTAAATCATTATTTAATAATAAAAATGATATGGAAACAACAGAAACTAAAATAAGTCATTATTCATATTATTTTTATAGATTTTTTGATATGTTATTAATTTATGAAAAATTATGAAATGGTAAGGGTGATAGACCTTATAGTTTTAAATTTTTACCTATAGCAATGACTGACCAATTATTAAAACAAGAAATGATTAGTCAAAGATTAGCAGATAGAACAATGTCATATACACAAGCTATTGCTGAATTAGATGAAGTAACAAAACAACAAGCAAAAAAACATTATAAAGAAATAATGGAAGAAGATAAAGAAGAAATAAAATTATTAGGAGAAAATGAAAATGATACATCAACAAATTCAATTAATGAAACATCTACATCTTCAATTAAAAAGACAACAATTGCTAATTAAAAGATGTAGTTATTGAAAAATATTTCCATTTGTTATTAATAATGGAGCAATTCCTTTAACTGAAACTGGTTATAAACCAATTAATAGTAAAATTAGTGATTTTGGACAATATGAATTAATATTAACTGGTACTACTCCAGTTGTATGTATTTGAAAAAATAGTACAAAAATATATCAAAAAAATAAAGGTAAAATTAATGAAGAAACACATAAAGTTAATGGTCAAGATGAATTTTATACAAAACAATATAAAATAGGAGATTATTGAAATGCTTATTTAATTGATGATACAAGTGGTGTTGATTTTAGTAATTTACCAAATAATCAAATATTTAAAACAGTACAAACAAAAAGACAATATACTTTAGTAATGTTTGAAGAACATATTACAATTGATGATTATTTACAATTTTNTTTCGCTAATATCTGCGCCATCATATAACTCTTGCAACTGCATTCTAATATCTGATAAAGTCATACCTTTTGCATATAGTGAAAGAACTTGTTGATCAAAACCATCAAATCTTCTCTGTCTTTTTGTGATTATTACTGGTTCAAAATTACTATTACGATCTCTTGGTACATCAATTTCAATTTTACCTTGTTGAGTTATTAATTTTTTTGATGTTGTACCATTACGAACATTGTCATTATTACTGCGTTGATTTCTTTCGTGTCCTAAATAATTTTGCATCTCAGAATTCAACATTTTTTCTACCAATCGTTTAGTTAATTCTTTATATAAGCCTCCCTCTTTAAAAACTGTTGTTAAATCCTCAGTATTTTCTAATAATAAATCTACTGCTTTTGATATTGGATCATTGTTATTAAGATTATCTTTTTTAGCCATCTGTAACTCACTCTTTCTAGATATATAAATTATATTTACTAGAATTAATTAAACATAGTTATTTTTGTAAGTCACACAGATTACTAAACATTCCCGATTATCAATAAAATACTGATGTGTTTCTTTTTTAAAAATTAATTTACTCATATTTTTTTTCTACCTATTAATATTCAAAAACATTTATTACATAATCTATTACCAATTGAAGATTGTTTTCTACATCTATCACAAGAACCAACCATTCTATATTCTCTATATTCCATAATTATTAATCCTTTCATTAATGTTTTTCTTCTGTACAATGCATATCAACTTCTAATACTAATATTTCATAATGTATAATATATGCATCTTCTAATAAATGATGTTTATAATTTTTATGAAAATTAGTAGCCTCTACAAAAGTGCAAAAGGCTTTATATTTCGTTTCAAATGTATAATTAACTTTATATTTTATTAAATAAACGTATGCCATATTTATTTTTCTCCTTTATTTTATTTATTGTGTTATGATATTGTTAATGAGGTATGTATTTATATATAAAAGCCCCTATTTTCTTAAATAATACAAATGTAATTATTCATTAGATTAATGGGTTATTTACTGAGCCATAATAAGGCTATTCAAATTAATCTATAATTACATTAAGCGATACAGTGTAACATTTTAACTTGCTTAACGTTAAATGCTCTTTTATACTCATATAGAAGTATTTACATAAAGTACTCACTATTAGACTTCTATGACAGTTTTATGAAGTTTTAATCTTTAACAAAAAAAAGAACGATAGTTATATCGTTCTTTGTTATCCATTATTTTATTAATCTATCCATTAAAGTTATGCGCCCGAATTTAAACAAAAATTAAGTCAACAATTAAAAATTAATTCAGAAGACATTAATGATAAATATTACAATATTTTTATTAAAGATAATAAAGAAAATCAAGATTTTACTAACGCAGTAAATATTGATTACAAAATAACTAGTTCTTGAAAAAATGTTAATCAATTAAATTTTGCAGGTACTTATCAAGGACAAGTTAGTGTAATTAATAAGTGTGTTGATTTAAGTAATGAAACAGATTTAAAAAATATTATTGAAAATGCTTACTATCATCAAAATGATAAATCTAAATGATTAAATGTTGATGTTGATAATACTATTGATAATAAAAATGTTGACACTAAATTAACACAAACTACTTTAGATTTAATTAATACTAATATTAGTACTACTATTAAAGTTATTGTTCAAAATTATTTTAAAACTCATGATACTGAACTTATTATTGATGAAACAGATTATGATGTAGCAACTACTTTAGCGGTGGGTGATAATATTTTTAATAATAAATTAGGTAAAGATTTTACAATTAGCATTAAAGATAACGGTTCTACTTATAAATTAAAAAATAGTTTAGATAATATTAACGTTACTATTCATGGTCATAATAAAAAAAGTATTGCTGGTAATTTTTCAAGAACACCTTTTGATTTAGATGGTATTTGGTTAAAAGATGGTAAAGATACAAACGTTTTACAGGAAGGTCAACATTTTTATGAACAAAACAAATTATTAGATAAATGAATTTCTAATAAAGATAGTTTATTAAATACAATTGTTAATAATTCTTATTATCCAATTGCTGATAGTTTTGGTGGAAACTTTATTATTAATTATATATTAGATGGCAAAAATAAAGGTAGTATGACAACTGATATTAGTAAAGATATTACTAGCGATAAGGTAACTAATTTTTGAGATTTAATTACTAAAACAAAAAGTATTTTTTTAGAAACTGATGTTTCAGTAAGTTCAGATTGAGATTTAAATAATGTAAAATTGATATTTACTAATGATGAAATACAACCAACCAAAGATAATACACTTTATATTTTTGATTTATCAGACAGATTTAAAGGTGAAACTGTTAGTGAACGCGCTACTTTAACATTCCCTGATTTTAATTTTAATTTCCAATTAATGAGTTAATAAAGAAAAGAGAATATAAAATGAAACAATTATTAATAACTTTAAGTACATTAACAACATTAACTTTAACAAGTAATACTATTAATAATAGTATTAATGATAATACTGTTATTAGCAGTAGATTAACAAACAAATCATCAATAAATAATATTTCAACTTCATTATTTAATAATCAATATGGTTACTTAAGTGATGATGCTACTTGCTACTTGCTACTTAGCCCTTTTTACTAGACCATTAATTTAAAAAAAACTTGAATGTATTCGAAAAACAATTGTGTTATACAATTAACACTAATTTTGACATGAAAGGATTTTTAATAATGGATAAAATTAAACAAATAGCATTAGTAATTAACAAGTTAAATATCAAACAAAAAATTCAAATTATTGATGATAGCAAAAACCAATATTCAATTAGATATCTTTGCCAACATCTTCAACTAAACCGATCAACATATTATTTTGTAAAAAACAAACAAAACCCTATTAAAAAAGAAAAAAATCAAATTAGTAATTGTACACATAAATATCAAGAATTATGCCAACTTTTACTTGAATTTCATTTTACAAGAAAAGGACAAATTTATGGCTATTTACGAATTTTTTCAGCATTTAAAGAATGATTAAAACAATACAAACATATTATTTTAAATCTAGAATTATCAACAAAACAAATGCGAAAAATTATGAAAGATCACAATCTTCAAGGATTAAAACAAACTAAAAATAACTATCCTAAAAACAAAAAAAATCCAAATAAGTGAATACCTACAATGGATAAAGTAAACAAAGATTATAAAAGTACAACCTCTTCAAATCAAATTTGATCAATGGACACTAAACAAATAAATACTAAAGAAGGTTGATTATATCTTTTTGTAATTATTGATTTTTATTCAAATAATATTGTAAGCTATAATACATGTTCAAACAAATCCTATCAAGATTTAATCCTTCCTGCACTTGAAAAAATAAATCAACAATTCTCTTGAAACCAAGTAAAAAACGTTATTTTACACTCAGATAACGCCAACGAATTTTATTGTCAAGACATCACAAATTGAGCTGCTGATAAGCAAATAATTTTAAGCAAAAAACAACCTTATGATATTGGTGGCAATGTAATATCTGAAAACTGATTTTCTCATTTATCTCAAGAATGACTACCTAAAGGTTCAAATCAATATTTTTCTCTCAATGAAGCTATAAATGATGTAAACCAATATATTATGTTTTATAATTACGAAAGAATACATTCTAAATTTCTAAAACCACCAATTTCACAAATAAAAATTTAAAACTGTCTATCCAAAAGTGGTCCAGTATTTAGGGCTAACCACCTATAAAAATTGAGAAAATTTAATGGTTTTTATTAGTTATCCAGCAGAAATTAAAAGGGTAATTTATACTACAAATGCTATTGAATCTGTTAATAGCCAATTACGAAAAGTTATTAGAAATAAAAAATTTTTTCCTAATGATATGGCAGTTTTTAAAATTTTTTACTTAGCAATTGAAAATATCACAAAAAAATGAACATTGCCTATTCAAAATTGAAATACAGCAATTGCTCATTTTATGATAAAATTTGAAGACAGAATTAATCTGAACTAGTACTTTGTAAAACAAAGAAACACAGATTACTAAAAAGCCTCAAAAAATATTGTCTTCTTTTAGTTTTTTCATCTCTTTTTCTATATCAAGAATTTCTTTTCTTAATTTTTGTAATTCTTTATTTTTTTTAAAGTACTTTTTAAGATACTTATTATAAAATTTTCTTATAAACTTTAACATTTTCTTTTTCCTTCTTATAAAAAAATAAAAAAATTTTAAAACAATCATGCTCTTTTTATTTTTTTATTATTTCTTAATTTCTTTTTTAATTCCAAAATGATTTTATTAGTTCTGGTGTTATTACTATTTTTATATATTTACTTAAACTTATTTTTAAAATTCTTTCAACAAATAAAAATTTCTTATAATAAAGGTATGTCAAAATTTTTAATGTCCGTATTTATTTAGTTATTTAAAATTTAATTATTATAAAAGTTTAATTATAACTAAAAATAAAAAAATCATTACTTCTACCATCCTCTAAAATCACACCAGTAACTATAATAATTGTATATTAAATACAATAAAAATAAAACGATAAATATGAATTTATTTGCTAAAATATAATAGAATTTTTTTAACATTTTTTAAACAAAATTTATTAAAATAAAATCTATTATTAAAAAGGGATTTTTATATTATCCATGTGGTTCAAATGTCGGATGAGGTAGATTTTCTACTTTAGAATTAATGATATTTTTATTTCAAGGAATCACCTTATAAAATACATAAGAACAAATAAAATCAGCTGATTTACTTAAACACGAAATCATAATTACCATTTTAATACTTAAGTCAGTTCACTGCAATAAAGCAAAGGTAATAAAAATATCAATAAATCAAATTAAAAATAGATCAGCAATACTAATAATTAAAGTATAGCCACCAGCATAAAGAAAACTAAATAATGGTTGCATCATATTAATGAAAAAATAAGTTACTGCTGAAAAAGCCATATATCAAACTGCAAGTTTCATAGCATTATTAGATAAATTTGGAAATAATACTTTTGGAACTCAAAAAGCACTACCCAAAATAATTAAAGCAATAACAGTTGAAATAGCAAAACTCAATTTTAATATCTTCTTAGCATTTTCTTTAGCCAGTACTAGTTCTCCTGAACCTAACTTGCTACCAACAGCATATCCAACTAAAGCATTATATCCCCTAAAAGTAGAATAAAAAATAGCAACAACGCTACCAACAATTTGCACAGCGGCAACAACTTCAGTATCACCAAAATGAGAATATAAAGCTGTTAACATTACTACTGAAACACCAAATAATACTTGACTAGCAAATAAAGGAATAAAAGTAATAATATATTTTTTATGTAAATCTTTTGTAAATTTAAAAATATTTCAATTAGGAGCATAAATTGGTTTTTTATAAATTAAATAACCTAACAATATAAAACATTCTACTGCTCTTGAAATAATTAAACTTATTGCTAATCCTTCAATACCTAATTGTGGTCCCCCACTATATGGTAATGATAAAATACAAACTAAAAATGTATTTAAGAGTAATGAGCAAATAGAAGTTATCAATGGTGTTTTAACATTACCACATGTATTCATAGTAATTGACATAATAAAAGCAAAACCTAACAATGGGTAATTTCAAGCAATTAATTTACTATATTCTTCAGCAATACCAATAGCATTTTGATGAGAATTATCTTCAGCACCAAGAATTACTCCCATAATTTGTTTACTAAATAATTCTAATATTACAACAAAAAATATTGAAAAAATTAAAGTATAAAATAATTTTATATTAGTAGTTTCTTGAATTTTTTTCTTATCTTTAATACCTAAATATTGAGCATTAAAAATATTACCGGTAGCAACGATAGCAAAAAAGATATATCAAACCATATCATAAATATTACTTGATGATGCAACTCCAGCAATAGCATCATCATTTCCAAATTGACCAGCCACAAAATTATTCATTAAGTTTATTAATGTTTCAATTAAAGATTGTGCACAAATTGGAATCATAAATAATAATGCCATTTTATAAAAGTTTAAATTATCTTTGTTCAATGTTTTCATATTATCTCACCCAATTTAAAAATTTAATATAATAAAAAAATATATTAATTTTATTATTTAATATTTTGTTATATTTTTAACGAATAATTGCTTGAAATTTTTTCTTTAATATTTCTTGAATAATACTTATTTGTCCACTTACTTTTGTTTCATCTAATTGTTCTTCTTGACTATTAAATTTCAAATTAAAAGTTAATGAGTGTTGATGTTGTGATTTTAATTTTTCATCATTATAAAAATCTACCAAAGATATTTGTTCTAAAAAATCAATATTTGCAAATATTATAGCATTTTTTACATCAGAAAATTGAATATCGCTATTAACAATAATTGATATATCACGACTTAAAGCATTAAATTTTGATCAAAGCTTAAATTTAGAAACTACTTTTTGTTGTTCTTCTATGATTTTAACTAACTTACTACAATTAATTTCTGCTAAGAATATTTTTTCAACATTCATTATTTTTTCAGTTTGTGGATGCAGTGCGCCAATAGTAGCAATATGTTCTTGCTCATAAAAAATATCTGCGCTTAAATACGGATGCATTAAAGAATTATTATTTGTTTTATAAACAATAGAGTTAAATAAATTTGGCATAACTTTTGCTAAAAAACCATCTAAAAAACCTTTAATAAAATAATACGTACTATTAGTAATTTTATTAGTATTAATTTTTGGTCAAAAATTATCCATAATCATAAAAGCTAAATGATGATTATCATCAGTTTCATCACCTGTATAAATAGTTTCATCAGTAAAAATTTTTAATTGTGTTTCTTTACGTGCATAATTATATTGACAAATTCTTAATAAACTATCTGTCAAACTAAAACGCATAACTTCTCTTGTTAATGTCAACGGTGCTTCTAATTTTACCGGTATTTTATATTTAAAAAAATTAAAATCATTTAATCTCTGCATACTTGTTAAACTATATGTTTTTACTTGATTAAAACCATAACTTGTTAAATGTTGTCTTCACTTCATCATTAAATTTTCCATTGCCGTTGGTGACTTAAATGATACATTAAATTGTGGTTTAATAACTGGTAATTTATCATATCCAAATACTCTGGCAACTTCTTCACTAAAATCATTAGCATTATTTAAATCACTACGATGATTAGGAACTGTTACTTTTAAAATTTCTTGATTTTTTGCATCAATTTCAATTTGAGAACCAATAATAGTCAAATAATTAATTATTTCATTAACCCCAAAATTTGTACCTAAAATTTTATTAATAAAATTAAAATTAAAATTGATCACTTTTGTTTTAACTTGATAAGGAACATCATTACTAAAACCAGTAATTTCATATTTAACTTGTAATTGTCCTAAAATAAACAAATAACGTTGTAAAGCAATTAAATAATAATCAGGAACAACTGGTCTTGTTAAACGTTCTAATAATGTATTAATAAGAGCACCATGTCGCTTTGCTTGTTTGCTCATTAAGGTAACATCAGGATTAATTGAAAATATAAAAACTTCTTTGGAACTTGGTTTAACTTCATATTCAATATTATGACTAACTCCTAAAACACTAAAAGCCAAATATTTATCGTGTAATAAAATATCACCCTCTTTAATTTGCAAATTACCTTCTGGGTATGATTTAGGTGAAATATTTAAAGATGGTTTTTTTAAAACATCGGCACTAAAAGTAATTAAGGGTTGACCCAATTCTAACATTACTAAATGAATAATATCTTCTGATAAAGTTTTGGGTACAATATTTGCAAGTTGTAGTGTTCTTCTAATTCAAATTGGTGTTATTACAGATTTATCATCAAATTCAATCTTTAATGTTGCTAAAGCTTGAATTTTACCATTAAGAACACTAACTTGACTTTTATTATCAAATTTTCCTATACTACTAACTTCCATGTTTTTTAAAGGAATTTTAAAATAACCGCTTAATTCTCTAGCAATACTATAAATCCCCAAACAATCACTACGATTTACTGTTAAATCAATAAAAAAAATTGTATCATCTAAATTTAAATATTGTAATGGATTAATATTACCAACCATTGCATCATCTGGTAAATGAATAATACCACTTAATTCTTCTTTATTCTGAACAATACCGCTTAATCCTAATTCTGTTAATGAACAAAGCATTCCTGAAGAAACAACGTCTTGAATTGTTCTTTCAACAATAGTAAGACCATTACCTAAATTACTTCCTATCCTTGCTACAACAACTTTAATACCAATAACTACATTTGCTGCACCACAAACTATAGTTAACATTTCAGTGCCTACTGTTACTTCACAAATATTTAATTTATTTGATTTAGGATGTTTAGTAATTTTAGTAATTTGACCAACAACTAAGTTTGTATTACTGAACATTAAATTTTTTACTTGATCAACCTCAAAACCTAAAGTATTTAAAGCATCAACGATTTCATAATCTTTAATGCTATTAATATTCAATCACTGCGAAATGATTTTACGTGAAATTATCATTTTATTTTATACTCCTTTTAATTTTTAAAATTGTTTTAAGAATCGAAAATCATTATTATAAAATAATCTGATATCGTCAATGCCATATTTAATCATAGTAATTCTTTCAATGCCTACACCAAAGGCAAAACTTGCTGTTGTTTCATCTAAACCGGCAGCAATAAAAACATTTGGATGAATCATACCAGCACCTAAAACTTCAATTCAACCAGTATACTTACATAATGAACAACCTTCTGTATTACATTTTGGGCAACTTACATCTACTTCAACTGAAGGCTCCGTAAATGGGAAATAACTAGGACGTAATCTTGTTTTAGTTTCCATACCAAAAAATTGCTGACAAAAATAATTTAATGTTCATTTTAAATTTGCAAAAGTAATATTAGATCCAACTAAAAACCCATCAACTTGCATAAATTGATGAGAATGAGTAACATCATCATCATCTTTTCGATAAACATTTCCTAAACTAATAATAGCCGTGGTTTCTTTTGAATTTTTATCTTGCTCACTAAGAATGCGTGCAGTCATATTTGTAGCGTGTGTTCTTAATAATCAACGATTAAGTTTGTCATTATTATTTTCAAGATAAAAAGTATCTTGCATATTTCTTGCTGGATGATCAAATGGTAAATTTAATCGATTAAAATTATATTCTTCATTTTCTACTTCATTACCACTAATGATTTGATAACCCAAATTTTTAAAAATTTCAGATATTTCGGTAACAGTTTTTAATAGAGGATTGATGTGACCAATATTAAAATCAATACCCGGTAGTGTTAAATCAATTTCTGAAGATTTAAGACGCTCATTAATGTTATCTTTCTCAATTTCATTAAATTTTTTTATTATATATTCATTAATTTCTTTTTTTAATTTATTAGCTGCTTGACCAATTTCAATTCTAAAATTATGAGGAAACTTTTCTAAAGATTTTAATATATTATTAATATTCGAATTTTTACCTAAATATTGTGATTTTAAAACTTGCAATTTATGTAAATCAGCAACTTCATCAATATTATTAAATGCTTGCTGTCTAATAATTTCTAATCTTTTTTTTAAATCGTTAACCGCTAACATTCTATTCCTCCATTAATTTATTAATATGTATAATTAAATTTTTATAATTCAAAATAAGTATAATTTATTTTAATATATTAGTAATAAATAAGCAATACGTTACTATTGCTACACTTGTTGCTAAATTTAATGATTCAACATTAAAAGAAGTTGGAATAAAAATATTACTATTAATTTTATCTTTATACTTTTTATTAATACCTTGTCCTTCATTGCCAAATAAAAAAGCATTCTTTTGCTTAAAGGTAATTTCAGATAAATTAGTACTATTATCTTCATGTAGAAATGTACCATAAATCATATAATTTGCATTTTTTACTTTTAATAAAAATTGATCAAAATTTTCATAATACACATTAGTATAAAAAATAGCTCCTTGACTTGCACTAATTACTTTGTGATTATATAAATCAACGCTTTCATTTGATAAATATACTTCAGAAATATTAAAAGCAGTAACACTGCGTAAAATATTTCCTAAATTACCTGGATCTTGAATTGTATCAATTAGAATAATATGAGAAGAATAAAAATAATTTAAAGGTTTAACAATATTACAAACGCCAATTATTGGTTGTGGTGTTTTTTGTTGTGAAATTTTTTTAATAATCATACTATTTACAACAATAACTTCAATATTATTACAAGCTTTTAATAAATTTGCATATTTGTCTAAATACTTCTCATCAACATATACTGCAAGTAATCTTTTTTTTAATAATGCAATACTAATTAAATGTTCTCCTTCAATTAAAAACATTTTTTTAACATTGCGATGTTTTCTTTCATGTAATAAAACTAATTCTTGAATTATCGGATTTTTAAGTGAGGTTATTTGTTTCATCCATAACTCCTTGTTTTAATATTTTTTGACAATCTTGAAAATCTGGACAATATTGAGCAACAAAATTTCAAAATGTTTTTTTATGATGAGCATGAATTATATGCGTTAACTCATGAATTATAACATAATCAATTACAGTATAATCAAAATGAATTAATTTATAATTAAGTGTAATGATTTTAGTATTTGGTTGACAAACACCTCATTTATTTAACATCGAACGAATTTTTAGTACTGAAAACTCAATATTCATAATTTCTGATCAATATTGCAAGCGACTCATAAAAATATTTTTTGACTCTTCTTTTAAAAATTTTTGAATTTTAATTAATATTTGCTTATCATCTTGAATATTTGTGCATACTACCAAATTATTAAATTCAAAATAAATAATGGTTTTTTTTGAATGATACTTAGTAATTAATTGATATTTTTTACTTAAAAAATAAATATAACTATCATTATTATTAATAACAATATTAGGTTTTAATATAATTTTCTTTTTTAAAATTTTAGGTAAACTTTTTAAAATGAAATCTTCAATTAATTTTTCTTGCATAAAAAATGGAGCACTAATAATAATTTGATCGTTGCGCACTTTTAAATACATATGTTTTTGTTGTTTATATGTAATAATGTACTCTCATTTTGTATTATTATAATTGAAAATTTTAACATTAGTCATTTTAATCTCCTAAATAAAACGATCACTTATTTCCATTAATAATTTTGTGATTGTCGTAAATGATTTATTTCATTTTTATAAATATAACAAGAAATAATGTCTTCACTATTAAAATTACATTTTTTACCAATTGTAAAATAAATATTTAATAATTCAAAAAAATCATTACTTGATTTTGATTTAAAAAGAGTTGTAACAAAAGCAAATAAATCAATGAATGTAAGATTAAGATCTTGATAATTTGTTTTTTCTGAAAAACTAAAATTTTTAAAATCAATATTAAGGCTATTACCAATACTAAGAATAAAATGAAGACTATCAATATATTCTTCAAGCATTACTGATTTTTCACTACTTGGTTTTGAACTTCAATATTTAAAACATCTTTGTTCATTTGCAAATTCACCTAATTCAACTAAAAGTGCTAAAAATCTAGAATTTAATGTTTTAATATCGCTAACACCACGATTAATAATTATTTTTTTATCTAACTCATTTTGAAGTTGGATAATTGTTGAAAATTGTTTTGAATTTAACATAATTAACTCACTTTCTTTTTTTAATTATTAATTAAGATTTCATTATTTTTTTTATCTTTTAAATTTAATTTTTTATAAAATTTTGTAATTAATGATTTTTTATCTTTGTAAATAGGATTAATTTTTATTCCTTTTTCTAAATAAAAAGGAGATAAAGTTTGTATAATAAAAATATATGTTAAAACTAGTAATGAAATACCAACAACAGACATAAATGTAAAACGTAAAATTGGTAACCACACTGAAGTGTCTAATATTTTTTTACCAAAACTTGCTGTATAACCAGCATTACCAATAAATAAGTAATTAGTATCAAAAGAAGTATTAAAAATAAAAACACCACTACCAAATAAAGTTAAATATAATATACTTTTTTTGATATATATTTTGTCATATTCAATATGACCATATAAATATAAAAGTAAATAAGAAAAAAGAATAATAATATGAATAAAATAATAATTTCAATAAAGAAAATGCTGTGGACCAAAAACTCATTTTGTTTTATCTGGTAATAAAAATGCCAAAATAACAGGACCAATTAAAGGAAAAGTAATATTAAATAAACTTTTATTAGGAATAATTAATAGTATACCACTAGTAATATTTAATACCGAACATAATTGAAAAGGAAAATTATCAATGGTATGATTATTTTCACCATTCAATCCATGAACAATATAAAAACTAATATATAAAAGTATTTGAAAAATACCTAAACTACATTTAAAACTATAACACTTACTTAAATTAGCATAAAACCTTTTAAAAATAAATAAACTAATTATCAAGAATAATGATATAGATAAGCCAATTCAATAATACATACCAAATAAAGGATTAATAACTGCTTGTGGATTACCATCAAAAAATCCAAGAAAAGTAAATTGCATAATGGCCCCCTCTTTTTTAAATTTCTTTCTTATTTTTATACTAAGAAGCGAATTTATTTTTTAATTTTACCATTAAATATATTATAAAACAAAGTTTGTGATAAAAAAATATTCTTTGAAATTTATATTAAATACATTTCTAAAACTTATCATAATTTATATAAAATTTACAATTAATTATTTTGTTAAAACAGATTTTGATGCCAAAACTAATTTTTCAAATTCTTCTGGTTGATTAATTGATAACTCAGACAATATTTTACGATTAAGATTAATATTAGCTTTATTTAAGCCATCAATAAAACGTGAATATGATAAATCATAATTACGAACAGCTGCATTAATTCTTTGAATTCATAACTTGCGAAACTCACGTTTACAATTTTTACGATCACGATAAGCATATGCTAATGAGTTCATTACTTGTTCATTTGCTGTACGATATAAACTATGTTTTGCTCCATAATATCCTTTTGCTGCTTTTAGTATTTTTTTACGACGATGATTAGTTGTATAACCACCTTTAACTCTAG
This sequence comes from Spiroplasma endosymbiont of Danaus chrysippus, assembly GCF_902809815.1. Taxonomy (GTDB): domain Bacteria; phylum Bacillota_I; class Bacilli_A; order Mycoplasmatales; family VBWQ01; genus Spiroplasma_E. The sequence goes on along the minus strand of NZ_CADDIL010000003.1, from coordinate 152,600 downwards.
CCATTTATTTTGTCACCTTCCTAAATTAAATCTTTTAAACGCTTATAGTCAGAAGCAGATACTTCACTTCACCCACGTAATTGACGTTTTTGTTTTGTTGTTTTATTTTGAGCTAAGTGAGAAACAAAAGCACCACTACGCATTCATTTACCACTTCCTGTTACTTTAATTCTTTTTTTTAAAGCTTTTTTTGTTTTCATTTTTGGCATATTTTACCTCCTATTGTTAATTTTCTTGATTTTTCTTTTTTGGAAAAAGATAAATAGTTTGTATATTTTTTTCTTTTTTATCAAAGTTTTTATCATAAATACAAATATCTTCTAATTCTTTATAAAATTTTGTAATTACTTCAAATCCTGCTTCAGGATTATGTAATTCACGACCACGATATTTTAATGTAACTTTTACTTTGTTACCATTACTTAGAAATTTACGAGCCTTATTTGCCTTTGTTTTAATGTCATTGTTATCAATAACAACACTTAGTCGAATTTCTTTTTCTTCAACAATTGTTAATTTTTGTGCTTTTTTAACTTCTTTTTCCTTTTTTTGTTGTTCAAAACGATATGTATCAAATTTAAACATTTTACAAACAGGTGGTTTAGCATTTGGTGATATACATAATAGGTCATATCCTAAATCTTCTGCTTTTTTTAAAGCATCATTTTTTTTCATTAAACCATAATTAGTACCATCATTACCAATTAATAAAAATTCATAAAAGGGAATATTACTATTTCATAAATTATCATTATTTTTAAAAGCCATACATACCTCCTTTAATTTGCATAAATAAAATTGTGCTAAAACGCACACTCACCACTACAAAACTTTATTTTAAAAATAAAAATTTAAAGCATTGAACCTATAACAACTTAGCTATCAGGTGAGCGTAAAAACTACTTTCTTTATGTCAAGTATTATTATATTAGATTTTTAATAAATTACAAGATTTTTTTAATATGTGGACGAATTAATATAACGGATAGATTTTCTAACTTCAAACAATAAAACTAGCAAATCTAAATATTTCTTAATTAAATTATACCATAAATTTTTAAAATATTAAAAAATATAATTACAAAATTACATTTAAATAACACAAAAATCCTAATCTTAAAATTAGTTTTTAAAAATATTAAGTTTTAACTTATTAAGCACTATTAATATAATTTTTACTATTTAAATAATTAGCTGTAGCCATTAACATATTAATTAATGTTGGATAAGCATATATTTTTGCACCTTTAGTTTGAGATTTAACTAAATGTTGAATATCACTTTCTGCACTGCAACCAATATTTCAAATAGCAGGTTGATTTATAATACCTTCTTTATTATTTACAAAAATCTTTAAAGTATCTTTATTTACTTTCGTTTCAATTAAAAATGCTATTAATTCATCATATTGACCATTACAAAAATATTTTCAAGCCTTTAAAAAGTTTTTTAAATTTTCTGGATTAACTTTATTTTTTCTTTTAATTTTTAATTTGTTTTTTATACTGTTTCAAAATCTAAATTCTGGATGTTGATTTTTATTTCAAACAGGAAAATAACAATCATCAGCATTAATATAAATAAATTCACTATTTTTAACTTTAAATTTTTGTTCTGGTAATTTTTCTTGAACTTTTGCATTTTTATGAATTTTACTAATTGTTACTTTTGAAACATAAGTAAATTTTAAAATATCTTGTATATCTTGATAATGTTTCTTTCTTCCAATATATGATATTATTTCTTCTTTTAATCAACTAATAATTTTTGCTCTTTTTTCAATATTAAACTCTTCATAAACTGGATAATAATATTTTTTCTTTAATTTATCTCAATAAACTCTTTGATTAAAAATCATTTTACCAAATTCAAAAATAATACTACGATTAGATTTTTTAGCAACTTTATATCTATCTTTATCTTTATTTTGAAAAAAATATTCATCAAAAGCATGGATTTTATTAACATGATTTGTTATAATTCTATTAATTTCATATTCATTTCATATTCAAGATTATTTTTATAATTAAACATTTTTTAACACCTTTCTATTTATTTTTTTATCCTAACTATTCTAACAAATTTGTTAAAATATTCTTGAAAAATGTTTGGTTTTAGAGTATAATGTTAAAGAACAATTGAAATAACTAGCAAATCTATTGCAACGTTTAAAGATAACTTTTATTAGTTATCTTTTCTTTTTTTAATAAAATAATGTACAATAAAGAAAAATATAAATAGAAAAGGAATTATAAATATATGCCAACTGAGCAATTATATCATTAGCAGTTTTAATATTTGGTGGTATTGTTTTATTTGTACCAATTATGCAAGGAATAGTTTTATGTAAAAAAATAAAGTTTTTGGTATTTTTTTATTAACTATTTCATTACCTATTATTGGAACTTTTATAGGATGTATGATTATATATAAAAATCAACATCCAGAATTTAGATTTTGAAACAGTATAAAAAACAAATTAAAAATTAAAAGAAAAAATAAAAAAATTAAATTTAAAAAAATTAAATTAAAATTATTTATTGATAAAAATTCTTATTGTCAATTAAAAAAATATTGCTCTGATAATAATATTAATATGGCTACTTGCTACTTAGCCCTTTTTACTAGACCATTAATTTAAAAAAAAACTTGAATGTATTCGAAAAACAATTGTGTTATACAATTAACACTAATTTTGACATGAAAGGATTTTTAATAATGGATAAAATTAAACAAATAGCATTAGTAATTAACAAGTTAAATATCAAACAAAAAATTCAAATTATTGATGATAGCAAAAACCAATATTCAATTAGATATCTTTGCCAACATCTTCAACTAAACCGATCAACATATTATTTTGTAAAAAACAAACAAAACCCTATTAAAAAAGAAAAAAATCAAATTAGTAATTGTACACATAAATATCAAGAATTATGCCAACTTTTACTTGAATTTCATTTTACAAGAAAAGGACAAATTTATGGCTATTTACGAATTTTTTCAGCATTTAAAGAATGATTAAAACAATACAAACATATTATTTTAAATCTAGAATTATCAACAAAACAAATGCGAAAAATTATGAAAGATCACAATCTTCAAGGATTAAAACAAACTAAAAATAACTATCCTAAAAACAAAAAAAATCCAAATAAGTGAATACCTACAATGGATAAAGTAAACAAAGATTATAAAAGTACAACCTCTTCAAATCAAATTTGATCAATGGACACTAAACAAATAAATACTAAAGAAGGTTGATTATATCTTTTTGTAATTATTGATTTTTATTCAAATAATATTGTAAGCTATAATACATGTTCAAACAAATCCTATCAAGATTTAATCCTTCCTGCACTTGAAAAAATAAATCAACAATTCTCTTGAAACCAAGTAAAAAACGTTATTTTACACTCAGATAACGCCAACGAATTTTATTGTCAAGACATCACAAATTGAGCTGCTGATAAGCAAATAATTTTAAGCAAAAAACAACCTTATGATATTGGTGGCAATGTAATATCTGAAAACTGATTTTCTCATTTATCTCAAGAATGACTACCTAAAGGTTCAAATCAATATTTTTCTCTCAATGAAGCTATAAATGATGTAAACCAATATATTATGTTTTATAATTACGAAAGAATACATTCTAAATTTCTAAAACCACCAATTTCACAAATAAAAATTTAAAACTGTCTATCCAAAAGTGGTCCAGTATTTAGGGCTAACCACCAGTTTTTGGTCCAATATTACTAATATTAAGTAAGTGAATAAAAAAGGTTTTTATTGGTTTTGATACAAACCCAAAAAATTGTTCATAAGTTGGTTTTTGATGAAAATAAACATAAATTTTCACTTTAATATTTAATGGTAATGTTTGTAAATTAACACCTTCAATAATATATCCATGATCATTACATTCAAAAATAATTTTATTTTCATAAAATTCTTTAATAATACCTAAAAATATTCATCCATGACTTATTCCTCCTTTTCTATTCTTACTATTAATTAGATGAAAAAAAAAAAAAAATAAACCTTTTTATTTTTTAAAATTATGTTCAATTGAAAGAACATCATCATCATTTTCAATTGTTTCTAACAATATATCAATTAATTTAATTTGTTGTTGATCAGTAATGGTAATCAATTCATGGGGAATATTAACAATTTCATTAGTAATAAAATCATTAATATTATTTTTTTCTAATAAATTAATTACAGCATTTAACTGTTTAGGATTAACTTCAATATCAATGATATCTTCATTTTTTTCAATATTAAAAATTTCAAAATCAATTATTAACTCCAAAATTTCTTCAACTGATAATAAACTTGAAAATTGAATTACCCCAGTTGTTTGAAATAAATATTGAACAGAATTAGTAGCAGCTAAATGACCACCCAATTTATTAAAATAACTTCGAATATTACTTGCAGTTCGATTTTTATTATCAGTTAAACAATGAATAATTATGGCAATATTACTTGGTCCATATCCTTCATAAGTGACTGCTTCATAATTAGTTGTTTCATTTTTATTACTAGCTTTATTAATAGCACGATTAATATTATCCTTTGGCATATTTATACGTAGTGCTTTTTCTAACATTAATTTCAATCGCGGATTATTTTCAACATTTGCACCACCTAATTTAACAGCAACATAAATTTCTCTTGATAATTTTTGAAAAATTTTACCACGTTTGTTATCTTGGGCATCTTTACGATGTTTAATATTTGCATATTGTGAATGTCCAGCCATATTCTCATTCCTTTATTTTTTTCTTGTTCATTTCGGAGCTTGCGGTACAGGTATTCTTTTGTGTGCACTATTCTGATGCATAAATTCAATTTTATTAATTACTGATGATGGTATTAATGATTTATTTCCTAGTAAATATTGATCTAATTGTTCATACTTAAATTGCATTTCCATTTCATCAGTTTGTCCATCTCATAAACCAGCAGTTGGCTTACGAATAATGATCTCTTCACTAACTTTTAATATCTTTGCTGCAGCAAAAACATCTTTTTTTAACAAATGAATAATTGGTAATAAATCAACACCACCATCACCATATTTAGTAAAATAACCAATGTGTCATTCATCACTATTATCTGTTCCTACAACTAAATAATTATGATTTTGTGCATATGCATAAAGAGTATTCATTCTTAATCTAGCTTTTAAATTGCCTAAAATTAACTTTAATTTTTCTATATTAATTTCAGTTTCTAATGTTTTTTTAAAACTTAAAAAAACATTATTTAAATTAACTACTTTGGCATTTAATTTATGAATATTAACTAAATTATTTGCATATTCTAAATCAATATCTGGTGAAAAACAAGGCATAATTAATGCTAAATGATTATTAGGAAAAGCTTTTTTAATCAATAATGCTACTACTGCTGAGTCAACACCACCACTTAAACCAACAATTAAACCTTTGGCATTTGCTTTTTTTACTTCACTTTGTAAAAATTTAATAATTTCATCTAAATATTGTTCTAAATTCATAATTATTCACTCTCTTTTATTTCTTCAGACATTTCAAAAATATTGTTATAATGTCCAGCAATTTTATTATGGGTTTTATCTAAAGTTTCAATGGCTTTATTAGTTGTATCAAAACCAGCCTTAACTTTTTCTCATCTATCAACCCAACGATCAAAATCATCTTTGAATAAACGTAATTTTTTTGCCATTTTTTCTAAATTTTTATTAAAATCAATGTCTTTACGATTTTTATCAACTGTAAATAAAACAGCAGATAAAGTAGTAGGAGAGGTAATTCAAACACGTTTCTTAAAAGCATATTCAACAATATCATCAGCAAATTGTGCGTAAATAAAAGCAAATATTTCTTCAGAAGGAATAAACATTACTGCGCTAGAAATCTTATTTTTAATATTAATATATTTTCCAACTTCATCAATTCGTTTACGAATATCATTACGAAAATCTTTTAAATAATTTTGTTTAACTTTAATATCTTCACTTACTAAATACCTTTGATAGTTATCAATTGAAAACTTTGAATCAATAGCAATTCCCTCTTTTTCAGAATCTGTTTTTACATAGGCATCAACAACTTTGCCATCAATTGTTGTATATTGTCGTTCTCATAATTTTTGATTTGAACCCAACATATTAGTCAAAATTTTTTCTAAAACAAATTCACCAACATTACCACGTTTTTTAGTATTAATAAAAACTTCTTGTAAACTTTGAATATTATCATTAATTTTTCCTAAAACAGTTGATGATTCTTGTAACTTTGCTAAATTTTTAATAACATCTACTACTTGTCTTTGAATGACATCAGCATTGCGTTTATAATCATCTTCTTTTTTATCTAAATTTTTTTGAAAATTATCAATATTACTCATTAAATTAATTAATTTTTCGGTTTTATCACGATCTGAACCATTTCATGATGTTTTAAAATCATTTAATTGTTCTTTTAAAGTTTCTACTTGCATTTTTAAAAAGTCTTGTGCAATTGGGTCGCTAGTAACCTTCTGACTTTTTTTAATTTGCATATAAATTATTAAGCCACCAATACTACTAATAATTAAAATAACTACCAATAAACTAATTACTATTTCCATTTCCTATTTTCCTTTGCCCTTTTTTTATTCTTCTTCTCAAATCATATCATAATTAAAAATCTTAACATGATCACCTTTTTTTATTCCTTGCTTTCTTAATTCATCATAAATTCCTAAATCTTGTAATTTAATTTTAAATAATAAAATATTATGATAATTATTTAAAGGATTTTTTTGATATATTACTTCAACGGTTTTACCAGAAATAGTTCATTGATTATTTGCAAATTTAGTAATAATAACTTGTGGAACTTCTTCTTTATTAATATATTCATAAAGGATATGTTCTTCATTATTTTCATTATTATTAACTTGATGCAGTTGTTCTTTTTCAACAGCTTTAGCAATATCTTTAATTAATATATCCAAACTAATATGTTTCATAGCAGAAATTGCAATTATTGGTAATTTAATTTGTTCTTTTAATTTCTCTAAATTAGTTTGTGCATCTGGTAAATCAATTTTATTTGCAACAATTAAATGCGGTTTTTTTGTCAAATCTTTATTATAACTTTCTAATTCACTCATAATTAATTGATAATTTAAAAAATGATCTTGAGTTTTATCACTAATATCAATCATATGTACTAAAACTTGACAACGTTCAATATGACGCAAAAACTGTAAACCTAGTCCTTTTCCTAAACTAGCTCCTGCTATTAATCCAGGCAAATCCGCCATAACAAAATTATTATTTTTATCAACTCTAACAACACCTAAATGTGGATTAAGAGTAGTAAAAGGATAATCAGCAACTGTTGGAGTTGAAGCAGAAATAGCTCCTAATAATGTTGATTTACCGGCGTTAGGCAACCCAACTAATCCGGCATTGGCCAATAATTTCAACTCACAAATTATTTCAAAATGTTGTCCAGGCATTCCTTTTTCACATATTTTAGGTACTCGATTTATTGCCGAAGCAAAACGAGCATTTCCTCGTCCACCAAGACCACCGGCAGCAATTATTACTTCTTGTTTATCTTTAATAATATCACCAAGAATATTTTGAGTTTTGTTATCTCTAATAATAGTACCTAATGGAACTTTTACATAAGTATTGGTTCCTTTACGTCCATGCATATTTTTGGGTGCACCATTTTTACCATCTTCAGCAGTTATCTCTTTATTTTTACGTAAGTCTAATAGAGTATTCATACCTGAATCACCAATAAAGATAATATTACCGCCTCTTCCTCCATCTCCACCAGATGGACCACCTTTGGCTACATAAAGTTCACGACGAAAAGCAACAACACCATCACCGCCTTTGCCGGCAGTAACTTTTAATTTTGTTACATCTATAAAACGCATTTCTTACTCCTTTTTTATATTAATAAAAACTCTTATTATATAGTGTTAACATTTTTGTGTAAAATACTATTTTATTTTTCATATAATTTTAGTATACAGATATTATTGTTAAAAAAATAATAATTTACTATATCTAGTTAATATTTTTTGTAAACTATTTTTGCTTTATGAAAATTAAAAAAATGTTTTTTTTAATGTTAAATATCATTTAAGTTATTTTCATATATGAAAAATTATATATTAAAATAAAACTTATAGATGTTTTTATTAATTTGATTAAAATCAAATCAATAGTTTTTTTTATTTAATTTTATCTTTGAAAAAATATATTGTATATTGATTTTTTCACATATAAACTTTATTTGAGATTTATTTAAAGTAATTTAAAAAAATAAAATTTATTACTGACTTATTAGTCAACTACTTTTATTTAAATTAAAACATTAATAATATTAGTTTAAATATATTTATTTTTTTAATTTATAAGAAAAAATAAATGAAAATTTAATTAAAAATATTTTAATAAATCTCAATTATTAAAAATAAATATTTATATTTAAAAAGGGGTACTTTAAAAATGATAAATGATAAAGATAAAAATATAGTAAAAAAATCTGATGTTGATAGTTGATGAGGTATTACCACTAGCAATAAATGTGATAAAAAAATTGAGAAATTAAATAAAAAATTACAAGAAACATGTAATAAATTAGACGAAATAAGCAATCTTTATACAAAATCAGTAAAAGAAAACAAAAATTTTGAATATAAAGTTAAAGAACTAAAAGAAGAATTAAAAAAAATTCAAGATAATAATACAAAATTAGAAACAGAATTAAATGATTCAAAAAACAATAAAAAAAGAATTAGAAGCACAATTAAAACAATTTCAAGACAGTAAAGAAAAACTAGAAACAGAACTTAAAAATTCTAGAAATAGTAAAGAAAGATTAGAAGAAGAACTAAAAGAAATTGAAGATAAAAATACAAAATTAGAAACAAACTTAAAAGAAGCAACAGAAAGTATTGTACATTTACAACAAATAATCCAAGATTACATGGATAATAAAGAAAAACTAGAAGAAGAACTAAAAGAAATTCAAGATAATAATATAAAACTGGAAACAAAATTAAAAGAAGTAGAAAATGATAAAGAAAAACTAGAAACAGAACTTAAAGATTATAAAAATAATAATGAAAATTTAGAAGAAGAATTAAGAAAATCTAGATATACTATAGCAAAACAAGCAGCAGAATTAAGAGAATCTAAAGGTATTAAAGAAAAATTAGAACAACAATTAAAAGAAACAGAAAAAAATATTAGATATTTACAAAAAATAATACAAGAAAATACAGAAAGTAAAACACAATTAGAAAAAGAATTAAAGATTATATAAATAAAAACCAAAAATTAGAAAAAGAACTAAAACAATCTCAATATGATAAAGAAAAATTAGAAAAACAATTAAAACTTACAAAAGAAAACATTGAAGAACTAAAAAAAAATAATACAAGATTGTAAAAACACTGTAGAAAAACTAGAAAAAGAATTAAAAAACACTAAGGATATTAATAAAAAAATTAGAGACTTTGTACTTGAATGTGTACCTTTAAATTAAAAAACACTTAAATATATAACCTTTTCTTATATATTTATTGATACAAATTAATTACATATTCAAATTTTATTATAAAAAAGTTAACTATATAAATAATTTTTTTAAAATAATCTATTGTTAAGAAAAAATATTAAAGCAAATAAAGGGAATGTTTAGTAATCTGTGTGACTTACAAAAATAACTATGTTTAATTAATTCTAGTAAATATGGTGGTTAGCCCTAAATACTGGACCACTTTTGGATAGACAGTTTTAAATTTTTATTTGTGAAATTGGTGGTTTTAGAAATTTAGAATGTATTCTTTCGTAATTATAAAACATAATATATTGGTTTACATCATTTATAGCTTCATTGAGAGAAAAATATTGATTTGAACCTTTAGGTAGTCATTCTTGAGATAAATGAGAAAATCAGTTTTCAGATATTACATTGCCACCAATATCATAAGGTTGTTTTTTGCTTAAAATTATTTGCTTATCAGCAGCTCAGGGAATGTTTAGTAATCTGTGTGACTTACAAAAATAACTATGTTTAATTAATTCTAGTAAATATAATTTATATATCTAGAAAGAGTGAGTTACAGATGGCTAAAAAAGATAATCTTAATAACAATGATCCAATATCAAAAGCAGTAGATTTATTATTAGAAAATACTGAGGATTTAACAACAGTTTTTAAAGAGGGAGGCTTATATAAAGAATTAACTAAACGATTGGTAGAAAAAATGTTGAATTCTGAGATGCAAAATTATTTAGGACACGAAAGAAATCAACGCAGTAATAATGACAATGTTCGTAATGGTACAACATCAAAAAAATTAATAACTCAACAAGGTAAAATTGAAATTGATGTACCAAGAGATCGCAATAGTAATTTTGAACCAGTAATAATCACAAAAAGACAGAGAAGATTTGATGGTTTTGATCAACAAGTTCTTTCACTATATGCAAAAGGTATGACTTTATCAGATATTAGAATGCAGTTGCAAGAGTTATATGATGGCGCAGATATTAGCGAAAGCGTAATTAGTCAAATTACTGATGATGTCATTGATGATGTCAAAGCATGGCAAAATCGTCCATTAGATAGTGTTTATCCAATCATTTATTTTGATTGTATCGTAGTTAAAGTACGTCAGGATAAACGTATTATTAACAAATCAGTTTATATAGCTTTAGGAGTTGATTTAGAAGGTAAAAAAGATGTTTTAGGTTTATGAATTAGTGAAAATGAAGGTGCTAAATTCTGATTAAATAATTTTACAGAAATGAAAAATCGAGGCTTAAATGATATTCTTATTGCTTGTAGTGATAATTTAACAGGCATGTCAGAGGCAATACAATCAGTTTATCCTAAAACTGAACATCAATTATGCATAGTTCATCAAATTAGAAATAGCTTAAAATATGTTTCATACAAACATCGAAAGTCTCTAGTTATCGATTTAAAGCCAATTTATACAGCATGTAGTGAAGAACAAGCAATGCAAGCTTTAGAATCATTTGAAAGTAAATGAAATAAACAATATCCACAAATTGCTAAATCTTGATATAAAAATTGAGAAAATTTAATGGTTTTTATTAGTTATCCAGCAGAAATTAAAAGGGTAATTTATACTACAAATGCTATTGAATCTGTTAATAGCCAATTACGAAAAGTTATTAGAAATAAAAAAGTTTTTCCTAATGATATGGCAGTTTTTAAAATTTTTTACTTAGCAATTGAAAATATCACAAAAAAATGAACATTGCCTATTCAAAATTGAAATACAGCAATTGCTCATTTTATGATAAAATTTGAAGACAGAATTAATCTGAACTAGTACTTTGTAAAACAAAGAAACACAGATTACTAAAAAGCCTCGCTTAAAATTATTTGCTTATCAGCAGCTCAATTTGTGATGTCTTGACAATAAAATTCGTTGGCGTTATCTGAGTGTAAAATAACGTTTTTTACTTGGTTTCAAGAGAATTGTTGATTTATTTTTTCAAGTGCAGGAAGGATTAAATCTTGATAGGATTTGTTTGAACATGTATTATAGCTTACAATATTATTTGAATAAAAATCAATAATTACAAAAAGATATAATCAACCTTCTTTAGTATTTATTTGTTTAGTGTCCATTGATCAAATTTGATTTGAAGAGGTTGTACTTTTATAATCTTTGTTTACTTTATCCATTGTAGGTATTCACTTATTTGGATTTTTTTTGTTTTTAGGATAGTTATTTTTAGTTTGTTTTAATCCTTGAAGATTGTGATCTTTCATAATTTTTCGCATTTGTTTTGTTGATAATTCTAGATTTAAAATAATATGTTTGTATTGTTTTAATCATTCTTTAAATGCTGAAAAAATTCGTAAATAGCCATAAATTTGTCCTTTTCTTGTAAAATGAAATTCAAGTAAAAGTTGGCATAATTCTTGATATTTATGTGTACAATTACTAATTTGATTTTTTTCTTTTTTAATAGGGTTTTGTTTGTTTTTTACAAAATAATATGTTGATCGGTTTAGTTGAAGATGTTGGCAAAGATATCTAATTGAATATTGGTTTTTGCTATCATCAATAATTTGAATTTTTTGTTTGATATTTAACTTGTTAATTACTAATGCTATTTGTTTAATTTTATCCATTATTAAAAATCCTTTCATGTCAAAATTAGTGTTAATTGTATAACACAATTGTTTTTCGAATACATTCAAGTTTTTTTTAAATTAATGGTCTAGTAAAAAGGGCTAAGTAGCAAGTAGCAAGTAGCTACAAGTCAAAAAACTGAAGCAGAAGTATTAATTACTAATTCTCGTGATATGGAAACTACAAGAATTAAAAGAACTTTAAATCAAAGTGATTGAAATGAAATATTTCAAAGATGTTTTATATTAATGGGATTAGATGGTGATAAATCTAAATGAACATTTGAAATTAAAGAAAATACTATTACAGATAGATTAAAATCACTTGAAATTGATGAAGCAGAATTAGCATTAGATTTAACTAACAGAAAACGTATTATTGTTAAAAGATATGGCGTTAGTGAAGAAGAAGCAATGAACATTTTTAAAGAAAATAGAAAAATGAGAAAAGAAGAAATTGAATTTAATAATACTTTTTTAGGAGAAACTAAAAATGATACCGAAAATAAATCATCAATTAATTAAAACAGTTTGAAAATCAACTGGTGAAATTGAAAAAGATTTTACACAAAATAAAGATTTACAATTTCGTGTATGTCCTTTTACTATTATTTTAGGTGCTATAAATTCAACAGAAACGGGGTATAAACCACCAACTAGTATTCCTAATGATTATACTAGTTTTAGTAAAATCTTTACTAGAAGAGAAGCAATACAGGCAGTTTGAGACCATTCTTATTATCCTATTCAAAATAAAGATAATCCAGATGAAGCATATAAACAATTACAAATTGGTGATGTATTTTATGGAAATATTTTAAGTGACCAATTAGGTATCACTTATAGTGCTACACCAGCAAATAATGCTTTTATTCAAGAACAAGCAATTAAAAATGTAGTTATTAATATTCCAAATGAAAAAAAGAATTTTAATTTTATTAACAATATTGTTTCTAATTTATATAAGTTATATATGATTCCAGAAGTTAATAAAGTTATAAATACTGATAAATCAATTAAAGTTGATAGACAATGATATATTCTTGAAGTTGCTAGTAAAACTTATAATAATGAAAATAAAAAATTGGCTTATATTCAATGTACTTTTAGTAGTTTAAATGATAAATTAGCACATAGTGGATTAGCAATTAATCAATATGTACAATTAGGGGCGCCTGGTGACCCAGTTGCATTACCAGCATTAGATGAAAATAATAATATTGTTTTAGATGATAATTATTTAACTCCATTACCAGTTACTCATTGTCAGATATCTTTTTATGGTTCAGTAAAGCCTATTTCAATAGCATTATGAGGTAGAGATATTGATAATAATCCTATTAATACTAAACAACATAAATATAGACAATATCCAAGTAAATTATTATTTCCATGACAATATCAATGTTCAACTTATGACCCAGTAAGTTTTCAAGCATTACCAGAAACAAATTATGTTTTAACTGTACCTGGTGAAAGTACAATGGATAGTTATCAAGATTGACAAAAAGTAATTGCACCAAATTATGATGATGGTGCAACAAAACATTATGAAGGTCATTTAAGAACTAATGTTGAAAAAACTAAAAATACTAATAAAGTTGATGTATCAAATAGATTAGTAAATTATTGAGATAATAATTTTTTAAATGGTGCTGAAATAGAAGATTATAATTATGCAATTGCTGGTAATCCATATTTTCAATATTATAATAAAAATAATAAAAAATTTATTGGTAATACTCATTATAATATGAATAATAATAAATTTAAGCAATTAAATACTATAAATGCTTTACATTATTTTATTTATAATCCTATTAGTGAAATACCTTTAACAGTTAGAGAAACTATTAAAATTAATCTTAATACTATACCAATATTTGGGTCATTTATGAATGCTTTTGTTGGTGGTTTAGATATTGGTGCTAAATTATCAAGTAATTTATTAATACCACAATTTCCTTATATAAATGGTTTAATATCTGCTGAATTATATAATTTTTATACAACATTATTATATAGTTCACAAAGTACTAATCCAGCATTAATTCCATTAGATGTATTTAGAAATGATACACCAGATGCTATACAAGCAGTTGCTGGAACAGCAAGTCATATGACATCATTTACATTTAATTTAACGGATGTTATGAATTTAGAAATATTTGATATTAATAATGGAAATAGTGATGGTGAACATAATTATACTACTGAAAATTTAGGTCAAATATTTCCTAATAAATCAATATTATTACCAAAAGATGATTCTACAAATTCATTATTACAATCACCAGCTTTTACTAATACAAATATTGTTAAATGAGCAATTGATATGATTGACATAAAAGTTGTTGGTAAAAGTAATTTTAAAATAACATTTTATAGTATGCCAGATAATAGAAGTGGTGCTGTTAATGATAATTTTAGTATTTGAGCAGGAACATATCAAACAGTTGGTAAAGCAAGTAATAATAGTAGATTAATTCAAAATACATTTATTTTAGCAAATAATACTTTTAAATTTGACCAACCATTTAATTATCCTCAAGCAATACAACCACCACCATTAATAGAAAGAGCGCAACCTATATTTATTGATTTAAGTAATCAAAATCAATATGGGATTACAAATAGTATTATTAGTACCACACCAGAAAATAAAAGTTATCAAATGAGACCTTCTGTAAATGAAGAATTAAGTGGTTATGGTAGAGCAATATTATTTTCATTTAAAGATTATGGTTATGATAGTTTTGATAAATTTAAAGAAGATTATGAAAGTATGACATTTAATTTTAATTTTAATATGAGTGGTTCATTTCCATTGAAAGGAACATCAACAACTGGTAATAAAAAATCATGATTTACACCTATAAAAATTAATTTAAATGATTTAAAAGATATTAATGAAAAAAATCCACAATTTGAATCAAATGTTAATTATTATGATAATAATTCTGGAAATCATAATGATGCTACAAATAATTGAACATTTAATATAAATAATAGTATTAATGAAGGTAAAGATAAACAAATAGCAACTTTAACTCCTAATGATAGTATTTCTAATACTTATATTAATGATTTATTATGAACTAATGATTTACCAACTACAACTGGTATAGATTCATTAGGAAGCGTTTGATTTAAAATAGTGGCTTATACTAGTTTTAATAAATATATAGTATTAAGATATCAATTTATTTCAACCCTTACAAGTTGAAGTTATCTTGGAAGCATATTTGTAGCAAAAGCAGATTGAAATCTTCAAACTACATCATTGGTAATAAATCCAAAAAGTTCAACTTAGAAAGGTGGTGGTAATTATGTTAAATGAAAATGAAATGAAAGAAGGTAATACTATGGAAGAAAAAGAAAAAGATGAACAAGAAGAAACTGAATCAAATTCAACAGAAAGTGAATCAAAAGACAATGAAACTGAAGAATCTAAAGAACCAACTTTAGAAGAAAAATATAAAGAATTAGAAGAAAAATATAATGCTTTATATAAAGAAAAAACTGATAAAGATAGAGAAATTAGACATTCAGAAAGTTATAAAAAATATGATTTATCACAAGAAAATATTAATTTATTAAAAAGATATCTTGGAGATAAAGAAGATATTGAAGAAGAATTATCATTATTAAATAAAGATTTTCCACATTTATTTAATAAAAATAAAGATACAAATATTAGTAATTCTTTAGATGTAAAAGATAAATTTAAAGAAGAAAAAGAAGATGAAGTAGATACTAGAAAAATAGGAATGGTAGGTTAAAAATATGGCAATTATTACAACACAATTAACAACAATTAATGACCCAAGTAATCCAACGGGTAAATTAGATTTATCAGTAAAATATATTAAAAATTTAAAAGTTTTATTATCAAAAAGAGTTGCATTAATTAATGCTACAGTAGAAAATAGAGAACAATTAGATGCTGGTACTGCTATTTATAATATTACAAAAAGAAATCCTACTGAAGATTATACTGCTGGTGCTGGTGCAAATAATTTAACAACAGCAGATACAATACAAATTCTTTTAAATAAAAAGAAAGAAATTAATTTTGAAGAAGAAACATTAGATTTAAAGTTATTAGGTGCTAAATATGAAGATGGTAATGTTCTTGTATCAGATAGTTTAGCATCAAGTTGAATTGATGGAAAAGCAAAATCAGTAGAAATATATTTAGTTGCTAAATTATTATCATTAGCAGTTAAAACAGCCAAAGATAATGGCATTATTAATATTGCATTACCAAGTAATCCAAAAATAGATGATTATCGTATGCTTTTATGATTAAAAATATCAAATACATTAGCAACATTAAAAGCACGTATTAATGATGAATATATTGGTACAGATGAAGAAGATTATGTATTATGAGTATCTAGTTTCTTTAAACCTTTAGTATTATTATCAACTACAACTTTAGGTAGTGATAGTGCAAGTCAAGCATTAAAAGATGGTAAAATTGTAGAAATTGGTGGTATTAAAATTATAGAATGTCCATGATTAGGAAGAAATTATCCAGCTGGAGTTATTGATAAACAAGAATCATTTAATTTTTTAGGATGTGATGCTGTATTAGTACATAAAGAAGCATTAGCATTTCCATTTAATCGTCGTCAAGATAATACTTTTGTTTTACAAAGTAATGGTAATGTTAAGAATTTTCATAAGTTTTTAGTTTCAGAAGGTAAAGCATTAAGACCAGATTTAGTTAAAGGATTTACAGTTACTTCAAGTATTGATATTGCTACAGCAATTGAATTTACTAATTTAGGTGCTATTACTATGGTTGGAGCAACTCCAACTGCTGAGGGCGCATCACTTTAACTCCTAGTTTCATAAAATAACAAAGAACGATATAACTATCGTTCTTTTTTTGTTAAAAGATTAAAACTTCATAAAACTGTCGTAGAAGTCTAATAGTGAGTACAAAATGTAAATACTTCTATATCAGAATAAAAGAGCATTTAATGTTAAGCAAGTTAAAATGTTACACTGTATCGCTTAATGTAATTATAGATTAATTGAGATAAAGTTAATGATAGAATAATAATTTCTTTACAAATGCAAAATGATACCATTGCTATCGTTAGTGACCCTACAAGATTTGGCCAACTTTTAAAATTAGAAGAATTACAGGAATAATATTATGTTTTTTAAAATTATAAAGATTATTTTAGGTTTAATAGGAGTTTTATTATCTTCTGCGGTTGCTGGTTTAATTATATTCATTATTGTAAAAATTGTATTAAAAATTAATCAAATTTTTTAGAAAGGTGGTGATTAATATGGATACTACAACAATTATTATAGTTGCTAATTTATGTATTAATGGGGGTTATGTTTTAATTAAATTAGGAAAAGCATTAGTTGCATTTGGTAAATCTTTAACAGACCCTAATAAAAAAGAACTTAAAAAACAAAATAAAATTAATAAATTACAAACTAAATTAAATTCTATTAATAAACAAACAGAAGTTAAAAGTATTTATTAATAATAAAAAAACACCAATTAGGTGTTTTTTTAATTGCATTCACAATTATTTTTATGACCATCATTGCAGTCACAACAATATCATTCATTACAATCATAACAATAATCATTAGATATACACTTACAATTATTTTTCATAATTACCCCTTATTTGTTATATTATTTGATATTAATACAGAATAATAATACCATAATTATAAACTATCGTATGTAGTTGGTCTATATATTGGTTGCTCAAATAAAACGTCACTAGTTCCACTACCATTACTAATAGCATCGCTATTAATTAATCTTCTTGCTTCATTTGTAAATGTTGTTTCTTGCATTTCTGCTACATTATTTGTAGTTTCCATAGGCAATAGATTATGAATAATTTCAGATGCACCAGCAACTATTGTTGGTACTGCATAAGCATTCATAAAATCATTATTAATACCCATAGCAACCCCACTTGATATTAAGCAACCACCAGTAGCCATATTTGCTATTTTACGTATAGTTTCAAATTTACTTGGTATTAATTCAGTAATTCCAGCAATTAAATTAGCAATACCATATGAATTAAGACTAATAAATGTATCTCAATCCATTAAATGATTATCATTATTATTAGTAGTACTTAATAATAAATCTGGTGGGAATGGGTCAATAGTAGTAGTTATTGGACTTTCAGTTGGATTAGGATTAATATCTGCATTAGTAAATTTAGCATAATTTACCAATCCAATTGTTCCTAAACCTAAAATAATTTTTTTAGAACTATTTAATAATTTAGTTTTAGTATTTGGTCTTTGATTTAAATTTCAAATATCAATTCCTAATTTTTTACTAAATAACAAAGCATTTATTGAACCTAATACTGGATTTCCTATTAACTGACCATAGTAGGCAGAAGTGCCTATCATTGCTGATAATGGACTTATTCCCATTCTTATTAATTTTAATAAAGTATAATTTGATTGTGAATTTTCTGTATTTGGCATTTTCTATTCTCCTTTTATAAATTTAAATTTCATATGTCCAATAGTATCTCTATTATTACCAACTATAATTAAATATCCAGTTTGATTATTTTCTAAAATTCATGAATAAAAAATATCTTGTGGATATAATTTTGGATATAAATTTAATGCTAATAAATAACATAAAGCATCTTCTTTATTTTTTAATAATTCTACTGTTCGACATTTTATTTCTTTAGGACTTTTTTCATTATAAAATCATTCAGTTCTAATGTTTCTCATTATTTCACATCCTTTTATGAACTCATCAGCACCGTAATAAACGGTGGACTATAGAATTATAATGTTATCCAAATTTTTAATAATTCTATAGTTTCGTTCTGTATAAAATAAAATTTAGGACTTACATTGACATATTTTAAGCGAGAAATAAAATAAGGAATAGGAGTTAAATTAAGAACAGTATATGTCAAATGCCTAAATATTAATTATTTTCAATATTAATATCTTCAATTTTTATATTTATAGTTATTCCATCTAAGTTTTTTAATTCTTTTAATTTATCTATTATTTCTAAAATATCTTGTTTAGTCATTATCAAATTCACCTTTTTCTATAAATTCAAGTATTTTATAATAAGCAGTAAGTTTACCTACTTCTTTTAAAGAGTCACATAAACAAATATTAATTTGTTTATTTAATCAAATAATTAATTTTTCTTTATTCATATTAAACTTCAAAACTTTCTATTATTTCTTCTTCTTTTTCTAATTCTTCTAATTTAGATAAAGCAGAATTTAAATCATTATTATCAGTTTCATTATTTGAATTAATAATTTTAACTTCTTCACCAGTATTATCTTTATAAGCAATTGTTTCTTCATCAATTACTACACCTTGGTCTAATTGAAGTGCTAAATTAATATCATCTTGATTATTTAATACTATAATTGGTGTTTTATTAATTTCTCTAATTAATGCTTTTACAACTGTTTTTAAAGCCATTTGGTCAAAAGCAGAAGTTCATATATGATTTAATTTTCATTCTTGACTTTTTTTATTATAAGTTTTGCCATATTTATCTTTATGTTGATTAATTTCTTCAACAGTCATTCCTTTATAAAAATTATTAATTTTACCATTTTTATCTAAAAGTGAAATATAACAATAATAACCAATAGTATTAATTGTTTTTCTTTCAAAAATTAATGCTGGATTAATTTCTCATTTATTATTTTCTTTATTAAATTTATGTGCAGTTGTTATTTTTTCTCTTTGAAAATCAACAACTAATCCAGTTCTTTGCAATAATGTTAATCAACCATCTTCTTGAATTTGCACTTGTAATTCATCACCATAAGGAATTAATGCTAATTCTTTTTTTATAGGATTAATTGAAAGATTTAACTTATATAAATTAATTAATGCATTAATTAAACTTTGAGTATTCATATTTTTTAAATCTTTACTAGAATTTATAATCATTTCATAATAATTTCTAAATTTTAATAATTCTTCTTTATTACTTTTAATAAAATTAGGAATTTTTAATTCATTTTTAGTATTATTACTCATTATTTTCTTCTCCTTTTTTATTTAATAATTCTAAAATTTCATCTAATTTTTTATTAATTTTTCCTAAGTGTTTTAATAAAATTAAAGTTTGATTATCCATAATTTTTCTCCTATCATTTTTTAATTGTTTTAAATCTATTATCTAAATGTACTTCAATATTTTTACTAGGATTAACTATTAAATGACTATTCATAACAATTCAATTATTTAAATTACTATCTAATTTTTTAGGTAATTTATCAAATTCAATTGAATTACAAGAATAAATATTTTTTTCTTTAATTGTTTTTTCATTAATCATTTTTATTTCTTCTTAATCATTCTTTAATATTATTTTTTAAAATATTTAATTCTTTAATTTGACCTCTGAACACATCTAATTCTCATAAATTTAATTGACTTAAATTAATTTCTTCAATTTGATATTCTAAAAATTCAATTCTAGCATTAAGATTTTTAACTAATAATTCATTAAAATTACATTTTTTATTTTTACAATATTCCAATTTATATTCCATTTTTTATTTTTCTCCTTTAAAATAATTTGTTTTTGCATTTATTCATTCAAGTATTAATTCATTGGTTATTTCAATTTCTATTTCTTTTTGAGTATTTTTATTAGTTAAATAAACATAAGTTTTATTAGATGGCCATATACCATTAGCAAGTAACATACAATAATAAGCAGTTAATTGTAATTTAATTCTTTTTAATTTATCATCATCTATACAGGCATAAGTTTTATAATCTACTAAATAATATTTATTTTCTTTTTTATCTCAATAAACTAAATCTGGTGTTCCAGCAATTACACTATCATTAATAGGTTTTTCTATAATAAATTCATAATTATTTTTATCTTTAAATTTTTCTTGTAAAAATATAAGTGATTTTTTACAATAAGAATAATTTATATTATTAGTTACTGGTTTTAATTTTTTTAATAAATTATTAATTATATTTTCTTGATTAATATTTTGTAAATATAATTCATTAAGTTTATGAACTCATTTACCACGAACTGAAGCATTTTTTAATACTTCTGGTGCTATATGACTATATCCAAAACCTAAATAATTATCAATAATTCTAGAAACAGATATTAATTCTTTATTTTCTAAAAAATATTGATGAGTTTCTTTTTTAAAAATAAATTTACTCATATTTTTTTCTACCTATTAATATTCAAAAACATTTATTACATAATCTATTACCAAAAGAAGATTGTTTTCTACATTTATCACAAGAACTATTCATTCTATATTCTCTATATTCCATAAATATTTTTCCTTTCATTAATTAAGTTTTTTATTTAATTCCTTATTATTTAAATTTATGTCTAATTCCATTACTAATATTTCATATTTTTCAATATAAGCATCTTTAATTAAATGATGTTTATAATTTCTATGATAATTATTAGCATGCTCTACAGTTGAAAATGCTTTAAATTTTATTTGATTAGTATAATTGACTTCATATTTTAATAAGTAAATATATTTCATATTTATTTTTCTCCTTTTAATTTTTTATTGTGTTATGATATTGTTAATGAGGTATGTATTTATATATAAACCCCCTATTTTTTTAAATAATACAAATGTAATTATTAATATAGATTAATGGGTTATTTACTGAGCCATAATAAGGCTATTCAAATTAATCTATAATTACATTAAGCGATACAGTGTAACATTTTAACTTGCTTAACATTAAATGCTCTTTTATTCTGATATAGAAGTATTTACATTTTGTACTCACTATTAGACTTCTACGACAGTTTTATGAAGTTTTAATCTTTTAACAAAAAAAGAACGATAGTTATATCGTTCTTTGTTATTTTATGAAACTAGGAGTTAAAGTGATGCGCCCTTAATAAAAGAGCCGCCTGTCAAATAAGAGTATCAAAAACAGAAATTGGTTCTGAAAAAACTGCAAAATTAATTGAAAAATATGGTAATTTATTTTTTGAAAATTTTCACCAAGCAAATTTAATAGTTTGTGGAGATAGTGTAAAATGAATTAGAAAAACTGCTACAATTTTAAATGCTAAATTTATTTTAGATAAATTTCATGCTTTTCATGTTTTATTTCTTGCTATAATGGCTGGAAGAAGAAAAAATAAAATTGCTAAGTTACACTATCAAAATGCAATAAATTTATTTTCAAAAGGTCAATATTATGAATTAATTGATTTTTTACAATGATTAACTTTGCAATATAAAAAATTAAAAGTTGGTTATTTTATTAATGCAAAAGATGGTGTATTAAACCAAGCACTAGTTGAAAATATTGGTTGTTTTACTGAAACTAATATTAAACAAATTTTAAAGCATATGATTGGTGATAGAACCTATAACATTGATATGTATACAAAAATGGTTAATTTTAAATGCTATCAAATAAATACTGCCATTCAGTTATTATAAATTAAAATTAAAGATTTCAAAAAACCAAAAATAAAATAAAACTTATTAAAGTTTACTTTAATAAGAATTTTTAAGTTATAAAAGTAAGTATTATTGTTGACTAATATTTTTCAAGTGTTAAGATTAACATAGAATTGCATATTGAAGTCAAAATTATTCTCGTCTAATTTTATAATTTTAAGACAAATTTGAATATTATTGACAACATCGGTACGCTCCCTAATTTTTAGTAAATCATGTTAAATCTGCTACATTTTTTAATTCTTCTTCAATAATAGTTTTTGTTTGTAAACTCATTTTGATTCCCCCTTATTTAAATAAAAAACCCATTATTTTAAAAATAAAAAACAATAGGTTTATTTAGTTTACACTTATTTTTGCTAAAGTTTTAAAATTATGCAATAAACTTTTTAATATTTTACAAATATAGAAAAAAAGATTTCAATTGAAATCTTTTTTGCATATAATAGTTTGGTAAGTTTAATTTAGATTTAACTGTTGATGATTGAGTTTGTAAATCAATTGTATTAATTTCTTTTTTTTCAATGTCATCAAAATCACTATCACATTCTAAATTACTTTCTAATTCATTAATTTTGCATTTTAATCTTTCTGCCAAATTCATATTGGAACTTTCAATATCATTTATTTTAAATCATTTTCCATCAAATAATAATTCATATACTATTGTTTCTTCAGATTTATCATTTGTATTTAATAAACCAGAATAATTAGATTCCTCTTTATTTGTATTTTTCAAAGTAACACTTAATTTATACATACCAAATGATAAACATAGTTCATCAAGGGGTAAAGAAATATTTTTAGTTCAAATTATTTGCTTAGAATCTTTATTAATACAGTTCAATACTACTGATTGTAAACATTCTTTTTCTAATCCTAATAATTGCTTTGAAATAGTTATTTCTGTTGTTAATTCTTTACGAAATAGTTGTGTTGCTGCTACTCAAAGTATTTTTAACGCAGCCGCTTTTTTATTAGGTAATGTTTTTAACTTTAATCTATCTAAATGACTAATCTTTGTTTGACTTTTTTCTTTATTCATAAATTTTCTCCATTCAAATTAATAATCTTATTTAATTTTATTATATGACCAAGTATATGACCAAGTTCTCCATTAATACCTAATATTTTAACTATTAATAAATTCATTATTTAAATAACATAGTTATTCGAAAATTATTATTTTTATTTATTTTACTGTTTTATTTAACATATCTTTTTATCTTCCTTTTCTCTAAAACTTTAATTTAATAATTAAAATTATAGTTTATTTTTTTTAATCTATCAATAAATATGCTTGTTACTAATTTTATTAACATTATAAAATGTAAGTAAATATTATCATCTTAATAAAAAGACTTTCATTTTATTTAAAAAACCAATATTAATAGAATAATATATTAATATTGTTCATTTTTCCAGTTCAATTAATTACACGACACTATCTTAATTTTTAATTTGATATAATTATAAAAAGAGTAAGTATATTAAAAATAGATTGGGGTATTTTTATGATAGAGGAAATAAATTCTAGTTCAATGAAAGAACCAAAAATTTATCGTATTGGTCTATATAGCAAATTAACAATTCTTATTAATGGCCTTCTAATTACTACGAGTTTAATGATAGGTTGGGGTTTATGAACAACTATTGGTCGAGATGCAGTTGATAACTATATTAAATGATTCAATAATCCAAAACAACCTAATTCTAATTTACAAATTAGTTTCAATATAATAAGTATTATTGTTTTCATAGTCTATGGTTTATCTTTAGCATTAGTAGTCGTACCTTTTATTTTTTTAAAAACTAAAAATAGTGTATCAGCACTTTTTTGTTTAATAAGTTTTATTTTTTCAGCAATATTTGTTATCTTTCTTATTGTATTTTTTATTTTTAGATTTAAAACTTTTTCTTTCTTAGCTAATAAAAAAGACGGCGAAATAATAAATACAACCGGTAACTTTCTAATAGCTTTTTTACCATGAATGTTGGCTGAACTATTTGCAATACTTTTATTAATCCACAGTCTCTGATTAATTATTAATATTACCTCTAAATACAAATCAAATACACTATTAATGCCTATTGCTAAACCAAAAGCAAAACAAGAAACAGTAATAGCAAAAAAAGAAGTTGATGATACGATAACGCTTCCTAACGTCGTACCAATACCAGTACCTCAAAATAATGAACAACAAGAAACTAACAATACTGTTCTTAAGCAAGATCTAACACAAGAAAAAATAATCACTAACCCTTCAACAACAACTGTCCATTATACTAATCATGAACTATCACAAACACCAACGCAAGGTGCTTATCATGCCGAAACTGTTTCACCAACACCAGGTACTCTTACTAATCTTAAATCCGAATCTATTACAAATGAAGAAGAAATAAATGATAATATCGAAAATACAACAATATATTCAGAACCAACAGTTGAAAAAACAAGTGTAGAAGATACAACAATATATTCAAAATCACCAACAACAGAAAGTAATATTAATAACGAAACTAATTACCAACCAAAAAATCAAGGTGGTTTTGATGTTAAAGACAATAGTTATTCTGAATCTGAAATATCTAATTTTAATGAACAAGCAACAACAATAACTGTTGAAGAAACACAACCAATAATAGAGAAAACAAACACAAAAACAAAAAAAGAAACAATCGAAGTGCAAAAAGTTGCTACTCGCCATTGAACACTAGAACAAATTGAAGCTGTTTGAGAAAAAGCGGAAATAATTGATGCTGTTAGTGATAAATTATATCGTAAAGATTATGGTGGTGCTTGAATGTTTCGTGATTCATTTACTACTGATTATAGTGCAGCAGATAACTTAGAAACTTACTCTTGAACTATTGTTCTACATCGTCCTACTAGTCAACAAGGAACAACTGAATTATATAATTTAGATCCAATGAATATTGTTAATGCAAAAAGTAAAGGTGAAAATTACCCTTCTTGAAAAACTAAAATTTCTTCAAAAGGAAATAAAAATATTGCAAAAGAACAACATTGAAAAGCACGAACATAAATATAATAAAAAAGATTTATTTTAAAATAAATCTTTTTTATTATATTTAATATTTAATAGTAATTTAAATTAAATATAGTATCATTTATTTATGAATACACAAACTACCATTGAACATTTATATTTAAAAATACCTAATTTTAAACATGAAGTAAATACTAACTATTCTTATTTTATAGAAAGTATTAAAAAAGAATTAACAAAAATAATAAATAAATACCAATTAAACTTAAAAACAATTTATCTTGCTAACAAAAATAAGTCAGTTTTACCAATTATTTTTTTAGAACAACTATTAATAATACTTAAACCATTGACAACCACTATCAAAGAATACAACTTTGAATGTACTATTAATAATACCAATTTCACAACTCTACAATTATTTTCCAAATTTCAAATTAATCGTTTAATTTGAAAAATAATTAGTTTTAAAAATCAATTAAATAACAAATTTAATTATCAACAAAGTATAGAAATTATTAATGATGCTATTAACTTAAAAATTAATAATTTCTCAATTGATTTAAAATATAATCTTCCTCATCAAACAGTAATTGATATTAATAATGATTTACAAATATGTATGCAATTAAAAACACCTCATATTAGCTATGATAGTTATAATCACAAACAAAATATTACTATTAAAAGATACATTAATAATTTCTTAAAAAAGCACAAATATGATAACTATGAATACTATAGTTATAGTAAAAATACTAATAATCAATCAAAATATATTATTGCATATTGTTTATTAGAAAACTATTATGGAATTGGTCCAAATGCTGTTTCATATATTAAAACAGAAGATAAAGCAATAATAATTACTAATAGCAATAACATTAATAATAACAATCAAAAAAATAGTATTTTATCAACAAATGAAATTTTAATCCAAAAATTAATACAAGGTTTATTACTAAAAAAGGGAATAAAATTTAACAAAAATGATAATATTCTAGAGCAGCCACTGATTAGTAAATTAATAAAAAATAAACAAATAAAAATAAAAAATAATCATTTATCTTGCACAAATAGTTCCTGATTATTGTTAAATGATTTAATAGTTGATAGTATAACTAATACTACTATTTAAATTTATATATCAAGGAGTGAATAAACATGGAATTTAATGAAAAATTGCTAAAAGAAAAATATTTTCCGCAAGCACTAACAAAAATAAAAGAAATTGTTAAAATTCAATCATATGCTCAACCACCCACAACAGCAGCACCTTATGGGCCTGATGTTAAGGAAGTATTAGATTATGCTATTAATTTAGGACAAGAATTAGGTTTTAAAACTTATCGTGATAAAAACAATAAGTATGGATATTTAGAATATGGTGATGGTAAAGAAATATTTGCCATGTTAGGTCATCTTGATGTTGTACCACCAGGTAATTTAGAAGAATGAAAAATTCCACCTTTTTCGCCAGAAATTATTAATGATATTTTATATGGACGAGGTGTATTAGATGATAAAGGTCCAACAATTATTATTCTATACTGTTTAAAATATTTAAAAGATCATGGCTATCAACCAAATCGTCGAATTAGAGTTATCTTTGGTTTAACTGAAGAAACAACATGAGATTCAATTAACACATATATGAAGCAAGAAGGTACTCCAACTTTTGGTTTTACTCCTGATGGTATGTTTCCGCTAGTATATGCTGAAAAAGGAATTATTAACTTAGATATTATTGGTACGGGTCATAAATCCATTGTTATTAATGCAGGTGATGCTTACAATGTCACTTGTTCTATTAGTAATATTAATGGTGTTGATATTGAATCATTTGTTAAAATTGGGAAAAATAAGAAATATCGAATTGAAAATAATAATCAACAAATTACCATTCATGGTAAACCAGCACATGGGTCACGACCAGATGAAGGAATTAATGCAGGATTAAGAAGTTTATTAATTTTAAATGAACTTAAAGTTGAACATAATCTAATTAAATTTGTTGGTGATATTTTACAAGAAGATACTGCTTTAACAAAATATTTTGGTGATTTAGATGATGAATCTGGAAGTTTTACTATTAATGTTGGCATTGTTGAAATTAATAGCAAAAGTTCAAAATTAGGATGTAATATCCGTATTCCAGTTAAAACTGATTTACAAGAAATTTTAAATAGATTAACAAAAATATTAAAACCTTATAATTTAACAATAAAACAACAACATTATGATAAACCATTATATATGTCACAAGAATCAACAATTGTTATTAAATTAATGGAAATTTATCAAGAAGTTACTGATGATAAAAAAGCAAAACCAATTGCAATTGGTGGTGGAACTTATGCTAGAGCAATGCCAAATTGTGTAGCATTTGGTGCTATATTTGATCATACTAACTCAACTGAACATCAATATAATGAATGTATTAAAGTTGACGAATTATGAAAATCAATGTTAATTTATGTACGTGCTATTAGTACACTGGGAAGTTTAGAAATTGGTAAATTATAAAAAAAAGTTAGAATAGTTTATTCTAACTTTTTATATTTTCATTCAAATAAATTTTATGCAATTGAAGGAGTTCTAGAATAACCAACAAAAGCAGGACCATTAATACTATTAATAACACTTACCAATTCATCATTAAAGTTATTAGTTAATTGTCGTTCATCACTACTATTAATACTCATATAATTACTATTAGTTACTATTTCCTCTAATTCATTATTTGGAGTAGACTTAAAAAATTTCTGTCATTGTTTTTTAGCATATTTATTTAATACTTTATTACCAATAGTATCATTGATAATTAAACCAAACATAATAGCAAACAT
The DNA here is from genome assembly GCF_902809815.1 of Spiroplasma endosymbiont of Danaus chrysippus. Taxonomy (GTDB): domain Bacteria; phylum Bacillota_I; class Bacilli_A; order Mycoplasmatales; family VBWQ01; genus Spiroplasma_E. Next base: position 124,046 of record NZ_CADDIL010000003.1, on the reverse strand, counting down.
TGGAACTTGAAAAAATGTAGATTCAAATTCTGGTAATCTATCAGCAGTATACATAACAGCTGCAGTTTTAATTGCATTATCTATTATATAGTTGCAATTACCATTGCTGTTAAATAACCATCACTTTTTAAAAAACTCATACATTTTGATTGTTGAGAAAGTAATGATTCTAACTCATCATTTTCATTATTATTTAAACAATTAAAATATCTTTTGAAAGCAAACCACATATGTGTTTTTGTTAAATATTCTATACCCTTATCTATTAAGATAGAAGTATAACATAAAACTTCTGCTCGTATAATTGTTGATAAAATATTTGGAGCATAAATAATTTTACTTAAATATTCAACTAAACTAGTTAAAGAACCAACTGAATACATACTAGAAGCCGTAATCATAAAATGATTCGAAATTCAATATCTATCCAACTTTTGCTATTAGCATTTTTCCAAAGATGCTACTTGCTATTTGCTACTTAGCCCTTTTTACTAGACCATTAATTTAAAAAAAACTTGAATGTATTCGAAAAACAATTGTGTTATACAATTAACACTAATTTTGACATGAAAGGATTTTTAATAATGGATAAAATTAAACAAATAGCATTAGTAATTAACAAGTTAAATATCAAACAAAAAATTCAAATTATTGATGATAGCAAAAACCAATATTCAATTAGATATCTTTGCCAACATCTTCAACTAAACCGATCAACATATTATTTTGTAAAAAACAAACAAAACCCTATTAAAAAAGAAAAAAATCAAATTAGTAATTGTACACATAAATATCAAGAATTATGCCAACTTTTACTTGAATTTCATTTTACAAGAAAAGGACAAATTTATGGCTATTTACGAATTTTTTCAGCATTTAAAGAATGATTAAAACAATACAAACATATTATTTTAAATCTAGAATTATCAACAAAACAAATGCGAAAAATTATGAAAGATCACAATCTTCAAGGATTAAAACAAACTAAAAATAACTATCCTAAAAACAAAAAAAATCCAAATAAGTGAATACCTACAATGGATAAAGTAAACAAAGATTATAAAAGTACAACCTCTTCAAATCAAATTTGATCAATGGACACTAAACAAATAAATACTAAAGAAGGTTGATTATATCTTTTTGTAATTATTGATTTTTATTCAAATAATATTGTAAGCTATAATACATGTTCAAACAAATCCTATCAAGATTTAATCCTTCCTGCACTTGAAAAAATAAATCAACAATTCTCTTGAAACCAAGTAAAAAACGTTATTTTACACTCAGATAACGCCAACGAATTTTATTGTCAAGACATCACAAATTGAGCTGCTGATAAGCAAATAATTTTAAGCAAAAAACAACCTTATGATATTGGTGGCAATGTAATATCTGAAAACTGATTTTCTCATTTATCTCAAGAATGACTACCTAAAGGTTCAAATCAATATTTTTCTCTCAATGAAGCTATAAATGATGTAAACCAATATATTATGTTTTATAATTACGAAAGAATACATTCTAAATTTCTAAAACCACCAATTTCACAAATAAAAATTTAAAACTGTCTATCCAAAAGTGGTCCAGTATTTAGGGCTAACCACCATTTATTAATAATTCTTCTTCTTGTGGCATTTTTTCTCTTCTCTCTATTTCTTTATTAAAACATAAAAAACACATTAGTAACAAACTTTACAAAAGTGGTTATAAACCATATTTTGTTAAATTACTTTTATGTGTTTTAACATTAGTATAAACGATTATCACTTAATAATCAATATCTAAATTCAATAATTTAAAAATATTTATTTGGGTATTTATTATATATTTGTTACAATTATTAAGCATTTATGAAAAGTATTAAGGAGTAATAAAATGACAGAAAAAAAACGCATTGTTGTTGGTATGAGTGGTGGTGTTGATTCATCAGTAACAGCAGCACTTTTACAAGCAGAAGGCCATGAAGTTATTGGTCTTTTTATGCGTAATTGAGATTCACTTTTAAATAATGATTTACAAGGTAACAATAATCAAGATATTTGTCCACAAGAACAAGATTATCTTGATGCTTTAACTGTTTGCCAAAAATTAAATATTAAATTAGAAAGAATTGATTTTGTTAAGGAATATTGAGATAATGTTTTTACTTATTTTCTTGAAGAATTTAAAAAAAGTCGTACTCCTAATCCCGATATTCTATGTAACAAATATATTAAATTCGATGCTTTTTTAAAATATGCACAAAAAAATTTACAAGCAGATTATATTGCAATGGGGCACTATGCACGAATTAACTACAATCCAATTACTAAACAATATCAGTTATTAAAAGGAATTGATGATAATAAAGATCAAAGTTATTTTTTATGTCAATTAATACAAAAACAATTAAAATATAGTTTATTTCCTTTAGGTAATAAAACTAAAACTGAAGTTAGGGAATTAGCAAAAAAATATAATTTACCAACAGCAACAAAAAAAGATTCTACTGGCATATGTTTTATTGGTAATCGTAATTTTCAAACATTTTTAACAAATTATTTACCAGCTAATCCTGGCAAAATTGTTGATATTAATACCAAAACTACTATTGGTAATCACAATGGTGTTTACTACTATACACTTGGCCAAAGAAAAGGTATTAATCTTTCAGGAATGAAAGTTCCGTATTTTGTTGTTGAAAAAGATATTACTAATAATATCCTTTATGTTGCTAATGATAATGAAAATAAATGACTAATGAATAGCGGTTGTACTGTTAAATCATTGAATTGAATTAATAATAGTACATTAAAAAACACTTTAAAATGTAATGCAAAATTTCGCTATCGTCAATCTGATGTTGCTGTTATTATTAACTTTGTTAATAATGATGAAATTAAGGTTGAATTTTCAGAGAAGATACGTGCTATTACGCCAGGTCAAACCGCTGTTTTTTATGATGGTGATATTTGTCTTGGTGCTGGAGTTATTGACCAAATATTTCGCTAATTAATTATTAAAAAACTAATATAAATAATAAAATTTTAATTACATATTTTTTTTATAATTTTCAAGATTTAAAAATTACTATTAAACTATTTTTTAGTTTTTAGATAGTTTTATTGCATTTTCTTTTTTGCGTTTTTAAAATATAAAATAACCTATTATTATAAAAGTTATAGAAAAAAACAAAAAGGAGATTTTTAATGAAAAAAATATTAACAATATTAACTACCTTAGCATTTACAATAACTATCGAAAATTGTATTAGTAATTTTAACTTAAGCACAATCACATTACAAAATGATTGTTTTAAAAAAAATAATGTTCATCAAAGCAATAATGATTTTATTTTTTCTGATTTATATAAAAATAATAAAGGTGAAATATATTCAATAACTAATGATGGTATTTATAAATATACTAATGATAAAAATACATTCATAAAAATGAAAGGCATAAATGAATTAATAATAAGTTTAAAACTTGACGCAAAAGATAATATTTATGCTTTAAAAACTAATGGCATTTATAAATGTCTAGTCAATAAAAATGAATTTAAAAAAATATGAGGTATCTATTTAAGTCAAGCAGATAATTTTAGAATATATTTACTTTTTTCAAAAAATAATGTTTATGCTTTAACAACTGAATATAATGATTATCATAATAAAATAATTTATAAACTTTTAGCTAATGAAAATGAATTTACTTTAATTGACTATAAAACAGAAATAAATAATAACTATAATATTGAATCATACCGTTTTGCTGTTGATAATATTGGAAATATTTATGTATTAAGTAAAAACTGAAATAATAATACAACAATTGTTTATAAATATTTATTTGAAAAAAATAGTTTTATAGAATTAAATGGTTTACCGACAAAAAATATTATAAACAGTAGCGTTGATCTGAGAGTTGATAGTAAAAATAATATTTATATATTAAACTTACATAATAAATTTTATAAATGCTTAGCTAATGAAACTCAATTTAAAGAAATTTTATTAATAAATAATAATAATAACATTCAGATAAATAATATAGTATTTGATAGTGAAAACAATATTTATGTTGTACAAACTGATGGTGTTTATAAATGTCTATCCAACAAAATGAAATTAAAAAAATGACAATAGAAGATAATTACACACCAAGAAGCATATCAATTGATAAAAATAATAATATTTATCTAATAGATATTGATGGTCATATTTATAAATGTTTAGCTAATGAAATGGAATTTAAACGTATATTAGGATGACCAGGCATGCCGTGTACTTTATTATTTGATAAAAATAATAACACTTATGATTGATTTAAAAATGGAATCTATAAGTGTTTAACTAATGAAATGGAATTTAAACAAATGACAGGATTAGCAAGATCTATTACAAATGTAAAATTTGATGATAAAGATAATATTTATGTATTAACTAAAAAAATTATCCTTATAAATGCTTAGTTAATGAAATGAATTTTAAAGAAATTTGTAATAAACAAACATTCAATAATGAAAATCAATTTGAAGTAACATATCGTTTTGCTGCTCACGATTGAATAATTATAAAAATTAGCTATGATATTTTTTTGAATATGGAACAAATATATAATGATGAAAATCAAAGTAATTTTCAAAAATTATTTTATAACATTATTATTGATTTTACTAAAAAAGATGAGACTGGGTTTGCTGGTGGTATTTTAGAATCAGATTATACTACAGCAATTTCAATAATAATTGAACATTTTGAAGAAATTAATCAATTTTTTAAAACTTTATCACAAGTCCAAGGTATAAAAATTATTACAAATAGAATTGGATCATGAGATAAAAATGATAATATGGGAATATTTAATCAGTAAAACCTAATTATAATTAAGTAATATTTAGTTTTTATTTTGATATTTTTTTCTAAAATTAAATTGTAAAAAAATATTAATTTAAAATTCGTGGTTTAGAATGAAAAGTATTACTAATACCATTATTACTACTAGTAATATCAACAGTATTATTTATAATTGGCTTAATACGCATATCAAATATAGTAATAGTAACATTTTTAATACTAATAAAAAATTGCTTTAAAAAATCTAATTGTTCAAATGTAAAATTTAGTTCTTGATTAGTAATCAAATCATTAATTTTTTTAATATCATAATTATTTTCATAATACACAGCAAAATTATCACATTGCTTTTGTTTGATCAACATAAAAAAAGAATCAACAGTATTATTATCCAACTCTTCAATTGGTATTGATTTTAAAATTTTGTGTTCAGTATCATTATAAGTTGTTGTTACTTTATATAAAATTTTAAAATCATTATCAACTTTATATTTTTCTATTTTATAATTTTTTAATTGATTGTTATCATTAACATAATATGATTTGTTTGCCATTTGATTACCACCTTTAAATAAAATAAATCCTTTTTCAATTTAAATAAATAAAAAGAGATTTAAAAAATTAAAAAATCAAGTATTAGTTCTTATTTAATTTTACAACTAAATTATTTAGAAATAAAGTAAATCTATAATAAAATAATATATTTTATTATAGATTTAAATTTAATTTATATTAATTAGAAAATTTATTATTTACCTGGAGTTCCAACAACCATTTTTTGCGCAAGAATAACACTATCAAAATGTAACTGTAAAAATGCGGGTTCACCATCATTAAAAGGGCTAAGTAGCAAGTAGCACAATTAAATTGGTAATAGCATCAACATCGGGTTCTGAGTAATCATTATCTTGATTACCAGATGTAAATCCCAATTCTCTTAAAAAGGTTACAGCATCAGCATCTTTTGCTTTCCATTTACCATCAGTAGAACCTTCAACTAATAACTTTTCTTTAAACAAATTATCTTTAATAAGATTAGTAGAGTCAGCAGTGATAATACAAGTTCCAAGATTATCAAAATTTATTACTTCATCAATTATACTTGTATTTTCATCACTATATCATCCTAATAATTCTGCATATTTCCCATTTAATTGCGGATTATTAGGGATATTTGAACCATTATTACCGCACACGCAACAACTGAAGGAGTTGCTCCTACTGTTAATGCAAGGGCACCCATTAATCTTAATATATTTTTCATATTCACATATACCTCCAATAATATTCTTTAAACTTATTATAATAACTATAAATCAATAACTTAGTTACTTTTTTTAATATAACATCGTATAATAAGTTCTCGAATATTTATTATATACTATATGTTTATAATGTTTAAAAATATGAAAAATAAACATTTTTTAAAAATAAAATACTCCTTTTAATTTAAAAGGAGTATTTTATTTTTATTTTATAAAATTATGCAAGTGTTAATTCAGTTTTTGCTTCAAAAGTAACATCACCAGTTTTATAAGTTATTTCTAATTTATCACCAGCAGCTCAAACTTCATCAGCATGAGTAATTGTTCCTAAATTTGCCCCAATTTTTAAAGCAGTTAGAGTATTTAAAGCAGTAAACTGTTTTACTTGATCTGATTCTCCTTTAATTAGTATTGGTTCTCCTGGTTTTTTTGCAGTTTCTGGAATTGTAGTACCATCTACAAACATAATTTTTGAATTTGTAGTGACATCAGTATCTGTTATTTTAATTTCAGCAGCTATTGCAGTAAGAGCAGTAGCAATAACACCTTTTGTTTTATCAGCTTTTAACTTAATGCCATAAACATCACCAAGTGCCTCTTCACCTTTTTTAAATTGGAAGTTAAAAGTACCACCAGTAATAGCATAATCTTTACCATCATTCATTTTAGCTAATTCTGGTTTAAAATCAGTAACTGCACCAGTAATTTTATCTAATTCTTCTTTATTAAATTTTCCATCTGTAGCTGTTTGTTTTAATTTACCAGTAAGAAAATCAGCACATGCTTGATTAGCAGCTGAACCATCATCTTTTAATAGAGCACTAACTTTAATTGGTGTTTTTAAAGCATCAATAGTTCAAGTAACATTATCCTTGACAGTTGTATCAAGTGAAACTGTTTGTACCCCTTCTCCTTTATCATCTGTTAACCCTAATTGTTTTGATACTTCTACGTTCATGGCTACACCAGCTTTATCACCACAAGCAACAACTGAAGTAGTAGCCGCTGTTGTTAATGTTAATGCACCCATTAATCTTAATATATTTTTCATATTCATATATAGTACCTCCAATAATATGACTTTTGAACTACAAATACAATAACCACAATTTAGAATTGCTTCTAAACATAATATTGAAATGAATCCAATTAACATTATACATCATATTTTGCTTTCTACCATCAATATACTTTATAATAATATAAAAAATATTCATTATTAACACCTTTAATATTACTATAAAAATTTGTCAAAAATAATAAATACTAAAAATGTATTGGTTATAATAACCAATACATTTTTAAACTTTTTTTATTCTTCGTCTTCACGCCATTCGCCTTCTGACATCAATAATTCTTTACGTACATTTTTAGCAATCGTATAATTAGGGTTTTTATCATCACCATTAATTAAAACATTACGTACTAAATAATTTTCAATTTCATTTTGTAGATTTTTTGCAACAAAAGGTCAATCATCTTTCACTCTAAATTCGCTATCCAATTCTTCTTGTAATTTAGGATTTGTAAGCATTCTTTTTCTTTGCATTGGTTTATAATAAGCAAAGTATCAAATTAGAGCAAACGCAATGCTAGCAATTAAATAAACTAATTGTAAAACATTAGAAGTTATATCAGATATTCCTTTTGTAGTATCAGTTCCACCTTTACCAATAAGACTTGCACCCGAAATTAAACCATTGATTAAAGATCTTAATCATTCTTCAAATTGTCAAACTAAGAAAAGTGTTGCTGCAAGTCAAATAATAATTTCAAAAATATTTTTTTTCAATTTCTTTTCTATAGACAGTTTAATTGCAATGGAAAGTACAAAAACATAAATAATAACCATAATAATACCGGCTTCAGCAGTTAATGTTCCATAATTAACAATCGAACTTAAAACTAATTGTCCATCCTTATAAACAGGATGTAACGTATCAACTATTACTCCAATAATATCAGGTAAAATTAATCATACAAAAGCTGAAGAAAAAGTAATAATTAAATTTAATCTAGAAGCTTTAAATGGAATGTTATCTTTTGATAATTCTTTATATTTAGGTGAAATATACCCCTCAACAGATAATGGTTCTAAAATAGCACCACTATATAAAGCATTTTGCATTCCAGCATTAGACTTTAATGAAATAGTACAAATTAACATTACAAGGATACCAATTATTCCTAATCATTGTGCATGAGCTTTATCACCTAAAATTTTAAAAATACTTAAGTTGGGATTATCTGAAAAATTACCAGCAACAGCACCAATCATAAGGATTGTTACTGCCATATAAAAAATAGTAGATAAAATCATAACAATAATTAATGAACGACTAATATTTTTTTCAGGATTTCTAACATTTTTACCAATTGTTGAATAGGTTTCAAATCCTAAAAAGAAAAAGAAACACATGGCAAAAGCTTGTGAAAAGTTATTGGCAGTTAATTCTTGATGAGAAGTAGTCATATCTCAATTTGAAGTTCCTGCCATCACAAATAATATAATAGTTGCTATGATTAATAAAAAAGTTGTTCCTCATTTTAAATAACTAGAAATATTCACAAATTTTTTAAATGCAGCCATTCCTAAAAATAATACACAAGAAGCTAAACCATAAATTAGAATTCCAATCAAATCTAATCCTAAATGTTGTCATACTCCTCAATTAGCATATAAAAAAGAAGATGGATCAGTAAAATTAATTCTAATCATTGATACAATTTGTGAACTAACTATAACAGGTAAAGTAGCATACTGTAAAAAAGAAATTAATCAACCTCAGAAGCGACCATAACTACTTCTAACATAAATATAAGCAGCACCATTATTACCCGGATGTACTCTTGAAAGTCTTGAGAAAGCTCAAGCACAAGTTCCTGCAATTAATCCTTCTACTAAAAAAATTCAAATCATATGAGAACCTAAATTTAAACTATCTTTATTAATTAAAATTGCAAAGTTAGCAGTAAAAGTAATTCCAACAGTATAATTAAAACCAAACCAGACTAATTCTGATAAAGTTAATTTATGATTTGTCCTTTCTTTTTTCTTAAAAAGTTTTAACATAATATTCTCCTTTCAATTATAATAATTATATACCTTTAAAGTGATTTCATTAATTAATGAAATAGTCAATAAAATCAAAAAAAATAAAAAAAATTAAAAAAAATATATGTAATTTATAATAACTAATTTTATTTTAAAATACTACTAATATTTAATTAAATTTTCAAATAATACTAATAAAAAAATAACATTTTTTAAAAACTATTATTATTATAATAATGTTACTTAAATAAAAATACTACTTTTTTAATAAGTTATTTTAAAAAATAAGCTTAAACATCTTTTATTCTACATGATAAATAGTGTATTATATAATAATACTTTTAAAAAAATAAAGAAGGAGGTATTAATCATATATGGGAATTACCAAAAAGAAAAAATTTCGTTTATTTCCATTTAAAATGCCAACAGCAATTACAGTCTTATTCTTTATTATTGCTCTAATTATTATTATTTCTTGGATTCCAGGAACAACAGGTAAATGATTAGAAGATGAATCAAAGCCTGTAAGCACTGATAACCCCTGACAAGACGGTGGACCATTAGGTATCATGGACTTATTTTTGGCTCCAATTAAAGGTTTCATTGGTAGCAGTGATATTATTGTTTTTGTTTTAGTAATTGGTGGATATATTGGCATAGTTATGAAATCAGGTGCACTAGATGCAGGAATTGGTCGTTTAGTTAAACGTCTAAACGGAAAAGAAATTTGAATTATTCCTTCAATTATGACTATCCTATCGATTGGTGGAACAGTTGAAGGAATGTGTGAAGAAACTATTCCTTACTATTTAATTATTATTCCAGCAATGTTAGCTGCTGGTTTTGATGTTGTTACAGCTGTATTAATGATTTTATTGGGTGCTGGTGTTGGTGTTATGTTTTCAACACTTAATCCCTTTGCTATTGCCACAGCTTCACAAGCTAGTGGTTTAAATCCGGGTGATGGAATCATCTGACGTTTAATTTGTTGATTTTTAGCAACTATCGGTACTATTGCTTTTGTTATGTGATATGCAATCCGTGTTAAACGTAATCCTGAAAAATCAGTTGTTTTTCACTTACATAGTGAGCATCATGAAGAATTTATTAATAAAGAAGAAATACCTGAATTTACTAAACGTCGTAAAATTATTTTAGCACTATTTGGATTAACATTTTTAATTATGGTGCTTTGTATTATTCCATGAGGTAAAATTACAGGAACAACTATTTTTGATGATTTTCACAATACATTAATTAAATATTTTCCATATTTCACAAGTCAAATTAATGCATTTGGTGACTGAAATATTGAAATGTTAGCTTTCTTATTTTTCTTTGTTTCAATTATCATTGCAGCAATTAATTGAAAAGGCGAAGAACAATATGTTCGTAATTTTATTAGTGGTTCTTCAGAATTATTAGGTGTTGCTTTAATAATTGCTGTTGCTGGTGGAATTGGCTGATCATTACAACATTCAGGAATGCAACATGTTGTTGTTGGTCAATTGCAAAGTATTGATAAATTGCCAAGATTTGCTATTGTTATTATTGGTTTTTTTGCTTTTCTTTTGATTGCCTTTGTTATTCCTTCAACATCAGGATTTGCAAAAGCTGTTTTCCCTATTGTTTCAAAAATAGTAATTCCTTTAGGATTAGGTTCAGGAATGATTACTACTTTTGTTATGGCTAGTGGTTGAATTAATTTATTTGCACCAAGTGCAGGTGTAATGATGGCAGGGCTTGCCATTGCTAAAGTTCCCCTAACAAGTTTTTATCGAGCAATCTGACCATATACTATTGGTATTACTGTCTTTGCCTTAATAATGTTAAGTATTGGAACTTTATTACCTCAATCAATATTTTAGTAAAATTTAAAGCACTATGTTAATTAAAACTTTTCTCTAATTAGAGAAAAGTTTTTTAATTTTTATTTCATTTTTATAAAATTAAACATCGTTTGGGAAAACATTCACTTTCACGATTTGTTTCCGTTTGTTCATTATTTAGTAGACTTAATTGATCATCTGCTAATTCTGAAATTTCTACAACTTCATCTTCTGGTAAAAAAATTTGTTCTAATATTTTATTAATATTATTTCAATCATTTACAAAATTTTCACTCATTTTACTGTCTCTAATTATTTTTCCAGTAGGAGGATCATATTCTGTTGATTGACAAGAATTTAACAACATTTCTTCAACAAAACCAGAAACTTTATAAATAATTAATAATTTTTGGTTAATATTATCATCACTTTTTTCTTTCTGTAATTGCTGTTTATACTTACTTAATTCATCTCATAATGATTTAATATTTTCCTTTTTTGCTTCTATTTTTCTAAAAATTTTCTATAATTTCTTTATAATCAACTTTTATTTCAGATAGTAAAGATTTTAAATTCATATTTTCCCCTTTCAAAATAAAAAACCTACTTGCTTAAAACTTAAACAATAGGTCAAAAACTTATATTTTTTTATTTATAGAAATATTATACTTTATTATTTTTATTTTTTTTCAGATATTACTTTATAACAATAAATACTAATATGATTTTAATTTTTAATTAAAATCTTAAATATTTTTAATATATTTTGATTATATTAAAAAATAAAATTATAAGTGTTTTTTATTTAATTTTACTATTAATAATTTATAAATACACTCTTAAAGGTTTAAAAAAACCATAAAATTTTTTTATGTATTATAATAGTGTTAGTGAGTTATTTAAAATAATATGTTTTACATAAGATTATTGAAGATAATTTCTCACATCTATTCTAGATTTAACTGAGGAGGTTAAGAGAAAAATGAGGAATATGAGAACATTATTAAAGTTATTAGGTGCTAGTGTCATAACAACAGTACCAGTAACTACTGTTATAGCTTGTGGTAACAACAAAGAAGATCAGGTAAAAATATTACTAGATCAAGTATCAATAAATTTAAATTTAACAAATGATGAAGGAAACGGTTTAAAAACTATTAGACTTGATTGAGAAAAAGATACATCCTTTTTCTGAATTGATAATTCCGATATTTTGGTTACTAAATTATTAGAAAATGAGGCAACTACTGGTCAAGCCAAAGCTAAAGATAAAGACAGTTTCTATTTTTTAAAATCTGTTTTACAACAGAAATTAACATCAGGAACAACACCTGAAGATGGTACTTTTGATGCAGCGGAAGTTGCTAAAATTAAAAATAAAATATCTAATATAAAAGTTTCTACTAGTAAATTTGTAGAACCAAATGATGATGAAAAACTTGTAGTTGGTGATGGGACATATAATTTACAATTCTTTAAAGAAGATGGTAAAACAAATTTAGGGGATAAATATACAGTAAAAGCAATGACTGGAACTGATGCTTTATTTAATATTTTTGCAAGTGATAGTCCTGCTAAGTTAAGTTATAATGAATTTGTTTATGAAGGAAGTTCTATTGAGCATTTCCAAGCGGGTTATAAATTAGAAGAAACTGTTAATAAATGATTAAAAGATAAAACAGAAGTACCATTAATAAGCAAAAGCAGAACTGAAAAAGCTATTAAATTTAATAACTTTGAACAATTAGTTGGTTGAAAAGCAAAATTTAATGTTATAAGTTTTGAAAGAAGAGGAGAATTCCCTCGTCCAAATGATTTAACAGACGGAGATGAACTAACACTTTCTATTGCTTTAGTAAAAAATCAAGAAACTATTTCTTTAAAGTCAACAACAACAATAAGAATAAAAGAGGCTTTTTAGTAATCTGTGTTTCTTTGTTTTACAAAGTACTAGTTCAGATTAATTCTGTCTTCAAATTTTATCATAAAATGAGCAATTGCTGTATTTCAATTTTGAATAGGCAATGTTCATTTTTTGTGATATTTTCAATTGCTAAGTAAAAAATTTTAAAAACTGCCATATCATTAGGAAAAACTTTTTTATTTCTAATAACTTTTCGTAATTGGCTATTAACAGATTCAATAGCATTTGTAGTATAAATTACCCTTTTAATTTCTGCTGGATAACTAATAAAAACCATTAAATTTTCTCAATTTTTATATCAAGATTTAGCAATTTGTGGATATTGTTTATTTCATTTACTTTCAAATGATTCTAAAGCTTGCATTGCTTGTTCTTCACTACATGCTGTATAAATTGGCTTTAAATCGATAACTAGAGACTTTCGATGTTTGTATGAAACATATTTTAAGCTATTTCTAATTTGATGAACTATGCATAATTGATGTTCAGTTTTAGGATAAACTGATTGTATTGCCTCTGACATGCCTGTTAAATTATCACTACAAGCAATAAGAATATCATTTAAGCCTCGATTTTTCATTTCTGTAAAATTATTTAATCAGAATTTAGCACCTTCATTTTCACTAATTCATAAACCTAAAACATCTTTTTTACCTTCTAAATCAACTCCTAAAGCTATATAAACTGATTTGTTAATAATACGTTTATCCTGACGTACTTTAACTACGATACAATCAAAATAAATGATTGGATAAACACTATCTAATGGACGATTTTGCCATGCTTTGACATCATCAATGACATCATCAGTAATTTGACTAATTACGCTTTCGCTAATATCTGCGCCATCATATAACTCTTGCAACTGCATTCTAATATCTGATAAAGTCATACCTTTTGCATATAGTGAAAGAACTTGTTGATCAAAACCATCAAATCTTCTCTGTCTTTTTGTGATTATTACTGGTTCAAAATTACTATTGCGATCTCTTGGTACATCAATTTCAATTTTACCTTGTTGAGTTATTAATTTTTTTGATGTTGTACCATTACGAACATTGTCATTATTACTGCGTTGATTTCTTTCGTGTCCTAAATAATTTTGCATCTCAGAATTCAACATTTTTTCTACCAATCGTTTAGTTAATTCTTTATATAAGCCTCCCTCTTTAAAAACTGTTGTTAAATCCTCAGTATTTTCTAATAATAAATCTACTGCTTTTGATATTGGATCATTGTTATTAAGATTNACTACCTAAAGGTTCAAATCAATATTTTTCTCTCAATGAAGCTATAAATGATGTAAACCAATATATTATGTTTTATAATTACGAAAGAATACATTCTAAATTTCTAAAACCACCAATTTCACAAATAAAAATTTAAAACTGTCTATCCAAAGTGGTCCAGTATTTAGGGCTAACCACCTTTAATAAATAAGATTGTGCTTGTGAATTTGTAAAAATACCAGCAATAGAATTAGTTGAATCATTTTCATTTCAATTATAAAAATTTCCACTTTCAAAAGCTAAGGTTAAACTTTGTTCATTTAGGATAGTATTTTCTGATTTTATTTCTTTATGATGATAATTATTTATTTTCACTTGGCTTAAATTAGTAAAAGCGGCTAGTGAAATAGTAACTAGTGTATATAAAATTTTAAACATATTATCAATTCCTTTAATATAAACTAATATTAATTATAAAGATTTTGAAGATAGTGTATAGCAAAATAATAAAAATAAGTTACAATTTATATATGATATTTTTTAAATTAAGGAATGATTATAATTATGAAAAAAATTTTAACATTAATGGGTACTATTGCTTTTGGTAGTGGAATAGTAACACCAGTTTTAGCTTGTTCTGATCAACAACAAGATAGTATTTTAAAAGCAATTACTAATGGTAATGGTAATTATAATGGTTGAGAATCAACTTTATCAAAAGTTGGTATTAAAAAACCAGTGGGTGTTCCTATTGATGGTCAAAGACCTGAAAAAGAACAAGTTATTGAAAATAAAGCATTAGAAAACAGTCTTGCACAATCACTTTCCAAATTAATTTTAGATAAAGCAAATATTAAAGAACCAACTTGATTTGATAGTCAATTAGAAGTAGGTACTAAATGTTATTATTTTACGATTGATAATGGTAAAATAGATGAATCAACAAAAGCAAGAACTTGAAATGTTGATACTTCAACCGGTAGAATTAGTATTAATATTACTTATCAAGTTGGAGTAGTAAATAATGATAAAAGTTTTAAAGTTGAACAATACATAAAAAAAACTTTTAATATAAAATGTTCTTATACACAAAGCTATTACATAGTTTATAGTTGTGTTAGTGATGTTACTAAATTATCAGGACAAATAGTACCAATTAGTGTTGATGAAGAAACTAAACCTGATATTGATAAAACATATGCTGATTTTTCTCAAAAAACTAAAACTTTAGTTCAAGAAGGAATAAGTTTAGCATTAAATAATAATCCTTATGTTAATTCTGTTGATATTAATATGAAAGGAATTGATGGTCAAAAAGTTACAAGCTCTGGTCCTAATAAATTAGAACTTAAAGTTAATTTTGTGATTAGTTTTCAAGATTCATTAATTGACATGTCTTTACCTTCGCCTTATGATGATAGTAATTATGTTCCAACAATACTTCAATTTAATAGTTAAAAAGGAGTTTAATATGTCCAATAATTCAGAAGCAAAAAATAAAGAAAAAGAGCCACCGTTAATTGTTGATGCCTTTACTTTTAAAAATATTGGTGTTAAACAAGAGATCCATTCTTCATGAAAAAACTTTAATTGAAAAATAACTTCTAAAAATTTATTATTAATTTTTATTGGTGCTTTTTTAACAACTGTTTCCTTTTTTTATTTTATTAATCGTGCTGGTTTATATACTAATGGTTTATCAGCTTTTGCACAATTAATAGCTAAATTTATTGCCTTATCTTATAATGGCAGTATTACTGAACAAGAAACAACACAAGCATTTTGATTTTATCCAGTATATTTTCTTATTAATGGTCCTATCATTATTTGGGGATTATTCAAGGTTGGATTTCGTTTTACTCTTTATACTATCATTTATTTGTTATTTCAAAATGGAATTAACTTTTTGTTAACAGCAATTGATGCTCTTAAAAATTTTCAAGTTTTAGGTAATGAGCCATTAAAAGGTACTACAGATTATTGGCACTTAGTTTTACCACGTACTTTTCTTTTTGCTGCTTTAGGTGGATTAATTTATGGTGCTGGTATTGGTATTTTATTTAAAACTGGTGGATCTAGTGGTGGTATGGATTTTATTAGTACTTATATTTCTATGAAACGTAAATATTCAATTGCTACTATTATTAGAAATACTAATATTATTATTGTTGTTATTGTTTTAATTCTTGATGGAACTTTTTTACAGAAAACTAGTCTTGTTGATAATTTTTTAGTTAGACCTTATTTTATGTCAACGCTTGTTTATATTTATGTAGCAGCTTTTGTTATGAATAGAGTTTATCCAAAATATATGTTGATGAGTGTCTTTATTATTTCTAATGAATTAGAGCAAATCCGTAATGATATTTATCGAAATAATTATTTACGTGGTGGTAATGTTTGAAATGTGAAAGGTTTGTATTCAGGTAATGAATATAAAATGATGATGACAACAATGTCATTATTAGAATATAATTTTTTTAAAACAAAAATAGTTCGAATCGATCCTAAAGTTTTTATGGTAGCAGTTCCTGCAAAATATATGCATGGTGGTAATGCAGGTAAACCTCCACAAAATGCATCTGTTAATATTACTGAAATTAATGATTTTTTAGAAAAAAACTAATAATATATATGTTATAATGTAATTAGTTTTATAATAGTAGGTTTTTAGACTTCTAAATAGATTATTACATCTATAGTTAGTCTTTTTCTATTTTTTTATAAAACAAAATTAGTTATAAACTATATTAAGAATTAAAAAAGAATGGAATAATTATGAAACATAGTTTATCACCAAAGGTTGTAAATGAGATTGTTAATAATATTCATACTGACTATAATAATAGTAGTAATCATTGATGAATTAAATTAATAAATAATCGTTTATGAATTAGTTTATGAATTATTACTACCATTATTGCTCTAATTGCTCTAATTGCTATTGGTGCTAGTATTGGTATTAACAAATCATCATTTATTAAAAAACCATTTACCATTATTAGTATTATTGGATTCATTGTTGGATGCTTTTTATTAGTGCAGAGTTTTGTATTAAAAACTAAAATTCATGAAAAATTAATAGAAGAACTACCAATTATTAACTATTATCAATGAGTTATTAAAGATAATAATTCACAAATGAATTTAACAACTATTAGTGATTATTGAACAATTGAACCACAAGGTAATTTACCTTTAGATGAACAACCTAATTATTATAATTATTGCGAACAAGTAATGATAGGAAGTATTAATGGTCAAAATTTTAACTATGGAAGTATCATTAACCAAAAAGTTATGTATGAGACAAGTTCTGGATATAATAGTGCTGCTCAAGTTATTGAAACAGAAAAAATTACTTGTTATTATGCACGTTTTGTTTATTATACAACTATTATTAGTAATAATAATTTTACAATGACATTAACACCACGTAATATATTTTCAAAAAAATTTCGTAGTAAAAAGAAAGTTCAATTAGAATCACATTTATTTGAAGATTTATTTGAAGTAAAATGTGATAATCAAATTAAATTAAGATTAATTTTAGAACCAAAAGTAATGAATTTACTTAATGAATTTGCTTATAGTTTAGGAAATAAGGATTTACCAGTTATTCACATAGAAAATGAACAATTAACATTAAGTTGAAAATATGAATTAGGAAAAAATCCTTATAATGACGGAAAAGGTAAATTAATGGTTTTACCCACTACTACTAATCTTGAAAAGTTTATTAATAAATTATTAGCAATGATTAGTAAAGATATTTTAAATTTAACGCAAGCACAAATGTGAGTTAATAGTTTGCAATTATTATAATAATAATTTAAAAATAAGGTAGATAAAATTATGAATAACTATCAATTATTAAAATCAAGTTGAAAATGATTTAACAATAAATACTTAATGCAAACAATCTTATGAATGTTATTAACAATTTGTTTGATTATTTGTGCAATTTTATGAGAAATTAAAAGTAGTATTTTTAATAAAATTTTAACATTTGATTTTTTCAATAATGCTAGTATTACTGATGAAACTATTATTACTTTAAAAACTTATTTATATATTGCTATTTTTAGTAGTTGTATTGCAAGTAATACTTTAATATTTATTCAAATCAGATGTTGAATGAAAAAATATATTGAAAATAAATATAAGGTAATTTCAAATTTTGAAAATAATTTTTTTATTTTTAAAGCTTTATTAGTATTAAATGTTGCTAGAAACATTACTTATATTTTTTGTTTTACTAATGTTTTTACCACATTATTTGTTTTAACTTATTGATTTTGTTATTTTATTATTTATATTATTTTAGAAAAAATATTAGAAGAAAAAAATCAGATTCTTGGTAATCCTTGATGAAAAGATATAGAAAAACGATCATTATTTATCATTTTAGGTTTTGAAGTTTTATATTTAATTATAAAAAATTCAATTTTAAATTTTACTAAGGGTGCTATTAACATTGATCAAGTTTTAAAGTACTTTATTCCCGCTAGTTCTTTAGCATTAATATTAGCAGTCTTCATTCAAAGTTTAGTTAAAAATGATGTTAAAACTATTTTAAATAATATTAAAAATGTTAAAACTAAAGTTGATGATTTTAAAATATTTTATAATTGAGATTATAAAAATATCATTAGTGATTTTCTATTTGTTAAAGAAGCACCATTAATTATTCGAAATGAATTAAAACAAAAAGTATTAACTAATGAAGAAAAAAATAAAATATTTGAACTTTTACATGAAATTTATCAATTTCTAATATTTGTTGAAAAACAAAACATTAAAGTTAGTGAGTTGAAATATATTTATTATCATTTATTTTATGAAATAACAAACCGCGATGAAATTTCACAAATTAAAAATAGAATTATTAATACAAAAAAGAAAAATTTGAAGATAATACTAAAAAAGTAGTGATTATCTAAGGAAGTTTATTATGAAAAAAATATTAAAAATTATAAGTGTTTTTGCATTTACTAGTATTACTAGTATTAATATTAGTGCATGTGATGTTTTTCAGAATTCATCAGTTGATTATCAGCAATTATTAGAAGATGCTGCAAATTTAATTGCTAATAATACTTATCCCAATTTTAATAATTTTTTAAAACCCGAAAATAAAACTCATGTTTTTGATTTTAAAAAATTAATTGAAGACAATATTAGTAACTTGTTTAATACTGCTCCAGAAGATTTTAGTAATATTACTTATGAAATTACTAATGGTCAAGATGAAATAAAAAAAATTAGTACTACTAATATTAAAATTCATTTAGCTGTTTATAATAATTCTACGGTAAAAGATTGTAGTTTTAATGCTAATTTTAGTCCATTACAAGATTATATAAATGAAAAATTAGAACCATTAGTTAATGGAACACAATATTTATCAATTAACAAAAAAGACAGTGGTGGATTTTATAATGACTTAGTTACTGCTGGTGCCACTTTTAAAAGGGAAGAAAAAAATCAAAAAGAACAATATTTAAGAAATAATTCAGATAAAGCTAAAAATTTTTGAAAATTATTTCAAGAGTGAATTCCTTCTGAAGAAGTGAAAAACCCTTTACTTGGTAATATTTTAGTTCTATTGTTAAATTTTATTCCAAAAAAACCCTTTACTTGGTTAACTTTTGATAATTTTAAACCATATTTGTTAAATGCTGGTGGCTATAATAATGTTATTGCTATTACTGGCAATAAAAAATTTGGTGATAAATATTATGATTATATAAAAATTGGATTAAAGGGTAAAAATTCAAAGGATATTGCTTTTGGTAATAAATATGAAGGTTTAACTTTTATTTTTACTACTAATAGTTAATTAATACATTTTTAGTTCCTTTTTGAAAAGATAAAAATTAATAATAAAAATTACTTTTATAACTAATTTTGTATTAAAAAAATTAAAAATTGAAAGGAAAATATTCAAATGAAAGAATTTTTACATGAATTAATAATTATTGGAACAAGTGTTGGAACATTAATTTGCAGAGAAATTATTGTTTTATTAAAAAGATTTATCACAACTCCAAAACATGTTAGAGTAAATAACAAAATTATAAAACATCAAAAAAAAATTAGCAAAATTAAACGAAAAAATTAATAAAGGAGAAAAATAATATGACAAAAATTGAATTTAATGAAAAATATAGAAAACAAGATATCAGTATTGATAGAGATTTTGATTTACATATTGATAATTGTTTTAAATTTTCTGATATCAATACATTAGAAAATGCTGTTAATGATTATAAAAAACTAATAAGTGAAATGCCACAATTAGTTAAAGATTGATTATTGGGATAAGATTAGGAGAATGTTAAATGTTAGAAAATGAAAATAATGTTCAACAAACAACTGAACCTTTAACTGAAAATAATGCTTCTTCACAAGAAATAGAAAATAAAGTTAATGAAGCAGAAAATAAGTTAAATAAACTTAATCAAGAAATTAAAGAAAAAGAAATGATTAATATATTTAAAAAATATCAAGTTAAAACTGAATTTTATGATTACTTAAAATTTAAAACAAATAATCTAGAAAATTGAAAAATTAGAAGAAACTATTAAAAAAATGATTAAAGAACAACCAATATTTAAACAAACAATTAATAAAAAAATGGATCAACTTCTAAACTATAATAATGATAAATCTATGAAAGAAATTGAAAAATTAAACAAAAATATTGAAGAAAAGAATAAACAAATTAAAGAATTAGAAGCAAAAATAAATAATAATACTAATAGTCAAGAAATTAAAGATAAGTTAAGTGAATTAGAAAATAATAAAAATAATTTAATTAAAGAAAAAGAACAATTTGTAAAAGATGCTGATTATGATAAAGCAGCTAAAATTGATAAAGAAATTAAAGATTTAGAACAAAAACAAAAAAATTTAGAAAAAGAACTTGAAAAAAAAGAACTTCAAGAAAAAATAATTAAAATTCAATCAGAACTTGAACAAATAAAAAAAGAAAAAATAGATTTAGAAGAAAAAATAAATAATAATAGTAACAATAATATTTGTTCTAAAGAAGAAGTTATTGGTGAATTTACTATTACAAAGGTAACCACAATTGAAGAATTTAATAGTACTAATAGTATTAGAGAAATGATTGCTAATAAAATAAAAAATCTTTATCCTAGCGCTGTTATTAATGAAGATTACAAAATTGAATTTGAAACTTTAAATACTAATGATATTGTACAAGGAAAAGAATTAAAAATAAAAATTAAACCAACAAAAAATAGTAAAGTAAAAGAAGAATTAAATTTTATAGTTAAAATTAATTATAAATATGATGCCGAAGAACAAAAAAGAGCAGCAACTGGTATTTTAAGAAAAGCAATACCCACAGAATTTTGAAATGATAGAAAAAATGGGAATGTTTAGTAATCTGTGTTTCTTTGTTTTACAAAGTACTAGTTCAGATTAATTCTGTCTTCAAATTTTATCATAAAATGAGCAATTGCTGTATTTCAATTTTGAATAGGCAATGTTCATTTTTTTGTGATATTTTCAATTGCTAAGTAAAAAATTTTAAAAACTGCCATATCATTAGGAAAAACTTTTTTATTTCTAATAACTTTTCGTAATTGGCTATTAACAGATTCAATAGCATTTGTAGTATAAATTACCCTTTTAATTTCTGCTGGATAACTAATAAAATCCATTAAATTTTCTCAATTTTTATATCAAGATTTAGCAATTTGTGGATATTGTTTATTTCATTTACTTTCAAATGATTCTAAAGCTTGCATTGCTTGTTCTTCACTACATGCTGTATAAATTGGCTTTAAATCGATAACTAGAGACTTTCGATGTTTGTATGAAACATATTTTAAGCTATTTCTAATTTGATGAACTATGCATAATTGATGTTCAGTTTTAGGATAAACTGATTGTATTGCCTCTGACATGCCTGTTAAATTATCACTACAAGCAATAAGAATATCATTTAAGCCTCGATTTTTCATTTCTGTAAAATTATTTAATCAGAATTTAGCACCTTCATTTTCACTAATTCATAAACCTAAAACATCTTTTTTACCTTCTAAATCAACTCCTAAAGCTATATAAACTGATTTGTTAATAATACGTTTATCCTGACGTACTTTAACTACGATACAATCAAAATAAATGATTGGATAAACACTATCTAATGGACGATTTTGCCATGCTTTGACATCATCAATGACATCATCAGTAATTTGACTAATTACGCTTTCGCTAATATCTGCGCCATCATATAACTCTTGCAACTGCATTCTAATATCTGATAAAGTCATACCTTTTGCATATAGTGAAAAAATTTGGGAATGTTTAGTAATCTGTGTGACTTACAAAAATAACTATGTTTAATTAATTCTAGTAAATATAATTTATATATCTAGAAAGAGTGAGTTACAGATGGCTAAAAAAGATAATCTTAATAACAATGATCCAATATCAAAAGCAGTAGATTTATTATTAGAAAATACTGAGGATTTAACAACAGTTTTTAAAGAGGGAGGCTTATATAAAGAATTAACTAAACGATTGGTAGAAAAAATGTTGAATTCTGAGATGCAAAATTATTTAGGACACGAAAGAAATCAACGCAGTAATAATGACAATGTTCGTAATGGTACAACATCAAAAAAATTAATAACTCAACAAGGTAAAATTGAAATTGATGTACCAAGAGATCGTAATAGTAATTTTGAACCAGTAATAATCACAAAAAGACAGAGAAGATTTGATGGTTTTGATCAACAAGTTCTTTCACTATATGCAAAAGGTATGACTTTATCAGATATTAGAATGCAGTTGCAAGAGTTATATGATGGCGCAGATATTAGCGAAAGCGTAATTAGTCAAATTACTGATGATGTCATTGATGATGTCAAAGCATGGCAAAATCGTCCATTAGATAGTGTTTATCCAATCATTTATTTTGATTGTATCGTAGTTAAAGTACGTCAGGATAAACGTATTATTAACAAATCAGTTTATATAGCTTTAGGAGTTGATTTAGAAGGTAAAAAAGATGTTTTAGGTTTATGAATTAGTGAAAATGAAGGTGCTAAATTCTGATTAAATAATTTTACAGAAATGAAAAATCGAGGCTTAAATGATATTCTTATTGCTTGTAGTGATAATTTAACAGGCATGTCAGAGGCAATACAATCAGTTTATCCTAAAACTGAACATCAATTATGCATAGTTCATCAAATTAGAAATAGCTTAAAATATGTTTCATACAAACATCGAAAGTCTCTAGTTATCGATTTAAAGCCAATTTATACAGCATGTAGTGAAGAACAAGCAATGCAAGCTTTAGAATCATTTGAAAGTAAATGAAATAAACAATATCCACAAATTGCTAAATCTTGATATAAAAATTGAGAAAATTTAATGGTTTTTATTAGTTATCCAGCAGAAATTAAAAGGGTAATTTATACTACAAATGCTATTGAATCTGTTAATAGCCAATTACGAAAAGTTATTAGAAATAAAAAAGTTTTTCCTAATGATATGGCAGTTTTTAAAATTTTTTACTTAGCAATTGAAAATATCACAAAAAAATGAACATTGCCTATTCAAAATTGAAATACAGCAATTGCTCATTTTATGATAAAATTTGAAGACAGAATTAATCTGAACTAGTACTTTGTAAAACAAAGAAACACAGATTACTAAAAAGCCTCTTTGTGGTATTTTTGTTTTTGGGATGTACATGTTCCAGTCTACTTTTGCATATTAGGTGGTTAGCCCTAAATACTGGACCACTTTTGGATAGACAGTTTTAAATTTTTATTTGTGAAATTGGTGGTTTTAGAAATTTAGAATGTATTCTTTCGTAATTATAAAACATAATATATTGGTTTACATCATTTATAGCTTCATTGAGAGAAAAATATTGATTTGAACCTTTAGGTAGTCATTCTTGAGATAAATGAGAAAATCAGTTTTCAGATATTACATTGCCACCAATATCATAAGGTTGTTTTTTGCTTAAAATTATTTGCTTATCAGCAGCTCAATTTGTGATGTCTTGACAATAAAATTCGTTGGCGTTATCTGAGTGTAAAATAACGTTTTTTACTTGGTTTCAAGAGAATTGTTGATTTATTTTTTCAAGTGCAGGAAGGATTAAATCTTGATAGGATTTGTTTGAACATGTATTATAGCTTACAATATTATTTGAATAAAAATCAATAATTACAAAAAGATATAATCAACCTTCTTTAGTATTTATTTGTTTAGTGTCCATTGATCAAATTTGATTTGAAGAGGTTGTACTTTTATAATCTTTGTTTACTTTATCCATTGTAGGTATTCACTTATTTGGATTTTTTTTGTTTTTAGGATAGTTATTTTTAGTTTGTTTTAATCCTTGAAGATTGTGATCTTTCATAATTTTTCGCATTTGTTTTGTTGATAATTCTAGATTTAAAATAATATGTTTGTATTGTTTTAATCATTCTTTAAATGCTGAAAAAATTCGTAAATAGCCATAAATTTGTCCTTTTCTTGTAAAATGAAATTCAAGTAAAAGTTGGCATAATTCTTGATATTTATGTGTACAATTACTAATTTGATTTTTTTCTTTTTTAATAGGGTTTTGTTTGTTTTTTACAAAATAATATGTTGATCGGTTTAGTTGAAGATGTTGGCAAAGATATCTAATTGAATATTGGTTTTTGCTATCATCAATAATTTGAATTTTTTGTTTGATATTTAACTTGTTAATTACTAATGCTATTTGTTTAATTTTATCCATTATTAAAAATCCTTTCATGTCAAAATTAGTGTTAATTGTATAACACAATTGTTTTTCGAATACATTCAATTTTTTTTTAAATTAATGGTCTAGTAAAAAGGGCTAAGTAGCTTATATGAAAGATGCTTTAACAGAAGTTGGTGTTACTGTTGGTGTAGTAACTATTCTTGGTGGAATTCGTTCATATGGTTTAATATTTTTAGTTGCTAGTCCAATTGGTCGTTGAGCTGATAAGTGAAAGTCTTACGTTTTGGGTTTAATATTTTTATTATTAGTTGGAATGATTGCATGCTCTTTATATGTAGTTATCCCTGGTTGAGGTAATGCTTGATTTTTACAGTCATCAAAAGCAGTTCAAATTTTATTTCAAGTTATAATGTGTTTACTTTTTATGTTTATTGGTTGTGTGGGTTGAGCATTATTGACGTTAAGATTTGTTCAAGTTGGAGAATTACCAATGGAAAAAAATAGTTATGCTAGTACAATATCATTAATTTCTTGAATTGCTTTTACTCCAGATGCTTGATTTAATTATGTCGCTTCAGCCATTGGAAAATTGCCAAATAATTCTTATGTGGTTGATGGTCATCGAAATTATTCATTGCAGGGAATTCAAATTTTATTAATTATTGCTATCGTTTGTGTTTTAGTTGGTTTAATTGCCGGAATAATTATTTATATTTTAAATAAACGAGAGTTAAAGAAACTAAATAAAACTTCATTTCGTTTTCGTGAGTTAGGAAACGTTTAATTATTTAATTTAATTAAATGATAATATTTTATAAAACTTGAAAATAAGTATATTAAAGATTCTTTTATAAAAAAGAAACATATCATTATTTATATTTTCTTCTTTTTGGTTTATAATAATTTCATGAATTAGTTTAGTTTGGAGGAAAATATGAATATAATTCAATTAAAAAATTTAACTAAAGAATATTCTCCAAATATTGGTTGTTTTGATATTAATATTTCAATCAATAAAGGTGAAGTTTATGGTTTTATTGGTCCTAATGGTGCTGGAAAAACTACTGTTATTAGACAAATGATAGGTTTTATTAAATCTGATACTGGTTTTGCAAAGATTTTAGATTATGATTGTTGAAAAGAATCGGCAAAAATTATGGAATCTCTTGGCTATTTAGCTGGTGAAGTAACATTGCCTGATTATATGTCAGGAATTGCTTATTTAAAGACAGTAGCTAATATTAGAAAAAATATTTCTTGGGCATATGTTGAAAAATTAATTAATTATTTTGAACTTGATGCAAAAAGAAAAATTAAAAAAATGTCTAAGGGTATGAAACAAAAAGTAGCGATTATTTCAGTTTTTATGCATAAACCAAAAGTTTTAGTTTTAGATGAACCAACTTCAGGTTTAGATCCTTTAATGCAAGAAAGGTTTAATACTTTAATTAGAAATTCTAAAAATGAAGGTGCAACAATATTTATGAGTTCTCATATTTTTGGCGAAATTGAAAATATATGTGATAAAGTTGCTGTTATTAAAAAAGGGAAAATAATTTCTGAAATATCAATTAAGGAAATACAAAATTCTGCTAAGAAAAATTATGAAATTAAATTTTCAACAGTGAAAGATTATAATGATTTCTTAAATAAAAAATGAGATATTATTGAAAAAAATAATATAACAAAAGTTATTAAACTGAATGTTTTAAGTACTAATGTTGATAAGTTTTTAAAAGAATTATCACTTTATAAAGTTGATAATTTTAAAGAATTACCATTTAGTTTAGAAGAATATTTTATTAAATTTTATAAGGATGAGGTAAATTTTAATGATTAATTTTAGATTTGTTAAATCACAATTTAAAAATATTAAAATTCCATTAATATTATTTTTTATAATTTTATGCATTTTAATAGCTCCCATTTTAACACAAGATTATCTTGCTCCAACTACGACATTAATTGGTGAAGAACATGGAGTATTAGGTTTAGGTGGATTAGGTGGCATGAATTATCTTAATTTTGTTTTTTTTGGTATTCCGGGGTTAATATTAATTTTTTCTTTTAGTTTAATTTTAAATCATATTTTAGTTTCTAAAGAAATTGATAAAGGTTATTTAGCTTCATGATTAACAATGCCAATGTCTAGAAAAACTATTTTAAATTCAAAACTTTTTGTTTTGCTTTCTTCAATATTAATATTATATGGTTCAATTTTTGTTTTTCAATTAATTATTTTTCCAATTAGATTTCAAGATTTTAAACTTCAAGAATTTGGATATCTTGTTTTATATAATTTGGGTTTAATATTATTGGCTTTACTTTGAGCATCAATTAATTGAACTTTTATTAGTTACTTTAATAAGTCAGTTATTTCTCTTTCAGTAGCAACATGTATTTCAACAGTATTTATTTTGTTTCAAACAATGACATTATTCTCTTTTATGCCTGGACTTGAATACCTTAAATATTTTAAATATATGACAATTGCTTCTTTATTTAATTCTCCATTTAAGTTTGGTGATATTCCAAATATAACACCCGCTCCCGGTGTTACAGAAGTAGCAAAAGCACCGCTTTTTTCTGTTAGAGCATTAGATTTTGCTTGACAATATCCAATAATGTTAATAGTACCTCTTGGTTTATTTCCATTAGGAAATTATTTTCTTATTAAAAAAGATTTATCTTTGTAAATTGATAATATTGTTTAATAAATGAGTTTAATAAAAATGTCTTTAAAACTTTAAAGACATTTTTATTTATTTAATGTCAATAAGATATTACTTTTTTATTAAAATTTTTGATTTTAGTTTTTAAATTTTGGTTATTTATTAGAATGCTACTTGCTACTTGCTACTTAGCCCTTTTTACTAGACCATTAATTTAAAAAAAACTTGAATGTATTCGAAAAACAATTGTGTTATACAATTAACACTAATTTTGACATGAAAGAATTTTTAATAATGGATAAAATTAAACAAATAGCATTAGTAATTAACAAGTTAAATATCAAACAAAAAATTCAAATTATTGATGATAGCAAAAACCAATATTCAATTAGATATCTTTGCCAACATCTTCAACTAAACCGATCAACATATTATTTTGTAAAAAACAAACAAAACCCTATTAAAAAAGAAAAAAATCAAATTAGTAATTGTACACATAAATATCAAGAATTATGCCAACTTTTACTTGAATTTCATTTTACAAGAAAAGGACAAATTTATGGCTATTTACGAATTTTTTCAGCATTTAAAGAATGATTAAAACAATACAAACATATTATTTTAAATCTAGAATTATCAACAAAACAAATGCGAAAAATTATGAAAGATCACAATCTTCAAGGATTAAAACAAACTAAAAATAACTATCCTAAAAACAAAAAAAATCCAAATAAGTGAATACCTACAATGGATAAAGTAAACAAAGATTATAAAAGTACAACCTCTTCAAATCAAATTTGATCAATGGACACTAAACAAATAAATACTAAAGAAGGTTGATTATATCTTTTTGTAATTATTGATTTTTATTCAAATAATATTGTAAGCTATAATACATGTTCAAACAAATCCTATCAAGATTTAATTCTTCCTGCACTTGAAAAAATAAATCAACAATTCTCTTGAAACCAAGTAAAAAACGTTATTTTACACTCAGATAACGCCAACGAATTTTATTGTCAAGACATCACAAATTGAGCTGCTGATAAGCAAATAATTTTAAGCAAAAAACAACCTTATGATATTGGTGGCAATGTAATATCTGAAAACTGATTTTCTCATTTATCTCAAGAATGACTACCTAAAGGTTCAAATCAATATTTTTCTCTCAATGAAGCTATAAATGATGTAAACCAATATATTATGTTTTATAATTACGAAAGAATACATTCTAAATTTCTAAAACCACCAATTTCACAAATAAAAATTTAAAACTGTCTATCCAAAAGTGGTCCAGTATTTAGGGCTAACCACCATCTAATTTTTCTCATTCAAAATATATTTTTTGTTGTAAATATTTGCGATTTTCAGAAGAACTTTTCATTTTTCTTTGGCATTCTTCTATTTCTTTTTTATTTCCTTTAGTTAAATTTTTAAACATTTATGTTTCCCACCTTTTTAAAATAAAAACTCATTTACTTTAAAATAAAGTAATGAGTTTTTTATAAACTAAACATTATTTAGTTTTAATAAATTATACTAAAAAACTAAAAAAGGTGTTGATTAAACTTTTTTTAGAATATTTTTTATTTTCTTTAATTAGTATGAAAAGTTATAAAATTAAATTTAATTTTTAAAATAAAAAACTAGTCATTAAAAATATTAATGTTGTTACTAAATTAACAATATATTATAATAACTATTATTATTTAAAAAAAGGAGAATATATGGAAAATAAAGAAAAAATTTCAACAGCTCATATCAAAGCTGCTCGTGATCAAATTGCAAAAGTAGTAATTATGCCAGGTGATCCATTACGTGCTCAATTTATTGCTTCTAATTTTTTACAAGATTGAAAACAAGTAAATAATGTTCGTAATATGTTAATGTTTACTGGAAAATATAAAGGATATAATATTACTATTGCTGCTAGTGGTATGGGTATGCCTTCAATTGGTATATATTCATATGAGTTATTTAAATTTTATGATGTTGACTGTATTATTCGTGTTGGTAGCGCTGGTTCATATCAAAAAGATGTTAAAGTTTATGATATTATTAATACTACTAAAGTATATAGTGAATCTACTTTCGCTAAATATGCTGCTAATATTGATGAAAATCAAATTGAATCTGTTGGTAATATTAGCAAAATTATTAATAAAGTGGCACAAAAAATTGATAATGAATTTGATCAGCAAAAAAATGAAAATTCTTCGTATATAGTAAGTGAAAAAATAAATTTAAGATCGGGTTTAATTCATTCAAGTGATGTATTTTATCGTATTAATGATAATGATTATAAAACTAATCCTTTAATTAGTAAATGCTTAGCAGTAGAAATGGAATCTTTTGCCTTATTTGCTAATGCAAAACATTTAGAAAAAAATGCGGCTTGTTTATTAACAATTTCTGATTCTTTTATTACCGGTGAATCAATTTCAGCAGCATTACGTGAAACTAGTTTTAAAAAAATGATGATTTTAGCTTTAGAATCAGCAGTTGCTTATTATAAAGAAGAGGATATTGATGATAATCTTAGCGATAGAAACTAGTTGTGATGAAACTAGTGTTGCTGTTATTAAAGATAAAAACGTTTTAAGTAATATTATTGCTTCACAAATTAAGCTTCATCAACAATATGGTGGTGTTGTTCCAGAATTAGCAGCACGAGCTCATAGTGAAAATATTGCTACTGTCTTACAAACAGCAATTGAAAAATCTAACATTTCAATTATGGATATTGATTTTGTTGCTTATACTAATACTCCTGGTCTGGCTAGTTGTTTACACGTAGGTAAAATTATAGCAGAAACTATTGCTGCTTATTTAGAAAAGCCATTGCTTCCGTGTAATCATTTGTATGGACATTTGTATGCTTCTTTAATTAATAATGAATGAGAATTTCCAGTACTTGGTTTATTAGTTAGTGGTGGTCATACACAGTTGATGTTGGCAAATGAACATTTAAATTTCACTATACTTGGTCAAACATTAGATGATGCTGTTGGTGAATGTTATGATAAAGTTGCAAGAATGTTAGGTTTAAAATATCCGGGTGGTCCTGAAATTGAACGAAGTGCTAAATTGGGAAAACAAACTTATAAATTACCATTACCTAAAAATGATAATAGTTTAGATTTTAGTTTTAGTGGTTTAAAATCAGCCTGTGCTAATTTGATAAATAAAGAAAAAGGTAAGTTACAATTTAATAATTTTGCAACTTCTTTTCAAACAACAGTTATTCAAGTATTGATTAATAAAATTGAATTAGCATTAAAAAAACATAATCCAAAAACTTTAGTTTTAGCAGGAGGAGTTAGTGCTAATCAGCAATTAAGATTAGCAGTATTAAATTTAAAAATTAAATATCCAAATTTAAAAATAATTGTTCCAAAATTAGAATACTGTACTGATAATGCAGCAATGATTGGTATTCTTGCAAGTTATCAAATTGAACATAAGTAAGGGTGAATTCATGATTATTGGTATTATTGGTGAAGCGGGAGTAGGTAAGACAACTGCTACAAATTTTTTTCAAAATAAAGGTGCGTATGTTATTTTTGTTGATAAAGTTGTTAAACATATTTATACACTAAAAGAAACAAAAAAAGCATTAATTAATGAATTCGGTGATACTTTTATTAATAATGATAAAACAATTAATAAAATAAAATTACGGTATGAAGCATTTCAACACCCTCATATTTTACGTAAATTAGAAAATATTATTTGACCAAAAATGATAAAAATTGTTGAAGAAGATATTATTCGTAATAAAATACAGCAAGAATTAATTGTTATTGATTGTGCAGTATTATTTAATGCAAATTTAAATTTATTAGTTGATAAAATTCTTTTAATTGAGGCTGAAGAAGATAAAAAAATCCAACGAATAAAAGAACGTGATAATGTTAATGATTTACAAGTTATTTCATTATTAAATCAACAAAAAAAATATTTAATTTTAAATAAAGATATTGATTTTATTGTTAAAAATAACGGTACTATTAATGATTTTATTAAACAATTACAAAAAGTTGAAAAAAAGTTATTAACGGTGGTTAGCCCTAAATACTGGACCACTTTTGGATAGACAGTTTTAAATTTTTATTTGTGAAATTGGTGGTTTTAGAAATTTAGAATGTATTCTTTCGTAATTATAAAACATAATATATTGGTTTACATCATTTATAGCTTCATTGAGAGAAAAATATTGATTTGAACCTTTAGGTAGTCATTCTTGAGATAAATGAGAAAATCAGTTTTCAGATATTACATTGCCACCAATATCATAAGGTTGTTTTTTGCTTAAAATTATTTGCTTATCAGCAGCTCAATTTGTGATGTCTTGACAATAAAATTCGTTGGCGTTATCTGAGTGTAAAATAACGTTTTTTACTTGGTTTCAAGAGAATTGTTGATTTATTTTTTCAAGTGCAGGAAGAATTAAATCTTGATAGGATTTGTTTGAACATGTATTATAGCTTACAATATTATTTGAATAAAAATCAATAATTACAAAAAGATATAATCAACCTTCTTTAGTATTTATTTGTTTAGTGTCCATTGATCAAATTTGATTTGAAGAGGTTGTACTTTTATAATCTTTGTTTACTTTATCCATTGTAGGTATTCACTTATTTGGATTTTTTTTGTTTTTAGGATAGTTATTTTTAGTTTGTTTTAATCCTTGAAGATTGTGATCTTTCATAATTTTTCGCATTTGTTTTGTTGATAATTCTAGATTTAAAATAATATGTTTGTATTGTTTTAATCATTCTTTAAATGCTGAAAAAATTCGTAAATAGCCATAAATTTGTCCTTTTCTTGTAAAATGAAATTCAAGTAAAAGTTGGCATAATTCTTGATATTTATGTGTACAATTACTAATTTGATTTTTTTCTTTTTTAATAGGGTTTTGTTTGTTTTTTACAAAATAATATGTTGATCGGTTTAGTTGAAGATGTTGGCAAAGATATCTAATTGAATATTGGTTTTTGCTATCATCAATAATTTGAATTTTTTGTTTGATATTTAACTTGTTAATTACTAATGCTATTTGTTTAATTTTATCCATTATTAAAAATCCTTTCATGTCAAAATTAGTGTTAATTGTATAACACAATTGTTTTTTGAATACATTCAAGTTTTTTTTAAATTAATGGTCTAGTAAAAAGGGCTAAGTAGCAAGTAGCATCTACTTGAAATTTACTTTCATTTTTTGACATAATTGTATTCTCCTTTTATATTTAATGTAAATATTTTTAGATTTACTTAAAATAATCTTTAAAAAATATTAAGGTCCTCATTTAGGTCATATAAAAATTACTTTATTTAAATACATAATCTTGAATGAAAAAATATTTTAAGTAAATCTAGGACGAATAAATATAACGGATAGATTTTCTAACTTCAAACAATAAAACTAGCAAATCTAAATATTTGTTAATTAAATTATATCATAAAATTTAAAAAGATTAAAAAATATAATTACAAAATTACATTTAAACAACACAAAAATACTAATCTTAAAATTAGAATTAAAAAATATTAAATTGTATTACTTTAAGCACTATTAATATAATTTCTACTATTTAAATAATTGGCTCTAGCCATTAACATATTAATTAACGTTGGATAAGCATATATTTTTGCACCTTTAGTTTGAGATTTAACTAAATGTTGAATATCACTTTCAGCACTACAGCCAATATTTCAATCAGCAGGTTGATTAATAATACCTTCTTTATTATTTTCAAAAATTCTTAAAGTTTCTTTATTTACTTTGGTTTCAATTAAAAATGCTATTAACTCATCATATTGACCATTACAAAAATATTTTCAAGACCTTAAAAAGTTTTTTAAATTTTCTGGATTAACTTTATTTTTTCTTTTATCAGGTTTATATGCAGTTCATAAATAATAAAAAGCATGATATTTATCTAATACATAATAAGCGCCCAAATATTTTGCTAAATTATATATTCATCCAGCACCATCACCAGAAACTACTAATTTAGCATTTTCAAATTCATAATATTTTTTTAATCCATTTCAAGTAAAATCAACTGTTGGATTTGCTTGTAAATAATCTTCTTTAGGACTATATTTATAATCACCCATAAAAGTATAAATTTTATTTGATAACTTATTTCTATTTTTACCTATTTGTTTTTTACCAGTATTGTAACTAATACTACGAATTTTTTGCATTTCTCTTTTATGATTTTTATTTCAAACTGGAACATAACAATCATCAGCATTAATATAAATAAATTCACTATTTTTAACTTTAAATTTTTGTTCTGGTAATTTTTCTTGCACTTTTGCATTTTTATGAATTTTACTAATTGTTACTTTTGAAACATAAGTAAATTTTAAAATATCTTGAATATCTTGATAATGTTTCTTTCTTCCAATATATGATATTATTTCGTCTTTTAATCAACTAATAATTTTTGCTCTTTTTTCAATATTAAACTCTTCATAAACTGGATAATAATATTCTTTTTTTAATTTATCTCAATAAACTCTTTGATTAAAAATCATTTTACCAAATTCAAAAATAATACTACGATTACATTTTTTAGCAACTTTATATCTATCTTTATCTCTATTTTGAAAAAAAATATTCATCAAAAGCATGGATTTTATTAACATGATTTGTTATAATTCTATTAATTTCATATTCAAGATTATTTTTATAATTAAACATTTTTTAACACCTTTCTATTTATTTTTTAATCCTAACTATTCTAACAAATTTACTAAATTATTGTTGAAAAATGTTTGGTTTTAGAGTATAATAATAAAGAACGATTGAAATAACTAGCAAATCTATTGCAACGTTTAGAGATAACTTTTATTAGTTATCTTTTCTTTTTTAATAAAATAATGTACAATAAAGAAAAATATAAATAGAAAAGGAAAGTAAAATGGATTATTTATTGTTAACTGAAATAAAAGAAGTAGACCCACCTATGACTGTATTTTATATTATGTTAGTTCCCTTATCATTAGCATGAATAGCATTTTCCCTTCATTTAATTAATTTAGGGTGAGAGTTATGTGAAAAAAATAATCCTTTTGGAATCGTATTGTTTACCATTTCTTTAAATATTATTGGTACTGTTATTGGCGCTATGATTATGTATAAATCACAACATCCAGAATTTAAGTTTTGAAAAAGTTTAGGAAATAAAGTTAAGAAAATGTTTAAATTTAAAAAAAGAAATAAAAAAATAGCAATATAACTGCTATTTTTTGTTATAATTATATTATAAAAATTAAATAAAAAGATATATGAAGTAATTAATAAAGTTAATAAGTTATTTACAAGGCAGTTCTAACTTAAAGATTATATTAATTATAGCATAAATTTTTGTATTTTTAAAGCATATGAAAGGAGATTTTTATGTGCAAGAAGAAAAAATAAAAATAAGAACAATTTTTAATGATGCTACAAAATTAAGAGAAGCATTAGAAAATTATTTTATTCATTGTAAAGAGTTTGATGAAGTACCTACTAAAATTGGTATGTTAGTTTATTTAAATATTACAGAAAATACTCTTTATAGTTGAAAACAAAAAAAGAGAAATACTTTTTTACAACAAATTAATTGAGCATATTTACAAATACGCCATATTAATACACAAAGATATTTAAAAGCAAATGCAAATAATACTGCATGATATTTAGAAAGAGCATTTGTGAAAGAATATCATTTATCTACAAAAATTGATATAAAAAGTAGTGATAATACAGCCCCTATAGCAATTAGTTTAGAAAATAAGAGTAAAAATAAATGTTAGAACATTTTGGATATCTTAATGATATTTTAAAACAAATGTATTATAAAAAATCTTTAACTGTTAAAAGAATTGACCAATTAGTTAGTCGTAAATCTGGTAAAACTATTCAAGATTTTGATTTTGAATGTAAAGCAACTGTATTACCTAATACAAAAGTTAAAACTTATGTTTTTAGAAATATGAGTGAACAATTATATGATACTTGAAATCAATTAAAAAATAGATGAGTATTATTTGCAATTGGGTTAGATTATACACTTTCTGAAACACGTAAAACTATTAAATATAAAGATAGTGAAATTGAATGTCGTGCTTTATATAAACAAAATAATAGTGAAATTAAATTAACTGGTTTACCAGATAATTCAAAATATGATTATGTAATTAGACATGTTGATGAAGCACATCAAATTGCTGAAAAAGATTGACAAGATATGGCAGATGCTATTCGTGGTTGTAGTCAATTATTAGAAATTAATAGTTGTAATCCTTGAAGTATTTTAAATTATTATATTAAAAATGTAGTTACTTATTATCCACAAAATGAAAAGCAAATTATTAATGAATATGAACAATTTTATTTTAATGAAAAAGATAAAAGAATTATTCATTATCAAAATTGAAAACTTAATTATTTATTACCAAAACATGAAGGTGAAAGTTTATTAGAATTAGAAGCTCTAGACCCAATATCTGCAAGAGTCAGAAGTCATGGTTTAGTAGGTTATGAATCTGGTGGAATATATACACATTTAATTCATAAGATATCACGTTTATTACAACCAAGTTATAGATTTAGTGCTGGATTAGATTATGGGTTTAAAGATGATGCATTAGCATGTTTATTAATAGGTTTTGATTATAATTTTAAATTTGTTAATGTTATTGATTGTTTAAAAATAGAAAATAAATTAATTCGTTATGATAATAAACAATTAGCAAGATTAGTAGTTGAGTTTTATATTAAATTAGCAAAAGAAAATAATTTGTTATATGAATATGGTTTAACTGTATATTGTGATTTTAGTAATTATACATTTATTGAAATGTTAAATGATACAGCGATTAAATATCAAGTTAATTCATGGCTATATTTTAAAGATTGTGTGAAATTAAGACTTGAATTTAGAATAGGTAAGAATGTGGCTTTAATGGCTTCAGAACGCTTAAATATTAGTATGAATGCACAAGAATTATTAGATGAATTTAGATTAGCAATATGAGATGAAAAAAGTATTAAACAAATACCTTTGCCGGGTAACGACCATTTACGAGATGCATTTGATTATGCAATTGAGCCATATATTAGAAATTTAAGTGCAAATATAAATCCTTATTTTGAAAGGAAATAACATATGAATAATCATAATACTGAAATATTAACTCCTAATTGATGTATGATAAATCTTCAAGAAATTATAGCAAATCATGCTTCTAAATTATTATGGGGTAATGGTTATACATTAACTAGTGAACATGAAGAATATAAAAGAGCAATTGAAAAATTAAAAGAATGAAATAATTTAGATTCATTATTTTATCAAGATTGTCATATTAAATCTGGTTATGGTTATAGTATTGTTCAAATTGATAAAAGTAAAACTGGTAGAATATCATTAAATTTTGCTCAACCTTATGCTCAATCACGGGTTGCAAGAGTATTAGATACTGAACAAAGTGCTTCAACATGGTCAAGATTACAATATGATGACCAAAGTATTTATGTTAAAACAACATATACTCCAAATCAAATAATTAGATATTTTACTAGTGATTTTATTACATTAGATGGATTACAAGAAAAAATAAGTAAAGATTTACAATTACCATTAATAGAAAATCATAATTTAGGTATTATTCCAGTTAAATTTATGCAAAATTTACCTAAAAAGAATTTCTTTGGTGGAGTTATTGGTGATTATTATCCAGATATGACTCCAATTAAAAAATTACAAAAATTATTAAATAAAACATTTGAATCAATTGAACATGAACTTGAATATAATGTTACTCGTGTATTTTTAGATATTACTGAATAAGAAATAAATCAATCTAAAACTGCTTTTGATTTAAAAAAATTAATAGGTAAATTTATTTTACAAGCAAATTTAAGAAGTTTAGGAAGTACTAGTGGAACACCACCAATTGCTATTTTACAAGGTAGTCCAATATTAGATAAATATGCAGAATTTATTCAATTTATTATTGATAAAGCATTTGAAGGTAGTGGCTATAGTCCAGTAAATGATACTACAAGTCAAAAAACTGAAGCAGAAGTATTAATTACTAATTCTCGTGATATGGAAACTACAAGAATTAAAAGAACTTTAAATCAAAGTGATTGAAATGAAATATTTCAAAGATGTTTTATATTAATGGGATTAGATGGTGATAAATCTAAATGAACATTTGAAATTAAAGAAAATACTATTACAGATAGATTAAAATCACTTGAAATTCATGAAATGGAATTAGCATTAGATTTAACTAATAGAAAACGTATTATTATGAAACGTAATGGTGTTAGTGAAGAAGAAGCACAACAAATTTTAAAAGAAAATAGAAATTATAAAAAAGAAGAAATTGAATTTGAAAATAAATTAATAAAAGATGTTGATGGAGAAACTAAAAATGGGAATGATACCGAAAATAAATCATCAATTAATTAAAACAGTTTGAAAATCAACTGGGGAAATTGAAAAAGATTTTACACAAAATAAAGATTTACAATTTCGTGTATGTCCTTTTACTATTATTTTAGGTGCTATAAATTCAACAGAAACTGGATATAAACCACCAACTAGTATTCCTAATGATTATACTTCATTTGCAAAAATATATACTGGTAGAGAAGCAATACAAGCAGTTTGAGACCATTCTTATTATCCTATTCAAAATAAAGATAATCCAGATGAAGCATATAAACAATTACAAATTGGTGATGTATTTTATGGAAATATTTTAAGTGACCAATTAGGTATTACTTATAGTGCTACTCCAGCAAATAATGCTTTTATTCAAGAACAAGCCATTAAAAATGTAGTTATTAATATTCCAAATGAAAAAAAGAATTTTAATTTTATTAATAATATTGTTTCAAATCTTTATAAACTTTATATGATTCCAGAAATTAATAAAGTTATAAATACTGATAAATCAATTAAAGTTGATAGACAATGATATATATTAGAAGTTGCAAGTAAAACTTATAATAATGAAAATAAAGAACTTGCATATATTCAATGTACTTTTAGTTCATTAAATGATAAATTAGCACATAGTGGATTAGCAATTAATCAATATGTACAATTAGGTGCGCCAGGTGACCCAGTAGCATTACCAACATTAGATGAAAATAATAATATTATTTTAGATAGTAATTATTTAACACCATTACCAGTTACTCATTGTCAAATATCTTTTTATGGTTCAGTAAAACCTATTTCAATAGCATTATGGGGTAGAGATATTGATAATAATCCTATTAATACTAAACAGCATAAATATAGACAATATCCAAGTAAATTATTATTTCCATGACAATATCAATGTTCAACTTATGACCCAGTAAGTTTTCAAGCATTACCAGAAACTAATTATGTATTAACTGTACGTGGTGAAAGTACAATGGATAGTTATCAAGATTGACAAAAAGTAATTTCTCCAAATTATGATGATGGAGCAACTAAACATTATGAAGGTCATTTAAGAACTAATGTTGAAAAAACTAAGAATACTAATAAATTAGATGTTTCTAATAGATTAGTAAATTATTGAGATAATAATTTTTTAAATGGTGCTGAAATAGAAGATTATAATTATGCAACTGCTGGTAATCCATATTTTCAATATTATAATAAAAATACTAAAAAATTTATTGGTAATACTCATTATAATATGAATAATAATAAATTTAAGCAATTAAATACTATTAATGCATTACATTATTTTATTTATAATCCTATTAGTGAAATACCTTTAACAGTTAGAGAAACTATTAAAATTAATCTTAATACTATTCCATTATTTGGTTCATTTATGAATGCTTTTGTTGGTGGATTAGATATTGGTGCTAAATTATCAAGTAATTTATTAATACCTCAATTTCCTTATATAAATGGTTTAATATCTGCTGAATTATATAATTTTTATACAACATTATTATATAGTTCACAAAGTACTAATCCAGCATTAATTCCATTAGATGTATTTAGAAATGAAACACCAGATACTATTCAATCTGTATTAGGAACAGCAAGTCATATGACATCATTTACATTTAATTTAACAGATAATATGAATATTTATCAATTTAATTTAAATACTGGTGATGCTATTGGTAATCAAACATTAACAACAGATAATCTTGCTCAAATTAATCAAACAAATAATGAATTAATTAATTTATTACCACAAGATAATAATATAAATCCTTTATTAGTTACATCAGATTTTACTAATACAAATATTGTTAAATGAGCAATTGATATGATTGATATTAAAGTTGTTGGTAAAAGTAATTTTAAAATAACATTTTATAGTATGCCTAATAATAGAAGTGGTGCTATTAATGATAATTTTATTATTTGAAGTGGTACTTATCAAACAGTAGGTAAAGCAAGTAATAATAGTAGATTAATTCAAAATACATTTATTTTAGCAAATAATACTTTTAAATTTGACAAACCATTTAATTATCCACAAGCAATACAACCACCACCATTAATACCAAGAGCGCACCCTATATTTATTGATTTAAGTAATCAAAGTCAATATGGAATTAATAATAATATTAATTCTCCATTAGAAAATGCAAGTTTAAATTATCAAATGAGACCACATATTTTAGAAGATGTTAAAGGTAAGTTTCATAATAGTATTAGTATTTATGTAAATCAATATGGTTATGATAATGTTGATAAATTTAAAGAAGATTATGAAAGTTTAACATTTAATTTTAATATGAATGCAATATATGATGATAGACCATTAGCAGAAAAATATATAAATAATAAAAATTGATTTACACCTATTAAAATAAATTTAAATGATATTGGTAATTTCCCAGATGACCAAAATAACACTGCTCTTTTTCAAGATAATGATAATACTTATAACAATGATTCTGGAAATCATAATGATAGTAATAATAATTGAACATTTAATATAAAAAATGAAGATTATGGTGGTATAGGAATTAATCAAACTGCTTCTTTAACAAATGCAGAAAGATTAAATAATATATATATTAATGATTTAATATGAACTAATGATATTCAAACAACTAGTGGTAAAAATTTACCAAATAGTATTTGATTTAAAATAATGGCTTTTAAAACAAAAGCATATCAAAGTCAAGATGATAACTTAATCGTAGTTCAATACCAATTTATAACAACATTAGTATCAAAACTTTATATGGGAGCATCATCTGCTAATTGAAATCTTCAAACTACGTCATTAGTAATTAATCCTAAAAGTTCAACTTAGAAAGGTGGTGGTAATTATGTTAAATGAAAATGAAATGAAAGGAAGTAATACTATGGAAGAAAAAAAAGATGAACAAGAAAGTGTAGAAAAAAAGGAAGAAAATGTAACAAAATCAGAAGAAAGTGTAGAAAAAGAACCAGAAACTGAAGAATCTAAAGAACCAACTTTAGAAGATAAATATAAAGAATTAGAAAGTAGAAATAAAGAATTAGAAGAAAAATATAATGCTTTATATAAAGAAAAAACTGATAAAGATAGAGAAATTAGACATTCAGAAAGTTATAAAAAATATGATTTATCACAAGAAAATATTAATTTATTAAAAAGATATCTTGGAGATAAAGAAGATATTGAAGAAGAATTATCATTATTAAATAAAGATTTTCCACATTTATTTAATAAAAATAAAGATACAAATATTAGTAATTCTTTAGATATAAAAGATAAATTTAAAGAAAAAAAAGAAGATGAAGTAGATACTAGAAAAATAGGAATGGTAGGTTAAAAATATGGCAATTATTACAACACAATCAACAACAATTAATGACCCAAGTAATCCAACTGGTAAATTAGATTTATCAGTTAAATATATTAAAAATTTAAAAGTTTTATTATCAAAAAGAGTTGCATTAATTAATGCTACAGTAGAAAATAGAGAACAATTAGATGCTGGTACTGCTATTTATAATATTACTAAAAAAAATCTTACAGATGATTATAATGCTGGTGCTGGTGCTAATGATTTAACAGCCACAAGAGTTGAACAAATTTTATTAGATAAAAAGAAACAAATTGTTTTTGAAGAAGAAACATTAGATTTAAAAAGATTAGGTGCAAGATATGAAGATGGTAATGTTCTTGTATCAGATAGTTTAGCATCTAGTTGAATTGATGCAAAAGCAAAAACAGTAGAAACTTATTTAGTAGCAAAATTATTATCATTAGCAGTTAAAACAGCAAAAGATAATGAAATTATTAAAATTGCATTACCAAGTAATCCAAAAATAGATGATTATAGAATGTTATTATGATTAAAAATATCAAATACATTAGCAACATTAAAAGCAAGAATTACTGATGAATATATTGGTACAGATGAAGAAGATTATACATTATGAGTATCTAGTTTTTTTAAACCATTAGTATTATTATCAACAACTACATTAGGTAGTGATAGTGCAAGTCAAGCATTAAAAGATGGTAAAATTGTAGAAATTGGTGGTATTAAAATTGTAGAATGTCCTTGATTAGGTAGAAATTATCCCGCTGGAGTTATTGATAAAAAAGAAGGATTTAATTTTTTAGGATGTGATGCTGTATTAGTTCATAAAGAAGCATTAGCATTTCCATTTAATCGTGGTCAAGATAATATTTTTGTTTTACAAACTAATGGTAATATTAAGAATTTTCATAAGTTTTTAGTTTCAGAAGGTAAAGCATTACGTCCAGATTTAGTTAAAGGATTTACAGTTACTTCAAGTATAGATATTGCAACAGCAATTGAATTTACTAATTTAGGAAAAATAACTATGGCTGGTGCTACACCAACTGCTGATGAAGTAGAAGCAGGAGTTATTGCTAAAAATCCTAATTATGTTAAAGGTAATGCTAATTTTTCAAATTTAACAGCAACAAGTGCTAATGTTGAAGGTAAAACTTTATATGATGGTTCTTTACAAGTAACTTTTACAAAGAAGTAATTTAAATGCCTATTATATTATTATTAAAAATAATATTAGAAACTGCTGTTAGTGATATACAAACTGCTGAATTAATAGAAAAATTTAAAAAAAAATAATTCATTATTTAATAGTTTTTTAAAAAATCCAGCAGGAATATTAAAAAATCAATTAATGTCAAAAGTATTAGGACAAGGTAAATCTCAAAAAGAATTATCAGAATTTCAACAAGTTTTACAAAAATTAACTAATTTACCAGTAATTCATAAAAAAATAATGACACATATTACTAATAATAATATTGCAAAATTACAACATATTCAAAAACAATATTTAACTGGTAAAGGATTAATGCAAAAAGGTAAAGAAATAATAATGAATGCTATTAATGAAAATTTTGCTGATAGTGTTATTGGAGTTTATATTAATCTTTCTAGTAGTGCATTAGCGGGTGGTATATGAACTCCAGTAATACAACAACAATCTGGTACTTATGGTATTGCTACATTAACTTATAGAACTAATTTATCTAAAAGTTATGATTATTTTATGGTCACAAGAGAAACTTGAATTGATATGTGTAAAGCAAAAAGTATGTATGGTACTGGTGCTAATAGTGTATTTATTAGAGAATATGCCAATGGTGGTTTATCTAAAACTGATAGAGAAAAAAGAGTTAGAACTAATGTTAAAAATATGAATAAAAAAGTTACTCAACAAGGAAAATATAAATCTGTTATTGGTGTAGTTAATAAATCACAAGCAGTACAAGGATATGGAAGGTATAAAGATTATGGAAAACAAAAATAATATTGATTGAAATGTAAATTTAAATTATATTACAAAAGATGATTTAAAAACTATATATGGTTTTATACCAGATGCTGACCAAACTACTAGTGATGAAAATAAAACTAATTTAACTGTTATGGCAATTGCTATTAGTAGTGAAAGAATTAATACTATTACTGGTAATCAAATTGAAGTAATAGGATTTAAAAATCTTAATGAAACTCAACAACAATTAGTTAAAAGAGCAACAGCAAGAATGACTATATATTATTTAACTGATGGAATGGCCTTTATAAGAAGTTCAGTATCTATTAGTGGTAATGGTTTATCAAGTAGTATTAGTCCACCAAGTGAACCAGATTATGTTTTAATGGAAGTATATAATTTATTACAACAAGCAAATTTACATACTTCAAGAAAAGCAATTAATAATCCTATTTCATGTAATACAGATAATTTTAATACACCTAATATTTTTGATGAAAGTGATACTAGAGTTATAACTTGAGATTCTGGAAATAAAACATTTTTACAAAAAATGAGTTTAATTGAAGGTACTGGTATAAAAATTGATGATATTACTGATACTATACCTAAATTAAAAATTCATGTTGATAGTAATATTGATTCATTATGAGAACTTGATAAAGATAATCCTAATTTTATTAAACCAAAAGATGATAAAGGTATTGATGTTAATGGTAGAAGAATTATTGATGTTGGTACACCTACATTTTTAAGTGATGCTACAACTAAAGTATATGTTGATAATTTATTAGATAAAAAACAAGATAAATTAATTGCTGGTGAAAATATTACTATTGATAAAGAAACTAATACTATTAGTGCTACTGGTGGTAGTAGTGAATCATTATGAGAAGTAGACCCTAATAGTCCAAATATTATTCAACCTAAAGAAAAAAGAATTATTACTTCAAATAATTCTAGAATTGTTGATATAGGTGAACCAGAACAAGAAAAAGATGCAACTACAAAACAATATGTTGATAATTTATTAGATAAAAAGCAAGATAAAGAAAAGTGATTAATAGTTGCTACAAGTGTTATAAATGGAGTTAATCAAACTATTACATATGATTGTAAAGAAAATAAAAGATATCGTATATGATTTAATTATGGTATTAGAAGACAAACATTAATATTATCTGATATTTATATTTATGAAGAATTTATTTATTCAAAAGGAAGTAATACTGAATTAACATTTGATATAAATCATTCTCAACCTTATTTAATTTGTAATAGAACAAATACTCCAATATTTACTTGATTAGCTGGAAATACAAGAAACGGTAATTTATGAAAATTAGAAGAATTAGAAGAAAATAATGAAAATATTTATAAAATTACTAGTAATACATTAAATATTATTTCACCAAATAAAATTAATATGAATAAACCAATAAAAATTATTTCTAATAATTTAGAAACAAATGAAATTGAAGAAAATTGTTGAGATATTGAATTAAAAAATAATCCAATTCCAAGT
This sequence comes from Spiroplasma endosymbiont of Danaus chrysippus, assembly GCF_902809815.1. GTDB lineage: Bacteria > Bacillota_I > Bacilli_A > Mycoplasmatales > VBWQ01 > Spiroplasma_E. The sequence continues at coordinate 79,195 of NZ_CADDIL010000003.1, read as the reverse complement.
ATTCGAAAATGAAAAGAAGTAGGAACAAAAATTAATATAAATCATATTAAATATACTTTTAAATCAAATACTAAATATAAAATTTATTATAATTTTGAAAGTCAATCAAGTAATAAAAAATTTGCTTTTATGTGTAAAGAATTTTTATATGGTGAGTTAAATAAAGAGGTTCAAACTTTGGATTGAGATAAAGTTAATGATAGAATAATAATTTCTTTACAAATGCAAAATGATACCATTGCTATCGTTAGTGACCCTACAAGATTTGGCCAACTTTTAAAATTAGAAGAATTACAGGAATAATATTATGTTTTTTAAAATTATAAAGATTATTTTAGGTTTAATAGGAGTTTTATTATCTTCTGCGGTTGCTGGTTTAATTATATTCATTATTGNGCAATGATATTACCAGTATTATTTGCAGTAGCAATTAAATTAAATAAAAAAGTTGCTATTTATGGTTTTAGAAAACTTAATAAAGATATTAATGATATGGTTAAAGAAATATATGAAGCATTTATATCTGCTGGATTTCAAGATTATAAAGATTTTACTTTAAAATATCCAAATAAACAAGCAGATTTTCGTTTTAAAGGTAGTAAATCATTTATTAGAGTTATGGGTGTGTATAGTAATAGTAATGATAGAATACCATTAAAAGGCCTTTCTCGTAGTGAAATAAAAGGATTTGATTTATCAATAGAATGAGAAGAAGAAGCAAATGAATTTACACAACAAGAATTTCAAGCAATTACATTTGCTATTGGTAATGCTAAAAAAAGAATTAAAATAACAACTTGTAATCCAGATAATATATATCAATATCATATTAATTATATGAATGAACGTGTACCTTATAATTTAGAAATAATGAAAGTAAAAAATGAACAAATAAAATCTATTATTGATAATAATAAATTTAAATTATTTCATTATAGTAATTGAAAATTAAATAAACATAATTTATCACAAGATATAATTAATGATTTAGAAGAATTAAAAGTATTAGACTCTATAAAAGCACAAAGTTGATATTATGGAGTTCCTAGTGTTTTACAAGGTGCTATATTTGCAAGATATTTAGATAAAGTAAATACTAAATTAGATTTTCAAGTACAAAGATTAAGTGGTGGTTTAGATATAGGTATGGCAACAAGTAGTAGTGGTCATCCTACTGCTGCTTCATTATGATTTATTGGTGAAAATTATAATGGAAGAAGAGCGCATAAAGTAAGTGAATTTTATCATAGTAATGCTAATATTAATGGTCAACCAGCAATGCATTTTAAAAATACTTATGAATTAGCAAATAGTATTATTGATTATTATTTAATTGAAGCACAAAAATATTTTGCTATGTTTAAAGGTTTTACTTGTTATGTTGATTATGGTAATGGTGGTCAAGCATTTATTGATGTTTTAAATGTGGAAAAAAATAAAAGAAATATGAGTTGATTAAATTTTGAACCAGTAGATAAATCAGTAATGTATTTAAAAGATAGAATTGATTTTACTACTACTGGATTAATTAAAAATATATTAAGTTATGATTGAAATAATTGTCAAGAAACTAAAAGACAATATAGTTTAATTCAATGATTATCTAAATCTAAAATAGAAAATTCAAATAATGAACCTAAAATGTTAGATTTATATGATGATACTTGAGATAGTGATTGTTATGCATTAATGAATGATATGAAATGATTAATTGAACAAATAAATAATGAATTATTAATTAATAAAACTAAATTTGAATTTGGTAAACAATATAGTTTTATTAATAATAAGGAGTGATAATATGAATTATAGTCCAACAGAATATTTTAGTATACATGAAGATACTTGAGAATTAGATATACCTAGAATTATTGCAAATAAAAGTACAATGTTATGATTAGGTAAAGGTTTATTATTTAAAAGTGAAAATAAAGAATTATTAAATTTTTTAAATAAATTAAAAGATAAAGATAAATGAAATGAAAAATTATATCAATTTGGTATTCAAAATTCATTATTAGGTAAATGTTTTTTAATATGAATGTTAACTAAAAATGGTGAATTAAGTTTAACTTTACCAAGTCCAAGTTTTATGTCACGTGTTGCTAAATTTAATGAACAAGAACAATCAGCAGAATTATTTTTTATGAATGAACAAAGTGATAATGGTAGTTTAACATGAGTAACAATAGAAAATTCAAAAGTAAAAGTTGAAATATTTAATGGTAATAGAGAGATTTTATTAGGTAGTACAAAATCAAAAATTAAACCAGAAAGTCAATTAAAAGAAAAATATGAATTAAAAAATCCATTTGGTTATTTACCAATTGTTGAAATTACAAATTTACCACAAATTCATTTTTATGGTAATAGTACACAAATGAATGCATATCCAGATTGTGCACCAGTATGAAATTTAATATGAGATTTACAACATATTATTAAACAAAAAAGAAAAGAAAGAATATTAAATTTAACTAGATTTTATGGAATTATTGATAATGAAAAATTTAAAGCTTTAAATTTAAGTGATGATTTTCAATCAATTATTAAAGACGCATTTTTAAATATTACTACTGCAAATTATGTAAAAGGTGGTAATGGTGGAGTTGATATTGTACAAGGTAATCCAAAATTTGGTGAATATTGACTTGATTATAATGGTACAGCAAAACAAATATTTAATGGTGCTGGTTATGATTATGATGAATTTAATGGTATTAATTATGAAAATAAAACTAAAACATTAATGAATAATAAATTTGATATGCAAACAACAGAAGTAAAAATAACACATTATACAACTTATTTATATAGAATGTTTGATATGTTAGTAACTTCTTCTAAAGATGAAAATGGAAAAGTATATTGAAATGGTAAAGGTGAAAGGCCTTATAGTTTTGAATTTATACCAATTGCTATGGTTGACCAATTAGTACAAGATGAATTAATTAATAGTAGATTAAATAATGGAACAATGTCAATAGTTGAAGCAATTAGTTTATATGAAAATATTGATACATTAATGGCAAAACAAAAATTAGAACATATTATTAATGAAAATAAATTTTTAAATAAAAATTTAGGAGATAATACAAATGATAATGAACAACGCAGTAAGAATTCAATTAATGAAACAAGCACATCTAGCATTAAAGCAAACTCAACAATTAATAAAGAGATGTAGTTATTGAAAAATATTTCCATTTATTATTAATAATGGTGCTATACCTTTAACTGAAACTGGATATAAACCTATTAATAGTAAAATAAGTGATTTTGGTCAATATGAATTAATATTAACTGGTACTACTCCAGTTGTATGTATTTGAAAAAATAGTACAAAAATATCTCAAAAAAATAAAGGTAAAATTAATGAAGAAATACATAAAGTTAATGGTCAAGATGAATTTTATACAAAAAAATATAAAATTGGTGATTATTGAAATGCTTATTTAATTGATGATACAAGTGGTGTTGATTTTAGTAATTTACCAAATAATCAAATATTTAAAACAGTACAAACTAAAAGACAATATACTTTAGTAATGTTTGAAGAACATATTACAATTGATGATTATTTACAATTTTTTGTTGTATTTAATGATGAAAATGAAAATATTGGTGGTAATAGTGGTAAAAATCAAGATAGACAATTATTATATATTTCAAATGTAACAAATTATTATAGTCCTTATAATGGTGCATTTAGTATGCAAGTATTAACTTTTAGTAGTTTAAATGATAGAGTAGTTGCAAGTGGTCAAAATACACTTGATTTTGTACAATATGCTTCACCAGGTAGTGGTTATGCTTTTCCTACTATTCAACAAGGAAAAGTAACATTAAATCGTACTTTAATGCGTGATATAGGAGTAAGATATAGTCATAGACAAAGTTATGGATTAGAATTATTAACAAGTTGTTATTATTATGGTAGACCAATAATTCAAGGTCAAGAACCAATTCAACAAAATAATGAAGAAATATTTGAAAGTAAAGTATTTGCTTCAAGAAGATTATTTATTGCTGGTAATAATGAAAAATCTACAACTAATATTAAAAATAATGGTGGTTTACTTGCTGGTATAAATGATAAAATAACTACAAGTAGTCATCCAGAAACAACATTTTATAATATTATGGATGCTAAACCAACTGGATTTACTCATTATGATACATGACAAAAATTTTTAGAAGCAAGAAAATTTGATATGTTAGCTCAAAAAGATTTTCAAGGTATATTAACATGTAATAAACAATTAGCAATAAATAGTAATGGTGATGCTATTGGTAAAGCAAAGTTTTTTTGAGATAGTGAATGAAATATAAATAATTTACAAGGTGAATATAATGTTGATATGTCAAGTAATTTTAAATATAAAGACCCAGATACTGGATTAGTTATTGGTTCACCAACTGTTGATTATAAAAAAATATCACAAAAGTATATGTCAGCAATATTAAATTTTAATAGTGTAGTATTTAGTTCATTAATTCAAATGCCTTATGATAGTGTACAATGATTACCATTTGCTTTAAGTTCAATTCCATTAGTAGGTAAATTATTAAATGCTTTAACATTAGGTATACCAGTAGGATTTATTATCACTCAAAATTCTCAACAATATAAAAATATGCCATTTTTTAATGGATTTATGTCAGCATTCTTTGCAAGTAATTTAAGTTCAATTATTGGTAATAATGATAATAATTGATTTATACCTTTAAATGTATTTAGTAATTCAAGTGAGTTTGCATTAGGTAAAATGTTAGGTTCACATGTTAGTACAACTGCTATGACTATGAAATTAAGTGATAGAGTATCAGTTTATCCATGAGACCCTAGTTCTGGTAAGAAATTAACTGTAAAAGAACAAATAAGTACCGTTGATTTATCACAAAAGAAAAATAATAAAGTATATATTTTAGCAGAAGATACTGAGTTTTTAGATATAGCAAGTCCTTTTACAAATGAAGATAAAGATTGTCAATGAAATCCAAGTGCAAATGGAGTTATTGATGGTTCAAATTATGCTTATATTATTGATACAATTGTAACTCAATCATTACATCAAGGTGAAGAAAGACATACATTTTATAGTGATAATCCATTTACTTATCAAGGTGATTATAATGAAATATCAGTTGCTCAATTTCGTTATAATAATATGGGTTATTTAACTGGTAATGCTTTTAATTGAACAACTTTATATAAATTAAATCATGATGAATATGAAGAAACTGAAGAAACTACTTTTAGTTATCCAGCAAAAATATTACCACCAAGTCCACAAAATATAGCAAAAACAATAATTATTAATCCAGATTTAAAAATAGAAATGACAGCAAACGATGTATCATTAATAAAAAAAGGATTTAATAATATAAAAGAATGAGAAGAAAAAAATATAAGTAAATTTGATAAATATGAAATAGATTTAAATTCATTATTAGACCCTACATTATTAATTAATACATTTAATCATTTAAAAAGATTTTACAAAAGCATAACAATACATTATAGCTATAAATTTGAAACAATAGCAAATTCAAAAAGTTCTGATTTAAATATCATTGATATTAATAACGAAACTTTTAAACCATCAAAAGAAGTAAAAAATACAAGTATAACTATTGATTTAAAAGATTTAAAAATAAATAAAAACAATTTTCCAGAATCTGAATTTTTTAGTAAGTTTGGTACAATTGCTCCTAATGAAGTTAATGATTATTTTGCAAATGCTTATTATAAAAGTATTAACAATTATAATATTTTTAATTCATATTCTTTCTGTAATTATGAATTTGATTTAAAAATTAAAAAGTCTTATAATTCTTATGAACAAAAAATAAATAATGATTATCCTATAGTATTTAGTATAGTTAATAACTCTGAAAAATTAAATTGAACTATTTATTTGCAAGGAAATTTAGGTAAAATAGAATATACTAATTCTGCACAAAGAGAACCTGATAAAAGTTGAGCATATAGATATATATCAAATATTAAATCTAATATTTATAAAATAGTTTTAAATTCAAGATAATTTGGTAGAATTAAAATATGATTAATTTTTAGGAAGTGAGTAAGCATGTATTTTTTAAATCGTAATGAATTTTGACCATGATGAGATAATTTTATTAATTCTCCTTATACATTTTCAATTGCCTTGTCTCTGACATTTTTGTTTTTAATGTTTGTACCATACAAATTATTTATTCGTTTTTGTGGTAATAAAAATATTAAAAACTATATATATATATATACTACTTTAACTTTTTTCCTTATATGTCCTTTACTTTTTTATTTTTTTAATAATAATTTGAATATAAAAAGTGTTTATTATATTTTTATTATTTTTGGATGTATTGAGTTATTATATTTTTATTTTATTCCAATAATTTTAAAATTAATTAAAAAATATCCAAAATTAAAATCTATTTTTAAATTCAAAAGAAAACATAATCAAAATAATATTTCTTCAAAATCTTAAATATTAATGTATAAATATGAAAATGTTTACCTAATTGGTAAGTATAATAATTCTCACTGTATACGATTGTTAGGCTAGCACCTAATTAAAAAGTTACCAATATGGTAACTTTTTTATATATTCTGTTATTATAAAAATATATTATATTAAATTAATAATAAAATAAAGGAATTAAATATGTCATCATTGATTGATAAATCATTCAAACCTACATTAGAATGAAATAATAATTTTAAAAAATTAAAAAAATTATCAAAAAAAATTGCTAAGTTAAAATATAAATATAATGAAAATAAAATAAAATTAATAAAATGTAGTTTTTGTTGAAATAATATTGAACCTGCTTTAAAAGAAATACTATCTAATTTAGATAAATTTCTAAATAAAAAAAGTGGTCTTATAAATGATATGATTAGTTATAAAATAGAAAATGACATGAATTTCATAAATAAAAAAAATCAATATGATAAAATCATTATTAAATTAAAAAATCAAGAAGAAAATTTAATGAAAGGATTAATTGCAAATACATGTAGTTTTAAACACAAAATAGTTCAAAAAAAATGAAAAAAATGAAATTTTTTAATAAATGAATATCAAAAAATAGTTAATAAAACTAATATAAATTTAAAATAAAAAATGCCTTTTATAAAGCATTTTTCAATTTAATGAGGCTTTTTAGTAATCTGTGTTTCTTTGTTTTACAAAGTACTAGTTCAGATTAATTCTGTCTTCAAATTTTATCATAAAATGAGCAATTGCTGTATTTCAATTTTGAATAGGCAATGTTCATTTTTTTGTGATATTTTCAATTGCTAAGTAAAAAATTTTAAAAACTGCCATATCATTAGGAAAAACTTTTTTATTTCTAATAACTTTTCGTAATTGGCTATTAACAGATTCAATAGCATTTGTAGTATAAATTACCCTTTTAATTTCTGCTGGATAACTAATAAAAACCATTAAATTTTCTCAATTTTTATATCAAGATTTAGCAATTTGTGGATATTGTTTATTTCATTTACTTTCAAATGATTCTAAAGCTTGCATTGCTTGTTCTTCACTACATGCTGTATAAATTGGCTTTAAATCGATAACTAGAGACTTTCGATGTTTGTATGAAACATATTTTAAGCTATTTCTAATTTGATGAACTATGCATAATTGATGTTCAGTTTTAGGATAAACTGATTGTATTGCCTCTGACATGCCTGTTAAATTATCACTACAAGCAATAAGAATATCATTTAAGCCTCGATTTTTCATTTCTGTAAAATTATTTAATCAGAATTTAGCACCTTCATTTTCACTAATTCATAAACCTAAAACATCTTTTTTACCTTCTAAATCAACTCCTAAAGCTATATAAACTGATTTGTTAATAATACGTTTATCCTGACGTACTTTAACTACGATACAATCAAAATAAATGATTGGATAAACACTATCTAATGGACGATTTTGCCATGCTTTGACATCATCAATGACATCATCAGTAATTTGACTAATTACGCTTTCGCTAATATCTGCGCCATCATATAACTCTTGCAACTGCATTCTAATATCTGATAAAGTCATACCTTTTGCATATAGTGAAAGAACTTGTTGATCAAAACCATCAAATCTTCTCTGTCTTTTTGTGATTATTACTGGTTCAAAATTACTATTACGATCTCTTGGTACATCAATTTCAATTTTACCTTGTTGAGTTATTAATTTTTTTGATGTTGTACCATTACGAACATTGTCATTATTACTGCGTTGATTTCTTTCGTGTCCTAAATAATTTTGCATCTCAGAATTCAACATTTTTTCTACCAATCGTTTAGTTAATTCTTTATATAAGCCTCCCTCTTTAAAAACTGTTGTTAAATCCTCAGTATTTTCTAATAATAAATCTACTGCTTTTGATATTGGATCATTGTTATTAAGATTATCTTTTTTAGCCATCTGTAACTCACTCTTTCTAGATATATAAATTATATTTACTAGAATTAATTAAACATAGTTATTTTTGTAAGTCACACAGATTACTAAACATTCCCAATTTAATTAATTCTAATTGTAAATCTGTATTTTCTTTTTCTTGCATAACACCATAATGATATTTTTTATCAATTATTTCTTTTAGTATTTTTATTGAATTATTATCTTTTAAATTATTATCTAAAATATTAATTAAATCTTCTAGAGTAATAGCAATTAGTATTTTATTTTCCATTATTTATGTTCTTCTTTATTATGTTTTATAGAAATATTACAAATTAAATCTTCTTGTACTTTAAACATTCTTAAAATAGTATTTATAATTTCATAATCAATTTTATTTATATAATTATTATTTTTTAAATTATTTATGATTTTAATTCCATCATTATATAAATTTTCAATATCATTTTTATATTTAGTAATATTATTAATATTTATAATTTTTTCTTTAGTTTTCATTATTTACTCCTTTTTTATAATTTAATCTTTCTTCTTTTGTATCTGGAAATAATCTGGAAAATGATTATAATTTTGCATTAATTGATTATCTAATTTAATAAATACCATAATTTCATTTGGATATTGTTTATATGATAATACTTTTCAGTCTGCTAATTCATAACCTAATAAAGTACGGTCATCATCTAATTCACTACTTCCACCATTTCATGAAAAATATATTTCTTTATCTTCAGTAAATATTTTAAAAACATTATATTTATCACTATATTTTAAAAAGTCTCATAAATTCATATTTACTCCTTATTTTTAAATTCATTTTTAATTTCTTTTATTTTATTTTTAAATTGTTTTTTATGAAAATAACACATATTAAAAAATTGAACAGCACTATCTTCAATATTTCCAATTTTTAAAGTAACTAATACTTTACTATTACAATCTTTAACAATACATTTTAATAATACTTTTTCTTCTTTTTGTTTTTGCATTAATCTATTCTTCTTTCATATATATTTGCTTTTATCATTTCTTTTATAATATCTAATAAAGTATTAATTTGATAATCATATAATTCAAATTCATGATTTTTAATTTTAATTTTTTCTTTTTTCATTATTTATTCTCCTTATTTAAATAATATCAACCAATTAATAAACTATCTGCTTCATCATGATTTGATATTGTTATATTTCAACCTTGTTCTTGAATTACTTGATTAGCTAATTTTAATGATAATTCTTTATCTCATTTTTTATCTTTTGCATATCAAAATATTTTTACATATCATTTCTTTCATTCACTAGGACTAATAAGCATATCTTTTGTTATTAATTTATTAAATTGTCCAGCAATAAAACCACGTAAATGTTCTTGTGTTTCATAACCAATTCCATTTTTACTATGAAAAGTACCACGTTCAATAATTAAATCAAAATCTTCAAGAAAACAATAATCATCAATTTTATCTTCAATTTCATTAAAAAATTTACAATTATCATATTTTTTAAAATCATAGCTATTTATTCAAATTGGTTTTTTATTTTCTCATAAAGTAAATCCAGTATTTTTAATACTTGGGTCAATTGAAAGTAAATAATTATTCATAATTTCTATACTCATTTTTATTATTATTTTTTAAATTTTTAAATCTTTCACGAATTTCTTTAAATTTATCAAATAATACTTTTAAATAATTTTCACCCATTAATATTAAAAAATCTTTATTATTACTTGGATTTAATCTTTCCATATCATCTCTTATACATTCATCAAATAAAACTGTATTTGTAACCATATATTTTTCAAAATAATCTAATTGTTTTTCACTTGGTTCTCATTTTTCATTTTGTATTTTTACATTATTATTAATATAATTATTTTGTTGTTTATTATTATTTTGAATTAAATTAACACTATCATTATCTGGGTCAAGTTCATCTTCACTTAATAAAAGTAAATTCATTAAAAAATATCTATAAGCATAAGTTTCTGCACTACCTTTTGCTTTTGCTATATCTGTATTTTTAGCACAAGCAAGTATATCAAAATATTTTATTTCTTTATCATTATCTAAATCAATAATTGTATATCTTTTAAAATAAGTTATTTCTACTTCTTTAGTATCTAAATAATTTATTTTTCTATCAGTTGTTAATATATCTTCATGTATAATAACAATATTTAATTCTTTACATAATAATTTAAATTTATTAAAAATATCACTTAATAATCAATATTTATAATTTCCAAATTTATTAAAACCATTTTTAGGTGTACTACCAATTTCTAATTGTAATTTAAGTATTTTTTTATATAAATTATTCATTATAATCACTCTTTCTATTTTTTTTAATTGCATTTTTAATTAAATTCTTTACAAAACTATTAATTGTAATATCTTCTTCTAAACACATCTTTTTTAATTCATAATAATCACTTTTATTTAATCTAATATGAATTTGTTTAATAATTAAATCTTCTGGTTTCTTTTTAGGTGCTGCTACCATTTTTATTCACTACTTTCTTTTTTAAAAGCATTTTTAATACTTTCACCATACACACCATTTTCTAAATCATTAAAAAATGTTTGTAAATCATTTGCTCATTGAGGAATATTTGTATTTTTCATTATTCTATAAACTCTCCATCTTCTATTTCTTTTTTTAATCATTTAATATTAATTGCTTCATAATTTTTTTCACTTTCTTCTAAAAATTTAATTAATTTTTCTCTAGAAATATAATTATAATCATCCATGATTTACACTCCTTTAAAATTTTCTAATTGTAATTCATTAATATAATATTCATATAAGTAATCTCAATTATTTGATGTTAAATACATATCTTCTTCAATCATTTCATTAATACATTTATTACAATAATATGTATTTTCAATTTCACTTCATCATATATATTTTTCATTATGTATATTACATTTCATTTTTTTCACCTATTAATTTATAAAAACATTTATTACAAGTTCTATTTGCAAATGATGAATTTTTATGACAAATATCACATGAACCATATACTTTTATTTCATGTTTTAAATACATTCTTTTTTCTTCTTTTAAATTAATCATTTATATTAACTCCTTTAATTAAGAATATTTAGAAGCAATAATTATTAATGTTAAAATCATAATAATTATTCAAATTGTTAAAAATATAATTCTACTTTTTCATGATTTTTTATAAAATTCTTTTTGTTCTTCAATTAATTCAATTTGTTCTTTTAATAATTTATTTTGTAATTCTTTATTATCTTCTTGTATTTCTAAATTATCTATTTCTTCCATTTTTAATCTCTTTCTATAATTTTTAATATTTCTTGTATTTCAATATATTTTTTATTTTTAAGTAATTTTTCATTACATAAATTTTTTATTAATTCTATTTTTTCAACATTTAATAACATATTAATTTCCTTTAATACTTTAAATAAAATATTTTTTCATTATGAGTATTTATATCTTTCATTGGTGTAACAATATAATTTATTGCTAAATCATTATCATTATATGGATTATTTATTTTAAAACTTTTCATATCTTGTTCTCATGTAATGTTATATTTAAAACATTCTTGATTTTTATCATTTGTAAAAATATAATAACCATTATATTCTTCATAAAATTCACAAGATATTAATTCATTTTCATTTGTAGTAATATCTGAAATATTTTTTATATATTTTAAAATATCACTACCTTTAATACTTTCAATATCTTTTGTAATTGATTTTTTACCTAATTTATAATTAAAATCTTCAATTATTTTTAATGTTATTTTTTTATTATTTTGATTAATAATAGTATCTTTAATAGGAAATCATGTTTCATATTCACCAATTTCTAATAACATACCTTTAGTTGTTTCTCTAACTTTATTTTTAATATCTAAATTAACATTAATCATTACAAATCCTTTCTACGTATAAGCCTTATCACCTACAGTGATAAAAGGCTTATATACTACTAACTAAATACTTCTACTACTATACGTATAGGCTTATTGCTACTATAGGTAGCAAAAGCCTTGGGGGTAGGAGGTCTGGAGGGAGGGGGAGAAAAAAATCTTAAATTTTTAAAGACCAGCAGAAAAATTACTATTTGCAAATTCCTATACAATAGCTTTTATAATTTTTATTAAATTTGGAATAATTAATTACTTTAATAAAGTATAGGTTTAATAAAATAATTAATTATAATTGTTCAACAATTAAAAATGAGAGTTTTATCTCTCATTTAAGTTCTTATTAAATCTAACTAACCTTGCAATACGTCCAATTATTTATAAACGAAAGGAAGAAATAAAATGTCAGTACCATTTAATCAAAATTTAGACAATACAGAGAGATTAGTAGAAGCACCAGAATTTATAGAGTTTTTTAAAATTTCAAATAGTCCATGGGCAAACTTTTTTCCTACTGAAATTGTTGATTCAGTAAATATTGAATTTATAGTTAAAAAACCAAAAGATCCAAAAGTTAAAATTATTGCTTGGGATGATAAAAGCAAAAGATATGAATTACCATATGTTGATACAGATAAAATTAGTAAAAAAATAACTAAAAAATATCTTGCAGGAGAAATTATTACAGATGTAGATTTAAAAGCAAATAATGGACAAAATTTATTAGATAGTATGCAATATGAAGTTGCAAATGATTTAGCAGATAAATTGGCAATTGATGATACACAAGCAATTGCAAAATTTGCTACTAAAATAGATATTGAAGATACAACACCAGTAGGTTATTTAAAATCAATGTTATCTGCTTGAAATACTTTGTTTCAATTTAGAAACATTGCAAATAGTAAATTTTTTATTACTAATGGTCTTTATGATAGTTTAGTTTATTTAGCAGATAATAAAGGTTTAATTACCGATAATCAGTTGGCACAACAATTACGTTTAAATGGAAATAATTTATATGTAAAAGGTGTATTATGTGAAATCGTTCTTGATGATTATATGATTTTTACTAATGATAAAAATGAACAACAATTAATGACCTTTATTTTAGCAACACCAAGAGCGATGAAAAGATACATGATAGAAAATACAGTTATTTATGTAGATTTTATTAAAGATGATAAAGCAGGAAGAGCACATAAAGTTGCTGGTGAAGTTGTTGGAGAAGCAATACCATATATTTCTAATAATGAAACAACATCAAGATGAATGTTATGTGGAGTTATTAAAACAGAAAAAACTGATTTAAAAACTAAAATTACAAGTTTAACAACTGATATTACTGCAAATATTAATAACAATAATAGTGAATTAAATACACAAATAAAAAGTACTAATGAACTTAAATCATTAAATCCTAATTTAACAAATCCAACTATTAAATATTTTAGTGATGCACAAGGAAAAACTAATGTAAGTAATCAAAAACAAAAAGCGGGTGACTTATATATAACTATTACTGCAAATGTTAATGATTTAAATTATAAAGGTTCAACAAATCCAATTAAAATAACTCTTAAATAAAGGAAATTAATATCATGCCAATTGGTACAACTAGTACAGCAATACTTTTAAACATAAATAAACCAAAACATACTAGAACAAGTAACCAACAAGAAAATAAAAGTTTTTAATGACAAATTTTAGAAATGATTGGTGTACAAGTTATAGCAGTAGCACTTGCTCCTTTTACTGGTGGATTAAGTGAAAGTGTAGCCCTTGGATTAGGTGCAAGTGATTTAGTTGCTAGTATTAGTGCTGTTGGTGTAGAGTTTTTAACTGATTTTACTATTAATCAAGTTTATGATTATTTAAAAGGAAATGTAACAAAATTAAATACTTTCTTTAATATACTTCCTGCATTTGCTGGACTTAATAAAATTAGTCGTGGTTATCGTACAAGTAAATTTATTAAACTAGCACAAAAAACTAAAACATTAGAACAAGTGGGAATTAAAGAAGCAAAAAATTTACAAGAAATTATTAGTCAAGTAAGTGGAAAAGAAATTTTAACAGATAAAATTATTGGTAATAAACGTTATTTAATGAATTATAGTTTTACTCCTAATCGTGAAACAGTATTACGAGATTTAGGTTATGTTGCTGAAAGACAATATAAAAATAATTTTCAAAAATTAGAAGCACAAGAGTTAAAAGATTACTTATTATTAGAAAATACATTAATAAAACTAAGTCCACAATTAACTCCTAAATTTAAAATTAAAGATATTGAAAAAGCAAATAACTTTTTAAAAAAATTTAATACTGATTTAAAAGAAGTATTAAAAATGAATCAACATGATTGATTAAATTTAGTTCATACAATACATACAGAAAATAGATATGGAAAAACTTTAATTTTAGATTTACAAAAAATTCGTGCTAATGCTATTAAATTTAATTTTAAAAATAATGTTATTCATCAACTTGTTTTAAAAGCAAATCAAACTTTTAAATATTTTGATATTAGATTTTATTTAAAAAAGGTTTAAATAAATTTTGAAAAGATACACCATATTTTGAAAAAATACGAGAAAGTATATATAAATTACAAGAAAAATTTGAAAAGTTAGAAAAACAAGCATTTGAAAAAATTCAGAAATTAAAAGAAAAAGCAACTGATTTATTTACTAGTGCAGAAAAAAGAGCAATTAAACACGCACAAGAGGCTTTTTAGTAATCTATGTTTCTTTGTTTTACAAAGTACTAGTTCAGATTAATTCTGTCTTCAAATTTTATCATAAAATGAGCAATTGCTGTATTTCAATTTTGAATAGGCAATGTTCATTTTTTTGGGAAATGTTTAGTAATCTGTGTGACTTACAAAAATAACTATGTTTAATTAATTCTAGTAAATATAATTTATATATCTAGAAAGAGTCAGTTACAGATGGCTAAAAAAGATAATCTTAATAACAATGATCCAATATCAAAAGCAGTAGATTTATTATTAGAAAATACTGAGGATTTAACAACAGTTTTTAAAGAGGGAGGCTTATATAAAGAATTAACTAAACGATTGGTAGAAAAAATGTTCAATTCTGAGATGCAAAATTATTTAGGACATGAAAGAAATCAACGCAGTAATAATGACAATGTTCGTAATGGTACAACATCAAAAAAATTAATAACTCAACAAGGTAAAATTGAAATTGATATACCAAGAGATCGCAATAGTAATTTTGAACCAGTAATAATCACAAAAAGACAGAGAAGATTTGATGGTTTTGATCAACAAGTTCTTTCACTATATGCAAAAGGTATGACTTTATCAGATATTAGAATTTTTTTTTAACTTCTTTTCCTTCTTTATTAAAATAAATTAATGTTGGAATTGATTGGATTTCATAATCTTTTGCTAGTTCTTTAGCTTTGTCAACATCAACTTTAATAAAATTAATATTTTTGTGTTTTTCGTCATTAGCAACATTTTCAAATCTTGGCCCGCTACTTGCTACTTGCTACTTAGCCCTTTTTACTAGACCATTAATTTAAAAAAAACTTGAATGTATTCGAAAAACAATTGTGTTATACAATTAACACTAATTTTGACATGAAAGGATTTTTAATAATTTTTACAATATCTCTGGTTTGTGCTTGTTCAGATGGATAACAATAAGTAATTCGAGTTTTTTCATCAATAAAATCAATAATATATCATTTTTTACTTCCTGTTATATAATCTGATACTACTTTAATATGACTAAGTATTAATAAAAATATATTTAATTATTTATTCAAACTCTGATTTAGGAAATACATATTTATCGATAGCTTTTGCAACACCACCACAAGTATTTTTACTAGTAACATCATATGCTATTTCTTTTAAATTAGGATGAGCATTTTGCATTGCAATACCATATTTAGCCCACTTTATTAAGTTATAATCATTCATACCATCACCACAAGCTAGTACTTGGTCAGGAGTAATATTTCATTTTTTGCATAAAAATTGTACAGCAGCAGCTTTATTAACACCAATTGGATTAATTTCGATAACACTATGAGAAGAAGTAGCAAGTTCTAAATCTTTTATAGTATTTAATTGTTCTAAAATTGGATTAACTTGTTTTTTCTTTTTACAAAATAATAAAATTTTATACATACCCTCATCGGTATTCTCATCAATTTGTTTAGTTGGTAGGTTATTAAAATTTTCCATAATTTTAACTTTTAGTGATCTGCGATTAATTAAGCCTGTTTTATTATCGGTACTATATCCTCACATTGCTAAATTATTTTTATTAGCAAATTTAACTATTGTTTGTATTTGTTCTTTTGTTAATGATTTTTCATACAATATATCTAATCTATTATCATTAGTAATATCAAGGATGTTACCACCATTATAACAAATAATATGACCGGTTTTTTCATGCATTAAACATGCTTTTGCAATATCAATGGTTGAACTTGGTGCTCTTCCTGTTGCAATAATAACTTTAATATTTTTTTGATATGCTTTTTGAATTGCAATTAGATTTTTAGGATGAATTTTTCATCTACTTTTCAATAAAGTTCCATCTAGATCAAGAACAATTAATTTAATAGCCATTATAAATACCTTATTTTCCTATTTCTTCGATAATATTAGTCATATCTTTTTCAGAAACTAAACCAAAAGTTTTTTTAACTTCTTTTCCTTCTTTATTAAAATAAATTAATGTTGGAATTGATTGGATTTCATAATCTTTTGCTAGTTCTTTAGCTTTGTCAACATCAACTTTAATAAAATTAATATTTTTGTGTTTTTCGTCATTAGCAACATTTTCAAATCTTGGCCCTAACATTTTACAAGGACCACATCATTCTGCTGAAAAATCAATTACTGTTATTTTTTTTGATTGTAAAAGTTGCTCAACTTCTTTTATAGAATTAATATGTTGTATTTTGCTTTCATTATGCATGTGTTCACTACCTTTTCTTTTAATTTATTTTATGGTTTAATTCTATCATTAGTTTTAATTTTTAAAACATTAAACGATAAAATAATTTTTTTAATTTTAGTTATTACTATATAAATATTTATAATTTTTTTAGAATAAATTCATAAGAAAATTGTAAATTATTTTTTTTAAAATTAAAGAAATATCTTTTCAATTTTAGAATATATCTGTTATAATCTGAAATATATAGGTTAGGACTAAACAATTTGAAAAGGGGATAAATAAATTATTAGTACATTTTATAAAACTGTTTAATAAATAAATGTAAATGAATTTTAAAAGGTGTAGAGTTAATATTTATTTATGGTATTTCAAAAAAATAGTTTGGTAGAGAGTTATTTTTTAATTTTTAATATTATTTATTTTTCCACAAAAACAAAAATTATAAAAACCTATGTGTTAAAGTATGTTTATATTAAGTTTTTAAGAGCAGGTTATTTGGGTTACTATAATTTATGCATCCTTTTAGAAGGAGAGTAAAAAAATGTCTGTTTTTAATAGACTTGCATGTGTTTTTAAGCCACCTGCAAAAAAAGAAATTTTTAGTGAAGACTTAAAGCAAGTTAATAAAAAAATTATTATTTTACGTAATCAAGTTTTTGGTTTTAGCATTTTATCATATATTCTTTACTACTTTACTCGTCAAGCGTATACAGTAGCGGGTTCTGCTTTAGAAAGCAATGGTAGCATAACTAAAATGGAGTATGCTTTAATGGGAACAATTTTTGCCGTTGTTTATGGTGGTGCTAAATTTATTGTTGGAAATGTCGCTGACCGTAGTTCAGGAAGAGTAATCATGATTGTTGGATTATTTGTTTCTTCTATTTTAAATATTATTATGGGTGGTGTAGTTGCTTTTGCTGGAACTAAAATTAGTGTTGGCCCATTTGTAATGATGTTGAGTTTGATTGCGATGTTGGCTGTTTTCCAAGGTATGGGTTGACCAGCTACAGCTAGACTATTTTCTCATTGATTTACTGATAAAGAACGTTCAGGACGTATTGGAATTTGAAACTCAGGACAAAATATTGGTGCTGCTTTATTACCGGTTGTTGTTATTTCTTTAGTAACATTACTTGATCCGGGTGGAACAATTTATGGTTTATATTTTTGAATTCCTAGTATTTTTGCTTTAGCTATGATTCCATTATGTTTATGAGGATTACGTGATCGCCCTGAAGCAGAAGGGTTACCTACTGTTGAAAAATGAAAAGGTGTTCTAGAACATAAAGAAGAAAAAGTAGAACTTAATTGAAAAGAAATTTTTGTAAAGTATATTTTAAAAAATAAATTTTTATGAATATTAGCATTTGCTAATATTTGAGTATATGTTGTACGACAAGGACTGGCAGGATGAACATTAATTTTAATGAAAGATATTCATGGCTTAGATTTAAAACACAGTAAATGATTTGCTGCCTGTTTTGAATTATCTGGTTTATTTGGTGGTATTTCTGCAGCATATTTTGCTAAGTGATTTTTTAATAATCGTAAAGCACCATTAATGATATTTGGATTATTAATTGCACTTTGTGGACTAGTTTTATTGCAAGTTGCTCCTCGTGGTAATATGCCTATGCTTATTACTGCTTTAATGATTGCTGGTTTTGGTATTTATATGCCACAAGCGATGATTGGTGCTACTGCTATTGAACTAACAAATAAGAAAGCAGCTGCTACTGCTTCAGGATTTACAGGATTATCTGGTTATTTTCTTGGTGATGCTCTTTTTTCAAAAGTAGTAATTGCTGGTATTGGTAATGAAAACTGAGATTATGTATTTTATTACTTTTATGGTTGTATTGCTGCTGCTATTATTTCATTAGCTTTACTATGAACAAAAAATCAAGATAATAAAATATTATAAAAATATTATTAGATTAGCACCATAATAAGGGTGCTAATTTTTTTTATTTAAAATGATATTTTAATAATAAAATTAATAAAATTTTATTGATTTTCAAAGTTACGGTGTTATAATAAATTTAAGACACACAAAATTATTGGTTATTAGCCTACTAGTATTATTTTTTATTTTTACTAAGTAGTTTTTTTATGTTTTTTTGTAATGTCTTATAAAAAGGAAAAATATATTGTTATTTTTAAATAAATCTAGTTATATATTATTATTTTTTATTTAATGAAATTACAATATATTATTTATGGGGTTTTTCTTTTACATATTGATAGAAAAAATGAAATTTAGTTGATTCAATTATTCTTTGTAAGTAAAACAATAATTTCTTATATATAAAAATATATATTATGAACTTTTATTTTTAATTTAAATAGTTCTATTAAAAAGAGATATTGGAATAAAATCAAGAAATATAAGCGAATTGAATTAATATAGAAACATATAAATAGAACATTTAACATAAATATTAAAATTTCAAAATAAAACCTATATTTCTTTAAAAAGAAAATGAAAATATTGTGTTAATTTTAAAATATGTTTAAAAAATCTTTGGAAACTTTTCTGAATCTTTATGCAATAAAATTTTAATTATACATAATAGAGAAAACGTGTTATTAATATAAGTTTAAAAAGGGCTAAGTAGCAGTAGCTAGTGCCAATATAAGAAATCAAAATATGGAATCTTTAGTGGTAGGAATAGAAAATAATAATGAAATAGTTATTAATAAAACTAAAAAAATTATTGGAGAACTTGCAAATATTAATTTAAGAATTCGTTATTATACCAATTACATTAATCAATATTGAAATAGTGATGAACAAAAATATAAAAATAAAGTAAGAATATATTTTAATGATTTAGGAGAAATTTATGAAAACTTACCAAAATTTATTAAAAAAGAAAGTGAAATAAGTTCAAATAATTGTTGTTGAAAAACTATTGAATATTTATCTTCTCCAATTGTATTATTAACAGGCATTTCAATTAGAGTAGCACAAAGATATTTTTCAATAGCTGTAGTATCAGAAAAGTCTATAATAGGTAAAACTTTTATAGAACAATTAGAAATATTAGGCAAAGGAATGTGAGAATCATTAAAAATTCCTGAAAATTATGCTATGGCTGGTGTTGATACACTTACATCTTATTTTTTATCTTACTATCCATTTGGATTAAAAAGTATTATTGATTTATTACCTTCAAATCAATTAACACAAAAAAAGAATTAGATGAATATTTACCACTTGAAATTATTATTAAAAAATTAGAAAAACATTTAGAACTTAAAGAATATGAAAAATTAAATAAAATTAATTCGAACTTAGATAAGTTGTGTACTAATTTATCAACAATTATCAAAAAACATGATGTAATAAATCATATTACAGATGAATTAAAAAATATTAATTTTAATGATGAATTTACTTTTGAAAAATTTAATTCTTTAATTAGTGCAGAAATCAGTAATGATTTTTTAAAAGAACTTTTAAATGAATTAAGTGAATTATCAAAAACTGATTTAAAAAATGAAGACTATTCTATTAAAGAAATTATAAAAAATAGTTTATCCAATACTAACTTTTTTTTGAAAACATTATTAATAAATCATTTAGTTATTACTGCTTCTTCTGCTTATACTGTTGAAACATTAACATGAGAATCTTATAAAGAAGATATAGTATCAATTAATAATATTATTTCAACTATTGTTCGTGCTACAGTAATGATATTTGTTAATGAATGTTTTATTAAAAATGCATTAAATACAATTTTTGAACCAGTAAAAAATTATTTTTGCCCTCAAAATAATGATCATACATTGCTACAATCATTTAAAAATTGAGTTAAAAATCAAAATGAATTAAGTCAATTAGGAGTCTTTATCGTTAGTTTTCTTTTTATTAGCGCTATACTAATGCTATTAAAACTTATGCAACAGATGTTACACAAAATAAAGGTGATTGAAAAAAAGCTTGAATTCAATTTAAAGAAACATTTCCAAAATTAGGAATGGTATTATCAGCACTTGGTGTAACTAGTTCTGATTTATATAATTTAACAAATAAAATGAAACCAGCTTTTAAATTAATATATAAGCAAGAAGAGCAATAAAAGATTATTGACGAAGTATTATCTGAATTACCAAATATAATAAATCAAGCAAATGGGAATGCTGCTAGTGATGGAAGAGGTTTTCTTACTAGAACAATAAATGGTCATATTAATAATATTAATGAATGAGATGAAAATGATGTGCAAGATATAAATAACTCAGATAGAGAATATCTTATTCCTAATAATAATCGTAATCATGATCGTTCTCTTATCCAATGCGTAACTATCTAATTATATTAATATAGTGAAAAGATTCCTACTTTTAATGAAATTAAAAGTAGGAATTAACATATATGAAAAATATTTAAAAATATTAAAATCATTTTTATTTACAAAAAGTTTAAATTATAATAAATATTTTATACAATATTTCATTTTTTTTTATTATAATTTAGTAGACTATTAATAAACATATTTTATAAGGAGTGAAATATATATAATGTTAAAAATGAAAGGTATTGGTGCTAGTAATGGCATTGCTCTAGCCAAAGCATTAATCTTAAAACATGAAACTATCAAAACTAATCCTAAAAAAATTGATGAAAAAGAAAGAGANATGGTGGTTAGCCCTAAATACTGGACCACTTTTGGATAGACAGTTTTAAATTTTTATTTGTGAAATTGGTGGTTTTAGAAATTTAGAATGTATTCTTTCGTAATTATAAAACATAATATATTGGTTTACATCATTTATAGCTTCATTGAGAGAAAAATATTGATTTGAACCTTTAGGTAGTCATTCTTGAGATAAATGAGAAAATCAGTTTTCAGATATTACATTGCCACCAATATCATAAGGTTGTTTTTTGCTTAAAATTATTTGCTTATCAGCAGCTCAATTTGTGATGTCTTGACAATAAAATTCGTTGGCGTTATCTGAGTGTAAAATAACGTTTTTTACTTGGTTTCAAGAGAATTGTTGATTTATTTTTTCAAGTGCAGGAAGGATTAAATCTTGATAGGATTTGTTTGAACATGTATTATAGCTTACAATATTATTTGAATAAAAATCAATAATTACAAAAAGATATAATCAACCTTCTTTAGTATTTATTTGTTTAGTGTCCATTGATCAAATTTGATTTGAAGAGGTTGTACTTTTATAATCTTTGTTTACTTTATCCATTGTAGGTATTCACTTATTTGGATTTTTTTTGTTTTTAGGATAGTTATTTTTAGTTTGTTTTAATCCTTGAAGATTGTGATCTTTCATAATTTTTCGCATTTGTTTTGTTGATAATTCTAGATTTAAAATAATATGTTTGTATTGTTTTAATCATTCTTTAAATGCTGAAAAAATTCGTAAATAGCCATAAATTTGTCCTTTTCTTGTAAAATGAAATTCAAGTAAAAGTTGGCATAATTCTTGATATTTATGTGTACAATTACTAATTTGATTTTTTTCTTTTTTAATAGGGTTTTGTTTGTTTTTTACAAAATAATATGTTGATCGGTTTAGTTGAAGATGTTGGCAAAGATATCTAATTGAATATTGGTTTTTGCTATCATCAATAATTTGAATTTTTTGTTTGATATTTAACTTGTTAATTACTAATGCTATTTGTTTAATTTTATCCATTATTAAAAATCCTTTCATGTCAAAATTAGTGTTAATTGTATAACACAATTGTTTTTCGAATACATTCAAGTTTTTTTTAAATTAATGGTCTAGTAAAAAGGGCTAAGTAGCAAGTAGCAAGTAGCAAACAACAATTAAACGAGGAGAAGTCAAAAACAAATCCTAATATTAAACAATTAATGTCAATTATGTCAGAACTTAATATGAAATAAAAGAAAAAATAGATGTCACAGGTCAAGAGTATAATTGACGTAATGCTAGAAAATATCAAACATCTAATAATCCTGAATTTTTAAAAAGAATTGAAAACCTTAAAGTTGAGTGTTTAGAAATTCGCGAAGAATATTTAATTAATAATTCTAATCAAATGGCAGAAAACCAATCATCAGCATCTAATCAAAGTCCTGCAAGACAACATTCATTGTAAAAATAATGCCTTAATTAAGGCATTATTTTTTATATATTAAATTTAATTATTTTTTAAATTGAAAACTAATATTATCTAAATCAATTGCTAAACTACAACCAGCAATTAAATTTGGTGATGAAGTAACACGTGCATTTCATTGATAATAAATATTATTATCATCATGGTATACATAAAGATCAATAATTGGAAGTTGAATAATAAGATCAGAAATTATTACAACATTATAAGGATTTTGTAGTTCATATTTAATATTTTTATTAGTAGTAATATTATTAGTATCACCAGTAAGATTATTATTTTCTTTATATGTACCCATATTATTAATTGATAGTTTAGAATTATTAAAATTAAATTTAGGATAAAGTTGCGAAAATTGTTCTCAATTTTTTGCATATTTAGTTCAATTTAAAATGATTTGTTGATCACTATTTTTTGCTCAATCATTTTTATTAATATTGCTAAAGTCTTCTTTATAATGATAGCTAATATTTTGATTTATATTTTGGATATTTCATTTTGTATAATAAATTGCTACTAAGTTATTATCATTATCAAAAATAAAGTTTAATGAATAATCTTTTATATTTAGGAAAAGGGGTGAATTTTTAATAAAGTTAAATATGTTAGTATTTTCAACAATTAAGTTAATAATATTATTTGTTAATTGGTTACTAATTAGTTTGTTTAAACTGCTTTTATTAATGAATTGTTGGCTAATATTATAAGATATTGCTAAAGAAATTTTATTATTAATAGCAGCATCAGCAATGTAATATAATCCTAAGTTCTCACTAAGATTGTTATTATTTTCAATTTTAGAAGCACCAGCAATGTTAGAAATATCAATATTTTGTTCAAGACCACCAAATTGTAAATATGTTCAATTATTATCACCAACAAAATAATTTTGTTGATATTCACTAAAATTGTAAGCATCAGAATAATTAGGATTGCTTTTAAGTAATGTTACTTTCTTCTTGGTAATCATTTCTTGTTTTGTATTTTCAATATCTGATTTATCTTTATTAGGAATAGTAACTTTGGTATTATAAACTAGGTTACCTGTTGTATCTACTAAGAAGACGTTTCTAGAATTGGTAAAAGTATAACTTTTTAATGCTGAAGTATCATAACTATAAAATTTATGATCGGTTGTTGATCGGTTAGTAATTCAGTCACTATTATTTAAATATTGATATTGATTATTAAATAATGATGTTTGATTAGTAGTGGCGTTTGCTTTTTGTAAATCATTTTTGCTACTATTAAAGTGATTCACACTAGTTAAAATAGTGGTACTTGTTGCTAGTGAAAAAATACCAACTGTTAAAATATTTATTGTTTTTCTCATATTTTATACCTTTAAAGTTAATATATAATTTTAATAAAGATATAAAGTTTATATTATCATATATCATCATTAAAATTATAACGATATTAAACTATCGTTATTTATATTATAGTACTTTTAGGGAAATTCTACAATTAATTTTAAAGGATGATAAAGTTTTTATTTTGATAGATTATGTTGTAAAAATATCTTCTAATTATTAAACATCATGAATTTAAAAATAAATCTAATTTAGAATTATGAAAAGAAGAAGAAATTAAATTATTACATAAAAAAATAAGGGAGCGTATCGATGTTGTCAATAATATTCAAATTTGTCTTAAAATTATAAAGTTAGACGAGAATAATTTTGACTTTAATATGCAATTGTATGTTAATCTTAACACTTGAAAAATATTAGTCAACAATAATACTTACTTTTATAAATCAAAAATTCTTATTAAAGCATCTTTAATAAGTTTTGTTTTTATTTTTAGTTTTTTTGAATTTAAGTTTTAACTTATAATAACTGGATGGCTGTATTTATTTGATAGCATTTAAAATTAACCATTTTTGTATACATATCAATGTTATAAGTTCTATCACCAATCATATGCTTTAAAATTTGTTTAATATTAGTTTCAGTAAAACAACCAATATTTTCAACTAATGCTTGGTTTAATACACCATCTTTGGCATTAATAAAATAACCAACTTTTAATTTTTTATATTTTAAAGTTAATGATTGTAAAAAATCAATTAATTCATAATATTCACCTTTTTCAAATAAATTTATTGCATTTTGATAGTGTAATTTAGCAATTTGATTTTTTCTTCTTCCAGCCATTATACCAAGAAATAAAACATGAAAAGCATGAAATTTATCTAAAATAAATTTTGCATTTAAAATTGTAGCAGTTTTTCTAATTCATTTTGCACTATCTCCACAAACTATTAAATTTGCTTGGTCAAAATTTTCAAAAAATAAATTACCATATTTTTCAATTAATTTTGCAGTTTTTTCAGCACCAATTTCTGTTTTTGATACTCTTATTTGACATGCAGCTCTTTTATTAATTAATTTTCCATTTTTCTTTTTACCAGTACAAAATACTATTAATCTCATAGAACATTTTTTACAATTTTTAGTATTGTGTTTTTCATTAAATTTAAATTTTCTATGTCCATCATCAATATTTATATATAATGTTTGATTTGGTTGTAATACAATTTTAGGAATATTAACTTTTGGTAATTCAAATTTTTGATATGTTCTACAAACTGTACTATTACTTATTAAATCTTCAATAAAAGTATCACAAACATCACGATACTTTTTATCATCAGCAAAATATTTTAAAATTTGTTTAATAACATTTGGTGCAAGTTTACTATATTTTTTAACACCAAGATAGTTATCTAATAAGGATATGTATTCAGTTTTTTGTTTTTCAATGTTATAATAAATACAAATACGTCGTTTATAATTTAATAAACCTTTTTTTGCTTTTAATTTTCGTTTTCTAAATCTATATGATTTATATACAGATTTATCACATATACTTCATAAATAATCATCTATTTTTGAAAATAATTCCTCTGTTTCTTTTAAACTTAATTCATCTTGATTAAAATGGTGTTTGTCTCAATCAAAATGATTTGCGAATGGTAATAGCTACTTGCTACTTAGCCCTTTTTACTAGACCATTAATTTAAAAAAAACTTGAATGTATTCGAAAAACAATTGTGTTATACAATTAACACTAATTTTGACATGAAAGGATTTTTAATAATGGATAAAATTAAACAAATAGCATTAGTAATTAACAAGTTAAATATCAAACAAAAAATTCAAATTATTGATGATAGCAAAAACCAATATTCAATTAGATATCTTTGCCAACATCTTCAACTAAACCGATCAACATATTATTTTGTAAAAAACAAACAAAACCCTATTAAAAAAGAAAAAAATCAAATTAGTAATTGTACACATAAATATCAAGAATTATGCCAACTTTTACTTGAATTTCATTTTACAAGAAAAGGACAAATTTATGGCTATTTACGAATTTTTTCAGCATTTAAAGAATGATTAAAACAATACAAACATATTATTTTAAATCTAGAATTATCAACAAAACAAATGCGAAAAATTATGAAAGATCACAATCTTCAAGGATTAAAACAAACTAAAAATAACTATCCTAAAAACAAAAAAAATCCAAATAAGTGAATACCTACAATGGATAAAGTAAACAAAGATTATAAAAGTACAACCTCTTCAAATCAAATTTGATCAATGGACACTAAACAAATAAATACTAAAGAAGGTTGATTATATCTTTTTGTAATTATTGATTTTTATTCAAATAATATTGTAAGCTATAATACATGTTCAAACAAATCCTATCAAGATTTAATCCTTCCTGCACTTGAAAAAATAAATCAACAATTCTCTTGAAACCAAGTAAAAAACGTTATTTTACACTCAGATAACGCCAACGAATTTTATTGTCAAGACATCACAAATTGAGCTGCTGATAAGCAAATAATTTTAAGCAAAAAACAACCTTATGATATTGGTGGCAATGTAATATCTGAAAACTGATTTTCTCATTTATCTCAAGAATGACTACCTAAAGGTTCAAATCAATATTTTTCTCTCAATGAAGCTATAAATGATGTAAACCAATATATTATGTTTTATAATTACGAAAGAATACATTCTAAATTTCTAAAACCACCAATTTCACAAATAAAAATTTAAAACTGTCTATCCAAAAGTGGTCCAGTATTTAGGGCTAACCACCATAAAGAATTAACTAAACGATTGGTAGAAAAAATGTTGAATTCTGAGATGCAAAATTATTTAGGACACGAAAGAAATCAACGCAGTAATAATGACAATGTTCGTAATGGTACAACATCAAAAAAATTAATAACTCAACAAGGTAAAATTGAAATTGATGTACCAAGAGATCGNAAAAATAATTCTGCTGATTGTTCTTGTTCATTAAATTTAGCAACACGTGACATAAAACTTGGACTTGGTAAAGTTAAACTTAATTCACCATTTTTAGTTAACATTCATATTAAAAAACATTTACCTAATAATGAATTTTGAATACCAAATTGATATAATTTTTCATTTCATTTATCTTTATCTTTTAATTTATTTAAAAAATTTAATAATTCTTTATTTTCACTTTTAAATAATAAACCTTTACCTAATCATAACATTGTACTTTTATTTGCAATAATTCTAGGTATATCTAATTCTCAAATATCTTCATGTATACTAAAATATTCTGTTGGATTATAATTCATATTATCACTCCTTATTATTAATAAAACTATATTGTTTACCAAATTCAAATTTAGTTTTATTAATTAATAATTCATTATTTATTTGTTCAATTAATCATTTCATATCATTCATTAATGCATAACAATCACTATCTCAAGTATCATCATGTAAATCTAACATTTGTGGTTCATTATTAGCATTATCTATTTTAGATTTAGATAATCATTGAATTAAACTATATTGTCTTTTAGTTTCTGGACAATTATTTCAATCATAACTTAATATATTTTTAATTAATCCAGTAGTAGTAAAATCAATTCTATCTTTTAAATACATTACTGATTTATCTACTGGTTCAAAATTTAATCAATTCATATTTCTTTTATTTTTTTCTACATTTAAAACATCAATAAATGCTTGTCCACCATTACCATAATCAACATAACAAGTAAAACCTTTAAACATAGCAAAATATTTTTGTGCTTCAATTAAATAATAATCAATAATACTATTTGCTAATTCATAAGTATTTTTAAAATACATTGCTGGTTGACCATTAATATTAGCATTACTATGATAAAATTCACTTACTTTATGCGCTCTTCTTCCATTATAATTTTCACCAATAAATCATAATGAAGCAGCAGTAGGATGACCACTACTACTTGTTGCCATACCTATATCTAAACCACCACTTAATCTTTGTACTTGAAAATCTAATTTAGTATTTACTTTATCTAAATATCTTGCAAATATAGCACCTTGTAAAACACTAGGAACTCCATAATATCAACTTTGTGCTTTTATAGAGTCTAATACTTTTAATTCTTCTAAATCATTAATTATATCTTGTGATAAATTATGTTTATTTAATTTTCAATTACTATAATGAAATAATTTAAATTTATTATTATCAATAATAGATTTTATTTGTTCATTTTTTACTTTCATTATTTCTAAATTATAAGGTACACGTTCATTCATATAATTAATATGATATTGATATATATTATCTGGATTACAAGTTGTTATTTTAATTCTTTTTTTAGCATTACCAATAGCAAATGTAATTGCTTGAAATTCTTGTTGTGTAAATTCATTTGCTTCTTCTTCTCATTCTATTGATAAATCAAATCCTTTTATTTCACTACGAGAAAGGCCTTTTAATGGTATTCTATCATTACTATTACTATACACACCCATAACTCTAATAAATGATTTACTACCTTTAAAACGAAAATCTGCTTGTTTATTTGGATATTTTAAAGTAAAATCTTTATAATCTTGAAATCCAGCAGATATAAATGCTTCATATATTTCTTTAACCATATCATTAATATCTTTATTAAGTTTTCTAAAACCATAAATAGCAACTTTTTTATTTAATTTAATTGCTACTGCAAATAATACTGGTAATATCATTGCAACAGTAAATGTTTTTCCACTATATCTAGAACCACTAAAATTATATTCATCATGTGTAAAATCAGATTTACCTAATAATCAATAAACTATTTCATATATAAATGTAAATTCTTTATTCATAATATTATTCTTGCAATTCTTCTAATTTTAAAAGTTGACCAAATCTTGTAGGGTCACTAACAATAGCAATTGTATCATTCTGCATTTGTAAAGAAAGCATTATTCTACCATTAATATTATCTCAATCCAAAGTTTGAACCTCTTTATTTAATTCACCATATAAAAATTCTTTACACATAAAAGCAAATTTTTTACTACTTGTTTGGCTTTCAAAATTATAATAAATTTTATATTTAGTATTTGATTTAAAAGTATATTTAATATGATTTATATTAATTTTTGTTCCTACTTCTTTTCATTTTGGAATACTTGGAATTGGATTATTTTTTAATTCAATATCTCAACAATTTTCTTCAATTTCATTTGTTTCTAAATTATTAGAAATAATTTTTATTGGTTTATTCATATTAATTTTATTTGGTGAAATAATATTTAATGTATTACTAGTAATTTTATAAATATTTTCATTATTTTCTTCTAATTCTTCTAATTTTCATAAATTACCGTTTCTTGTATTTCCAGCTAATCAAGTAAATATTGGAGTATTTGTTCTATTACAAATTAAATAAGGTTGAGAATGATTTATATCAAATGTTAATTCAGTATTACTTCCTTTTGAATAAATAAATTCTTCATAAATATAAATATCAGATAATATTAATGTTTGTCTTCTAATACCATAATTAAATCATATACGATATCTTTTATTTTCTTTACAATCATATGTAATAGTTTGATTAACTCCATTTATAACACTTGTAGCAACTATTAATCACTTTTCTTTATCTTGCTTTTTATCTAATAAATTATCAACATATTGTTTTGTAGTTGCATCTTTTTCTTGTTCTGGTTCACCTATATCAACAATTCTAGTATTATTTGAAGTAATAATTCTTTTTTCTTTAGGTTGAATAATATTTGGACTATTAGGGTCTACTTCTCATAATGATTCACTACTACCACCAGTAGTACTAATAGTATTAGTTTCTTTATCAATAGTAATATTTTCACCAGCAATTAATTTATTTTGTTTTTTATCTAATAAATTATTAGTTTCTATTTTTGTATAATAATCACGTTCAGTACTTTCTTCTGCTATAAATTCAGTTGGCGTATCTATTCCTTGATATTGATATATTTCTTTTATATCACCAATTAAATTAATTTTTCCACGTTCAGGATAAGAATTACCACCACCACTAAATTCTTTCTTTTTATTGTTATAGTAAATCGTTCCGGTATTTAAAATTCTTTTATTTTGGATTTGTTCATTATACGTCATGGAATCAACATTTAGCAATTCAAATTCATTAAAAACATTATTTAAATAAATTTTAATTACTTTATAAAATTTCATAAAGTTATTTTCTGTTGAATATTGATAACTGATTTTAATAAAATATCATTTAAATATTTCTATATTATTATTTTCAACTTTTTTTCATAAAGGACTAGTTTCAATATTAAATCAATTATTTTTAACATCATTAATATTTTCATTTGCTTTAATTAATTCAGTATTTAATTTGGTAATTTCATTTTCATTAGTAGTAATTCGTTTTTGTTGTTTAGCAGAAAAATCACACGTTGCAGCATGCGTATAATCACCAATTTGTGGATTATTTTGTAATGCTTCTGGTGGTAATGTTCCAATTTCATCAGGTCAATCTAAAATCATTGTTTCAGTTTCTTTATCGTAATCTGTTGCAACATAACCTTTATTTATAAATTTTGTAACAGGACCTCTATATATTTCATTTTCATTATCACCAACTAAATCATCATATAATTTAATTTGTTTTAATAATGTAAATTCTTTTTGTTCTTTAATTAATTCATCAATTTCATTTCTAGTATAAAATGCTTTTAAATCAATTTTTTCAACATCTATTTCATCATCATTATAACTTGAAAATATTTGTTTTAATTCTGTTAATCTTGCTCATATTTTCATTCTAGTGGGTGCTAAATCTCAAACATTAATTGTAGGAATACTACTTGCACTAAATTGATTACCATTATTAAATTGAATAGTTGCATCAACATTAAATTCAATTGGTGTACGATTAAATACTCAATGTTCAACCATAACATAAACCATATCTCTTAATGTTTCTTTAATTAATTCATCTTTAAAACTATCAAAAGGAAATTTAGATAAAATAAAATCAAGATAAGCATTAATATCATTTTGAGCACGAATAGCAAAAGTTTTAAATCAATCATTAACAATTGGTCATGTTTGTATATATTGCTGTGGCGTTTCTGTAATTTTTCCAGTTAATGGATATCAGTTATTATAATTTTCAAGACTGACATCAGTTCAAAGTTTATTAATCATAATTTATCATTCCTTAAAAAATGCTTGTTTATAATGATGAGTATGTTTTTTTGTTTTTTTATGTGTTATATGCTCAATTTCTTTTTGTATTTTATTTTTACCTTTTTTTAATTTTTTCTTACTTTTTGTTACAACTTGACTATATGCAAACTTTTCTAAATGATGTAATAATCCTGTACCAAATAAAGTATTAACTGAAAACTTTAAACCAACATTTTTAAATGATTTGTTAATATTTTCAATAGGATTATTAATAACATTTACTACTTTATGATAAGTTCTTATTATTCTAAATATTTCTCTATATACTTTAAAACTATCTCTAATTACTTGTTGTAAAACTGGTGGAGCAAATGCTATTGCTTTTAATCATTTATTACGATTAACACCATAACCAATGTATCAACGATATCAGTGAAATGGATGTACTTGAGTAACAAAAGTTTCTGCTTTAAGAATACTATCAACAACTGTAATTGGTTTGGGAATGTTTAGTAATCTGTGTGACTTACAAAAATAACTATGTTTAATTAATTCTAGTAAATATAATTTATATATCTAGAAAGAGTGAGTTACAGATGGCTAAAAAAGATAATCTTAATAACAATGATCCAATATCAAAAGCAGTAGATTTATTATTAGAAAATACTGAGGATTTAACAACAGTTTTTAAAGAGGGAGGCTTATATAAAGAATTAACTAAACGATTGGTAGAAAAAATGTTGAATTCTGAGATGCAAAATTATTTAGGACACGAAAGAAATCAACGCAGTAATAATGACAATGTTCGTAATGGTACAACATCAAAAAAATTAATAACTCAACAAGGTAAAATTGAAATTGATGTACCAAGAGATCGTAATAGTAATTTTGAACCAGTAATAATCACAAAAAGACAGAGAAGATTTGATGGTTTTGATCAACAAGTTCTTTCACTATATGCAAAAGGTATGACTTTATCAGATATTAGAATGCAGTTGCAAGAGTTATATGATGGCGCAGATATTAGCGAAAGCGTAATTAGTCAAATTACTGATGATGTCATTGATGATGTCAAAGCATGGCAAAATCGTCCATTAGATAGTGTTTATCCAATCATTTATTTTGATTGTATCGTAGTTAAAGTACGTCAGGATAAACGTATTATTAACAAATCAGTTTATATAGCTTTAGGAGTTGATTTAGAAGGTAAAAAAGATGTTTTAGGTTTATGAATTAGTGAAAATGAAGGTGCTAAATTCTGATTAAATAATTTTACAGAAATGAAAAATCGAGGCTTAAATGATATTCTTATTGCTTGTAGTGATAATTTAACAGGCATGTCAGAGGCAATACAATCAGTTTATCCTAAAACTGAACATCAATTATGCATAGTTCATCAAATTAGAAATAGCTTAAAATATGTTTCATACAAACATCGAAAGTCTCTAGTTATCGATTTAAAGCCAATTTATACAGCATGTAGTGAAGAACAAGCAATGCAAGCTTTAGAATCATTTGAAAGTAAATGAAATAAACAATATCCACAAATTGCTAAATCTTGATATAAAAATTGAGAAAATTTAATGGTTTTTATTAGTTATCCAGCAGAAATTAAAAGGGTAATTTATACTACAAATGCTATTGAATCTGTTAATAGCCAATTACGAAAAGTTATTAGAAATAAAAAAGTTTTTCCTAATGATATGNATGGTGGTTAGCCCTAAATACTGGACCACTTTTGGATAGACAGTTTTAAATTTTTATTTGTGAAATTGGTGGTTTTAGAAATTTAGAATGTATTCTTTCGTAATTATAAAACATAATATATTGGTTTACATCATTTATAGCTTCATTGAGAGAAAAATATTGATTTGAACCTTTAGGTAGTCATTCTTGAGATAAATGAGAAAATCAGTTTTCAGATATTACATTGCCACCAATATCATAAGGTTGTTTTTTGCTTAAAATTATTTGCTTATCAGCAGCTCAATTTGTGATGTCTTGACAATAAAATTCGTTGGCGTTATCTGAGTGTAAAATAACGTTTTTTACTTGGTTTCAAGAGAATTGTTGATTTATTTTTTCAAGTGCAGGAAGGATTAAATCTTGATAGGATTTGTTTGAACATGTATTATAGCTTACAATATTATTTGAATAAAAATCAATAATTACAAAAAGATATAATCAACCTTCTTTAGTATTTATTTGTTTAGTGTCCATTGATCAAATTTGATTTGAAGAGGTTGTACTTTTATAATCTTTGTTTACTTTATCCATTGTAGGTATTCACTTATTTGGATTTTTTTTGTTTTTAGGATAGTTATTTTTAGTTTGTTTTAATCCTTGAAGATTGTGATCTTTCATAATTTTTCGCATTTGTTTTGTTGATAATTCTAGATTTAAAATAATATGTTTGTATTGTTTTAATCATTCTTTAAATGCTGAAAAAATTCGTAAATAGCCATAAATTTGTCCTTTTCTTGTAAAATGAAATTCAAGTAAAAGTTGGCATAATTCTTGATATTTATGTGTACAATTACTAATTTGATTTTTTTCTTTTTTAATAGGGTTTTGTTTGTTTTTTACAAAATAATATGTTGATCGGTTTAGTTGAAGATGTTGGCAAAGATATCTAATTGAATATTGGTTTTTGCTATCATCAATAATTTGAATTTTTTGTTTGATATTTAACTTGTTAATTACTAATGCTATTTGTTTAATTTTATCCATTATTAAAAATCCTTTCATGTCAAAATTAGTGTTAATTGTATAACACAATTGTTTTTCGAATACATTCAAGTTTTTTTTAAATTAATGGTCTAGTAAAAAGGGCTAAGTAGCCCTTAATACGTGTTGATAATAGTATTAAAGAAAGTTATTAAAAATTTTAAAATTTTACAATTACAAAAAAAAGACAAGATTTTTATTCTCGTCTTTTGTCATTTATTTTTAATTTAAGGGTTTAAAAAAGAAAGGAGCTATTTTTAAAACTTTTTAGTTACCGACATCTTCGC
Organism: Spiroplasma endosymbiont of Danaus chrysippus; assembly: GCF_902809815.1. Classification (GTDB taxonomy): domain Bacteria; phylum Bacillota_I; class Bacilli_A; order Mycoplasmatales; family VBWQ01; genus Spiroplasma_E. The sequence goes on along the minus strand of NZ_CADDIL010000003.1, from coordinate 44,254 downwards.
CACGCTCCCAATATATGTTATAATTTAATTAATTAACAAATCATAGAATTTGCAGTTATATTGTTAATGTTACTAATAATTCTAAGGGTTAATCTCATACGTCCAATTTTCTTGATTTTAGCTAAAAATAAAAGATTGCTTTTGCAATCTTTTAACTTGTTTTATTAAATACATGATGAATTTGATGGGTTATATCCACTTGTTGAAGGTTGATTTTGTAAATCCATTGCATTTATTTTTTTAGTTTTATTAAAACTTAATCGGTTTATTTTTTCTTCAAATACATGTTTCTCATTATTAGCAATTTCTTTTTCTAATAATAAATTTTTAAGTTGATCAGTCTTAATTAAAATATCCTTATTTATATCTTTGTTCTTATTAACACAACCAAAAGTAAAAATAATAATAATATAATTTAATACTGAATTTATTTTTTTCTCTTCAAAATGTGCAATATCTCTTTCAATATTGGTAATTTCTCTTTCAATATTAGTAATTCTTTTAGTTATATTTAATAAGATTTGTTGATTTTGTTTTATTCTTAATTTTTTCATTTTTTTAAAAAAAAATTTAGAAACTTTCTTATCTTTTGAAAAATCTTTGGCAAAAGATAAACTATCATTACCCATTTTATCTTTCTCAATAAAATTAGCACCTTTATCAATTAATAAATTAATAAATTTTAAATCAGCATTACCCATTATAGCATAATGTAAAGGAGTACTATCTCTATTATTTTTGGCATTTATATTAGCGCCATATTTAATTAATAGATCTGCAGTTTCTAAAAAATTATGAAAACATGCATAATGTAAAGGAGTATTACCAGAATTATCTTTTTCATTTATATTTAAATTATTTATTTTATTAGTAAGAAAATAAATAACTTCCTTATTATTACCATTTTGTAAAAAGTAAATAAAAAGTTTTTGATCAAAAACTTTTCTTAAGTTTTCATCTGTTAATATTCTTTTTGCTTCATTCAATTCTTGCATTTTAAGTTTTGATTGAGGATTATTATTTTTATCTGGGTGAGTTTTTAGAGCAGTCTGTTTGAATTTTTTTTTAATTTCTGCTACTGATGCTGTTGGTAATACATTTAATATATCATAATAATTAGAAATTAATGATTCATCTTTCAAAATTCTTTTTTTCTCCTTTCAAAATAAAAAACCCATTTACTTTAAAATAAAGTAATGAGTTAAAAACTATATTTAGTTTTTAAATAAAGTATACATATTTGACTATTAATTTGGTAAATTTAAATATTTAAATTTACCAAACACTCTTTAGTGAACTTTATTTTATTCATCAGATTTTAATAATTCAATTAAATTCATTTTATTTAATTCATGATTATTGATAATAAATATTGATATATATATACCACCAATTATGGTAAAACTTACTGGTAATATTCATCATGTTATTGTAAATGGTAAAGCCACACCAATAAAACTAATAAGAATATTAATTAAACCATAAATAGCAAGGTAACCTAGGGCAAACCCTACAATATAACCAAGTAATGCTCAAGGTGTAAAAATACCTAAAGTAAAAGAATTAATTTCTCAATTAGTATATCCTTCTGCTTTCATATGAGCCATAAAACGACGAAATTGATCGGTAAATAAATCAGTAATCATAATAACAATCAATATTGAACAAATAATCGTTGTCACAATAAATAAAGCACTAGCACTGAAAGCAATATCTGACATTTTAGTAAGCATTGCTTGTTGTCTTGATAATAAATAATTTTTTTTGACCATTGGTATATTTTGATTACCACTTAAACTAGTGGTTGCATAAATAGTATAATCATCTAAATTTGATTTAAAACTCATTCTTCCAATTAAATCAAAAACATTAGCATTAGCACTTAACTTACCATTAAATCATTGAAATACATCCGTTCCTGAATAATAAGGATTATCATCAATATAACTATAACCCATAATTTCATTAGCTCATTTTTGATCAACATAGGCTTTAGGAGTATCATAAGAATCTTGAATTCCCACAACTTGATATGTATGAAGTGGATTATCATTACCCGTAATATTTTTTCATCATGTTGGCATGTTATTTTTAATATCTGCTTGTAAACTATCAGCATTAATATTATTTTCTTTAGTTAAAATATTATTATTAACCATTCCCATAAATCATTCTGCTGGGCGGTTTAATAAAATACTTAATGGATCTTTAGGATCAAATCCATTATATGGCTTTACCAAATCATATGAAAAAGGTCTAATTCATTCACCTGTTGAATCGGAAATACGTGATAAATCAAAATCAATAGTTTTAGCATTATCAGCTGTTGGAATTTTACCACTTTTAGCACTATCACTAATATCAGAAGGCAATTTTAATCAAATATCATTAACATTATTTCAAGTACTAGGTTCATTATTTATAATTGGTTGTCCTTTTTCATCATACATACCATTATACCTAGTGCCGTGGATATCACTATATTCTTTACTATTATCAGATAATTTTATTTTTTGATCACCACGATAATTTCATTTTGTTCCACTTTTTGATCAAATGCCACCATTTGTAGTATAAGAATCTTTTGGTGGTGTTTCACCGTAATATCAATTTTCTTTTGGTAAAGGAATACTTTTACCATCAATATTTTTATAACATAGAGTATTAACTTGTGGTACACCACTAAATTGTGAACCAACATCTAATCCAAATTTAGATTGAAAAGCACGATTGATAACCATTGGAATAGCATTAGCATTAGCATTATATTTTAAAGCTTTAACTTCATCATTTTTTAATACCAACATCGCAGTATTGGGATTAATACCAATAACATCCATTAGTTCTTTTTTAGCAATTTTTGTACTTTCATCAACACCAACTTTAAACTGTGTTACTAATTCTTCATCTGGTCCATTAACATCACCATTATTAGTAGTTTTTGGATTAAAAGCAATAGTATTATGACCAATACTAAAATAATCATAGGGATCTTCTTTAATATTAGGTCTTCTTGGTAAACTATCAATACTCTGACGAATAAAACCCGGTAATACTTGCTTTAAAATTTCTTTAATTGCCTCTGGACCGGGTGGCACTCCAGGATTGGGAACTTGCAAAATATTAGGTAATTGGCCACTTGCAAAATTAACAATATTATATGAAAATATTTTTGATGGTGTATTATCTTCTTTACTTAAATCAGTTATTAACTGATTACTAAAGGCTTTGCCACCTAATCAACTATATGATCAAACTAAATCATTAAGATCTAATGTCCCTGTTGATTGTTCTTGATAATAAAAGGACATTTTTTTTATAAACTCTGCTCTTTCAGATTCAGGAAAAGATGAATCAAAAGTAAAAATATCAGCAAAATTATTAGTTAATTTTTCTTTTTTAAACAATAATGGATTATATCACCCAACTCGTGCCTTTTTCTCATCATAAACAATTTTATCTTCAGGTCAAGGCATAGCACCATAAGTTGGATAATATTTCTCACCGCTTGGTCGATTAAAAAAATCTCATGAATATAATCCATATTTACTCATTGGCATATTCGGCATTGGTGTTTGATACTCATAATAATTTTTATATTTTTGAGTTTTGAAATAATTAACTTTTAAACTATTAATAGTGGCAGGAACTAGTGTTGTTGCTACAATTGAAAATGAAGCTAAAGTAATAACTCCCGAAGTAACTAAAATTTTTTTTCAACTAGTTTTTGATAATGATAATAAAAAACGAAGACGAAAATTATTTTGTAAAAACTTGCTAGTTCTACTTTTAGGAACACATAAAACTAAATCACTATCTTTTTTAATTAAAAATAAAGGATCACGTTTTAAAAGACGAAAGGCAGTTAATAAAGTAACAATTGTAATAAAACCAATAATTAAAACAATTGAAATAAATAACGGAACAACATCAAAGCTAAAAACATTATATGGTAAAACAAATAAAGTATTAAAAATCTCAGTTAAATATACCTGAATTACAAGACCAACAATTCAGCCAATTGGAATTGCAATTAATAGTGTTAATAATGGATATGCCAAATAAGAAATCGTAATTTGTCATGTTTTATAACCTATTGATTTTAAAATACCCATTGAAACTTGTCCATGTTGGATTGCTTTTTTAACAATTAAAGTGGTAATAAAAATAACAACCGTTAGTAAAAATAATACTCCTGCTATTGCTGCAAATAAAAATGCAATTATTGCTGAATTAAATATCTTTTCTTTACTATTATAAAGTGAAAACTGACTATTACTACTTGTAACTACAGGATTTGGATTAATAAGGTATGTAGAAGATGATTGTGGTGTTGGATCTGTATTACCATATTTCTCAACTAAATACTTATTATAATCATATTGATTTAAATCATTAACACCATTATCACTAAATATTGTTTTTTGAAAAAAATCATTAAATAAATCAATATCAAATTCATGAATACTATTTTTAGGAACATTATTTCATTTTGTAAAATACATTAAAGTATTATCAGTTTTATCTGCTGTCTTATATCAATCTCCATCATTTCATGCTGAAGGTGTAACATAAGCAATAAATTCAGTTCTTGTATTGGGAATTGGATCTAAGTCACTAATTGTTGGATAAATATCATAAACATCACCACCAATACCACTAACAATAAAGTCAGTACCATTAATATTAATATGATCGCCTGGTTTATACGCTTTATTACTTTTATTTTTTCTTGCATATTGTGGCGTAATAACTATTTCATTTTTACTTGTTGGTGCAACACCTTCAAATATTTTTAGATTAGTATGATTTAAAGCATTAGGTAAACCAATATCAATAATTTTAGTATTAATTTGAGTATTATTAATTACTCCAACACTGGCAATAAATTGATTACGAACATATAAATCACGCATTTGTAATGCTGCAACCGCACGAATTAAATATGTAGAAAAAGCGTCTCTTTCAGTGCCATCACTAATCATATTATAGTTAAAAGGTGAATGATAACCAATAGAAGTATTAGTAAAATTAGTATAAATGTTACTATCTGATTCTGTTGCAGAAAAATTACGATAAATTCTCATTCATTGACCATTCGTACCAAACTCATTATCTAATCTTGGATCAATTTCAGTTTCCTTAACTACTTTAATAAAAAGTTCATTTCTTTCTGTTTGATTTTGCAAATTAACGCTATCAGGAATAGTAGCATTATTAGAAGAAGATCTAAAATTTATTTTATTTTCTAAAATTCAAGTGGTAACTTTATCATTATCATTTTCCTTTAATATCGGATCTGTTGAATGTTTTGTAATCCATTCCTTAATAAAAGTATTAATAGATTGAAGAATATTGGGTGCTGTTTTTTTTAAGAAAACATCGCGATATAAATCATCTGCTGCTGTTTTAAAATGGTTTTTTAAATTTTCATTAGCAGCATTTTTTGATTTTAATAATAATTGACCATAGATGCTTGCTTTAACATTATTATTATTCAAATTAAAAATTAAAGGATTATCTGGGTTTGTTCATCTTATATCATTAAACCCAGTAATATTACCATTATCACGAGTATAATCAATAGTTAAGTTATCTTTAGTGATTGGTAGGATTTCTTGATCTGTCCCTATTTTTGTATCATCAAAATAAAGCGCTTTAGTGCTTTTACTATCAGTTCCATTTTGAACATAAAATCGACCTAACTTTAAACTAAAAGCTTGATTAGCAATTTGTTTAATACCTTGCGACACTGGTGAATAAGGTAAAACAGCATCAAACTTAAGATCATTTAATCCTAATTGATTGCTTCCTTCAATCATTCTAACGTACGAAATTCAACTTCCAGTAACCAACGAAGTTGCAAAAGCATTAAGTAATAATAAAATAACTAATTGTAATTTACTTTTTCATGTAGCAACTAAAGTCTGCTTTAATAGCAACGCATTCTTAAATAAACTTTTTTTTGTTTTTTTATTATTAGACACCATTTTTTTATTATTCGCTTTTTCGCGTTTATTTAACCTTGCCATTACAGTTCTCCCTAATTCCTGAAATTAAAATTTTGCATTTAATTTTAATTATTAAGTTCACATATGGATTAATAATATCACACTTATACAAAATTAATATATAGGATAATTTTAAAATAAATAATAGATAGTTTTTATAATGTTTAATTTTTCTCTGTTTTATATATTACCATATTTAAATTGTTTATTTAAATAAATTTTAAAATTAAAATAAGTAATGATACAATTTGTAAGAAATGAATTTAATTATTTTCAGAGTTAAATGTATTAAATTTTAGTAAAATAAAATTGACAAAAATAACACTTTATTTAAGGAGAACTGCTATGAAAAAAGTATTTACCAAGTTAGGAATTATCTTAATAGCAAGTGCCACTATTTTACCTCTATCAGCTTGTACCTTTAATTTTTATGTTAACCGTGTAACTAATAGTATCGCTAAAAGTTTTGCTGACCAAACTTCTGCTTTAATTAAAAGTATGGTTATGTCAAAAGAGTTAACTGCTGATACTAGTAGTACTAATGATGATATTATGGGAAAAATTAAAAATAGTAGTATTAATAATTTAACTAAAAATACTAGTTTAGATAATTGAGGTGATTTACAAACACGTTGAGGGGAAAATGGAAAAATTGATGTAAATAATTTTAATCCTGATAATTTTTTTAAAGCTTCTGGAACAGGTGAATTAACTAAAACCATCAATAGTAAAAAACAAGTTAATGATATTTTTTCATCACTTGATTATATTAGAACTATATCAATTATGGCTAACCCACAATTAGAAAATATAGTTGTAGGTGCTGGTATGGACCCCATTTCTAGTTTTTTAAAATCATTACAAGGTGACTTAAGCACTTTACCAGCTGGATTACAATTAATTGCTAATTTAATTAATAACTATGGTCCTAATTTTTTAAGTTCGCTAACTAGAATATTTGGTAATTTAGTTAATGGTAGTTGGTCTGATCAACAAACTTCTACACCCACTGATGAAGAAACAATAATTAAATTTATGAATAATTGAAAAGATGATAGTAGTCAACCTTATAGCGCTTGAAATGATAATGGAAAATGAAAAATAGATCCACATGCTTCAATTGGACCTCTACCATGAAAACTTTATCCTGGTCACAAAGTAAGTGATTGAAAATGAAAACAAGATTATGATTTATATCATGGTGGAACTTTAATTAATTACTTGTTTTGAAAAATGAGTGAAGACAATAAAATTTTTGGTAAAGATGGTAAAAGTATACGTTATTTAGGTGATATCATTGCAGATTATATAAATATCAGTGGTTCAGTTACTGATCCAAAAGTTGATTTTGATGATAAGGGTTTTTTTAGTGATATAGAAAGATACCTTCCCTATCTTTTAACTAACCCACTTTATATCTTAACAATTATTGAAGCAATTATTCCGGTTATTAAAAAATGAATATTAGATATGCCAGATATTACTGAAGGTGTTAAAAACTTAACAATTGGTAATGGTTATCCATCAAAGCCAAGTGCTGGTAGCTATAATTTACTTGATATTATCAATACTATAAAATCTTTAATTAACCAACCAGAAAAATTAAAACAAATACTTCTAAACATATTTGGTAAAACTACAGCAGAAACTCGTGGTTTTGATACATTTCTTTATGATCTCAAATTAAATACAAAATTCGATGCAATACCATTAGCACTAGATTTAGGAGGAGTTATTGGTGATGGTAAATATGATCCCACTCCATTAATTACTACTCTTCTCGAAAAAATTAATACAGATAGTGTTAAAAATATTATTGATAGCATTACTGATCTAATTACCAAAATTTCAGAACAATACCCAAGTAATGAAGGTATTAATATTGATTTACAAGATTTAGAGAATTTTTTATTTAATAATACTACTGGTCTCTTAATAATTTTTAAAAATGATACTATTGTTACTCTAAAAAACATAATTAATAAAAGTGATGTAACAGCAACCGATGTCGAAGAATTATATAAATCATTAGGTGGACACATTAATAAAGATGATCCAGAATATCCAACTTTTACTCAAGGTTCAATACTTGATATTTTACAAAAAACTATGATTGAACCACACAGTCAACTAAATAATATCTTAAATTTATTACTTGGTACTACTGATGAAAGTCATAAATTAGGAATTAAAAATATTATTACTGCTAATAATAATCAATGAATTAAAGATAACTATGAAGTTTATTTTGATGCTGATAACACAACCGACATTAATAAAAAAATAGGTAATACTTCTAATATTACTATGACTAAAACTACCATCAATAACATTGAAACAATTAATTTAAAATATGATTTTACATATAAAATTAAAAACACTACATATCATTTTATTATCACTGCTATTGATATTGAAAATTTAATTGATTTTCAAGGTATACGTACTTTTAAATTTAAAAGTATTACTCTAGTAAAATAAAAAACTAATTTTAATAATATTATTTATTAGATATTTAATAAAAAAATAATAGTTATCATAATAATAATTATTTTTAACTATAAAATATATGACTATATACTATACAATTTTAATTTTAATGCTATACTTAATTAAGTGCTTATTAATCTCATTATATCAGATATTATTATCAGATTTATCAATTAGGCGCCAGAAAGAAGAGGCATTGTTAATGGAAAACAATCAAACAATAGAAGCATTATTAGAAGAAATTAAAGTTTTAAAAGAAACAGTAATTACTATTAATGCAAGTTTAACAACACTTGTAAAAATCACAGAAGAACGTGAAAAACGTTTTGCTGAACGTGGAGCAAGAACACAAGGGGACAGAAATTCTTCTGATCGTGGAAACTTTAGACCACGTTCTGACCGTGGTGATTCTAGTTGAGGAAACAGTGGTGGATTTAGCAGACGAGACCGTGACGACCGTAATCGTAAAGGATAATTTAAACAAATAAAAAAACTTATAACTAAGATTTAGTTATAAGTTTTTTTATTTGTTTAAATGTATAATGAAATTAAATATTAAAAATAACTATTTTAATTTCACTAATTTGTTAATTTTTCAAAATCTAAAACACCATTAACTCAACTATTATTAAAATTAGTATCATGAGTTGTCAATAATACAGTGCCTTCAAATTCTTGCAATGCTTTTAATAAAGACTCTTTAGCTAAAACATCAATATGATTAGTTGGTTCATCTAAAATTAATAAGTTGTAAGGTTTTAATGCCAATGCTGCTAATCTAACCTTAGTTTGTTCACCACCAGAAAGTAAGTTCATTGGTTTCATTACTAAATTACTACGCAAGCCAAAACTTGCTAAAATTCTTCTAATCTCAACATCATTTAATTTAATATCTAACTCTTTTAAATAATTAAATGGAGTAGTACTAGTCATTACTTCAGTCTGATGAAAATATGCTACTTGCATTCGATCATCTAAATTAATATTTCCAGCAAGTGATGGAATATTACCAGCTAACGTTTGCAAGAAAGTAGTTTTACCAATTCCATTATACCCTTTAACAACTCACTTACTACCAGTCTTAATAACAAAAGTAAGTGGCTTAATTAATGGTTTATGATAACCTATTTCAAGGTTTTTAGCTTGCACAGCAATTGAACTTGTTGTTTTATAATACTTAAAATAAAACTTTGAAGGAGACTGGATTTGCTGTTTTTCTAAAACATTAATTTTAGATAATTGTTTTCTTCTTGATTCAGCACTTTTAGCAGTTGAAGCACGCGCTGCATTTTTACTAATATAAGTTTCTAATTTTTCAATTAATTTCTTTTGATTTGAATATGCTGATTCATATTGACGATGATGTAAACTTTTTTGTTCTAAAAAACTTTCAAAATTACCAACATAACGAGTAATCATATAATTATCAATATCGAAAATAATATTACATGTTGTATTAATAAAATTACGATCATGTGACACCAATAAAAATGCACTAGGGTAATTTTGTAAAAACTTAGCCAATCAATTAATTTGTTCAATATCCAAAAAATTAGTTGGTTCATCAAGTAATAAAAAATCATCTTAATTTAATAATAATTTTACTAATAACACTTTTGCTCTTTGACCACCACTTAAACTACCTAAAGTTTGTTCTAAAAGTTGTAAATTAATACCCAATCCATCAACTAAACGACCAATTTTTTTTACTAATAGTATCAAATCCTTGGTGTGTCAATTCATCTTGAATTTTCATTGCTTTCGTTAATAACTCTTCACTTAATTATTAGCCATTTCTGCATATAAGTTTTCCATTTGTTGTTCACGTTCAAAAAGTTTTTTGATAACTTTCACGCAAATATTGTAAAACTGTTAATTCTAAATTAACCTTTTGATGTTGATCCAAATACCCAATTTTAATTTTAGGATGAATATTTAAATTAATATGATCTGCAGATACTGTTCCATTAATAATATTTAATAATGTTGTTTTACCAACACCATTCATACCAATTAATGCCACATGTTCACCTTTATTAATTTGTAAAGTGGCGTTTTTATATAAAACTTTTCCACCATTAGCATGTGTTAAATTCTCAATTGTGACAATACTCATCTTATACCTCATTAATATTTTTTTAATTACTTAGTAATAATAACATGAATATTAGCCATAAAATAAGAGAAAAGAGAAAATAGTATTAATTTTATAGATTAAAATTTTATTATTATCAACAAAATTGTTAACTTATTAATTATGTTGAAATAAACATTTTACTTTATTTCAAGTATTAGCTGAAATTGGAATATTATTAATACTCTTTGCATCAAATTTTTCTTGAGTTTGATGAGACAATTTTCTATTTTTAATTATATTAATATTTTGTTCAAAACTTGGTCTAATTTCATCAAAAGGTATGTTTTTTTGAGAACTTAAATAGTTTTTTAAAACTCTAGAATTGATATTATGAAAATCTATTTCTTTTAAGTCCTCTATTTCTAGTTTTTTTGCTTTTTTTGATTCTACCAAGTTTCACATTTTTTTAATAAAGGTTTAATTCCATATTCTTTTAGTATCTGAACACCTAATACTGCTACAATTGCTAAAACTATACATCAACTTATAGGCAATGCAGTAAGTGTTGCTATTCCTAAAGCCGCAGGAGTTCATCAGCAAAGCGCCATTGCAAAAGAAATTTTAAGTGCAAGAACAGAAATAATTCCTGAAACAACACCAAAAATATAAGTTTCAAAGCCAAAAATAAAAAATTTTCCAACTCACCTACCTAATCGTTTACCTAAAGTATTTTTACTTTCTTTAATCTTTTAATCATTATTATTGACACCATTAATATTTTCTTTATTTTTAAAATCTAAAATAGATTTTTTTCTAATAACTACTTGCTTATCATTTTCATTTTTTATGAATTGACTTTCTTCTAAAAGTTCTTTTTTACAAAAATAAACTCTATATTGTTCTATTATTTTTTGTTCAACATCAGTTTCTTTATTATTAATATATACTATCTTTTCTCATATCTCATCATTACTAAAATAAATTCTAGTCACAATGCAAGAACCATTATCTTTATCTTTTATTTTCTCAAAAAAATATTCATAAATTATAATATCCTTATTAATTTCTGTTTTATATACAAAAACATTTTCTGATTTTAGTTTATATGTTATTAATTCTCTCTGTATTTTCTCTTTATTTTGATGTAAAGGTTCATCTCTAGTAATTCATGCACCTTGTTTTACAATATTACTTAGGGCTTTTGATAATATCGGTTTCATTTTTTTCTCTTTATTTGATTAAAAAATAAAAAAGCTATTTACTTTAAAATAATAAAGTAATAGGTTTAAATAAAAACTCATATACAGAGCAAATATCTTGTTATATTTTATATAATTTTTAAAACAAATTTATTTTTTCAAACTAGATCCCGCTTTGTTTTGTTTTTGTTGTTTTTTTTCGTCTTCTTTTTCTCTTTTTCATCTTTCTCTAGTTTCATTCACATCATTAATTTCCCATTTAGCAACTTTGCTTAAATCTGTTGGGCCATTAGCTTCTGTTTTTCATGGGTTTGGCATTTTTTAATTTTCTCCTTACTTCAATTTGAATATTTTTTCTCAATTTTAAATATTAAATATTCGACATCATTATATATCTTTTTTATTTTTTTTAAATAATTTTTTACAAATTTTTATAACTAAAATTAAAACTATAAGACTATAAGTTTAACTACATATTTTTGTTTTATTACTTTTATTAGTGCTTAAAAATTTCATAATATGTAAAAATTTTTACTAAAAATAAACACTCCATTAATGCACTAATATTTTTTATAAAACTAAGATAAGTAGGGTAAAATTATTGCAATTTTTCCAAAAATATTTATCAAAAAAAAAATAAAAAACTTATATAGAGTATGAATATATTTTTTTAAAAAAAATGAAAATATAAATTATTTCTAAAAATAATAACAAATTTCCTTGCAATTTAAATATTATTTGTTATTATTCTTATAAGGATTTAGATAGCCTAGGTCCTTTAAAATTAAGGTAATATGTCAAAACATTATTCAATTATAATATTTTTAAATGTAAAAAATTTAAAATTAATCTAAAACCCCTAATTTAAACTCTATAACCCCAATAACCCCCCCTTTTTTTTATAAATGACCATATTACTTTAGCAATAATTCTTGTGTAGACAAGAGCTGAAAAGCTCTTGTTTTTTATATATAAAAAAGAAAAAATGAATTTAAAAATTAAAAATTGAATGTTATAATAAAAGTTAAGGATCTATTTATAAATATCCTTAATATTTAAATAATTAAGTTACAGAACTCTAATCACTATAAATATAATGATTCTCTTAAAATTAACCCTAAAACCTTATATTTATAATGTTTTCTACACAATTAAATCTGTAACTTAATTATTGTTCGATAGCAAGAAAAAAATCTTGTTTTTTTTATATGCTAATTTTTTAATTTTATATGAAGTTATACTTACTTATTGTTATAATAGTTTTATGAAATTAGGTGAATAAATGAAAAAAGCATTAATTATTGATGGTAACAATTTATTATTTAAAGCATATTATGCTACTGCATACCAAGGAGTTAATCTACATTCGCTACAGGGTATTCCAACTAATGCCGTCTATGCTTTTATTAGAATGTTGACTAAGTACTTAAAATCTAACAACTATGCTAGTGTTTTTGTTGCATTTGATGCTGGTCGTAAAACATTTCGTCATGAAACTTTAGCAACATATAAAGGAAAAAGAAGTGAAACTCCGGTTGAGCTAATTGAACAATTTAATTTAGTTAAAATATTTTTAGACTTAGCACAAATTCCTTGGGGACAAATAAATAATTATGAAGCTGATGATATTATTGGCAGCATTGTTAAAAATAAAGTTGCTAGTAATTATCAAATTGATATTATGAGTAGTGATAAAGATTTATTACAACTATTAGATAACAATATTAAAATTCTTAATCCACAAAAAGGGATGAGTGATTTAAAGGTTATTACTATTTCTACATTTCAATCAGAATATGAATTATTACCTTATCAAGTTACCGATTTAAAGGGATTAATGGGTGATAGTTCTGATAATTTACCTGGCATTAAAGGAATTGGTCAAAAAACTGCTATTAGTTTATTAAAAGAGTATGACACATTAGAAAACATTATTGAAAATGTAGAACAATTAAAACCAAATGTTAGTAAGCTAATTAAACTTAACTTTAATAATGGTATTATTTGTAAACAACTAGCACAACTTAATTTAAATACACCAATTACTGGTAATTTAGAAACGTTTAATTATAATGTTGAAAATTTAAATAATGAAAAGTTACAAGACTTTTACAAACAATATAATATGAACTCTTTATTAACACAAGACACTAATCCTAAAACTAATAAAAATAGTACATCTCACGTTCAAATTATAAATAAATGAAATCAAGAATGAAATTGTGATTCAAATTACTTATGATTAGAAATTTTTGGTGATAATTATAATCGTGATAATATTATTGGTTTTGGTATTAAAAATGAAAAAGGAACATTTTATATTAATAAAATTAATGCAATTAATTGTCCTAATTTTCAACATTTCTTACAAAATAAAAAACTACAAAAAATAACTTGAGATTTAAAAAAGGTTATTATCGCAGGACTACGTTTAAAATTGATAATAAATAATATTATTTTTGACCATATGTTAGCTGCTTACCTTCTTTATGCTAATGAAAAAATATTACCAGAAAACATTGCTGTTATGCTCAATGTCAATGTTAAAGATAATTTAAGCGCTGATGATTTCTATGGCAAAGGTATTAAAAAAAATATTCCCAATGATGAAAAAGAAATAGCTATTTTTTTAGAAAAAAAATTAAATTTTTTAACAGATTCTCATCTCATTCTTATAAAAAAATTAAAAGATACTAATAACTGAAATTTATATCAAGAGATTGAACTACCTGCTACTTTTGTATTAGTAAATATGGAGTGTAATGGTGTTAACATTGATCAAAAAAAATTAAAACTACTAACTGATAAAACTTTACTAAAAATCCAAGATTTAGAATTACAAATTAAAAAAGAAAGTAATAGTAATTTAAATCCAAATTCACCAAAACAAATTAGTGAATACTTATTTAAAGAATTAAAATTACCTAATTATAAAAAAGGTAGTACTGCTTTTGAAGTTTTAATTAGTTTAAAAAATCAACATCCAATCATCGATATTCTTTTAGAATATCGTAAATTACAAAAATTATATTCCACTTACTTACTTGGTTTACAAAAATATATTTTTGATGATGGTAAAATTCATAGCATTTATAATCAAGTACAAACCAGTACTGGCAGGTTATCTTCATTAGATCCTAATATGCAAAATATTAGTATTCGCGATAAAGAACAAAGAGAAGTTCGCAAAATCTTTATTCCAAGCAAACCACATACTAAAATACTATCCTGTGATTATTCGCAAATTGAATTAAGAATATTAGCTCATATTAGTGAAGATGAAAATTTAATTAAAGCTTTTCAACAAAAGCATGATATTCATCGCGAAACTGCAAGTAAAATATTAAATATCCCTTTAGCAGAAGTTACTAACGAACAAAGACAAAATGCAAAAGCTATTAATTTTGGCATTGTTTATGGCATTTCTAGTTTTGGTTTATCACAACAAATAGGAATTAAAGTTGAAGATGCTAAAATATTTATCAATAAATATTTTTCGGTTTTTCCAAAAATTAAAAGTTATATTAATAATATAATTGATTTTTGTGAAAAAAATGGATATGTTCAAACAATTTTTAATCGTAGAAGAGAAGTAATGGAAATTACAAATAAAAATAAAGTGATTCAAAATTTTGGTAAACGAATAGCAATGAACATGCCAATTCAAGGTAGTGCTGCTGATATTTTAAAATTAGCAATGAATAAAATTTATGAAGAAATAAAAAAACAAAATATTGATGCAATATTAATTGCACAAATTCATGATGAATTAATTTTTGAAGTTGAAGATAATAAAGTTAATGATGTTATTACTAAAATTACTAAAATTATGTCTAATGTTACTAAATTAAAAGTTCCCTTATTAATTAATACTAGTATTGGGGATAACTGATTTGAATTAAAATAAATTTTTAAAAATTTATTAATATTTAAAATAAATTAGTTTATTATATTTTATTGGAAGGAAAATAAAAATGCCAGAATTACCCGAAGTTGAAACTGTTCGCAAAACTTTACAACCACTTTTAACTAATCATAAAATTATTGGTGTTAGAATTCTTTTAAATAAAATTATCAAAACACCAAGTATTGAACAATTCACAAAACAAATTATTGGACAAACAATAAATGATGTTCAAAGAGTTGGTAAATTATTAATATTTATATTAGATGATTATGTATTATTAAGTCATTTACGAATGGAAGGAAAATATTATTTTCAACAAAATAATCAATCAATAAATTGAAAACATGTCTTATTAATATTAGAATTAGACAATAAATACGAATTAAGATATCATGACACAAGACAGTTTGGAACCTTTCATTTGCAAACTAAAAATGAATATCAAAACATAAAACCTTATATTAATATTGGTCCAGAACCTTTTAATAAAAATGTTACTGCTGAATATTTAAAAAATAAATGAAAAAATAAAAGTCAAAGTATTAAAGCAACATTATTAGAACAAAATGTTATGAGTGGTTTAGGAAATATTTATGCAGATGAAGTATTATTTTATGCTAGTATTCATCCGCAAAGTATTACTAAAAATTTAACACTTAAACAATTACAAGAAATCATTAATAAAGCAAGATTTGTGCTTGATAAATCAATAAAACTTGGTGGATCAACAATTAGTAGTTATACTTCAAGGCTTGGTGTAACAGGTTACTATCAACAAGAATTACAAGTTCATACTAGAGCAAAAATGCCTTGTTTTAAATGCCATACTATTATTAAAAAAATAAAAATAAACCTTCGTGGAACTTACTTTTGTAATCACTGTCAAACTAAATATTAACTGTGGAAAACTCAAAAGTATATATTAATAAAGAATATTTTTAATAAAAAAAGTGGAATAAATGTGGATAAGTATGTGTTTTAATCATTTCACTTTATTTATATTCTTTATGTGCATATAATTATCATACCATGAAAGAAATGGATAGTAAAAAGAAAGTTAGGGAATGAATATGAACAGAACAATAAATGATATTGATATTTTTAAGTTGAACCAATCAGAATATATTAGTAACGAAGATTACCAAATTTTATTTATGTTATATCAACCAATAATTGGTATTGAATCAATAAATTTATATTTAACTTTAGTTCAAGAAAAGTTATTAACAAAACGTATTAATCTTGATTTCAATCATGGACGAATTAAATCTTTATTAAAAATAACTTCCACTCAATTACTTGTTGCTTTCCAACAACTTGAATCTGTTAACCTTATTAATACTTACTACTATTCTTTAAAATCTACTTACATTTATCAATTGTGTTCTCCCTTATCTGCTGATGATTTTTTTGCTAATACCCATTTAAACTCAGAACTACTTAAACAATTAGGAACTTTAAATTACGAAAGACAAAAATTTTATTTTTTGAAAAATGATATTGAAATTACAGAAAATTATGTTAATATTACTCAACAGGAAAATACTATCCCTCAATCTTTAAAATTAAAAACAGCACTTAATAATATTTATGCTAAACAAGAGCAAACATCAATTTCTAGACCAATTTATTGATTTCAAAATAAAAATAAAATTAATACTATGAAAGTTAATTTAAATTCTAATTCTAATACAATTATATCTAAAGATAATTCTGATGTTATTAATACCACATTAAATTTAATGCAACAAAAATTACCTGAAGAATATTTAAAAAATTTAACTGGTAAAATACCAACTGATAAATTAAAAACAACATTAGAAATATTAACTAATAACTTTCAATTAAATAATGCTGTAATTAACTGCTTAATTGAATATGTTTGATTTAAAAATAATAAACGTTTAGAACCAAACTATATTATTAAAATTGCTGAAACCTTTCAAGAAAATCAAATTAATAGTATTGATGATGCTTTATCTCATTTAAAACTTGCTTATGCTCGTAGCAAAAAAAATCCACACCAACAATTTCAACAAGAATCATTATGATCTACTACAGAACAATCAACAGCAAATAATTTCAATAAAAAATTAATTAAAAAATATAAGGTTGATAATATTAAAAAAGATATAAAATTAACTCAAGAAGAAATAAACAATATTTTAAAGGAATTTGATGCCCATTAATTTAATTATTAAAAGACACTATTATTAAGTAAGGAAATGATTATCATGAAACTTAAAGCGACAACTATCTTAAAAGAAAACATTAACAATGCTGAACTTCATGACTTTATTAAAAAAAACAACTTAACTAACAGCAAACTAGAACCATATGTTGATTTATTAAAAACTTATATTGATAGCTACAATTTATGTAAAAAACGAGAGAATCTTAGCAAATGTCTACAAAATGTTAAAGGATATCGTTATAAACTAGTAATGTTACCTAATCAAAAAATAAGTTTAGTACTAACGGATTGTCTTCATTCTATTAATAGATCTGTCCAACAACAAGTACATAATAATTTTTTAATTAAATACTATGATGATAAACTTTTATCACTTTCATGAAGTAAAAATTTTAATGCCTCAACTAATGCAAGAAAAGAAATCATCCAGTATTTACATCAATCTTTAAAATACAAAAGTTATCAAGGTTTATACTTATATGGTGACACAGGTAGTGGAAAAACTTTTATTTTTATCTTATTTGCAAATATTTTAATTCAAAAAAATCAAACTGTTTGTTTTATTGTATGACCTGAATTTGTTATGGACATTAAAAAAAGTTTTAAAAATGATACTGATACTAATCAGCAAATTGAACAATTAAAATCATGTGACTTATTATTTATTGATGATTTAGGTGGTGAAACTGTTAGCGCTTGAGAGCGTGATGAATTATTATTTAGTATTCTTAATGCACGAATTTTACCATTAAAAACTACATTTATTAATTCTAACTATAGTATTAGTGAACTATATCAACATTATTATTTAAAAAATAGTAAATCAGAAGAAATTAAAGTTAAACGTTTATTAGAACGTATTCAAACTTTAACTATACCAATTGAATTAACTATTGAAGAATCACAAACTACCATTGAAAATAATAATATTGACAACATTAATAATGAAATAGAATATATACCAATATAAATTTCATAAAAAATAAAATAATGAAAATATTAATTGGACGTATTAGATTAAGCCTTAGATTTATGAAGTAACATTAACAATATAACTGCAAATTCTATGATTTGTTAATTTAAATTATACCATAAATTTTAAAAAAATTAAAAAATATAATTATAAAATTACATTTAAATAACACAAAAATTTTAATCTTAAAATTAGATTTTAAAAATATGAAATTCCAAATTATTAACCACTATTAAGATAACTTCTACTATTTAAATAATTTGCTTTTGCTATTAACATATTATTTAATGTTTGATGATGATATATTTTTGCTCCATTAGTTAAAGATTTTAAAAAATGATAAACATCACTTTCTGCACTACAACCAATATTTCAACTAGCATTTTGATTAATAATTCCTTGTTCATTATTTTTAAAATAATTATAAGTTTTTTTAGTAACTTTATTAAAGTTATTTTCTAAAATAGTAATTAATCCATTATAATTACCATTTGAAAAAGTAGTTGTTACATCTAAATACTTTGTTCAATCAAGTGCTTTCTTTTGATGTTTACCACGAACATTAACAAAAGATTTTCATAAATAATTTAAAGCATGAAACTTATCTAAAATATAATAACATCCCAATTAACTTGCCATTGCTTTAATTCATAATGCACCATCACCAGCAACTACTAAATTATAATTATTATATTCTCAATTAATAGCAAATATATTTAATTTAATATCATAATGATTATTAATAGTTTGCATTGTAAAATTATGTAATTCTTCTTGTTTTGGTGCATTATTAGTTTTAAATAACATAAATGAAGTTATTTTCTTGTCTAATTTATTTCTATATGAATAAATTTCTTTTCTTCCTAAATTATAAGTTAAAAGTCTACAACAATATTGTTGTTTTAAACCATTTTCATCTCAACAAGTTATATAAGCATCATCTGCACATATATTTAATTTTTGATTATCTAATACTTTAAATTTTTCTTCTGGTATTCATTTTTCAATTTTTGCATTTTTAAAAATTCTTGAAATAAGATTTTTAGAAAAAGAAGTATATTTAAATTCTGATTGAATATTAAAATAACCTTTTTTACTTATTAAATTTTCAATTAAATTATCTAATATATCAAAATATAAATCATTAGTAATTCTTGCTCTTTTTTTAATACCAAATTCTTCATAAATTGGATAATAATATTTTTTATTTATTTTATCTCAATAAACTCTTTGTCTAAAAGTTCCTATTCCAATGGGAGTATTTACTGTTCTATTACATGTTCAAGCAACTTTATATTGATTTTTATCTCTATTTAGAAAAAAATATTCATCAAAATCATGGATTTTTTGAAAATATTTTGCTAAAATATCTGTGATTTCTAATTTTAGAAATTCTTTAAAACTAAACATTTTTTAACACCTTTCTATTTATTTTTTGGTCCCAACAATTGTAACAAATTTATTAAAATATTGTTGAAAAATGTTTGGTTTTAGAGTATAATATTAAAAAACGATAAAATAAACTGCAAATTCTATTTACGTTTAAAAGATAACTTTTATTAGTTATCTTTTCTTTTTTAATAAAATAATGTACAATAAAGAAAAATATAAATAGAAAAGGAAAAAATATTAAATGATAGCATTATGAATATTATTAGGAATAATAGGAGCAATTATTTGAATTTTGTTAATAAAGTATGGGATTAAATATTGTAATAAAAATAATGCCATAGGAATGGTAATGTTATTTATTTCTTTAAATATTTTAGGATTAGTTATTGGATGAGCCATTTTATGAAATATTAAAAATAACAATAATGAAATATTAAGATGAAAATTAATTGATTATTTAGATAAACAACTAGAAGAAAAAATAAAAAAATAGCAGTATAATGCTATTTTTTGTTATAATTATATTATAAAAATTAAATAAAAAAGTATATGAAGTAATTAATAAAGTTAATAAGTTATTTTTGGTAGTTTAACTTAAAGATTATATTAATTATATCATAATTTTTCGTTTTTTAAAGCATATGAAAGGAGATTTTTATGTGCAAGAAGAAAAAATAAGAATTAGGTACAATATTAAATCTTTAAAAGAAGAAATAAAAAAATATTTTGAATATTGTACTAATAATGAAGAAATACCAACAAAAGAAGGTATGCAAATGTTTTTAAATATTACTCAAAATACTATAAATGAGTGAAAAAAGAAACAAAAAGATACTTTTTTACAACAAATTAATTGAGCATATGCAAAAATTAAACATTTAAATCTTCAAAGATTTTTAAAAGCAAGTCCTAATTCTTCTGCTTGATATTTAGAAAGAGCATATGTAAAAGACTATAATTTATCTACAAAAATAGATATTAATACTGATAACACACACCCTATAGTAATTCAACTTGAAAATAAGAATAAGAATAAATGTTAAGTAATTTTGGTTATTTATTAGATATTGCTAAAAGAATGTATTTAAAACAACCTTTAAATATTACTAAAATTAAACAATTAGGTAGTCGTAAATCTGGTAAAACATTTAGTGATATTGAATTCTTAGGTATTTTATTAATGTTAGATAATATTAATATTCATGCTTATTTAATTCGTAATATGTCAAAACAATTAAATGATAGTTGACAAGAATTAAAGCAAATTATTAGAGCAACATATCCTAGTATTAATTTTATTATTAGTGAAACTAAAAAACTATTGAATTTAATGGAAGTAAAATAACTTGTAAATATTTACATTCACAAGATAATAGTAATGTTAAATTAACTGGATTAGCAAGTAATTATTTATATGATTATGTAATTATATGAAGTGATGAAAGATATGAAATTACTGAAAATGATTATCAAGATTTAAAAGATGCTATTCGTGGTGCAAATCAATTATTAGAAATTGAAAGTTGTAATCCTTGAAGTATTTTAAATGAATTTATTAAAAAAACTATAAATGCTTGTCCACAAAATGAAAAACAAATTATTAATGAATATGAACAATTTACTATTATAGATAATACTATTTATCATTATCAAAATTGAAAATTAAATACTCATTTAAAAGATAGTGATAAACAACAACAATTATTAGAAATAGAAACTCTTGACCCAATATCTGCAAGAGTAAGAAGTCATGGTTTAGTAGGTTATGAATCTGGTGGAATATATTCACATTTACTTCCTAAGATTAGTAGAGTAATACAAAAAAGTTATAGATTTAGTGCTGGATTAGATTATGGGTTTAAAGATGATGCATTAGCATGTTTATTAATAGGTTTTGATTATGATTTTAATTTTGTTAATGTTATTGATTGTTTAAAAATAGAAAATAAATTAGTACGTTATGATAATAAACAATTAGCAAAATTAGTAGTTGAATTTTATATTAAATTAGCAAAAGAAAATGTTTATTTAGATGAATATGGGTTAACTGTATATTGTGATTTTAGTAATTATACATTTATTGAAATGCTTAATGATACAGCAATTAAATATAGGGTCAGTTCATCGCTATATTTTAAAGATTGTGTGAAATTAAGACTTTTGAGTTTAGAATAGGTAAGAATGTGGCTTTAATGGCATCAGAACGCTTAAATATAAACATAAAAAATAATCCTCAGTTATTATTAGATGAATTTAGATTGGCTGTATGAGACCCTAAAAGTATTAAACAAATACCATTACCAGGTAATGACCATTTAAGAGATGCATTTGATTATGCTATAGAACCGTATATTAGAAATTTAAGTGCAAATATAAATCCTTATTTTGAAAGGAAGTAAGATATGAATAATCATAATACTGAAATATTAACTCCTAAATGATGTATGATAAATCTTCAAGAAATAATAGCAAATCATGCTTCAAAATTACTATGAGGTAATGGTTATACTTTAACAAGTGAAGATGAAGAATATAAAAAGGCAATTGAAAAATTAAAAGAATGAAATAATTTTGATTCATTATTTTATCAAGATTGTCATATTAAATCTGGTTATGGTTATAGTATTGTTCAAATTGATAAAAGTAAAACTGGTAGAATAGCATTAAATTTTGCTCAACCATATGCTCAATCAAGAGTAGCAAGAGTATTAGAAACTGAATATAGTGCTAGTACATGGTCAAGAGTACAATATGATGACCAAAGTATTTATGTTAAAACAACATATACTCCAAATCAAATAATTAGATATTTTACTAGTGATTTTGTTATTTTAGATGGTTTACAAAAACAAATAAGTGATGATTTAAAATTACCATTAATAGAAAATCATAATTTAGGTATTATTCCAGTTAAATTTATGCAAAATTTACCTAAAAAGAATTTCTTTGGTGGAGTTATTGGTGATTATTATCCAGATATGACACCAATTAAAAAATTACAAGAATTATTAAATAAAACATTTGAATCAATTGAACATGAACTTGAATATAATGTTACTCGTGTATTTTTAGATATTACTGCTCAAGAAATTAATCAAATAGGTAAAAAAGAAGATGCTAATACTCCAACTTCTGCTTATGAACTTAAAAAATTTGTAGGTAAATTTATTTTACAAGCACATTTAAGAAGTTTAGGAAGTACTAGTGGAACACCACCAATTGCAATATTACAAGGTAATCCAATATTAGATAAATATGCAGATTTTATGCAATTTATTATTGATAAAGCATTTGAAGGTGCTGGATATAGTCCAGTAAATGATACTACAAGTCAAAAAACAGAAGCAGAAGTATTAATTACTAATTCAAGAGATATGGAAACTACAAGAATTAAAAGAACTTTAAATCAAAGTGATTGAAATGAAATATTTCAAAGATGTTTTATATTAATGGGATTAGATGGTGATAAATCTAAATGAACATTTGAAAGAGGCTTTTTAGTAATCTGTGTTTCTTTGTTTTACAAAGTACTAGTTCAGATTAATTCTGTCTTCAAATTTTATCATAAAATGAGCAATTGCTGTATTTCAATTTTGAATAGGCAATGTTCATTTTTTTGTGATATTTTCAATTGCTAAGTAAAAAATTTTAAAAACTGCCATATCATTAGGAAAAACTTTTTTATTTCTAATAACTTTTCGTAATTGGCTATTAACAGATTCAATAGCATTTGTAGTATAAATTACCCTTTTAATTTCTGCTGGATAACTAATAAAAACCATTAAATTTTCTCAATTTTTATATCAAGATTTAGCAATTTGTGGATATTGTTTATTTCATTTACTTTCAAATGATTCTAAAGCTTGCATTGCTTGTTCTTCACTACATGCTGTATAAATTGGCTTTAAATCGATAACTAGAGACTTTCGATGTTTGTATGAAACATATTTTAAGCTATTTCTAATTTGATGAACTATGCATAATTGATGTTCAGTTTTAGGATAAACTGATTGTATTGCCTCTGACATGCCTGTTAAATTATCACTACAAGCAATAAGAATATCATTTAAGCCTCGATTTTTCATTTCTGTAAAATTATTTAATCAGAATTTAGCACCTTCATTTTCACTAATTCATAAACCTAAAACATCTTTTTTACCTTCTAAATCAACTCCTAAAGCTATATAAACTGATTTGTTAATAATACGTTTATCCTGACGTACTTTAACTACGATACAATCAAAATAAATGATTGGATAAACACTATCTAATGGACGATTTTGCCATGCTTTGACATCATCAATGACATCATCAGTAATTTGACTAATTACGCTTTCGCTAATATCTGCGCCATGATATAACTCTTGCAACTGCATTCTAATATCTGATAAAGTCATACCTTTTGCATATAGTGAAAGAACTTGTTGATCAAAACCATCAAATCTTCTCTGTCTTTTTGTGATTATTACTGGTTCAAAATTACTATTGCGATCTCTTGGTACATCAATTTCAATTTTACCTTGTTGAGTTATTAATTTTTTTGATGTTGTACCATTACGAACATTGTCATTATTACTGCGTTGATTTCTTTCGTGTCCTAAATAATTTTGCATCTCAGAATTCAACATTTTTTCTACCAATCGTTTAGTTAATTCTTTATATAAGCATCCCTCTTTAAAAACTGTTGTTAAATCCTCAGTATTTTCTAATAATAAATCTACTGCTTTTGATATTGGATCATTGTTATTAAGATTATCTTTTTTAGCCATCTGTAACTCACTCTTTCTAGATATATAAATTATATTTACTAGAATTAATTAAACATAGTTATTTTTGTAAGTCACACAGATTACTAAACATTCCCTAAAGGAATGACAGTTGAAGAATGTCAAGAATGAAGAAAAAAATTTAGTAAAACTAAGCGTGAAGATAGTCCTTGAAATACTAGTTTTGACCGGTGGTTAGCCCTAAATACTGGACCACTTTTGGATAGACAGTTTTAAATTTTTATTTGTGAAATTGGTGGTTTTAGAAATTTAGAATGTATTCTTTCGTAATTATAAAACATAATATATTGGTTTACATCATTTATAGCTTCATTGAGAGAAAAATATTGATTTGAACCTTTAGGTAGTCATTCTTGAGATAAATGAGAAAATCAGTTTTCAGATATTACATTGCCACCAATATCATAAGGTTGTTTTTTGCTTAAAATTATTTGCTTATCAGCAGCTCAATTTGTGATGTCTTGACAATAAAATTCGTTGGCGTTATCTGAGTGTAAAATAACGTTTTTTACTTGGTTTCAAGAGAATTGTTGATTTATTTTTTCAAGTGCAGGAAGGATTAAATCTTGATAGGATTTGTTTGAACATGTATTATAGCTTACAATATTATTTGAATAAAAATCAATAATTACAAAAAGATATAATCAACCTTCTTTAGTATTTATTTGTTTAGTGTCCATTGATCAAATTTGATTTGAAGAGGTTGTACTTTTATAATCTTTGTTTACTTTATCCATTGTAGGTATTCACTTATTTGGATTTTTTTTGTTTTTAGGATAGTTATTTTTAGTTTGTTTTAATCCTTGAAGATTGTGATCTTTCATAATTTTTCGCATTTGTTTTGTTGATAATTCTAGATTTAAAATAATATGTTTGTATTGTTTTAATCATTCTTTAAATGCTGAAAAAATTCGTAAATAGCCATAAATTTGTCCTTTTCTTGTAAAATGAAATTCAAGTAAAAGTTGGCATAATTCTTGATATTTATGTGTACAATTACTAATTTGATTTTTTTCTTTTTTAATAGGGTTTTGTTTGTTTTTTACAAAATAATATGTTGATCGGTTTAGTTGAAGATGTTGGCAAAGATATCTAATTGAATATTGGTTTTTGCTATCATCAATAATTTGAATTTTTTGTTTGATATTTAACTTGTTAATTACTAATGCTATTTGTTTAATTTTATCCATTATTAAAAATCCTTTCATGTCAAAATTAGTGTTAATTGTATAACACAATTGTTTTTCGAATACATTCAAGTTTTTTTTAAATTAATGGTCTAGTAAAAAGGGCTAAGTAGCTTAATTCCATATTGACTTTGATTGCTTAAATCAATAAATATAGGATGCGCTCTCTCTATTATTGGAGGTGGTTGTATTGCTTGAGGATAATTAAATGGTTGGTCAAATTTAAAAGTATTATTTGCTAAAATAAATGTATTTTGAATTAATCTGCTATTATTACTTGCTTTACCAACTGTTTGATAAGTACCACTTCAAATACTAAAATTATCATTAACAGCACCACTTCTATTATCTGGCATTGAATAAAATGTTATTTTAAAATTACTTTTACCTACAACTTTAATATCAATCATATCAATTGCTCATTTTACTATATTAGTATTAGTAAAATCTGGTGCTTGTAATAATGATGTATCAATATCATCTTTTGCTAATAAATTAACTAAATCTTTATTTTTAATAGCTAACTGGCCTAAATTTACTGTTTCTTGTACATTATTATCATTAAATGATTGATTATTAATATCAAACCTTGCCATTGATAATTTATCAGTTAAATTAAATGTAAATGATGTCATATGACTTGCTGAACCTAACCCTGCTTGAATTGAATCTGGTGTATCATTTCGAAACATATCAAGTGGTATAGGATTACCACTAGGTGGTGTTGAATATAATAATTTTGTATAAAAAGTATATAATTCAGCAGATATTAAACCATTTATGTAATTAAATTGTGGAATTAACAAATTACTACTTAACTTTGCTCCAATATCTAATCCACCAACAAAAGCATTCATAAATGAACCAAATATAGGTATAGTATTAAGATTAATTTTAATAGTTTCTCTTATTGTTAAAGGTATTTCACTAATAGGATTATAAATAAAATAATGTAAAGCATTTATAGTATTTAACTGCTTAAATTTATTATTATTCATATTATAATGAGTATTACCAATAAATTTTTTATTATTTTTATTATAATATTGAAAATATGGATTACCAGCAGTTGCATAATTATAATCTTCAATTTCTGCACCATTTAAAAAATTATTATCTCAATAATTTACTAATCTATTTGATACATCAACTTTATTAGTATTTTTAGTTTTTTCTAAATTAGTAAGTAAATGACCTTCATAATGTTGAGTTGCACCATCATCATATAATGGTAGTACTTCTTTTCTTCATTCTGTATAACCATCCATAGTTGATTGTCCTTGAACAGTTAAAACATAGTTAGTTTCTGGTAATGCTTGAAAACTTACTGGGTCATAAGTTGAACATTGATATTGTCATGGAAATAATAATTTACTTGGATATTGTCGATATTTATGTTTTTTAGTATTTTCAGGATTATTATCAATATCTCTACCTCATAATGCTATTGAAATAGGTTTTACTGAACCATAAAAAGATATTTGACAATGAGTAACTGGTAATGGTGTTAAATAATTACCATCCAAAACAATATTATTATTTTCATCTAATGCTGGTAATGCAAATGGGTCACCGGGCGCACCTAATTGCACATATTGATTAATTGCTAATCCACTATGTGCTAATTTATCATTTAATGAACTAAAAGTACATTGAGTATAAGCCAATTCTTTATTTTCATTATTATAAGTTTTACTAGCAACTTCAAGAATATATCATTGTCTATCAACTTTAATTGATTTATCAGTATTTATAACTTTATTAATTTCTGGAATCATATATAACTTATATAAATTTGAAACAATATTATTAATAAAATCAAAATTCTTTTTTTCATTTGGAATATTAATAACTACATTTTTAATTGCTTGTTCTTGAATAAAAGCATTATTTGCAGGAGTTGCTGAATAAGTAATACCTAACTGGTCACTTACAATATTTCCATAAAATACATCACCAATTTGTAATTGTTTATATGCTTCATCTGGATTATCTTTATTTTGAATAGGAAAATAAGAGTGGTCTCATACTGCTTGTATGGCTTCTCTATCAGTAAAGATTTTACTAAATGAAGTATAATCATTAGGAATACTAGTTGGTGGTTTATAACCTGTTTCTGTTGAATTTATAGCACCTAAAATAACGGTAAAAGGACATACACGAAATTGTAAATCTTTATTTTGTGTAAAATCTTTTTCAATTTCACCTGTACTTTTTCATACAGTTTTAATTAATTGATGATTTATTTTCGGTATCATTTTTAGTTTCTCCTAAAAAAGTATTATTAAATTCAATTTCTTCTTTTTGATATTTTCTATTTTCATCAATAATTTGTTGTGCTTCTTCTTCACTAACACCATATCTTTTAACAATAATTCTTTTAATATTAGTAATTCCTAATCTTAATTCTGCTTCATCAATTTCAAGTGATTTTAATCTATCTGTAATAGTATTTTCTTTAATTTCAAATGTTCATTTAGATTTATCACCATCTAATCCCATTAATATAAAACATCTTTGAAATATTTCATTTCAATCACTTTGATTTAAAGTTCTTTTAATTCTTGTAGTTTCCATATCTCTTGAATTAGTAATTAATACTTCTGCTTCAGTTTTTTGACTAGTAGTATCATTTACTGGACTATAGCCACTACCTTCAAATGCTTTATCAATAATAAATTGTATAAATTCATCATATTTATCTAATATTGGACTACCTTGTAATATTGCAATTGGTGGTGTTCCACTAGTAGTTCCCATACTTCTTAAATTTGCTTGTAAAATAAATTTACCTATTAATTTTTTTAAATCAAAAGCAGTTTTAGATTGATTTATTTCTTGTTCAGTAATATCTAAAAATACACGAGTTATATTACATTCAAGTTCATGTTCAATTGATTCAAATGTTTTATTTAATAATTTTTGTAAATTTTTAATTGGAGTCATATCTGGATAATAATCACCAATAACTCCACCAAAGAAATTCTTTTTAGGTAAATTTTGCATAAATTTAACTGGAATAATACCTAAATTATGATTTTCAATTAATGGTAATTGTAAATCTTTACTTATTTTTTCTTGTAAACCATCTAATGTAACTGTATCACTAGTAAAATATCTAATTATTTGATTTGGAGTATATGTTGTTTTAACATAAATACTTTGGTCATCATATTGTACTCTTGACCATGTTGATGCACTATATTCAGTTTCTAATACTCTAGCTACTCTTGATTGAGCATATGATTGAGCAAAATTTAATGCTATTCTTCCAGTTTTACTTCTATCAATTTGAACAATACTATAACCATAACCAGATTTAATATGACAATCTTGATAAAATAAACTATCAAAATTATTTCATTCTTTTAATTTTTCAATAGCATTTTTATATTCTGGATGTTCACTTGTTAAAGTATAACCATTACCTCATAATAATTTACTTGCATGATTTGCTATTATTTCTTGAAGATTTATCATACATCAATTAGGAGTTAATATTTCAGTATTATGATTATTCATATGTTACTTCCTTTCAAAATAAGGATTTATATTTGCACTTAAATTTCTAATATATGGTTCTATAGCATAATCAAATGCATCTCGTAAATGGTCGTTACCCGGCAAAGGTATTTGTTTAATACTTTTTTCATCTCATATTGCTAATCTAAATTCATCTAATAATTCTTGTGCATTCATACTAATATTTAAGCGTTCTGAAGCCATTAAAGCCACATTCTTACCTATTCTAAACTCAAGTCTTAATTTCACACAATCTTTAAAATAGAGCCATGAATTAACGTTATATTTAATTGCTGTATCATTTAACATTTCTATAAATGTATAATTACTAAAATCACAATATACAGTTAAACCATATTCATATAACAAATTATTTTCTTTTGCTAATTTAATATAAAACTCAACTACTAATCTTGCTAATTGTTTATTATCATAACGAATTAATTTATTTTCTATTTTTAAACAATCAATAACATTAACAAATTTAAAATTATAATCAAAACCTATTAATAAACATGCTAAAGCATCATCTTTAAACCCATAATCTAATCCAGCACTAAATCTATAACTTGGTTGTAATAAACGTGATATCTTATGAATTAAATGTGAATATATACCACCAGATTCATAACCTACTAAACCATGACTTCTTACTCTTGCAGATATTGGCTCTAATTTTTCTATTTCTAATAATTGTTGTTTATCACTATCTTTTAAATCAGTATTTAATTTTCAATTTTGATAATGATAAATAGTATTATCAATAATAGTAAATTGTTCATATTCATTAATAATTTGTTTTTCGTTTTGTGGACAAGCATTTATAGTTTTTTTAATAAATTCATTTAAAATACTTCAAGGATTACAACTTTCAATTTCTAATAATTGATTTGCACCACGAATAGCATCTTTTAAATCTTGATAATCATTTTCAGTAATTTCATATCTTTCATCACTTCATATAATTACATAATCATATAAATAATTACTTGCTAATCCAGTTAATTTAACATTACTATTATCTTGTGAATGTAAATATTTACAAGTTATTTTACTACCATTAAATTCAATAGTTTTTTTAGTTTCACTAATAATAAAATTAATACTAGGATATGTTGCTTTAATAATTTGTTTTAATTCTTGTCAACTATCATTTAATTGTTTTGACATATTACGAATTAAATAAGCATGAATATTAATATTATCTAACATTAATAAAATACCAAGAAATTCAATATCACTAAATGTTTTACCAGATTTACGACTACCTAATTGTTTAATTTTAGTAATATTTAAAGGTTGTTTTAAATACATTCTTTTAGCAATATCTAATAAATAACCAAAATTACTTAACATTTATTCTTACCTTTATTTTCGAGATTAACTTGTATAAGGGCTGTATTATCATTACTTTTTATATCAATTTTTGTAGATAAATGATATTCTTTCACAAATGCTCTTTCTAAATATCATGCAGTATTATTTGCATTTACTTTTAAATATCTTTGTGTATTAATATGGCGTATTTGTAAATATGCTCAATTAATTTGTTGTAAAAAAGTATTTCTTTTCTTTTGTTTTCAACTATAAAGAGTATTTTCTGTAATATCTAAATAAATTAAAATTCCAACTTTAGTAGGTATTTCATCAAACTCTTTACAATGAATAAAATAATTTTCTAATGCTTCTCTTAATTTTGTAGCATCATTAAAAATTGTTCTTATTTTTATTTTTTCTTCTTGCACATAAAAATCTCCTTTCATATGTTTTAAAAAACGAAAAGTTATGATATAATTAATATAATCTTTAAGTTAGAATTGCTGAAAAAATAACTTATTAACTTTATTAATTACTTCATATATATTTTTATTTAATTTTTATAATATAATTATAACAAAAAATAGCATTTATAGTCCTATTTTTCAAATTTTTTTAAACAATTAGTACATATAGTTTCAGGATTATCTTTAACTTTAAAACAAATTCCACAAACTTTTTTTCTGTTCATCATTTAAAATATTAAAAATTCCTAATTCTTTTATTTTTTCTTCTTCTTTTTTATTACTAAAATTTTTATTATTTCATAAAATAGCCCATCCTAAAACTAAACCAAATATGTTTAATGGCTACTTGCTACTTAGCCCTTTTTACTAGACCATTAATTTAAAAAAAACTTGAATGTATTCGAAAAACAATTGTGTTATACAATTAACACTAATTTTGACATGAAAGGAATTTTAATAATGGATAAAATTAAACAAATAGCATTAGTAATTAACAAGTTAAATATCAAACAAAAAATTCAAATTATTGATGATAGCAAAAACCAATATTCAATTAGATATCTTTGCCAACATCTTCAACTAAACCGATCAACATATTATTTTGTAAAAAACAAACAAAACCCTATTAAAAAAGAAAAAAATCAAATTAGTAATTGTACACATAAATATCAAGAATTATGCCAACTTTTACTTGAATTTCATTTTACAAGAAAAGGACAAATTTATGGCTATTTACGAATTTTTTCAGCATTTAAAGAATGATTAAAACAATACAAACATATTATTTTAAATCTAGAATTATCAACAAAACAAATGCGAAAAATTATGAAAGATCACAATCTTCAAGGATTAAAACAAACTAAAAATAACTATCCTAAAAACAAAAAAAATCCAAATAAGTGAATACCTACAATGGATAAAGTAAACAAAGATTATAAAAGTACAACCTCTTCAAATCAAATTTGATCAATGGACACTAAACAAATAAATACTAAAGAAGGTTGATTATATCTTTTTGTAATTATTGATTTTTATTCAAATAATATTGTAAGCTATAATACATGTTCAAACAAATCCTATCAAGATTTAATCCTTCCTGCACTTGAAAAAATAAATCAACAATTCTCTTGAAACCAAGTAAAAAACGTTATTTTACACTCAGATAACGCCAACGAATTTTATTGTCAAGACATCACAAATTGAGCTGCTGATAAGCAAATAATTTTAAGCAAAAAACAACCTTATGATATTGGTGGCAATGTAATATCTGAAAACTGATTTTCTCATTTATCTCAAGAATGACTACCTAAAGGTTCAAATCAATATTTTTCTCTCAATGAAGCTATAAATGATGTAAACCAATATATTATGTTTTATAATTACGAAAGAATACATTCTAAATTTCTAAAACCACCAATTTCACAAATAAAAATTTAAAACTGTCTATCCAAAAGTGGTCCAGTATTTAGGGCTAACCACCGTCTCTAGTATTTTTTTCTTCTTTTGATTCAGAAGAACAAGATCATAATGATGATGGTTCATCTACAAATAGTTCTTTTTTTAATTTTTGGATTTCTTTTCAAATATTTTTTATTTTTTCTTCAATTTCTTTAATGTTCATTTTTTCTTTTTTACGTTCTTCATTTAAAATTAGTATGTATTCTGTAATTCCAAGTGGGTCATTATTAATTTCAAAAAATTTAATTAAAGATATTAATACCTTAATACCAGTATTTTTGCTATTTTTTATTATTTGTGCAATATTTGGATATTCTATTTTAAATTGTGTTCAGTTTTTTGATTCTTGTTTATTATCATTATCTTGTAATGGTTTTTCTTCCAACGTTTCGAATTCTTGAGATTGTTGAGGATTTTCCTCATTAACTTTTGTATCATTATCTAAGATTATAATAGTTTCAAATATTTTTAATAAATATTCATCTGGTATTTTTTTGTTAATATTTTTTAATGCTTCTTTTTTCTTTTTTCTCATTCATTTTGAAATAGTTTTTCTTTTTCTATATAAGTTAAAGGCATATCTTTTAATCTTTTTCCTTTCTTTAATTTTAATTTAATAAAAAACCTAATATAGATAAATTTCTATATTAGGAATCAACTTTTATTAAATTATAAATAAATATTAGCATAAAAAATAATTATATTTATAAAGTTAATATTTAACACGAATAAATATAAGTAATAGATTTATTAATGTATAAGTTGTATTAAAATTAAGATTAGCGTAGTCAATTTTCTTATTTTATGTAGAAGTAGTTATTTTATCAAACTAGGAATCCTTTACATTATTTATTGTAAAAATTAAAAATTATTAAGTTACAAAATGATAAAATTAATATATAAAAAGTAAAGGAGGAAGTAAATGAAAAAAATTGGTGCTGCAGTTTATTTACATTTAGCAAATTTAGAAGAAATTAAAAATTATACCGAATTATTAGCCAAGAATAATATTAAAACTATTTTTACAACTTTAATTAGTTTTAAAAAAACAGATTATGAAAATTTAAAAAAATTAGTAGTATTAACACAAATTGCTAAAAAGTATAATATGCATGTTTTTGCAGATATTAATATTGAATTTATTAATGAATTTAATCTGAATCTTAATAAACGACTTGATTTCATAAAGTTTTTTAAAATGTATGGTTTATCGGGTATTCGTTGCAACGAAGGAATTGATATTAAGCATCAAGCAAAATTAAGTCAAAATCGTTTAAATTTTAAAATATTTATTAATGGTTCATATGTTGTTAATGATATCAACTACTTAATATTATTTTATAAAGCTAATGTTAATAACCTTATTAGTTGTTATAATTTTTATCCACAAAGATATACCGGTGCTGATATTGACTTTTTTTGTTTAAATCAATCTGAAAGCGTTGTTAATAAAATTCCATTTGCCAGCTTTGTTACATTATTAGGAAAAGATAAAATTGGACCTTGAAAATATAATGATAATTTACCAACATTAGAACTGCATCGTGATTGACCATTGGTAACACAAATTCGTCATTATATTGCTTTATGCATTGATATGATAATTATTGCTAACCAGTTTTTAACAGAATATGATTTGAAAATGATAAATGAAATTGATTATAAAAATTTATCGTTAAAAATTGAGTTAAATTCTAATATTACTGATAGTGAACAACAGATTCTTTTTGACAAAAATATTCATAAAGTTAGATCTGATTTAGCACGTGATATAATTCGTAGTGTTATTTCTCGAGTTATATATCAAGAATTAGATATCCCTGCTAACAATACTAATCAATGATTAGAAAAAGGTGATGTTGTTATTCTTAATAATAAAGCACAAAATTATCGTGGTGAATTACATATTATTACAAATAAAATTAAAAATGATGCTATTCGTAACGTTGTTGGCAAACTTTCTAAAGAAGATTTAAATTTTATTCCATTTTTAGTATCAAATCGTTCATTTAGATTTATTTTATAAATAATTTTTTTGTTTTATTTATTAAAAAAATAAACATTTAAAATATGATAAAATTATTAAGTATTATTAAATAATAGTTAGTAAGTGTGAAATTTTAAAAGATAATCTTACTTTTAATTTTTTTTTAAAATAAAAAGTTTAATATTGTATAAAAATATTGATAATTTTTTAATTTACTAATATAATTGTTAAAGTAAAATAAAAAATAGGAGCTGACATGAATGCATTCAGTGAAAAAATCACCATCATCAGACAACAAAGAAAACGAAGAACGAACAAGTAGTGAACAAGAGTTTCAACGTCTTTTAAAAGGATTTAGTAAAAAGGCCCAAGAAACTAAAAGAGCAGAAAAAAGACATAAACATTTTCTTTCTGCGCGTGATGAAAAACGCGAAAAACAAAGCGCTGCTGCTAAAAAGAAAAAACATCGTAAGTAATAAAAAGGAAAAAATGGTAATCACTGTTAATTATTATTGGCGGTGATTTTTTATATGAAATATCCTTTTGTTCAACAAGAAACAGAAAATGATTGTGGTTTGGAATGTCTTGCAATGATATATAGGTTTTATTTTAAGAAGAAGTTATTAATTAATGACATAAAAAAAGATATATTTTTAACAAAATTGGGAATTAATCTTTTAGAATTAAAACAATTGGCTAGTAATTATAATTTATTATTAAAAGCTTATAATATTAATTTTGATAAATTAAAATCACTAATAATTGTTAAACCATTAATTATTCAAATATATAATGCTAATGTCGGATTTCATTTTGTAGTTATTTACAAAAAGAAAAAAAAATAAATGACTGGTGGCAAATCCAGAAGATATTGAACTTAGTTGAAAAAATATTGAAGATTTTACAAAAATTTTTACGAATGTTGTTATTTCAACTAATATAATAAATAAATTTTTTATTAGTAATAAAAAAAAGATGAATAAAATTAAAAATTTTTCACCATTTTTGATTCCAAATTATTTATATTATTCATTAATTATTATAATTAATAATTTATTTTTAGTTACTACCTTTTTTATATCACAAGTATTTTATAAGCATTTTATTAATCAAATTATTTTAAATAATAGTTTACAGTTAGCAATGATTTTATTATTAAGTTTCTTTTTTATTAATTTAATAAAAATTTTAATTGAATATATTTTAAATAAAATATGTCAAAAATTTTATTTTTATTTCAATAACTTTTTAGTAGATTTATTTCATAATAAATGATTTAAAAGTAAACCAATAGAAATACAAAAATATAATGGTAGTGATTTTTACAAATATATCAAGATATTAATAACATATCAACTATGTTTTGTCATAATAGTTTAGAGATAATTATTAATTTTATTACTAGTGTTATTGTTAGCATAGTTTTGATTAAGATTCATTTTATGATTTGATTAGTAAATTTATTAAATGGTTTTATAACAGTATTAATTAATTTTATAATAATGTTATGAAAAAAACCATTAGTAAAAAAAGAACTAGTTACCAAATTAGATTTGCAGCAACAAATAATTTTAAGTCAAAAAAGTTTTGAAGATGCCTATTTTCGTAATTTGCAACTGCATATTAAAAGTATATTAGTTAAAAAGTATAATACACATATTAATAATTATTGACAATTAAATAATTTAGTTATTAATAATAGTTCGTTAACAAGTTTTATTAAAAATATTATTAGTTTTATTACTATATATTTATCATTAATATTAATTTTTGATGGTAAAATTAATCTATGTCAATTAATATTTATTACTAGATTACTAGTATTAGTATTTATATTAATTCTTTTTTTCAAAATATTGGTAATAGTCTTATTTTCTTTCCGGTTTTTATTAATTGTAGATTACAATATAAGAATAACAAAAAATTTTTTTCAATATCAATTAATAAAATAGTATTAAAAGATTGCTATTTTAATCTAAGAAATAAAGTAGTTTTTAGTAATTTAAATTTAATATTAAAACAAAGTAATATTATTATTGGTCCTTCTGGCATTGGTAAAACAACCTTACTATCATTATTAATTCAGAAATATGTGCCTTTTAAAGGTAAGATTTTAATTAATAATGAAATTGGATTAGATAATATTTCATATGAATTTTGACAAAAAAAATGTATTTATTTACATTCAAATTCTATTATTCATAACGGTACAGTTTTAGAAAATATTTTATCATTTAATATTACAAAAGAAAAATTAATAAATTTTCAAAAATTAGGATTTAATGATCTCTTGGGCAGTTTAGGTTTAACAACATTTTATTATTGTCAAGAATATGGGGCTAATCTTAGTCAAGGTCAAAAACAAATAATTATTTTCTTAAGTTTATTTTTTTTATGATTGAAAAGTAATTTTATTAGATGAAATTTTGAGTAACATCAATAATGATTTAATAATAAAGTTATTAACTTTATTATTAAATCATTATAAAAAAATAATTATTATTTATGCAGGTCATGATTTAACACTAGTAAAATTATTTAAAAATGTAATTGATTTAAATAATTATAAAAGTATAGATGGTAATGAATAATGATTTTTTTAGAAAAAGTACTTATTTATTAGGAAGTAGTTCAATTTTTCTTTTTTTAGGACTCTTATTAGGTTTAAAAATTATTAATATTCCTCATGTTTATGCTGTTAATGGTCAAACTATTTTTATAAGTGAGACAAGATATGAAAATAAGGGACACTTTGCTTATTTATTAGATTTTAAAAGAGAAGAATGTTTAAAGTTTAATAGTTTTAATCAAATTACTATTTTTTTCTCTATTAATAAATGTTACTTAACAATTTTTTTTCCAAAGTGAAATGATAATAATCAACTTTTAATTGAAGAAAACATTAATTCTAATACATATTTAAATCAAATGGTATTAATAATTATTGGTAAAGAAAGTTTGTTAACATTTATTTGAAATAATATTACAACATAAATGTAAATATTGATATAATTTAATCAAAAAGAAGTTAGGTAGATAAATGCCAGCCAAAATTAATATTGTAAATATTTACAATGATCATAACTATGACATTAAAAATTTTAATATTTTATCAGAAAATATTTTAAATGCAGTAGCTATTAAGTTAAAACAGAAAATTACATGGTGTATTGCTGTTATTTTTAATGACGAACAGACTAGTATTGAATTAAATAAAATGTATCGTCATAAAGATTATGTTCCTGATGTTTTATCATTTGGAAATAATGATGATGATTTTCCAAATATTAATATTGATATTAGAGATTTAGGCGATGTTTATATTTGTTATTCAAAGGCAGTAGCGCAAGCACAAGAATATGGTCATAGTTTAATTAGAGAATTATCATTTCTTTTTATTCATGGATTACTTCATACATTAGGATATGATCATCAAAATAGTGTAGAAGAAAAGGTTATGTTTGATTTACAAGATGAAATTTTAAATATTCTTGGTATTACTAGAAAATAAGGAGTGGTATAATGGAACAAGATATAGATTTATTAGTATTATTGAAAAAAGCAAAAGTAATACAAAAAAATGCTTATGCGCCTTATTCTTTATTTAGAGTTGCTGCAATAGTAATTTTGAAAAATAGTAAAGAAGTGTTAGGAGTAAATGTTGAAAATGCTGCATACTCAGTAGGTATTTGTGCAGAAAGAGCAGCTTTGTCACAAGTTATTGCTCAAGGTTATAAAAAAGAAGATATTACTAGTCTATTTTTAATTACTGATAGTGAAACGGTTGGTTCTCCTTGTGGTATGTGTCGTCAATTTATGATTGAAATTATGCCAGAAACATGCCCTGTTTATATTAGTAATAAAAATGAAAATAATAATACTAAAACAATTTGTAAAATATTAGTAAAAGACTTATTACCTTTAGCGTTTAAACCAAGTTCATTGAAAGGGAATTAATTTATGACTAATAATTTTAAATCAGGTTTTGTTAGTTTTATTGGTAGAAGTAATGTTGGAAAATCAACTTTATTAAATACCATTCTTCAAGAAAAAAAGGCAATTGTGTCTAATAAACCACAAACAACTAGAAATCAAATTCAAGGTATTTATAATAGTGATGATATGCAAATCATATTTTTTGATACTCCCGGCATTCATAAACATAATAACCAACTTGGACGAATGATGAATCGCGATGCTAACCGTGCCACTAAAGAAACTAACATTATTTGTTTATTAGCGCCATGTAATGAATACATTGGAAATAGCGATAAACATATTATTAAATTATTATCAGAAAGGGTAAATACAACTATTCTACTTTTATTAACTAAGGTTGATTTAGTAACAAAAGAAAAATTAATGGATAAAATTAATGAGTGAAAAGATTTATTACCATTTAAAGAAATAATTCCAATTTCTGCTATAAAAGAAATGAACTTAGATATATTATTGAAAAAACTATATGAGTATTTACCAATTGGTGAAAAGAATTATTTAATTGAAAATAATGATGATGTTTTAGATAATAATTTAATTAAGGAAATTATTCGTGAAAAAATTTTAAATTTAACAGAAGAAGAAATTCCTTATAGTGTAGCAGTATTAATTGAAAGTATTAATTATAATCCAAATACTAATATTACTGATATTAATGCTGTTATTGTTGTTGAACGAGACTCACAAAAAGGAATTATTATTGGTAAAGGAGGTAGTATGATTAAAGAAATTGGAATAAGAGCTAGAACAGATTTAGAAAGTATTTTTGATTCTCATATTATATTGAAAACTTTTGTAAAAGTAATACCTGATTGAAGAAATAATCCTAGAAAATTAAAAGAGTTAGGTTATAGTTAAAATATGTTTAATATTGATACTGGTTTGATTTTAAACATTAATTACATTAAATCAATAAATAATGTTACCATTTTAACATCAAATTATGGTGTTAAAATAGTTTCTTTACCAGAAATAAAAATCAATTTAAATAAATATAGTCGGGAGATTGTCAAAAATCCGGAATAAATTAATTCATGTAGTCTTATTATATTTCAGACAAGAAATAATTTGGATTTTTATGAAATTGTATTTAAATAATATAATTTTTTTAACTTAAATGCAACTAAAATACTTATTTTTAAAAATTACTAAAAAATTAAAAAATAAATTTAATATTTATACACAACAAAAATTCTTATTAAAACACATTTAATAAATTTTATTTTATTTTGATTTTAAAAAAAAATTCAATTTTAATCTATAATAATTGTATTTCTGTATTTATCTTATTACATTTAAAAATAACCATTTTAATATAAATTAAAATATTATATGTTCTATTACCAAGCATTTCTTTTAAAACATGTCAAATATTTGTTTCAGTATAACAACCAATATTTCACTTTGCACTTTGATTTTCAATACCTTGTTTATTATTTTTAAAATATTTTTTCTTTAATTTTTTATGATTATCTAATTCTTTATATAAATATTCAATTAATTTTTCATATTGACCATTATTAATTAAATTTTTGCAATAATTATATTCTTTTAAATATTTTCCTTTATTTCCAGCCATTATACCAAGATATAATGTTCTAATTAAATGGAATTTATCTAAAACAAACTGTGTACTTAAATAATCAGCAACTTCTTTAATTCATCCTGCACTATCACCACAAATAATAATTTTTGCTTGTTCAATGTTTTCGTAAAATTTTTGACAATGTTCTTTAACAAATTCAGCAGTTTTTTTAACTCCAATTTTTGTTTTTGTTGGTCTAATAATTGCTTTTACTCTTTTATTTTGTACTTTGTGATTAATATTATCTGTATATGTTACTATTAATCGCATAGAATGTTTTGTACCTTTACGTTTAAAATTTCAAAATTTTCGATGACCATCATCAATTGCTACAAAAATAGGTTGATTTTTTTCTAATTTTACTTTTACTGGATTTGCTTCAACTATTTCAAAATTTTTAAAAACTCTATGAACACTACTAACACTAATGCCTGCTTTTTTACAAATAACACAAATATCACGATATCTTTTTCCATCTGCAAAATTTTCAATAATAGTATCTTCAATATCTTCACCAATTCTTTTATATTTAGGTAATTGTAGTATTTCATCAACTAAACAAACACGAATTCATTCTTGTAATTCTTCATTAAAATATTCATAAATTCTTCTTTTATATGTTACCATTCCATATAATGTTTTTCTTGTTCGATATTGATAGTCAACAATTTTATATTTCTTTTTATCTCTTGTATTTTTTATTCTTCAATCTCATTTTTCTCATTTCTTTGTTATATGTTCTAAAATTAAATTATCAATTTTAGGATATTGTTCTTTATAAGTTCATTTATAATTAAAATCCATATTATTCTCCTAACTATTTTTTAAAAAATCTAAATTTATTGTAAATATTTTAAAAATATTAATTTACTTGTTTATTATATACATATATAAGTGTAATTTTAAATAAAATAAAAAATATTTAAAAAACAACTTTCATATTTAAAATATAATAAACAATTTCAATATAATTAATAGTATAGGTATTACAAAATAAACGCCTTTAATTTAGGGGTTATTTTCTATTTAAAAGCATACTTGTAAAAATAATAA
This sequence comes from Spiroplasma endosymbiont of Danaus chrysippus, assembly GCF_902809815.1. Lineage (GTDB taxonomy): Bacteria > Bacillota_I > Bacilli_A > Mycoplasmatales > VBWQ01 > Spiroplasma_E. Next base: position 2,649 of record NZ_CADDIL010000003.1, on the reverse strand, counting down.
AAAATCAGTACAATTTAGAAGTAAAATTATAGAAAAAGAGGAGTTTAATATCATGAATTCAAAAAAAATATTTCGAAAACAATCACTAATTCAATCAAAATTAAAAATATCTAAGAAACAACAAATTATTAAAAACAAAAAAGAAAAATTAGAAAAAATTATACTTAATATTAATAAAGTTAATTGAATGAAAGAACAAAATGAAATTTTCAAAAAATATTTTAATAATTTAAAAAATGATAATTGCTTAAAAACTTTTAATAATGAAAAAGCATTAGATATAAGTATCGATAATTTATTTATTAAATATGAATTAAGAAACTATTCTGAACTAGCAAATTTTGTTGCTGAACAACATGAATATCAAATTTCAAAAAAATTTCAAAAAGAAAGAAGAGAAGAAAAAAAAGAAGAGTTTATTAAACTTATTAAAGTTGGTTTTATGTATGGTGTTGAAGAGCCTTGATGTAATAATCAAGGAGTTGCTATATTGCCTTATGTTATTAAAGAAAATAAATATTATTTTTTATTGGTTAAAGAATTAAATACATTATATAGTGAAGAGCCTACTTGGGCTACTATTACAGGTGGTTTAGAAAAATATGAACTTATCCAAACTGTTATTAATGAAATGTGAGAAGAAACTGGTATTGATATTATAGATAAAAAAGATAAAATTAATTATTGTAATACATATTATGGAAATAAATCAAGTACAAAAAAATGAAATATTTTTTATATAGATTTAACAGATATGAATTTAGATTTAAATATAACTTATAAAGGTAGTGGTGATGGTACAGAAATAGAAAAAAATACTTTTGCTAAATTTTTTAATTATGAGGAAATGGAATCTAAGTGTCGTGATTTATTTTGTTTAGCTATTTGTCAAAAAATATTTAAAAATGAAAATCAAAATAAACTATCAATTCAAGATAACATAGAACAAATTAATAATCAATGAATAAGTACAGACTTAAGAAATCAACCATCAATAAGTAAAGGAACATATCGTTTATAATTAAAATTGGGAGCATACCGATGTTGTCAATAATATTCAAATTTGTCTTAAAATTATAAAGTTAGACGAGAATAATTTTGACTTCAATATGCAATTGTATGTTAATCTTAACACTTGAAAAATATTAGTCAACAATAATACTTACTTTTATAACACAAAAACTCTTATTAAAGTTTACTTTAATAACTTTTGTTTTATTTTTAATTTTTTTTAAAATTTTAATTTTAATTTATAATAACTGGATGGCAGTATTTATTTGATAGCATTTAAAATTAACCATTTTTGTATACATATCAATGTTATAGGTTCTATCACCAATCATTTTTTTAAAATTTGTTTAATATTAGTTTCAGTAAAGCAACCAATATTTTCAACTAGTGCTTGNAGTAATCAACAAATTGAGTTTATTGGTTATGCTAATGGTAATAAGATTTTTGGAAAAGAAGCAGGTGGTTCAAGTTTTTTAGGTTCAAGAACAGATGAAATTATTATGGCAGAAGAAAAAGAAACATTAACTGAAAAGCAATTAACATATCGATATGAACGTTTACAAAACTCTATGTTTAGAAGTAATCGTATTAAAGTATCAAATGAACCTATTAAAAAGTGAAGTTGAACATTTATTGATAAAAATATATATAGTACTACTTTTGGACAAAAGATTACTCGTTATTTTTATAAAAGTTTTTTCATTACTTTTACATGTAATCCATATGATAAATACCATCCATTTTATTTAAAGTATTGCACGCCATTTTTACCATTAAATGATAAAATTATGGAAAATCTTAAAAAAGTTGGTAAAGTTTATTATGAAAATAAAGAAATGTTTAGTGGTTTAGGTTTATTTATATTAAGATTTACTATTCAACCATTTTGAAATAAATTACCAGACATTCAAAAAAGAACATTATTAGAAATGAAAAAAAGTAATCCCGATGAATTTAATACTGTTTTTTATGGTTTTGAATTTTTAGATAGTGATGCAACAATTTTTCCATTTCAAAAAACTGTAAAATATTGACAATTATACGATTTAAAACAATTTTATAATCAAGAAAAAGATATGTATAAGTTTGATTTTTATTCAGTTGGTGTTGATTGAGCAACTGGACATAAAGACCATACTGTATTTATGATAGTTGGTTTTAAAGAATATAATAATACTGGTTATTATGATGCTTATATTATTTGTGAATTAGTAGTTACTCCAAATGATTTTATAAATGAAAATGAAAAAATTAATGCTTATGTAAATGAAATTTTAGGATTAATAGATAATTTTGAAAATTTTGAACAAACAATTTATTTTTATGATGATAAAGCAAGAACAGCAATGGATTGATTAAATCAAAAATTAATAGATGAACACAATACTATTTTAATAACACAAACTGCTATTAAACATGCTTCAAATTTAAATCAAGAAGCCGGATTAACTAATAGAGTAGTTTGAATGAGAAATATTATGAGTTATGGAAACTTTTATGCAAATAAAGATGATGGTGGTTAGCCCTAAATACTGGACCACTTTTGGATAGACAGTTTTAAATTTTTATTTGTGAAATTGGTGGTTTTAGAAATTTAGAATGTATTCTTTCGTAATTATAAAACATAATATATTGGTT
>NZ_CADDIL010000002.1:105314-320725 GCF_902809815.1 Spiroplasma endosymbiont of Danaus chrysippus | reverse complement strand
CTTACACCAATATCACGCATTAAAGTACGATTTAAAGTTACTTTTCCTTGTTGAATAGTTGGGAAAGCATAACCACTACCTGGGCTTGCATATTGTACAAAATCAAGTGTATTTTGACCACTAGAAAGTACTCTATCATTTAAACTACTAAAAGGGAATGTTTAGTAATCTGTGTGACTTACAAAAATAACTATGTTTAATTAATTCTAGTAAATATAATTTATATATCTAGAAAGAGTGAGTTACAGATGGCTAAAAAGATAATCTTAATAACAATGATCCAATATCAAAAGCAGTAGATTTATTATTAGAAAATACTGAGGATTTAACAACAGTTTTTAAAGAGGGAGGCTTATATAAAGAATTAACTAAACGATTGGTAGAAAAAATGTTGAATTCTGAGATGCAAAATTATTTAGGACACGAAAGAAATCAACGCAGTAATAATGACAATGTTCGTAATGGTACAACATCAAAAAAATTAATAACTCAACAAGGTAAAATTGAAATTGATGTACCAAGAGATCGTAATAGTAATTTTGAACCAGTAATAATCACAAAAAGACAGAGAAGATTTGATGGTTTTGATCAACAAGTTCTTTCACTATATGCAAAAGGTATGACTTTATCAGATATTAGAATGCAGTTGCAAGAGTTATATGATGGCGCAGATATTAGCGAAAGCGTAATTAGTCAAATTACTGATGATGTCATTGATGATGTCAAAGCATGGCAAAATCGTCCATTAGATAGTGTTTATCCAATCATTTATTTTGATTGTATCGTAGTTAAAGTACGTCAGGATAAACGTATTATTAACAAATCAGTTTATATAGCTTTAGGAGTTGATTTAGAAGGTAAAAAAGATGTTTTAGGTTTATGAATTAGTGAAAATGAAGGTGCTAAATTCTGATTAAATAATTTTACAGAAATGAAAAATCGAGGCTTAAATGATATTCTTATTGCTTGTAGTGATAATTTAACAGGCATGTCAGAGGCAATACAATCAGTTTATCCTAAAACTGAACATCAATTATGCATAGTTCATCAAATTAGAAATAGCTTAAAATATGTTTCATACAAACATCGAAAGTCTCTAGTTATCGATTTAAAGCCAATTTATACAGCATGTAGTGAAGAACAAGCAATGCAAGCTTTAGAATCATTTGAAAGTAAATGAAATAAACAATATCCACAAATTGCTAAATCTTGATATAAAAATTGAGAAAATTTAATGGTTTTTATTAGTTATCCAGCAGAAATTAAAAGGGTAATTTATACTACAAATGCTATTGAATCTGTTAATAGCCAATTACGAAAAGTTATTAGAAATAAAAAAGTTTTTCCTAATGATATGGCAGTTTTTAAAATTTTTTACTTAGCAATTGAAAATATCACAAAAAAATGAACATTGCCTATTCAAAATTGAAATACAGCAATTGCTCATTTTATGATAAAATTTGAAGACAGAATTAATCTGAACTAGTACTTTGTAAAACAAAGAAACACAGATTACTAAAAAGCCTCGTATTTTAGTTGCAATAAATTTAAAAAAATAGTAATATGAGTGTACAATTTCATAAAAATCCAAATTATTTCTTGTCTGAAATATAATAAGACTATATAAGATTTAATTTATTCCGGATTTTTGACAATCTCTCAAATCTTTATAATCATTAAAACTAATTGTTATTAAAGCATTATATATTTCTTTAACTAAATCATTAATATCTTTATTTAATTTACGAAAACAATATATAGCAATTGATTTATTAACTTTAATTGAAATTGCTATTAATATTGCTAATTCTTCTGCAATACTATATGTTTTACTTGAATATCTACTTCCACTTAAATTATATTCACTATGAGTAAAATCACTTTTATTTAATAATCAATAACTAATTTCATTTAAATAAGTAAATTCTTTATTCATAATATTATTCCTGTAATTCTTCTAATTTTAAAAGTTGAGCATATATAGTGTTTGAATAATTAAAATCGTTGAATTTAATAATATGAATATAAAAAACCATTCATATTATTAAACATCGCTAAAAACAGCAAATATGAGCGTTTTAAGATTATATAATAAAATTACATAACATAATCATATTTTTTCTTTAACTTTTCAAAAGTTGTAATATCAAAGTTAGATTTTAGATTTTATAAAAATAAATTTAAGGGGTACTATTATTATGAAAAAAATTATTGCAAGTAGTTTTGTTATAGCAACATTGTTAGGTACAACACCACAAATGGTGGTTGCTACTTAGCCCTTTTTACTAGACCATTAATTTAAAAAAAACTTGAATGTATTCGAAAAACAATTGTGTTATACAATTAACACTAATTTTGACATGAAAGGATTTTTAATAATGGATAAAATTAAACAAATAGCATTAGTAATTAACAAGTTAAATATCAAACAAAAAATTCAAATTATTGATGATAGCAAAAACCAATATTCAATTAGATATCTTTGCCAACATCTTCAACTAAACCGATCAACATATTATTTTGTAAAAAACAAACAAAACCCTATTAAAAAAGAAAAAAATCAAATTAGTAATTGTACACATAAATATCAAGAATTATGCCAACTTTTACTTGAATTTCATTTTACAAGAAAAGGACAAATTTATGGCTATTTACGAATTTTTTCAGCATTTAAAGAATGATTAAAACAATACAAACATATTATTTTAAATCTAGAATTATCAACAAAACAAATGCGAAAAATTATGAAAGATCACAATCTTCAAGGATTAAAACAAACTAAAAATAACTATCCTAAAAACAAAAAAAATCCAAATAAGTGAATACCTACAATGGATAAAGTAAACAAAGATTATAAAAGTACAACCTCTTCAAATCAAATTTGATCAATGGACACTAAACAAATAAATACTAAAGAAGGTTGATTATATCTTTTTGTAATTATTGATTTTTATTCAAATAATATTGTAAGCTATAATACATGTTCAAACAAATCCTATCAAGATTTAATCCTTCCTGCACTTGAAAAAATAAATCAACAATTCTCTTGAAACCAAGTAAAAAACGTTATTTTACACTCAGATAACGCCAACGAATTTTATTGTCAAGACATCACAAATTGAGCTGCTGATAAGCAAATAATTTTAAGCAAAAAACAACCTTATGATATTGGTGGCAATGTAATATCTGAAAACTGATTTTCTCATTTATCTCAAGAATGACTACCTAAAGGTTCAAATCAATATTTTTCTCTCAATGAAGCTATAAATGATGTAAACCAATATATTATGTTTTATAATTACGAAAGAATACATTCTAAATTTCTAAAACCACCAATTTCACAAATAAAAATTTAAAACTGTCTATCCAAAAGTGGTCCAGTATTTAGGGCTAACCACCGGGCTAACCACCTTTTTTGTTTAATAATGACACTAATTGTGCTTTTGGTAAATTATTCATTTCATTTTGATATTGTTTAAACATATTTTTACATGTTGTAAGTTCAGCTAATGCTTCTTTTAAGTTACCTCAACCTTCAATTATGACTTTCTTTTTTTGTAATTCTTTATATTGTAAAAAGAAATTAACAATTTCATCACGTAAATGTTGGGGTACATCTTTTAGATCTTGATACTCATTAAAGCGTGGATCAGAATTAACAACACCAAATAATTTAGTATCAACTTCACCACCGTCAATCATTTTAATCATTCCTAAAACTCTAACTTCTACTAAGCAACTAGGGAAAGTTGGATAAGTAATTAAACTAATAATATCTAAAGGATCACCATCGTAATCTAAAGTTTCAGGAATGTATCCATATTCACCGGGATAAAAATTAGCACCATAAAGAACACGATCTAATATCATAGTTTTAGATTTTCAATCATATTCATATTTATTACTTGATCCTTTGGGAATTTCAACTACCATTTGCACAATGTTATTTTCACTTTTATTCATTAATACTTCATCTCCTTTTAAAAATTAATTTTATTATATAATAAATAAACGTTTTTTTATATATAATTAAAATAATAAATGTATTTTAAGGAGTAAAAGATGAGTTTAAAATATGAGAAAAAGTGACAACAATTTAAAAGTAATATTAATAATTCTTTAAAATTAACTACTCATAGGATAGCATTAATTAGTAGTTTATTGGCAGTTACGACATTAATGACCTTATTAGAAACACCACCTATTTTTTTACCTTTTTTAAAAATTGATTTTGGTAATACTATTAATTTAATTGCATTGTTAATTATTAAACTTCCTTATAGCTTGTTAATTGCCATTATTGTTCCTTGACTAAGTTTAATCTTACCTCATTTTCCTTCTGGTAATGCTGAACCAATTGATGAATTTGCTTATATGTTAAGTACCATTACTTTATTGTTATTATATAGTAGTTTTAAATTATTATTTAAGCAATTACCATTTTGAAAAACGCAATCTAATAATTCTTGAAAACGATTAATGATTATTGAAATACCAACAGTTGTTATTACTTGTATTTTAGTATCATTAATTAGTGGTTTTTATAATTGAGCTTTTATTTTAGACATGTATGGTGCTGGTGATCTTAAAGATAAGATTTGAATTGTATTTGTACCATTTAATTTAATTAAATTTACTTCAGTTTTGCTTTTATATTTATTATTAGTTAGGCCAGGCTACTTAGCCCTTTTTACTAGACCATTAATTTAAAAAAAACTTGAATGTATTCGAAAAACAATTGTGTTATACAATTAACACTAATTTTGACATGAAAGGATTTTTAATAATGGATAAAATTAAACAAATAGCATTAGTAATTAACAAGTTAAATATCAAACAAAAAATTCAAATTATTGATGATAGCAAAAACCAATATTCAATTAGATATCTTTGCCAACATCTTCAACTAAACCGATCAACATATTATTTTGTAAAAAACAAACAAAACCCTATTAAAAAAGAAAAAAATCAAATTAGTAATTGTACACATAAATATCAAGAATTATGCCAACTTTTACTTGAATTTCATTTTACAAGAAAAGGACAAATTTATGGCTATTTACGAATTTTTTCAGCATTTAAAGAATGATTAAAACAATACAAACATATTATTTTAAATCTAGAATTATCAACAAAACAAATGCGAAAAATTATGAAAGATCACAATCTTCAAGGATTAAAACAAACTAAAAATAACTATCCTAAAAACAAAAAAAATCCAAATAAGTGAATACCTACAATGGATAAAGTAAACAAAGATTATAAAAGTACAACCTCTTCAAATCAAATTTGATCAATGGACACTAAACAAATAAATACTAAAGAAGGTTGATTATATCTTTTTGTAATTATTGATTTTTATTCAAATAATATTGTAAGCTATAATACATGTTCAAACAAATCCTATCAAGATTTAATCCTTCCTGCACTTGAAAAAATAAATCAACAATTCTCTTGAAACCAAGTAAAAAACGTTATTTTACACTCAGATAACGCCAACGAATTTTATTGTCAAGACATCACAAATTGAGCTGCTGATAAGCAAATAATTTTAAGCAAAAAACAACCTTATGATATTGGTGGCAATGTAATATCTGAAAACTGATTTTCTCATTTATCTCAAGAATGACTACCTAAAGGTTCAAATCAATATTTTTCTCTCAATGAAGCTATAAATGATGTAAACCAATATATTATGTTTTATAATTACGAAAGAATACATTCTAAATTTCTAAAACCACCAATTTCACAAATAAAAATTTAAAACTGTCTATCCAAAAGTGGTCCAGTATTTAGGGCTAACCACCCTAATAGCCTTATTATTTTACCATTCTTGGTATTTTATATTTACCAGCTGAAATTTGTTCTTGAAATGAATTTATATTTTTAATCATATCTATTGGATTTGAAACATTTTGTATTTGATTTTTTTGAATTTCAGTAAAATAAAATACACAACTATTTAACGATTTTGTTACTAAATCAAATTCTTGTTTTACAATTTTTAATGTTGTTACATTATTTTTAATGATATTTTGATTATTATTTTTTTTATTTTTTAAATTTAATAAAATATTTTCAAATTCTATTTTTTTATTCTTGTATTTTTCAATTTTTTTTATTAAATTTTTATTTTTATTATAAAAACCAAATGTAAAAATTATAAGTAAATTATTTTTTCATTTACTAATTTTTTTTGAATTTAAAAATGTAATATATCGATTATTTTTTGATATTATTTCATTTATTTCTTTTATATTTTTATTTATATATCATCTGTTTCTAAAAATTAAATTTTTATTTTCACATTCAATTTTTTCAATGGGGTTTTTATAAAAATTTTCTATTTTATTATATATAACATTAAGTGATCTAAGATTTTCTTTAATTTCAACAGCATTATTTTTTAAATTGAATAAGATTTTAGTAATATTTTCTTTTATTTCTTTTTGTTTTTTAAATTTTTTTTCTAATGTTTTTAATTCTTCATTAATTTTTTTCTTTAATTCATTTATATTAATAAAATTATTAATATAATCATTAAAAATAATTTCTTTTTTTTCAATTGGCATAACTTCATCTTCTTTCAATAATATTTCAATAATAAAAACTCATTTGCTTTTTAACAAGAAAACAATGAGTTAAAAACTTATATTAAATTTTTATAAATTGATTATACAAAATATTTTAAAAAAAAGTTCACAAATAAAAATTTGGAACTAAAGTTTTAGCGGTTATTTGGAATTTTTGAATTTATGTTTATTTAAATTTTATATTCATTTTTTTTTAAAATTATTTTTTCTATAAAAAATAAGAACAATTTAATTATAACACTTTTATTTTATATTTTAACACTTATTTATGTTAAATATTTTTATTAAAATTATAAAAGAAAAAACAAAATTGCTAAATAAACTGCACAATTGTGCAGTTTTGAAGTAATTATTATATTTACATTTTTTGTGATTTATTATTTTTAATATTATAAATTTGAATATTACTTTTTAAATTTTGGTATCTTTTTTTAGCTTCTTGAACTGATTTTTTAAAATCAACAATTTCTTCTATATTTTTTGTTCTTGATAAAAAATGATTAATATAAACAAAATTAGGATCATATTTAATTTGTTGTAAATAAGGATTAAAAATCCTAATATATTGTTGAGCATCAAATCCTGTTCCTGCTACTCATTGTCATGAACATTGATTAACAATTGGATCATAATCAATTAATTTTTGAGCAAAATATTTTTCTCCTCATCCTCAATCAATATTTAAATTTTTTACTAAATAAGAACCACAAATCATACGTACACGGTTATGCATAGTACCATAATTATTTAATTCATTCATCCCAGCATCAATTAAAGGAATACCAGTTTCTCCTTTGCATCATTTTTTAAAATTTTGTATATTATTATCTCAAATAATATCATTCATGTTATTAATTCAATTTGTTCCAAATTTTCATTTTTTTTCTATCATAGCATTATAAGTTGCTTGATAGAAAAAATCTCTTCATATCAATTGTCTAGAAAAACTATTATCAAAATAACCAAATCTTTGAATTGCTCAAAAATGAACTTCACGAATAGAAACTATTCCATATTTAATGGCTGTACTAATATGAGAAGTACTGTTTTTAATTAAATCAATTTTATCACGTTGATTTTGATAATCTTTTGATAAACGAGTAACAATAATTTCTACTTTTTCTCTTGTTAATGGTAAATTAAAATCATTATCTTTTAAGTTTTTAATATCTTCACAATTTGGTAGTTTCATAGCTCGAAATTTTGGAGTTTTTGATATTGTAATATTAAATTTATTTTTTTTAATTGCATTTCAATAAGGAGTAAAAATTTGATAAAAACTACCATCATCTTTTTTTATTTCATGCGGATCAAAAAGCATATAATCATGAAATTCACGATAAATAAAACCAATTTCTTTTGCTAAATTTTTTAATTGTTGACTTCTTTCTAGAGCATAAGGGCTAAAATCTTTATTAGTGTAAATTTTATTAATAATTATTCCTTGATTAACTAAATTTCTGATTGCGTTTAATTCGTTTTCTGCTTTTAAAACATTAATATGAATTATTTTATTTAATTGTTTTAAACAAAAAATCATTGCTTGAAATGACTTTAAATTAAAAAATTTATTATTTTTAATTTGTTCATTTGTTAGGATAAAAATTAAATAAATTTCTTTTTCTTCTTTTGATAAAGCAATTAAACCTTTGTTATCATGTATACGAAAGTCTCGATGTAAAATAAAAATATTCATTTTTTTATTATAACCTTTTTTTATTAATAAAAGTTTATTTTTAAAGAATATTTATTATTTGAGTTTTGAAAATTGCTAGTTTTCATTTATAAATTTTTATTTAATCTCACTCTTTGGGAAATTTTCACTCGATATTGACAATTAAAATAAAATTAAAATAAAAAATCGTTACTGATGCCACCTTGGAAGCCACACCAGTAACTAGATAATTGTACAATAAATATATTAGTTAGTGAACTATAAATAATATTTTTATTTTGACATTACAATTTATTTTTTGTTGTTAATATTTTTTTGATATTCTTCATTAATACATTTTCTAACAAAACTTGATAGTTTAGCACCTGTCATTTGTGTTATAAATTTCATCTTTAATATATCATTTTCGTATAAAGTAATGTTAACATTTTTAACTTTCTGATTTTCAGAATTTTCAATAATAACATCATAATGATTTATATGAGATTTACTTTCTTGTATAAAAGGATTATTAATATTTAATGTTTGATTTAATTTATTTTCTTTTATCTTATTAAAATTTATTTCGGTGCGGTCTACATTTAATGTTTTTTCAAATAAATTTTTACCCATTATTAAATCACTCCTTTTTTTATTAATTCTTCATTGATTTTTTGAATTGGATTACCTAATTTTTCTAATCTTTTTAAATTTATTATAGTTTTTTTAGAAATAACAGCTTTTTCAATAATTGTATATTCTTTAATATGATTTTTTAATACTTGTTTTGGGAAAGCATTATTTACTATTTCAATAAAATCTCTTGAAGTAACTTGATTTCCAATTTTATTTAATAAAATAGTATTCATATTAAAAGGTAATTCTAATGATTCACATATTGATTTTCATGCATTTCCCAAAGTCATTATTCCTTTTAAAGAGAATTTTGACCTATCAGAAATAATGATTATGTCATTAGCAATAGCCATTAAATTTTGATTAATTAAACTTAAACTTGGATTTGTGTCAATCAAAATATAATCGTAATTATTTTGTAAGTAGCTATAATGAGATTTTAATTGATTAAATAGTATTTTTTCTCTTGCTGGTTTATAAACTAATATTTGATTAAAATCATCTAATAAAATATTTGAAGTAATAATATCTAAGTTTTTTATGCTTGTATTTTTTATTAATTCATTTATATTTTTAATTCCACTAAATAAATCTCCTAGTAAATTTTCTTGGTCAACGTCAAAAAAACAGTCACCTAAGGAAGCTTGGGGGTCTCCATCTATTAATAAAACTCTTTTATTTAATTTTTGAACCAAATATGTTGATTCTAAATATGCAAATGTAGTTTTACCAACTCCACCTTTTCTTGCCACAATAGTAATAATTTTCATAAGATTGTTATTCCCTTCTATGGTATAAATATATAAAAATATATTAACATATTTTAAAATTAATTAATGTATTATTATATATTTTAATATTTTTATATATACATTTATATATTTTTAAATATATAAATGTATATAATTAAATTTTTTTTAAAATTTCATAACTGTGTTGTTTAGGATATGCTTCAATGGTGTTGATTTGATTTTCGATTCAATTGGCAAGTGTTTGTGAATTGGTAATTCAGTGAATTTTACCACCATCAACAAGTCATTGTCGACTATTAATTAATTTTGTTTTAAAGCGTTCTGGTGATTTTCTAGTTAATTCAAGTTCTACATAAATTTCATTATTATTATTTTTAGTAATAATTAAATCAGGGTAAGCATTAAGATTTCCATTTTCTATTTTTAGTTCACGTTCAGTTTTATAAGAAAGTATGTCAGTTTGTTGACAAAGTCATTTAATAAGTAAATTTTGGTGAACTAGTTCATAATAATTGACTTGAATGCTTTTTTTGTGTTCTCTTCCTAAATGGCTTTGTGCTTTACTTGTTAAAGTAAAATAATTTTTCTTTGGTAATGTATCTACATTAAGCATTTTTAATTTTATTAATTGTTCTTTTTGTAGTTGAATAGTTTTGATATTTTTATTTAATAACAAAGCAATTTGTTCTAAATTTAAATATCCCCAACGATTTATAATAAATAGTATTTTTTCTAATTCACCCATTGTTTTATACTCCTTTTAGATTTATGACTAAAATATAATTCAAAATCTTCAATATTTATTTGGTGGTTAGTTAGCCCTAAATACTGGACCACTTTTGGATAGACAGTTTTAAATTTTTATTTGTGAAATTGGTGGTTTTAGAAATTTAGAATGTATTCTTTCGTAATTATAAAACATAATATATTGGTTTACATCATTTATAGCTTCATTGAGAGAAAAATATTGATTTGAACCTTTAGGTAGTCATTCTTGAGATAAATGAGAAAATCAGTTTTCAGATATTACATTGCCACCAATATCATAAGGTTGTTTTTTGCTTAAAATTATTTGCTTATCAGCAGCTCAATTTGTGATGTCTTGACAATAAAATTCGTTGGCGTTATCTGAGTGTAAAATAACGTTTTTTACTTGGTTTCAAGAGAATTGTTGATTTATTTTTTCAAGTGCAGGAAGGATTAAATCTTGATAGGATTTGTTTGAACATGTATTATAGCTTACAATATTATTTGAATAAAAATCAATAATTACAAAAAGATATAATCAACCTTCTTTAGTATTTATTTGTTTAGTGTCCATTGATCAAATTTGATTTGAAGAGGTTGTACTTTTATAATCTTTGTTTACTTTATCCATTGTAGGTATTCACTTATTTGGATTTTTTTTGTTTTTAGGATAGTTATTTTTAGTTTGTTTTAATCCTTGAAGATTGTGATCTTTCATAATTTTTCGCATTTGTTTTGTTGATAATTCTAGATTTAAAATAATATGTTTGTATTGTTTTAATCATTCTTTAAATGCTGAAAAAATTCGTAAATAGCCATAAATTTGTCCTTTTCTTGTAAAATGAAATTCAAGTAAAAGTTGGCATAATTCTTGATATTTATGTGTACAATTACTAATTTGATTTTTTTCTTTTTTAATAGGGTTTTGTTTGTTTTTTACAAAATAATATGTTGATCGGTTTAGTTGAAGATGTTGGCAAAGATATCTAATTGAATATTGGTTTTTGCTATCATCAATAATTTGAATTTTTTGTTTGATATTTAACTTGTTAATTACTAATGCTATTTGTTTAATTTTATCCATTATTAAAAATACTTTCATGTCAAAATTAGTGTTAATTGTATAACACAATTGTTTTTCGAATACATTCAAGTTTTTTTTAAATTAATGGTCTAGTAAAAAGGGCTAAGTAGCAAGTAGCAAGTAGCGATGAAGAATTTAAGATAAGATGTAATGAAACAAATATTGATAATGATTCATCTTCATTAAACTCTGTTAATTCAGTTTTTGTTGCTAATTAGTAATAGTTTTTTGTTAAATTTATTTAAATAGATTTTTAAAATTTAATAATAAAAAATTACTAGCATCTTTATTGTTGCTAGTGATTGTTATTGTTTGATTTGTTAACGTTATGCTAAAAGTAGTGTTTTGTGGGAGTATAAATATTTGTTATTGCATTATCTTAAAAACCATTCTAAGATATAAATAACTTATAGATTTAATAAAAAGTTATTGAATAAAATAAAAAGGGAGGTTTTCAATATGAAAACATTGATTACTGCACTAAGTGTTTTAACATTTGGGACATCTATTGGAACTTTAAATACTGTTTTAAATAAAACTCGCTACTTAGCCCTTTTTACTAGACCATTAATTTAAAAAAAACTTGAATGTATTCGAAAAACAATTGTGTTATACAATTAACACTAATTTTGACATGAAAGGATTTTTAATAATGGATAAAATTAAACAAATAGCATTAGTAATTAACAAGTTAAATATCAAACAAAAAATTCAAATTATTGATGATAGCAAAAACCAATATTCAATTAGATATCTTTGCCAACATCTTCAACTAAACCGATCAACATATTATTTTGTAAAAAACAAACAAAACCCTATTAAAAAAGAAAAAAATCAAATTAGTAATTGTACACATAAATATCAAGAATTATGCCAACTTTTACTTGAATTTCATTTTACAAGAAAAGGACAAATTTATGGCTATTTACGAATTTTTTCAGCATTTAAAGAATGATTAAAACAATACAAACATATTATTTTAAATCTAGAATTATCAACAAAACAAATGCGAAAAATTATGAAAGATCACAATCTTCAAGGATTAAAACAAACTAAAAATAACTATCCTAAAAACAAAAAAAATCCAAATAAGTGAATACCTACAATGGATAAAGTAAACAAAGATTATAAAAGTACAACCTCTTCAAATCAAATTTGATCAATGGACACTAAACAAATAAATACTAAAGAAGGTTGATTATATCTTTTTGTAATTATTGATTTTTATTCAAATAATATTGTAAGCTATAATACATGTTCAAACAAATCCTATCAAGATTTAATTCTTCCTGCACTTGAAAAAATAAATCAACAATTCTCTTGAAACCAAGTAAAAAACGTTATTTTACACTCAGATAACGCCAACGAATTTTATTGTCAAGACATCACAAATTGAGCTGCTGATAAGCAAATAATTTTAAGCAAAAAACAACCTTATGATATTGGTGGCAATGTAATATCTGAAAACTGATTTTCTCATTTATCTCAAGAATGACTACCTAAAGGTTCAAATCAATATTTTTCTCTCAATGAAGCTATAAATGATGTAAACCAATATATTATGTTTTATAATTACGAAAGAATACATTCTAAATTTCTAAAACCACCAATTTCACAAATAAAAATTTAAAACTGTCTATCCAAAAGTGGTCCAGTATTTAGGGCTAACCACCCTCCACAAAAAATTGAACTTTTACATAATAAAACACAACAAGATACAATTTACATTGATAAAGATGGAAAAGAACAAACAACTAATAAAAGAGATTTATCAAATATAAAAACTACCAAAATTACTCAAATTGGTTTTTATAAAAACAAACAAGGTGAAATTCAAGTTGTTAGAATGCCAAAAACAATTAAAGAAGTACCTGACAAATTACCATCAGAAATAACTTCTTTAAATTTTATGTTTTTGGGTGCTTCACAATTTAATCAAGATTTATCAACTTGAGATGTATCTAGAGTAGAAGATATGGTTGGTACATTTGCCAATACTTTAGCATTTAATCAAGATATTTCAAAGTGAGATAGTTCAAAAGTGGTCGATATGGGTTATATGTTTTATAAAGCTTCTTTATTTAATAAAGACTTATCAAAATGAAATGTAAATGAAGTATTATGACATGGATGATTTGCTAAAAATTCAGAATTTGAAAATGATCCTAACAAATGACCAAAATTTAAAAATTAAAATTTTAAAATAATAAATATTTTTTTGTGCCATTTTATTTAATTAGTAAAGTCACTATAA
Organism: Spiroplasma endosymbiont of Danaus chrysippus; assembly: GCF_902809815.1. Classification (GTDB taxonomy): domain Bacteria; phylum Bacillota_I; class Bacilli_A; order Mycoplasmatales; family VBWQ01; genus Spiroplasma_E. Next base: position 307,005 of record NZ_CADDIL010000002.1, on the reverse strand, counting down.
TAAAACTTAGAATAGTATAATAAAATATTATATTTGTTTTTTATAAAAGCATATAATATTGACAAACGGTAAGTTTAAAAAGTTTTAACTCATTTCTTTATTTTTTAAAGTAAATGAGTTTTTATTTTTATTATTGTATGCTCTTTTATTTTACTGACTAGTCATACATTTAAAGTAATCAATTGCAATTATATGCCAAAGGTTATATAATATGGGTAATAGTGGGAAAGTGTGGGTGATATTATGCTACTAGGACAATCATTGTCAACATTAGATGAAAAGAAACGAATGATAATTCCTTCTAAGTTTAGAAGTTATTTTCATAACAATGAGATTGTTATTGTTTCTAAAGGTTTTGAAGGGTGTTTAGTTATTCGTAACGAAATTGAATTTATTAAATGACAAGATAAAATCTTATCACAATCCGAAGGTCAGAAAGAAGCCAGAATTTTAGCAAGACAAGTATTTGCTAATTCAGAAGAATTAACTATTGATAGCAAAGGTCGCATTAATATTCCACATTCATTATTGACACTAGCTGATATTAAACAAAAAGTAATTATGATTGGACTATCCAATAAAATTGAGATTTGATCAGAAACTAATTGAAATAGTTTTAATCAAGATACCAAGGATAAATTTGAGTCAGCGGCAGCAGTTCTAGATGAGATATAAAAATTATGAATAATATCAATGCAAGACACATTTCTGTAATGTTAACAGAAGCAATTGATTTCTTAAATATTAAACCTGATGGTATTTATGTCGATTGTACATTAGGACGAGCAGGTCATAGTAAAGTTATACTATCAAAACTTACCTCTGGCAAACTATATGCTTTTGATCAAGATCAAATGGCTATTGATAATAGTAAAATTATTTTAAAAGATTTTAAAGATAAATATGAAATAATTAAAAGTAATTTTGCAAATATTCAATCTGAGCTTTTAAAAAGAAATATTACTAAAGTTGATGGTATATTATATGATTTAGGTATATCATCACCACAAGTTGATGAAGATATTAGAGGCTTTAGTTATATGAAAGATGCTAAGTTAGATATGCGTATGGATCAAAGTCAAAAATTAAATGCGTGAGATATTGTTAATAATTATAATTATGAGCAATTAAAAACAATTATTAAAAATTATGGTGAAGAAGTATTTGCTAGTAGTATTGCTAAAAATATTATTAAAACAAGAACTTTTCAACCAATTGATACCACTTTACAATTGGTTACGATTATTAAAAAATCATTACCAGTAAGAGTATTAAATAAGCATCATCATCCTGCCAAAAAGACTTTTCAAGCATTAAGAATTGCTGTTAACAATGAGTTAGAAACATTAAAATCTTCTTTAAAACAATCTTTGAAATTATTAAAATCTAATGGTAGAATTGTTGTTATTAGTTTTCATTCTTTAGAAGATCGTATTGTTAAACAAACTTTTAATGAAGTTTTAATTGATCCACAAGCACAATTATATGCTAAATTAGCAGTTCAAAATAATTGAAAAACAAAATATCAGTTAATAATTAAAAAACCAATTACACCAAAGCCTGATGAAATAAATAAAAATCCAAGAGCACGAAGTGCAAAACTAAGAGTTATTACTTATATTGATTCATAAAAATGTTTGGAGGTGAGCAATATGAATTTTCAAGAACTATATGTTGTATGTCAAATTGAAGATTTTAGTTTAAAAGTTATGGTTAATAATTATGTTAATAATCAAATTCAGGTTTTATATAAAGAAACTGTTGATACTGAACAGTTTTCTGAAAATGGTGTAATTATTAATTCAATTGCTACAGGTAAGTTATTAAGGCAAATTATTAATAAAATTAATAATACTTTAAATATAAAAGTACAACGTATTGCCTTAACTTTACCTTCAAATAATTTAAGAATTTATCAATCACAAGCATCACTTGATTTTAAAGATGCTAACCACATTATTACTGATGAAGATTGTAGTAAAGTGATTGAAATGGCTAAAAACATTACTATTGATAATAGTGAAATTATTTGTTTAACTAAACCATACAATTTTAAAGTTGATCATGTAATTGGTAATGAACAATTACCAATTGCTAAAAAAGGACAAGTTATGCATGTTGATGCTTTAGTTTATTCATTACCTAAAAGTTTATATAATTCTCACCTCGAAGTATTAACTAATGCCGAAACAGAATTGTTAACGGTTACTTTAGATCAATTTGCATTAGTGTGTAATATTAAAAATACTGATTTTAATCGTAATACAGTTTTAGTTGATTGAAATATTAATAGTACTAAGATTAGTGTTTTTAGTAATTCAGTATTATTTGCAACAACTAATATTAAAATTGGTTGAAATCAAATAATTCAATCATTAATGAAGCAAATGCATTGTGGTTATGATAAAGCTGAAAGATATTTACAAAAAATTATTAATATAAGTAGTAATTATTTATGCGATGTTGTTGTTGATAAGTATGTTGATGACCAAACAAAATCTATTGTTCGTTTAACAAAAACTGATTTACAAGCAATAGTTAAAAAACAAATTAATGAAATTATTTCTTGTATTGAATATTTTCTTGATGAAGTTAGTGATAATAATAGTTCAGATATGGAAATTATTTTTACGGGAATTACTATTGGTTTATGTGGTTTTGCCAACTATTTTAAAAATAATAGCAAACTAAAAGAAGTAAAATATATGCTCAGTCAAACTCTTGGTGCATATAGTTATCAGTGAACTACTTTAATCGGTAATACTCACTACCAACATTTAGTAAACGTTTTTAGTAATAATTATATTTCATCAATACATAAACCAGAAATTGTATCAAAATTAAATCATTATACGCATTCTAATAATCATGATAATAAGCATTATAATTCCCCCTTTCAACCAAATTATCAGTATAATGATGGTAGTAAATAGAAGAAGACAATTTGATTACTTAGGAGGAAAATAAAATGGAACATAATAATTCACAATTTAAACCAATAGCATCAATTCGGGTAATTGGTATTGGTGGTGCTGGTAATAATGCTGTTAATAGAATGATTGAAGCAGAGGTACAAGGTGTTGATTTTTATGTTGCTAATACTGATGCACAAGTAGTTAATGCATCACCAGCTGAAAATAAAATTATTTTGGGCAAAGAATTATCAAAGGGACTTGGAGCAGGAGCTAATCCTGAAATTGGTAAACAAGCCGCAATTGAAAGTGAAGCAGAAATTAAACGCGCTTTAGATGGTGCAGATATGGTTTTTATTGCTGCTGGTATGGGTGGTGGTACTGGTACTGGTGCTGCATCAATTGTTGCAAGAATTGCTAAAGAATGTGGTGCTTTAACAATTGCTATTGTTACTAAACCATTTAAATTTGAAGGACGTAATCGTAATGCTCATGCTATAGTTGGAATTGAAAATTTAAAGAAACAAGTTGATGCAATTATTATTATTTCTAATGATAAATTATTACAAGTAATTGGTAATATCCCTCTTAAAGATTCGTTTAAAGAAGCAGATAATATTTTACGTCAAGGTGTACAGACTATTACTGACTTAATTGCTGTTCCTGCTTTAATAAATTTAGATTTTGCTGATGTTCGTACTATTATTGAAAATAAAGGTAATGCCTTATTTGGTATTGGAATGTCAAAGGGTGAACATAAAGCTAAACAAGCCGCAACAAAAGCTATTTCTTCTCCTTTACTTGATGATGTGACAATTAAGGGTGCTAAAAATGCTATTGTTAATGTTACTGGTGGAACAACAATGACATTAACTGATGCTAATATTGCTGTTGATTTAGTTCGTGATGCTGCGGGTAATGATGTTAATATCATTTTTGGTGTTGCTGTTAATGAAAATTTAAATGATGAAATGATTGTAACAGTTATTGCCACTGGTTTTGATGAAGAAGGTGCTAATGCTAATAATTTTGTTTATAGTTCAAAAGTTGATAATCATGAATTTATTACCAATAAGACTCAATATTTAAGTGAAGAAATTAAAGAACAAACAAAGAAAAAAGAAGAAGAACAACAAAATTTAGTCCAAGAAGCAGCAATGGAAGCAGATGATGATTTACCATCATTTTTACGAAGACGAAAGGAAGTTTAATTAATTATGGGATGAAGAAGTAAAAAATATAAAGACAATGATGAAAATAGTAATTATAAAACCAGTTTTCAAGAACAAATACAAGAATTTGCTCCTAAAAATTATCAAGAAATTGAATCAGTTGCTAATGCTATGATTTTACAAAAACCAATTAAAGTTAATTTAACAACAACTGTTGAAAATGATCGAAGAAGAATTATTGATTTTCTTTGTGGTATTTCGTATGTTATTGGTTTTGTTGTTGATAAAACTGATATTCATATTTATGAATTTAAAAATGAATTAAGTTAATCTTGAACAAATAGGTTTTTATTTCTTTCTAATAATAAAGAAATAAAATTATTTATTTTTTAAATTGTTCTTACATTAATTTTGGTGGTGGTGGTTAGCCCTAAATACTGGACCACTTTTGGATAGACAGTTTTAAATTTTTATTTGTGAAATTGGTGGTTTTAGAAATTTAGAATGTATTCTTTCGTAATTATAAAACATAATATATTGGTTTACATCATTTATAGCTTCATTGAGAGAAAAATATTGATTTGAACCTTTAGGTAGTCATTCTTGAGATAAATGAGAAAATCAGTTTTCAGATATTACATTGCCACCAATATCATAAGGTTGTTTTTTGCTTAAAATTATTTGCTTATCAGCAGCTCAATTTGTGATGTCTTGACAATAAAATTCGTTGGCGTTATCTGAGTGTAAAATAACGTTTTTTACTTGGTTTCAAGAGAATTGTTGATTTATTTTTTCAAGTGCAGGAAGGATTAAATCTTGATAGGATTTGTTTGAACATGTATTATAGCTTACAATATTATTTGAATAAAAATCAATAATTACAAAAAGATATAATCAACCTTCTTTAGTATTTATTTGTTTAGTGTCCATTGATCAAATTTGATTTGAAGAGGTTGTACTTTTATAATCTTTGTTTACTTTATCCATTGTAGGTATTCACTTATTTGGATTTTTTTTGTTTTTAGGATAGTTATTTTTAGTTTGTTTTAATCCTTGAAGATTGTGATCTTTCATAATTTTTCGCATTTGTTTTGTTGATAATTCTAGATTTAAAATAATATGTTTGTATTGTTTTAATCATTCTTTAAATGCTGAAAAAATTCGTAAATAGCCATAAATTTGTCCTTTTCTTGTAAAATGAAATTCAAGTAAAAGTTGGCATAATTCTTGATATTTATGTGTACAATTACTAATTTGATTTTTTTCTTTTTTAATAGGGTTTTGTTTGTTTTTTACAAAATAATATGTTGATCGGTTTAGTTGAAGATGTTGGCAAAGATATCTAATTGAATATTGGTTTTTGCTATCATCAATAATTTGAATTTTTTGTTTGATATTTAACTTGTTAATTACTAATGCTATTTGTTTAATTTTATCCATTATTAAAAATCCTTTCATGTCAAAATTAGTGTTAATTGTATAACACAATTGTTTTTCGAATACATTCAAGTTTTTTTTAAATTAATGGTCTAGTAAAAAGGGCTAAGTAGCAAGTAGCAAGTATATTAAAGAAAGTATTTAATTTTGTTACATTTCCTTTTAAATAATCATAAACTTGATTAACAGTAAAATCAGTTAAAAACTCTACACCAACAGCACTAATACTAGCAACTAAATCACTTGCACCTAATCCAAGGGCTACACTTTCACTTAATCCACCAGTAAAAGGAGCAAGTGCTACTGCTATAACTTGTACACCAATCATTTCTAAAATTTCTCATCAAAAACTTTTATTTTCTTGTTGGTTACTTGTTCTAGTATGTTTTGGTTTATTTATGTTTAAAAGTATTGCTGTACTAGTTGTACCGATTGGCATGACATTATTTTCCTTTATTTAAGAGTTATTTTAATTGGATTTGTTGAACCTTTATAATTTAAATCATTAACGTTTGCACTAATAGTTATGTATAAGTGACCCGCTTTTTGTTTTTGATTACTTACATTAGTTTTTCCTTGTGCATCACTAAAATATTTAATAGTTGGATTTGTTAAATTTGGATTTAATGATTTAAGTTCATTAGTACTTTTTATTTGTGTATTTAATTCACTATTATTGTTATTAACATTTGCAGTAATATCAGTTGTTAAAACTGTAATTTTAGTTTTTAAATCAGTTTTTTCTGTTTTAATAACTCCACATAACATTCATCTTGATGTTGTTTCATTATTAGAAATATATGGGATTGCTTCTCCAACAACTTCACCAGCAACTTTATATGCTCTTCCTGCTTTATCATCTTTAATAAAATCTACATAAATAACTGTATTTTCTATCATGTATCTTTTCATTGCTCTTGGTGTTGCTAAAATAAAGGTCATTAATTGTTGTTCATTTTTATCATTAGTAAAAATCATATAGTCATCAAGAACGATTTCACATAATACGCCTTTTACATATAAATTATTTCCATTTAAACGTAATTGTTGTGCCAACTGATTATCGGTAATTAAACCTTTATTATCTGCTAAATAAACTAAACTATCATAAAGACCATTAGTAATAAAAAATTTACTATTTGCAATATTTCTAAATTGAAACAAAGTATTTCAAGCAGATAACATCGATTTTAAATAACCTACTGGTGTTGTATCTTCAATATCTATTTTAGTAGCAAATTTTGCAATTGCTTGTGTATCATCAATTGCCAATTTATCTGCTAAATCATTTGCAACTTCATATTGCATACTATCTAATAAATTTTGTCCATTATTTGCTTTTAAATCTACATCTGTAATAATTTCTCCTGCAAGATATTTTTTAGTTATTTTTTTACTAATTTTATCTGTATCAACATATGGTAATTCATATCTTTTGCTTTTATCATCCCAAGCAATAATTTTAACTTTTGGATCTTTTGGTTTTTTAACTATAAATTCAATATTTACTGAATCAACAATTTCAGTAGGAAAAAAGTTTGCCCATGGACTATTTGAAATTTTAAAAAACTCTATAAATTCTGGTGCTTCTACTAATCTCTCTGTATTGTCTAAATTTTGATTAAATGGTACTGACATTTTATTTCTTCCTTTCGTTTATAAATAATTTTTCTTTTTATAATTAATTAAAAAATTTTCTTTATCATTTGCTTTATTATTAATAATTATTTGTTTATTGCCACCTGTATTAATTGTTTGTTTAAATATTGGTTGTTCTTTAATCATTTTTTTAATAGTTTCTTCAATTTTTGAATTTTCTAGATTATTTGTTTTAAATTTTAAGTAATCATAAAATTCAGTTTTAACTTGATATTTTTTAAATATATTAATCATTTCTTTTTCTTTAATTTCTTGATTAAGTTTATTTAACTTATTTTCTGCTTCATTAACTTTATTTTCTATTTCTTGTNACTTAGCAATTGAAAATATCACAAAAAAATGAACATTGCCTATTCAAAATTGAAATACAGCAATTGCTCATTTTATGATAAAATTTGAAGACAGAATTAATCTGAACTAGTACTTTGTAAAACAAAGAAACACAGATTACTAAAAAGCCTCTTTACTATTTGCAATGTTTCTAAATTGAAACAAAGTATTTCAAGCAGATAACATTGATTTTAAATAACCTACTGGTGTTATATCTTCAATATCTATTTTAGTAGCAAATTTTGCAATTGCTTGTGTATCATCAATTGCCAATTTATCTGCTAAATCATTTGCAACTTCATATTGCATACTATCTAATAAATTTTGTCCATTATTTGCTGTATTAGGTGTATTTTTTAATTTTATTTATCGTAGTATTAAATTTGTTTTTAGGTCATTGTTTGGGTAGGTGTTAAGTATGAGTGTTTTAGAAATTTACAATAAAATACATCAATGTATAGTTGATTATTGAACTATGTTTATAGGAAGTCCGGTTGATGATTTTACTACTATTTTATGAAATTTAGTAGTTTATGGAACACAGTTTTTTATTGGATTTGTTTTTGAAGTAATTTCTAAATCAGTGGAAGAAGAAGATGCTAAAATATTTGGAAGTTGTTGTTTTAGTCAAAATTTAATAAATAATTTCGCGAAAAGTTTTTCTACAGTACCTCCTATTTTACAAAAAAGTATTTTAACTAGTTAAAATACTTTTTTTAAAATATATTAGTGAAAAAAATAAAAATAATAATTAAAAATAAAAAAGTAAGTATAATTTAGTTTATAAACTAAATATAGTTTTTAACCTATTGCTTTATTTATATAAGTAAATAGGTTTTTTTAATTTTTAAAGGAGAAAAAAATGTTAATTGAAAAAATTAATATATTAAAAAAAGCAAAAGAAAACTTGGATAAAGAAATATTTTTTATTGAGAAAAAAAGTGAAGAAATAGTTGAGCAAATTGAATCTTTAGAAAATAAAATTAAACGTTTAAAAAAACTAAAAAAATCAAAAAAAATACAACTATTTTCAAATATTAATAAACAAATTAAAGAAACAGAATTAAATATAAAAACTTTAATAGAAGAAATTGATGAAAATGAAAAAAAATGCACAACCATTTAAAAATTCAAAATTAAATATTTTAAAAGAAATTATTGATTTACAACGTCAGTTATATGAAAATAAAGTTAAGAGATATAAAGAAATATTTGAACAATTAGATTTTATTTTAAAAAATAAAAACTTTGAAGAATTAGAACATTCTATATATCCATCTAAGAAAAATCCTTTTGAAGAAGATGGTGATACAGAATTATTTGATAGTATTAGTTTCTCAGTAATTCAAATCAAGGATTTAGAACAAAAAATATTTGATTTTGAAGAAAAAAATAAAGAAATATTAAATAAAATTGATTTACTTGAAATTGATATTCAAGATTTAAGAGAAAAAAAAGCAGAAAAAAATTGACAAATAACTTTTGTAAATACTATTACTTTTGGTATTTTTAAATATGTTAGAAACAAAAAAGTTAATAAAGAAATTAAAGAAATAAAATTGAAAACAAGAAATTTAAGAGAAGAAATAAATAAAAATGAAAAAAATATTAAACGACTTAAAGTTTTAAAATTAAATATTTTTGAAAATATTATTAATTTACAAGTCAGTTTGATTAATAAAATTACAAATGAAAAAAATGAAGAAATTTTTGATAAATTAAATTTTATTTCAGAAAATGAAATATCAAAGCAATTTGATGAAGACAATCCTTTTTCTAGTAAAAAAGAATTAATTTCAAGAGTTAATAGTCAATATAGTGATCTTGGTTTTGAAACAGATATTGAAAAAAATCAATCTTGTTTTAGTTTGCCAAATGAAGATAAAGCAGAAGAAAAATTAAGTTCTTCTTTGAAATCAATAAATTATTTATAAGAAAAAAAGATTTTAGTTAAAAATGAATTTAAAAAGTTATTATTTAAAATAACTTTTTATTTTTATATATTAAATATAATTAATTATCAATGATATTATTGGCAATTAAATATAATAAATAAGTACATAATGTTACTTATTTATTTCAATGTTATAATTATTTTAAGATTAAATTTAAAAATATATAATTAGATTGGAAGTAAAAAAATGATTCCCGAATATCGATTATTTAACCATCTTTTGCTTTTAAAAAGTAATTATTTTTTTAAACGCGAAATTAAAAAAAAATTAGGTCATTTAAAAGCAAAAGATTATCGTAATACTTATAACTTAATATTTAATAGTAATCAAAATTTAATGTTTATGAAAATAATAAGTGTTTATTTATATTTCAATAAAATTTCTTATAAAGAATATTTAAGATTAGTTGCAAATTTTATATTAACTATTTCTGCTTTAATTCCTACTTTTAAGCGTCAAGAAAAACAGTTAGATGATTATCAAAATGCCAAGGAACTTTTATTATTACTTGGATGTAAAGATCAAATAAAAGTTTGGTTTGATGATACTTCAAAAGTAGTATTACCTGATTTTTTGGTAAATAATTCTAATTTGAAAAAAGAAAGTTTGCTAATAATTAAAAGATTGGTAAATATTAGTGGTAATATTTTTATTAATTTAACTAAGAATGAAACAAACATAAAAAATAATTTTGAGTTTGGAAGTTTATTAATGTTATTTTATTTGTTGGATTTAGAAACTAGAAAAACATTGCTGACAAAAGATAGTACTGATTTAAATTTAAAAGCTTTTTTTTCATATGAAACTTTATTTACTAATAAGTTGATAATTTTAGATGAATTGGTTAAATGTGCTATGCGCTTAGAACAAACTAATTTTAATTTTTATATTAGAATAATGAATTATTCTTTGTTAGGAAATTATCAATAAATTAAGGAGAAAAAATATGAATAATTATGATATAAAAGTTGAAAATATTAAAAGTAAATTTTTAAACATTAATAAAGATATTATTATTGCTTTACCTTCTATTTATGATCAAAATATTGCTTATGAAGTTTATTTAGTTTTTGATGGTAAAGATATGTTACTTAATAGTAATATTTTATTTGAAAATAATAGTAATTGTATTTTTATTGGTATTGGTAGTACCAATAATATGACTCGTTTTAATGATTTAGCAACTTATACCAATGATGATGTAAAAATATTAATGACAAAATATTTTCCTGAATTAAAAAAAAGTAACATTGCTTTTCTTGGTGGTAATGGTAAAAATTACTTAGAATTTATTATTAATGAGGTTATACCATTTGTTATTAAAAAGTTTAATTTAAAAATTAAAAATTTAAATGCCATTGGTTGTTCTTTGGGAGCATATTTTTGTTTACAAATGTTATATTTATCAAAATTACAATTTACAAAATTATTATTATTTTCGCCAGCAATTTGATTTAATTCACAAATTATTGAAGATTTAAAAACTAAAGTTTTAAATAATAATCAACCTTTAACAGTTGAACTATGGGTAGGAAAAAAAGAACCAAAGTTTTTTGAAGGCAAATTAGTAACAAATTATGAAAGTAATACTATTGAATTAAAAAAAATATTAACTAATAGAAAAATTACTACTAATCTAGTAATTGATGAAAATGGTAGTCATGGTTTTAAATGATGAATTAAATATATTAATGAAAATTCTTTAATTCTTATTACCTAATTGAAACTATGGTTTTTCTTTTTTTCTAAAAATATTATTAATTTTTAGAATTAAAATAATACTTGCAAAAAATAATACAATAGTATTAGTTGTAATAATAGCAAGTTGATTAGACAATATTGCAAAAATAATTCATGTTATTGCTGATAGTACAAAAATAATATACATATATAATGATAATGATTTTGTATCTCTGGTGCGAATTATTTTAAAACTTTGAGGAATTAAAACAATACTAGTTAAAATTGCTCCAATCCAAGATAAAATATTAATTGTAAGTTCCATATCTTTCTCTCCTAAATTCTTACTATATTTTATTATTCTAAATGTTATTATAAGATATTAATGGTTAAGTTGATAGTAAAAATAATAATTTTAAGTATAATTATTTTAATAAATTAAATAAATTAATATATGGAAGGAAAAATGAGCAGAAATAATAGTATTATAAAGTTTAATGAGAATGAATTAAAAATTATTAAAGAAAATATACATTCAATTTATAACAAGATTTTAAATACTTCCTTTAAGCGAATGTTTATAAGCAATGTATATAAAATTATTGCTTATATTATTTTGGCATTAGGTTTTTTTACTATTATGTTAGGGATAATTTTTCTGACTAGTTTATTACCTGAAAAAGTGTCTAGCACATTTTATTTAGTAATAGTTATTATTGGTATTATTTTTATTTTAGTTGGAACATTGTTAGTAACAGTTGGACAAACTTTTTCTAAAAAAATAAAACGAGAATTTTTAGAATATAATATTAATTATTTAAAAATGGCAGTTAATTCTACTTTTAAAGCAGTTGAAATTACTAATGTTACTAATAATTTTACCATTGTACCACAAAAATTCTTAGTTATTGGTAGTGATTTTAATCATCGTGTTTGAACTGAAAAAGTTATTATTGGTAGTATTAATGATAAAAATTTTAATTGTGGAACAACGTTAGAAAAGATTACTAGAACTTACAAGACAGGAAAAACTACAACTACTAGTACTACATATAATCGATATCTTTATTTTACGTGTTTAATTGATATACAAGATGTAATAACAACGATTGTTCCTGAAACATTAGGTTCAAGAATTATGGGTTCAAATCGTGGTGATCAACTTGAATCAGCAGCATTTGAAAAGTTATTTGCTCTTGATTATAGTGATCCAATTAAGTTAAGAAAGTTATTAGCGCCGAAAGTAATGAGCAAAATGGTTGATTTAGCAAATGCACAAGAAAAAATACCACGTATTTATGTTAATAAAAATCAAATCACTCTAATGTTTCCTTATATGAATATTGGTTCTGATAATAGTTCGCTACTTGCTACTTAGCCCTTTTTACTAGACCATTAATTTAAAAAAAACTTGAATGTATTCGAAAAACAATTGTGTTATACAATTAACACTAATTTTGACATGAAAGGATTTTTAATAATGGATAAAATTAAACAAATAGCATTAGTAATTAACAAGTTAAATATCAAACAAAAAATTCAAATTATTGAGGGTGAGTAAAGTTAATAGTTATAATTTAATTTTCTTTAAATAAAAGACAATTTTAAATTATTAATTGTTGGTTATATTATATACCTTTTTATGTAAATAATCAAGTATTTTAGAATATTATTTTAAATAATATAAAGTAAAAATTCCTAACTATTTAGGTTCAGATTTATTAAGTTTTAAAAAATTAAAGTAAAAGATTTAATTTATTAATTCTTGCTGAATTAATTATAAGCATAGTATCAAGAACTTTATCATTATAAATTTTAGCACCATATCCTTTTAAAGATTTAACTAAATGTGATACATCACTTTCAGCACATACTCCTTGATTTCAATTTTCTTTTTGATTTATAACACCTTCTTTATTATTTTTAAAATATTTATATATTTCTTCATTAACATTATTTTCTTTTAAAAAATCTAATAATTGATAATATTCACCATTAATAAATAAATTATATGCATTTGTTAATTTTTTATTATCTACTTTTCTATTAAAAATAAATCCTTTTTTAAGTGCTTTAAATGCATGATGTCTATCAATTACATAAGGAATATTTTCTTTTTTAGCAGTAGTTTTAATTCAAGGCGCACCATCACCAATAAATACTAAACTACTTTTAAAATAAATATATTGTAAATTAAGAAATTCATAAATTTTATCAATTAATTCTTGTCTTTTAATTCTTTGACCATTTTTAGTTTTCATATAAGTAATTTTTTTATCTTTTAAAACATTTCTACTTTTAGTAGATTTTTCTAAATCTTTACCTTTATTTGCACTAATTGTTCGAATACGATTTTTTTGCTTTTTATTATCAAATAAAGAACTTATAAAACAATCATCCATATTTACAAATAATTTTTCAGTTGGTAAAACTACTTTTTTCTCTTTTATTTCTTCAACTTCTATTATTGCATTTTTCATTACATTAGTCATATATGTTTTTGAAAAATTACTATTTTTTAATATATCTTGTACATCACTTTGTCTTTTACCATTACCTGAATTTTTTATTATTGTATGTTCTAAACTTGTAAGTGTTCTTTTTCTTTTTTTAATTTTTATATAATTATCTAAAGGATAATAATATTCATTAGTTTCTAATATTAAATAACATCTACGATAAAAATTATTTATTTTACCATATTGAGTATTTGGACTTCTTGGAGCAGTTTTAACATATTTATATTTAGTTTTATCATATATATTTTGATGTCAAAAATCATCATATGATTTTAATAAATTTGTTAAATAATTTAAACCATTATTTTTAATTTGATTATCAAGTTCATCATAATTAAGTTCATTGTTAAGAAAATTCATAATATTATTTCCTTTCTTAATTTATGACTTGATTATAGTAATAATTATTATTAAAGTGGTGAAATATGATTTTATGAAAATGTTATAATTAGTATATAAATTATTGAATATAGGTGATAAATATGCCAGCAAAAAGAAAAGAATTAGGTAATTATAAAGAAAAGATACAAGAATATTTAAGAGAAAATAAAGATAATTTAAAAAAATGTACTAAACAAGAATTAAATTATATTTTAAATGTGGATAATAAATATATATTTGATTGCCGAAGAAGGTCGACAAAATGACAAAAAGATTTTGTTAAAGAGTATGATAAAGCATGTCTTAAAATAGGAATTGCAAGATTAAAAAATGTTACACAAGTACCTCAATATGAATGAGCTTATTTAAGAACAAATCATAGAGAGATGTTTGATGATTTAATAGATAATCAAGNGGTTTATCAAAAGCATTTACTGTTTTAAATTATAGTCAAATTTCAGCAGATACATTAGCATATGGTAGAAGATATACAAGTTTAATTGCTGGTATGGAATTTTGAGAAAGTTTTTATTTAGAACAAGAATTTATTCATGATACTGAAAAAGCCATGCATTTAGAAAAAGATTATAGTTTAAAAAATACACATGGTTTTGTAGTTAATAGATATATGTGAGGTATGCCTATTTCATTTACTAAAATAAGACAAAAATTAGATAATGATACAGATAATATTAAAATTATTGGTAAATGTTTATTTGCATTACCAAGTGCTATTAGACCAAATTTAATGTATTTAATTAGACCAACTATGCCTACAGTTGAAGAAATTAAAGAAGCAAGAGCAAAAGATTTTTTAACTAATCCTAAAAATGAAAATGCAACTTATCAATCAACTTTATATGATGATATTAATAAATTAAATTTAGAAGATGTTATTTATTATAGAAATTTAGGAAAAATTACTATGGCAGGAACAACTCCTACTAATGATGAATTAGAAAATGCAATATTAAATGCTGGTAATGTTGGTTATGAAAAAGGTAAAGCAACATTTAGTGATGTTAAATCCACAAGTGCTACTATGACTGGTAATAATACTGAATATTATGGAGTAGTAAATTTAGAATTTACTAAAAAATAATTATGGAATTTATATATAAATATTTTAATGAAAAATCACATATTATTATTTATTCTGCTAAACCACAAGATTTAACAAGTAGTAATGATATAAGAGCAATTTTATTAGATGAATATCCTAAATTAAGAAATGATTATTTTATAGTAAGTGATGTACATGATAGTTATGCAATATGTGTAGGAGATAATATACATTGTGAAGGTAAAGTAATTATTAAAATAGAAAAACAAACTAATTTATTAAAAGGAGTAAATGAAAATGCCAAATGACACCAATGTACAATCAAATAATTATACTTTATTGAAATTAATAAGAACTGGAATAAGTCCATTATCAGCAATGATTGGTACAAGTGCTTATTATGGTCAAATTATTAGTAATCCAATATTAGGAAGTATTAATGCTTTATTATTTAGTAAAAAGTTAGGTTTAGATATATGAAATTTAAATCAAATGCCAAGTACTAAAAAGAAAATATTAAATTCAAGTAAAAAAATATTATTAGGATTAGGGACTATTGGTTTAGTTAATTATGCAAAATTTACTAATTCTTCAATTAATCCAAATCCTAATCCATTTCCAGATGATTTATTATTAACTACTAATAATGATAATAATTTAATGGATTGAGATACATATATTAGTTTAAATATTTATGGTATATCAAATCTAATTGGTGGGTTAAGTGAATTAATACCTAATAGATTTGAAGTAATAAGAAAAATATGTAATATGGCAACTGGTGGATGTTTAATTTCAAGTGGTGTTGCTATGGGTATTAATAATGATTTTAATAATGCTTATGCAGTTCCAACTATTATTGCTGGTGCATCTGAAATTATTCATAATTTATTACCTATGGAAACAAATCATAATGTTGAAGAAATGCAAGAAACAGCATTTAATAATGAAACTGCAAGATTAA
Organism: Spiroplasma endosymbiont of Danaus chrysippus; assembly: GCF_902809815.1. GTDB lineage: Bacteria > Bacillota_I > Bacilli_A > Mycoplasmatales > VBWQ01 > Spiroplasma_E. The sequence goes on along the minus strand of NZ_CADDIL010000002.1, from coordinate 290,933 downwards.
TTAATGATAATAGATTTACTATTAATAGTGAAACTGCAAGTCAATATTATGGTAGTGATAATATGAGCGAAGTGCCATTAAATCATGATAATGCTTCATTAAATTGAGATTATAATCACATGAGTTTATAATGAATCCTTTAATTATTGAATGAATATACAATGCTTTAGTAAGTAATGATATTAAATTAGCATTAATAAATGCTTTAAAAACTTATTATAAAAATCAATCATTAAAAGCAGTATTTGATAATGAAAATATTAGTGAAAAAGAAATACATCAACCATATAGTGTTTTTAATCCCAATATACTTAAAAAATTAACAAGTATATTAAAACCAACTGAATTATCTATATTACAAAATGAAATTAATAAATTTAAAAATCCAATAAATAGTTTTAAAAATTCTATTATGCCAACAGAAATTAGAATAGTTAAAAATTATGTAAATAAATTTGATAATTTATTTAAAGAAAATGAAGAAGAAATACCAGAAAATGCATGAGAAGTATTATCAAGTTCATGATTTAAAAAAGGAAGATTTATTGTTGATAATAAAAATTTAAAAATTGGAACTTTAACAACATTATTTCAAAGTGATAATGATAAAAGACAAATATGATATGGTCCATATACTTATCCAACATTTCCACAAGAAATATGAATATTAATGACACAAGCAAAAGGTAAAAATGGTTCTGGTGCTGGAACAATATTTTGAAAATTTTGAAATAGAAAATGATTACCAAGTCAATTAAGAAAATATGTTAAAAGTGAATTAGCTAAAAAAGGTAAATATTATGGGTCTCAAGATACTAGTGTAATTTATCCAAATAATATTAATGTACAAAAAACTATGCATTTTATTAATAGATTAGAAAAAGGTTTTTTTAAATTAAAAGAATATAAAAATTTATCTAAAAATGAAATAGGAAGTAATCAATGAAGATATGAAAGAAAACAATTATTAAAAAATTCTTTACATAAAAGAAAATATATAAAAATTAAAAGAAATTCTAATTTTTATAAAACATGAAAGTAGGTGATTGAATGGAAATTCAAAAACCAGAGTGAAAAACTAGTTATTTAATTCCTTTTACTCGTGGTAGAAGAGATTATATTAAAGATAGAAAAATATATGATTTTAGTTTATTAAATGATATTCAAAAATTAAGAAAAAAACAATTAGATTCAATTAATTTATTATCATTTATATTAATATCTTTAATTATTACTTTATGAAGTACATTACCACAAACAATAATATTACCTAAATGATTATCATTTACTAAATTAGGTATGGAACATGTAGATTGAAAAAATAATTGAGGTAATGCAATTTGATTAACAATTATACCTAGTATTGGTGGATTTGGATTACATCATTTACCAAATAAAACACCACCAAGAATTAAATTTATATTAAATTTAATAATTAAAATAATACCAATTTTAATATTAATTATTATTTGATATTTACCAAAAATAGAAAAAGAAATAAGAAAAATAAAAAAAGAAAAGGTGGAATAAAAAATGAATTTTTCAATAGAATGAATATCAGCAATATGTGGAGCAATAGCTACTGGAATAGCTGTATCAGGAGGATTAGCTTTATCTAGTAAAAAAATTAAAAAATCAAAGAAAAATAAATTAGCAAAAGAATTAAAAAGAGATAAAGAAATTCAATTTATTATTGAAAATATTAAACAAATAAATTCTCAATTACAATTAGAAACTACATCAATTGCTAAATTACTTGATAGTTTTAATAATGATGATGAAAAAAGTGAAGTATTTAAAAACACTATTATTAGTCAAAGAGCAAAACGTAAAGAATTATCAGAAAAAGATAAGAAAAAAGCAACTAAAGTTGGAATTTAAAGGGTTTAAATACCCTTTATTTTACATTAAGGAGTAAATTATTATGGCTATTAAAGACCCATTAATGTTTATTACAATTGAAGAATTTAAAAATTGAAAAGGTTTTAATAAATTAGAATTTGATGATACTACAACACCAGATAATGAAATTTGATTTGCTATTTCAGTTGCAAGTAATAATATTGATTATTTAAGTGGACATTCGATTTCAAAAAAATGACCAGAAACTACATTAACAGAATTTACTGATGAAATACAAACTGCAACTGCATATTATGTTAGGTTTTTATTAACAAAAGATAGTAATTATATTCGTGGTCAATCAAGTATTAGTCAAGGTGGTATGACTTATAGTGAAAATAATCCTAATGAACCTTATTATATTGTTCCAGAAGTATTTAATTGTTTAAGAAAAATTAAAGAATATCCAAATATTACTGGATTTAATTTAGATGTTTTACCTAAAAGAAATGATTTTTTTAGTAATTTTTATAGTAATTATGGTGAAGATAGTCCTTTTACAAGATATTTAGAATTAATAAATTTAAAGACAAATGATACAAGAGTAAAAATATATCTTAAACATCCTAAACATTTAATTGGTACTGAAGTATGAATTGATACTACTGGTATAAAATCATTTGATAATTTAACAACAATTGAATTATTTACTAAATATTTTAGTAATGATACTATGAAATTAGTTGATGGTAAAGAAGGTCAAGAAAAGAAAGTTATTAGTACAACTGGTAGTGGTGATGAATCATTATGAGAAGTTGATAAAGATAATCCTAATTTTATAAAGCCAAAAGATGATAAAGGTATTGATGTTAATGGTAGAAGACTTATTGATGTTGGAACACCTACTTTTGAAACTGACGCTACAACTAAAGTATATGTTGATAATTTATTAGATAAAAAACAAAATAAATTAATTGCTGGTGAAAATATTACTATTGATAAAGAAACTAATACTATTAGTGCTACTGGTGGTAGTAGTGAATCATTATGAGAAGTAGACCCTAATAGTCCAAATATTATTCAACCTAAAGAAAAAAGAATTATTACTTCAAATAATACTAGAATTGTTGATATAGGTGAACCAGAACAAGAAAAAGATGCAACTACAAAACAATATGTTGATAATTTATTAGATAAAAAGCAAGATAAAGAAAAGTGATTAATAGTTGCTACAAGTGTTATAAATGGAGTTAATCAAACTATTACATATGATTGTAAAGAAAATAAAAGATATCGTATATGATTTAATTATGGTATTAGAAGACAAACATTAATATTATCTGATATTTATATTTATGAAGAATTTATTTATTCAAAAGGAAGTAATACTGAATTAACATTTGATATAAATCATTCTCAACCTTATTTAATTTGTAATAGAACAAATACTCCAATATTTACTTGATTAGCTGGAAATACAAGAAACGGTAATTTATGAAAATTAGAAGAATTAGAAGAAAATAATGAAAATATTTATAAAATTACTAGTAATACATTAAATATTATTTCACCAAATAAAATTAATATGAATAAACCAATAAAAATTATTTCTAATAATTTAGAAACAAATGAAATTGAAGAAAATTGTTGAGATATTGAATTAAAAAATAATCCAATTCCAAGTATTCCAAAATGAAAAGAAGTAGGAACAAAAATTAATATAAATCATATTAAATATACTTTTAAATCAAATACTAAATATAAAATTTATTATAATTTTGAAAGTCAATCAAGTAATAAAAAATTTGCTTTTATGTGTAAAGAATTTTTATATGGTGAGTTAAATAAAGAGGTTCAAACTTTGGATTGAGATAAAGTTAATGATAGAATAATAATTTCTTTACAAATGCAAAATGATACCATTGCTATCGTTAGTGACCCTACAAGATTTGGCCAACTTTTAAAATTAGAAGAATTACAGGAATAATATTATGAATAAAGAATTTACTTATTTGCATGAAATTAGTTATTGATTATTAAATAAAAGTGATTTTACTCATAGTGAATATAATTTAAGTGGTAGCAGATATTCTAGTAAAACATATAGTATTGCAGAAGAAATAGCAATATTAATAGCAATTTCAATTAAAGTTAATAAATCAATTGCTATATATTGTTTTAGAAAATTAAATAAAGATATTAATGAATTAACAAAAGAAATTGATGAAGCATTAATTAATATTGGTTTTGATTATAAAGATTTTACTTTAAAATATCCAAATAAACAAGCAGATTTTCGTTTTAAAGGTAGTAAATCATTTATTAGAGTTATGGGTGTATATAGTAATAGTAATGATAGAATACCACTTAAAGGGCTTTCTAGAAGTGAAATAAAAGGTTTTGATTTAGCAATTGAATGATGTGAAGAAGCAAATGAATTTAGTCAAGCAGAATTTCAAGCAATTACTTTTGCATTAGGTAATGCTAAAAAAACTATTAAAATTAGAAGTTGTAATCCAGATAATATTTATCAATATTTTATTGAATATATGAATAAACGTGTACCTTTTAATTTAGATTTAATGAAAGAAAATAATGAACAAATTAAATCAATAGAAGAAAATCAAATGTTTAAATTATTTCATTATTCAAATTGAAAATTAAATGAACATAATTTAAAACAAGATAAAATTAATGATTTAGAAGAATTAAAAGAATTAGACCCTATTAAAGCACAAAGTTGATATTATGGTGTACCTAGTGTTTTAACTGGTTCTATATTTGCAAGATATTTAGATAAACTTAAAACTGAATTAGATTTTAATGTTAATGAAATAGTTGGTGGTTTAGATTTAGGTTTTGCTACAAGTTCACAAGCACATCCTACTGTTGCTGTTTTATGTTTTATTGGTGAAAATGAAAAAACTAGAAGAATACATCAAGAAAGTGAATTTTATCATAGTAATGCTATTATGAAATTTAAAGATACTTATGAATTAGCAAATAATATTATTGATTATTATTTAGATGAAAGTATTAAATTTCAAGCAATGAAATTTGGATTTACTTGTTATGTTGATTATGGTAGTGGTGGATTAGCAGTTATTGATATTTTAAAAAAAGAAGTAGAAAAAAGAAAAATAAATTGATTAAATTTTACTCCAGTAGATAAAACTACAATGTATTTAAGAGATAGAATTGATTGAGATACTATTTGTATGATTAAAGGTATATTAAGTATTAATTGAAAAAGATGTTCTAATACACATGAAGAATTATCAAAAATGCAATGATTAGCAAAATCTAAATTAGAAAATTCAAACAATGAACCACAAATGCTTGATTTATATGATAATTGTTGAGATGCAAGAATGTATGCTTCAATGCATAAAATGAAATGATTAATTAATAATATTAATAATGAATTATTAATTAATAAAAATAAATTTGGAGAGTGATAAAAATGAATAATCCATTAGAATATCTTTCTTGTAATAGAAGAGAATGATATAGTGATATTCCTATGAGAATTGCTCAAAAATCAACTAAATTATGATTAGGTAAAGGTTTATTATTTGATAGTGAAAAAGATGAAATTTTAAAATATTTTACTAATAAAATTATTAGTGATAAATGATTTGAAAAATTATATAAATTTGGAATTCAAGAAAGTTTACTTGGAAAAGTATATATAATGCCAATTATTTATAAAGATAATAGTACAAGTTTAAAAGTATTACCTAATTCATTTGCTGGTAGAGTTGCTAAATATAATGAAGAAGAACAATGTGCAGAATTCTTTTTTATAAATGAACAAGCAGATAGTGCAACTTTAACTTGAGTAATTGCTGAAAATGGAAAAATAAGATTTGAAACTTATAAAAATGATAATAAAAATGAAAAAGAAATTATTTTAGGAACAGCACATACAAAATTAAAACCTAATTTAATACCAAAATATAGTTATGAAATTAAAAATCCTTGAAATTATTTACCAATATTAGAAATAACAAATTTACCAATGGTTAATTTTTATGGTAATTCAACAACATTAAATGCATATCCAGATACTTATCCAGTTTGAAATTTAATTGAATATTATCATAAATCTTATACTCAAAGAAATGTTGATAGAGAATTAAATGTTACTACTTTATTTGGTGCATTTGATAATGAAACTGTTAAAAATATGATTGAACATGGAAAAATTATTGATAATCCTAAAAAAAATATTGTAGTTAATGTTGGTACTGCTGGCTATAATAAATCTGGTGCTGGTGGTATGGAAGTTATACAAGGTGATTTTAAAGCTAGTAATTATATTTTAGATAAAGATGATTTAGGTAAAGATATATGAAATGGTGCTGGATATGATTATAATGAATTTTCTGGTGTAAATTATGAAAATAAAACTAAATCATTATTTAATAATAAAAATGATATGGAAACAACAGAAACTAAAATAAGTCATTATTCATATTATTTTTATAGATTTTTTGATATGTTATTAATTTATGAAAAATTATGAAATGGTAAGGGTGATAGACCTTATAGTTTTAAATTTTTACCTATAGCAATGACTGACCAATTATTAAAACAAGAAATGATTAGTCAAAGATTAGCAGATAGAACAATGTCATATACACAAGCTATTGCTGAATTAGATGAAGTAACAAAACAACAAGCAAAAAAACATTATAAAGAAATAATGGAAGAAGATAAAGAAGAAATAAAATTATTAGGAGAAAATGAAAATGATACATCAACAAATTCAATTAATGAAACATCTACATCTTCAATTAAAAAGACAACAATTGCTAATTAAAAGATGTAGTTATTGAAAAATATTTCCATTTGTTATTAATAATGGAGCAATTCCTTTAACTGAAACTGGTTATAAACCAATTAATAGTAAAATTAGTGATTTTGGACAATATGAATTAATATTAACTGGTACTACTCCAGTTGTATGTATTTGAAAAAATAGTACAAAAATATATCAAAAAAATAAAGGTAAAATTAATGAAGAAACACATAAAGTTAATGGTCAAGATGAATTTTATACAAAACAATATAAAATAGGAGATTATTGAAATGCTTATTTAATTGATGATACAAGTGGTGTTGATTTTAGTAATTTACCAAATAATCAAATATTTAAAACAGTACAAACAAAAAGACAATATACTTTAGTAATGTTTGAAGAACATATTACAATTGATGATTATTTACAATTTTTTTGTGTATTTAATGATGAAAATGAAAATATTGGTGGTAATAGTGGTAAAAATCAAGATAGACAATTATTATATATTTCAAATGTAACAAATTATTATAGTCCTTATAATGGTGCATTTAGTATGCAAGTATTAACTTTTAGTAGTTTAAATGATAGAGTAGTTTCTAGTGGTCAAAATACACTTGATTTTGTACAATATGCAAGCCCAGGTAGTGGTTATGCTTTCCCAACTATTCAACAAGGAAAAGTAACTTTAAATCGTACTTTAATGCGTGATATTGGTGTAAGATATAGTCATAGACAAAGTTATGGATTAGAATTATTAACAAGTTGTTATTATTATGGAAGACCAATAATTCAAGGTCAAGAACCAATACAACAAAATAATGAAGAAATATTTGAAAGTAAAGTATTTGCTTCAAGAAGATTATTTATTGCTGGTAATAATGAAAAATCTACAACTGAAGTTAAAAATAATGGTGGTTTACTTGCTGGAATAAATGATAAAATAACAACAAGTAGTCATCCAGAAACTACATTTTATAATATTATGGACGCAAAACCAACTGGATTTACTCATTATGATACATGACAAAAATTTTTAGAAGCAAGAAAATTTGATATGTTAGCTCAAAAAGATTTTCAAGGAATATTAACATGTAATAAAGAATTAGCAATTAAAAGTAATGGTGNGACAAAAATTTTTAGAAGCAAGAAAATTTGATATGTTAGCTCAAAAAGATTTTCAAGGAATATTAACATGTAATAAAGAATTAGCAATTAAAAGTAATGGTGATGCTATTGGTAAAGCAAAATTCTTTTGAGATAGTGAATGAAATATAAATAATTTTACAGAAATGAAAAATCGAGGCTTAAATGATATTCTTATTGCTTGTAGTGATAATTTAACAGGCATGTCAGAGGCAATACAATCAGTTTATCCTAAAACTGAACATCAATTATGCATNAGAAGTAAAAGAACAAATAAGTACAGTTGATTTATCACAAAAGAAAAATAATAAAGTTTATATTTTAGCAGAAGATACTGAATTTTTAGATATTGCTTCACCATTAACTAATGAAGATACTGAATGTCAATGAAATCCAACAGCAAATGGAGTTATTGATGGTTCAAATTATGCTTATATTATTGATACAATTGTAACTCAATCATTACATCAAGGTGAAGAAAGACATACATTTTATAGTGATAATCCATTTACTTATCAAGGTGATTATAATGAAATATCAGTTGCTCAGTTTAGATATAATAATATGGGTTATTTGACTGGTAATGATTTTAATTGAACAACTTTATATAAATTAAATCATGATGAATATGAAGAAAGTGAAGAAACTACATTTAGTTATCCAGCAAAAATATTACCACCAAGTCCTCAAAATATTGCAAAAACATTATTTTTTAATACAGACATAAATGTAATATTAAATTATAATGATGTATCTTTAATTAAATGAGACGGTAGCGGTAATTATAATAATATTCAAAAATGATTTGATAGTAATAATCCAGTTTCCAATAATATCGATATTGATATTAAATCAAAACTAGACCCAACATTATTAATTAATACATTTAATGATTTAAAAAGATATTATAAAAGTGTAACTATATATTATAGTTATAATATTGAAACAATTACTAAAATCAACAATAATAATGATTCAAACTTTAATCCTACAGAAAGTTTTAATCCATCAAAAGAATTAAATAGCTCAATAGAAATTAATCTAAAAGAATTAATATTTTCAAACTCAATACCTAGTATTAATAAAGAGCAAAAATTTATACCAATGATTAATAATGATGGAGGTCATAGTTATGCATATTATAAAGAAAAATATCAATACCAATTATTGAATTATGAGTTTAGTTTATTTCAATATTCTGATTTTAAATTTAATAATAATGCTATTGGATTTGATATATTAAGTAATTCAAATGATAATTTGAACTGAAAAATTAATGTTTTTATTAATCAAGGTAAGATTCAAGGAGAATATAGAAGAACAGGTCTTGAAAATGCTTATGGAATAAAATATATTAGTAATGGTAATGCAAAAATTTATAAAATAGTATTAAATGCAAGATAATATTGCTATAATGTTTTTATTATCAAAAAGAAAGGAAATAGAGTAATGAAAAAAAAAACATTATCCGTAATTTATCACAATGATAATTTAAAAGTAAAATGAAAAACTAAATATAATGAATGAATAAAAATTAATTTTAAAAAAAATAATCATTTAATTCATAAAGGATGATTTTATATGCCAGATTTAAATGAGTCTTTATTAGCTAATAAAGATAGTAATATTAAAAATAAAAAATATAAATTATTTAAGCAAAGATTTTTTACTGTAGAATATGATAAAGATAATATTTTGTTAAAAATTGAAAATAAAGGTAGATCATGAAAAGAAATAAATATTAATTCTAAAGATAAACAAGATTTAATAAGTATGATTGAAGATATAAATAAAACAAAATAATATTTCCCCACAATCTTAAATAGAGGCTTTTTAGTAATCTGTGTTTCTTTGTTTTACAAAGTACTAGTTCAGATTAATTCTGTCTTCAAATTTTATCATAAAATGAGCAATTGCTGTATTTCAATTTTGAATAGGCAATGTTCATTTTTAATGTCAATGAAATCCAACAGCAAATGGAGTTATTGATGGTTCAAATTATGCTTATATTATTGATACAATTGTAACTCAATCATTACATCAAGGTGAAGAAAGACATACATTTTATAGTGATAATCCATTTACTTATCAAGGTGATTATAATGAAATATCAGTTGCTCAGTTTAGATATAATAATATGGGTTATTTGACTGGTAATGATTTTAATTGAACAACTTTATATAAATTAAATCATGATGAATATTCAGAAAGTGAAGAAACAACATTTAGTTATCCAGCAAAAATATTACCACCAAGTCCACAAAATATAGCAAAACAAATTGTAATAATTCCAACAAATCCAAGTGTTGAAATAATATTACAAAATTGAAATATTTTAATGCATAATAATCAAGAAATTTATAAAGATGATACAAATTGAATTAAAAATAACATACCTTTAATAAAACCATTAGAAATAAATATTAATTTTAAATATTATTTAGACCCTACATTATTAATCAAAACTTTTAATGATTTAAAAAGATATTATAAAAGTGTAGATGTATATTTACATTATGAATATGAAACAGAAGAATGACCAAAAATAATTTATGATAATATAATAACAACTGAAAATTTTATTCCTAATAAAAGTCAAACATTATTTAAATCATATAATTTAAGTGAATTATTTTATTACACTAAAGAAAATAAAATGAAAGTATTTGAAGATTTTAAAATAGAATATTATCAAGTATCATCAAGGATTAATCAATATGTTGGGGTTTCAAAAATAGGTTTAATACCAAATAATATTAATAATTTATATGAAATTTCAAAAAATAGTTTATATTCTCAAGTTAATTATAGTTATGATAAAAATATAAATATGAATTCAGAAAATTCTACTTATTTAGGTTTTTATGATTTATCTGATAAAGATTTTAAGTGAAAAATACAATTATTTCCAATAATAAATCAAATTCAAGGAGCAGATTTTCAAATTCAACCAGAGGGATTTACTTGAGTAGAAAAAAATATATTAGTTAAAAAATATAAATTAACCATTTCAAAAATTGTGTTTAATTCTAGATAAATTATATTTTTAGTATTATTTTTGTTATAATTTTTTTATATTCAATTAAAATAATTTGTAAAGGAATAAAATATGAAATATGCTAATAATATTAATCCAGAACTAATTGGAGGAATTATAATATCAATATATATATATATCGTTGTGTTAATTTTAACATTAATTTTTGGTGTAATAAAATGTAAAAATAATAATCCCTTTGGGATATTATTATTAACTATTTCTTTAAATATTATTGGTACTGTAATAGGTTGTGTTTTATTATATAAAAATCAAAATCCAGAATTTAGATTTTGAAAAACTTTTTGAAATAAAATTAAAAAAATATTTACATTTAAAATACATTTTAAAAGAAAATCTAACCAAAATAATATTTCCCCACAATCTTAAATAATGTATAATTAAGAGACTTACTTATGTAAGTATATGAAATAAAAAGTTCTTACTGTTCTGTTGTTAGGTTGGCACCTAATTAAAAAGTTACCTTATTGGTAACTTTTACTTTTTTTCTAATCTTTTTACTATTTTAATTAATTTTTCATCTTCATAAGCATTTTTAACTGCATTTTGTATTATTTTTTCATTATATTTAAATTGTTTTCTTTTTGTCATTAAAACCACCTATTTACTTTTATATGTGTATATATTATATCATTTTTTAAATAATTTATTGTCAAATTCATTTATTACTTATCATTATAGAATTTAAAAATAAATTTTTAATATTAAGTTCTTTATTTTCTTTTATTTCATTTATATCTTTTCCATATTTATTATCTGCAATATTGGTCATTAAATCTTCTCAATATTTTAAATAAGCATGTGTTTCACTACTTCATTTTAAATATAATCCCATTGAATTTAAAAATATACTACATGTAATTACAGATAATCTTTTATTTCCATTAAAAATTAAATGTCCTGTACATATTCTAATTAATAAATCAATTGCTAAGTCTAATATATCAATATTTTTTCTATTATGATACCATATTGTAGTCAAACTATATAATGTAGAACTTATTCCACCTTTATCTCTTTCTCTGTAATCACATTTTTCCATTCCATAAGAAGTATGAGTTTCTTTAACTAAATATATTGCTTCAGTTACTATTTTTAGTAAATTTTCATGAAATTCTTTATCAAAATTAATTTTTATTTCACCAATATTTATTTTTATATCTGAATAATTATTAGTATGAATAATAACTGTATTTTTACCTTTTTTTGACATTAAATTTCTTGAACGATTAAAAGCAATTTCATGTATTATTTTATCTTTTGTTTTATTAGCTATTCCAAAGATAAAATATCTTTTCATTTTTAACCACCTTTATTTTTTTTATATTTAATATTATAAATTAAAAAAATAAAAAAAAGAAGACATGAAATTCATCATATATCACCGCTCTACAAAATAAAATTAAAAATTTATTTCTACGGCTATCTTCTTTAAAAATTAGGAAAATATTTCATTATTTATTACATTAGAGTTAATTACGCTCACCGAATTCTTAACTTACGATTTAATATACGGAAACCTATTTTTATAAATTAATTATATCATATTTTCTATATTAAATATAGATAAATTAGTTAATTTATTCATCTTCATCATCAATTTCTATTTGAGAATTATGATGATGACATTGTTTACATTTTTCTATTTTTTCTCAAATTTTTCTATTAATATTATAATCATTTAATAATTCTTCAAATTCTTCAATATTATTTTTATCAATATGCAAACTTTTAAAATTTAAAGTAAAATCTCCATCAACTGAGAAATGACCAACACTTACATCATAATGTTTTTCTTTTTTTCATTTATTTAAAAATTCATCTATTGTACAATTTATCATTATCATTATTTACTCCTTATTTTTTTTTTATATCATCATCATTCATTTTTTATTTCTTTTATTTTATTTTTAAATTGTTTTTTATGAAAATAACACATATTAAAAAATTGAATTACACTATCTTCTATATTTAAAGTTTTTAAAGTAACTAATACTTTACTATTACAATCTTTAACAATACATTTAAGTAATACTTTTTCTTTTTTTTGTTTTTGCATTATTTAACTTCCTTAATTTGTTTTATGTTTCATTCAAAATCTTTTGAACAAATTTCATCACACATATTACATTTTAAATGTATAGAACATAAACAATGTAAAGATATACCAATATTACATCCTTCGCATTCAGTAAATCAATCTCAATTATCACATAATGATTTTGTATAATGTAATTCTTTTATTTTTTCTTTACTCATTTTTATTCTCCTTTTCTTCATCACACATATCACATTCTCCAAAATAATAATATTCTACGTTATAATAAATATAATGTTTACATGGTTTTAAATTATCTTTATTCATTATTTATTCTCCTTATTTAAATAATATCAACCAATTAATAAACTATCTGCTTCATCATGATTTGATATTTTTATATTTCAATTATTTTTTTTTATTAAATTTTCACACATAAACAAAGAAATATTTTTATCTCATTTATAATTTATACCATTTACAAATGTAATAGCAGAACAATATTTATCATTTTTTACATATCATTTCTTTCATTCACTTGGACTTATTAACATATCTTTTGTTATTAATTTATTAAATTGTCCAGCAATAAAACCACGTAAATGTTCTTGTGTTTCATAACCAATTCCATTTTTTGAATGAAAAGTACCACGTTCAATAATTAAATCAAAATTATTTTTAGAATTATTTAACTCATCTTTTAATTCTAAAGTTCCATATACAACATAATGCATATCTCTATTAAAATTATCAACACCATTTTTTTTAAAACTACAACTACTAATTAATATTGGTTTTCATATATATTTATATGTATCACAATATATTTTCTTTTCTCATAAAGTAAATCCAGTATTTTTTATACTTGGGTCAATTGAAAGTAAATAATTAGTCATTATCAAAGTCTCCATTTTCTATTTTTTCAATTCAATCTTCTACTTCAAATAATTTTGCTTGTAAATATAAAATCTTATCACTATTTGTTGATTGAGTAATTTTATCCCACAATAATTTATATCTATCACGCAGTGCGTTAATTAATTTTTCTTTATTCATTATCAAATTCACCCTTTTTTATAGAATCTATAATACTAATAAATGCTGCTTTTGCTCATCAATTATCACCAGTAAGTTTTAAATATTCATCTAATTTTTTAATTAATTTTTCTTTATTCATTATTTATTCTCCTTATTTTTATTTAAATATTTATTTTCTACATTTTCAGATAAATTATTAACAATTATTTCTAAACATTTAAGACATCAATTTTTACTTAAAAATATTCTTTTATTACATGTTCTACATTTATTCATAATTTCTATACTCATTTTTATTATTATTTTTTAAATTTTTAAATCTTTCACGAATTTCTTTAAATTTATCAAATAAAGTTTTTAAATAATTTTCACCCATTAATATTAAAAAATCTTTATTATTACTTGGATTTAATCTTTCCATATCTTCTCTGATACATTCATCAAATAAAACTGTATTTGTAATCATATATTTTTCAAAATAATCTAATTGTTTTTCACTTGGTTCTCATTTTTCATTTTGTATTTTTATATTATTATTAATATAATTATTTTGTGGTTTATTATTTTGTATTAAATTAACATTATCATTATCTGGGTCAAGTTCATCTTCACTTAATAATAATAAATTCATTAAAAAATATCTATAAGCATAAGTTTCTGCACTCCCTTTTGCTTTTGCTATATCTGTATTTTTAGCACAAGCAAGTATATCAAAATATTTATTTTCTTTATCATTATCTAAATCAATAATTGTATATCTTTTAAAATAAGTTATTTCTACTTCTTTAGTATCTAAATAATTAATTTTTCTATCAGTTGTTAATATATCTTCATGTGTAATAACAATATTTAATTCTTTACATAATAATTTAAATTTATTAAAAATATCACTTAATAATCAATATTTATAATTACCAAATTTATTAAAACCATTTTTAGGTGTACTACCAATTTCTAATTGTAATTTAAGTATTTTTTTATATAAATTATTCATTATTTATCACTCTTTCTATTTATTGCATTTTTAATTAAATTCTTTACAAAACTATTAATTGTAATATCTTCTTCTAAACACATCTTTTTTAATTCATAATAATCATTTTTATTTAATCTAATATGAATTTGTTTAATAATTAAATCTTCTGGTTTCTTTTTTGGGGCTGCTACCATTTCTATTCATCTCCTTTAACCTTTAAAAATTCTTTTATAATCAATAATTACTTGTTCTAATTTATTTACATCTTCATATATAAAATAATCATTACTAATTTTTAAATCCCCATCATTATCAATTTCAACTTCAAAATCTTCATATTTACTATTAAATTCTTCTTGTAATTCTTCAAATTTTTCTATTAATTTCATTGCATTTTGTAATTCTAATCTATTCATTATTTTTACACTCCTTTAAAATTTTCTAATTGTAATTCATTAATATAATATTCATATAAGTAATCTCAATTATTAGATGTTAAATACATATCTTCTTCAATCATGTCATCAATACATTTATTACAATAATATGTATTTTCAATTTCACTAAATCAAATATATTTTTCATTATGGATATTACATTTCATCATTATCACTCATTAATTTATAAAAACATTTATTACAAGTTCTATTTGCAAATGATGAATTTTTATGACAAATATCACATGAACCAAATATTTTTTCAATTTCTTCATATTTTAAATATATTCTTTTATCTTCTTTTAAATTCAACATAATTAATTACTCTCTTTCTATAATTTTTAATATTTCTTGTATTTCAATATATTTTTTATTTTTAAGTAATTTTTCATTACATAAATTTTTAATTAATTCTATTTTTTCAACATTAAGTAACATAATTAATTTCTTTAATACTTTAAATAAAATATTTTTTCATTATGAGTATTGATATCTTTCATTGGTGTAACAATATAATTTATTGCTAAATCATTATCATTATATGGATTATTTATTTTAAAACTTTTCATATCTTGTTCTCATGTAATGTTATATTTAAAACATTCTTGATTTTTATCATTTGTAAAAATATAATAACCATTATATTGTTCATAAAATTCACAAGATATTAATTCATTTTCATTTGTAGTAATATCTGAAATATTTTTAATATATTTTAAAATATCACTACCTTTAATACTTTCAATATCTTTTGTAATTGATTTTTTACCTAATTTATAATTAAAATCTTCAATTATTTTTAATGTTATTTTTTTATTATTTTGATTAATAATAGTATCTTTAATTGGAAATCATGTTTCATATTCACCAATTTCTAATAACATACCTTTAGTTGTTTCTCTAACTTTATTTTTAATATCTAAATTAACATTAATCATTACAAATCCTTTCTACGTATAAGCCTTATCACCTACAGTGATAAAAGGCTTATATACTACTAACTAAATACTTCTACTACTATACGTATAGGCTTATTGCTACTATAGGTAGCAAAAGCCTTGGGGGTAGGAGGTCTGGAGGGAGGGGGAGAAAAAAATATCAAATTTTAAAAGAGCAACACAAAAATTACTATTGGTTAATTCCAGCACAATAGCCTAAATAATTTTTTATTTAGTTATGTAATAATTAATTACTTTAATAAAGTGCTGGTTTAATAAAATAATTAATTATAATTGTTTAACAATTAAAAATGAGAGTTTTATCTCTCATTTAAGTTTTTATTAAATCTAACTAAGGTTGCAATACGTCCTATTATTGTTATTATCAGTTAATAATGGTAATTATGAATCTGTTAATGATTGTGGCATAATTAAATCATCCTTTTTATTTTCATTTTAACTATCTAATTTTGTTCTTGTAAAAATGTTAATAATTGCTGAATTGCTGAATTACGATGAGAAATTTTATTTTTATCTGCCAATGACAATTCACCTAAAGTAGCATGTACTACTGGAACATAAAATATTTGATCGTAACCAAAACCATCATTACCTTTTATCTCAGTAGTGATTTCACCTTCAAGTTTACCAATAAATGCTTTAGTAATCTTATGATCAAAATCAACATAAGCAATAGCAGAAATAAATACTGCTGCACGATTAGTTTCACCTTCCATTTGTTCTAAAATGTCTAACATTGCATCATGATAGGACATTTCACCCTTTCATCGTGCTGAGTTAATACCAGGAAAATTATTTAAAGCTAATATTTCTAACCCTGAATCATCAGCAATTACAGGACCATTCACTAATTTTGCAAGTGTTGTTGCTTTTAAAATTGCATTTTCAATAAATGATGTACCTGTTTCATTAATTTCAAGAGGAGAATTAAGATCTAACATTGATTTGACATTATATCCCTTTGTCTGTAAGATACTCTTTAATTCATTAATTTTACCGATATTATTAGATGCAAACCATAAGGTTTTAGCAGTCATTAATAATCAATCCCTTCACGAGCAATTTGACCTTTTTCAAAATAATGTTTAATTGATTTAACTTCACTAATTAAATTAGCACATTGCTCTAAGGCAAAAGATGCATATCTACCAGATAATGCAATTTCAATATGTGATTTTTTATTTTTTAAAATTTCAATTAAGTCTTGTTCTTTAATCAAATTATTTTGAATACACCCTAAAATTTCATCAACAACAATAAGATCAGTATTATCACTTTGACTTAACAGTTTTAATCTAGTAAGATCATAATTAGTTTCTTGTTTTAATTTATTTTTTTCTTCTTCATCCATTTCTCAAAAAAAATTTTGCGAAGATTCATAAAAACTTTCAATTTTAAGTTTAGTATTTTGTTTTAAAAAATTAATTTCACCAGAAGGACGATTTTTTAAAAAACGTAAGTAACTAACATTAAGATTATTAACCAATGCTCTAATTACCATACCATTAAGAATTGAGGTTTTACCTCTTCCTTCGCCTTTATAAATATGAATATAACCTTTTTTTAACATACTATCACTTACTTTCAATATTTTTTATTTAATAAATTGTATAATTTTATTACGGACAATACAAGCAAAATAGAGGTGTCATTTTGAAATTTAAAACTATTAAACCACCATATCAATTAAAGCTATTAAAAACAAAAGGTTTAACCAATGACTTATTTTTAGTAAATAAACATTTTTTTTAAAACAATCTAAAGATATTTTGCAACCTTTTTTGAATTTTACAAATCAAATTAATGTTATTAAATTAATTAAATCAAAAAAATTTACATTACTTATTAATGAAGTCAATATTAATAATAATAAACTATTAACCTTAATGCCATATTATCATAATTTAATTAATTTAAGCGAACAAATAATTAATAAACAAATATTAGAACAAATTTCATCATTGGTAAAACAACTACATAATATTAAATTTGATAATAAATCATTAATTAAAACTTGAAAAGGTTTAGAACAACTTAATTTATACTGTAATTTAACTACTAGTAATCCTTGCTTAGAAAAAATAACCAGTGAGGTAATCAAATGAATTGCTACTTATCAACCAACAACAATTGTTTTATCTCATAATGATTTAACATTAAATAATTTTGTTAAAAAAAATAATTGTTGATATTTAATTGATTGAGATTTTGCTTGTTGAAACGACGAATTATTTGATATTGCCTCTTTTGCTTCTGAAAGTTTAACTTCTGAAACCGAAATTAATACTTGATTTAATTGTTTTAATTTAAATAATGAACAAATAATTATTGCTAAAAAATGAATGAATTATCAAAATTTAATTTGATATTATTGAGCTTGTTATTTATACGAACAAACTAATTTAAACATATATAAAGAAATTAGTGAAAGTAAATTAACTAATCTATTAAAATAAGTTATTTAAATAATTCATCATTTTAAGCCTGATTATGTAGTTTTAACTTCTTAACAAATTGACCCATAATTAGGTAATTTATTAGTAGTCTGTTTTTTTTGTTCAATTTGTTTTCGTTGTAAATTTATTTCTACTATATTATTAACAGCTGAAATGTTTGATTCTATTTCAATAACTATACATTTATTATTTGAAGCGTGTTCTTGTAACAATGGCATTCTTTCATCATTTACAATTTGACAATTATCATTTGAAGTAATATTTTTTTGTAAATTTTCTTTATAATGACAGTTTGCGCAAATTTCATTATTATCTTTTATTTGATTTATAAATTCTTTTACTCAATATTTCATTATTTATTTACTCCCTTTTTTCTTTTTCATTAGCATGTACAATAAAATTAAATTTTATTGGAAATAGTTTTTAATAAATAGTATTTATAATGTTAATAATTATTGTAAATATAAAGAATATCACAATTATTATGGCTTTAATAATTTACTACTAGAATTAGCAAAATATTTAATTGTTTCTATTAAATCTTTATCGACTTGTTTTTTTAAATCATCTAAATTAGTAAACTTTAAATTATCACGAAGAAAATCTAAAAATCTAACTTTAATGATTTTTCCATATAAATCTTGATTAAAGTTTAATAAGTAAGTTTCAACTAACGGCTTATTATTACGTAACATAATTACTGTCATACTTTGATATCATTTATTATCTACTTCAGTAAGCGTAATATAAGTAGCAAGACCCGGTAATGCATAGTTTGTTAATAACGATAAATTAGCAGTTGGAAAATTAATCGTTCTAGCCTCTTTAATACCATGAACTACTTTACCACTAATTGTATATGGCTCTTGTTGTAAACAAAGATTAGCACTACTAATATCTTTATTTTGTAAAAGTTGTTTAATATAAGTTGAAGAAACTTTGTTATTATTAACAATAATATCATTACAAAGATAAACTTGTAATGAAGATTGTTGTAATGTTTTAATATTACCTTGCCCTTGATAACCAAACCTAATATTTGGGTTAACAACTACTGCTTTAACATTATTTGCCAATAATCACGAAATAAATTCCTCTGGTGAAAGTGTTGCTATTTCTTTACTAAACTTAATTTCCCAATAATAATCAAAATTGTATTTAGCAATTGTTTTAATTTTATCTTGATTACTTAATAAAACCTCATTATTTTTATTACTAATTACACTTTGTGGTTTTCTATCAAAACTAATAATACATGTTTGATAATTATTTATTGTTGAATTAACTAATAATTGTTTAAATAGGGCTTGATGACCTTGATGAATACCATCAAAAAAACCTCAACAAGCAATAATTGGTTTAGACATCAATTTTTGATTTTGAATATTTAGATTTTTCAATTTTAATATCTTCATTACATTTAAAACCTCGTTGGCTTACATATAAATTATTTTTTTGATTACGATAAATAGCTAATGGCAAATGTTCAGAATTAACAACTAAAACATATGGCTCATTAGTGCTATCAATAACTAAATGTTTACCATCAATAACACTTTTACTATTATCAACAACAATCGCTGGCATAATATTTTTAACACCATCATAAATACTAATATGATTTTTACTAACTGTTTCTTCATTAATAACATCTAAATTTAGGGCATTACTTAAATCAAAACCCGATTGATGAATTCTTCTCAAATAAGTTAAAGTTGCTGATGTATGTAAAATTCTAGCAATGTCAGTAACCAAAGCTCGAACATAAGTTCCTTTTGAACATACTACTTCAAAAGTAACTAAATCATTATTAAAACTAATTAATTTTAAAGATTTAATATAAACCTTACGTTTTGGTAATTCAACACGAATATTCTCACGAGCATATTCATAAAGTTTTTTACCATTAATTTTAACTGCTGCATAAGCAGGAATTATTTGCTCATATTGACGATTATTATAAAATTCAAGTGCTTTAACAATTTCTGATTCTTTTAAATCAAGATGTGGTTTTGATTCAACAATTTTACCAGTAATATCGCCGGTGTCGGTTTTTAAAAATAGTTGCATTTTTGCAATGTAAACTTTATCACTTTTTAAAATAAAATCACTAATTTTGGTTGCTTCATTCACAAGTACTATCATTAGTCCTGTTGCTAAAGGATCTAACGTACCTGTATGACCAATTTTATTTAATTTCAAACGTTTTTTAATAACAACAAGACAATCTTGTGATGTCATAAATGAAGGTTTATCTATTAATAATATATAATCTTTTAACATGCGTTTCACCTACTTTACTTCTTTATCAGAAGTTATTTCTTGATACTTTTCAACATGTTTACAATTTGGATAATTAGTACACCCTAAAAATTTTCGATTTTGTTTTGAAGATTTAACAACCATTCAACCATCTGTACATACTAAACAAGGTTTAATTTTTTCTAATTGTTTTTGAATATATCGACATTTTGGAAATGCTGAACAACCGTTAAATTTACCATATCTTCCTGTTCTTTGTACAAGTGGGGCACCACAAAGTGGACAATCTTGATCTAATAAAACCGGTTTAATTTTAAACTCAGTCATTTTATCAAAAGCATCATCAATCCTTGGTTCAAACTTAACTCAAAAGTCTTTTACCACTTGATGCATATCAAAATTACCATGAGCAATTTGATCTAATTGAGTTTCAACTTGTGAAGTATATGTCTCATTAATAATATCATAAAAAAACTCTTGAAGTTTATCATTAGTTAAAAGACCTTTCTCAGTAACTTTAAAAGACTTATTTTCAATAATAACATAACCGCGTTCTTTAATAGTGTTCATAATTGGATTATAAGTTGATGGTCGACCAATTCCTAGTTCTTCTAATGTTTTAATTAATTTAGCTTCTGTGTATCTTGGTTTTGGTTTAGTAAAGTGTTGCTGTAAATTTACTGACTCAACTTTAATAATTTGATTTTTTTCAAATTTTGGTAAAACTAAAAGTTCTTCATTTTCAAGACTTTCTACATCAAGCATTAAAAATCCTTTAAACTTGATTTGTTGTCCTGTTAAACGAAATTGATAATCATTATTTTTAAATAAAACAGTAGTACTAATTAATTGTGCTGGTGCCATTAATGAACTAAGGGCACGAAAATAAATTAAATTATAAAGTTTTAATTGATCTTTATTTAAAAAATCAATAGCACGTTTATTATTCATTGTTAAATCAGTTGGTCTGATTGCTTCATGAGCATCTTGCACATTTTTTTTATTAGTCTGTTCTTTCTTCTGCCCAAGATATTGTTCACCATATTCATTAACAATTAATGTTTTGGCATTTTCAATAAATTTATCATTTAAACGTATTGAATCAGTACGAGGATAACTAATAAATCCAGTAAGTGTTCCATTAACATCAATTCCTTCATACAATTGCTGAGCAATAAGCGTTGTTTTAGCAGTACTAAAATTTAATTGTGTTGATGCTGCTTGTAATAAACTACTAGTAGTAAATGGATTTAATGAATTACGCTTACGATTTTGTTCAGTAACAGAAATTACTTGATAACTATCACTTAATGCATTTTTAATAGCAACTGCTTCTTGTTCATTATTAATAACTAACAGTTCTTCTTTATATTTTTCACAATTTAATATTATTTTTTTTTGATAAGTACTATTAATTGTTCAAAATTCTTTACTAATAAAATTAATAATTTCGCGTTCTCTTGTTGCTATTAATTTTAATGCTACTGATTGTACTCTCCCTGCACTACGTGAACCGATCTTCTTTTGTAATAGATTACTTAAGCGAAAACCAATGATACGATCAACCATTCTTCTTGCTTCTTGACTACGAACTAATGGTAAATCAATACTATGTGGAGATTTAAATGCTGTTAAAATTGCATCTTTAGTAATTTCATTAAAAGTTATTCGTGATGATATATTACTTGTTGCTAATACTTGATCTAAATGATAAGCAATTGCTTCTCCTTCGCGATCATGATCGGTTGCTAGATAAACATGAGTAATACTTTTTAATTTACTTTTTAATTCTTTTACCTTTGGCATTTTTTTGCGATCAATTTTGTAAATTGGTTCAAAAGTTTCTAAATCAATTCCCAAACCATATTGACCTTTAATTGCTAAATTACGAATGTGTCCATCCGAAGATAACACTAAATAATCATCGCCTAAATATGATTGTACTGCTTTACTTTTAACTGGAGATTCCATGATTACTAATTTTGATGGCATCTTATATCTTCCTCTATATATAATTTATTAGCTTTATTCAAATACTATTTTGTAATATATATAACTTTAACGCGAAAGTCAATATTTTTTTGGATATATGCTTTTTTATAAAAATTTTAAATAACTTATTAACAATTAATATATAAATTATGCTATATTTATTTAGTAAAAATTTAATATAAGTTTTTATCCTATTTATTTTTGTAAATAAATAGGTTTTTATTTTGATTTGAAAGGAACATAAAAATGAAATTTTTAAACACAAATGAGAGGGAAATTAATTCTGAAATACTTTCTAATTTATTACAATCAATACGGTGGTTAGCCCTAAATACTGGACCACTTTTGGATAGACAGTTTTAAATTTTTATTTGTGAAATTGGTGGTTTTAGAAATTTAGAATGTATTCTTTCGTAATTATAAAACATAATATATTGGTTTACATCATTTATAGCTTCATTGAGAGAAAAATATTGATTTGAACCTTTAGGTAGTCATTCTTGAGATAAATGAGAAAATCAGTTTTCAGATATTACATTGCCACCAATATCATAAGGTTGTTTTTTGCTTAAAATTATTTGCTTATCAGCAGCTCAATTTGTGATGTCTTGACAATAAAATTCGTTGGCGTTATCTGAGTGTAAAATAACGTTTTTTACTTGGTTTCAAGAGAATTGTTGATTTATTTTTTCAAGTGCAGGAAGAATTAAATCTTGATAGGATTTGTTTGAACATGTATTATAGCTTACAATATTATTTGAATAAAAATCAATAATTACAAAAAGATATAATCAACCTTCTTTAGTATTTATTTGTTTAGTGTCCATTGATCAAATTTGATTTGAAGAGGTTGTACTTTTATAATCTTTGTTTACTTTATCCATTGTAGGTATTCACTTATTTGGATTTTTTTTGTTTTTAGGATAGTTATTTTTAGTTTGTTTTAATCCTTGAAGATTGTGATCTTTCATAATTTTTCGCATTTGTTTTGTTGATAATTCTAGATTTAAAATAATATGTTTGTATTGTTTTAATCATTCTTTAAATGCTGAAAAAATTCGTAAATAGCCATAAATTTGTCCTTTTCTTGTAAAATGAAATTCAAGTAAAAGTTGGCATAATTCTTGATATTTATGTGTACAATTACTAATTTGATTTTTTTCTTTTTTAATAGGGTTTTGTTTGTTTTTTACAAAATAATATGTTGATCGGTTTAGTTGAAGATGTTGGCAAAGATATCTAATTGAATATTGGTTTTTGCTATCATCAATAATTTGAATTTTTTGTTTGATATTTAACTTGTTAATTACTAATGCTATTTGTTTAATTTTATCCATTATTAAAAATCCTTTCATGTCAAAATTAGTGTTAATTGTATAACACAATTGTTTTTCGAATACATTCAAGTTTTTTTTAAATTAATCGTCTAGTAAAAAGGGCTAAGTAGCAAGTAGCAAGTAGCAAGTAGCTATGATATGCTAAATGATGCTAAATCAGAAATAAATGATGAAGAACAATATGATATGCTAAATGATGCTAAATCAGAAATAAATGATGAAGAACAATATGATATGCTAAATGATGCTAAGTCAGAAATAAATGTTGAAGAACAATATGATATGCTAAATGATGCTAAGTCAGAAATAAATGTTGAAGAACAATATGATATGCTAAATGATGCTAAATCAGAAATAAATAAAGAAGATGAATGGGTAATAATTGATAATCAATCTAATGTAAAAAATAATATTCATAAAAATATTTTATAGACTATATTTTATAAAATATTAAAAAGAAAAACCTACATTATTTTTAGTTTCTAACATTGTCTGATCTAACATACCATTATTACAAGTTTCTGAACTAGTAAATATTGATAAAGTTTCTTTATCATCATTATCGTGTTCACTATCAATAGTACCACCACTTTCTGATAATGATCCTGATTAATTACCATTAACAGCATTATTACCACTCACTAGAATATTGCTATTACCATTTTGAGAAAAACTAAGAATTTGCAATAAAGTAGGAATTTCAAAACTACCACCATAACTTCCTAATTTTAAATCAAATTTCTTGACACCAGCAACAACAATACTACCATTATCATTATCAATTTTATATTTTTTATTTTTAATTGTAATTTTATATTTTTCTAATAATTGCTTAAGATCTTTTTCATATAACATTGGGATTCCTATTTTTTTTGCATTTTCTAAATCTTTTTCATTAATAACATATTCTCTTGCTTCAAACTTAGAAGGTAATTCAGGGAATGTTTAGTAATCTGTGTGACTTACAAAAATAACTATGTTTAATTAATTCTAGTAAATATAATTTATATATCTAGAAAGAGTGAGTTACAGATGGCTAAAAAAGATAATCTTAATAACAATGATCCAATATCAAAAGCAGTAGATTTATTATTAGAAAATACTGAGGATTTAACAACAGTTTTTAAAGAGGGAGGCTTATATAAAGAATTAACTAAACGATTGGTAGAAAAAATGTTGAATTCTGAGATGCAAAATTATTTAGGACACGAAAGAAATCAACGCAGTAATAATGACAATGTTCGTAATGGTACAACATCAAAAAAATTAATAACTCAACAAGGTAAAATTGAAATTGATGTACCAAGAGATCGCAATAGTAATTTTGAACCAGTAATAATCACAAAAAGACAGAGAAGATTTGATGGTTTTGATCAACAAGTTCTTTCACTATATGCAAAAGGTATGACTTTATCAGATATTAGAATGCAGTTGCAAGAGTTATATGATGGCGCAGATATTAGCGAAAGCGTAATTAGTCAAATTACTGATGATGTCATTGATGATGTCAAAGCATGGCAAAATCGTCCATTAGATAGTGTTTATCCAATCATTTATTTTGATTGTATCGTAGTTAAAGTACGTCAGGATAAACGTATTATTAACAAATCAGTTTATATAGCTTTAGGAGTTGATTTAGAAGGTAAAAAAGATGTTTTAGGTTTATGAATTAGTGAAAATGAAGGTGCTAAATTCTGATTAAATAATTTTACAGAAATGAAAAATCGAGGCTTAAATGATATTCTTATTGCTTGTAGTGATAATTTAACAGGCATGTCAGAGGCAATACAATCAGTTTATCCTAAAACTGAACATCAATTATGCATAGTTCATCAAATTAGAAATAGCTTAAAATATGTTTCATACAAACATCGAAAGTCTCTAGTTATCGATTTAAAGCCAATTTATACAGCATGTAGTGAAGAACAAGCAATTCAAGCTTTAGAATCGTTTGAAAATAAATGAAATAAACAATATCCACAAATTGCTAAATCTTGATATAAAAATTGAGAAAATTTAATGCTTTTTATTAGTTATCCAGCAGAAATTAAAAGGGTAATTTATACTACAAATGCTATTGAATCTGTTAATAGCCAATTACGAAAAGTTATTAGAAATAAAAAAGTTTTTCCTAATGATATGGCAGTTTTTAAAATTTTTTACTTAGCAATTGAAAATATCACAAAAAAATGAACATTGCCTATTCAAAATTGAAATACAGCAATTGCTGTATTTTATGATAAAATTTGAAGACAGAATTAATCTGAACTAGTACTTTGTAAAACAAAGAAACACAGATTACTAAAAAGCCTCGTAATTCACGATATCATTTGATTTTAAATTTATTTTTTTTCTAAAAGTGCAGTTAATTTTGCTTCTAATGTTATTATTCTAATATTTATTTCTTTAAGTTTTAAACTCATTCCATGCTTATTTTCATAATCATTAAATTGTTTTTTTAATTTTTTTAATCTTTGACTTCAAATATCTATACTAGTATTTAGTTCTTTATTTACTTTCTTTAAAGAATTAGTTTTTTTAATTTTTTTAATCTTTTTTTGTTTCCATTGTTTCTTTACATTTTTGATTTTCTTCTGCAAGTTGTTTTTTTAAATTTTCTTCATCACTTAAACAAAATTTTGAAGTGGCCATTCAAGCTTCTATTAGTAATAAAGTGATTGCTAGACAAACAGTGCAAGCAGTATGGAAAGATGTAACTGCTAAATCATATACTAGAAAGAAGAAATTGTTAGAAAAACAAAAAGTGGGAAAGAAGAAAATGAAAGCCATTGGTAATATTTAATTACCAGCAACAGCATTTCGTGCTGTCTTGAAAATTGATGATGAAAATTAAAAAGATAGACAACCTAATTAAAACTACGTTATCTATCTTTATTAAGAAATAATTTGCAACATTTGTTATTTTTTGTCAAAAATTATTGTTAAATTACTTGTTGATTTTTATTTTTTAAAATGTGGTAATTTACTAAGACTATCAAAGCCAGCATCACTATCAAAATCATCATGTTCTATTACTTGATTGATATTTCAGTGGGAAAGGTCTTTATTAAAACTAGTTGCTTCTTCAAACATACTGTCCATATTGGTAACATGTGATACATTTCATGGGGAAATATCCTGGTTAAATGCTTTAGCAGTCAGAAACATATAAGACATGTTTATGACATGTGCATCTCATTGCGAAATATCTTGGTTAAAGGCGCTATTATAAAAAAACATCCCCATCATATTTGTTACCTTTGCCGTATTTCAGTTACTAATACTTTGATTGAATAATGTCAGGTCAAACATTCCCACCATATTTGTCACATTTGAAACATCTCAATGGGAAATGTTTTGGTTAAAGGCGATAGCACCTAGAAACATTAGTTTCATATTTGTGACATGGGAAACATCTCAACAAGATATATCTTGATTAAATTTGCTGGCAGCAGTGAACATATTTTTTAATGATGTGATTGCTGATGGTAACTGAGTTGGTACTTTTTCAATGGTTCTTGGCATTCTGACAACTTGTGTTTCTGTTTATTTGATTTTGAAAAAAACCAATTTGGATAATCTCTTTAGTGTCTATTTCTGATAAATTTACTTTATTAGTTGTTACTTTATTGCCATTCTTGTCAAGATAAATAGTATCTTGGTGGTTTAGTTGTTGGTTGTTAGTAATTAGTTTGCTATTTTGGAAAGTAGTGTTAATAGCACTACTGAAAGTGACACTGCTAGTTGCTAGTGTGAACATACTTAAGGTTGTTAGTAATGTTTTCATCCTGAAAACCTCCTTTTTTTCCTTCCCAATAACTACTTAAAAATTTAAGTAGTTAAAAAATAGTTTAGTTTTTAAAATCAGAAAATGCAATAAATGTTGGTTAATAAAAACTGAATTATTTTTAAAATATTTAATAGTTACAATTTTAAAGTTAAAAGTATCCAAAAAAATACCTAATTATGTTTTAAATAATTCTTCATTTCCAACATTATTTTTTTAATTGTTTGTTTTGTTATAGCTTTTGCTCCTTGTTTTGCTCCACTTTTTCAACCGTGTTTTTGGATTCAATATTTTATACAAGTTAATAATACATTAAATTTATAAAAAGTTATTAACTAATTAAATATTGTAAATAAATACTTATTTTTTTAAATTTAACTATTTAATAAAAAAATATTTACATAATACAAATTAGTTTTTATTTAAAAATAATCTTTATTACATAAAATATTTTATTTAATGACACACTCTAATTATATATAAATAATATTCAATATTTTTTTACTTTTTCTTTCTTCTTTTTAATACAAATATTGGAATAACAATTGCAAAAAATATTAAAGCAGTAAAACCAATAGTAATAATCATACATATTCTATTTATCTTTTTTTTATATTGATTTAACTCTTGTGGATTAATAATTTCATAGCCATAATAACTTATAATATTACGTTTACGAAATTTAAAAATAACAATATTAATCATATGAATAAAGAAAATAACACCTAAAATAATTGTTAAAGTTATTGCATCTTTAATAATATCAGGAACATTAACTGTTCATTTTTGAATAATAAAAGTTAATTTCTGACCACTAATCAAAAACATAATGCCAATAATAATACCAAGAACAATATAACTACTAATACTTATTCAATTAATAATTATCAAGTTAGCATGAATTTTACGATAATTTCTAATTATAAAATTAGGAGGTAATAGTGACCCTTTTAATGTTCTTTCAATATATAAATCCACTTCTCTTCTTAATGTCACAAATTCAATAATATTAATTAAAATAATAGTAAGAGCAATAATCGCTAATGGAATAGTAATTACAGGATGAGGAATAATTTTTATGTTAATCATACCAAAATATAAACCAATAAAAGTTGAAGCAATAATTAATGTCATAACACCAATAAATAATAAAATCAATTGTTTTAGCTTCTCTGATTTAATTTCTCTGCTAATTGGTTTTGGAATTTTAAAACTATTTTTATAACTAACTATTTCCATAGTATTAAATGTTTGTGGTTGATCATAATACATATGTTTTTCTTTAGTAAAGTTTTCATTGATCGGCACTGTCTTTTTTTCTTGTAAAGGTATTATATAAGAACTAGTAACTTGTATATTTTTACCATCATATTTTTTTTCATTATAATCATTTTCATTAAAATCAGAATTATGAATATTTTCTTTATTTTTATTAATTGGTGGTACAACATTGCTAAAATAAGTGTTATTATTAGTTGATTTTTGATAACCTTCTTTATCTGATAACCTATTTTTTTGTGAAAAAAATTTATCAAATAATTTAAATTTTATTTTAGACATATACATCACCTACATTTAATTAGTTAAAATATTTTTTTGTCTTTTTAGAAATATGTTTACTTGAATAAAATTTTCTTTGTAATTTGGCAATTTCATGTTCAATTTCCAAAATTTTATCTTCAAATTGATAATCTTTTTCTTCTAAACTTAAGTATCCTTTAATAGAAATCCTTTTGCGTAAATACATTATTAATAAAATTGATAATAATAACAGAAAAATCAAAAGTGCTAACCCACCCATTGAATATAAAAAAGTAGTAATTGGAATCTCAAAACCTAAAAACTTAATGGTATTAGTACTACTATCATCACTTACTACTGCTAACACTAATTTCACCTCATACATTAATATTATAACAAAAACACCAAATCTAATTAATATTATCTATTTAATAGTTTATTTTCTGTTATAATAATTATTTTAATAATAAAAAAAGAATATTATTAATATTCTTTTTCATATGTTCATCCTTCGCTACGTAAATATTTTGCTGCAACAAATTGTGCAAATATTGCTAGAAACAGGCCAAAGAAAGTAATCAATAATAAAATTGTATAATCAAGGATTGGACGATTAATTAAAAATAAATCTTCTGGTGGGCGCTGTAACTCTAAAATAAATCTAATTAAATTTCATCCAAAAAAGTAAAGTCCCATTTGAACACCTGCATGCATCATTCGATAATGATGTGAATTATTTATTTCATAAAGTTTTTTGCTTTTATTTATATAATCATTAATTCTCTTACCGGAAGGTTTGACTTCTGCTAATGCTTTATTTACTACATTTTTTGGTACTTGATTATAATAGTAAACTTCATTTCACATTTTAGTTCAAATCAAATGTTTTGGGTCATGATTTACTTTATTTCAATATTTTGGATTAAAAGTTATTTTTCCTCAGTATTTAAAATTATTTTTAAAATCAAATTGAAACTTATCTGGCTCTACTTTTCATGGCTTTTTACCAAATCATTTACCAAGATTTGGAACAACAAGTGTAATCACTAATCATAATCCTAAATTAGCAATTGATTCATAAAGAAATATTGGTGCACGATAAACAATTTCACCATTAATAGTTTCTGGAGTACCACTTGGTCCACGATTTAATTTAAAACAATTATCACGAATAAAAGCAGGTAATCATGATAATGAATCATAACTTACAACGTTACCAAGTAATTCATGATTAAAGAAATTACCTCAACGTCCTAATACCTGTCCTAATAAAATATTAGGAATAATTAAATCACCATATATTCATAATGATATTTTATACTTACGACCAACAAAGTAAAAAATAATTGCACCAGCAATAATGCCAAATAAAACACCACCATGAATAGACATCCCTGGTTTTCAAAATGCAAATTTTTCAAAAAAAGTAATTGACTTATCAGGATCATCCTTACCAAGAAAACTAGCACCAAATAATGAAGCAGGAATAATAAATATTATTGATCATGCTAAAGAATCAGTAGGAACACGATAACGTTTAAATTTTACTCAAGAAGCAATAATTGAAGCAAAAATACCTGACATAATAGCAAATGCATAAACATGAAACCATCCACCATAAGTATCAGTAATGCCGTGAGGTCCAACAAAATCTAAATTTAACATAACAAACACCTCACTTACAAGACCATCTTTTAATATAGAATACCATAATAGAATACCATAACTAACTAAGAATCACAATATAAATAAAGGCAAACAATACATATTACATATATAATTTTGATAAAGTGTAATTGTAATTCACATTTTTTTAGATTTTTTATTGTATATTATTTTTTGCAAATATAAACTTAAATTAAGATTTACCAAGAAACAAATACAAAAAATAATGTATTTTTGCTAAATCTTAATTTAATTTTTAAAAAAGGAGGGAATAAAAATGAAATTTAAACAATTGTTATTATTAGTTACCACTGTTACAAGTTTAGGGATGATATTATCAAATAATAAAATAATTAATAGCAATCAAAATACTACTTTTTAAATAAAAACAATGTTTCTAAAATTAGCTTTAACAAAATGACAGGCACTACTGGTGAAATTAATAGTTTAACTTTTAAGGGGGAACAAACTTATGCCGTTAATAGTGAAGGTATTGTTTATAAAAGTGACAATGGTCAATCTTTTGAAGAAATAAATTTACTTAATTATTATTATAAAATAAAATCACTAATTACAACACCTAATGGCACAATTTATGTTGGAACTTATAATGAAAAAAATAATGAATTAAAAGTTTATATTCTTAAAAATGATCAACTTGCTGAAAAATATACTTTAAGTTCACATCAATTATTAGCAATGACTTTTGACGGTGGTTAGCCCTAAATACTGGACCACTTTTGGATAGACAGTTTTAAATTTTTATTTGTGAAATTGGTGGTTTTAGAAATTTAGAATGTATTCTTTCGTAATTATAAAACATAATATATTGGTTTACATCATTTATAGCTTCATTGAGAGAAAAATATTGATTTGAACCTTTAGGTAGTCATTCTTGAGATAAATGAGAAAATCAGTTTTCAGATATTACATTGCCACCAATATCATAAGGTTGTTTTTTGCTTAAAATTATTTGCTTATCAGCAGCTCAATTTGTGATGTCTTGACAATAAAATTCGTTGGCGTTATCTGAGTGTAAAATAACGTTTTTTACTTGGTTTCAAGAGAATTGTTGATTTATTTTTTCAAGTGCAGGAAGGATTAAATCTTGATAGGATTTGTTTGAACATGTATTATAGCTTACAATATTATTTGAATAAAAATCAATAATTACAAAAAGATATAATCAACCTTCTTTAGTATTTATTTGTTTAGTGTCCATTGATCAAATTTGATTTGAAGAGGTTGTACTTTTATAATCTTTGTTTACTTTATCCATTGTAGGTATTCACTTATTTGGATTTTTTTTGTTTTTAGGATAGTTATTTTTAGTTTGTTTTAATCCTTGAAGATTGTGATCTTTCATAATTTTTCGCATTTGTTTTGTTGATAATTCTAGATTTAAAATAATATGTTTGTATTGTTTTAATCATTCTTTAAATGCTGAAAAAATTCGTAAATAGCCATAAATTTGTCCTTTTCTTGTAAAATGAAATTCAAGTAAAAGTTGGCATAATTCTTGATATTTATGTGTACAATTACTAATTTGATTTTTTTCTTTTTTAATAGGGTTTTGTTTGTTTTTTACAAAATAATATGTTGATCGGTTTAGTTGAAGATGTTGGCAAAGATATCTAATTGAATATTGGTTTTTGCTATCATCAATAATTTGAATTTTTTGTTTGATATTTAACTTGTTAATTACTAATGCTATTTGTTTAATTTTATCCATTATTAAAAATCCTTTCATGTCAAAATTAGTGTTAATTGTATAACACAATTGTTTTTCGAATACATTCAAGTTTTTTTTAAATTAATGGTCTAGTAAAAAGGGCTAAGTAGCAAGTAGCATCAATTAATTTTGCTTCAATCTTAGCTCTATTTTCTATATACTTTTTAATACTTTTAAAAATAGAAATTGGGTTCAAACAATCAATTATTTTTAATAAAATTTTCACATAACCCCCTACTCCCCATTTAAGTAATTATTATTAAGGACGGTTGTCAAATTTACGAAATAATTAATTATCATATCAGTAACTTATTTCCAATATTACCATTTAAAAATGATGATAGACAAATTAAATTCTCTTTTACCCTTAAATTTAAATTTATATTCGACGTATTTTAAAAAATATACATTTAAAAGATAAAATAAAAATTATTAACAAGGAAAAAGACAAGAAATAATCTTGTCTTTTTTTGTAATTGTAAAATTTTAAAATTTTTATTATTAACATCCTTTAAATATCTACTACACGCAGTGACCAAGTAGGAGAAGTTAATAATTAATAACCGTCTTTAACGCTATTATCA
This sequence comes from Spiroplasma endosymbiont of Danaus chrysippus, assembly GCF_902809815.1. Lineage (GTDB taxonomy): Bacteria > Bacillota_I > Bacilli_A > Mycoplasmatales > VBWQ01 > Spiroplasma_E. Next base: position 257,299 of record NZ_CADDIL010000002.1, on the reverse strand, counting down.
ACAAGTGTTAGGGAACTAAAAAAGTGAACTACAACACAGTTGTTAAAAATAGTAGCTAGAACATGTGGACTTGCATGGATAAAGAAAAAGTGGAGTAGTGATACCTAATAAAATATACTAACCATTTAATGGTAATTCTTGGGGTGGGAGCGAATTGGAAACTAGTATATATAGACCTGTTATAGGGACCTATTGTATTAATTCTATTCTTTATTTAACCAACCTTGCCACTCTTCAGTGAGCAAGTGTTGCTTTTATTTTTTATTTTTTTTGAAAAATTTTTTTGGGCGAGAAAATAAATTTCAAACTTGTAAAAAAAATTGAGCGGGACCGGTTCAATTAAAATATTAATTTGCTAAATGCAAATTAAATAAATATTGAATCGAATGCCTCAATGTTTTTTAAAATTTCATAATTTATTTTTGAGCCCAGTTTTCATGGAATGAATAAAACGAATAGTAGTATTATTAATAATCTAAAAATCAAAATATATGTTCTTTATGCTAGAAGCAACAGAACATATTAGGAAAGAATTATTATGCAAATAGAATTTAAAAAAGAACAAATTGTTAAAGATAAATCACAATCTATTCTTATTGATTATGTTGAATATAAATTATCGCTTCCAAAATGAATGATTAAAAATAATTCTTCTTTTATTGTTGATAACAGTTACACATATTGAGTTTTTAATTTAGACAATATTAAAAGAGAATTAAGTGGTAATGAATTAATAAAATTATTAGAACCATATATTAAAGACCAAAAAATAACTGTTAATAAACCAACCGCTCCAAAAGAATATTATCTTAATGATATAAAACTTGAACCATTAAGATTTTATGAACAGCATAATAGTTGATTTATCGGTGAAATAACAGATAACAAAACTAAAATTACTAATCCTTGTTTTAAATATAACATTACGTGAGAAGAAAACAGAAAAGGTTTTAAAATAAATAATCCATATAAACATGATGATTTACCAATTAATTATTTAGTTACTTCTTATAAGGAAATTTCAACTCATAATGAAAAAGTATTTTTGTTGAACATGTAAACAAAATAAATTAGATTATTTATTCTTTAATACTAATGATATAAAAACAAGAAAATATTTTTTAAGAGATAAAAATAGTAAAGCGATTTGTTATGACTGTATTTTAAATATTAGGTTAAGTAGGAGGTATAAATATGGATAAAGAATACTTAAGTAAAAGAGGAACAATTTGCATAACGGACAGTGATAATATTGAATTTAAAATAGGACTAATTAAACTGATTGATGATTTAAAAAAAGATAATTTAATTTGTGGTCATAAAGAATTTATTGAAGAATGTAAATATTGTTGATGTAATTGTGATTTAGAAATTATTAAAACAGTTATTAGAGGTTAACTTAATTAATGCAATATGACTTAATTATTGGGATTGACCCTGCTGGAATTGGTAGTAACGGAATAGTTATATATTCAAATGAAACTAATAATATTGTTTTTAATGAAACATTCAGTACATTAACTGTTTTATGAACTAAAAATATGTATAAAGAAAAATTTAAATTAATTAAAGAAAAATTTATTGATAAAAAAATATTAGTTATTGTAGAAAATTTCTTTTTAAGTTCAAAACAATTATTAACTAATCCATTAGCAACTCCTAAAATTATTGGTGCTTTAATGGTATTAGTACAAGATGTTTTTAACTGAGATTATCTAGAAAGTCAACCAAAAAATAAAACTAAAATAGAAAATTATAAAGGAAATATAAAATTAACAAAACATGAACAAGATGCTTATAAACATATTCAATATTATTTAAAAAATCATAAAAAAATATTAATTTTTGATAATTATTTAAGGAATTATAAAAATGAAAGATAAAGCCAATTATGTCAAATTAACACTAAAAATCAGTAACAGTATTGAAGCAAAATATTACGAAAAAGGTAATAAAGAATTATATTATAGTGTTAGAGGTCAATGAAATGGATTAAACTATGTTACTTTAATTTTTAACAACCCAAAATTTTATAGACGCTGTATTTTATTAAACAAAAACGATGAAATTATAGTAACTGGTCAAATTTTTAATACTTTAAATATTCCTATCGTGCATTTTGTTCAATAAATGTTAAATGATTTAAAAAATGAAAAGAGTAAAAAATGATATTATGAAAAATTTTATTAATAGTACCAATATTAATAACAAGCATAACACTAATAATATTTTTAATATTTATTAGTAAAGAATTAAAAAATGAATATAAAGTATTAAAAATATTAAGTGAAATTGCTAATCAAATTGAAAATAAGGAGAAATAATATGAAATATGAAGATAAATGTTCTATGTGCAATAAAGTAAAAGAAAACTTTTTATCCAATACCTGTAATAGTTGTTGATTAGAATCAGTTAATAAATGAAATAGAAGAAGTTGAAGAAATTTAGGAGACATTGATAATGAATAAAGAAAATATACCATGTTGTTTTAGTGAAGTTAATGAACTTGGTAAACATATAACAAATTGTAATAATTTACCAACAAAATTAGATAAAGATAATGTTCAAGTAAGATATTTTTGTGATAAACATATGATAAAAGTTGAAAATATAAGAAGAAAAATTGCCCAAAAATATATTAATGAATATAAAGAAAAATTAATTTTAGATATCGATGAAATTATAAATGATAAAAATCCACATAGAACTTATACAGAATATGTCTTTTCTTTAAAAGAAAGAATTGAAAATGGAGAATTTGACTAATGATAATATTACCTACTTTGTTTGAAAATAAAGATGAAATTGAAATATTATCACCATTTCCAAAAGCAATTCATACAAGTAATGATATTAGAGCAATGATTTTAAGACAATACGCAAATGTTAAATCTAAACACATAATTGTTTCGGACCCAGAAAGTAATGTTGCATTAATAGTTGGTGATAATGATGTTTATCAAGGTTGAATTAAAGTAACAGTTAAAAAATTAGAAATTAAAGGAGAATAAAATGCCAAATATAGAAAATCAATCAAATTATACTTTAATTAAATTAATTAGAACTGGAATAAGTCCAATTTGTGCAATGATTGGTACAAGTGCTTATTATGGTCAAGTAATTGTAAATCCAGTATTAGGTTCAATTAATAGTTTATTATTTGGTAAAAAATTAGGTTTAGATATTTGAAATTTAAATCAAAGACCAAATACTAAAACTAAATTAATTAATAGTTCTAAAAAAATATTATTAGGTTTAGGAACAATTGGATTAGCAAATTATAGTAAATGAAGTGAAAATAATATTACTCCTATTATTCCAACAACACCAACTCCAATAACTACTACAACTACAACAGAAGGTCCTCCATGATTACTATTAAATAAACAAGAAAATCAGTCATTAATGGATTGAGATACTTATATTAGTTTAAATGCTTATGGTATATCAAATCTTATCAGTGGATTAACTGAATTAATTCCTAATAGATTTGAAACAATAAGAAAGATTTGTAATATGGCTACTGGTGGTTGTTTAATTTCTAGTGGTGTAGCAATGGGTATTAATAATGATTTTAATAATGCTTATGCAGTACCTACCATAATTGCTGGTGCAAGTGAAATAATCCATAATTTACTACCAATGGAAACAACTAATCATATTCAAGAAATGCAAGAAACAACATTTACTAGTGAAAATGCAAGATTAATTAATGATGTTGTAGATAGAATATCACCAGTATATAGACCAACTACATATTATGACAGTTTATAAAGGAGGTGAGTAATTTATGAATAAAGAAAAATTAATTGAATATTATAATCACGAAATAAAAATACATAAAGAAAGGATGGAACAATTAAATAAAGAAATTTCTTTATTAGTAACTATTATAAGTAATTATCAGTCAATGGTTGAAAGAATTAATGGTGGTCAATTTGACGAATAATTAAAAAATAAATAATTGAAAGGAAAATATTGAAATGAAAGAATTATTGCATGAATTAATCATTATTGGAACAAGTGTAGGAACATTAATTTGCAGAGAATTAATTGTTTGATTTAAACGATTTATTACAAATCCAAAACATGTTAGAGCAAATAACAAAATTATCAAACATCAAAAAAAATTAGCAAAATTAAATGAAAAGATTAATAAAGAAAATAAATAAAAAAGTGGTAATGTAAATGTTAGAAAATGAAAATAATGTTCAACAAACAACTGAACCTTTAACTGAAAATAATGCTTCTTCACAAGAAATAGAAAATAAAGTTAATGAAGCAGAAAATAAGTTAAATAAACTTAATCAAGAAATTAAAGAAAAAGAAATCATTAATATATTTAAAAAATATCAAGTTAAAAGTGAATTTTATGATTTTTTAAAATTTAAAACAACTAATCTAGAAAATTCAAAAATTGAAGAAACTATTAAAAAAATGATTAAAGAACAACCAGTATTTAAAGAAACAATTAATACAGGTGGCAAACCACAAACAATAATAACAAATCAACCAAATTCAATAAAAAATGCTTTATTGGATTATAAAAATAAAAATAAATTATAAGGAAGGAAAATAAAAAATGGCAGTACCATTCAAACAAAATTTAGATAATACCGAAAAATTAGTAGAAGCACCAGAATTTATAGAATTTTTTAAACAATCAAATAGTCCATGGGCAAGTTTTTTTCCTATCGAAATGGTTAATTCAACAAGAATTGAATTTATAGTTAAAAAACCAAAAGACCCAAAAGTTAAAGTTCTTCAATGAAATGATAAGAGTAAAAGAATAGATGTCGGATATGCTGATACAGATAAAATTATTAAAGAAATTACAGAAGAAGCTGTTGCTGGCGAAACAATTGCAGCGCTACTTAGCCCTTTTTACTAGACCATTAATTTAAAAAAAACTTGAATGTATTCGAAAAACAATTGTGTTATACAATTAACACTAATTTTGACATGAAAGGATTTTTAATAATGGATAAAATTAAACAAATAGCATTAGTAATTAACAAGTTAAATATCAAACAAAAAATTCAAATTATTGATGATAGCAAAAACCAATATTCAATTAGATATCTTTGCCAACATCTTCAACTAAACCGATCAACANAGTTGGAAGAATGTATTTAGTTGGTGGAGAAGTTACAGGTCAAGCAATACCTTATATTTCTAATAATGAAACAACATCACGTTGAATGGCATGTGGAATTATTAATACTGATAAAACTGATTTAAAAACTAAAATTACAAGTTTAACAACTGATATTACTGCAAATGTTAATAACAATAATAGTGAATTAAATACACAAATAAAAAGTACTAATGAACTTAAATCATTAAATCCTAATTTAACAAATCCAACTATTAAATATTTTAGTGATGCACAAGGCAAAACTAATGTAAGTAATCAAAAACAAAAAGCGGGTGAGTTATACATAGTTATTTCTTCAAATGTTAATGATTTAAATTATAAAGGTTCAACAAATCCAATTAAAATAACTCTTAAATAAAGGAAATTAATATTATGTTAATCGGTACAACTAGTACAGCAATACTTTTAAACATAAATAAACCAAAACATACTAGAATAAGTAAACAACAAGAAAATAAAAGTTTTTGATGAGAAATTTTAGAAATGATTGGTGTACAAGTTATAGCAGTAGCACTTGCTCCTTTTACTGGTGGATTAAGTGAAAGTGTAGCCCTTGGATTAGGTGCAAGTGATTTAATTGCTAGTATTAGTGCTGTTGGTGTAGAGTTTTTAACTGATTTTACTATTAATCAAGTTTATGATTATTTAAAAGGAAATGTAACACCATTAAATACTTTTTTTAATATATTACCAGCATTTGCTGGACTTAATAAAATTAGTCGTGGTTATCGTACAACTAAATTTATTAAGTTAGCACAAAAAACTAAAACATTAGAACAAGTTGGTATTAAAGAAGCAAAAAACTTACAAGAAATTATTAGTCAAGTAAGTGGAAAAGAAATTTTAACAGATAAAATTATTGGTAATAAACGTTATTTAATGAATTATAGTTTTACTCCTAATCGTGAAACAGTATTACGAGATTTAGGTTATGTTGCTGAAAGACAATATAAGAATAATTTTCAAAAACTAGAAACAGAAAAATTAATAGAACACTTATTATTACAAAATACATTAATAAAATTAAGTCCACAATTAACTCCTAAATTTAAAATTAAAGATATTGAAAAAGCAAATAACTTTTTAAAAAAATTTAATACTGATTTAAAAGAAGTATTAAAAATGAATCAACATGATTGATTAAATTTAGTTCATACAATACATACAGAAAATAGATATGGAAAAACTTTAATTTTAGATTTACAAAAAATTCGTGCTAATGCTATTAAATTTAATTTTAAAAATAATGTTATTCATCAACTTGTTTTAAAAGCAAATCAAACTTTTAAATATTTTGATATTAGATTTTATTTAAAAAAAGGTTTAAATAAATTTTGAAAAGATACACCATATTTTGAAAAAATACGAGAAAGTATATATAAATTACAAGAAAAATTTGAAAAGTTAGAAAAACAAGTATTTGAAAAAATTCAGAAATTAAAAGAAAAAGCAACTGATTTATTTACTAGTGCAGAAAAAAGAGCAATTAAACACGCACAATTAATTCCATTAAATTCACCAGTATTTATGGGTTGTAAAATTCAACCTTTGTCATTAGATAAATGTGCAATTACTATTTATCATCGCAATCCTAAATATAAACCAATTACAGTTGTTGATAGTATTCTTAAAGCAAAAACTTTTGTTATTCAAATACATCCATTTCATTGATATCGTTGATATAGTGGTTGATACATTGGTTATGGTATTAATCGTAATAAATGATTAAAAGCAATAGCATTTGCTCCACCAGTGGTGCAACAAGTAATTAGAGATAGTTTTAAAGTATATAGAGAAATATTTAGAACTATTAGAACTTATCATAAAGTAGTAAATGTTATTAATAATCCTATTGAAAATATTAACAAATCATTTAAAAATGTTGGTTTAAAATTTAGTGTTAATACTTTATTTGGTACTGGATTATTACATCATTTAGAAAAGTTTGCATATAGTCAAGTTGTAGAAAAGGGTAAGAAAAAGTTGCAAAAAGAAATTATCCATATTTCACATAGAAAAACTAAAACAAAAACTAAGCATTATAAAAAAGCATTTTTTAAGGAATGATAAATTATGATTAATAAACTTTGAACTGGTGTCAGTCTTGAAAATTATAATAACTGATATCCATTAACTGGAAAAATTACAGAAACGCCACAGCAATACATACAAACATGACCTAATGTTAATGATTGATTTATAACTTTTGCTATTCGTGCTCAAAATGATATTAATGCTTATCTTGATTTTATTTTATCTAAATTTCCTTTTGATAGTTTTAAAGATGAATTAATTAAAGAAACATTAAGAGATATGGTTTATGTAATGGTTGAACATTGAGTATTTAATCGTACACCAATTGAATTTAATGTTGATGCAACTATTCAATTTAATAATGGTAATCAATTTAGTGCAAGTAGTATTCCAACAATTAATATTTGAGATTTAGCACCTAGTAGAATGAAAATATGAGCAAGATTAACAGAATTAAAACAAATATTTTCAAGTTATAATGATCATGAAATAGATGTTGAAAAAATTGACTTAAAAGCATTTTATACTAGAAATCAAGTTGATGAATTAATTAAAGAACAAAAAGAATTTACACTATTAAAACAAATTAAATTATATGATGATTTAGTTGATGATAATGAAAATGAAGTATATAGGGGTCCTGTTACTAATTTTATTAATAAAGGTTATGTTGCAACTGATTATAATAAAGAAACTGAAACAATGATTTTAGATTGACCTGATGAAATTGGTACATTACCACCCGAAGCATTACAAAATAATCCACAAATTGGTGATTTTACTCATGCACCAACTTGTGATTTTTCTGCTAAACAACAAAAACGAATTACTACAAATGAAAATGAAATTACCAAATTAAATAGTGAATTAACTAAAACAAATGAAAACATTGATGATATCAAAAATAATTGATTTAATATTGAAACTAGTCCTTTATGAAAAAAAGTTGAAAATAATAATATAGAAATGTTGAAATGATATTTTATTAAAATCAGTTATCACTATTCAACAGAAAATAACTTTATGAAATTTTATAAAATAATTAAAATTTATTTAAATAATATTTTTCATGAATTTGAATTGTTAAATGTTGATTCCATGACTTATAAAGAACAAATACAAAATAAAAATATTTTAAATATTGGAACTATTTACTATGACAATAGAAATAAAAAATTTAGGGGTGGCGGTAATTCTTATCCTGAACGTGGAAAAATTAATTTAATTGGTGATATAGAAGAAATATATCAATATCAAGGAATAAATACACCAACTGAATTTATAGCAGAAGAAAATACTGAACATGATTATTACACAAAACTAGAAACTAATAATTTATTAGATAAAAAACAAAATAAATTAATTGCTGGTACTAATATAACTATTGATGAAAATAATAAAATTAGTGCTTCTGGTGGTAGTTCAGTTGATGAAAATAGAATATTTAATAATAAAGATGATAAAGAGAATACTACAAGATTAGTTAATGAAGTTATTAAAACTAATGTTGGTGGTAAAACTTTAATTTATAGAAATAATCCAGTTATAACTGATGATTTAGATATTCCAAATAAGAAATATATAGATGATAAAATACCTAATTTAGATAATTATTACATAAAAACAGAAGTAGATAAAAAATTAGAAGATACAAAAGCACAATTTCCTATTGCATTTCAAATAAATGCTGTAAGTCAAGAAATTCCTAATTTAGAAACTACTAATAAAACAGTTGTTGGTTCTATTAATGAAAATAAAAGTAATATTGATAAAAAACAAGATAAAGAAGTATGAAAAATAATAGGTAAAAGTCTTGATAATCGTACATGAGAAGATTTTGCTCTTAGTTTTAATAAATATTATAGAGTATTTATAACATGAGATAAACCACCTTTTAATCAAACAAGTGTAAAACTAAAAATAGAATTTAAAAGTAGTAACTATATAGGTGGAAATTATATGCTTGTTAAAGGTAAAATTGATAATGAAGATGCTTCATTAATTATTAAATTAGGAACTGTTGATGGTAATAAAAGTCAATTAATTATTATTGGTGGAAATAAACAATTTGGAAATATATTTTCATTAGAAGAATTACAAGATACTATTAAAATAGATATTCAACCAAAATTGCAAATAAGGTCTGGTAGTTTAACTACAAATGAAATAGAAGAAAATATTTGAGATATTGAATTAAAAAATAATCCAACACCAAGTCCAAGTTTTATGTCACGTGTTGCTAAATTTAATGAACAAGAACAATCAGCAGAATTATTTTTATGAATGAACAAAGTGATAATGGTAGTTTAACATGAGTAACAATAGAAAATTCAAAAGTAAAAGTTGAAATATTTAATGGTAATATAGAAATTTTATTAGGTAGTACAAAATCAAAAATTAAACCAGAAAGTCAATTAAAAGAAAAATATGAATTAAAAAATCCATTTGGTTATTTACCAATTGTTGAAATTACAAATTTACCACAAATTCATTTTTATGGTAATAGTACACAAATGAATGCATATCCAGATTGTGCACCAGTATGAAATTTAATATGAGATTTACAACATATTATTAAACAAAAAAGAAAAGAAAGAATATTAAATTTAACTAGATTTTATGGAATTATTGATAATGAAAAATTTAAAGCTTTAAATTTAAGTGATGATTTTCAATCAATTATTAAAGATGCATTTTTAAATATTACTACTGCAAATTATGTAAAAGGTGGTAATGGTGGAGTTGATATTGTACAAGGTAATCCAAAATTTGGTGAATATTGACTTGATTATAATGGTACAGCAAAACAAATATTTAATGGTGCTGGTTATGATTATGATGAATTTAATGGTATTAATTATGAAAATAAAACTAAAACATTAATGAATAATAAATTTGATATGCAAACAACAGAAGTTAAAATAACACATTATACAACTTATTTATATAGAATGTTTGATATGTTAGTAACTTTTTCTAAAGATGAAAATGGAAAAGTATATTGAAATGGTATTGGTGAAAGACCTTATAGTTTTGAATTTATACCAATTGCTATGGTTGACCAATTAGTACAAGATGAATTAATTAATAGTAGATTAAATAATGGAACAATGTCAATAGTTGAAGCAATTAGTTTATATGAAAATATTGATACATTAATGGCAAAACAAAAATTAGAACATATTATTAATGAAAATAAATTTTTAAATAAAAATTTAGGAGATAATACAAATGATAATGAACAACGCAGTAAGAATTCAATTAATGAAACAAGCACATCTAGCATTAAAGCAAACTCAACAATTAATAAAGAGATGTAGTTATTGAAAAATATTTCCATTTGTTATTAATAATGGAGCAATTCCTTTAACTGAAACTGGTTATAAACCAATTAATAGTAAAATAAGTGATTTTGGTCAATATGAATTAATATTAACTGGTACTACTCCAGTTGTATGTATTTGAAAAAATAGTACAAAAATATATCAAAAAAATAAAGGTAAAATTAATGAAGAAATACATAAAGTTAATGGTCAAGATGAATTTTATACAAAACAATATAAAATTGGAGATTATTGAAATGCTTATTTAATTGATGATACAAGTGGTGTTGATTTTAGTAATTTACCAAATAATCAAATATTTAAAACAGTACAAACAAAAAGACAATATACTTTAGTAATGTTTGAAGAACATATTACAATTGATGATTATTTACAATTTTTTTGTGTATTTAATGATGAAAATGAAAATATTGGTGGTAATAGTGGTAAAAATCAAGATAGACAATTATTATATATTTCAAATGTAACAAATTATTATAGTCCTTATAATGGTGCATTTAGTATGCAAGTATTAACTTTTAGTAGTTTAAATGATAGAGTAGTTGCAAGTGGTCAAAATACACTTGATTTTGTACAATATGCAAGCCCAGGTAGTGGTTATGCTTTCCCAACTATTCAACAAGGAAAAGTAACTTTAAATCGTACTTTAATGCGTGATATTGGTGTAAGATATAGTCATAGACAAATTTATGGATTAGAATTATTAACAAGTTGTTATTATTATGGAAGACCAATAATTCAAGGTCAAGAACCAATACAACAAAATAATGAAGAAATATTTGAAAGTAAAGTATTTGCTTCAAGAAGATTATTTATTGCTGGTAATAATGAAAAATCTACAACTGAAGTTAAAAATAATGGTGGTTTACTTGCTGGAATAAATGATAAAATAACAACAAGTAGTCATCCAGAAACAACATTTTATAATATTATGGACGCTAAACCTACTGGATTTACTCATTATGATACATGACAAAAATTTTTAGAAGCAAGAAAATTTGATATGTTAGCTCAAAAAGATTTTCAAGGAATATTAACATGTAATAAAGAATTAGCAATTAAAAGTAATGGTGATGCTATTGGTAAAGCAAAATTCTTTTGAGATAGTGAATGAAATATAAATAATTTACAAGGTGAATATAATGTTGATATGAGTAGTAATTTTAAATATAAAGACCCAGATACTGGATTAGTTATTGGTTCACCAACTGTTGATTATAAAAAAATATCACAAAAATATATGTCAGCAATATTAAATTTTAATAGTGTAGTATTTAGTTCATTAATTCAAATGCCTTATGATAGTGTACAATGATTACCATTTGCTTTAAGTTCAATTCCATTAGTAGGTAAATTATTAAATGCTTTAACATTAGGTATTCCAGTAGGATTTATTATTACTCAAAATTCTCAACAATATAAAAATATGCCATTTTTTAATGGATTTATGAGTGCATTTTTTGCTTCAAATTTATCAAGTATTATTGGTAATAATGATAATAATTGATTTATTCCTTTAAATGTATTTAGTAATTCAAGTGAGTTTGCATTAGGTAAAATGTTAGGTTCACATGTTTCAACAACTGCTATGACAATGAAATTAAGTGATAGAGTAAGTGTTTATCCATGAGATGCTAAAACTGGTAAAAAGTTAGAAGTAAAAGAACAAATAAGTACAGTTGATTTATCACAAAAGAAAACAAAAGAAATTTTTAATCATATAATAGATGATAAAGTATATATAAGGGAATGTTTAGTAATCTGTGTGACTTACAAAAATAACTATGTTTAATTAATTCTAGTAAATATAATTTATATATCTAGAAAGAGTGAGTTACAGATGGCTAAAAAAGATAATCTTAATAACAATGATCCAATATCAAAAGCAGTAGATTTATTATTAGAAAATACTGAGGATTTAACAACAGTTTTTAAAGAGGGAGGCTTATATAAAGAATTAACTAAACGATTGGTAGAAAAAATGTTGAATTCTGAGATGCAAAATTATTTAGGACACGAAAGAAATCAACGCAGTAATAATGACAATGTTCGTAATGGTACAACATCAAAAAAATTAATAACTCAACAAGGTAAAATTGAAATTGATGTACCAAGAGATCGCAATAGTAATTTTGAACCAGTAATAATCACAAAAAGACAGAGAAGATTTGATGGTTTTGATCAACAAGTTCTTTCACTATATGCAAAAGGTATGACTTTATCAGATATTAGAATGCAGTTGCAAGAGTTATATGATGGCGCAGATATTAGCGAAAGCGTAATTAGTCAAATTACTGATGATGTCATTGATGATGTCAAAGCATGGCAAAATCGTCCATTAGATAGTGTTTATCCAATCATTTATTTTGATTGTATCGTAGTTAAAGTACGTCAGGATAAACGTATTATTAACAAATCAGTTTATATAGCTTTAGGAGTTGATTTAGAAGGTAAAAAAGATGTTTTAGGTTTATGAATTAGTGAAAATGAAGGTGCTAAATTCTGATTAAATAATTTTACAGAAATGAAAAATCGAGGCTTAAATGATATTCTTATTGCTTGTAGTGATAATTTAACAGGCATGTCAGAGGCAATACAATCAGTTTATCCTAAAACTGAACATCAATTATGCATAGTTCATCAAATTAGAAATAGCTTAAAATATGTTTCATACAAACATCGAAAGTCTCTAGTTATCGATTTAAAGCCAATTTATACAGCATGTAGTGAAGAACAAGCAATGCAAGCTTTAGAATCATTTGAAAGTAAATGAAATAAACAATATCCACAAATTGCTAAATCTTGATATAAAAATTGAGAAAATTTAATGGTTTTTATTAGTTATCCAGCAGAAATTAAAAGGGTAATTTATACTACAAATGCTATTGAATCTGTTAATAGCCAATTACGAAAAGTTATTAGAAATAAAAAAGTTTTTCCTAATGATATGGCAGTTTTTAAAATTTTTTACTTAGCAATTGAAAATATCACAAAAAAATGAACATTGCCTATTCAAAATTGAAATACAGCAATTGCTCATTTTATGATAAAATTTGAAGACAGAATTAATCTGAACTAGTACTTTGTAAAACAAAGAAACACAGATTACTAAAAAGCCTCGTTAATTTCATAATTTTTTGACTTCCTACTGCTTGCTTTTTACAATTTAAACATTTCATTAATCAAATACTCCTTAATTATTTTCAATATTAATATCATCAATATTTATATTTATAGTTATTCCATCTAAATTTTTTAATTCTTTTAATTTTTCTATTATTTCTAAAATATCTTGTTTATTCATTTTTATTATCCTTATTAATTATTTGTCTAATTTCTAATATTTCTTTTAAAACAAGATTTATATTTTTTGCATTATTATATAGTGCTTCTCATATCTCATTATCTTTTTACGCATATTAATTCTCCTTATTTAAATAATATCAACCAATTAATAAACTATCTGCTTCATCATGATTTGATATTGTTATATTTCAATTTTGTTCATTAATTAATTCATTTGCTAATTGTATTGAAGTATTTTTAATTCATCTAAATTCTTGTTTTTTAGGTAAATTATAATTATTTTTAATATTATTTACATATCATTTTTTTCATTCACTGGGACTTATTAACATATCTTTTGTTATTAATTTATTAAATTGTCCAGCAATAAAACCTCTTAAATGTTCTTGTGTTTCATAACCAATACCATTTTTACTATGAAAAGTACCACGTTCAATAATTAAATCTATATCTTCATCTCTTTTTCTCTGAAAAAATATTTCGCCTTGAAAATCAATAAAGTCTAATTTTTTATTGTTAAAACTATAACTTTTAATTCATATTGGTTTTTTATTTTCTCATAAAGTAAATCCAGTATTTTTAATACTTGGGTCAATTGAAAGTAAATAATTATTCATTTTTAAATACCAAATTATCTAATTTATTAATATTTTCTTCTAATTGTTGAAAATTAGTATTATTTTCAATTACATTATTAATATTTGGATTATCAATATATATTTTTTCATTTTCAGTAATAATTGCTTGGTCACTTTCATATGCAATTTGCATTTCAGTACTCATAATTCCCCATTTTCTTAATAATTGAGTTAATACAGTTTTTAATGCCATACTATCAAAATCACTAACAACAAATTCTTTATTTTTTGCATAAGTTTTTGAATATTTTAAAAAATGTTTTTCAATTTGTTCTTTTGACATATATAAAGTTTTTTCAAAACCATTTACTAACTGAAAATATGCTACATAACCAATAATAGGTTGTTTCAATCTTTCTAAATCATCTTGTATTCAATTAAATTCAATTCCCTTAAGTCTATCTACTTTTTTAATTTCTGTTAATCTAACATTACTAACATTAATTTCTTTATATTGTTGACTACGTAATGCTAATTGAATATAACCTTTATATCCCATTTGAAATTGAGCATTATTTACTTTAGTATTACTATCTCAATAAGGTACAATATAACAATAACCAAAATTCTTTTCTAATGGTAAATTCAATAATACTGCTTGATAACAACTATTAATAATAGTATCTGGATATGCTTTATCTAAACCATATTGATTTGAAATTGCTAATACATTACTTTTAAATTTTTGTATTTCTAAATTATTAACAATACCTTTTTGTCTAATAAATTTTTCTACATTACCATTATTAATATTTTTCACTAATAATTCATTTGCCATTTTATTTTAATTCCTTTCATGTTCAAATTGCTTTTTCTCATTCAATTAATAATTCATTTGTTATTTCAACTTTTATTAATTCAATTTCATTTTCTTTAACTCAACATATAAAATGAGTATTTGATAATTCATAATTATTATTTTTTAATAATCAATAATATGCTATTATTTGTAATTTTGATTTTTCTAATAATTCTTTAGTAAAAACTTTATAAGTTTTAAAATCTACTATTATATTTAAATTATTTTCTTTATAAATTAAATCTGGTGTTCCAGCAACTATATCTGCATTAAACATTTTTTCACTAATATATTCATTAGTATTAATAAATTTAGTAGGTAAATAATCTAATAATGTATAACAATAATTTAAATAATTTTGTGAAAATAAATCTTTAATATAATTTTTAATTTGATTAGTTATATTTTTAATATTTATATTTTTAAAATATAATTCTGCTACTTTATGAACAAAATTACCACGAATTCTTGCATTATGAATATTAAAACAATGTTTACATTTATTACATTTACAATATGAATTACCTAAATAATAATCAAGTATTTTACTTACTGATATTAATTCTTTTTTATTTATAAAATATTGATGTGTTTCTTTNTTTATTGCATTTTTAATTAAATTTTTTACAAAACTATTAATTGTAATATCTTCTTCTAAACACATCTTTTTTAATTCATAATAATCATTTTTATTTAATCTAATATGAATTTGTTTAATAATTAAATCTTCTGGTTTCTTTTTTGGAGCTGCTACCATATTTATTTATCTCCTTTAACCTTTAAAAATTCTTTTATAATCAATAATTGCTTGTTCTAATTTATTTACATCTTCATATGTAAAATAATCATTATAAGTTTTTAAATCACCATCATCATCAATTGTAATTTCTCAATTTTCATATTTACTATTAAATTCTTCTTGTAATTCTTCAAATTTTTCTATTAATTTTCTTGCATTTTGTAATTCTAATCTATTCAAATTTCATCATTTATAGAAAATCAAATTAAATCGTTTACGCCTATACAAATTAAATTATTTACATCTTTGCAAATTCCATTTTTTTCAGCTATTAATTTATAAAAACATTTATTACAAGTTCTATTTGCAAATGATGAATTTTTATGACAAATATCACATGAACCAAATATTTTTTCAATTTCTTCATATTTTAAATATATTCTTTTATCTTCTTTTAAATTAATCATTTATATTAACTCCTTTAATTAAGAATATTTAGAAGCAATAATTATTAATGTTAAAATCATAATAATTATTCAAATTGTTAAAAATACAATTCTACTTTTTCATGATTTTTTATAAAATTCTTTTTGTTCTTCAATTAATTCAATTTGTTCTTTTAATAATTTATTTTGTAATTCTTTATTATCTTCTTGTATTTCTAAATTATCTATTTCTTCCATTTTTACTCTCTTTCTATAATTTTTAATATTTCTTGTATTTCAATATATTTTTTATTTTTAAGTAATTTTTCATTACATAAATTTTTAATTAATTCTATTTTTTCAATATTTAATAACATATTAATTTCCTTTAATACTTTAAATAAAATATTTTTTCATTATGAGTATTTATATCTTTCATTGGTGTAACAATATAATTTATTGCTAAATCATTATCATTATATGGATTATTTATTTTAAAACTTTTCATATCTTGTTCTCATGTAATGTTATATTTAAAACATTCTTGATTTTTATCATTTGTAAAAATATAATAACCATTATATTGTTCATAAAATTCACAAGATATTAATTCATTTTCATTTGTAGTAATATCTGAAATATTTTTTATATATTTTAAAATATCACTACCTTTAATACTTTCAATATCTTTTGTAATTGATTTTTTACCTAATTGATAATTAAAATCTTCTATTATTTTTATTATTATTTTTTTATTTTTTTCATTAATATTAGTAAATTGTTTAGGAAATCATGTTTCATATTCACCAATTTCTAATAATATTCCATTATTTGTTTCTTGTATTTTAGTTTTTAAATCTAAACTAATATTTGGCATATAATATTCCTTTCTAATAAGTATTTTTACGTATAAGCCTTATCACCTACAGTGATAAAAGGCTTATATATATTTTTATTAATACGTATACGTAATATATTGTGCTTTCACTCTTGATGAGTGAAGCACATATACGTAAATAAAAATTATATTTAATAATTAATTTATTTATGTTATGATATTATTGATAAGTTATGTATGTAATATATAACCCCCTTTATATGTAATAATTTAAAAATAATTAAAGAACAGGGTTTATGGTTATTGCATTTCTATACAAATTTAATTTCAATTTCATACAATAACAATTCAATAAAAATAAATAAATTACTCTTTTATACTCATGTAGTAGTATTTACATTTAGTACTCATAATTAGACTATCTATGAGAGTTTTAAAGTTTTTTTATTTAACAATTAAAAAATGAGAGTTTTATCTCTCATTTGTATTTTTATTAAATCGTATCCAAGTTTGCAATGCGCCCTCCATCAGGATATTTGCCATCTCATTTTATATCTCCTTGATGTCTTGGTTTGATATCAAAATATAAATCTATTTTATGATAATCTCCACTTTTATGTGACCATATAATTGCTCCTTTACCACCAACAGTTTTCGTACGGTCATAATTATAAAATGATAAATCTTTACTATTTTCATGGGTAAGCACCCCCATGATTAATCCTATTGTTCCAGTTGTAGCACCAGTTAGTGCTAATGCTAATGTTATTTTATTTTTCATTTATTTTAAAATTTTAATTTTAATTTATAATTTTATTTATTTCTTTTTTTAATTTATATCAATTATAAATATAACTAAATATCATCAGAGATATAAAAGTTATTACGAATAATACTCCTATTATTCAATCTTTCATATTCAATTACTCCCTTATTTTTAAACTTTAATAAACTTTAACAAGTAAATTGTACTTATTTTTCATTATTTTTACAATATGCTTTTAAATGTAAAATAACGCCTAAATTAAAGGCGTTTATTTTATGATACCTATACTATTAATTATATTGAAATTGTTTATTATATTGCAAATATGAAAGTGATTTTTTAAATAATTTTTATTTTAGTTAAAATTACACTTATATATGTTTATAATATTAAAGTAAAATATTTTTTTAAATATATTTACAATAAATTTAAAATTTTAAAAAAAGTTAGGAGAAAAAATGAATTTTAATATTGATTTTAATTATAAATGAAATTATAAAGAACAATATCCTAAAATTGATAAATTAATTGTCGAAAATTTTAAAAATAAATGAGAAAAATGAGATAGAAGAATAAAAAATACAAGAGATAAAAAGAAATATAAAATTGTTGATTTTCAATATCGAACAAGAAAAACATTATATGGAATGGTAACTTATAAAAGAAGAATTTATGAATATTTTGATGAAAAATTACAAAAATTAGTTCGTGTTTGTTTAGTTGATGAAAAAATGGAACTTCCAAAATATAAAAGAATTGGTGAAGATATCGAAGATACTATTATTGAAAATTTTGCTGATGGAAAAAGATATCGTGATATTTGTGCGATTTGTAAAAAAGCAGGTATTAGTGTTAGTAGTGTTCATAGAGTTTTTAAAAATTTAGAAATAAATGAAGCAAATCCAGTAAAAGTAAAATTGCAAAAAAATCAACCTATTTTTGTAGCAATTGATGATGGACATCGAAAATTTTGAGATTTTAAACGTAAAGGTACAAAACACTCTATGAGATTAATAGTAACATATACAGATAATATTAATCATAAAGTACAAAATAAAAGAGTAAAAGCAATTATAAGAAAAACAAGAACTCCAATTGGAGTTAAAAAAACTGCTGAATTTGTTAAAGAACATTGTCAAAAATTTTATGAAAATATTGAACAAGCAAAAATTATTATTTGTGGTGATAGTGCAGGATGAATTAAAGAAGTTGCTGATTATTTAGGTGCACAGTTTGTTTTAGATAAATTTCATTTAATTAGAACATTATATCTTGGAATAATGGCTGGAAATAAAGAAAAATATTTAGAAGAATATAATCATGCTACTTAGCCCTTTTTACTAGACCATTAATTTAAAAAAAACTTGAATGTATTCGAAAAACAATTGTGTTATACAATTAACACTAATTTTGACATGAAAGGATTTTTAATAATGGATAAAATTAAACAAATAGCATTAGTAATTAACAAGTTAAATATCAAACAAAAAATTCAAATTATTGATGATAGCAAAAACCAATATTCAATTAGATATCTTTGCCAACATCTTCAACTAAACCGATCAACATATTATTTTGTAAAAAACAAACAAAACCCTATTAAAAAAGAAAAAAATCAAATTAGTAATTGTACACATAAATATCAAGAATTATGCCAACTTTTACTTGAATTTCATTTTACAAGAAAAGGACAAATTTATGGCTATTTACGAATTTTTTCAGCATTTAAAGAATGATTAAAACAATACAAACATATTATTTTAAATCTAGAATTATCAACAAAACAAATGCGAAAAATTATGAAAGATCACAATCTTCAAGGATTAAAACAAACTAAAAATAACTATCCTAAAAACAAAAAAAATCCAAATAAGTGAATACCTACAATGGATAAAGTAAACAAAGATTATAAAAGTACAACCTCTTCAAATCAAATTTGATCAATGGACACTAAACAAATAAATACTAAAGAAGGTTGATTATATCTTTTTGTAATTATTGATTTTTATTCAAATAATATTGTAAGCTATAATACATGTTCAAACAAATCCTATCAAGATTTAATCCTTCCTGCACTTGAAAAAATAAATCAACAATTCTCTTGAAACCAAGTAAAAAACGTTATTTTACACTCAGATAACGCCAACGAATTTTATTGTCAAGACATCACAAATTGAGCTGCTGATAAGCAAATAATTTTAAGCAAAAAACAACCTTATGATATTGGTGGCAATGTAATATCTGAAAACTGATTTTCTCATTTATCTCAAGAATGACTACCTAAAGGTTCAAATCAATATTTTTCTCTCAATGAAGCTATAAATGATGTAAATCAATATATTATGTTTTATAATTACGAAAGAATACATTCTAAATTTCTAAAACCACCAATTTCACAAATAAAAATTTAAAACTGTCTATCCAAAAGTGGTCCAGTATTTAGGGCTAACCACCTTAATAATGGTCAATATGAACAATTAATTAACTATTTATATAATCAATTAGATAATCATAAAAAATTAAAAAAAACAATACTTTAAAAATAATAAAGAAGGTATTGAAAATCAAGGTGCAAAGTGAAATATTGGTTGTTTTACAGAAACTAATATTTGACATGTTTTAAAAGAAATGATTGGTAATAGAACATATAATATTTCAATTTATATTAAAATGGTTATTTTTAAATGTAATAAAATAAATTTAGAAACATAATTTTAATGAATGTAATAATTATTGATTATTTCACAATTTTGAATAGCATCTCAAAAATTATTATTTTTTAATTTTGTTTTGAAACCAATAATGAAAAAAGTTAATGATATAGTTATAAAAAATAAAATTGGAAGTAAAAATAAAACCAAAAAAATTCCACTTTGTAATTCAATTCATTCATAATAATTTTCTTTAATATGATGAGTTCCAAAATTATAAAAATATTTTGCAGAATGCTCTATGATAAAACTTAATCGAAAGTGTTTTAACAAATCAAATCCATTAATACAATTTAATTTTTTGTTTAAATAAAAAAGATTAAAATGACTAAAATCTATTAATATTAATCCTATAATTAAAGTTAAAATAGTTAAAATAAATAATGATACAGTTATTAACTGTAATTTTTTAAGTGCTTTATTTTTCATCTTTAAATTCTCCTTAACTTTATTTCATAAGTTTAACACTTAACAAACTTAATTATAAGTATTTTAGTTGCAATAAATTTAAAAAATAGTAATATGAGTGTACAATTTCATAAAAATCCAAATTATTTCTTGTCTAAAATTATAATAAGACTATATAAGATTTAATTTATTGCGGATTTTTGACAATCTCCCTATTATTAATATACTTATTATAAATTAAAATTTTATCAATTTCTTAGGGAATTGTTTTTTTATTATATCATTTTATTTAAACTTGCTTTTAATTTATTTTTCTATGAATACTGGATTTATTATAAAAAATTATATCATTTTATTTATAAAAATTATAAATAAAATGATATAATAAAAAATATAAATAAATTATTTATAAAACTTTAAAATGGGGAATATAAAATGATTAATAACATAAAAAATATGATTAAAAATTACTCTAGAGAAATTGAGTGTCACGCAATAATAAAAAATAATTTAGAAAATAATCATTTAAAAAGTCAAGCGAATTTAATTAATATTGAAATGCAAAAAAATTACATAAAAATTAAAATGGAAATAATTGCAGAATTAAAAAAAATACTATATATTTAACATAAAATTGTGAGAAATCTCATTTTTATTTTCAAATAATCCAATTTAGAAAAAAACAAATCAAATATTTTTAACTTATTTATTAATTTTCTTCATCTATTTTTAAAACAGCACGAAATGCTTCTGGTGGTAATTCAACATTACCAATCGATTTCATTTTTTTCTTTCCTTCTTTTTGTTTTTCTAAAAGTTTTCTTTTTCTTGTAATATCACCACCATAACATTTAGCAATAACATCTTTTCTAACTGCTTGCACAGTTTGACGAGCAATAATTTTATTATTAATAGCAGCCTGAATAGCAACTTCAAAATTTTGTTTTGGAATTAATTTTTTTAATTTTTCACATAAAACACGCCCACGATCATAAGCAAAATCCTTATGAACAATAACAGATAATGCATCAACAATATTACCTGCTAATAAAATATCCATTTTCACTAATTTACTTTCCTGATAACCAATTAATTCATAATCTAATGAAGCATAACCTTTTGATATTGATTTTAATTTATCAAAAAAATCAATGACAATTTCATTCAGTGGCATATTATAAATAAGAGTTCTTCGTAAATTATCAGCATATTTTAAATCTAAATAAGTTCCACGTTTATCCTGACATAATTGCATCAAGGCACCAACATATTGTTCTGGTGTCATTATTGTTACTTGCACAAATGGTTCTTCTACACTTTTAATTGTCTGCACAGTTGGTCATTTTGCTGGATTATCAATTATTAACTTTTCACCATTAGTTAAATTTACTTCATAAATTACAGAAGGAGCTGTTGAAATTAAAACTAAATTATATTCACGCTCTAAACGTTCTTGAATAACATCCATATGTAATAACCCTAAAAAACCACAACGAAAACCAAAACCTAATGCTTGTGATGTTTCAGCAGTAAAAATTAATGAGGCATCCGATAATTGAATTTTATATAATGCATCCTTTAATTCTTGATATTTATTAGTATCAATTGGATATAAACCACAATAAACCATTGGTTTTAAAGTTTTATAACCTGGTAATGGTACATCAGCAGGATTAATAACACTAGTAATCGTATCACCAACATGAATATCACTAATTATTTTAATTGCACCACTAATTCAACCAACTTCACCAGCTGTTAACATTTCTCTCTTTTCTTCTTTTGGTGTGCGTACTCCTAATTCAGTAATTTCATATTCGGCACCAGTTGACATCATTCTTACTTTATCGCCAACTTTAATTACACCAGTTTTGATTCTAATAAATGCCATCACTCCACGATATTTATCATATAATGAATCAAAAATTAAAGCACGCAATGGTTCATTATCATCAGCATCAATTGGATAAGGAATATATTTAATAACTGCTTCTAAAACATCGCGAATATTAATACCTGTTTTTGCAGAAATTAAAGGCGCATAATCAGCAGGTAAACCCAATACTTTTTCAATTTCTTCCTTAACTTTTTCTGGTTCAGCACTTGGTAAATCTATTTTATTAATAACAGGAATAATTTCTAAATCATTATCTAATGCTAAATATACATTTGCTAAAGTTTGTGCTTCAATACCCTGAGCAGCATCAACTACTAAAATGGCACCTTCACATGCTGCTAAACTACGCGATACTTCATAAGTAAAGTCAACATGACCTGGAGTATCAATTAAGTGGAGCAAATAAGTATGACCATCTAATGATTGATATTTAAGTTGTACACTATTTAATTTAATTGTAATGCCACGTTCACGTTCTAAATCTAGTGAATCTAACAATTGATTTTTCATTTCCCTTTTTGAAACAGCATTAGTTAATTCTAAAATACGATCAGCCAAAGTTGATTTACCATGATCAATATGGGCAATAATTGAAAAATTTCTAATGTATTTTTTATCGATACTCATAATATTATTTATTCACCTATCTTTTGCTTATAAACTATTTACTATGTTTTAGTATACCAAAGTTTAAATAAAATTAAATCGAAAGTTGCAGATAATGTTATAAATATATTAAACTATCACTTAACAATATATGAAAAGATATATACATAAATAACTATTTTTTAAAATCATGTAAAATTATAATAACAAAAAATAAAGGAGAGAGGGTGTTAATAATATGAAAAAAAATATTAACAACATTAAGTATTTTAGCAATTACAATTATAAATAATGTTAATTTAAATAGTAGTTGGCAACAAAATGTACATATAATTAATAAAACTCAACAAGACACAATTTATATTGACAAAGATGGCAAACAAATAACAACTAGTGAAAAAGACTTATCAAAGATAAATAGTAAAGAAATTGTTCAAATTGGATTTTATAAAAACATCATTAATCAAATTCAAGTAGTTAAAATGCCAAAAACAATTCAAAAAGTACCAGATCAATTACCACCAGAAATAACATCTTTAAAACATATGTTTTGAGATGCTATTGTCTTCAATCAAGATATTTCAAAGTGAGACATTTCAAAAGTAACAGATTTAAGTCTTATCTTTCAAAATGCCATTGCATTTAATCAAAGTCTTGCAGATTGAAATACATCAAATGTAATAAATATGAATTCAATGTTTGCTGATGCTTTAACATTTAATCAAAATATTTCAAATTGAAATACTTCTAATGTAACAAATATGAATAAAATGTTTTTTAATGCAAGATCATTCAATCAAAACCTTTCAAAATAAAATGTAAAAAAAAATAATAGAGCACAGTAATTTTGCTACTGGCTCAAAAATTGATAATCCCAGTAAATTACCAAAATTTAAACAATAAAAAAATTTAATAAGAAAAAGATAAGGTGGTAAATAATTATGAGAAAACTGCTAAGATTTATATTATCTTTAATGGTTGCAACACCAACAAGTATTAGTTTAGTTGCTTGTGGAGGAGCAGTATATCCTGTACATAAAAAAGATTTAAAAGGTTTATCTGATAACTTAGACATTACAACACTTGATAATAATGTAAAAGTTTTTAAAGTTGAATTAATTAATAAATTAAGAAAAAAACATTTTCAAATTTACAACTAAGCGATGTAAAAATTAGTAAAAATAATAATACACCTCTACAAGATGCTGATATTAAAAATAGAAAATTAATTATAAAAATAATTGCATTAAGTAATTCTATAAACTTTACGGGTGAAAAAACGATAAATATAAATATTACAACCACACAAGAGAAAAAAGACTTAAGTTTACTTTACTTATAGCAAATCAAAACCTAGGATTTATTAAAATTTTAGCAAAAAATTTAATTCCAACCAAAGAGGAACTTTTAATTGGTATCAAAAGCATAAATTATGATGCTAGTATTTTAACTATTAATGATTTTAATATTAAAGTTTATATTAATACTAAAAGTGTTATAATTGAAGGAAATGGTGACTACAAAGGTGAAATTACTTTAAGTTATAGACAAGAATTTGATTTTAATATATGAAATTTTCTAGATATTCTTGTAATGGGTCATATGAAAAATAAAGGTTATTGATTGGAAAATATGAAACTTAATATTAAAAATAATACAAACCTTGAACAACAACTTAGTATACAAGAATACGATAAAGAAGTAACAAATACTTATTCTGTTACTAATACATATGATGTTGGTATAAGTGAAAAAATATTAATACCTTTTGAAGAAACAACCTTTAATTTTAACTTTAGTCATAGTACCACAAATACAAATTCTGAATCAGTAACATTAAAATATCCATGTCAAAAAATAAATGTATTACCTCATAAAAAGGTAAATATAGATTATGATATATTTTTAAATAATACTAAATCTGACTATATTCTAACTTTAAAATTAGATAAGAGTTCAACTTTTTCTGGAAATTTATATTATTGAGAAGATAATGTTAATAAAGGTTGACAAACATATAATTTCTATGAACTTCTAACAGAATTAAATAAAAATCAATTTGCTAATAATTGTTTAATGTATGCTAACAATAACGAATTATATTATTCTATTCCATTAACCTTATATGGTAAATCTAATGAATTAGATGTTACAGTCAATCCAGAACAACCAATTTAAAGTTTATAAAAAATATTTAATTCAAAAATAACATTTTTTAAAATAAAACTCCTCAATTGAGCAGTTTTATTTTAAATATTTTTTTATTCACTAAAGATTTTTTTATTCAACTTTAAAATTATTAAAACAACACCAACAAAAGAAAATTATTATGAAAATCATTAATAAGTGCTAAAAATATATAATTTATATCAGAAAATTATTTTTAATTAATTACTAAATTTTTAAAAATAACTAAAATTTTTCTAGATTTAAAAGGAGAAAGAAAAAATATGAAAAATATAAAAACTTTATTTAAATTAATGACAGCAGTTATTTTAACAACAGTTAGTACAAGCTCACTCATTGCATGTCAATCAGATGATAATCTAAAAATGAATATGCAAGTACAAAAAAATTTTAATTTTTTAGATATCTAATTTGATTGTTGAATTATTATTTGAATCTAAAAAATTAGATATCTATCAAAATAATATAACTAAATTAACAAAATGAAACTCTATTCAACTAAACAATATTACTGCCAGCAATTTATTAGAAAATGATAGCGAAACTGCTAAAGCTAAATCTGCTGATGCTGCTAACTTTTTAGTTGATATTTTAAAATTAAAAGTAGTTAATGGTCAAGGAAAATATAGACTTTTTAAACATAGTGATACACAATCCATTAAGATGAAAGTTAAATCTTACTCACCAATAATTAATAAAAAAATAGATCATACAGATTATATAATTACAGGTGGTGGTACAGTAACTATATTTTTTGAAAAAAATAATAAACAATTATCTGAAAATTATTTATTAAATATTTTATCCAACCCAAATGATGGTCTTGTATTACCTAAATTACCAACCACATCTAACATATCATTAAATAACTTTAATGATATTCCAGAATTTAAAATTGGACAACCTAAATCAAAATTATTAGTTGATACAGATTTAACAAACTATCTAAAAAGTCCAATTTATTCTTTAGGAGAAAGAATTGCTGATCTTATGAAACAAGGTGACCACTTTAAAGTTAAAGTAAGTAAGTCCGTAAATGATGGAACTTATTTTGCAAAAGGTGATGTTATTAAAGTAAAATTTTCAATTGGGAATGTTTAGTAATCTGTGTGACTTACAAAAATAACTATGTTTAATTAATTCTAGTAAATATAATTTATATATCTAGAAAGAGTGAGTTACAGATGGCTAAAAAAGATAATGTTAATAACAATGATCCAATATCAAAAGCAGTAGATTTATTATTAGAAAATACTGAGGATTTAACAACAGTTTTTAAAGAGGGAGGCTTATATAAAGAATTAACTAAACGATTGGTAGAAAAAATGTTGAATTCTGAGATGCAAAATTATTTAGGACACGAAAGAAATCAACGCAGTAATAATGACAATGTTCGTAATGGTACAACATCAAAAAAATTAATAACTCAACAAGGTAAAATTGAAATTGATGTACCAAGAGATCGCAATAGTAATTTTGAACCAGTAATAATCACAAAAAGACAGAGAAGATTTGATGGTTTTGATCAACAAGTTCTTTCACTATATGCAAAAGGTATGACTTTATCAGATATTAGAATGCAGTTGCAAGAGTTATATCATGGCGCAGATATTAGCGAAAGCGTAATTAGTCAAATTACTGATGATGTCATTGATGATGTCAAAGCATGGCAAAATCGTCCATTAGATAGTGTTTATCCAATCATTTATTTTGATTGTATCGTAGTTAAAGTACGTCAGGATAAACGTATTATTAACAAATCAGTTTATATAGCTTTAGGAGTTGATTTAGAAGGTAAAAAAGATGTTTTAGGTTTATGAATTAGTGAAAATGAAGGTGCTAAATTCTGATTAAATAATTTTACAGAAATGAAAAATCGAGGCTTAAATGATATTCTTATTGCTTGTAGTGATAATTTAACAGGCATGTCAGAGGCAATACAATCAGTTTATCCTAAAACTGAACATCAATTATGCATAGTTCATCAAATTAGAAATAGCTTAAAATATGTTTCATACAAACATCGAAAGTCTCTAGTTATCGATTTAAAGCCAATTTATACAGCATGTAGTGAAGAACAAGCAATGCAAGCTTTAGAATCATTTGAAAGTAAATGAAATAAACAATATCCACAAATTGCTAAATCTTGATATAAAAATTGAGAAAATTTAATGGTTTTTATTAGTTATCCAGCAGAAATTAAAAGGGTAATTTATACTACAAATGCTATTGAATCTGTTAATAGCCAATTACGAAAAGTTATTAGAAATAAAAAAGTTTTTCCTAATGATATGGCAGTTTTTAAAATTTTTTACTTAGCAATTGAAAATATCACAAAAAAATGAACATTGCCTATTCAAAATTGAAATACAGCAATTGCTCATTTTATGATAAAATTTGAAGACAGAATTAATCTGAACTAGTACTTTGTAAAACAAAGAAACACAGATTACTAAAAAGCCTCTTTCAATTGGTGAAATTCAATTTAATAGTGAATATACGCTAACTATTATTTAAAATAAAAAAATGAATATAATAATTATTCATTTTTTTATTATTAATTAAATATTAAAAAATAATATTTCATTATATTAATTTATCTATATTACTGATGTTAATCTCTTTGTTTGAGATTTACTACCTTCAATAACACTATCATTTTCTGATTCATTTATTTTTTCTACTATATATGTAATAGCAGAAACCGTTCCCACTGCAATAATACCACCAGCAAGTGCAGGAACAATAACAGGCGCACGACCAGCCCCAATCATAATACCACTAATAGCAGCAGCAGAAAGAACAGTAGTTCCAATAACTGTTTCAGATGGTGTTGGATCGATTATATGATTTTTAATTACTTTTTTTAACTTAGATATTTTTTTAAAACTTTTTTTAATTTTTTTTATTCATAAAACCTTTTTCTCCTTATTTTAATTAAAAACCCTTTACCTTAAAACTTAAGTAAATGGGTATAAACTTATATTAAGTTTATAAAATTAAACGATATTGTCTATATTAGATATAAATAATGGATAATAAGTAAAGAATACACTTATTTTACAATTAAATACCATTACAAAACAAATTTAAATAAAAAGATCAATTGATCTTTTTACTTTTAATAATTAAAATAATTTATTATATGTTAATTATTCCTAATTAAATTAGGAAGTGATAAAATGTTAAACTTAAATAAATTAGAAGATTATATATTTGAAGTTTTATTAATTTTTAAAAAATCAAAAAAAATAATTAACAATTTTGATTCTGATTATTTAATTGAAAATATTATTATTAATCAATTTTCCAAATTCTTTAATGAACTAAATTTTCAAAATATAAATACTATGAATCTAAGAAGTTTTATTGAATCAGAAATTGATGGAACGGCACAAAATATAAGAAATTTAAACAAAAATTTAGGGTTAGAATATATAGAAGAAAAGATTCTTGATGAACACCAGAAAAAACTAAACTATAAACTTTCAAATAGAGACTCATTAAAACAATTATTTAATGAATGAATAGAAATTAATAGTTTTTTAAATAATTTAAAATTTGAAAAAATTAATATCAGAAAATTAGAATTTGGAGATAAAAATGAGCAAATTATTAACTATGCCAATAATTTATATTCAATAAATGAAAGATTTCTTAAAAAAATAAATCAAGTAATAATAAATAAAAAAGAAAAAAAGTGAAAATATACTTTAGATTATTTAAAAATATTAATTGCAACCAATATTAATAATTCTAATTTAAATAATCTAAAAAAATATATTGATATAAATAAAAAACTTATTGATGAAATAATAAATTTTGAAGAAAATAACAAAATACCTTTCAGAAATGACCCAGAGCATAATAAATTTATTACAAACTATTCTTATAAAGAATGTCTGTTTTATCTTTTTATTCAATCATTATTTTCTCTCTTCATCACAAAAATAATTAATTTAATACCAAATATTTTATGATCTTTTGAATAACTATTCTAAAACAGTTATTTTTTTATTTTTTAAATAATCAAATTCTTGATCATTTCAAAAACTATAATTTGATCTAATTTTATTTTTACTAAGAGCATAATAAAGTGGAATAGCAACAAAATAAGCAAAGATAGCTTGAATACTATCAGTAATTAATTCATTAACTGTAATAGCATAATCTTGATAAATTACTAAATAAGACAATGGGTAAATAAGTAGTAAAATAGCAGCAAAAAAGAAAGTATAAACAATACTTCATCAAGATTTATTAATTAATAACTTAATAACAAAAAACATTAAAATTCTAATAAAAATTGTAATAGGAATAACCACAATTTTAACACCGCTAATTAAATCAAAAATGCCACCCGCAATTGGTCCTGCAAATAACAGCATTGGTCCTTCAAAAAAAGCACAAAATGGAATAAAAACAGCATCAAATAATTGTAAAGTAGAATTTCCAGCAAATAAACTAGTAATTGCTCAACCAAAAAGAAAAGTTGAACAATAACCAATTGTTACTAATAAACCAGTAATAATACCAGTCATTGCTAAATATTTAATTGATCGAAAACGATACATCTTTTCCTCCTAGATTACCAAAAAATATTGGTTATTTTTTTTTACTATTTAAAGATAAAACCAATTGCAATTGGATTAATTTTAGAACCATAGTAACAAGCTGCTATAATTTCTTTTTTACCTGCTGGTTGAATAACTTTAATTACTATGTTATTAGTTTTAGTGGCAACAATAATACCTAATTTATTTATTGCAACAATTGTTCCTGGCAGAGCATTTGATAATTCATTAGTTACTGCTAGTTGATGAATTTTGTATATATTATCATTCAACATAGTATAAGCAATTGGTGTATTATACAATCCACGAACATGACATGAAATTAATTGTGCTGAAAGATTTCAATTAATTTTTTCATCACTTCTTTTAATATTTAAACCAAAAGTTACTTTATTTTCATCTTGTTCTTGTTCTTCAATTTCATTATTAATGATTTTTAATAAATATTTTTTTAAAATATTTTGTGCTAAAGTTATCAATTTATTAACTAAAGAAGTATATGTATCCTCAATACCAATTGAAACTTGTTCTTGAACATAAATTGCTCCTGCATCCATTTTACTTACCATTTTCATTAATGTAATACCAGTAGTTTGTAATCCATTAATAATTGCTCATTGAATAGGGGCACCACCACGCAATGATGGTAATAATGAAGCATGAATATTTAAACATTTATATTTTGGTAAATTTAAAATTGCTTTTGGTAAAAATTGACCATAAGCACAAGTAAGAATAACATCAATATTTAATAATTGTAAATCTTTTAAACTGTCAATAATATTTTCGGGTTGGAAAACAGGGATTTGATATTCTTGTGCCAATTGTTTAATTGCTAAAGGAACAACTTCTTGTTTACGACCAATTTTACGATCTGGCTGACAAACAACACCAACTATTTCAATTTCATTTTTCATTGTTAATAACAATGTTTTTAAAATATTTTCAGAAAAAAAAGAAGAACCCATAAATAAAATTTTAAATTTTTTCATAATTTTCGCCCTCAATTTTTGCTTTGTACATTTCAATAATATTTTTTACATGTCAGAATAATACTACCATACCTAAAGTATCTTGAGCACAATATTTTAACATATTTTCACGAAAATTATGAATTCAATTAGTTAAACTAATGTTATTTTCAACTCTTCTACGAAAAACTTCTGATGCCATGTCTCCTTTTTTAATAACTAATCCTTCATAAGAAAAGGAAGGCTCAAATGCTGGTAAAGTTTTTTTAATTGAAAGAGAACCATAAAACTGTTCTTTATAAATTTTAAATTCTTTAAAAAAATCTTGTAAATCAATAGTACCATCATGAATTAATGATAATTTATTTTTATATTGAGGGTAATAATAAGCTAATTTTTTAAGAACAGATTTCTCAAATGATTGATTATAAGCAACATACGTACCCTTACCATGAATATTAATTAAATCATGACATAATTTTTTTGTTAACATTTCTCTTGGATCATCATTGCCATCTGCTAAAAATTCATAATGTTTAATTGATTTATAAGTTTTAAAATCAAAATCTGGTGCTAATAATACATGGACAGAATATTGAAAAGGAATTTGTTGATATGGTTTACTATTTTTAAACTTAGGTATTGCAGATTTCATAGTCTCAAAATCATACATATAAATTGGATATTGGTACTTTTTGTATTCAATTTTTAAATCAACAAATTTATTGCCATCAATTAATTTTTCACCATTTTTAATTACATCATATTGTCTTAAATGTAAATTAGACTTTGTTAAAAATGGTAATAATCTTTCATCATTAATTTCTAACAAATCTTCTTCATAATATCACAATGCTTTCTTAGTTTTTCTTAAACGATATAATTCAAAAATAGTATTATGAATAGAAAAATATTTAAAAATATGAGGACAAAATTGATTACTATTTTCATGACAATAAGGTAAAGTTAATAATTTAACTATTTCGTCAATATCACTAATTTTAATAATATTCTTAATATTTTCATATTGTAATTTCAAATTATTATTTAAAATTTCATCTTGAATTGATTCAAAAAGACTAAAATTTTTTTTAGTATTTGGACTTTTTTGCCAAGTTGATCCATTAACAATAAATAATTCATTTAAATCTATTTTTTCTTTCCTAACATAATTATTATTTAAATACATAATATAAGTATTAACTACTTTAATTCCACATTTGGTTAAAATATCATACTGATAAAGTAAATCTCACATATGTTCTTCTTTAACTCAAGTTACTGCTTTTACTTCAATTAAATCCCAACCATCATTATTTCGTTTTAAAATATCACACTTAGTAACACAGCCCTGATATTCAAATCTTGGTTCAAATAAAACATCATACTCTTTATTATTAATAATTTCTATAACATTATTATCCGGTTCAGACTCAAAATTAAAACAAGAATATTTTACTTTAAAATATTCTTGAGCATAGTGCCCAGTTTCAATACCGTCTGCAATTGTTTCACCAAGATAAAATTCAGAATCATCTTCTTCATTATAATTATTTTCAAATGTATCATCGTCTAAATCAGAAATAGTAATTAAATTAGATTTAAATTTACTACTTGTTTTAGTATGCGTTAGTTCAACAAAATTTATTATCTTTTTCTCTTCAATTAAATGCTTAACTAAAGCATAATTTTTTGCATTTAAAAATCATGAAAGTTTTCGACAAATACGGAAATGCTTATAATCATCTTTATAAATTTTCATTACATATCACCCAATTGCCTACTTAAAAATAAAGATTTATTTATCTTTTCATCCAGAAAATTTATCATGAATTGCAATTTTAGGTTTTTCTAAATTTTTAGCACGTTTTTTATTTTCTTTATTTTGTAAACGTTCTTCTTCAATTGCAAGTTTAACGGATTCATTTTCTTTTTTAATTGCTGCTTTTTCTTCTGCTGTCTTTCTTTTTATTTTAATTTTACCACTACGTTTTTTTGAGATTTCAATTTTCTTAAGTGTTTCTTCTAAATCTAATTCACAATTTACTTTTCAAATTGTTTCAAATTCTTTCTTTGATAATTGTTTAGTAAACCCTTCTACCTCAAATGCTTTAGTTGCAAATAAATCATTTTTCTTAGAATCATATAATTTTACAATTACATCAAAAACATCACGATAGCGATATTCTTTACTACTACGTGAAACTACTTGTTCAAATTCTAATGTTTTATGTTGCAATTTTAATTCATCACGCATAAAGGATTTAATAATATTTTTTACTTCTTTTTGACGTTGTTTTTTCTCTTCTTTTTTCTTTTTTTTTGCTGAAATGGTTGTAAAAATAAAAATTATTAAAAGTACTCCTATAAGTGCTAACATTCATCATTGACTAGATAAATTTCCCATTTTTTATTCCTCTTTTTTTGATTTATAAATTTTCCTCGATTACTGCTAATAGTTTAGTTGGACTCATCGGTGAAATTGTTAAAATTAAATTAACATCTTTTTTAATTACAAAGTAAAGATGTGTTTTATTTACTCTAATATATTTAAAACTTTTTGTCTCTTCAATATCATAAGACTCATTAATCAATTTTAAACAATATTCACGTAATTGGATATCATTTAAGTCTTGCAATTTTAATCTTGTTCTAATCCTACCAATACTATGGTAAGAAAATTGATAAGGGTTACGAAAATAGTAACTCATTTATTTACCACACCTACATTTATCATTAAATTTTTTAAACAAATAATTTACATTAAAAGTGTAAAAAAATTAAAATATACTATTAACAAAAAGCTAACACATTAATTATACTGAAAAAATAAAAAATATTATACAACATTTATGATTTTTGTTATAATTATTTTTGTTGTAATTAATCTATAAAACATGTTCAAAACAAAAAAGGAGAAAAAATGGCTAACATTGCATCACAAATTAAAAGAATTAAAACAAACCAAAAAAGAAATGAAATTAATAAAAGTTATAAATCTAAAGTTAAAACTGCTTTAAAAAAAGCTGAAATATCAATAAAAAACAAAGCAGAAAATGCTGCACTACTTGTTAATGAAGTATGTAGTTTAATTGATAAAGCCGTTGTTAAAGGCATTTATCACATTAATAAAGCTGCTCGTCAAAAATCTAAAATTATGACTAAATTAGCAAAAGCAAAATAACTATAATTTATTTTAAAAAGAGACACTTTTAAAAGTGTCTCTTTTTAAAATATAATTGATATTTTTAAACTAAATTTTTGTTTTAATAAAATACCAAATTTAAAAACTATTTAGCTAATAATGTAAAGTTAGAACTTGATGCTCTAATCTCAGCAAAAATTTTATTTTTTTGAAATTCATCTGATGTATCCATAACTATAAAAATACTAAAATTACTAATATCTAATTTATTACGATCAAATGTACTGTGAATTTTATAAATAGAGGCACCATTTTTAGTAATAATATTAATAATTTCGCTAATAGTACTATTATTAATTTTACCATTAACTGAAAAAGGAACTCGTCGATGTGAACTAATTAAGGCGCTATTAATAATTGTTCCTAATGTAGTAATATCAACATTACCACCACTAATTACACAAACAACATTTTTATCTTTACCAATGATTTTATCTAATTTACCAGAAAGAATAGCAGCAACACTAACAGCGCCACTACCTTCAGTTACAATTTTACATTTTTCTAATAAAAATAACATTGCTTGCGCAATTTCTTCTTCGCTAATAGTAACAACTTTATCAACATTTTTCTTTAAAATATTAAATGTTAATTCTCCTGTTTGTTTAACAGCAATTCCATCAGCAATTGAACTTTTACCTTGAATTTTAAATGGTTTTCCTTGTTTTAAAGCTTGATTATAAGAATCAACATTTTGTGCCTCAATCCCAATAAACTTAATATTTGGATTTTTACTTTTTAAATAAATTGAAATACCACTTAAAAGTCCTCCTCCTCCAATTGGAACTAAACAATAATCAATTTCTTTACCCATTGCATTCATTTGCTCATATATTTCTAAACCAATTGTACCTTGACCAGCAATAACAAAATTATCATCATATGGATGAACTAACGTTAACCCTTCTTCTTTTTCAAGTCTTAATGCTTCAGACATTGCATCATCAAACATATTACCACAAAGTTTAACAGTACATTTAGCACCACCAAATTCTTTAGTAGCAGCAATTTTGGCTAGTGGTGCTGTTACAGGCATAACTATCTTGGATACTAAATTTAAACTTGAAGCTGCTAAAGCGACTCCTTGTGCATGATTACCAGCACTAGCAGCAATTAAACCCTTTGCTTGCTGTTCCTTTGATAAATTAAGAATTTTATTTAAAGCTCCTCTAATTTTAAAACTACCTGTTTTTTGTAAATTTTCTAACTTTAAAAATATATTATTACCAGAAAATGAAGAAAGTTTATCTGCTTTTATCAAACTTGTCTTACTAATTTTATCTTTAATTTTTGAATACGTTTCTTCAATTACCTCTTCACTTACTAAATTTTCCACAATGGTTCCTCCTGAATTTCTATCTAATTTCTCAAATATAATTAATTATACAATATAATAACTTTTATTTATAAAACAACAAAAGTAATCATTAATAGTATATGGTTTTATAATTAAATGGGATTTGAATTCATAAATGTTGATTTAAAGTATATGTTAAATTGCTATACTAAATAATCACTATTTTCAAATCTATATTATATATACATGAAAAACAAAAATTAAAAAATATTTTTCCAATATGGGCGCATTAATTTAATAGATAGATTTAGAAATAAAAAAGAACGATATAACTATCGTTCTTTTTTTGTTAAAAGATTAAAACTTAATAAAACTGTCGTAGAAGTCTAATAGTGAGTACGAAATGTAAATACTTCTATATCAGTATAAAAGAGCATTTAATGTTAAGTAAGTTAAAATGTTACACTGTATCGCTTAATGTAATTATAGATTAATTTGAATAGCCTTATTATGGCTCAGTAAAGAAGCCATTAATCTAATTAATAATTACATTTGTATTATTTAAAAAATAGGGGGTTTTATATATAAATACATACCTCATTAACAATATCATAACACAATAAATAAAATAAAGGAGAAAATAATAATATGGAAAAAAAGGAAATAATCGAATTAGCAATAAAATTAAATCCAANTTAATAATTACATTTGTATTATTTAAAAAAATAGGGGGTTTTATATATAAATACATACCTCATTAACAATATCATAACACAATAAATAAAATAAAGGAGAAAATAATAATATGGAAAAAAAGGAAATAATCGAATTAGCAATAAAATTAAATCCAAAATATAAAAATCATAATATTGATTGTGATTATTTTGGTGATGGTTGAAATATATTTTGTAAAAATAGAAATAAAAATAATACTAGCTGTAAAGAAAATGAAATATTTATTGATAATGAATATCTAAAATATTTAAAAGGAGAAAAATAAATATGGCATACGTTTATTTAATAAAATATAAAGNGATTATTTTGGTGATGGTTGAAATATATTTTGTAAAAATAGAAATAAAAATAATACTAGCTGTAAAGAAAATGAAATATTTATTGATAATGAATATCTAAAATATTTAAAAGGAGAAAAATAAATATGGCATACGTTTATTTAATAAAATATAAAGCCTTTTGTACTTTTGTAGAGGCTAGTAATTTTCATAAAAATTATAAACATCGTTTATTAGAAAATGCGTTTATTACACATTATGAAATATTAGTATTGGAAGTTGATATGAATTGTACCAATCCAGAAAAACATTAATGAAAGGAAAAATATTTATGGAATATAGAGAATATAGAATGGTTGGTTCTTGTGATAAATGTAGAAAACAATCTTCTTTTGGTAATAGATTATGTAATAAATGTTTTTGAATATTAAAATATGAGTAAATTAATTTTTAAAAAAGAAACACATCAATATTTTATTGATAATAAAGAATTAATATCAGTTTCTAGAATTATTGATAATTATTTAGAATTTGGTTATAGTCATATATCACCAGAAGTATTAAAAAATGCTTCAGTTCGTGGTAAATGAGTTCATAAACTTAATGAATTATATTTACAAAATATTAATCAAGAAAATATTATTAATAATTTATTAAAAAAAAATAAAATCATTAACTAATAATATAAATTATTCTTATTGTAAAAAATCACTTATTTTTTTAAAAGAAAAATTTAAAGATAAAAATAATTATGAATTTATTATTGAAAAACCTATTACTGATACTTTAGTTGCAGGAACACCAGATTTAGTTTATTTAGATAAAAAAGAAAATAAATATTATTTAGTAGATTATAAAACTTATGCTTGTATTGATGATGATAAATTAAAAAGAATTAAATTACAATTAACTGCTTATTATTGTATGTTACTTGAGAATGGTATAACTCCATCTTATAAAACTTATGTTTATTTAACTAATAAAAATAGTCAACAAGAAATAAAAATAGAAATAACACATGAATTAATAATTGAATGAATGAATGCAAAAACAAAATATTTTAAAGGAGAAAATAAAAATGAAAACAAATAAATTTAATGAAGAAGTAGAACAAAGTAAAGAAAAAAATAATGAAGTGAAAATTGAACAAACTAAAAATAATCTTAATTACTTAATTGAATTATTAGATGTAACACATGATGATGTAATTGAATTTGAACTTAGAAAAGAAATATTACATTAATTAAGTGTAATTAAAAGAATAAATAATGAATAAA
The DNA here is from genome assembly GCF_902809815.1 of Spiroplasma endosymbiont of Danaus chrysippus. Lineage (GTDB taxonomy): Bacteria > Bacillota_I > Bacilli_A > Mycoplasmatales > VBWQ01 > Spiroplasma_E. The sequence goes on along the minus strand of NZ_CADDIL010000002.1, from coordinate 219,105 downwards.
TGCAAATATTGTAATAAAAGAATTTGACTAAGTAAATATTGATGTATGAAATGTTTAGAAAAAATAGTTGATGAAATAACTAATAAGGAGAATAAATAATGATTAATGAAAAATCAATTAAAGAAAAAACTATTTATTCTTGTAATTCAATTGAATTTGATAAATTACCTAAAAAATTAGATAGTAATCTAAATAATTGAATTGTTATTAATAGTCATTTAATAGTTAATCCTAGTAAAAATATTGAAGTACATTTGGATAATAGATTTAAAACAATTAAAAAATGATAGGAGTAACTTATGGATAAATCAATTTTAATTTTATTAAAACACTTAGGAAAAATTAATAAAAAATTAGATGAAATTTTAGAATTATTAAATAAAAAAGGAGAAGAAAATAATGAGTAATAATAATAAAAATGAATTAAAAATTCCTAATTTTATTAAAAGTAATAAAGAAGAATTATTAAAATTTAGAAATTATTATGAAATGATTAGAAATTCTAGTAAAGATTTAAGAAATATGAATCAACAAAGTTTATTTAATGCTTTATTTAATTTATATAAATTAAATCTTTCAATTAATCCTATTAAAAAAGAATTAGCATTAATTCCTTATGGTGATGAATTACAAGTTCAAATTCAAGAAGATGGTTGATTAACATTATTACAAAGAACTGGGTTAGTTGTTGATTTTCAAAGAGAAAAAATAACATCAGCACATAAATTTAATCAAGAAAATAATAAATGAGAAATTAATCCAGCATTAATTTTTGAAAGAAAAACTATTAATACAATTGGTTATTATTGTTATATTTCTCTTTTAGATAAAAATGGTAAAGTTAATAATTTTTATAAAGGTATGACAGTTGAAGAATGTCAAGAATGAAGAAAAAAATTGGGAGCGTACCGATGTTGTCAATAATATTCAAATTTGTCTTAAAATTATAAAGTTAGACGAGAATAATTTTGACTTTAATATGCAATTGTATGTTAATCTTAACACTTGAAAAATATTAGTCAACAATAATACTTACTTTTATAACACAAAAATTCTTATTAAAGTTTACTTTAATAAGTTTTATTTTATTTTTAGTTATTTTTTAAATTTAAGTTTTAATTTATAATAACTGGATGGCAGTATTTATTTGATAGCATTTAAAATTAACCATTTTTGTATACATATCAATGTTATAGGTTCTATCACCAATCATATGCTTTAAAATTTGTTTAATATTAGTTTCTGTAAAGCAACCAATATTTTCAACTAATGCTTGGTTTAATACACCATCTTTTGCATTAATAAAATAACCAACTTTTAATTTTTTATATTGCAAAGTTAATGATTGTAAAAAATCAATTAATTCATAATATTGACCTTTTTCAAATAAATTTATTGCATTTTGATAGTGTAATTTAGCAATTTTATTTTTTCTTCTTCCAGCCATTATACCAAGAAATAAAACATGAAAAGCATGAAATTTATCTAAAATAAATTTAGCATTTAAAATTTTAGCAGTTTTTCTAATTCATTTTGCACTATCTCCACAAACTATTAAATTTGCTTGGTCAAAATTTTCAAAAAATAAATTACCATATTTTTCAATTAATTTTGCAGTTTTTTCAGAACCAATTTCTGTTTTTGATACTCTTATTTGACAGGCTGCTCTTTTATTAATTAATTTTCCATTTTTCTTTTTACCAGTACAAAATACTAATAATCTCATAGAACATTTTTTACAATTTTTAGTATTGTGTTTTTCATTAAACTTAAATTTTCGATGTCCATCATCAATATTTATATATAATATTTGATTTGGTTGTAATACAATTTTAGGAATATTAGCTTTTGGTAATTCAAATTTTTTATATCTTCTACAAACTGTACTATTACTTATTAAATCTTCAATAAAAGTATCACAAACATCACGGTATTTTTTACCATCTGCAAAATATTTTAAAATTTGTTTAATAACATCTGGTGTTAATTTACTATACTTTTTAACACCAAGATAGTTATCTAGCAATGAAACAAATTCCCTTTTTTGTGTTTTTGGGTTATAATATGTACAAATACGTCGTTTATAATTTAATAAACCTTTTTTTGTTTTTAATTTTCTTTTTCTAAATCTATATGATTTATATACAGATTTATCACATGTACTTCATAAATAATCATCTATTTTTTTAAATAATTCGGGAATGTTTAGTAATCTGTGTGACTTACAAAAATAACTATGTTTAATTAATTCTAGTAAATATAATTTATATATCTAGAAAGAGTGAGTTACAGATGGCTAAAAAAGATAATCTTAATAACAATGATCCAATATCAAAAGCAGTAGATTTATTATTAGAAAATACTGAGGATTTAACAACAGTTTTTAAAGAGGGAGGCTTATATAAAGAATTAACTAAACGATTGCTAGAAAAAATGTTGAATTCTGAGATGCAAAATTATTTAGGACACGAAAGAAATCAACGCAGTAATAATGACAGTGTTCGTAATGGTACAACATCAAAAAAATTAATAACTCAACAAGGTAAAATTGAAATTGATGTACCAAGACATCGCAATAGTAATTTTGAACCAGTAATAATCACAAAAAGACAAAGAAGATTTGATGGTTTTGATCAACAAGTTCTTTCACTATATGCAAAAGGTATGACTTTATCAGATATTAGAATGCAGTTGCAAGAGTTATATCATGGCGCAGATATTAGCGAAAGCGTAATTAGTCAAATTACTGATGATGTCATTGATGATGTCAAAGCATGGCAAAATCGTCCATTAGATAGTGTTTATCCAATCATTTATTTTGATTGTATCGTAGTTAAAGTACGTCAGGATAAACGTATTATTAACAAATCAGTTTATATAGCTTTAGGAGTTGATTTAGAAGGTAAAAAAGATGTTTTAGGTTTATGAATTAGTGAAAATGAAGGTGCTAAATTCTGATTAAATAATTTTACAGAAATGAAAAATCGAGGCTTAAATGATATTCTTATTGCTTGTAGTGATAATTTAACAGGCATGTCAGAGGCAATACAATCAGTTTATCCTAAAACTGAACATCAATTATGCATAGTTCATCAAATTAGAAATAGCTTAAAATATGTTTCATACAAACATCGAAAGTCTCTAGTTATCGATTTAAAGCCAATTTATACAGCATGTAGTGAAGAACAAGCAATGCAAGCTTTAGAATCATTTGAAAGTAAATGAAATAAACAATATCCACAAATTGCTAAATCTTGATATAAAAATTGAGAAAATTTAATGGTTTTTATTAGTTATCCAGCAGAAATTAAAAGGGTAATTTATACTACAAATGCTATTGAATCTGTTAATAGCCAATTACGAAAAGTTATTAGAAATAAAAAAGTTTTTCCTAATGATATGGCAGTTTTTAAAATTTTTTACTTAGCAATTGAAAATATCACAAAAAAATGAACATTGCCTATTCAAAATTGAAATACAGCAATTGCTCATTTTATGATAAAATTTGAAGACAGAATTAATCTGAACTAGTACTTTGTAAAACAAAGAAACACAAATTACTAAAAAGCCTCAATAATTCTTCTGTTTGTTGTAAATTTAATTCAGGTGGTTAGCCCTAAATACTGGACCACTTTTGGATAGACAGTTTTAAATTTTTATTTGTGAAATTGGTGGTTTTAGAAATTTAGAATGTATTCTTTCGTAATTATAAAACATAATATATTGGTTTACATCATTTATATCTTCATTGAGAGAAAAATATTGATTTGAACCTTTAGGTAGTCATTCTTGAGATAAATGAGAAAATCAGTTTTCAGATATTACATTGCCACCAATATCATAAGGTTGTTTTTTGCTTAAAATTATTTGCTTATCAGCAGCTCAATTTGTGATGTCTTGACAATAAAATTCGTTGGCGTTATCTGAGTGTAAAATAACGTTTTTTACTTGGTTTCAAGAGAATTGTTGATTTATTTTTTCAAGTGCAGGAAGAATTAAATCTTGATAGGATTTGTTTGAACATGTATTATAGCTTACAATATTATTTGAATAAAAATCAATAATTACAAAAAGATATAATCAACCTTCTTTAGTATTTATTTGTTTAGTGTCCATTGATCAAATTTGATTTGAAGAGGTTGTACTTTTATAATCTTTGTTTACTTTATCCATTGTAGGTATTCACTTATTTGGATTTTTTTTGTTTTTAGGATAGTTATTTTTAGTTTGTTTTAATCCTTGAAGATTGTGATCTTTCATAATTTTTCGCATTTGTTTTGTTGATAATTCTAGATTTAAAATAATATGTTTGTATTGTTTTAATCATTCTTTAAATGCTGAAAAAATTCGTAAATAGCCATAAATTTGTCCTTTTCTTGTAAAATGAAATTCAAGTAAAAGTTGGCATAATTCTTGATATTTATGTGTACAATTACTAATTTGATTTTTTTCTTTTTTAATAGGGTTTTGTTTGTTTTTTACAAAATAATATGTTGATCGGTTTAGTTGAAGATGTTGGAAAAGATATCTAATTGAATATTGGTTTTTGCTATCATCAATAATTTGAATTTTTTGTTTGATATTTAACTTGTTAATTACTAATGCTATTTGTTTAATTTTATCCATTATTAAAAATCCTTTCATGTCAAAATTAGTGTTAATTGTATAACACAATTGTTTTTCGAATACATTCAAGTTTTTTTTAAATTAATGGTCTAGTAAAAAGGGCTAAGTAGCACTAATTGTTTTTATCGTTTTGTTCCAACTGCACGTGGAACAAGAAAAACTTGAAATTGCTTAGCATTTGATTTATTTATATGTTGTAATTTTAGCGATAGTAGTGTTCAAGAAGTAAGAAGATATGAAAATACTCATAGTGAAACTACAATTGGTGCTTTAATGAATGTTTGTCAAGTTTTATTAGATACATATAATATTAATTTATTACCTAATAATCCACATGGCATTAAATGAAAAATTACTAAGAATGGGGGATGTATTATATTTCCAAGTAATCAACAAATTGAGTTTATTGGTTATGCTAATGGTAATAAAATTTTTGGAAAAGAAGCAGGTGGTTCAAGTTTTTTAGGTTCAAGAACAGATGAAATTATTATGGCAGAAGAAAAAGAAACATTAACTGAAAAGCAATTAACATATCGATATGAACGTTTACAAAACTCTATGTTTAGAAGTAATCGTATTAAAGTATCAAATGAACCTATTAAAGAGTGAACTTGAACATTTATTAATAAAAATATATATAGTTCTACTTTTGGACAAAAGATTACTCGTTATTTTTATAAAAGTTTTTTCATTACTTTTACATGTAATCCATACGATAAATACCATCCATTTTATTTAAAGTATTGCACGCCATTTTTACCATTAAATGATAAAATTATGGAAAATCTTAAAAAAGTTGGTAAAGTTTATTATGAAAATAAAGAAATGTTTAGTGGTTTAGGTTTATTTGTTCTAAGATTTACTATTCAACCATTTTGAAATAAATTACCAGACATTCAAAAAAGAATATTATTAGAAATGAAAAAAAGTAATCCCGATGAATTTAATACTGTTTTTTATGGTTTTGAATTTTTAGATAGTGATGCAACAATTTTTCCATTTCAAAAAACTGTAAAATATTGACAATTATACGATTTAAAACAATTTTATAATCAAGAAAAAGATATGTATAAGTTTGATTTTTATTCAGTTGGTGTTGATTGAGCAACTGGACATAAAGACCATACTGTATTTATGGTAGTTGGTTTTAAAGAATATAATAATACTGGTTATTACGATGCTTATATTATTTGTGAATTAGTAGTTACTCCAAATGATTTTATAAATGAAAATGAAAAAATTAATGCTTATGTAAATGAAATTTTAGGATTAATGGATAATTTTGAAAATTTTGAACAAACAATTTATTTTTATGATGATAAAGCAAGAACAGCAATGGATTGATTAAATCAAAAATTAATTGATGAACATAATATTATTTTAATAATACAAACTGCTATTAAACATGCTTCAAATTTAAATCAAGAAGCAGGATTAACTAATAGAGTAGTTTGAATGAGAAATATTATGAGTTATGGAAACTTTTATGCAAATAAAGATGATTTACCAAAAACTACTCAATGTTTAGAAGAATTACGTTATGATGAAACAAAAACTAACATTCCAGACAAAAATATGTACCAAGACCCATATGATGCTTTGTTTTATGCACTATATCCATATAAAAATATAATTAGGGGTAAAAATAATGCTACTGTTAAAAAAAGCATCTTCACATTTGCTATATAATAAACAATTTCAATATAATTAATAGTATAATAGGTATCATAAAATAAATGCCTTTAATTTAGGCGTTATTTTGCGTTTAAAAGAATATTTGTAAAAATAATGAAAAATAGTATAATTTAGAAGTAAAATTAAGGAAAAAGGAGTGTTTATGGAGAAAAAAGAGTTAATGAGATTAGTATCTGAAAAAACTAATTTTTATTTAGAACATGTAGAATTAGTTTTTGATGCTATCTTTCAAGAAATTAAATATCAAAATAAACAAGAAAAATCAGTAAATATAAAAGAAATTGCAAATTTTAAAATTGTTAAGGTTCAACCAAAAAATAGAAGAAATAAAAAAAATAATAAAATAATAAAAGTAAAACCTTATAATATTATTAGGTTTGAACCAACAAAAACTTATTTAAAAGAAATCAAAAAATATTGAAACGAAAAAGAAATGGAAGTGTCAAAATATGAAAACATGAATAAAAACAAATTTAAGTAAAATAGGAGGCTTTTTAGTAATCTGTGTTTCTTTGTTTTACAAAGTACTAGTTCAGATTAATTCTGTCTTCAAATTTTATCATAAAATGAGCAATTGCTGTATTTCAATTTTGAATAGGCAATGTTCATTTTTTTGTGATATTTTCAATTGCTAAGTAAAAAATTTTAAAAACTGCCATATCATTAGGAAAAACTTTTTTATTTCTAATAACTTTTCGTAATTGGCTATTAACAGATTCAATAGCATTTGTAGTATAAATTACCCTTTTAATTTCTGCTGGATAACTAATAAAAACCATTAAATTTTCTCAATTTTTATATCAAGATTTAGCAATTTGTGGATATTGTTTATTTCATTTACTTTCAAATGATTCTAAAGCTTGCATTGCTTGTTCTTCACTACATGCTGTATAAATTGGCTTTAAATCGATAACTAGAGACTTTCGATGTTTGTATGAAACATATTTTAAGCTATTTCTAATTTGATGAACTATGCATAATTGATGTTCAGTTTTAGGATAAACTGATTGTATTGCCTCTGACATGCCTGTTAAATTATCACTACAAGCAATAAGAATATCATTTAAGCCTCGATTTTTCATTTCTGTAAAATTATTTAATCAGAATTTAGCACCTTCATTTTCACTAATTCATAAACCTAAAACATCTTTTTTACCTTCTAAATCAACTCCTAAAGCTATATAAACTGATTTGTTAATAATACGTTTATCCTGACGTACTTTAACTACGATACAATCAAAATAAATGATTGGATAAACACTATCTAATGGACGATTTTGCCATGCTTTGACATCATCAATGACATCATCAGTAATTTGACTAATTACGCTTTCGCTAATATCTGCGCCATGATATAACTCTTGCAACTGCATTCTAATATCTGATAAAGTCATACCTTTTGCATATAGTGAAAGAACTTGTTGATCAAAACCATCAAATCTTCTTTGTCTTTTTGTGATTATTACTGGTTCAAAATTACTATTGCGATCTCTTGGTACATCAATTTCAATTTTACCTTGTTGAGTTATTAATTTTTTTGATGTTGTACCATTACGAACATTGTCATTATTACTGCGTTGATTTCTTTCGTGTCCTAAATAATTTTGCATCTCAGAATTCAACATTTTTTCTACCAATCGTTTAGTTAATTCTTTATATAAGCCTCGCTACTTAGCCCTTTTTACTAGACCATTAATTTAAAAAAAACTTGAATGTATTCGAAAAACAATTGTGTTATACAATTAACACTAATTTTGACATGAAAGGATTTTTAATAATGGATAAAATTAAACAAATAGCATTAGTAATTAACAAGTTAAATATCAAACAAAAAATTCAAATTATTGATGATAGCAAAAACCAATATTCAATTAGATATCTTTGCCAACATCTTCAACTAAACCGATCAACATATTATTTTGTAAAAAACAAACAAAACCCTATTAAAAAAGAAAAAAATCAAATTAGTAATTGTACACATAAATATCAAGAATTATGCCAACTTTTACTTGAATTTCATTTTACAAGAAAAGGACAAATTTATGGCTATTTACGAATTTTTTCAGCATTTAAAGAATGATTAAAACAATACAAACATATTATTTTAAATCTAGAATTATCAACAAAACAAATGCGAAAAATTATGAAAGATCACAATCTTCAAGGATTAAAACAAACTAAAAATAACTATCCTAAAAACAAAAAAAATCCAAATAAGTGAATACCTACAATGGATAAAGTAAACAAAGATTATAAAAGTACAACCTCTTCAAATCAAATTTGATCAATGGACACTAAACAAATAAATACTAAAGAAGGTTGATTATATCTTTTTGTAATTATTGATTTTTATTCAAATAATATTGTAAGCTATAATACATGTTCAAACAAATCCTATCAAGATTTAATCCTTCCTGCACTTGAAAAAATAAATCAACAATTCTCTTGAAACCAAGTAAANACTTGCTACTTGCTACTTAGCCCTTTTTACTAGACCATTAATTTAAAAAAAACTTGAATGTATTCGAAAAACAATTGTGTTATACAATTAACACTAATTTTGACATGAAAGGATTTTTAATAATGGATAAAATTAAACAAATAGCATTAGTAATTAACAAGTTAAATATCAAACAAAAAATTCAAATTATTGATGATAGCAAAAACCAATATTCAATTAGATATCTTTGCCAACATCTTCAACTAAACCGATCAACATATTATTTTGTAAAAAACAAACAAAACCCTATTAAAAAAGAAAAAAATCAAATTAGTAATTGTACACATAAATATCAAGAATTATGCCAACTTTTACTTGAATTTCATTTTACAAGAAAAGGACAAATTTATGGCTATTTACGAATTTTTTCAGCATTTAAAGAATGATTAAAACAATACAAACATATTATTTTAAATCTAGAATTATCAACAAAACAAATGCGAAAAATTATGAAAGATCACAATCTTCAAGGATTAAAACAAACTAAAAATAACTATCCTAAAAACAAAAAAAATCCAAATAAGTGAATACCTACAATGGATAAAGTAAACAAAGATTATAAAAGTACAACCTCTTCAAATCAAATTTGATCAATGGACACTAAACAAATAAATACTAAAGAAGGTTGATTATATCTTTTTGTAATTATTGATTTTTATTCAAATAATATTGTAAGCTATAATACATGTTCAAACAAATCCTATCAAGATTTAATCCTTCCTGCACTTGAAAAAATAAATCAACAATTCTCTTGAAACCAAGTAAAAAACGTTATTTTACACTCAGATAACGCCAACGAATTTTATTGTCAAGACATCACAAATTGAGCTGCTGATAAGCAAATAATTTTAAGCAAAAAACAACCTTATGATATTGGTGGCAATGTAATATCTGAAAACTGATTTTCTCATTTATCTCAAGAATGACTACCTAAAGGTTCAAATCAATATTTTTCTCTCAATGAAGCTATAAATGATGTAAACCAATATATTATGTTTTATAATTACGAAAGAATACATTCTAAATTTCTAAAACCACCAATTTCACAAATAAAAATTTAAAACTGTCTATCCAAAAGTGGTCCAGTATTTAGGGCTAACCACCTTATCTTTTTTAGCCATCTGTAACTGACTCTTTCTAGATATATAAATTATATTTACTAGAATTAATTAAACATAGTTATTTTTGTAAGTCACACAGATTACTAAACATTCCCAAAATTCCTTTATTTTCTTTATCACAATTATTTTTATTATTTTTAAGGTTTTCAATTTTCTTTTGGTATTCATTAATAGTATTTTCATTTTCCACTAATATTTGTAATAATTGTTTGATTTCTTGTTGTATTGTTTCATCAAACTCTTGTTTTGATTTATCATTATTATTTTTTTGATTAAGTTTTTCTATCATTACATAATTATTTTTTATTGAATCTTTTATATCATTTAATTGTTTTAATAGATCTTGACAATTGATTAAATGAACTCTATTTTTTTCTTCTTCAATTAATTTATTTATTTGATCTTTAATATTTTGTATTTGTTTTTCAAATGCTTCTTTTTCTTCAATATGATCTTCAATATTTTCTATTGTGTCTGAATTAGTTTTTATTTCTTCAATTTCTTCTTCTTCAGTTTCTTCTTCTTTTTCTTCCTCTTTAGTTTCTTCAAATTCATTTATTGTATTATCTATTTCATTATTATTTAGTTTACTTGACATAAAATTTGTCTCCTTTTTATTTATTAATTTGATTTATTTTTGGACTTCTTTTATAGTAATATGTTAATAAAACACAAATTTAGAGTAGAAATTAAATTATTTTTTTGTTTTTTGAAATAATAAATAAATTGAGTTGTTTAAAATTTCATTTTAAAAAAATGAATAGTAATTTAATAGTTATTGTTTTTACAAAGATTAATTTTAATAAATTAATAAAATTTTTAATGCTAGATTTAATTGTAAAATTTCAATTAATTATCATTTTTATTTTTTATATTTAAGATTTACTTAAAATATTTTTTTGTTCAAAATTATAGATTTAAAAATATAAAAAATGCATTAATATATTAAATTAGTTACTATATTAAATAGTAAATAATATTGAATTAAATGAATTAATTTTATATAATTTAATAATAAATTTTATTTTTTAAAAATTACTCTAAGCAAATCTTAACTAAAGTTTATATCTGAAAAAATGAATATACAATAAAAAAAATACCAGTTAAATTATATTTTTGATTAAATAGAAAAAATCTTTCTTGTAATTTTTATTCTATAAAGTTAATAATTAATATTTTTTTCTTTTTAATTTATAAAAATATTTCATAATTTTATCTTTTTGCTTGTAATAACTAATATTTATGGTTAATATTAAAATTGAAATTAATATTTATATTAATCTAAATTAGATAAGTATAATTAATAATAATTAGTTTTCAGCGAGAGTGAATAGTGTAAGTGCTTAACCATTATTAATTAGAAGCTCCTAATTTAACAATTTTAATCATTAATTAAGTGCATTTACTTTGTAAGTGAATTAGGATGGTACCGCGTTAAAAAACGTTCCTATTTTGATAGGAATTTTTATTATTTTGAGGAGAAATTATTATGTCAATAAAATGAACAACAGATAAAGTTAGAATAACTTGATTAAATTTTTTTAAAAGTTATGATCATCACATTTTAGAAAGTGCATCACTTGTTCCAAATGATGATCCTTCACTATTGTGGATTAATTCTGGAGTTGCTACATTAAAACCATATTTTGATGGACGAAAAACCCCAATTGCTAAAAGATTAGCAAATTCACAAAAAGCAATTAGAACTAATGATATTGAAAATATTGGTATTACAGCAAGACATCAAACTTTTTTTGAAATGTTAGGTAATTTTTCAATTGGTGATTATTTTAAAAAAGAAGCTATTGTTTGAGGATGAGAATTTTTAACTAGTAAAAAGTGATTAAATTTAGATGCTAATTTATTATATGTAACAGTTTTTAATGAAGATGAAGAAACATATAATTTATGATTAAATATTATTAAATTACCAAAAGAACGTATTATTAAAGGTACAAGATCTACTAACTTTTGAGATATGGGTCAAGGTCCTTGTGGTCCTAATACTGAAATTTATTATGATCGTGGTATTAAATATGATCCTAAAAATATTGGTATTAAATTATTAAAAGATGATATTGAAAATGATCGTTATATTGAAATTTGAAATATTGTTTTTTCACAATTTAATAATGATGGCAAAAATAATTATACTGATTTACCAAGAAAAAATATTGATACTGGTGCAGGATTAGAAAGACTAGTAGCAATTTTACAAGATGTGCCAACTAACTTTGATACTGATTTATTTGAAAATATTATTCATGAATGTGAAAAATTGACAAATTTTCGTTATGATATTAATAATTATTTTACACAAGAAATTAAGCAAAAAACTATTAATACTGCATTTAAAATTATTGCTGATCATATTCGTTGCTTAGTTTTTGCAATTAGTGATGGTGTTTTTCCTAGTAATAAAGATCGTGGTTATGTATTACGAAGATTGATTAGAAGAGCTGTTGTATATGGACAAAAACTTAATATTAATGAACCATTTTTGTTTAAGTTAGTTTCAATTATTATCAAAGTTATGGGTCAACATTATCAAGAATTACATAAAAAAGTCGATTTAGTAACTAATATTATTAAAAGCGAAGAATTAAAATTTTGAACAACATTGATAACAGGAAAACAATTATTATTACAAGTTATTAGAGATAATAAAAAAGTAGATGCAACTGCGGCTTTTAAATTATTTGATACCTATGGTTATCCTATTGAATTAACATTAGAGATTGCAAATGAAGAAAATGCGACTGTTGATTTAAAAGGTTTTCAAAAGTTATTGGATAACAGTAAAGATAATACAAGAAAAGTAAGAATTAATCATCAAGCATTAACAATTCAATCCTCATTACTAACTAATTTAAAAGTTCCTTCAACCTTTGTTGGTTATGATAAAGAACAAATAAATACAAATATTGTTTTTATGTTTAAATCAGAGCATGAGGTAAAATTTTTAAAAAATGAAAAAGGTTATTTAATTTTAAATGAAACGCCTTTTTATGCAGAAAAGGGAGGGCAAGCATCTGATGATGGTATTATCAAAGGAGAAAATGGAACGGCCTCTGTTATTGATGTACAACAAGGACCACAAAAACAGCATATTCATCAAGTGGAAGTAAAAGGTGAATTAACACAAACAGAAATTGTTGAAGCACAAATTAATAGTTCACATCGTTTTTATACAAGAAAAAATCATTCAGGAACCCATTTATTACATGCTGCTTTAAGAAAATTATTAGGTTTACATGTTATGCAATCTGGAAGTTTTAATAATTATCAATATTTACGATTAGATTTTAGTCATTATGAAATGTTAACTTTAGAACAAATTACAAGTGTAGAACAACAAGTAAGTAAATGAATTAAAGGTAAATATCCTTGTGAAATTATTTATTGTACATATGAAGAAGCAATCAAAATTGGAGCTTTAGCTTTTTTTGGTGAAAAATATGAAGAAAAAGTTCGAGTAATTAAGTTTGGTGATTTTTCAATTGAACTTTGTGGGGGTACTCATTGTTATAATTCACAAGAAGTAGAACAATTATTAATAACTAATGTTGAATCAAAAGGATCTGGTTCTTATCGAATTCATGCTTTAACATCATTAAAAACTATTAATGAATACTTAACACAACAAATAATGATGATTAAAGAACAAAGCAATAGTTTATTTATTCAATATCAAAAAAATAAAGATAACTGTATGCAAGAAGAAGAAATTGAAAAAATATATGATGCTATTAATAATTTAAAAGTGGTAGCTGCTGATTGAAGAAAAGGAAAAATGTTATTACTAGAATTACATGGTTTATTTAAAAAATGACAAATTAATTTTGAAGAATTAAATCGTCAGAAGATAGTGAAAAAATATTTAACTTTAGTTCCAAAAAATGAAAATAATTATAAACTATTAATTGCAAATTTTGAAAATTTAGATATTAAAACATTAAGAGAAATAATTGAACATTATCGTAATCAATATCAAAATATTATTATTATTTTTATTAATAAAATTAATAATCAAGAATATTTAGTATTAGTTGCTTCAAGTAAAGAATTGCATAATAATAAACAGTATCAAAGTAATAATATTTTACAAAAAATATTAAAAACATATAATGGTAAGGGTGGCGGTAGCCCAATCTTAGCGCAAGGGAAGATTGATAAGTTTATTACAGAAAAAGAAATTAATAAAATTATATATTAAACTTAATGCTTATATGTATTAATTTATATAAATATTATATGATATACAATAATATATGTTCAACATCAATAATGTTTTACAATCATATATAACATTATTACAGTAATTGCATAATCTTTTATAATTTCTTATTGATGAAATATAGAAAAATAGTAGTGATAATAATTTTAGAAAAAATACATTTTTTTAATTAATAACTTGTATTTTTTCTAAAATTTAATAAAATAACTAAGTGTAAACTAAATATTAGTTTTTTAACTCATTATTTTAATTTAAAAATAAATGAGTTTTTATTGTATTTAATAAATAAAAAACATAAAAATACAATAGGTGTATTAGAAATGCTCTATTGCTTAAACCAATAAAATAGATTTCAAATGTCCATCTTAAGTATAGAGGAGATAAATATTATGGCATATAACAAACAATCTGATTTATCACATATTAATGGTGGTTTGCCTTCAACTTCATCAAATAATTCAAAAGATGAAGAAAGATTAAAAAAAGAGATTTATGGTCAATTGTTTAGAAGTGAAATTTTACATCAAATTTATGAACTATGCGAATCCTCTCAACAAGAAGATTATGAATCTGCTTTAAAAATATTATCTAAAAAATGCAAGATGAGTCAAGAAAATGCAAAAGATTTATTAAAAAAGATTACTAAAATATTACAATCATCAAGGTTAACAATTAATTTTGATTTTTCAAAAATATACGATATTAATAATAAATGACCAGAGGTTTTAAACTGTTTTGCTTATAAGGAAAAACCAAATGAAATTTCTAACTATAATGTAGGTCGAGCAAGTATAGAGGAAGTTGCATTTTATCTAAATCAATTATTTGATAATAGTAAGTATGAAAAATTTGGACGTTTTTCAACCCCTACTGGCGATCAAACAAAAAGAAGTGCTAATTTTCAGTGAACAAGTAGACCTTGCTATGCAGCATTAGATTTTTTGGAAAATCCTATGGGTGGAGCTCCTATGTATGGAAAATCTTTTATTATACTAAAAGATTATGTAAAACATAATTGTACATATAGTCCTTATGATACGTATTCACCACCTACATTCAGTGGTGGGAAATTAAAAGATAAAATATCTACTTTTTTACACTTCCCAAGATTGATAAGATATTGTCAAAATGATTTATTTGGATATAATTGTTTAGAAAGTTTAATTAATAAAGCTAATGAAAAAAAATTTGTTCCTCATCGTAATTATGGTAAAAGTGAAGGAAATTATATAGAGGCTCATGTTTATTCTAGAATCTTATTTGCACGTGATATAAAACAAATTTGCTTATCAAAAGCGGAATTTGATAGTCATCCATCTAATAAACAAAAACAAATATTAGAAAAAATAAATGAAATAAACTCATGTCTAGGATCTTCATTTATTATATTCATAACTGAAGAAGAATACAAAATAAAACAAGAAGAAAGACATTTAGAAGATAAATTATCATTAAAACAAGAAAAAATAACAAAATTAAAAAGTGATATTGTCAAGTTAGAGAAAAAAAAGATAAATCCAATTTTAAATTTTGTTATTAAAGTTTTTAGTTTTGGATGTATTAATAAAAATAAAGAAATAAAAGAAATAATAAATGCCAAAAATATTGAAATTAAAAATTTGTTGTTAGAGATAAAAAATAATGAAACACCACATTCACCATTAATTTCAACGGAAACTATGCCATTATTAC
The DNA here is from genome assembly GCF_902809815.1 of Spiroplasma endosymbiont of Danaus chrysippus. Taxonomy (GTDB): domain Bacteria; phylum Bacillota_I; class Bacilli_A; order Mycoplasmatales; family VBWQ01; genus Spiroplasma_E. Next base: position 203,234 of record NZ_CADDIL010000002.1, on the reverse strand, counting down.
AAGATCAAAAAGTAACTGATGAAAAAAAATTTGATAAACAATCAGCAAATGGTGAAGAATTAAATAATCCCTTTTTAAACAGTTGTTCAAATTCACAACAAAATCTTCTTTAATAAAATATATATTGAATCATTTTTATAAAAACTTAGAAGTAAAATATAAAGGTATATCTAATTATTTTGCTCCAACTATTGAAAAAACTGAAAATAGTATATTACTTAATACAATTTTTAATTTAAATAAAATGAAAATCACAGATAATAGAGGCTTTTTAGTAATCTGTGTTTCTTTGTTTTACAAAGTACTAGTTCAGATTAATTCTGTCTTCAAATTTTATCATAAAATGAGCAATTGCTGTATTTCAATTTTGAATAGGCAATGTTCATTTTTTTGTGATATTTTCAATTGCTAAGTAAAAAATTTTAAAAACTGCCATATCATTAGGAAAAACTTTTTTATTTCTAATAACTTTTCGTAATTGGCTATTAACAGATTCAATAGCATTTGTAGTATAAATTACCCTTTTAATTTCTGCTGGATAACTAATAAAAACCATTAAATTTTCTCAATTTTTATATCAAGATTTAGCAATTTGTGGATATTGTTTATTTCATTTACTTTCAAATGATTCTAAAGCTTGCATTGCTTGTTCTTCACTACATGCTGTATAAATTGGCTTTAAATCGATAACTAGAGACTTTCGATGTTTGTATGAAACATATTTTAAGCTATTTCTAATTTGATGAACTATGCATAATTGATGTTCAGTTTTAGGATAAACTGATTGTATTGCCTCTGACATGCCTGTTAAATTATCACTACAAGCAATAAGAATATCATTTAAGCCTCGATTTTTCATTTCTGTAAAATTATTTAATCAGAATTTAGCACCTTCATTTTCACTAATTCATAAACCTAAAACATCTTTTTTACCTTCTAAATCAACTCCTAAAGCTATATAAACTGATTTGTTAATAATACGTTTATCCTGACGTACTTTAACTACGATACAATCAAAATAAATGATTGGATAAACACTATCTAATGGACGATTTTGCCATGCTTTGACATCATCAATGACATCATCAGTAATTTGACTAATTACGCTTTCGCTAATATCTGCGCCATCATATAACTCTTGCAACTGCATTCTAATATCTGATAAAGTCATACCTTTTGCATATAGTGAAAGAACTTGTTGATCAAAACCATCAAATCTTCTCTGTCTTTTTGTGATTATTACTGGTTCAAAATTACTATTACGATCTCTTGGTACATCAATTTCAATTTTACCTTGTTGAGTTATTAATTTTTTTGATGTTGTACCATTACGAACATTGTCATTATTACTGCGTTGATTTCTTTCGTGTCCTAAATAATTTTGCATCTCAGAATTCAATATTTTTTCTACCAATCGTTTAGTTAATTCTTTATATAAGCCTCCCTCTTTAAAAACTGTTGTTAAATCCTCAGTATTTTCTAATAATAAATCTACTGCTTTTGATATTGGATCATTGTTATTAAGATTATCTTTTTTAGCCATCTGTAACTCACTCTTTCTAGATATATAAATTATATTTACTAGAATTAATTAAACATAGTTATTTTTGTAAGTCACACAGATTACTAAACATTCCCTTTGATTTAGTTGTTTTCTCTTTGTTTTTAATTACATCAATTTTAATTGCATATTTATTACCAATTTTAATTTTAAAATGAATTACAACAACAATTACGTTTTTACTAGGTTGTTTAAGTTTGGTTAAAAATTCTAATGAAACAAGAGTTTATAACACTATTTTTAATGCTATTAAATATAGTACTAAATTACTTGTTAATAGAAAAGTAATTGTAAAACCACACTATGTTAATACTTCATCAGTTGAAGTTTTACAATTTAATTACAAAAAAGAAAGTTTATTTTTATCAGGAATTCAATTACAATCAACAAATTTGCAGTTATTAAATATAGAGCAACAAAAAGTAATATTAGATGATTTTAGTAGTTTATTAAAAGTAATTAATTTGCCATGTAAACTAATTAAAATTGATAATAATTATGATTTTGAAAATCAAATTAATAATTTAACAAATCAATTAAAAAAAGCCAATAAAGTTAATAAACAATTTATTAATTTACAAATAAAACAATTAAAATTATTAAATGATTCACATGATTTAAAAACACCAGTAGTTTATTTACTTTGATTTGCTAAAAGTATTTTTGAAGCCAAAAATCAATTGCAATTGGTAAATGAAACTCTTGCTTTTTCAAATTTAAAATTTGCTAATTTAAATAATGAACAAATTATTAATTGTTGACAAAAATTTAGTTTTGAAGGTTATGAATTTGCTTGTTTATCAAATTCTATTAAAGAAAATTTTATGAATAAAAAAGGTTTTATTTGAAGTTTGACTAATTTACCAAATAAAATTTCACCCTTTTGATTAAGTCAATTATTTAGTGTTGAAAATTGTAATCTGGTAGTAAATATTTATCCAGTTACTAAAAAAGATGCTAAAAAACGAATTGATGAAGCTATTAATAAAATTAAAACTAATACTTCCAATTATGCTAAAACTGAAAGTCAACGTATTGAAAATAAAAATTATGAAGAAGCATTTCTAAATGAACAACAATCAATTTTAGATGATACTGATATTTTAAAAGAAATCTCAATTTTTATTTTATGTGTTTCTAATAACAAAAAAATAATTTCAAATAGTAAAAAAGAATTAAAAAATTTAGCAATTAATAAAAATTGAAAATATGATAAATTGTCATTTTTACAAGCTGAAGCAATTATTTCATCTTACTTTATTTATAATTTACTAGAAAAATCATGTGTTATTGATATGACTTGTGATACTTTTGCAACAAGTTTTCCTATTCCTGATATGCCCTTAAGTGATGAAAAAGGATTTTTACTTGCTGAAACAGTTTTAGCTAAACCCGTAATTTGGGATTTATTTAAGAAAACTAAAGAACGAGTAAATAAAAATTTATTAATTTTTGGTGAAAGTGGTAGTGGTAAATCATTTACTGCTAAAAAAATATTATTAAATCAAGCATATCAAAATGCAAAAATATTTGTTTTAGACCCTGAAAACGAATTTAAAACTTTAGTAACTAACTTGAATGGGCAAATGATTAATGCATCAGGGTCGCTAGGTAATGTTATTAATCCTTTAGAAATTATTAAATTAAATGATGATGAAGAAGATAATGCAGATAGTTTTAATAATCAATTATCTTTACTAGAAGCATTCTTTATTACATTATTTCCTAAATTAAACGATGATGATACTATTATGAATTCACTAATTGAAATAGTTAAAGAAACATATAAGAATAAAAAAATTTTACCAAGTACTAATTTTATTAAGTTGGAAAATCACTATTTTTCAACTTTCAATGATGCACTTGAATTAATAAAGCAAAAATTAAAAATTTCAAATAATAAACAACAACAGTTTATACTTGAAAATTTAAAATCTAAACTAACATCTTTAACACAAGGCACATATGCTAAATATTGAAATGGTCACACTAAATTTCAATGAAATGAAAAAAATATAGTTTGTTTTAATTTAATTGAATTACTAGAAAATAACAATAAAAAAATAATAAATATCCAAATGATGTTGATTTTACAATTGTTAGGAAAAGAAATGATAAACATTAAAACCTATAATGAACAAAATTTAAGTAAAAATCAACAAAGAATTATTATTGTTGTCGATGAAGCACACTTGTTAGCTAACGAAAATAATCCAATAGCTTTAGACTTTTTATTTCACAGTATGAAGCGCATTAGAAAATATAATGGTTCATTAATTATTATTACACAAAATATTAATGATTTTAGTGGTAATGAAACAATCAAAAAGAAATTTACAGGAATTTTAAACAGTGCTCAATATTGATTAATTGGTGGTTTGCAACCTGAAGACTTAAATGCATTAAATCAAATGTATCAACAATCTCGTGGATTAAGCGATGCTGTTAAAAATTATCTTTCTAAAGCAAATCAAGGTAAATTTTGATTTAAGATTTCAAAACAAGAACAATTGCCCATTCAAGTTTTACAAATTGATGATGAAACAAAAATTGTTGGAAATACATAAAAAAGTCTAATAACTAAATATTATGAATGTTTTTGTATTCAAAATCAAAACATCGCTAAAAACAGCAAATATGAGCGAAATAAAGGCATATGTCAAAAAGGAGTGAAAAAAATGATAAATTGAATAAAAAATAAGTGACAAGAAAATATTTTTCATAAAATTTGAATTTTTGCAATGATATGAAGTTTAATTTTTCTTGCATTATGGTTTGCTTTGGATTGTGTTGGAGCAATTGCTTATACATGATATTACAATATTCATTTTACTTGATTTAAATGATTCAAAAATTTACCAGCAATATGAGTAGTAAGTAATAGTGCATGAGTAAGTGCATTTATTGTATTAGGTATGTTTATTTACTATTGAAATCATAAATTTGAAAAATGAAATCCAAAAAATTGAAAACTAAAAAATGAAATAAAATCTCAAATTAAAGAATTTAAAAAATTAGGAAATCAAAATTTGATAAATCTAAATAAAAAAGTTGGTTTAGTCAAATCAAAACTAAACCAACATACTTTGTTAATTGGTGCAACGGGTTCAGGGAAAACTACAACAGCATTATCAATAATAAATCAACTTGTATATAAACTAAATCAAACTGTAATCATTATTGATGGTAAAGGTGACAGTGATTTAATAGACAAAGTTAAAGCTATTGATAATAATGCTTTTATTTGAACAATAAATGGTAAAAATCAATATAATCCTTTTGCTTCAAAAAGTCATATTGTTTTAGCAGATAAGATTATGAGCTTGCTACTTGCTACTTGCTACTTAGCCCTTTTTACTAGACCATTAATTTAAAAAAAACTTGAATGTATTCGAAAAACAATTGTGTTATACAATTAACACTAATTTTGACATGAAAGGATTTTTAATAATGGATAAAATTAAACAAATAGCATTAGTAATTAACAAGTTAAATATCAAACAAAAAATTCAAATTACTGATGATAGCAAAAACCAATATTCAATTAGATATCTTTGCCAACATCTTCAACTAAACCGATCAACATATTATTTTGTAAAAAACAAACAAAACCTTATTAAAAAAGAAAAAAATCAAATTAGTAATTGTACACATAAATATCAAGAATTATGCCAACTTTTACTTGAATTTCATTTTACAAGAAAAGGACAAATTTATGGCTATTTACGAATTTTTTCAGCATTTAAAGAATGATTAAAACAATACAAACATATTATTTTAAATCTAGAATTATCAACAAAACAAATGCGAAAAATTATGAAAGATCACAATCTTCAAGGATTAAAACAAACTAAAAATAACTATCCTAAAAACAAAAAAAATCCAAATAAGTGAATACCTACAATGGATAAAGTAAACAAAGATTATAAAAGTACAACCTCTTCAAATCAAATTTGATCAATGGACACTAAACAAATAAATACTAAAGAAGGTTGATTATATCTTTTTGTAATTATTGATTTTTATTCAAATAATATTGTAAGCTATAATACATGTTCAAACAAATCCTATCAAGATTTAATCCTTCCTGCACTTGAAAAAATAAATCAACAATTCTCTTGAAACCAAGTAAAAAACGTTATTTTACACTCAGATAACGCCAACGAATTTTATTGTCAAGACATCACAAATTGAGCTGCTGATAAGCAAATAATTTTAAGCAAAAAACAACCTTATGATATTGGTGGCAATGTAATATCTGAAAACTGATTTTCTCATTTATCTCAAGAATGACTACCTAAAGGTTCAAATCAATATTTTTCTCTCAATGAATCTATAAATGATGTAAACCAATATATTATGTTTTATAATTACGAAAGAATACATTCTAAATTTCTAAAACCACCAATTTCACAAATAAAAATTTAAAACTGTCTATCCAAAAGTGGTCCAGTATTTAGGGCTAACCACCACTATGACTTTTAGTTTATGATTTCCTAGGTCTTATTTACAAAGATATAATAGTCGTGCTTTAAATTATATTCATTCTTTAAAGAGTGAATTAAGTAATGTTAAAGACTATGAACAATCACAAGCATTAGATTTTACTGTTGATGATATTAGAGCAGTAGGATTAGATAAGTTGGATAATATATTACAAACTGAAAAGAAAGAAACTGAAAATACTGTATGCCGTACTTGTTATTATAGAAATAAATATTCTAAGAAAAATAAGAAAGATGTTAAAATAGAGTAAACCTATATTATTGGTCGAAGCCAACCAGAACCTTGATTGGTTGGCCGTGGCGTTTACGGCACTGGGGTGAGTTGCAAAGCAACTAGGGGCAAAGCCCCTATATACTTGATAGATTACATTTTTATTTTTTTACTATTTTTTTATTTTTAATAGTGATTAATAATATTGAACTTTTAATTTTGGGTTGTTAACATATTTAAGTAAAAAACAAAATTAGTTTTATTTATATAGATTGGGTGAAGTAATGACAACTAAAAAAGGTATTTTTAATACAATTGTTGGTGTTATCATGACAATTGTTATCTCTATTTTACAGTTAACTTTTCTTTATGTTACTGGTTTAGCATACGGTGACAAAATTAATGGTTTAATTCGTGTTATTATTTCTTTTTTGACTTACCTTAGTTTGACAGAAGGAGGACTTGGTTTAATTACCATTTTTTCTTTATATCGTCCTTTACAAAATGATGATTATGAAACCGTCAACGATATTATTAATACGACAAGAAAAAATTATCATCATTCAGGAAGAATATATTTAATTATTCTTGTCAGTGCTGCTTTTATTTTAGGATTAGCTAGTGTTCATTTACCAGAAATTGGTTTAGATATGGAAATTCCTTTTTGACAAGTAGCACTTATTATTATTTCTTTAGGATCACGTGAATTAATCTTTTTTTATTTTAGTGGTGCTTATCAAAATTTAATTCAAGCTGATCAAAAAGGTTATTTAAATCGTTTAATTTTTATTTTTTCAGAGATTATTATGTATATTTTACTAATGACGTTATTAGTTATTAGAAAATCTGATGGTAAACCAATAGATATGTATATTCCTTTTTTTGCTTATTTTGTTTGTGGTGTATTAAAAGCATTTGTTACTTTTATCCTTATTAAAATTGAATATCCATGATTACAACATAAAAAATGAATACAACAAAAAAGGATGCTAAAACAATCATGATGAGTAGCCCTGAATTGTTTACCTGACATGATTATTTCTAACATTGATATTATTTTAATTACTTTATTTTTATCACTGACAACAACATCAATTTACACTATTTATATTATTATTGCCACAACAATGCGCTCCATTGCTTTAATTTTAATTAGTTCTTTTCGCGAAGTTTTTGGATATTGAATTGCCAAAAGTGGACGAATTAGATGAACTGTGTATACTAAATTTGAGTTATATGCTTATATGATTGCTGGTTTTTTATTTATTAATCAATTTATTATTACTCAATATTTAGTGTCTGCTTTAAGTATTACAAATATTAATAATTGTGATGGTAATTTTGATTCTTCAAAAAATCTTTTTATTAATTTATTTTTGTCACAACCATGATTTATTTTACTTTTATCTTTAAAAAATACAATTCAAGTGGCAACCGAACCAGGAAAAGTTATTGTAAATGCTACTGTAAAACACAAAGAAACAATTTGAGGTTCATATATTCAATCAATAATAAATCTTTTTTTAGGTGTTATTTTGGGTTGAATACTATCAAATTTAGGTTGAAAACATCAAAGTTATCAATATTTATCATTAAGTTTATATATGATTCTTTTATCAAGTTGTATTGGTTGAGTTTATCGTTTAATTTCAATCTGAGTTTATGTTTGAAAACATTTGACGTATAATAGTGATTTACGTTTTATTATTCAAAATACTTTAGTGTTAATTATTCCAATTTTAGCAGTAACATTATTTGGATGTCTTTATTTCTTTGATAAATATCCACCAACATATAATTTCACAGATTATAGTTTTGTATTACGAGTTATCGGTTATTCATTATTGTATTCATCAATTTTAATTTTTGGTTTAGCAATGACTATTAATTTTCGTCAGTTTTGATCAATTTTTAATTTTAAGAAATTCTTTACTAATTTATTTTCACGTAAACGTAAGCAAAAAGCATTTATGAATCAAGAAGTACAAGAATTTTTTAAAGATAGTAATAAACCTAAAAATAACTTTACTAATAAAACATTTGATTGAACTGCTACTTATCAAAGTACCAATATGAACGTTGATGACTTTATTGAACAAGAGTTGTTACGAAGAAAAAAAGAAGTAGATATTAAAAGTGAAACAAAAGAATCTGAAAATTCTTCTATTCGCGTTGGTATTTATAAAATTAGAGGTTAGTTTATTTAAGGAGTGAATTACATGTTATTAAATGAAGAATGATTTGCAGAAAATATTGTTGAAGAAAAATATTTAGAATTATTAAAGCGTAATTATCCTCAACATCAACTTAAAGATTTATTATTATTAAACATTGATTTACGTTTATTGTATTTAAAACATATTTTAATGATTGAAAATTCTTTAAAAAATGCTTTATTACATCAACTTTTTAATGATAATGTTCAAAATTTAGATAATGCTACTTTTCTTAATCCAGAACACCTAGCTCAAATGAAAACAGCTTTACGTTTGATTCGTGCCGGTTATAATAAATATAATAGAAGTGGTGTTTTAAAATCACGAACAATACGCAGTTTAATAGAAGTTATGTCATTTGAATGAACAATGAAATTATTACAAACTTTAAATGATAAAAGTATCGCTAAGATTGCTCATTATTTTGGTATCAAAGAATTTAATGATAGTAAAATTTTATTAGAACAGTTAGAGTATATTAAAGATGTTCGTAATTATTTATCACATAATTTTAAAGTATTAGCAATTCAATTTAAGTATAAAGAACGGTTCGCTTATTATGAACAAACTTTAAATGCTAATAATGATCATCATTATTTGCACTTATTAATTACTCGTTTTTCTAGTAAAAACCAATTACTAGTGCCATTTAATGTTGATTATGAAAATTTATTTAATAGTTATGATGTTAAAATTCATGATTGTTTTAAGGAAGATCATCAAAGTATAATCCATACTTAGTATAGAAAAATTATTAAATTTTAGTAGATTTAATTTAATAAGTATATTATAATGATATCAATTAATTACTAGTGTAAAATAAACCATTGTCATTTTTAAATGACGATGGTTTATTTTATTTAGAATTAATGAAACTTGAAGAAAGTAGGAAAAAAATGAAATCAGAGTATAATGAAAAAAAAGATTTAAATATTACAGAATTAAAACGACTTGATTAAATTAAATTAATTAAGTATAGATTAATTTTATCATTTTTCTTTTTTAATCTGTTTAATTAAATCTGTTTTTAAATCTTTTATTATAAAATTTTGATCATTCAAATAAGTAAATGGTTTTTCTAAATCATTAAATGACAAATAATAAGCAAATAATGCAATTTTATTAGGAGTAACTATTGTTGATCCATACTTAGTGTCACCAACAATTGGTAAATTTAAAAATTGTAAAGTACTACGAATTTGATGTTTTCTACCAGTAACTAATTGACACTCAACTAAAGTAAAGTCTTTAGTATTAAATATTGGTGTAAAGATGGTGCTACAACTTTTACTTTGTTCACTTGGTTCAATTGAAAATTTCATTTTCATTGTTAACTCATCATGAGTAATATAGCCAGAAATATTTAAATTTTTAGTTAATTGGCCAGAACAAATAGCCAAATATTTTTTAATAATTTGACCATTTTTGATAGCATTATGAAGTGCGTTTTGTGTCATTTTATTTTTTGGATAAATAATTAAACCCTTAGTTAGTTTATCTAAACGATACTGATGACTAATATTAAATGTTTGCTCACGTTTCTTCTTCGGGTATTTTTGTTGTAAATAATATTTTACCATGTTATCTAAGCAAGAACCATATGGTTGATGGACAACAATATTATGATCTTTATTAACAATTAAAAAATTATCATCTTCATAAAACAATTCAATTGGTGCTTCTTTAATAATTTTTTCTGGTTTATAGTTAACAACTAAATTACTTTCATAAATGACTACTAAATCATTTTCTTGTAAGCGATATTTAAAATCAGTAGTAGTTTTATTATTAACTCTGATTTTTTTTGTTCTAAATAAACGATAAATTTTTGACAGTGGTAGTGTTTTAAATACTTTTTTTAAATAATTAATTAAAGTTTGATCAGCATCATTGGCAGTAATTGTTAGGGTAGTCATAATTTCTCCTTTTAATTTTTATTAATAAAACCAGAAATAGTTGCAATTAGATTAGAAAAAGCATGTAAACCAATAGTATATGTAGTATTACCGCGTGTCATTATAAATAATAAGGGTAATATAATACTAAATCCTAAATAACCAATAATATTATTTCAATCACCACTATCCATAACATGCATTGATGGGAAATAAATTAATGAAGCAGCATATGCTAACCAACGATAACGAACAATGGTAAAAGTACCATGACGATATGATATTTCTTCATTAATTGGAGCAATAAAAATAGTACTAAGAACTAAAACAAAAATGCCATATGGACTATTCATTAATAAGTTTAAAACATCTTGATTTTTTGAAGTATTATTACTTGTTAACATATTAAATTCACTAAATTTAGGAATTATGTTGAAAATAATATTTAAAATAGTACCAATAACAGCAAAAATGGTAACTCAAGTTATTAAATCTAATTTTGCTTCTTTTAAGGTAGTAATAATTCTCTCACGTAATGATCTACAAAATATTAATACTAAAATTGATCCTAACAATTGAAATAACTGTTGAATTAAAAATGTAGTAGCAAGCGAAGTTACATCATCATCTTTACCACTAATAACTTTTGTTGCAATAAAAAATAAAAGAACAAATACTACACTAATAAAACCAAATACACTATGACTATAAGCAGCCCACCCACCTTTTTTAATCATAGTTTCTCAATCAATACCAAGTGAAACAACTAAGCCAAAAATTGGCAATAAACTAAAAATAAAAAGACTAAGAAATGAACTTTGACTAGTATCTTTTACAGCATAAGTTTTGATTAAACTATAAAGAATTGGAATTATAATAAAAGATATAAGATAAATTATTGTTAGAGTCCAACTGGCTGTTTTGAAATTAAAGTTATTGGTGTCATCACAACTAAGTGATTTTGAAGTAAATTTATCAATAAATGACTGTTTTTGTTCATTTTTTTCTAAATTATTACTATTAATGTTATCAGTTTGGTTTACATTAATTCTACGTATGATATCATTGTTGTGAGAAACATTAATTTGATTAGATTTTTTATTAAACATGTATAAGTACTGCACGAAAACTTTCACCCTTTGTTACTAAAATTAGTATTTAATATTAATTTTTAGTATAACATATAGTGAGAAATCTTGTAATATAATAAACTTGTAATTTTACATTAATTTATTATAATGTAATGCAATATTTATATGTGAAGAGTTTAAAAAGAAAAGGAGGATAGAAAAGAATGCCTAAATACAAGATTAATATTATCGATTTACCATATAATTATGATGCTTTAGAACCTTATATTTCACAAGAAACAATGAAACATCATTATGAAGAACTTCATAAGAAATATTTAACTTCTTTAAAATTAGTGATGGATAAACATCCGAAAGTTTTTTCTGATTATAATCTTGAAACTAAAGGGGAACTAAATCGTTTATTAAGTAATTATTGTAAATTAGAAGATATATGTGAGGATAAAGAAACTTGTAATGTAAAAAAATTACAAAGTAGCATTCGACAATTTGGTGGGGGAGTAATTAATCATAATCTTTTCTTTTCACTATTGGGGAAAAATAAAAGTTTTAATGAAAAATCAGCTATTGGTAAAGCAATAATTAATCGCTTTGAATCTTATGAAAAATTTGAAGCCGCTTTAACAAAAACTGCCATAGATATTTTTGGAAGTGGTTGAGCATGATTAGTAATTGACAATAATGGTACATTAAGACTATACAAAACTTTTAATCAAGACAATCCATGATTCTTGAATATGTATCCATTGATCGCTATTGATGTATGAGAACATGCACATTATTTACAATATAAAAACGAACAAGAGAAATACTTACAAGCATTATTAAAAGTTATCAATTGAGAACAAGTAAATAACAATTATCAAGAGTATTTAAATGAAAAAACTAAAAAATAAGTAAAAAAGAACTCAATTGAGTTCTTTTTTTATAATATTATTAATATTAATCTAATCTAAGTTATTTTTTAGAAGAATTTTTCGAAGAAATAGCAGCAATTCTAGTTTTTTTAATTTCTGCTTTTTTTTCTATTTTAATTTTTTCAACATGCTTTTTAAAACCACATCGATTACAATTCAATTGAATATTTTTTGCTTCTAAAAATTCGGCAATTAAAATAACCCTACCACATCGATGACAAACAAAAGAATTTTCTGGCTTTTGTGCTAAACGAACAGATGCATATGTATCTTTCATAACTTACTCCTAACTCATATAAAATTAAAGTAATTATTTTTAGTTTTAGTACTATACTTAAAACTTATCAAAGGTTAATATTAAAAAATGTGTCTAGTTATATATAAAAAACCTTTAAGTCACAATAAACTTAACAGGAGTTTAAAAACTAAATACTTAATTAGCCATTATTTTTTAATACTAATTTTATTATAATCATTTTTTTAAAAAAATGTATATTATTATTTATTTATTTTATTTACATTACTAAATTATACTTTTATAAAACAAAATTACAATTAAAGTAATAATTCATTTATAATTAATTATGTCTTATTAACAAACCAATTAGAGGAGAAAGTAATATGAGTAACAAAAATAATGATATTAAAAATGAAATAATACAATTAAGAAACCAAATTAAACAATGAAATTATGAATATCATGTTTTAGATAAACCTACTGTTAGTGACGAACTTTATGATAGCGCCTATCATAGATTAATAAAATTAGAAGAACAATATCCCCAATTTAATAGTAATGATTCTCCAACTAAAACTGTTGGTAATAAACCACTTAATTCTTTAACAAAAATTTTTCACCAACAACCAATGCTAAGTTTGGGTAATGCCTTTAACTATGAAGATTTACTAAAATTTGATCAACAAATTAAAAAAACATTATCAGAAAATAACATTGAATATGTTTGTGAGCTAAAAATTGATGGTCTATCAATTTCTATAACTTATGAAAAAGGAAAAATAAAAACTGCTGCTACCAGAGGTGATGGTATTGCTGGTGAAGACATTACCAATAATATTTTGACAATTAAAACAATACCAAAAACAATACCAATTAATTCTAAATTAGAAGTAAGAGGAGAAATATATTTAAGTAAAGAAGAATTTAATCGCATTAATGAAAAACAACAACAACAAAACTTACCACTCTTTGCTAATCCTCGCAATGCTACAGCCGGTACTATTCGCCAACTTGATATTAATATTGTTAATTCAAGAAAATTAGATGGTTTTCTTTACTATTATATTAATGCTACTAATGATAATATTAAAACCCATGAACAAGCACTATTTACCTTACAAAAATATGGATTCAAAATTAATGAACAATGACAGTTATGTAAAAATATTGAAGAAGTATGAACTTATATTCAGAAATATGAAAAGTTAAGAAATACATTACCATATGAAATTGATGGTATTGTCATTAAAATTAATGATCTAACCAGTTATGATATGTTAGGAAGAACTAATAAGGCACCAAAATGAGCAATAGCTTATAAATTTCCTGCTGTTACTAGTGTTACTAAGCTTTTAGATATATTTCCAACTGTTGGTAGAACAGGAAAAATAACCTATAATGCTAGATTACAACCAGTGATAATTGCTGGTACTACCGTTACTTTTGCCACACTTCATAATGGTGATTATATTATTAATCGTGATTTACGTATTAATGATTTAGTAAGTGTTAAAAAAGCGGGTGATATTATTCCAGAAGTAATTGCTCCAATTATTAGTAATCGTCAAATAAACAATATTATTTTTAAAAAAGCTATCCATTGTCCAGTTTGTAAAACAAAATTGGAACAAGTTCCGCCAGAAGTTGATCAATTTTGCATTAATAGTGATTGTCCATCACGAATTCTTAAATCATTAATGCACTTCTGTTCAAGAAATGCTATGGATATTATTGGTTTAAATGAAAAAATATTATTACGTTTTTTAGATTTAAAATGAATTAAAACTATTAGTGATATTTACAATTTAGTTAATTTACGAAAAGAAATACTATCATTACCACGTTTTGGTGAAAAATCTTTCACTAATCTTGCTAATTCAATTATTCTATCAAAACAAAATTCCTTAGAAAGACTTTTATTCGGTTTGGGAATTCGCCATGTTGGCCAAAAAACAGCAATTATTCTTGCAAAAAAATATTTAACTTTAAATAACTTAATGGAAGCAACCTTTGATGATCTAGCTAATACTAATGAAATTGGTCCAACAATTGCTACTAGTGTTATTGATTATTTCCTTAATCCTACTAATCAACAACTAATTACTAACTTGCAAAACTTTAAACTTAAGTTTAATTATTTACAAAAAAACCAATCACAAGTATTGAATGGTAAAACTTTTGTCTTAACTGGAACTTTAACTAAAAGTCGTAACGAATTCATTCAATTATTAAATAACTATGGTGCTAAAATTACCAATACTATTAGTAATAATACTTCTTATTTAATTGTTGGAGAAAATCCAGGAAATAAATTAGCACAAGCACGCAAACTTAATGTTAAAATTATTAATGAAGAGCAATTACAAAATTTATTGAAAGAGGTAGCAAAAAATGGATAAAATTGAAAAGAAAATGAAAACAAAAATGCTACATGAATTTGCTAACGAACTTATGTTCAATTTAAGCGAAGAACAATGTGAAAATCTTTTACTAGAATTTAAAGCTATTGAAAAACAAATGGAAATTGTGACAAATATTAATACAAATGATATTGAACCTTTAAATTACCCATTTCCTATTATTAATAATTTATTACGTTCCGATAATGTTGGAACTCATTTAACATCTAAAACTGTTTTAAATATTGCTCCAGAAGTTGAAAATAATTACATTAGTATTAATCAGGTGATTAATCATGAAAATTAATTACCACCAACTTTCAATTCGTCAACTTCATGAATTATTAAAAACAAAAATACTTACTCCAGATCAATTAACTAAATTAGTATACAAACGAGTAGAACAATTCAAAAAATTAAATGCTGTTGTTACTTCACTGGAACAAAATGCCATTAAACAAACAAAATCAATTACTGAACAAGAAATTAATGATAATTTATTAGCAGCAATTCCATTTGTAATGAAAGATAATATTGCTACTATTAATTTCTTAACAACAGGTTCATCAAAAATTCTTGCTAATTTTATTCCTAATTATGACAGTACTGTTAATATGTTATTAACAAATAATAAAGCCATTAATATAGCTAAAACTGCTCTTGATGAACTAGGAATGGGTGGAGATGGTTTATATGCAGCTACTGGTCATGTCTTAAACCCTTGGAATTTAAAACATATCACTGGTGGTAGTTCTAGTGGCAGTGCAGCTTTAGTCGCTGCTGGAATTGTACCATTTGCTTTAGGAACAGATACTGGTGATTCAATACGTAAACCTGCCGCTTATTGTGGTATTGTTGGTTTTAAACCAACATATGGTTTAATTTCAAGAAATGGTGTTTTTCCTTATGCTCCAAGTTTAGACACAGTTGGTATATTTACTAATCATGTCGAAGATATTGCCATTGTCTTGGATAGTATTGCTTTATTTGATGAACAAGACTTTACTAGTGTTCAAAGTAAAGAAAAAGATTATACTCAAAACTTAAATCAAAATATAGAAGATAAAAATATTGCTATTTTAAATTATAATGATTATCAGTGAAATGATATAGTTAAATCTAGTTTTGATGAAGCAATAAAGCATTTAACTGATGGTGGTGCAAAAGTTCAACAAATTGAATTTAATAAAGAATTATTACAATCTTTATTACCGGTCTATATGATTATTTCTTTTGCTGAAGCAACTAGTTGCCACGCAAATCTAACTGGTATTAATTTTGGTGTTCGTAAAAATGGTAAAAATTATCAAGAAGTTATGACAAATTCACGAACATTTGGTTTCGGTGATATGGTAAAACGCAGATACATTATTGGTGCATATGCTTTATCTGAAAATCATCAAGAAGAATTATTTAACAAAGCTAAAAAAGTAAGAAGATTAATTGTTGAACATTTAAATACTATCTTTAAAAAATATGATGCTTTCATTATTATGCCAAATATTAATCCAGCTCCAAAAATTAAAGATGTATTAGAACAAAAAAAAGTTATTAAAAGTGAACATGATTATTTAGAAGACTTACTACTACTTTCTAATTTAAATGGTGGACCAAGCATTAATATTCCGTTAACTACTGTTAATGGTTTACCGATTGGTTTTAATATTAATGGTGCACCTTTCAATGATCAAGTTATATTGAATATTGCTTCATTTTTAAGTAAAAAAATTAATTTTAATAATAAACTACTAGGTGATGATCATGAATAATAAATATGATGTTGTAATGGGTATTGAAATCCACTGTGAATTAAAAACTAAAACTAAATGTTTTTCCAACGCCGCCAATACTTTTGGTCAAAAACCAAATACTCAAATTAATGCCATTGATTGCGGATATCCAGGAACATTACCAACAGTTAATCAAGCTGTTATTATAATGGCAATTCAAACATGTACTGCTTTAAAAATGAATATTGATCCACTCTTACGTTTTGATCGAAAAAGTTATTTTTATCCCGATTTACCTAAAGGTTATCAAATCACACAATTTTTTCATCCAATTGGCAGAAATGGTGAATTACCAATAGTTGTAAATAATGAAGAATTTATTGTTAGTTTTGAACGCTTACATATTGAAGAAGATACAGCAAAACAAATTCATAATAATAAAAAAACATTATTAGACTATAATCGAGCGGGAATTCCCTTATTGGAAATTGTTACTAAACCAATTTTTAACACAAGTGAACAAGTAGTAGCATATATTAATACTCTACGTCAATTATTAATTCATTTACAAGTTAGTGATGCTAAAATGAATGAAGGCTCATTACGATGTGATATTAATATATCGTTAAAACCACATGGTAGTGATATTTTAGGTACCAAAGTTGAAATTAAAAACTTAAATTCTACACATAATATTACTTTAGCAATAAATGATGAAATTAATCGTCAAACTAATATTTTAAATAAAAAACAAAAAATTAATCTTGAAACTAGAAGATTTGATGAAAAAACTAATAAAACCGTTAGCATGCGTAGCAAAGAAAATAAAATTGATTATAAATATTTTCCTGAACCAAATATTTTTCCAATTCAACTAGACGAAAAATGAATCAAAATGATTGCTAAAAATCTTCCTGAATTGCCTAAAGAAATAATGGAAAGATTAAAAAAACAATACAATCTACCAACAAAAGATATTAATTTATTAATTGACAAAGTAGAAATATTAACTATTTTTGAACAAACAGTTGCCATTAATAATTTAGCATTACCTACCTTTAATTATTTAGTAGGTCCTGTGCAAGCTTATTGTAATACTAATAACACTACTATTAAAAACAGCGAACTTACTGCTAATAATCTATCACAATTAGTTAGTCTAGTTTATGAGCAAAAAATTAATGATAAACAAAGTAAACAGTTATTAAATGCAATTATGATTAATAGTGAAAAAAGCCCTACCGATCTTATTAGAACATTAGGTATTACTTTAGTAAGTGATAGTAATGATTTAGAAAAAATATTAATCACAATTTTAAAAGCAAATGAAAACATGATTACTATTTATAAATTCAATCCAGAAAAAGCAATGAAATTTTTTATGGGTCAATTAATGAAACTAACTAAAGGACAAGCAAATCCACAAGTTTCTAAAGAAATATTAAAAAAATTGATTGAAAACTATAATTAGTTTCAATCAATTTGTGATGTCTTGACAGCTACTTGCTACTTGCTACTTAGCCCTTTTTACTAGACCATTAATTTAAAAAAAACTTGAATGTATTCGAAAAACAATTGTGTTATACAATTAACACTAATTTTGACATGAAAGGATTTTTAATAATGGATAAAATTAAACAAATAGCATTAGTAATTAACAAGTTAAATATCAAACAAAAAATTCAAATTATTGATGATAGCAAAAACCAATATTCAATTAGATATCTTTGCCAACATCTTCAACTAAACCGATCAACATATTATTTTGTAAAAAACAAACAAAACCCTATTAAAAAAGAAAAAAATCAAATTAGTAATTGTACACATAAATATCAAGAATTATGCCAACTTTTACTTGAATTTCATTTTACAAGAAAAGGACAAATTTATGGCTATTTACGAATTTTTTCAGCATTTAAAGAATGATTAAAACAATACAAACATATTATTTTAAATCTAGAATTATCAACAAAACAAATGCGAAAAATTATGAAAGATCACAATCTTCAAGGATTAAAACAAACTAAAAATAACTATCCTAAAAACAAAAAAAATCCAAATAAGTGAATACCTACAATGGATAAAGTAAACAAAGATTATAAAAGTACAACCTCTTCAAATCAAATTTGATCAATGGACACTAAACAAATAAATACTAAAGAAGGTTGATTATATCTTTTTGTAATTATTGATTTTTATTCAAATAATATTGTAAGCTATAATACATGTTCAAACAAATCCTATCAAGATTTAATCCTTCCTGCACTTGAAAAAATAAATCAACAATTCTCTTGAAACCAAGTAAAAAACGTTATTTTACACTCAGATAACGCCAACGAATTTTATTGTCAAGACATCACAAATTGAGCTGCTGATAAGCAAATAATTTTAAGCAAAAAACAACCTTATGATATTGGTGGCAATGTAATATCTGAAAACTGATTTTCTCATTTATCTCAAGAATGACTACCTAAAGGTTCAAATCAATATTTTTCTCTCAATGAAGCTATAAATGATGTAAACCAATATATTATGTTTTATAATTACGAAAGAATACATTCTAAATTTCTAAAACCACCAATTTCACAAATAAAAATTTAAAACTGTCTATCCAAAAGTGGTCCAGTATTTAGGGCTAACCACCACCACCGTTTTTGTATCAGTAATGATTATCACAATTGAAAATGTTTTTATAAAAGATAATTCTGATATGACCTTTGCAAAAGTAATTTTTGATGTTTCAAGTGCTTTTGGAACAACGGGACTTTCATTATTTGATAATTCGAAATTAGCTATTTTTAGTCAACTTAGTTTAATTTTTGTCATGTTTGTGGGACAATTAGGAGTATCAACTACTGTTCTTGCTTGAAGTGATCGTAAATCAAAACCAACGATAAGTAGAGTTGAAGAAAACGTATTAATTGGATAAATTAAGAAACGGTGAACACATATGATAAAAATTTTAGATGGTAAAATAATTGCCCAGCAAATTAAAGCAAAAATTAAAGCACAAGTAACAACTATTACTAATCGTAAACCTAAACTAGCAGTAATAATTATTGGTGAAGATTTAGCATCACAAATGTACGTACGAACTAAAATTAAAGCATGTCAAGAATGTGGTATTGATGGACAAGTATTTTCACTAACAACAACAGTAACACAAAAAGAAATAATTAATAAAATTGAACAATTAAA
Source organism: Spiroplasma endosymbiont of Danaus chrysippus (assembly GCF_902809815.1). GTDB lineage: Bacteria > Bacillota_I > Bacilli_A > Mycoplasmatales > VBWQ01 > Spiroplasma_E. The sequence continues at coordinate 183,273 of NZ_CADDIL010000002.1, read as the reverse complement.
TAGTGATAATAATATTGATGGAATTTTAGTACAATTACCACTACCAAAACATTTAGATACATTAGCAATTATTAATAGCATTACTATTAATAAAGATGTTGATGGTTTAACAAATATTAATGCCGGAAGATTATTACAAGGTGATAAAAAAGCAATGTTGCCTTGTACAGTAAAAGGTATTTTAAAATTACTAAATCACTATCAAATTCCCATTTCTAAACAAAATATTACTATCATTAACGATAGTAATATTGTTGGTAAACCATTGGCTTTATCATTAACTAATATGGGAGCAACTGTTAGCATTGTTCATAAATTAACTAAAGACTTAACTCTTTATACTAAAGAAGCTGATATCATTTGTAGTGCTACTGGTTTCTATAATATTATTAATAGTAGTCAAGTTAAACGTGATGTTGTTATTATTGATGTAGCAATTAATTATCAAGGTAAAGAAAAAAAAGTTGTTGGTGATATTAATTTTGAAATAATGAAAAATACCGCTTCAGCAATTACTCCTGTGCCTGGTGGTGTTGGACCAATGACTATTTCCATGTTATTAGAAAATTTAATGATTTGCTATCAATTAAATAATAAATATAATTAAATTGGAAAATTAAATGTTAAAGAAAAATTGGATTAAAAAAGATTAAATAATATTGAAAAAAATAATTTAGAATTATTAAAATTTAAGTTTTTAAAAGAAACTATTTCAACAAATAGTGTTTATTTTGATAGTCCTTTACATTTTTTAAAACCAGAAAATTATTCAGATTATCAAATACATAATGAAAATAATACTATTATTTTTAAAATAGAAGTTAATATACAAAAATTATATGATGATTGAATAAAAGGAATGAATAATTTTGCTTAAGATTATATTTTAAGTAAAAAATATATAAATATTAGCACTGAATATAATTTAAAAACTAATGAGTTTATTAATAAAATTAATCAAAACTTATTTCTTTTAAAAAATAATTTAATATCAAAAAATAATATTTATGTTGTAAGAGTTTGAACTTCAAAAATAGAAAAAAATAATTTCAATATTTCTTCCTTTGAAAAAGATTGAGAAGAATTTAGCGATGTTGGATATTGATGAACAGATAAAGACACTTTAAATAAAGAAGTTTCGTTAAATGAAAAATTACGTTTTACTTTTAGAAATCAATCAGACTCTTTAATAAAAGAACTATTATTTAAAGGAAATCATGAAATTAAAATAAAATATGTTGAAACTGAAACTAAAATTACTACTAAAGGTTATGAATATAAAAATTCTAATTGATGAAAAAGAAATTGATCATGATTTATTTCAATATTTATTTTAATTTTAGCACTTTTATTTACAATCATATTTAATTTTTTAAATTAATATAAATCATTAAAGTGATAAATCAAAAATAAATCATATTGTATGTAAAAATTATAAAATTTGTTATAAAAATAATTAGAAACTAAATTATAAGTTTTAACTCATTGCTTTTATTTTAAAAGTAAATGAGTTTTTTTACATTTAAAAAGGAGTACAAAAATATGAAATATTTTAATCCAAATTATTGATTTAAATTATGATTATTAATCACACCACTTTTTAATAATCAATTACAAAATACTAATGCTAAAGCAATTTATAATAAAGAAAATATTAAAGATTGAAAAACAAAAAATATATCTATTAGAGATTGTACACAATCTAATGATCAAGATATTACTTGTATTCATGAAGCAGGACATACAACAATTATTTTAGATTCTAAATTTAAAAATAAATTTCAAAAGTTAGAATTTATCACTTCAGATTCCCAATACCTCGGAAGAACAATATCTGATGAACTTATACCTTTAAATCAAATTAAAAATATAAGTGATAATGACTTATATACCTTATTACGAATTGATTTAGCTGGATTTGCTGCTGAATCTATGTTTTTTGATAGTAACCCTTTAAAATATATTATCGGACAAGCAAGAATTATGGATTCAAGTGACTTACAACACTATCACAATATTTATCAAGAAGAGTTTGAATCAAGAAAATTAAAACCCCACAATGAAGAACCTTTAAATTTTATAGGTAAACAATTAAATGAAACAAGAAAAATAATAAATAATAAACTAGAATTTGAAAAAATTCTTAAAACATGTTGTCTAATAAACTACGTTAATAAAGAACACGCTGATTATATTTTAAAGCATAAAGAAATACCTATTCCACTATTTAAAAAAGAAGAAATTAAAATGTTTACAACAACACAAATACAAACATTCATTAAAGAACAAATAGAAACATTTACAGAAAGCCAAATTAAAGCAATTACATCAAAACAAATTACTTGACTGACCAGTGAACAAATACAAACACTCACAGAAAAGGGCGCATCACTTTAACTCCTAGTTTCATAAAATAACAAAGAACGATATAACTATCGTTCTTTTTTTGTTAAAAGATTAAAACTTCATAAAACTGTCGTAGAAGTCTAATAGTGAGTACGAAATGTAAATACTTCTATATCAGTATAAAAGAGCATTTAATGTTAAGTAAGTTAAAATGTTACACTGTATCGCTTAATGTAATTATAGATTAATTTGAATAGCCTTATTATGGCTCAGTAAAGAACTCATTAATCTAATTAATAATTACATTTGTATTATTTAAAAAAAATAGGGGGTTTTATATATAAATACATACCTCATTAACAATATCATAACACAATAAATAAAATAAAGGAGAAAAATAAATATGGCATACGTTTATTTAATAAAATATAAAGTTAATTATACATTTGAAACAAAATATAAAGCCTTTTGCACTTTTGTAGAGGCTACTAATTTTCATAAAAATTATAAATATCATTTATTAGAAGATGCATATATTATACATTATGAAATATTAGTATTAGAAATTGATATGCATTGTACAGAAGAAAAAACATTAATGAAAGGATTAATAATTATGGAATATAGAGAATATAGAATGGTTGGTTCTTGTGATAGATGTAGAAAACAATCTTCAATTGGTAATAGATTATGTAATAAATGTTTTTGAATATTAATAGGTAGAAAAAAATATGAGTAAATTAATTTTTAAAAAAGAAACTCATCAATATTTTTTAGAAGATAAAGAATTAATATCTGTTTCTAGAATTATTGATAATTATTTAAGTTTTGATTATAGTCATATAGCACCAGAAGTATTAAAAAATGCTTCAAATCGTGGTAAATGAGTTCATAAACTTAATGAATTATATTTACAAAATATTAATCAAGAAAATATTATTAATAATTTATTAAAAAAATTAAAACCATTAACTAATACTATAAATTATTCTTATTGTAAAAAATCACTTATGTTTTTAAAAGAAAAATTTAAAGATAAAAATAATTATGAATTTATTATTGAAAAACCTATTACTGATAATGTAATTGCTGGAACACCAGATTTAGTTTATTTAGATAAAAATGAAAATAAATATTATTTAGTAGATTATAAAACTTATGCTTGTATTGATAATGATAAATTCAAAAGAATTCAATTACAATTAACTGCTTATTATTGTATGTTACTTGCTAATGGTATAAGTCCAACTAATAAAACTTATGTTTATTTAACTAATAAAAAAAATCAAAAAGAAATAGAAATTAAAATAACAAAGAAATTAATAGATGAATGATTAGAAGCAAAAACAAAATATTTTAAAGGAGAAAATAAAAATGGAATATAAATTGGAATATTGTAAAAATAAAAAATGTAATTTTAATGAATTATTAGTTAAAAATCTTAATTCTAGAATTGAATTTTTAGAATATCAAATTGAAGAAATTAATTTAAATCAATTAAATTTATGAGAATTAGATGTTTTAAGAGGTCAAATTAAAGAACTAAATATTTTAAAAAATAATATTAAAGAATGATTAAGAAGAAATAAAAATGATTAATGAAAAATCAATTAAAGAAAAAAATATTTATTCTTGTAATTCAATTGAATTTGATAAATTACCTAATAAACTAGATAGTAATCTAAATAATTGAATTGAGATTAATAGTCATTTAATAGTTAATCCTAGTAAAAATATTGAAGTACATTTAGATAATAGATTTAAAGGAATTAAAAAATGATTTTAATTACTAAAATTAATGATATTTGACCTATAACTTGAGTACTCATTGGATTAATTATAATTGCTTCAATTATTTTAATAATTCTATTATTAATTCTATTTTTTATTAATATAAAAGATTTAATAATTGAAAAAAATAAAAAACGAAAGGAACTATTAAATAATGGATAAAAAAAGTTCTGGTATGGATAAATCAATTTTAATTTTATTAAAACATATAGGAAAAATTAATAAAAAATTAGATGAAATTTTAAAAATATTAAATGCTGAAAAAATAATTTGAGATGAAGGAGAAGAAAATAATGAGTAATAATAAAAATGAATTAAAAATTCCTAATTTTATTAAAAGTAATAAAGAAGAATATGTAAAATTTAGAAATTATTATGAAATGATTATAAATTCTAGTAAAGATTTAAAAACTATGAATCCACAAAGTTTAATTAATGCTTTAATTAATTTATATAAATTAAATCTTTCAATTAATCCTATAAAAAAAGAATTAGCATTAATTCCTTATGGTGATGAATTACAAGTTCAAATTCAAGAAGATGGTTGATTAACATTATTACAAAGAACTGGATTAGTTGTTGATTTTCAAAGAGAAAAAATAACATCAGCACATAAATTTAATAAAGAAAATAATAAATGAGAAATTAATCCAGCATTAATTTTTGAAAGAAAAACTATTACTACAATTGGTTATTATTGTTATATTTCACTTTTAGATAAAAATGGTAAAATTAATAATTTTTATAAAGGAATGACTGTTGAAGAAATTAATCAACATAAAGATAAATATGGAAAAACTTATAATAAAAAAAATCAAGAATGAAAATTAAATCATATATGAACTTCTGCTTTTGACCAAATGGCTTTAAAAACAGTAGTTAAAGCATTAATTCGTGAAATTAATAAAACACCAATTATAGTATTAAATAATCAAGATGATATTAATTTAGCACTTCAATTAGACCAAGGTGTAGTAATTGATGAAGAAACTATTGCATATAAAGATAATACTGGTGATGAAGTTAAAATTATTAATTCAAATAATAATATTGATAATACTGATATAAATTCTACTTTATCTAAATTAAAAGAATTAGAAAAAGAAGAAGAAATTATAGAAAATTTTGAGGTCTAGTGAAAGGTAAATTTAATATGAATAAAGAAAAATTAATTATTTGAATAAAAAAACAAATTAGTATTTGTTTATGTGATTCTTTAAAAGAAGCCGGTAAACTTACTGCTTATTATAAAGTACTTGAATTTATATAAAAAGGTGAATTTGATTAATGAAATTATTTTATATCTTATTAAGAATATTAATTTTACCAATATTTTTATTATTATCTTTAATCTCTATTCCTTATAATTTACTAGCATTTATTTTATTTGGAAAATTTAAAATTCAGTTTGAAATGACATGAAAAGAGGAGAGTAAATAATGCCTTGATGAGGAATATTATTAATAGTGATAGCAACTACACCAGTAGCAATCATATTATTATTTTGTTTAGTTGCTCTTATTTTAGGAGCAATAGCAATAATAAAAGATTAAATAAAATGATAGGCATTTGACATATAACCTGTTTAACTCCTATTTTTATTTAAATATGTCAATGTAAGTCCTAAATTTTATTTTATACAGAACGAAACTATAGAATTATTAAAATTTGGATAACATTATAATTCTATAGTCCACCGTAGTAAACGGTGCTGATGAGTTCATAAAAGGATGTGAAATAATGAGAAACATTAAAACTGAATGATTTTATAATGAAAAAAGTCCTAAAGAAATAATATGTAAAACAGTAAGTTTATTAAAAAATAAAGAAGATGCTTTATGTTATTTATTAGCATTAAATTTATATCCAAAATTATATCCACAAGATATTTATTATTCATGAATATTAGAAAATAATCAAACTGGATATTTAATTATTGTCGGTAATAATAGAGATACTATTGGAAATATGAAATTTAAATTTATAAAAGGAGAATAGAAAATGCCAAATACAGAAAACTCACAATCAAATTATACTTTATTAAAATTAATAAGAACTGGAATAGCACCATTATCTGCCATGATTGGTACCAGTGCTTATTATGGTCAATTAATAGGAAATCCTATTTTAGGAAGTATTAATGCTTTATTATTTAGTAAAAAATTAGGAATTGATATTTGAAATTTAAATCAAATGCCAAGTTCAAAAACTAAATTAATTAATAGTAGTAAAAAAATATTATTAGGATTAGGAACAATTGGTTTAGTTAATTATAGTAAATTTACTAATGCAGATATTAATCCTAATCCAACAGAAAATCCAATAACAACTACTACTGTTGACCCATTTCCACCAGATTTATTATTTAGTAATCATGATACTATTGATAATCATTTAATGGATTGAGATACATATATATCTTTAAATTCATATGGTATTGCCAATTTGGTTGCTGGAATTACTGAGTTAATACCTAATAAATTTGAAGCAATAAGAAAGATATGTAATATGGCTACTGGTGGTTGTTTGATTAGTAGTGGTGTAGCAATGGGTATAAATAATGATTTTATGAATGCTTATGCAGTACCTACCATAATTGCTGGTGCAAGTGAAATTATTCATAATTTATTACCTATGGAAACAACTAATCATATTGAAGAAATGCAAGAAACACCATTTAATAATGAAACTACAAGATTAATTAATGATAATAGATTCACAATTAATAGTGAAACATCAAGTCAATATTATGGTAGTGATAATATGACCGAAGTACCATTAAATTATGATAAGGGAATGTTTAGTAATCTGTGTGACTTACAAAAATAACTATGTTTAATTAATTCTAGTAAATATAATTTATATATCTAGAAAGAGTGAGTTACAGATGGCTAAAAAAGATAATCTTAATAACAATGATCCAATATCAAAAGCAGTAGATTTATTATTAGAAAATACTGAGGATTTAACAACAGTTTTTAAAGAGGGAGGCTTATATAAAGAATTAACTAAACGATTGGTAGAAAAAATGTTGAATTCTGAGATGCAAAATTATTTAGGACACGAAAGAAATCAACGCAGTAATAATGACAATGTTCGTAATGGTACAACATCAAAAAAATTAATAACTCAACAAGGTAAAATTGAAATTGATGTACCAAGAGATCGCAATAGTAATTTTGAACCAGTAATAATCACAAAAAGACAGAGAAGATTTGATGGTTTTGATCAACAAGTTCTTTCACTATATGCAAAAGGTATGACTTTATCAGATATTAGAATGCAGTTGCAAGAGTTATATGATGGCGCAGATATTAGCGAAAGCGTAATTAGTCAAATTACTGATGATGTCATTGATGATGTCAAAGCATGGCAAAATCGTCCATTAGATAGTGTTTATCCAATCATTTATTTTGATTGTATCGTAGTTAAAGTACGTCAGGATAAACGTATTATTAACAAATCAGTTTATATAGCTTTAGGAGTTGATTTAGAAGGTAAAAAAGATGTTTTAGGTTTATGAATTAGTGAAAATGAAGGTGCTAAATTCTGATTAAATAATTTTACAGAAATGAAAAATCGAGGCTTAAATGATATTCTTATTGCTTGTAGTGATAATTTAACAGGCATGTCAGAGGCAATACAATCAGTTTATCCTAAAACTGAACATCAATTATGCATAGTTCATCAAATTAGAAATAGCTTAAAATATGTTTCATACAAACATCGAAAGTCTCTAGTTATCGATTTAAAGCCAATTTATACAGCATGTAGTGAAGAACAAGCAATGCAAGCTTTAGAATCATTTGAAAGTAAATGAAATAAACAATATCCACAAATTGCTAAATCTTGATATAAAAATTGAGAAAATTTAATGGTTTTTATTAGTTATCCAGCAGAAATTAAAAGGGTAATTTATACTACAAATGCTATTGAATCTGTTAATAGCCAATTACGAAAAGTTATTAGAAATAAAAAAGTTTTTCCTAATGATATGGCAGTTTTTAAAATTTTTTACTTAGCAATTGAAAATATCACAAAAAAATGGGGAATGTTTAGTAATCTGTGTGACTTACAAAAATAACTATGTTTAATTAATTCTAGTAAATATAATTTATATATCTAGAAAGAGTGAGTTACAGATGGCTAAAAAAGATAATCTTAATAACAATGATCCAATATCAAAAGCAGTAGATTTATTATTAGAAAATACTGAGGATTTAACAACAGTTTTTAAAGAGGGAGGCTTATATAAAGAATTAACTAAACGATTGGTAGAAAAAATGTTGAATTCTGAGATGCTAATTGCTACTTGCTACTTGCTACTTAGCCCTTTTTACTAGACCATTAATTTAAAAAAAACTTGAATGTATTCGAAAAACAATTGTGTTATACAATTAACACTAATTTTGACATGAAAGGATTTTTAATAATGGATAAAATTAAACAAATAGCATTAGTAATTAACAAGTTAAATATCAAACAAAAAATTCAAATTATTGATGATAGCAAAAACCAATATTCAATTAGATATCTTTGCCAACATCTTCAACTAAACCGATCAACATATTATTTTGTAAAAAACAAACAAAACCCTATTAAAAAAGAAAAAAATCAAATTAGTAATTGTACACATAAATATCAAGAATTATGCCAACTTTTACTTGAATTTCATTTTACAAGAAAAGGACAAATTTATGGCTATTTACGAATTTTTTCAGCATTTAAAGAATGATTAAAACAATACAAACATATTATTTTAAATCTAGAATTATCAACAAAACAAATGCGAAAAATTATGAAAGATCACAATCTTCAAGGATTAAAACAAACTAAAAATAACTATCCTAAAAACAAAAAAAATCCAAATAAGTGAATACCTACAATGGATAAAGTAAACAAAGATTATAAAAGTACAACCTCTTCAAATCAAATTTGATCAATGGACACTAAACAAATAAATACTAAAGAAGGTTGATTATATCTTTTTGTAATTATTGATTTTTATTCAAATAATATTGTAAGCTATAATACATGTTCAAACAAATCCTATCAAGATTTAATCCTTCCTGCACTTGAAAAAATAAATCAACAATTCTCTTGAAACCAAGTAAAAAACGTTATTTTACACTCAGATAACGCCAACGAATTTTATTGTCAAGACATCACAAATTGAGCTGCTGATAAGCAAATAATTTTAAGCAAAAAACAACCTTATGATATTGGTGGCAATGTAATATCTGAAAACTGATTTTCTCATTTATCTCAAGAATGACTACCTAAAGGTTCAAATCAATATTTTTCTCTCAATGAAGCTATAAATGATGTAAACCAATATATTATGTTTTATAATTACGAAAGAATACATTCTAAATTTCTAAAACCACCAATTTCACAAATAAAAATTTAAAACTGTCTATCCAAAAGTAGTCCAGTATTTAGGGCTAACCACCTTGTTTTCAAGTATCATATAATTGTTCACTCATATTTCTAAAAACATAAGTTTTAACTTTTGTATTAGGTAATACAGTTGTTTTACATTCAAAATCAAAATCTTGAATAGTTTTACCAGATTTACGACTACCTAATTGGTCAATTCTTTTAACAGTTAAAGGTTTTTTATAATACATTTGTTTTAAAATATCATTAAGATAACCAAAATGTTCTAACATTTATTTTTACTCTTATTTTCTAAACTAATTGCTATAGGGGTGGTATTATCGTTATTTTTGATGTCAATTTTTGTTGATAAATGATATTTATTAACATATGCTCTTTCTAAATATCATGAAGAATTGCCGGCATGTGACTTTAAATATCTTTGTAAATTTAAGTGTTCAATTTGAGAATGCGCTCAATTAATTTGTTGTAAAAAAGTATTTCTCTTTTTTTCTTTTCATTTTTTTAAAGTATTTTCAGTTATATCTAAATAAATTAACATTCCTAATTTAGTAGGTATTTCATCAAAATCTTTACAATGAATAAAATAATTTCCTAATGATTCTCTTAATTTTTTAGCATCATTAAAAATTGTTCTTATTTTTATTTTTTCTTCTTGCACATAAAAATCTCCTTTGATATGCTTTAAAAACAAAAAAAATTATGCTATAATTAATATAATCTTTAAGTTAGACGGTGGTAGCAATAACTTATTAACTTTATTAATTACTTCATATATTTTTTTATTTAATTTTTATAATATAATTATAACAAAAAATAGCATTACACTGCTATTTTTTTAATTTATTTAATTTTTCAATAAAATTTTCTAAACTTTTTTGTCCTAATTGTGACATATTAATATTATTATCAGAACAATATTTTTTTAATTGACAATAAGAATTTTTATCAATTAATAATTTTAAATTAATTTTTTTAAATTTTATTTTTTTATTTTTTCTTTTAATTTTTAATTTGTTTTTTATATTGTTTCAGAATTTAAATTCTGGATGTTGATTTTTATATATAATCATACATCCTATAAAAGTTCCAATAATAGGTAATGAAATAGTTAATAAAAAAATACCAAAAACTTTATTTTTTTTACATAAAACTATTCCTTGCATAATTGGTACAAATAAAACAATACTACCAAATACTAAAACGGCTAATGATATAATTGCTCAAGTTGGCATATATTTATAATTCCTTTTCTATTTATATTTTTCTTTATTGTACATTATTTTATTAAAAAAGAAAAGATAACTAATAAAAGTTATCTTTTAAACGTAAATAGAATTTGCAGTTTATTTTATCGTTCTTTAATATTATATATTATACTCTAAAATCTGAAATCACTAATATTTTAGCAAAATATTTTCAAAAAATCCATGATTATGATGAATATTTTTTTCTAAATAGAGATAAAAATCAAGGACGTATTTCAAATGTGGATATAATTTAATTTTCTTTAAATAAAAGATAAAATTAAAATAAATTATTAATTGTTATAAAAATTATAACCCTATTTAGGGTTAATGTCAAGTCTTAATATAGATTTTATTAACTTTTATAAAATAAAAATTCCTAACTATTTAGGTTTAGATTTATTAAATTTTATAAATTTAAACAAACACTTTTAATTACCATTTGCTTTAAGTTCAATTCCATTAGTAGGTAAATTATTAAATGCTTTAACATTAGGTATTCCAGTAGGATTTATTATTACTCAAAATTCTCAACAATATAAAAATATGCCATTTTTTAATGGATTTATGAGTGCATTTTTTGCTTCAAATTTATCAAGTATTATTGGTAATAATGATAATAATTGATTTATTCCTTTAAATGTATTTAGTAATTCAAGTGAGTTTGCATTAGGTAAAATGTTAGGTTCACATGTTTCAACAACTGCTATGACAATGAAATTAAGTGATAGAGTAAGTGTTTATCCATGAGATGCTAAAACTGGTAAAAAGTTAGAAGTAAAAGAACAAATAAGTACAGTTGATTTATCACAAAAGAAAACAAAAGAAATTTTTAATCATATAATAGATGATAAAGTATATATAATGGCAGAAGATACAGAATTTTTAGATATTGCTTCACCATTAACTAATGAAGATACTGAATGTCAATGAAATCCGACAAGTAATGGAGTTATTGATGGTTCAAATTATGCTTATATTATTGATACAATTGTAACTCAAAGTTTACATCAAGGTGAAGAAAGACATACATTTTATAGTGATAATCCTTTTACTTATCAAGGTGATTATAATGAAATATCAGTTGCACAATTTCGTTATAATAATATGGGTTATTTAACTGGTAATGCTTTTAATTGAACAACTTTATATAAATTAAATCATGATGAATATGAAGAAAGTGAAGAAACTACTTTTAGTTATCCATCAAAAATATTACCACCAAGTCCACAAAATATAGCAAAATCAATTATTATTAATCCAGATTTAAAAGTAGAATTAAATTATAAAGATATACCATTAACAGATACAAGTTCAATTCCAGTAAAAGATAATTTAGATAATTGATGAAATGCTAATTCAAATAAACTAGTTAATTATGAAATTGATTTAAATTCATTATTAGACCCAACATTATTAATTAAGTCTTTTAATGATTTAAAAAGATATTATAAATCAATAACTATTTATTATGATTATGATATTGAAACAGTACAAGAAATTCATAATAATTTTATTAAAGGTTTTGGTTTAAAAGATTGATATACTGATTTTTCTGTTAAAGAAAAATTTGCCAATCCAAAAAAACATGATGGTTTACAAGAAATTTTATTAAAAGATTTAATTTTTCAAGATAACGAACCAAACAATAACTTTAGATTAGGTTATTGAAATCATAATCCAAATAAAAACCAACTAGTCCATTTAGAAAGTGAAAGTGGTATTGCTAATATATATGGAATAACTAATAAACATTATGATTTTAATAGTTATAAGTTTGAAATAAAAGATAATGGTAATATTGATGGATGAGATAATAGTTTTGAAAATAATAATTTTTTAAATTATTGTATTCTTAATAAAAAATTAAAATGAAATTTTTATTTACAAGCAACATTAGGAAAAATTGAAAATATGTGATATATTAATGAAAAAATTGGCGAAGATAATAAAGCATATGCTAGAATCTACATTAATAGTATTAAAGCAAATATATATAAAATAGTACTAAATTCAAGATAATTATGATATTATATTACTATTAAGTTAAATAAAATATTCAAGGAGTAAATTATGGATACAAAAAAAAATGTTATAACTCATGAAATTGAAAAAGAAAAATTTACTAGTAAACTTTATAATAATAAATTTTTTCTAATTTCTATTAGTGTAATTGCTATAGTAGTTTTATTGATAACTATTGCTCTTTTAATTGGTGCATTCACTGTTTGAAAATAATATTTCCCCACAATCTTAAATAATGTATAATTAAGAGACTTACTTATGTAAGTATATGAAATAAAAAGTTCTTACTGTTCTGTTGTTAGGTTGGCACCTAATTAAAAAGTTACCAATAAGGTAACTTTTTTTATATTTATTTAAATAAAAAAAAGAAGACATGAAATTCATCATATATCACCGCTCTACAAAATAAATTAAAATTTATTTCTACGGCTATCTTCTTTAAAAATTAGGAAAATATTTCATTATTTATTACATTAGAGTTAATTACGCTCACCGAATTCTTAACTTACGATTTAATATACGGAAACCTATTTTTATAAATTAATTATATCATATTTTCTATATTAAATATAGATAAATTAGTTAATTTATTCATCTTCATCATCAATTTCTATTTGAGAATTATGATGATGACATTGTTTACATTTTTCTATTTTTTCTCAAATTTTTCTATTAATATTATAATCATTTAATAATTCTTCAAATTCTTCAATATTATTTTTATCAATATGCAAACTTTTAAAATTTAAAGTAAAATCTCCATCAACTGAGAAATGACCAACACTTACATCATAATGTTTTTCTTTTTTTCATTTATTTAAAAATTCATCTATTGTACAATTTATCATTATCATTATTTACTCCTTATTTTTTTTTTTATATCATCATCATTCATTTTTTATTTCTTTTATTTTATTTTTAAATTGTTTTTTATGAAAATAACACATATTAAAAAATTGAATTACACTATCTTCTATATTTAAAGTTTTTAAAGTAACTAATACTTTACTATTACAATCTTTAACAATACATTTAAGTAATACTTTTTCTTTTTTTTGTTTTTGCATTATTTAACTTCCTTAATTTGTTTTATGTTTCATTCAAAATCTTTTGAACAAATTTCATCACACATATTACATTTTAAATGTATAGAACATAAACAATGTAAAGATATACCAATATTACATCCTTCGCATTCAGTAAATCAATCTCAATTATCACATAATGATTTTGTATAATGTAATTCTTTTATTTTTTCTTTACTCATTTTTATTCTCCTTTTCTTCATCACACATATCACATTCTCCAAAATAATAATATTCTACGTTATAATAAATATAATGTTTACATGGTTTTAAATTATCTTTATTCATTATTTATTCTCCTTATTTAAATAATATCAACCAATTAATAAACTATCTGCTTCATCATGATTTGATATTTTTATATTTCAATTATTTTTTTTTATTAAATTTTCACACATAAACAAAGAAATATTTTTATCTCATTTATAATTTATACCATTTACAAATGTAATAGCAGAACAATATTTATCATTTTTTACATATCATTTCTTTCATTCACTTGGACTTATTAACATATCTTTTGTTATTAATTTATTAAATTGTCCAGCAATAAAACCACGTAAATGTTCTTGTGTTTCATAACCAATTCCATTTTTTGAATGAAAAGTACCACGTTCAATAATTAAATCAAAATTATTTTTAGAATTATTTAACTCATCTTTTAATTCTAAAGTTCCATATACAACATAATGCATATCTCTATTAAAATTATCAACACCATTTTTTTTAAAACTACAACTACTAATTAATATTGGTTTTCATATATATTTATATGTATCACAATATATTTTCTTTTCTCATAAAGTAAATCCAGTATTTTTTATACTTGGGTCAATTGAAAGTAAATAATTAGTCATTATCAAAGTCTCCATTTTCTATTTTTTCAATTCAATCTTCTACTTCAAATAATTTTGCTTGTAAATATAAAATCTTATCACTATTTGTTGATTGAGTAATTTTATCCCACAATAATTTATATCTATCACGCAGTGCGTTAATTAATTTTTCTTTATTCATTATCAAATTCACCCTTTTTTATAGAATCTATAATACTAATAAATGCTGCTTTTGCTCATCAATTATCACCAGTAAGTTTTAAATATTCATCTAATTTTTTAATTAATTTTTCTTTATTCATTATTTATTCTCCTTATTTTTATTTAAATATTTATTTTCTACATTTTCAGATAAATTATTAACAATTATTTCTAAACATTTAAGACATCAATTTTTACTTAAAAATATTCTTTTATTACATGTTCTACATTTATTCATAATTTCTATACTCATTTTTATTATTATTTTTTAAATTTTTAAATCTTTCACGAATTTCTTTAAATTTATCAAATAAAGTTTTTAAATAATTTTCACCCATTAATATTAAAAAATCTTTATTATTACTTGGATTTAATCTTTCCATATCTTCTCTGATACATTCATCAAATAAAACTGTATTTGTAATCATATATTTTTCAAAATAATCTAATTGTTTTTCACTTGGTTCTCATTTTTCATTTTGTATTTTTATATTATTATTAATATAATTATTTTGTGGTTTATTATTTTGTATTAAATTAACATTATCATTATCTGGGTCAAGTTCATCTTCACTTAATAATAATAAATTCATTAAAAAATATCTATAAGCATAAGTTTCTGCACTCCCTTTTGCTTTTGCTATATCTGTATTTTTAGCACAAGCAAGTATATCAAAATATTTATTTTCTTTATCATTATCTAAATCAATAATTGTATATCTTTTAAAATAAGTTATTTCTACTTCTTTAGTATCTAAATAATTAATTTTTCTATCAGTTGTTAATATATCTTCATGTGTAATAACAATATTTAATTCTTTACATAATAATTTAAATTTATTAAAAATATCACTTAATAATCAATATTTATAATTACCAAATTTATTAAAACCATTTTTAGGTGTACTACCAATTTCTAATTGTAATTTAAGTATTTTTTTATATAAATTATTCATTATTTATCACTNACAGTTAATACATAATTAGTTTCTGGTAATGCTTGAAAACTTACTGGGTCATAAGTTGAACATTGATATTGTCATGGAAATAATAATTTACTTGGATATTGTCGATATTTATGTTGTTTAGTATTAATAGGATTATTATCAATATCTCTACCCCATAATGCTATTGAAATAGGTTTTACTGACCCATAAAAAGATATTTGACAATGAGTAACTGGTAATGGTGTTAAATAATTACTGTCTAAAACATATTATTATTTTCATCTAATGCTGGTAATGCTACTGGGTCGCCCGGGGCACCTAATTGTACATATTGATTAATTGCTAATCCACTATGTGCTAATTAATCATTTAATGAACTAAAAGTACATTGAATATAAGCCAATTCTTTATTTTCATTATTATAAGTTTTACTAGCAACTTCAAGAATATATCATTGTCTATCAACTTTAATTGATTTATCAGTATTTATAACTTTATTAATTTCTGGAATCATATATAACTTATATAAATTTGAAACAATATTATTAATAAAACTAAAATTCTTTTTTTCATTTGGAATATTAATAAATACATTTTTAATTGCTTGTTCTTGAATAAAAGTGTTATTTGCTGGAGTTGCTGAATAAGTAATACCTAATTGGTCTGATAATATATTTCCATAAAACACATCACCAATTTTTAATTGTTTATATGCTTCATCTGGATTATCTTTATTTTGAATAGGATAATAAGAATGGTCTCAAACTGCTTGTATTGCTTCTCTACCAGTAAAGATTTTACTAAATGAAGTATAATCATTAGGTATTGAAGTTGGTGGTTTATAACCCGTTTCTGTTGAATTTATCGCACCTAAAATAATAGTAAAAGGGCATACACGAAATTGTAAATCTTTATTTTGTGTAAAATCTT
Source organism: Spiroplasma endosymbiont of Danaus chrysippus (assembly GCF_902809815.1). Lineage (GTDB taxonomy): Bacteria > Bacillota_I > Bacilli_A > Mycoplasmatales > VBWQ01 > Spiroplasma_E. The sequence goes on along the minus strand of NZ_CADDIL010000002.1, from coordinate 166,465 downwards.
TTTCAATTTCACCTGTACTTTTTCATACAGTTTTAATTAATTGATGATTTATTTTCGATATCATTTTTAGTTTCTCCATCAATATCTTTTACTAATTTATTATCAAAATCAATTTCTTCTTTTCTCATTCTTCTATTTTCTTCAAGAATGTTCATTGCTTCTTCTTCACTGACACCTTCTTCTTGCACAAGAATACGTTTTCTGTTAGTTAAATCTAATGCTAATTTTCTCTCATTAATTTCCAATGATTTTAATCTATCTATAATAGTATTTTCTTTAATTTCAAATGTTCATTTAGATTTATCCCCATCTAATCCCATTAATATAAAACATCTTTGAAATATTTCATTTCAATCACTTTGATTTAATGTTCTTTTAATTCTTGTAGTTTCCATATCTCTTGAATTAGTAATTAATACTTCTGCTTCAGTTTTTTGACTAGTAGTATCATTGACTGGACTATATCCACTACCTTCAAATGCTTTATCAATAATAAATTTTATAAAATCTGCATATTTATCTAATATTGGATTACCTTGTAATATTGCAATTGGTGGTGTTCCACTAGTACTTCCTAAACTTCTTAAATTTGCTTGTAAAATAAATTTACCTATTAATTTTTTTAAATCAAAAGCAGTTTTAGATTGATTTATTTCTTGTTCAGTAATATCTAAAAATACACGAGTAACATTATATTCAAGTTCATGTTCAATACTTTCAAATGTTTTATTTAATAATTGTTGTAATTTTTTAATTGGTGTCATATCTGGATAATAATCACCAATAACTCCACCAAAAAAGTTTTTCTTTGGTAAATTTTGCATAAATTTAACTGGTATAATACCTAAATTATGATTTTCTATTAAAGGTAATTGTAAATCTTTACTTATTTTTTCTTGTAAACCATCTAAAGTAATAAAATCACTAGTAAAATATCTAATTATTTGATTTGGAGTATATGTTGTTTTAACATAAATACTTTGGTCATCATATTGTAATCTTGACCAAGTACTTGCTCCTTGTTCAGTATCTAATACTCTAGCTACTCTTGATTGAGCATATGGTTGAGCAAAATTTAATGCTATTCTACCAGTTTTACTTTTATCAATTTGAACAATACTATAACCATAACCAGATTTAATATTACAATCTTGATAAAATAATGAATCCAAATTATTTCATTCTTTTAATTTTTTAATTGCTTGTTTATATTGTTCATCTTCACTCGTTAAAGTATAACCATTACCCCAAAGTAATTTAGAAGCATGATTAGCAATCATTTCTGTTAAATTCAGCATACATCATTCAGATGATAATCATTCAGTCTTTTTTTTATAATTTTCTTCTGATATTAATGTTTCATTACTCATATGTTATTTCCTTTCAAAATAAGGATTTATATTTGCACTTAAATTTCTTATATATGGTTCTATAGCATAATCAAATGCATCACGTAAATGGTCATTACCTGCTAATGGTATTTGTTTAATACTTTTAGGGTCTCATACAGCTAATCTAAATTCATCTAATAATGCTTGTGCATTCATACTAATATTTAAACGTTCTGAAGCCATTAAAGCCACATTCTTAACTATTCTAAATTCAAGTCTTAATTTCACACAATCTTTAAAATATAATCATGAATTAACTTGATATTTAATTGCTGTATCATTTAACATTTCAATAAATGTATAATTACTAAAATCACAATATACAGTTAAACCATATTCATATAACAAATTATTTTCTTTTGCTAATTTAATATAAAACTCAACTACTAATCTTGCTAATTGTTTATTATCATAACGTACTAATTTATTTTCTATTTTTAAACAATCAATAACATTAACAAATTTAAAATCATAATCAAAACCTATTAATACACATGCTAAAGCATCATCTTTAAACCCATAATCTAATATCCAGCACTAAATCTATAACTTGGTTATAATAAACGTGATATCTTATGAATAAGATGTGAATATATTCCACCAGATTCATACCCTACTAAACCATGACTTCTTACTCTTGCAGATATTGGGTCTAATTTTTCTATTTCTAATAATTGTTGTTTATCACTATCTTTTAAATAAGTATTTAATTTTCAATTTTGATAATGATAAATAGTATTATCAATAATAGTAAATTGTTCATATTCATTAATAATTTGTTTTTCATTTTGTGGACAAGAATTTATAGTTTTTTTAATAAATTCATTTAAAATACTTCAAGGGTTACAACTTTCAATTTCTAATAATTGATTTGCACCACGAATAGCATCTTTTAAATCTTGATAATCATTTTCAGTAATTTCATATCTTTCATCACTTCATATAATTACATAATCATATAAATAATTACTTGCTAATCCAGTTAATTTAACATTACTATTATCTTGTGAATGTAAATATTTACAAGTTATTTTACTACCATTAAATTCAATAGTTTTTTTAGTTTCACTAATAATAAAATTAATTGATGGATATGTTGCTCTAATAATTTGCTTTAATTCTTGTCAACTATCATTTAATTGTTTTGACATATTACGAATTAAATAAGCATGAATATTAATATTATCTAACATTAATAAAATACCTAAGAATTCAATATCACTAAATGTTTTACCAGATTTACGACTACCTAATTGTTTAATTTTATTAATATTTAAAGGTTGTTTTAAATACATTCTTTTAGCAATATCTAATAAATAACCAAAATTACTTAACATTTATTCTTACCTTTATTTTCTAAACTAATTGCTATAGGGGCGACGTTATCATTATTTTTTATATCAATTTTTTTGATAAATGATATTTATTAACATATGCTCTTTCTAAATATCATGATGAAGTACCAGCATTTGAAGTTAAATATCTTTGTAAATTTAAGTGTTCAATTTGAGAATGCGCTCAATTAATTTGTTGTAAAAAAGTATTTCTCTTTTTTTGTTTTCAAGTCCTAATAGTACTTTCAGTTATATCTAAATAAATTAACATTCCTAATTTTGTAGGAACTTCTTTAAATTCATTACAATGAATAAAATAATTTTCTAATGATTCTCTTAATTTTGTAGCATCATTAAAAATTGTTCTTATTTTTATTTTTTCTTCTTGCACATAAAAATCTCCTTTCATATGCTTTAAAAAAACAAAAATTTATGCTATAATTAATATAATCTTTAAGTTAAGTCTGACAAAAATAACTTATTAACTTTATTAATTACTTCATATACTTTTTTATTTAATTTTTATAATATAATTATAACAAAAAATAGCATTACACTGCTATTTTTTTATTTTTTCTTTTAAATTTAAACATTTTCTTAATTTTATTCCCTAAATTTTTTCAAAACTTAAATTCTGGATGTTGTGATTTATACATAATCATGCAACCAATAAAAGTTCCTATAATATTAAGAGAAATAGTTAAGAATAATACTCCAAAAACTTTATTTTTTTCACATAGATTTCAACCATATAAGCCTATAAATCCTAAAATACTAATTATAAATATTCCTAATAATATTCATCATGCAATATATTCCACTTTTATTTTCCTTTTCTATATTTTTCATTATTGTACATTATTTTATTAAAAAAGAAAAGATAACTAATAAAAGTTATCTTTTAAACGTAAATAGAATTTTCAAGTTATTAAACGTTTGTTAATATTATACTCTAAAACCAAACATTTTTCAACAATATTTTAACAAATTTGCTAAAATTGAGCGTGAAACATATAACTAGAAAGGTGTTAAAAAATGTTTAGTTTTAAAGAATTTCTAAAATCTGAAATCACTAATATTTTAGCAAAATATTTTCAAAAAATCCATGATTATGATGAATATTTTTTTCAAAATAGAGATAAAAATCAATATAAAATTGATTCAAGAGTTAATAGAACAGTAAATACTCCAATTGGAATAGGAACTTTTAGACAAAGAGTTTATTGAGATACAATTAATAAACAATATTATTATCCAATTTATGAAGAATTTGGTATTAAAAAAAGAGCAAGAATTACTAATGATTTATATTTTGATATATTAGATAATTTAATTGAAAACTTAATAAGTAAAAAAGGTTATTTTAATATTCAATCAGAATTTAAATATACTTCTTTTTCTAAAAATCTTATTTCAAGAATTTTTAAAGATTCAAAAATTGAAAAATGAATACCAGAAGAAAAATTTAAAGTATTAGATAATCAAAAATTAAATATATGTGCAGATGATGCTTTTATTACTTGTTGAGATGAAAATGGTTTAAAACAGCAATATTGTTGTAGAATTTTAACTTTTAATCTTGGTAAAAAAGAAATTTATTCATATAGAAATAAATTAGACAAGAAAATAACTAAAAAATATCTTGCAGGGGAAATTATTGCAGATGTAGATTTAAAAGCAAATAATGGACAAAATTTATTAGATAGTATGCAATATGAAGTTGCAAATGATTTAGCAGATAAATTGGCAATTGATGATACACAAGCAATTGCAAAATTTGCTACTAAAATCGATATTGAAGATACAACACCAGTAGGCTATTTAAAATCGATGTTATCTGCTTGAAATACTTTGTTTCAATTTAGAAATATTGCAAATAGTAAATTTTTTATTACTAATGGTCTTTATGATAGTTTAGTTTATTTAGCAGATAATAAAGGTTTAATTACCGATAATCAGTTGGCACAACAATTACGTTTAAATGGAAATAATTTATATGTAAAAGGCGTATTATGTGAAATCGTTCTTGATGACTATATGATTTTTACTAATGATAAAAATGAACAACAATTAATGACCTTTATTTTAGCAACACCAAGAGCAATGAAAAGATACATGATAGAAAATACAGTTATTTATGTAGATTTTATTAAAGATGATAAAGCAGGAAGAGCATATAAAGTTGCTGGTGAAGTTGTTGGAGAAGCAATCCCATATATTTCTAATAATGAAACAACATCAAGATGAATGTTATGTGGAGTTATTAAAACAGAAAAAACTGATTTAAAAACTAAAATTACAGTTTTAACAACTGATATTACTGCAAATGTTAATAACAATAATAGTGAATTAAATACACAAATAAAAAGTACTAATGAACTTAAATCATTAAATCCAAATTTAACAAATCCAACTATTAAATATTTTAGTGATGCACAAGGAAAAACTAATGTAAGTAATCAAAAACAAAAAGCGGGTCACTTATACATAACTATTAGTGCAAACGTTAATGATTTAAATTATAAAGGTTCAACAAATCCAATTAAAATAACTCTTAAATAAAGGAAAATAATATCATGCCAATTGGTACAACTAGTACAGCAATACTTTTAAACATAAATAAACCAAAACATACTAGAACAAGTAACCAACAAGAAAATAAAAGTTTTTGATGAGAAATTTTAGAAATGATTGGTGTACAAGTTATAGCAGTAGCACTTGCTCCTTTTACTGGTGGATTAAGTGAAAGTGTAGCCCTTGGATTAGGTGCAAGTGATTTTATTGCAAGTACTATTAATTTTGGTATTTATGCTACAACTGATTTTACTATTAATCAAGTTTATGATTATTTAAAAGGAAATGTAACAAAATGAAATACTTTCTTTAATATACTACCTGCATTTGCTGGACTTAATAAAATTAGTCGTGGTTATCGTACTACTAAATTTATTAAACTAGCAGAAAAAACTAAAACATTAGAACAAATTGGTATTAAAGAAGCAAAAAATTTACAAGAAATTATTAGTCAAGTAAGTGGAAAAGAAATTTTAACAGATAAAATTATTGGTAATAAACGTTATTTAATGAATTATAGTTTTACTCCTAATCGTGAAACAGTATTACGAGATTTAGGTTATGTTGCTGAAAGACAATATAAAAATAATTTCCAAAAATTACAAACACAAGAGTTAAAAGATTACTTATTATTACAAAATACATTAACAAAATTAAGTCCCCAGTTAACTCCTAAATTTAAAATTAAAGATATTGAAAAAGCAAATAACTTTTTAAAAAAATATAATACTGAATTAAAAGAAGTATTAAAAATGAACCAACATGATTGATTAAATTTAATTCATACAATACATTCAGAAAATAGATATGGAAAAACTTTAATTTTAGATTTACAAAAAATTCGTGCTAATGCTATTAAATTTGATTTTAAAAAAAGTTCAATTCATAAGATTGTTTTAAATGCAAATAAATTGTTTAAATATTTGGATATTAGATTTTATTTAAAAAAAGGTTTAAATAAATTTTGAAAAAATACACCATATTTTGAAAAATTACGAGAAAGTATATATAAATTACAAGAAAAATTTGAAAAGTTGGAAAAACAAGCATTTGAAAAAATTAATAAATTAAAAGAAAAAACAACTGATTTATTTACTAGTGCAGAAAAAAGAGCAATTAAACATGCACAATTAATTCCATTAAATTCACCAGTATTTATCGGTTGTAAAATTGAACCTTTATCATTAGATAAATGTGCAATTACTATTTATCATCGCAATACTAAATATAAACCAATTACAGTTGTTGATAGTATTCTTAAAGCAGAAACTTTTGTTACTCAAATACATCCATTCCATTGATATCGTTGATATAGTGGTTGATACATTGGTTATGGTGTTAATCATAATAAATGATTAAAAGCAATAGCATTTGCTCCACCAGTGGTTCAACAAGTAATTAGAGATAGTTTTAAAGTATATAGAAAAATATTTAGAATAGGCTACTTGCTACTTGCTACTTAGCCCTTTTTACTAGACCATTAATTTAAAAAAAACTTGAATGTATTCGAAAAACAATTGTGTTATACAATTAACACTAATTTTGACATGAAAGGATTTTTAATAATGGATAAAATTAAACAAATAGCATTAGTAATTAACAAGTTAAATATCAAACAAAAAATTCAAATTATTGATGATAGCAAAAACCAATATTCAATTAGATATCTTTGCCAACATCTTCAACTAAACCGATCAACATATTATTTTGTAAAAAACAAACAAAACCCTATTAAAAAAGAAAAAAATCAAATTAGTAATTGTACACATAAATATCAAGAATTATGCCAACTTTTACTTGAATTTCATTTTACAAGAAAAGGACAAATTTATGGCTATTTACGAATTTTTTCAGCATTTAAAGAATGATTAAAACAATACAAACATATTATTTTAAATCTAGAATTATCAACAAAACAAATGCGAAAAATTATGAAAGATCACAATCTTCAAGGATTAAAACAAACTAAAAATAACTATCCTAAAAACAAAAAAAATCCAAATAAGTGAATACCTACAATGGATAAAGTAAACAAAGATTATAAAAGTACAACCTCTTCAAATCAAATTTGATCAATGGACACTAAACAAATAAATACTAAAGAAGGTTGATTATATCTTTTTGTAATTATTGATTTTTATTCAAATAATATTGTAAGCTATAATACATGTTCAAACAAATCCTATCAAGATTTAATTCTTCCTGCACTTGAAAAAATAAATCAACAATTCTCTTGAAACCAAGTAAAAAACGTTATTTTACACTCAGATAACGCCAACGAATTTTATTGTCAAGACATCACAAATTGAGCTGCTGATAAGCAAATAATTTTAAGCAAAAAACAACCTTATGATATTGGTGGCAATGTAATATCTGAAAACTGATTTTCTCATTTATCTCAAGAATGACTACCTAAAGGTTCAAATCAATATTTTTCTCTCAATGAAGCTATAAATGATGTAAACCAATATATTATGTTTTATAATTACGAAAGAATACATTCTAAATTTCTAAAACCACCAATTTCACAAATAAAAATTTAAAACTGTCTATCCAAAAGTGGTCCAGTATTTAGGGCTAACCACCATTATTAATTAGATTAATGGGTTCTTTACTGAGCCATAATAAGGCTATTCAAATTAATCTATAATTACATTAAGCGATACAGTGTAACATTTTAACTTACTTAACATTAAATGCTCTTTTATTCTGATATAGAAGTATTTACATAAAGTACTCACTATTAGACTTCTACGACAGTTTTATGAAGTTTTAATCTTTTAACAAAAAAAGAACGATAGTTATATCGTTCTTTGTTATTTATGAAAGTATGAGTTAAATTTATGCGCCCGTATCAAAAAATATTATTTTTAATAAATAGCAAAAAATATATAATAAAAGTTTAAATAAAATTAACTTTAATTATATTTAGGGTAAAAAGATATGAATAATAGTTTAAGTATAGTTACTAATACTACTTCTTCATTTCAAACCAATGAAGAAATATTTAATAAACAATCTAAAAAAAGAAAATGACAAGAATATGAACAAAAACCTGAAGTAAAAGCAAAAAAGAAAGAATATAGACAAAGACCTGAAGTAAAAGCAAGAAAGAAAAAATATGCTCAAAGACCTGAAATAAAAGCAAGAATAAAAGAATATGATCAAAAACCTGAAGTAAAAGCAAAAAAGAAAAAATATAATCAAAGATCCGAAATAAAAGCAAGAAAGAAAAAATATGACCAAAAAAGACATCAACTTATTAAAGAAAAAGAAAGAGAATTGCAATCTGATCATGTTTCTAGTTCAAAACAAATTTTTGATTTAAGTAATTTTAATAGTGATGATATGTATGATGAACAAGTTATAAAAAATGCATTAAATAATTTAGAATTAGATCAATTAAATTTATTAGATAAAGCTATTGAACAATTGTTAGTTAGTGAAAAAATAGCACAACAAAATGTTGAATGAAATAACAGTATTGTAGTTACAAGTAACTTAGATAGTGATATTTATGATTATAATTTAGCAACCGGACTTACTCCTTAATTAATTTTAATTATTAATATGTTTTAAATTTAAATTAAGAATTTTTAATTAAAAAAAATAATAGGGAGTATAAGAAAAAATAAAAATGATAAATATTATGACACTTGTTGCAAAATTTTTATTTTAACTAAATATTAATAAATATTTAAAATTAGTAAACCTAATTCATATACGTTTATTATTGTGAATAATAATCATCAATAAATGGAATTCTTCAAAATATTTCTGGATGATAAGTATAAGATATAAGAAATGCTAACAATCCTACACCAATAATAAAGAAAAATATATCTTTAAAATCAATATGGTATTGACAAAAACGTGTTCTTTTACCTTGTGGATCATAACCCCTTGAATCCATAGCGTATGCTAAATCTTCTGCTTTTTGAAATGAAGAAACTAATAAGGGAATAATTAATGATACTAACGATTTAACTTTTTCTTTAAAATGACCATTCTTTAAATCTACACCACGTGATGCTTGCGCTTTTAAAATTCTGCCCGCTTCATCTAATAATGTAGGAATTGAACGAAGAGCAATAGAAATAATCATTGAAATAATATGTACTGGAAATTTAATTAATTTTAGTGGTAACATTAAATCTTCTAATGCTAATGTTAAATCTAATGGTTGAGTTGTGGTTGTTAAAATTGTTGTAATTAAAATCATTAAATAAATTCTAAGAGCAATATAAATACTAACAAATATAGCTTTATATGATACTTTAATACCATGCCAATGTCAAATCATTCCTACATTAGGGCCATCAGTTAAAAAACAGTTAATTATAAATAAAATAAATGCCATAAATAAAATGGGGCGCATTAATTTTAATAACATCATAAAAGGTAATTTTGCACAAAAGAAAATTGTTATGACAGTAAAACCAATAAGAGCGTAACCTTCAAAACCAGTATGAAAAAAAAGTGAAGCAATTAAACAAATTAAAACTAGTAATTTAATTCTTGGATCTATACGATGAATGATTGAATTTAAAGGTAAATAACGACCAAAACTAACTTTCATTATTTATTACTCCTTACTTTTTATTGCTATTTTTTTTGGATAATATTTTTGACAACTGGTCAATTAATTCTGAATCACTTCTAGCAGTAATTTTTGATGTATCAAATCCTGCTGCTTCTAATTTATATAAAAAACTATAAATTTTTGGTGGCTCAATTCCGGTTTCGGTAATTAATTTTTTATCTCTAAAAATAGTAATTGGATCTGCTTTTTTATAAATCTGTGTATTATGTAACACAATAACTTCATCAGCAACCATTATTACATGATTCATATTATGAGTTACTAAAATAATAGTTTTATTTTCTTTATGATTTAAATCATAAAATAAATTAATTAATTCTTTTTCACCATCGGGATCAAGTCCTGCTGTTGGTTCATCTAAAATTAAAGTATGACCTTGTAATGCCAAAATACCAGCAATAGCAACTCTTCGTTTTTGACCACCAGACAAATCAAATGGACTTCTTGATAAGTATGTTTCGTCTAATCCAACCAAATTAATATATTTTTTTGCTAACTCTCGTGCTTTATCTTTTTTCTCACCAAAATTAACTGGTCCAAACATAATATCTCGTTCAATAGTTTCTTCAAATAACTGATATTCGGGAAATTGAAAAACTAAGCCAATTTGTTTACGTATTTTTTTAATATCACGAATTTTTTTTTGATTAGCCTTAATAATAAAATCATTAATAGCAACTGAACCTGCCATTGGAACTAATAAACCATTAATATGTTGAATCATAGTTGATTTACCACTACCAGTTTCACCAATAATAGCAACTATTTTTTGTTCAACAATTTCAATAGTAATATCTTTTAATGCTTGATATTGATAAGGGGTTTTTGGAGAATAAGTATAACTTACTTCTTTGAATTTAATTGACATAAGCTAGAAATCAACTCCTCTTCACTTAATGTTTCATTAATATTAATTCCCTTATTTTTTAAACCTAACGATACTTTTAAAACAAAAGGAATATCTAAATGAATACTTTGTAAAAAGTCTCATTCTTTTAATATTTCAGATGGAGTTCCATAACGAACTAATTTACCTTTATTCATAACAATAATTTTATCGGCATTAATAATTTCATCCATATCATGAGTAATAGAAATAATAGTTTTATTGCGTTGTTCTTGTAATTTTAACATAATTTCTTTAACTTCTCGTTTACCTTTTGGATCAAGCATACTAGTTGCCTCATCAAAAATAATAATATCAGGTTCTAAAGCTAAAACTGAAGCAATAGCTACACGTTGTTTTTGACCACCAGATAATCATAGTGGTTCATGATCTAAATATTTTTCCATACCCACTGCCCTAGAAACTCTGTCAATAATTGCTGGCATATCACTGGGTTCAACTAAATGATTTTCCAAGCCAAAAGCAATATCATCACGAACAGTTGAACCTATAAATTGATTATCAGGATTTTGAAAAACAATACCTAAGTGACGACGTAATTGTTTAATGTTTTTATTAGTAATTGTTTCACCAAATAATTGAATTGTACCTTTTTGTTTGTGTAAAACACCAATAATAATTTTTGAAAGTGTTGACTTACCACTACCATTATGACCAATTATAGTAATATATTCACCATGATTAATATCAAAACTAACATTATCAACAGCGTTATTGTATTCTGGTTTATAACGAAATTCAACATTTTTTAAACTTAATGAAATTTTAGATTTACTCATATTACTTCTAACTCCATTTTAAATATTATGCTAGTAAAATTATAACAGTAATTTTATATATATCAATTTATAATTTATAAAAATTATAAAAAAAGAAAAAAATGAACAATATCTGTTCAAAATTGAAGTAAAATTATTGGGTGGTTAGCCCTAAATACTGGACCACTTTTGGATAGACAGTTTTAAATTTTTATTTGTGAAATTGGTGGTTTTAGAAATTTAGAATGTATTCTTTCGTAATTATAAAACATAATATATTGGTTTACATCATTTATAGCTTCATTGAGAGAAAAATATTGATTTGAACCTTTAGGTAGTCATTCTTGAGATAAATGAGAAAATCAGTTTTCAGATATTACATTGCCACCAATATCATAAGGTTGTTTTTTGCTTAAAATTATTTGCTTATCAGCAGCTCAATTTGTGATGTCTTGACAATAAAATTCGTTGGCGTTATCTGAGTGTAAAATAACGTTTTTTACTTGGTTTCAAGAGAATTGTTGATTTATTTTTTCAAGTGCAGGAAGGATTAAATCTTGATAGGANGAAAAAAATAAAGTTTTTGGAGTATTATTCTTAACTATTTCTCTTAATATTATAGGAACTTTTATTGGTTGCATGATTATGTATAAATCACAACATCCAGAATTTAAGTTTTGAAAAAATTTAGGGAATAAAATTAAGAAAATGTTTAAATTTAAAAGAAAAAATAAAAAAATAGCAGTGTAATGCTATTTTTTGTTATAATTATATTATAAAAATTAAATAAAAAAGTATATGAAGTAATTAATAAAGTTAATAAGTTATTTTTGTCAGACTTAACTTAAAGATTATATTAATTATAGCATAAATTTTTGTTTTTTTAAAGCATATGAAAGGAGATTTTTATGTGCAAGAAGAAAAAATAAAAATAAGAACAATTTTTAATGATGCTACAAAATTAAGAGAATCATTAGAAAATTATTTTATTCATTGTAATGAATTTAAAGAAGTTCCTACAAAATTAGGAATGTTAATTTATTTAGATATAACTGAAAGTACTATTAGGACTTGAAAACAAAAAAAGAGAAATACTTTTTTACAACAAATTAATTGAGCGCATTCTCAAATTGAACACTTAAATTTACAAAGATATTTAACTTCAAATGCTGGTACTTCATCATGATATTTAGAAAGAGCATATGTTAATAAATATCATTTATCAACTAAAATTGATATAAAAAATAATGATAATACCACCCCTATAGCAATTAGTTTAGAAAATAAAGGTAAGAATAAATGTTAAGTAATTTTGGTTATTTATTAGATATTGCTAAAAGAATGTATTTAAAACAACCTTTAAATATTAATAAAATTAAACAATTAGGTAGTCGTAAATCTGGTAAAACATTTAGTGATATTGAATTTCTTGGTATTTTATTAATGTTAGATAATATTAATATTCATGCTTATTTAATTCGTAATATGTCAAAACAATTAAATGATAGTTGACAAGAATTAAAGCAAATTATTAGAGCAACATATCCATCAATTAATTTTATTATTAGTGAAACTAAAAAAACTATTGAATTTAATGGTAGTAAAATAACTTGTAAATATTTACATTCACAAGATAATAGTAATGTTAAATTAACTGGATTAGCAAGTAATTATTTATATGATTATGTAATTATATGAAGTGATGAAAGATATGAAATTACTGAAAATGATTATCAAGATTTAAAAGATGCTATTCGTGGAGCAAATCAATTATTAGAAATTGAAAGTTGTAATCCTTGGTCAATTCTTAATGAATTTATTAAAAAAACTATAAATGCTTGTCCTCAAAATGAAAAACAAATTATTAATGAATATGAACAATTTACTATTATTGATAATACTATTTATCATTATCAAAATTGAAAATTAAATACTCATTTAAAAGATAGTGATAAACAACAATTATTAGAAATAGAAAAATTAGACCCAATATCTGCAAGAGTAAGAAGTCATGGTTTAGTAGGTTATGAATCTGGTGGAATATATTAACATTTAATTCATAAGATTAGTAGATTATTACAACCAAGTTATAGATTTAGTGCTGGATTAGATTATGGGTTTAAAGATGATGCTTTAGCATGTGTATTAATAGGTTTTGATTATAATTTTAAATTTGTTAATGTTATTGATTGTTTAAAAATAGAAAATAAATTAGTACGTTATGATAATAAACAATTAGCAAGATTAGTAGTTGAGTTTTATATTAAATTAGCAAAAGAAAATAATTTGTTATATGAATATGGTTTAACTGTATATTGTGATTTTAGTAATTATACATTTATTGAAATGTTAAATGATACAGCAATTAAATATAGGGTTAATTCATGATTATATTTTAAAGATTGTGTGAAATTAAGACTTGAGTTTAGAATAGGTAAGAATGTGGCTTTAATGGCTTCAGAACGCTTAAATATTAGTATGAATGCACAAGCATTATTAGATGAGTTTAGATTGGCTGTATGAGACCCTAAAAGTATTAAACAGATACCATTAGCAGGTAATGACCATTTACGTGATGCTTTTGATTATGCAATTGAGCCATATATTAGAAATTTAAGTGCAAATATAAATCCTTATTTTGAAAGGAAATAATATATGAATAATCATAATACTGAAATATTAACTCCTAATTGATGTATGATAAATCTTCAAGAAATAATAGCAAATCATGCTTCTAAATTACTTTGGGGTAATGGTTATACTTTAACAAGTGAAGATGATAATTATAAAAGAGCAATTGAAAAATTAAAAGAATGAAATAATTTAGATTCATTATTTTATCAAGATTGTCATATTAAATCTGGTTATGGTTATAGTATTGTTCAAATTGATAAAAGTAAAACTGGAAGAATGGTGGTTGCTACTTGCTACTTGCTACTTAGCCCTTTTTACTAGACCATTAATTTAAAAAAAACTTGAATGTATTCGAAAAACAATTGTGTTATACAATTAACACTAATTTTGACATGAAAGGATTTTTAATAATGGATAAAATTAAACAAATAGCATTAGTAATTAACAAGTTAAATATCAAACAAAAAATTCAAATTATTGATGATAGCAAAAACCAATATTCAATTAGATATCTTTGCCAACATCTTCAACTAAACCGATCAACATATTATTTTGTAAAAAACAAACAAAACCCTATTAAAAAAGAAAAAAATCAAATTAGTAATTGTACACATAAATATCAAGAATTATGCCAACTTTTACTTGAATTTCATTTTACAAGAAAAGGACAAATTTATGGCTATTTACGAATTTTTTCAGCATTTAAAGAATGATTAAAACAATACAAACATATTATTTTAAATCTAGAATTATCAACAAAACAAATGCGAAAAATTATGAAAGATCACAATCTTCAAGGATTAAAACAAACTAAAAATAACTATCCTAAAAACAAAAAAAATCCAAATAAGTGAATACCTACAATGGATAAAGTAAACAAAGATTATAAAAGTACAACCTCTTCAAATCAAATTTGATCAATGGACACTAAACAAATAAATACTAAAGAAGGTTGATTATATCTTTTTGTAATTATTGATTTTTATTCAAATAATATTGTAAGCTATAATACATGTTCAAACAAATCCTATCAAGATTTAATCCTTCCTGCACTTGAAAAAATAAATCAACAATTCTCTTGAAACCAAGTAAAAAACGTTATTTTACACTCAGATAACGCCAACGAATTTTATTGTCAAGACATCACAAATTGAGCTGCTGATAAGCAAATAATTTTAAGCAAAAAACAACCTTATGATATTGGTGGCAATGTAATATCTGAAAACTGATTTTCTCATTTATCTCAAGAATGACTACCTAAAGGTTCAAATCAATATTTTTCTCTCAATGAAGCTATAAATGATGTAAACCAATATATTATGTTTTATAATTACGAAAGAATACATTCTAAATTTCTAAAACCACCAATTTCACAAATAAAAATTTAAAACTGTCTATCCAAAAGTGGTCCAGTATTTAGGGCTAACCACCTACTATTACCATAAAAATGAATTTGTGGTAAATTTGTAATTTCAACAATTGGTAAATAACCAAATGGATTTTTTAATTCATATTTTTCTTTTAATTGACTTTCTGGTTTAATTTTTGATTTTGTACTACCTAATAAAATTTCTCTATTACCATTAAATATTTCAACTTTTACTTTTGAATTTTCTATTGTTACTCATGTTAAACTACCATTATCACTTTGTTCATTCATAAAAAATAATTCTGCTGATTGTTCTTGTTCATTAAATTTAGCAACACGTGACATAAAACTTGGACTTGGTAAAGTTAAACTTAATTCACCATTTTTAGTTAACATTCATATTAAAAAACATTTACCTAATAATGAATTTTGAATACCAAATTGATATAATTTTTCATTTCATTTATCTTTATCTTTTAATTTATTTAAAAAATTTAATAATTCTTTATTTTCACTTTTAAATAATAAACCTTTACCTAATCATAACATTGTACTTTTATTTGCAATAATTCTAGGTATATCTAATTCTCAAATATCTTCATGTATACTAAAATATTCTGTTGGATTATAATTCATATTATCACTCCTTATTATTAATAAAACTATATTGTTTACCAAATTCAAATTTAGTTTTATTAATTAATAATTCATTATTTATTTGTTCAATTAATCATTTCATATCATTCATTAATGCATAACAATCACTATCTCAAGTATCATCATGTAAATCTAACATTTGTGGTTCATTATTAGCATTATCTATTTTAGATTTAGATAATCATTGAATTAAACTATATTGTCTTTTAGTTTCTGGACAATTATTTCAATCATAACTTAATATATTTTTAATTAATCCAGTAGTAGTAAAATCAATTCTATCTTTTAAATACATTACTGATTTATCTACTGGTTCAAAATTTAATCAATTCATATTTCTTTTATTTTTTTCTACATTTAAAACATCAATAAATGCTTGTCCACCATTACCATAATCAACATAACAAGTAAAACCTTTAAACATAGCAAAATATTTTTGTGCTTCAATTAAATAATAATCAATAATACTATTTGCTAATTCATAAGTATTTTTAAAATACATTGCTGGTTGACCATTAATATTAGCATTACTATGATAAAATTCACTTACTTTATGCGCTCTTCTTCCATTATAATTTTCACCAATAAATCATAATGAAGCAGCAGTAGGATGACCACTACTACTTGTTGCCATACCTATATCTAAACCACCACTTAATCTTTGTACTTGAAAATCTAATTTAGTATTTACTTTATCTAAATATCTTGCAAATATAGCACCTTGTAAAACACTAGGAACTCCATAATATCAACTTTGTGCTTTTATAGAGTCTAATACTTTTAATTCTTCTAAATCATTAATTATATCTTGTGATAAATTATGTTTATTTAATTTTCAATTACTATAATGAAATAATTTAAATTTATTATTATCAATAATAGATTTTATTTGTTCATTTTTTACTTTCATTATTTCTAAATTATAAGGTACACGTTCATTCATATAATTAATATGATATTGATATATATTATCTGGATTACAAGTTGTTATTTTAATTCTTTTTTTAGCATTACCAATAGCAAATGTAATTGCTTGAAATTCTTGTTGTGTAAATTCATTTGCTTCTTCTTCTCATTCTATTGATAAATCAAATCCTTTTATTTCACTACGAGAAAGGCCTTTTAATGGTATTCTATCATTACTATTACTATACACACCCATAACTCTAATAAATGATTTACTACCTTTAAAACGAAAATCTGCTTGTTTATTTGGATATTTTAAAGTAAAATCTTTATAATCTTGAAATCCAGCAGATATAAATGCTTCATATATTTCTTTAACCATATCATTAATATCTTTATTAAGTTTTCTAAAACCATAAATAGCAACTTTTTTATTTAATTTAATTGCTACTGCAAATAATACTGGTAATATCATTGCAACAGTAAATGTTTTTCCACTATATCTAGAACCACTAAAATTATATTCATCATGTGTAAAATCAGATTTACCTAATAATCAATAAACTATTTCATATATAAATGTAAATTCTTTATTCATAATATTATTCTTGCAATTCTTCTAATTTTAAAAGTTGACCAAATCTTGTAGGGTCACTAACAATAGCAATTGTATCATTCTGCATTTGTAAAGAAAGCATTATTCTACCATTAATATTATCTCAATCCAAAGTTTGAACCTCTTTATTTAATTCACCATATAAAAATTCTTTACACATAAAAGCAAATTTTTTACTACTTGTTTGGCTTTCAAAATTATAATAAATTTTATATTTAGTATTTGATTTAAAAGTATATTTAATATGATTTATATTAATTTTTGTTCCTACTTCTTTTCATTTTGGAATACTTGGAATTGGATTATTTTTTAATTCAATATCTCAACAATTTTCTTCAATTTCATTTGTTTCTAAATTATTAGAAATAATTTTTATTGGTTTATTCATATTAATTTTATTTGGTGAAATAATATTTAATGTATTACTAGTAATTTTATAAATATTTTCATTATTTTCTTCTAATTCTTCTAATTTTCATAAATTACCGTTTCTTGTATTTCCAGCTAATCAAGTAAATATTGGAGTATTTGTTCTATTACAAATTAAATAAGGTTGAGAATGATTTATATCAAATGTTAATTCAGTATTACTTCCTTTTGAATAAATAAATTCTTCATAAATATAAATATCAGATAATATTAATGATTGTCTTCTAATACCATAATTAAATCATATACGATATCTTCTATTTTCTTTACAATCATATGTAATAGTTTGATTAACTCCATTTATAACACTTGTAGCAACTATTAATCACTTTTCTTTATCTTGCTTTTTATCTAATAAATTATCAACATATTGTTTTGTAGTTGCATCTTTTTCTTGTTCTGGTTCACCTATATCAACAATTCTAGTATTATTTGAAGTAATAATTCTTTTTTCTTTAGGTTGAATAATATTTGGACTATTAGGGTCTACTTCTCATAATGATTCACTACTACCACCAGTAGCACTAATAGTATTAGTTTCTTTATCAATAGTAATATTTTCACCAGCAATTAATTTATTTTGTTTTTTATCTAATAAATTATCAACATATACTTTAGTTGTAGCATCACTTAAAAATGTAGGAGTACCAACATCAATAATTCTTTTACCATTAACATCAATACCTTTATAATCTTTTGGTTTAATAAAATTAGGATTATCTTTATCAACTTCTCATAATGATTCACCACTACTATTAGCACTAATAACTTTCTTTTCTTGACCTTCTTTACCATCAACTAATTTCATAGTATCATTACTAAAATATTTATTAAATAATTCCAATGTTGTTAAATTATCAAATGATTTTATACCAGTAGTATCAATATCAACTACTGAACCC
Organism: Spiroplasma endosymbiont of Danaus chrysippus; assembly: GCF_902809815.1. Lineage (GTDB taxonomy): Bacteria > Bacillota_I > Bacilli_A > Mycoplasmatales > VBWQ01 > Spiroplasma_E. The sequence goes on along the minus strand of NZ_CADDIL010000002.1, from coordinate 147,385 downwards.
ATAATATTTTTTGGATGAGTAATACTAATTTTAGTTCTAGGATCTGATGATTTTAAATTAAGAGTTTGTAAATAAATTTCTCATGGATTTTGTTCACCACCACTACCCATAAATTTTTTAAATCAATTTTGTTTAGATGAAACATTAAGATCAAAACCTTTCATAGTTGGATATTCATTTATTTCTTTTAAATAATTAAATACTTGTGGAACAATATAATAAGGGTCTTCTGGATTATTTTGTGAATAAGTAATACCACCTTGACCAATACTTGCTTGACCACGTGCATATTCAACTCCTTTACCTAATAAAAAATTAACATAATGAGTAGTTGCCGTTTGAATATTATCAGTAAATTTTGTTGGAGTTATTTCTGGTCATTTTTTTGAAATAGTAAAACCACTTAAATAATCAATATTACTACTTGCAATTTCTATTGCATATCTAATTTCACTATCTGGTGTTGTAACTTCATCAAATAATGATTTATTAAAACCTTTTCAATTTTTAAATTCTTCAATTGTTATAAACATTAATGGGTCTTTAATAGCCATAATAATTTACTCCTTAATGTAAAATAAAGGGTATTTAAACCCTTTAAATTTTAAATTTAGTTACTTTTTTCTTATCTTTTTCAGATAATTCTTTCTTTTTAGATTTTTGTGCTATTACAAAATTATCTATTTGTTCTTGTTCTACATTAAAACTATCAAGTAATTTAGCAGTTGATGTAGTTTCTAATTGTAATTGAGAATTTATTTGTTTAATATTTGCTTTAATAAATTCTAATTCTTTATTATTTTTTAATTCTTTTGCTAAATTTGATTGTTTTGATTTTTTAATAAATTTTGATAAAAATAATAAAACAATAGTAACAATTACTCCACTAGCAACTGCTCCACTTAATACTGCTGATATTACTGTTGTAGATAAATTCATTTTTTATTCCTCCAATTGTATTTTATTTGAATGTTGTTTACATAAATGACATTCTTTTTTATGTTTTCTAATTTCTTTATATTGATATATTAAATAAGGACTTGTAATAATAATTGGTATAGTTATTAATAAATATTTAATTAATTTTCCATAATTACCTAATTTAGTTACTAAGTTTAATCCAATATGACCAAACATAGGAAATAAAGTTAATATTAAATGGTCAGGTCAAGTAAAATTATATTCATTAGTATAATTACCTATTCCCATTGATATTGGTATTTTAGGTATTAATCAAGGTGTTATTGTAAAAAATAATGTTATAAACATACCAAGACTATGACTAGTTATTTTTAAAATATTTGATATTAAAATTTTAATTTTATCTATATGAGTACTATTTTTATTAAATCAAATCTTATTTAATTTTTTATATTCTTTATTATCTTTACTTAATGGATTAATAGTATTTCATATACCAATTGGTTTAATTGGTTTATCTAATTCAATAATAATTACCACCTACTTTCATGTTTTATAAAAATTAGAATTTTGTTTAATTTTTATATATTTTCTTGTATGTAAAGAATTTTTTAATAATTGTTTTCTTTCATATCTTCATTGTGTACTTCCTATTTCATTTTTAGATAAAGTTTTATATTCTTTTAATTTAAAAAAACCTTTTTCTAATCTATTAATAAAATTCATAGTTTTTTGTACATTAATATTATTTGGATAAATTACACTAGTATCTTGTGAACCATAATATTTACCTTTTTTTGCTAATTCACTTTTAATATATTTTCTTAATTGACTTGGTAATCATTTTCTATTTCAAAATTTTCAAAATATAGTTCCAGCACCAGTACCATTTTTACCTTTAGCTTGTGTCATTAATATTCATATTTCTTGTGGAAATGCTGGATAAGTATATGGACCATATCATATTTGTCTTTTATCATTATCACTTTGAAATAATGTTGTTAAAGTTCCAATTTTTAAATTTTTATTATCAACAATAAATCTTCCTTTTTTAAATCATGAACTTGATAATACTTCTCATGCATTATCTGGTATTTCTTCTTCATTTTCTTTAAATAAATTATCAAATTTATTTACATAATTTTTAACAGTTCTAATTTCTGTTGACATAATAGAATTTTTAAAACTATTTATTGGATTTTTAAATTTATTAATTTCATTTTGTAATATAGATAATTCACTTGGTTTTAATATACTTGTTAATTTTTTAAGTATATTTGGATTAAAAACACTATATGGTTGATGTATTTCTTTTTCACTAATATTTTCACTATCAAATACTGCTTTTAATGATTGATTTTTATAATAAGTTTTTAAAGCATTTATTAATGCTAATTTAATATCATTACTTGCTAATGCATAATATATTCATTCAATAATTAAAGGTAACATTATAAACTCATGTGATTATAATCTCAATTTAATGAAGCATTATCATGATTTAATAGTACTTCACTCATATTATCACTACCATATTGACTAGTTGTTTCACTATTAATAGTAAATCTATTATCATTTATTAATCTTGAAGTTTCATTATTAAATGGTGTTTCTTGCATTTCTTCAATATGATTTGTAGTTTCCATAGGTAGTAAATTATGGATAATTTCACTTGCACCAGCAATTATGGTAGGTACTGCATAAGCATTATTAAAATCATTATTTATACCCATTGCTACACCACTTGATATTAAACATCCACCAGTTGCCATATTACAAATCTTTTTTATTGTTTCAAATTTATTAGGTATTAACTCAGTTAATCCATTAATAAGATTTGAAATACCATAAGCATTTAAACTAATATATGTATCTCAATCCATTAAATGATTATCAGTGCTATTATTACTAAATAATAAATCATCTGGAAAAGGATTAACTGGTGTTGTATTTGGAAATGGATTAGGAGTTGGATTAGGATTAATATCATTATTAGTAAATTTTGCATAATTAACTAAACCAATTGTTCCTAAACCTAATAATATTTTTTTACTACTATTAATTAACTTAGTTTTAGTATTTGGTCTTTGATTTAAATTTCATATATCTAAACCTAATTTTTTACCAAATAATAAACTATTAATTGAACCTAATACTGGATTTACAATTACTTGACCATAATAAGCACTTGTACCAATCATTGCCGATAAAGGACTTATTGAAGAACGAATTATTTTTAATAAAGTATAATTATTTGATTGTACAATGGTGTCATTTGGCATTTTCATTTACTCCTTTTAATAAATTAGTTTGTTTTTCTATTTTAATAATTACTTTACCCTCACAATGAATATTATCTCCAACACATATTGCATAACTATCATGTACATCACTAACAATAAAATAATCATTTCTTAATTTAGGATATTCATCTAATAAAATTGCTCTAATATCATTACTTGTAGTTAAATCTGCTGGTTTTGGTGAATAAATAGTAATACGTGCTTTTTCATCAAAATATTTATAAATATATTCCATAATTATTTTTTAGAAAATTTTAATTCTATTTCTTCAATATAATCTTTATCATTACCAGTCATAGTAGCACTTATTGATGTAATATTACTAAATGTTGCTTTACTTTTTTCATAACCATTATTACCAGCATTTATTATTGCAGTTTCTAATTCATCATTAGTTGGAGTATCACCAGCCATAGTTATTTTTCCTAAATTTTTATAATAAATTAAATCATTTAAACTAATTCTAAAATCATCAAAATCAGCAATTTTAAATGTTACTGGTGCTTTTTCTCTTTCTGCTGGAGTTAATTTAATTCAATTAGTTCAACAACGTTTTTGTGCTTCTTTAATTTCATCAGCTGTTGGCATTTTTTCCATAATAATAAATGATAATCAACCACGAATTGCTGTTGTTATACCATAAAGTGCTTTACCTAATGTTTTTTGATTTAATGTATTATTATCAATTAAATTAACAATTTTTTGAAAACTATTAGGTTGTGCAAATGCATTTCTATGTACAAAAACTCCTAATACTTTTTTTAAATCAAATGTTTTTTCTAAATGTAAACCAGTTTTAGTATCTTTAACCATATCTTTATTTAAAAACATATGTTTATATAAAAACATACCAAATACTGATTGTTTATATAATTGGCCACTTGCTACAGTATCTGCTGCAATTTGACCATAATTTAATCTTAAATATGCTTTTGTTAATTGTAACATTGGAGTAAATCCTAATGCACCAATAAAATCACTTACATTTGTACCAATTTCAGTTTCAGTTATATTTCCTAATAATTCATTCATTTTATCTCCAATTTGATAAAATGCTGCTTTTGCTGTATCTTCTGTCATTTCTAACATATTAATAGGAATTACTTGTGATTTAGCAATACAATAATCTTTAATACCTTGTAAAAAAATACATTCTTGTATAAATAAATAATTTCTTAATGCACTTTCTGCTCATATTGATAACATATTTGCTTTTAAAGGAATTGGACTTGACATAAATCTATTCATATCAAAATCTTCAGTTCTTCAATCAATAACTAATATTTGATCTAAAATAACACTAGTTGTTCTTAATGTTGTTCATTGTTTATTTGTACCAATCATAACATCATATTTTGAACCTCAACGTAAACGTTCAGCAATACGATAATATGCTTCTACTGCTCCAGGTATTTCACTTATTTGTTCTGCAACTGCACTTGCTTTTAAAAACATCATACTTTCATCATTATAAAGTATACCTTTTACTTGTGCTTCCATAGCAGTTAACATTGCTTTATTTCCATTATTACCACCAGTAATTAAACCAGTTGGAACTTGTGGAATAGCCATAATATCTCTCCTTTTGAGAAATATTTAATTATTTACTAAATAAAAATTCTAAAAATTTAATCATTTCTTGTTTAGTTTTTGCACCAACAACTTCTGTATTTTTTAATAATTCTTCATTTTTAGATGTAATATTATTATCTAATTCAAAAAGTGTTTTTGGATTAAAAAACTCTTGTTTAGGTTCTTCATTTTTAATAATTTCTTGTTTTTTAATTTCTTTATTATGTAAATTATTATTAAATATTTCTGCATAATCTTCTTTTATTTTATTTAAAGCAGAATGTTTATCAATGTCTTTATATTCAGTATTAATTAATGATTTAACTATTTTTAATTGTTTATCATTAAAACCATTAAATAATTCTTTTTCTTGATATTCATTAACTTTATTTTCATATTCTTTTATTTTTGTTTCATATTCACTTAATTTAGGTTCAATATTTTTTTTACTTTCAGCATATACTACATTTCTATGTTGTTTTAGTAAATTTTTAACATCATCTAAACTATAATTCTCTTTTTCATCAAAAGTAAAATCACTCATACTTTTAATCTCCCTTTATTAAATTTTAATAATTCACTTGGTTAATAGGTCACTTTTATATATGTTATTTAACATATTCACTTTAATTAATTATATCATTTTTATCCTTTAAAATAAAGAAAAAAACCTATATTTATTATAGGTTTCTAATCATTATTTTCTATTTTTCTAGGTTCAGAAATATTAATAATTATATTACTATTATTTGCTTCTATATCTTGATTATCTATTAAATCATCAAACATCTCTCTATGATTTGTTCTTAAATAAGCTCATTCATATTGAGGTACTTGTGTAACATTTTTTAATCTTGCAATTCCTATTTTAAGACATGCTTTATCATATTCTTTAATAAAATCATTTTGTCATTTTGTCGACCTTCTTCGGCAATCATATATATATTTATTATCCACATTTAAAATATAATTTAATTCTTGTTTAGTACATTTTTTTAAATTATCTTTATTTTCTCTTAAATATTCTTGTATTTTTTCTTTATAATTTCCTAATTCTTTTCTTTTTGCTGGCATATTATATCACCTATATTCAATATTTATATAATAATTATAACATTTTAACTAAAGTATATTACAACACTAAATAATTAATAATTGTTATACTAAAAGTCATGTATTTAGAAAGGAATAATATTATGATTTTACTTCCTGAACAATTTCCTCATAATCAGTTTAAAATTAGTCATGAAAAACAAATGTTATTAGATTATAAAAATGATTTAATTAATTATGATAAATATTGACATAAAAATAAATATGATAAAAATAAATATAAATATGTTAAAACTGCTAAAAGAACTTTTACATCAATGTATGGAATAGTAAAAGATTTTTATAGAAAAGTATATCAACATAAAATTACTGGTGAATATTTATATCCATTAGATACATATATTAATATTGATAAAAATAAAAAATTTACTAATCAAGTAACAAAATCAATAATTTATGAAGCTGATTTTAATAATATTACATATCCTATAATTAAACATAATTTAAAAATAGATATATCTTTATCAACAATTTGTAGAAAAGTAAAAAAAACTAATATTTTTGTTCAAGAATTACCAAAAGAAAAAATAAAAATATTACCAACTGATTTTATTTATATTCAATCAGATGAATCATATAATAATTTAATTGATAATAAGAAAAAAAGAAAATTTAGATATAGAACAGTAAGTATAAGTACTGGTTTTGATTTAAATAAATCTACTGATAATAGACATGTTTTAGAAAATAAATATATTTTTGTTTTATCAACTAGAAAAGGTGAAAGAATTAGTAAAAAAGAATTTGCTAAATCAATAATAACTAATTTAGATAATATTTTTATTGGTTATACTAATGAAAATTTAAAATTAACTGGTGATGGTGCAACTTATCTTAAATCTACTGCTAATTATTTAAAAATTGATTATGCTGTAGATAAATGACATCCATTACAAAAATTAAAACAAGTATTTATTGTAGGAAAAGGTAAAAGAACAAAAGAAAATAATAAAAAATTAAATTATGCTTATTATAAATTATTTTTAAATGGTAATTATTATAAATTATTAGATTATTTAAAAGAAAATAATGCTGATGAAAAAATATATGAATATTTTAAAAATAATAAAAAAGGTATTGAAAATCAAAATGCTATTTGAAATATTGGTTGTAGTGCTGAAAGTGATGTTTATCATTTAATAAAATCAATATCTAATAATAATGCAAAAATTTATTCAAAAGAAGCATTTTTTAATTTATTAAAATTAAAACAAGCAAGAATTAATAAATTAAAAATATTTGTTTAAATTTATAAAATTTAATAAATCTAAACCTAAGTAGTTAGGAATTTTTAAATTATATTAATAAAAATAAAATACTAAAATACTTTATATTTTATAAATACTATGGTATAATAATACCAACAATTAATAATTTATTTTGTCTTTTATTTAAAGAAAATTAAATTATAACTAGACTTGAAATACGCCCAATTTAGAAAATATTAAAAGAGAATTAAGTGGTAATGAATTAATAAAATTATTAGAACCATATATTAAAGAACAAAAAATAACTATTAATAAACCAACTGCTCCAAAAGAATATTATCTTAATGATATAAAACTTGAACCACTAAGATTTTATGAACAGCATAATAGTTGATTTATGGGTCAAATAACAGATAACAAAACTAAAATTACTAATCCTTGTTTTAAATATAACATTACATGAGAAAAAAACAGAAAAGGTTTTAAAATAAATAATCCATATAAACATGATGATTTACCAATTANTCTAATTCTGTTTTAAAGTAATAAAGCATATTGATTTTGTCATCTTCATATAATTCATTACATTCAACACATCTTTTTCTTCTTTTTTTAATTTTTTTATCAATCTTTCTTAGTGCTTCATAATCAAGAATTTCTATTGTCATAATAATCCTTTCCTAATATGTCCTGTTGCTTCCTAGCATAAAGGACATATATTTTTATTTTTAAATTATTAATACTACTTTTGCTACTTGCTACTTAGCCCTTTTTACTAGACCATTAATTTAAAAAAAAACTTGAATGTATTCGAAAAACAATTGTGTTATACAATTAACACTAATTTTGACATGAAAGGATTTTTAATAATGGATAAAATTAAACAAATAGCATTAGTAATTAACAAGTTAAATATCAAACAAAAAATTCAAATTATTGATGATAGCAAAAACCAATATTCAATTAGATATCTTTGCCAACATCTTCAACTAAACCGATCAACATATTATTTTGTAAAAAACAAACAAAACCCTATTAAAAAAGAAAAAAATCAAATTAGTAATTGTACACATAAATATCAAGAATTATGCCAACTTTTACTTGAATTTCATTTTACAAGAAAAGGACAAATTTATGGCTATTTACGAATTTTTTCAGCATTTAAAGAATGATTAAAACAATACAAACATATTATTTTAAATCTAGAATTATCAACAAAACAAATGCGAAAAATTATGAAAGATCACAATCTTCAAGGATTAAAACAAACTAAAAATAACTATCCTAAAAACAAAAAAAATCCAAATAAGTGAATACCTACAATGGATAAAGTAAACAAAGATTATAAAAGTACAACCTCTTCAAATCAAATTTGATCAATGGACACTAAACAAATAAATACTAAAGAAGGTTGATTATATCTTTTTGTAATTATTGATTTTTATTCAAATAATATTGTAAGCTATAATACATGTTCAAACAAATCCTATCAAGATTTAATCCTTCCTGCACTTGAAAAAATAAATCAACAATTCTCTTGAAACCAAGTAAAAAACGTTATTTTACACTCAGATAACGCCAACGAATTTTATTGTCAAGACATCACAAATTGAGCTGCTGATAAGCAAATAATTTTAAGCAAAAAACAACCTTATGATATTGGTGGCAATGTAATATCTGAAAACTGATTTTCTCATTTATCTCAAGAATGACTACCTAAAGGTTCAAATCAATATTTTTCTCTCAATGAAGCTATAAATGATGTAAACCAATATATTATGTTTTATAATTACGAAAGAATACATTCTAAATTTCTAAAACCACCAATTTCACAAATAAAAATTTAAAACTGTCTATCCAAAAGTGGTCCAGTATTTAGGGCTAACCACCGATTACTAAACATTCCCCCCTTCTTATCAATTCTCATATAATTACTAATAAAGTTTTAATTTTAAATAAAATACCCTTTCTTTAAACAAATCATAAATGTTTATTCAAAACAATTTATTTGTCTAAAGAAAGGGGTAAATAACTAATTTAAATATATTTTCAAAAATAAATTTAATTTTATAAATCAATTTTAATATCTTGACGATCACTATCTGATGCAAGAAAGTAATCTTTTGAAACTAAATTTAATGTTGATGCTACAACATTACTTGGAAAGGTTTTAATTTTACTATTGAACACCTTAACATTAGCATTATAAAATCTTCTAGCAGCAGCAATATTATCTTCACAATCTTTGGCACCTGATTGTAATTGTAAAACAGTAGTATTTGCTTTTAAATCAGGATAATTTTCTAATAAAGCATTAAATTTTCCAAAAGCTGCATTAAGTCCACTATCTGCTTTTGAAAGATCACTCATTGTTTCCATTTTTCCACTTCGTAAAGATACAACATCTGTTAATGTACTTTTTTCAAATTTCATATAACCTTTAGTAGCATCTACTAATTTTGTTAATAAATCAAAACGACGCTTTAATTGCACATCAATATCAGAAGCAGTTTCTTCAATTGATTGTTGTAATCTTAGAAAATTATTACTAGAAACAATAAATAAAATTATTGGAAATATTAAAACAAAAGATAAATAAACCATAATTTTTCCAAATAGTGACGGTTGGGCAGTAAATGATTCATTGCTTGGTTTAATTGTTGACATAATTTTCTCCTTTCTTATCAATATCTAATAACAAACTATGTTTAATAACTAGTCTATTCTTGGTAAGTTAAATATTATTTACACACTAAACCATAATAATTTTACTATATTTTTAAATTTAAGTAATGTATTTTTTTAAGTTTTTATTTAAACTTATAATATTTTTTATTTAAATTTATACTAAAATAATTACCTTTGCCAATAATAATATGATCAACTAAGGTAATATTAAAAATCTGAAAATTTTTTTTAATTTCTTCGGTGATATATAAATCAGATAGTGAGGGTTCACTATTACCACTAGGATGATTATGAATACAAATTACTTTACTTGATTTATGAATAAGTGCCAGATGCAACATATCTTTAACATGAATTTTCATAGTATCATTAGTACCCTTATATAATAAATTTTGATGAATTAATTTATTTTGATTATTTAATAATAATAAATAAAAATGTTCTTGCGTTAAATTTTGATAATATGCATTAACTAAATTAAAAACATCTTCGGGAATAATAATTTTAAAATATTTTTTTGACTTTCAATAGTTCTTATTCTTGCTACTTGCTACTTAGCCCTTTTTACTATTTCTAAACAACTTAAAATTTCTAAAGCCTTACTAACACCAATACCTTTAATACTCATTAAAGATTTAATAGTTACTTGCTACTTAGCCCTTTTTACTAGATCATTAATTTAAAAAAAACTTGAATGTATTCGAAAAACAATTGTGTTATACAATTAACACTAATTTTGACATGAAAGGATTTTTAATAATGGATAAAATTAAACAAATAGCATTAGTAATTAACAAGTTAAATATCAAACAAAAAATTCAAATTATTGATGATAGCAAAAACCAATATTCAATTAGATATCTTTGCCAACATCTTCAACTAAACCGATCAACATATTATTTTGTAAAAAACAAACAAAACCCTATTAAAAAAGAAAAAAATCAAATTAGTAATTGTACACATAAATATCAAGAATTATGCCAACTTTTACTTGAATTTCATTTTACAAGAAAAGGACAAATTTATGGCTATTTACGAATTTTTTCAGCATTTAAAGAATGATTAAAACAATACAAACATATTATTTTAAATCTAGAATTATCAACAAAACAAATGCGAAAAATTATGAAAGATCACAATCTTCAAGGATTAAAACAAACTAAAAATAACTATCCTAAAAACAAAAAAAATCCAAATAAGTGAATACCTACAATGGATAAAGTAAACAAAGATTATAAAAGTACAACCTCTTCAAATCAAATTTGATCAATGGACACTAAACAAATAAATACTAAAGAAGGTTGATTATATCTTTTTGTAATTATTGATTTTTATTCAAATAATATTGTAAGCTATAATACATGTTCAAACAAATCCTATCAAGATTTAATCCTTCCTGCACTTGAAAAAATAAATCAACAATTCTCTTGAAACCAAGTAAAAAACGTTATTTTACACTCAGATAACGCCAACGAATTTTATTGTCAAGACATCACAAATTGAGCTGCTGATAAGCAAATAATTTTAAGCAAAAAACAACCTTATGATATTGGTGGCAATGTAATATCTGAAAACTGATTTTCTCATTTATCTCAAGAATGACTACCTAAAGGTTCAAATCAATATTTTTCTCTCAATGAAGCTATAAATGATGTAAACCAATATATTATGTTTTATAATTACGAAAGAATACATTCTAAATTTCTAAAACCACCAATTTCACAAATAAAAATTTAAAACTGTCTATCCAAAAGTGGTCCAGTATTTAGGGCTAACCACCGATAAATTACTAATAATATCACCACCAGCACCAGCAGATAAAGCAACAGTCACTATATTGTTATCACTCAATTTATTATTAACCAATTGTATATTTGCAACATTAAAATATTTTTTTAAGTTATTAATTAATTCTTTTAATGGCATTTGTCTATCAAATTTACCAACTATTGCCAACTTTTCTTCATTAATAAAATGAATATTTTTAATTTTTAATTCTTTAGCCATCAACATATTCATACCTACTAATGATATATCAAAATTAATATGTAATGAATATACATTAATATCTGCTATTAGTATTTTACTATATAATTCTTTTTTTCAATTTGAAATATTAGATTGATTAATCTTTGGCAAAAACTAATGGATGATGAGAAATTATTAAATCAATATTATTATTAATGGCCTCAGTTAAAACTTCATTAGTAACATCCAAACAAACTAAAATTTTATTAATATTGGTCTTTGTTTTTGATTTAATTTGTATTCCTGAAAAATCTCATTCACAAACATCTTTTAAAGGAAAATATGTTTCTAAAACATTAATTATATTATTGATAGTTAACATTTTAACTATTATCCTTTATAAAATTCTTTAATATGTTTAGATTTAGACGGATGTTTTAATTTTCTAATTGCCTTTGCTTCTATTTGTCTAATTCTTTCTCTTGTAACAATAAATTCTTTACCAACTTCTTCTAGAGTTTTTGGAGAATCGTACTTAGTAATATGACGATGAACAACCTTATCACTTAACAATTCTGTTTTATCTAAACTAGTATCATAGTGTAACTGTAAATTATTAACTACTGTTTTTAATTCAATAATTTCTTTTTCATCTTCACAAAGTTCTAATAATCTTCTTAATTTTGTTGGTAAAATTCCAAAACGCATTCTAATAACTTTTTCTTCTCGTTTTGTTAATACTTCAGCAAAAACACGATCCAATTGTTCTCTTAATCAATGTCTTTCAGCATATTCATCGGGAGATAGCATATTTTTATCTTTAATAAAATCACCAAAATGTGTATCATCTTCTTCACCAATTGGTTTTTCTAAAGATACTGGTTCAATAGCAAGTTTTTTAATTTCACGAACACGATCGGCTGTCATGTTTTGTCCCATTTTATTGGCAATTTCCTCATGAGTAGGATCACGACCTAATTCTTGTGTTAAGTTTCTTTCAATTCTTGTTAACTTATTAATTCTTTCAACCATATGAACAGGTACACGAACCATTTTACCTTGATCAGCTAAACTTCGTGTAATTGATTGTCTAATTCATCAAGTAGCATAAGTTGAAAATTTAAAACCACGGCGATAATCAAATTTATCAACTGCTTTAATAAGACCAATATTACCTTCTTCAATTAAATCAGCAAAATCTAAACCACGATTTAAATGTTTTCTAGCAACAGAAACTACTAATTTTAAATTTGATTTAATTAATTGCTCACGACCATATGTTCTTTCCTCAACATCTTTTGATTCTAACATTTTAGCATATTTAATTTCCTCACCTTGACTCAATATTTGACTTGTTCCCAAAATATTAAAATAAGACTTAATTCCATCTTTTCTTCTTGTATCATTAGAGATCCCCATTGTATTTTTAAAACTCAAATCACTAACTAAAATATCAATATCTAAATCATCAGGTAATTGTTCATCATCAATATCGGGAAAATTAGCATCATGTTCAACTTCATCCATCAAAATATCAGTAAAGACTACTCCTTCTTTTTCTAACCGATCAAAAATTTCCTCAATCGTATCATCATCTAATTTTAAATGTGCAAACTCTTTAATGACATCTTCTTGTTTTAATTCTTTTGTTTGACTCTTTTCTAATTTTTTAATTAAATTACTTTCTACTTCCTCTAAAGTTAAAAGTTTTTTCAATTTCGTTTTTTGTTGTATAACAGCCATATTTTCACCTTATCCTTAATTTATCATCATACTTATTTTTTCTTTATTTTATTTTTTAATACTGATATTTCTTTTAATAACAATATTTGTTTTTCAATATTTTTTTCAGATTTCAATTTATCATTGATCATTTTTATTTCATAATCAATTAGTTGATTATTAATAATTTTTAAGTAATCATTAATAATTTGAGGTTTTAAATCAAACTTTTTATTTTTATACTTATCAAGAAGTTTTTCTAAAATATTTAAAAGTGAATTACCTTTAAGTTCTTCTAAAATTAAATCAAAATTAATTGCTTCTATTTGATTATTTTGATATTTTTGACTAATTAAAAAGTATAAATTCATAAAATCTTGATTTGGAAAAATAAATTTTTCTTTTTCTAAAATTAAATAAACATTTTTTGATAACATTACTAAAAAAATAAGTTGTTCTTGTGCTTCAAAAAAAATATTTTTTACTTCTATTTTAGATTTATTTTTGATACTAAAAGTTGTAGTTAATAAATTATTATTAATATTTAAAATTTGTATTAAGTCTTCAGTGGATAAATTAGTTATTTTTGCTAACATATTTAAGTAAAACTTTTGAGTAATAACATCATTGATTTTTGTTCAAATTGGAACTAATGATTTTAAAAATTCATTAAGTTCATAACTATCTTTTTTAATGTTATATTTAGTTAATGATAAATTAATTGCAAATTCAAAAGGATGAATGGTTTTTTTTATTATTTCATAAAATTTTTGAGGAAATTTATTTATTAATTCATCAGGATCAAATTTAGTATCATTATTGATAATTTGTACTTTAAAATTATTTGATAATAAAACACTAGCTATTTTTAAAGATGCTATTTTTCCTGGTAAATCACCATCTAAAAAAATAATAATATTAATAGTAATTTTTTTTAAAAGTAAAATATGTTCTTTTGTTAAATTTGTTCCCATTAAAGCAACAACATTTTTAATATTTTGATTATTTAGAGCAATAACATCCATAAAACCTTCAGTCAAATAAATAACTTCATTTTTTTTAATATAATTTTTAACATTATTAAAGTTATATAAAATTTTACTTTTCTTAAAAAAATCTGTTTCTGGACTATTAATATATTTATAACTTTTATCTTCTCTATTATAATTTCTTGCAGAAAAACCAACACAATCTCCATCTTCATCTTTAATAGCAAACATAATTCGATTTGAAAAGGTAGGAAGAAGTTGATCCTTATTATTAATTTTCATGAGTCCTAATTTTACAAATTCAATATTATCTTTATAACCTTGTGCATTAAGATAATCTATTAATTCATTATTAATAGGTGCATAACCAATATTAAAATATTTAATATTTTCAGTAGTAATATTACGATTTTGTAAATATTTCATTGCTTCTTGACCAATATCAGTTAGTAACTGATAACTAAAAAAATTCATTGCAATATTATTTAAAATTTTTAGTGGATTTTTTTTAGTTTCAACATTAAATTCAGATAAATTAATATCAAACTCTTTTAAATTTAAATTAACATTATCTGCTGCTTCTTTAAGAGCATTAATAAAATTAATATTTTTATATTTTTGTAAAAAAATAAAAACGTTTCCTTGTTCACCACAAGAAAAACATTTATAAATTTGTTTTTCTTGTGAAATTGATAATGAAGGAGTAGAGTCTTCGTGAAAAGGACAGATAGCTCAAAAATTATTGCCTTTACGGATCAAATTTAAATATTTACCCATAACTTCAACAATATTAATTTTTGCTTTAACTTCATTAATTTTTTTATTAAACTCGATATCCATATTTTTTCACACAATTCTAACAAATAATGTCTAATTTGTCATATAAATATTCTTTAAGTTGATCAACTTTAATTATAACTTGATTTGTAGTATCACGATCTCTAATTGTAACAGTACCTTTAGTTTTTGTGTCATAATCAATTGTTACACAATACATAGTACCAATACCATCTTGATAACCATAAGATTTACCAATACTTGATGATGCTTCATAAATTACTCTTAATTGTGTTTTATTTAACATTTCAAAAATTTCATATGCCTCTTTACCCAATTTTGTTTTATTTAAAGACATAACAGCTACTTGATAAGGGCAAATACTCTTATTTAATTTTAACACTAACCGTTCTTTATCGTCTTTTAAAACTTCTTTTGTAAATGCTTCACAAACTAAAGCTAATAAAAGCCTTTCAACACCAATTGAAGGTTCAATAACTGAAGGAATAACCATTCTTTTTACTGTAACATTAGGATCTTGAATTTCAAAATTTACACCAGAATTCTCACTATGTTTTGTTAAATCATAATTCCCGCGATTAGCTATACCACATAATTCACTCATACCAAAAGGAAAATTATATTCAATATCAGTAGTTGCTAATGCATAATGTGCTAGTTGATTTTGTTCATGATTTTTAAATTTTATATTTTTTGAATTCAATAAACCTACTAGAGAGAGAAATTCTTTACATTGATCAACTCAATAATTAAATCAAGTGTTATCATTTTTATCCTTTGGAATAAAGAAAAATTCTAATTCCATTTGTTCAAATTCTCTAGTACGAAAAATAAAATTACCAGGAGTTATCTCATTTCTAAAACTTTTACCAATTTGACCAATACCAAATGGTACTTTTTTATTACAACTATTTCTTACATTATTAAAATTTATAAATATTCCTTGTGCAGTTTCAGGTCTTAAATAAATTTTATTTTTATCTTCTTTTAAAACACCTTGATATGTTTCAAACATTAATTGAAATTGTCTAACTTTAGTTCAATCTTCATTATTGCATTTAATACATTTAATATGATTTTGATTAATATATGTTTCTAATTTTTCATTACTTCAATTATCACAATTAATACTAGGAAAATAATGATTAATTAAATTATCAACTCGAAATCGAGACTTACATTTTTTACAATCAATTAATGGATCAGTAAAATTACTCAAATGCCCTGAAGCTTCTCAAACTTTAGATTTCATAATAATTGAACTATCTAACCCAACATTGTATGGATTTTTTTCGACAAAAAAAACTCATCAACTTTTCTTAATATTATTTTTAAGTGCTACACCAAGCGGACCATAATCTCAACTATTAGCAAGACCAGAATAAATTTCTGATCCTTGAAAAATAAAACCATTTTCTTTTAAATGAGTAATTATTTCCTTCATTGACTTATCATTGATAATTTTATTAATCATTGCCCCTCCATTAATCATAAAAATTTTCTTAAATATCTTAAATAATACATAAAATCTCTAAAAAGAATAATCTTGTTAATAATATGTTCATAGATAGGTTTTGTCAACCTATTATAAGAGTTATATATTATTAAAAACAATATAACAACTAATTATTAAAATATTTATGTAATTATTAATTTATTATTATATTTTTGACAGTGGTTTTCTAAAATATTAAGAATTTTATTAAGTTCTTCATTTTCAACTTTTCATTTATTAATATCTTGATAATTTAATAAATAAAGTTGATATATTTTTTTAAACAAAACAATGTCAAAATTAATTATAGCTAATTTTAAAGAACAATTTTTACAAAAAATACCACCCAAATCATAATTAATTAAATACAAATTAGTTATTTGATTACAATTAATACAATTAGTAAAGTTAAACTGAATTCCTTGAAATATTAAACTATGAAATAAGAAAAAAACATAAACTTTCTTAAAGTTACTATTTATCATTAACTGTTCATATAAATTAAATAAAAAAGAAAAGATATTTTTATTATTAATACTAATTTTTTCTAAATAATTAATAATTATCTTGTTAAAACTTTTAATCAATTGATAACTTTTTTCATTTATAAAACTATTAAAACTTTTTATTTTTTTATATGTTATACATAAGTTTGAACAATCATAATTTTGATTAAAAATAAAAATTCAACAATCTAAAAGACATATTTACGAAATAATTAATTATCATATTAGTAACTTATTTCCAAAAATGAATTATTTGAAAAATAATGAAAATTAGACAAAATTACTCTCTTTAACCCTTAAATTTAATATTCGACGTATTTTAAAAAAATAAAAGATACATTTTGTAAGTTAAATTAAAATTATTATCAAAGGAAAAAGACAAGAAATAATCTTGTCTTTTTTTTGTAATTGTAAAATTTTAAAATTTTTATTATTAACATCCTTTAAATATCTACTACACGCAGTGACCAAGTAGGAGAAGTTAATAATTAATAACCGTCTTTAATACTATTATCAACACGTGTTAGGGAATTAAAAAAGTGAACTACAACACAGTTGTTAAAAATAGTAGCTAGAGCATGTGGACTTGCATGGATAAATAAAAAGTGGAGTGATACCTAATAAAATATACTAACCATTTAATGGTAATTCTTGGGGTGGGAGCGAATTGGAAACTAGTATATATAGACCTGTTGTAGGGACCTATTGTATTAATTCTATTCTTTATTTAACCAACCTTGCCACTCTTCAGTGAGCAAGTGTTGGTTTTATTTTTTATTTTTTTTGAAAAAATTTTTGGGCGAGAAAATAAATTTCAAACTTGTAAAAAAATTGAGCGGGACCGGTTCAATTAAAATATTAATTTGCTAAATGCAAATTAAATAAATATTGAATCGAATGCCTCAATGTTTTTTAAAATTTCACAATTTATTTTTGAGCCCAGAATTGCTGGAATGAATAAAACGAATAGTGGGATTATTAATAATCTAAAAATCAAAATATATGTTCTTTATGCTAGAAGCAACAGAACATATTAGGAAAGGATTATTATGCAAATAGAATTTAGAAAAGAACAAATTGTTAAAGATAGACCACAATCTATTATTATTGATTATGGTGAATATAAATTACAATGTCCAAAATGAATGGTTAAAAATAATAGTTTTATTGCTGATGATAAATATACATATTGAGTTTTTAATTTAGAAAACATTAAAAGAGAATTAAGTGGTAATGAATTAATAAAATTATTAGAACCATATATTAAAGACCAAAAAATAACTGTTAATAAACCAATTACTCCAAAAGAATATTATCTTAATGATATAAAACTTGAACCACTAACATTTTATGAACAGCATAATAGTTGATTTATGGGTGAAATAACAGATAACAAAACTAAAATTACTAATCCTTGTTTTAAATATAACATTACGTGAGAAGAAAACAGAAAAGGCTTTAAAATAGATAATCCATATAAACATGATGATTTACCAATTAATTATATAGTTACTTCATATAAAGAAATTTCAACTCATAATGAAAAAGTATTTTTGTTGAACATGTAAACAAAATAAATTAGATTATTTATTCTTTAATACTAATGATATAAAAACAAGAAAATATTTTTTAAGAGATAAAAATAGTAAAGCGATTTGTTATGACTGTATTTTAAATATTAGGTTAAGTAGAAGGTATAAATATGGATAAAGAATATTTAACTAAAAGAGGAACGATTTGCATACCAGACAGTGATGATATTGAATTTAAAATAGGGCTAATTAAACTGATTGATGATTTAAAAAAAGATAATTTAGTTGGACGTATAAGTTTAACCCATAGAATTCAATAACATTTACAATATAACTTGAAAATTCTATGATTTTTTAATTTAATTATACCATAAAATTTAAAAATACTAAAAAATATAATTATAAAATTACATTTAAACAAAACAAAAATTCTAATCTTAAAATTAGATTTTAAAAATATGAAGTTTTAATTTATTAAGTACTATTCATATAACTTCTAGCATTTAAATAATTTGCTTTTGCAATTAACATATTATTTAATGTTTGATAATTATATATTTTTGCTCCATTAGTTAAAGATTTTAAAAAATGATAAACATCACTTTCTGCAGAACATCCAATATTTCAAGAAGCATTTTGATTAATAATTCCTTGTTCATTATTTTTAAAATAATTATAAGTTTTTTTAGTAACTTTATTATGATTATTTTCTAAAATAGTAATTAATCCATTATAATTACCATTTGAAAAAGTAGTTGTTACATCTAAATACTTTGTTCAATCAAGTGCTTTTTTTTGATGTTTACCACGAACATTAACAAAAGATTTTCATAAATAACTATAAGCATGATATTTATCTAAAATATAATAACAACCCAATCAACTAGCCATTGCTCTAATTCATAATGCACCATCGCCAGCAACTACTAAATTATAATTATTATATTCTCAATTAATAGCAAATATATTTAATTTAATATCATAATGATTATTAATAGTTTGCATTGTAAAATTATGTAATTCTTCTTGTTTTGGTGCATTATTAGTTTTAAATAACATAAATGAAGTTATTTTCTTATCTAATTTATTTCTATATGAATAAATTTCTTTTCTTCCTAAATTATAAGTTAAAAGTCTACAACAATATTGTTGTTTTAAACCATTTTCATCTCAACAAGTTATATAAGCATCATCTGCACATATATTTAATTTTTCATTATCTAATACTTTAAATTTTTCTTCTGGTATTCATTTTTCAATTTTTGAATCTTTAAAAATTCTTGAAATAAGATTTTTAGAAAAAGAAGTATGTTTAAATTCTGATTGAATATTAAAATAACCTTTTTTACTTATTAAGTTTTCAATTAAATTATCTAATATATCAAAATATAAATCATTAGTAATTCTTGCTCTTTTTTTAATACCAAATTCTTCATAAATGGGATAATAATATTGTTTATTAATTGTATCTCAATAAACTCTTTGTCTAAAAGTATCCATTCCAATTGGAGTATTTATTGTTCTATTAACTCTTGAATCAATTTTATATTCATTTTTATCTCTATTTTGAAAAAAATATTCATCAAAATCATGGATTTTTTGAAAATATTTTGCTAAAATATCTGTGATTTCTGATTTTAGAGTATAATATTTACAAACGTTTAATAACTTGATAACTTGAAAATTCTATTTACGTTTAAAAGATAACTTTTATTAGTTATCTTTTCTTTTTTAATAAAATAATGTACAATAAAGAAAAATATAAATAGAAAAGGAAAATAAAAATGTTAAAATTGGGTGAATGACCACTATTAGCAATAGCGCTTTCAATATATTTAATAATATTTGCACTAGTATTAATCGGTGTAAAAGGAACTGAATTTTGTCATAGACAAAAAAATGGGTATATTTTTTATGTTTATTTCATTAAATATTATTGGTTTATTTTGAGCAAATAAAATATTTAAAAAAGAAAATCCAAATTTTAAATTTTGAAAAACTATAAGAGATATTTTTAAAATTAAGAGAAAAAATAAAAAAATAGCAGTATAATGCTATTTTTTGTTATAATTATATTATAAAAATTAAATAAAAAAATATATGAAGTAATTAATAAAGTTAATAAGTTATTACTGCCAACGTTTAACTTAAAGATTATATTAATTATATCATAAATTTTTCTTTTTTTAAAGCATATGAAAGGAGATTTTTATGTGCAAGAAGAAAAAATAAAAATAAGAACAATTTTTAATGATGCTACAAAATTAAGAGAGGCATTAGAAAATTATTTTATTCATTGTAAAGAGTTTGATGAAGTACCTACTAAAATTGGTATGTTAGTTTATTTAAATATTACAGAAAATACTCTTTATAGTTGAAAAAAAAAGAGAAATACTTTTTTACAACAAATTAATTGAGCATATTTACAAATACGCCATATTAATACACAAAGATATTTAAAAGCAAATGCAAATAATACTGCATGATATTTAGAAAGAGCATTTGTGAAAGAATATCATTTATATACAAAAATTGATATAAAAAGTAGTGATAATACAGCCCCTATAGCAATTAGTTTAGAAAATAAAGGTAAGAATAAATGTTAAGTAATTTTGGTTATTTATTAGATATTGCTAAAAAAATGTATTTAAAACAACCTTTAAATATTAATAAAATTAAACAATTAGGTAGTCGTAAATCTGGTAAAACATTTAGTGATATTGAATTCTTAGGTATTTTATTAATGTTAGAAAATATTAATATTCATGCTTATTTAATTCGTAATATGTCAAAACAATTAAATGATAGTTGACAAGAATTAAAACAAATTATTAGAGCAACTTATCCAAGTATTAATTTTATTATTAGTGAAACTAAAAAAACTATTGAATTTAATGGTAGTAAAATAACTTGTAAATATTTACATTCACAAGATAATAGTAATGTTAAATTAACTGGATTAGCAAGTAATTATTTATATGATTATGTAATTATATGAAGTGATGAAAGATATGAAATTACTGAAAATGATTATCAAGATTTAAAAGATGCTATTCGTGGTGCAAATCAATTATTAGAAATTGAAAGTTGTAATCCTTGGTCAATTCTTAATGAATTTATTAAAAAAACTATAAATGCTTGTCCACAAAATGAAAAACAAATAATTAATGAATATGAACAATTTACTATTATTGATAATACTATTTATCATTATCAAAATTGAAAATTAAATACTTATTTAAAAGATAGTGATAAACAACAATTATTAGAAATAGAAAAATTAGACCCAATATCTGCAAGAGTAAGAAGTCATGGTTTAGTTGGTTATGAATCTGGTGGAATATATTCACATTTAATTCATAAGATATCACGTTTATTACAACCAAGTTATAGATTTAGTGCTGGATTAGATTATGGGTTTAAAGATGATGCTTTAGCATGTTTATTAATAGGTTTTGATTATAATTTTAAATTTGTTAATGTTATTGATTGTTTAAAAATAGAAAGGACGTATGAGATTAATGGATAGAAAGGGACAACAAGAACAATAAACTGATGTATTTCTATTTTTTGTTACTTTAATTATATCATAAAATATATAAATATTTAACAATATAATTATAAAATTACATTTAAACAAAACAAAAATACTAATCTTAAAATTAGTTTTCAAAAATATGAAGTTTTAAATTTTTAAGGGGAATGTTTAGTAATCTGTGTGACTTACAAAAATAACTATGTTTAATTAATTCTAGTAAATATAATTTATATATCTAGAAAGAGTGAGTTACAGATGGCTAAAAAAGATAATCTTAATAACAATGATCCAATATCAAAAGCAGTAGATTTATTATTAGAAAATACTGAGGATTTAACAACAGTTTTTAAAGAGGGAGGCTTATATAAAGAATTAACTAAACGATTGGTAGAAAAAATGTTGAATTCTGAGATGCAAAATTATTTAGGACACGAAAGAAATCAACGCAGTAATAATGACAATGTTCGTAATGGTACAACATCAAAAAAATTAATAACTCAACAAGGTAAAATTGAAATTGATGTACCAAGAGATCGCAATAGTAATTTTGAACCAGTAATAATCACAAAAAGACAGAGAAGATTTGATGGTTTTGATCAACAAGTTCTTTCACTATATGCAAAAGGTATGACTTTATCAGATATTAGAATGCAGTTGCAAGAGTTATATGATGGCGCAGATATTAGCGAAAGCGTAATTAGTCAAATTACTGATGATGTCATTGATGATGTCAAAGCATGGCAAAATCGTCCATTAGATAGTGTTTATCCAATCATTTATTTTGATTGTATCGTAGTTAAAGTACGTCAGGATAAACGTATTATTAACAAATCAGTTTATATAGCTTTAGGAGTTGATTTAGAAGGTAAAAAAGATGTTTTAGGTTTATGAATTAGTGAAAATGAAGGTGCTAAATTCTGATTAAATAATTTTACAGAAATGAAAAATCGAGGCTTAAATGATATTCTTATTGCTTGTAGTGATAATTTAACAGGCATGTCAGAGGCAATACAATCAGTTTATCCTAAAACTGAACATCAATTATGCATAGTTCATCAAATTAGAAATAGCTTAAAATATGTTTCATACAAACATCGAAAGTCTCTAGTTATCGATTTAAAGCCAATTTATACAGCATGTAGTGAAGAACAAGCAATGCAAGCTTTAGAATCATTTGAAAGTAAATGAAATAAACAATATCCACAAATTGCTAAATCTTGATATAAAAATTGAGAAAATTTAATGGTTTTTATTAGTTATCCAGCAGAAATTAAAAGGGTAATTTATACTACAAATGCTATTGAATCTGTTAATAGCCAATTACGAAAAGTTATTAGAAATAAAAAAGTTTTTCCTAATGATATGGCAGTTTTTAAAATTTTTTACTTAGCAATTGAAAATATCACAAAAAAATGAACATTGCCTATTCAAAATTGAAATACAGCAATTGCTCATTTTATGATAAAATTTGAAGACAGAATTAATCTGAACTAGTACTTTGTAAAACAAAGAAACACAGATTACTAAAAAGCCTCTTTTTAAGCACTATTAATATAACTTCTAGCATTTAAATAATTTGCTTTTGCTATTAACATATTATTTAATGTTTGATAATTATATATTTTTGCTCTATTAGTTAAAGATTTTAAAAAATGATAAACATCACTTTCAGCAGAACAACCAATATTTCAACTAGCATTTTGATTTACAATACCATGAGCATTATTTTTAAAATAATTATATATTTTTTCATTAACATTAGGTTTTAAAAAACTAAGTAATTGATTACAATTTCCACTTGCAAAAGTAGTTGTTCCATCAATATATTTAGTTCAATCATGATATTCTTTTTTCTTACCTTTAACTCCAACAAAAGATTTTCATAAATAACTATAAGCATGATATTTATCTAAAATATAATAACATCCCAATCAAGTAGCCATTGCTTTAATTCATAATGCACCATCACCAGCAACTACTAAATTATAATTATGATATTCTCATTGAACACCTAATATATTTAAATTAATATCATAATGATTAAGAATAGTTTGTGTTGTAAAATTATATAATTGTTCTTGATTTAAACCATTACCAGATTTAAATAATAAAAATGCAGTTATTTTATTTTGTAATTTATTTCTATATGAATAAATTTCTTTTTTACCAAGATTAAAAGTTAAAATTCTACAACAATATTGCCGTTTTAAACCATTTTCATCTCAACAAGTAATAAAAGCATCATCTGCACATATATTTAATTTTTGATTAAATAATACTTTATGTTTTTGTTCTGGTATTAATTTTTCAATTTTTGCATTTTTAAAAATTCTTGAAATAAGATTTTTAGAAAAAGAAGTATATTCATATTCTGCTTGAATATGTGTATATGTTTTTTTAGTTATTAAGTTTTTAATTAAATTACTAAGTATTTTTAATTTTAAATCTTTCATAACTCTTGCACGTTTTTCAATATTAAATTCTTCATCTGTAAAATAACGAGTTCTTTTTTCTATAGTATCTCAGTATATTCTTCTATTAAAAGTTGTAAATCCAATTTCAGTATTTACTGTTCTATTACGTTTTTTAGAAACTTTATATCTTTCTTTTTCTTCTACAGTTCTATTTTGAAAAAAATTTTCATCTCAATCCTCGACTTCTTTGACAAAATATGATTTAATATCATTGATTTTATTGTTCAAATAATTTTGAAAACTAAACATTTTTCAACACCTTTCCATTGATTTTTTAACTCCAAGCATTGTATCAAATTTATTAATTTAATGTTGAAAAATGTTTAGTTTCATAGTATAATATTAAAGAACGATAAAATTGATGATAATGATGTATTTCTAGTTTAACGTTTAAAGATAACTTTTATTAGTTATCTTTTCTTTTTTAATAAAATAATGTACAATAAAGAAAAAAGTAAATAGAAAAGGAAAATAAAAAAATGCTAGAAAGAACATTATGGATATTATTAATAATAGTAGTAGAGATGACATGAATTTTATTAATACATTATGGAATTAAATATTGTAATAATGATAAAATTTTTGGTATTTTTTTGATAACAATTCCATTGCCTATAGTAGGTACTTTTATTGGTTGCATGATTATATATAAATCACAACATCCCGAATATAAATTTTGAAAAAGTTTAGAAAATAAAATTAAGAAAATATTTAAATTTAAAAAAATAAAAAATAAAATTAAAAATGGAATTCCTAATGTATAAAATTATTATTAAAATAGATAAAAAAAGTGATATTAACAAAAAATGACCAAATTTTAATAATAAAATTAAGAGTTATAAATTAGTTTTAAAAAATAAAGAATATAATTTATTTTTTGCCTATGGTGAAATTATTAAATTAAATAATATAGAACTGGATATAAGTGAAATACAAAAATATGGAGGTTGGGGTCTTGCTTTAAAAGGATTAGTAAGAGAAAATTGATTAAGAGATATTGAAAATAAAACAGAAGAAGAAATATTAAAAGATAAAGAAAAATTATTTAAAAAAGGAATAAATAGTAAAAAATAGCATTATAATGCTATTTTTTGTTATAATTATATTATAAAAATTAAATAAAAAAATATATGAAGTAATTAATAAAGTTCATAAGTTAGTTTGAGATGTTTAACTTAAAGATTATATTAATTATAGCATAAATTTTTGTCTTTTTAAAGCATATGAAAGGAGATTTTTATGTGCAAGAAGAAAAAATAAAAATAAGAACAATTTTTAATGATGCTAAAAAATTAAGAGAATCATTAGAAAATTATTTTATTCATTGTAATGAATTTAAAGAAGTTCCTACAAAATTAGGAATGTTAATTTATTTAGATATAACTGAAAGTACTATTAGGACTTGAAAACAAAAAAAGAGAAATACTTTTTTACAACAAATTAATTGAGCGCATTCTCAAATTGAACACTTAAATTTACAAAGATATTTAACTTCAAATGCTGGTACTTCATCATGATATTTAAAAAGAGCATATGTTAATAAATATCATTTATCTACAAAAATTGATATAAAAAACAGTGATAACGTCGCCCCTATAGCAATTAGTTTAGAAAATAAAGGTAAGAATAAATGTTAAGTAATTTTGGTTATTTATTAGATATTGCTAAAAGAATGTATTTAAAACAACCTTTAAATATTACTAAAATTAAACAATTAGGTAGTCGTAAATCTGGTAAAACATTTAGTGATATTGAATTCTTAGGTATTTTATTAATGTTAGATAATATTAATATTCATGCTTATTTAATTCGTAATATGTCAAAACAATTAAATGATAGTTGACAAGAATTAAAACAAATTATTAGAGCAACATATCCTAGTATTAATTTTATTATTAGTGAAACTAAAAAAACTATTGAATTTAATAATAGTAAAATCACTTGTAAATATTTACATGCACAAGATAATAGTAATGTTAAATTAACTGGATTAGCAAGTAATTATTTATATGATTATGTAATTATATGAAGTGATGAAAGATATGAAATTACTGAAAATGATTATCAAGATTTAAAAGATGCTATTCGTGGTGCAAATCAATTATTAGAAATTGAAAGTTGTAATCCTTGAAGTATTTTAAATGAATTTATTAAGAAGACTATAAATGCTTGTCCTCAAAATGAAAAACAAATTATTAATGAATATGAACAATTTACTATTATTGATAATACTATTTATCATTATCAAAATTGAAAATTAAATACTCATTTAAAAGATAGTGATAAACAACAATTATTAGAAATAGAAACTTTTGACCCAATATCTGCAAGAGTAAGAAGTCATGGTTTAGTAGGTTATGAATCTGGTGGAATATATTCACATTTAATTCATAAGATTAGTAGATTATTACAACCAAGTTATAGATTTAGTGCTGGATTAGATTATGGGTTTAAAGATGATGCTTTAGCATGTTTATTAATAGGTTTTGATTATAATTTTAAATTTGTTAATGTTATTGATTGTTTAAAAATAGAAAATAAATTAGTTAGATATGATAATAAACAATTAGCAAGATTAGTAGTAGAGTTTTATATTAAATTAGCAAAAGAAAATAATTTGTTATATGAATATGGTTTAACTGTATATTGTGATTTTAGTAATTATACATTTATTGAAATGTTAAATGATACAGCAATTAAATATCAAGTCAATTCATGGTTATATTTTAAAGATTGTGTGAAATTAAGACTTGAGTTTAGAATAGGTAAGAATGTAGCTTTAATGGCATCAGAACGCTTAAATATTAGTATGAATGCACAAGCATTATTAGATGAATTTAGATTGGCTGTATGAGACCCTAAAAGCATTAAACAAATACCATTAGCAGGTGATGACCATTTACGAGATGCATTTGATTATGCTATAGAACCATATATTAGAAATTTAAGTGCAGATATAAATCCTTATTTTGAAAGGAAGTAACATATGAATAATCATAATACTGAAATATTAACTCCTAGTTGATGTATGATAAATCTTCAAGAGATTATAGCAAATCATGCTTCAAAATTACTATGAGGTAATGGTTATACTTTAACAAGTGAAGATAAAGAATATAAAGATGCAATTGAAAAATTAAAAGAATGAAATAATTTTGATTCACTATTTTATCAAGATTGTCATATTAAATCTGGTTATGGTTATAGTATTGTTCAAATTGATAGAAGTAAAACTGGTAGAATAGCATTAAATTTTGCTCAACCATATGCTCAATCTCGTGTAGCTAGAGTATTAGAAACTGAATATAGTGCTAGTACTTGGTCAAGAGTACAATATGATGACCAAAGTATTTATGTTAAAACAACATATACTAGAAATTAAATAATTAGATATTTTACTAGTGATTTTGTTATTTTAGATGGATTACAAAAACAAATAAGTGATGATTTACAATTACCATTAATAGAAAATCATAATTTAGGTATTATTCCAGTTAAATTTATGCAAAATTTACCTAAAAAGAATTTCTTTGGTGGAGTTATTGGTGATTATTATCCAGATATGACACCAATTAAAAGATTACAACAATTGTTAAATAAAACATTTGAATCAATTGAACATGAACTTGAATATAATGTTACTCGTGTATTTTTAGATATTACTGAACAAGAAATAAATCAATCTAAAACTGCTTTTGATTTAAAAAAATTAATAGGTAAATTTATTTTACAAGCAAATTTAAGAAGTTTAGGAAGTACTAGTGGAACACCACCAATTGCTATTTTACAAGGTAGTCCAATATTAGATAAATATGCAGAATTTATACAATTTATTATTGATAAAGCATTTGAAGGTAGTGGCTATAGTCCAGTAAATGATACTACAAGTCAAAAAACTGAAGCAGAAGTATTAATTACTAATTCAAGAGATATGGAAACTACAAGAATTAAAAGAACTTTAAATCAAAGTGATTGAAATGAAATATTTCAAAGATGTTTTATATTAATGGGTTTAGATGGTGATAAATCTAAATGAACATTTGAAATTAAAGAAAATACTATTACAGATAGATTAAAATCACTTGAAATTGATGAAGTAGAATTAAGATTAGGAATTACTAATATTAAAAGAATTATTGTTAAAAGATATGGTGTTAGTGAAGAAGAAGCACAACAAATTATTGATGAAAATAGAAAATATCAAAAAGAAGAAATTGAATTTAATAATACTTTTTTAGGAGAAACTAAAAATGATACCGAAAATAAATCATCAATTAATTAAAACTGTATGAAAAAGTACAGGTGAAATTGAAAAAGATTTTACACAAAATAAAGATTTACAATTTCGTGTATGTCCTTTTACTATTATTTTAGGTGCTATAAATTCAACAGAAACGGGATATAAACCACCAACTAGTATTCCTAATGATTATACTTCATTTAGTAAAATCTTTACTGGTAGAGAAGCAATACAAGCAGTATGAGACCATTCTTATTATCCTATTCAAAATAAAGATAATCGAGATGAAGCATATAAACAATTACAAATTGGTGATGTATTTTATGGAAATATTTTAAGTGACCAATTAGGTATTACTTATTCAGCAACACCAGCAAATAATGCTTTTATTCAAGAACAAGCAATTAAAAATGTAGTTATTAATATTCCAAATGAAAAAAAGAATTTTAATTTTATTAATAATATTGTTTCAAATTTATATAAGTTATATATGATTCCAGAAATTAATAAAGTTATAAATACTGATAAATCAATTAAAGTTGATAGACAATGATATATTCTTGAAGTTGCTAGTAAAACTTATAATAATGAAAATAAAGAATTAGCATATATTCAATGTACTTTTAGTTCATTAAATGATAAATTAGCACATAGTGGATTAGCAATTAATCAATATGTACAATTAGGTGCCCCAGGCGACCCAGTAGCATTACCAGCATTAGATGAAAATAATAATATTGTTTTAGATGATAATTATTTAACTCCATTACCAGTAACACATTGTCAAATATCTTTTTATGGTTCAGTAAAACCTATTTCAATAGCATTATGAGGTAGAGATATTGATAATAATCCTATTAATACTAAACAACATAAATATCGACAATATCCAAGTAAATTATTATTTCCATGACAATATCAATGTTCAACTTATGACCCAGTAAGTTTTCAAGCATTACCAGAAACTAATTATGTATTAACTGTTCAAGGACAGAGTGTTATGGATGGTTATACAGACTGAAGAAAAGATATATTACCATTGTATGATGATGGTGCAACTCAACATTATGAAGGTCATTTAAGAACTAATGTTGAAAAAACTAAAAATACTAATAAAGTTGATGTATCAAATAGATTAGTAAATTATTGAGATAATAATTTTTTAAATGGTGCTGAAATAGAAGATTATAATTATGCAACTGCTGGTAATCCATATTTTCAATATTATAATAAAAATAATAAAAAATTTATTGGTAATACTCATTATAATATGAATAATAATAAATTTAAGCAATTAAATACTATAAATGCTTTACATTATTTTATATATAATCCTATTAGTGAAATACCGTTAACAATTAGAGAAACTATTAAAATTAATCTTAATACTATACCAATATTTGGTTCATTTATGAATGCTTTTGTTGGTGGTTTAGATATTGGTGCTAAATTATCAAGTAATTTATTAATACCTCAATTTAATTACATAAATGGTTTAATTTCTGCTGAATTATATAATTTTTATACAACATTATTATATTCCACACCACCTAGTGGTAATCCTATACCACTTGATGTATTTAGAAATGAAACACCGGATGATATTCAGTCAGCATTAGGTTCAGCAAGTCATATGACATCATTTACATTTAATTTAACTGATAAATTATCAATGGCAAGGTTTGATATTAATAATCAATCATTTAATGATAATACTGTACAAGAAACAGTAAATTTAGGCCAGTTAGATATTAAAAATAAAGATTTAGTTAATTTATTAGCAAAAGATGATATTGATACATCATTATTACAAGCACCAGATTTTACTAATACTAATATAGTAAAATGAGCAATTGATATGATTGATATTAAAGTTGTAGGTAAAAGTAATTTTAAAATAACATTTTATAGTATGCCAGATAATAGAAGTGGTGCTGTTAATGATAATTTTAGTATTTGAAGTGGTACTTATCAAACAGTTGGTAAAGCAAGTAATAATAGTAGATTAATTCAAAATACATTTATTTTAGCAAATAATACTTTTAAATTTGACCAACCATTTAATTATCCACAAGCAATACAACCACCACCATTAATAGAAAGAGCACATCCTATATTTATTGATTTAAGTAATCAAAGTCAATATAGGATTAATAATAACATTAATAGAACATTAGAATCATCACTAAATGATATTTTTCAAATGAAACCACATACTTTAGAAGATGTTAAAGGTAAATTTCATAATAGTATTGGAATTTATATAAATCAATATGGTTATGATAATGTTGATAAATTTAAAGAAGATTATGAAAGTATAACATTTAATTTTACATTAAATATGAAGGATAATTGAAATTTTTCTCCAGATAATCCGAGTTATACTAATTCAAAAAGTTGATTTACACCTATTAAAATAAATTTAAATGATATTGGTAATTTACCAGATAACCAAAATGATACTGCCCTTTTTCAAGATAAGAATATTATTTATAATAATAATTCTGGAAATCATAATGATAGTAATAATAATTGAATATTTAATATAAATAATCGTACTAGTTTACCAATTAGTCAAACTGCTTCTTTAACCAATGCAGAAAGATTAAATAATATATATATTAATGATTTATTATGAACAAATGATACTCCAAGTAGTGGTCACACAATACCTTCATCAACATGATTTAAAATAATGGCTTTTAAAACAAAAGCATATGAAAGTCAAGATGATAATTTAATTATAATTGAATATCAATTTATAACTACATTTGATGCACCTACAAAAATTCTCAAACCTGGATTTGCTAATGCCAATTGAAACTTACAGACTACATCATTGGTAATTAATCCTAAAAGTTCAACTTAGAAAGGTGGTGGTAATTATGTTAAATGAAAATGAAATGAAAGAAGGTAATAGTATGGAAGAAAAAGAAAAAACTGAAAAACAAGAAGAAACTAAAGAAGAAGTAAAATCAGAAGAAAATACTGAAAAAGAATCTGAAGCTGAAGATAAAAAAGAATCAGAAACTGAAGAATCTAAAGATCCAACTTTAGAAGATAAATATAAAGAATTAGAAGAAAAATATAATGCTTTATATAAAGAAAAAACCGATAAAGATAGAGAAATTAGACATAGTGAAAGTTATAAAAAATATGATTTATCACAGGAAAATATTAATTTATTAAAAAGATATCTTGGAGATAAAAAAGATATAGATGAAGAATTATCATTATTAAATAAAGATTTTCCACATTTATTTAATAAAAATAAAGATACAAATATTAGTTCTTCTTTAGATGTAAAAGATAAATTTAAAGAAGAAAAAGAAGATGAAGTAGATACTAGAAAAATAGGAATGGTAGGTTAATATGACAAAAATTGAATTTAATGAAAAATATAGAAAACAAGATATTAGAATTGATAGGGATTTTGAATTACATATTGATAATTGTTTTAAATTTACTGATGTTGATATGTTACAAAATGTAATTAATGATTATAAAACATTAATAAATTAAATGCCACAATTAGTTAAAGATTGACTATTAGGCTAATATAGAAGGAGATAAATAAAATGGCAATTATTACAACACAATCAACAACAATTAATGACCCAAGTAATCCAACGGGTAAATTAGATTTATCAGTAAAATATATTAAAAATTTAAAAGTTTTATTATCAAAAAGAGTAGCATTAATTAATGCTACAATAGAAAATAGAGAACAATTAGATGCTGGTACTGCTATTTATAATATTACAAAAAGAAATCTTACAGATGATTATGATGCTGGTGCTGGTGCTAATGATTTAACAGCAACAAGAGTTGAACAAATTTTATTAGATAAAAAGAAACAAATTACTTTTGAAGAAGAAACACTTGATTTAAAACGTTTAGGTGCAAAATATGAAGATGGTAATGTTCTTGTATCAGATAGTTTAGCATCAAGTTGAATTGATGCAAAAGCAAAATCAGTAGAAACATATTTAGTAGCAAAATTATTAGCATTAGCCGTTAAAACAGCAAAAGATAATGACATTATTAAAATTGCATTACCAAGTACACCAAAAATTGATGATTATAGAATGTTATTATGATTAAAAATATCAAATACATTAGCAACATTAAAAGCAAGAATTACTGATGAATATATTGGTACAGATGAAGAAGATTATACATTATGAGTATCTAGTTTCTTTAAACCATTAGTATTATTATCAACAACTACATTAGGTAGCGATAGTGCAAGTCAATCATTAAAAGATGGTAAAATTGTAGAAATTGGTGGTATTAAAATTGTAGAATGTCCTTGATTAGGTAGAAATTATCCAATTGGAACTATTGATAAAAAAGAAGGATTTAATTTTTTAGGATGTGATGCAGTATTGGTTCATAAAGAAGCATTAGCATTTCCATTTAATCGTGGTCAAGATAATATTTTTGTTTTACAAACTAATGGTAATGTTAAGAATTTTCATAAATTTTTAGTTTCTGAAGGTAAAGCATTACGTCCAGATTTAGTTAAAGGATTTACAGTTACTTCAAGTATAGATATTGCTACAGCAATTGAATTTACTAATTTAGGTGCTATTACTATGGCTGGTGATACTCCAACAGCAGATGAAGTAGAAAAAGCAGTTATTGCTAAAAATCCTAATTATGTTAAAGGTAATGCTAATTTTTCAGATTTAACAGCAACAAGTGCTAATGTTGAAGGTAAAACTTTATATGATGGTTCTTTACAAGTAACTTTTACAAAGAAGTAATTTAAATGCCTATTATATTACTTTTAAGAATGATATTAGAAACTGCTGTTAGTGATATACAAACTGCTGAATTAATAGAAAAATTTAAAAAAAGTAATTCATTATTTAATAGTTTTTTAAAAAATCCAGCAGGAATATTAAAAAATCAATTAATGTCAAAAGTATTAGGACAAGGTAAATCACAAAAAGAATTATCTGAATTTCAACAAGTTTTACAAAAATTAACAAATTTACCAGTAATTCATAAAAAAATAATGACACATATTACTAATAATAATATTGCTAAATTACAACATGAGGCTTTTTAGTAATCTGTGTTTCTTTGTTTTACAAAGTACTAGTTCAGATTAATTCTGTCTTCAAATTTTATCATAAAATGAGCAATTGCTGTATTTCAATTTTGAATAGGCAATGTTCATTTTAAAAATCAATTAATGTCAAAAGTATTAGGACAAGGCAAATCTCAAAAAGAATTATCTGAATTTCAACAAGTTTTACAAAAATTAACTAATTTACCAGTAATTCATAAAAAAATAATGACACATATTACAAATAATAATATTGCTAAATTACAACATATTCAAAAACAATATTTAACTGGTAAAGGATTAATGCAAAAAGGTAAAGAAATAATAATGAATGCTATTAATGAAAATTTTGCGGGAATGTTTAGTAATCTGTGTGACTTACAAAAATAACTATGTTTAATTAATTCTAGTAAATATAATTTATATATCTAGAAAGAGTCAGTTACAGATGGCTAAAAAAGATAATCTTAATAACAATGATCCAATATCAAAAGCAGTAGATTTATTATTAGAAAATACTGAGGATTTAACAACAGTTTTTAAAGAGGGAGGCTTATATAAAGAATTAACTAAACGATTGGTAGAAAAAATGTTGAATTCTGAGATGCAAAATTATTTAGGACACGAAAGAAATCAACGCAGTAATAATGACAATGTTCGTAATGGTACAACATCAAAAAAATTAATAACTCAACAAGGTAAAATTGAAATTGATGTACCAAGAGATCGTAATAGTAATTTTGAACCAGTAATAATCACAAAAAGACAGAGAAGATTGAGGCTTTTTAGTAATCTGTGTTTCTTTGTTTTACAAAGTACTAGTTCAGATTAATTCTGTCTTCAAATTTTATCATAAAATGAGCAATTGCTGTATTTCAATTTTGAATAGGCAATGTTCATTTTTTTGTGATATTTTCAATTGCTAAGTAAAAAATTTTAAAAACTGCCATATCATTAGGAAAAACTTTTTTATTTCTAATAACTTTTCGTAATTGGCTATTAACAGATTCAATAGCATTTGTAGTATAAATTACCCTTTTAATTTCTGCTGGATAACTAATAAAAACCATTAAATTTTCTCAATTTTTATATCAAGATTTAGCAATTTGTGTATATTGTTTATTTCATTTACTTTCAAATGATTCTAAAGCTTGCATTGCTTGTTCTTCACTACATGCTGTATAAATTGGCTTTAAATCGATAACTAGAGACTTTCGATGTTTGTATGAAACATATTTTAAGCTATTTCTAATTTGATGAACTATGCATAATTGATGTTCAGTTTTAGGATAAACTGATTGTATTGCCTCTGACATGCCTGCTACTTGCTACTTGCTACTTAGCCCTTTTTACTAGACCATTAATTTAAAAAAAACTTGAATGTATTCGAAAAACAATTGTGTTATACAATTAACACTAATTTTGACATGAAAGGATTTTTAATAATGGATAAAATTAAACAAATGCATTAGTAATTAACAAGTTAAATATCAAACAAAAAATTCAAATTATTGATGATAGCAAAAACCAATATTCAATTAGATATCTTTGCCAACATCTTCAACTAAACCGATCAACATATTATTTTGTAAAAACAAACAAAACCCTATTAAAAAAGAAAAAAATCAAATTAGTAATTGTACACATAAATATCAAGAATTATGCCAACTTTTACTTGAATTTCATTTTACAAGAAAAGGACAAATTTATGGCTATTACATTGTTATTAAGATTATCTTTTTTAGCCATCTGTAACTCACTCTTTCTAGATATATAAATTATATTTACTAGAATTAATTAAACATAGTTATTTTTGTAAGTCACACAGATTACTAAACATTCCCTTTTAAAAGTCTACTGATAAATAAAAAAAGTTAGGTAATATTTTTAAAATAAGTATTACCTAACTTTTTTTATGTTAAAGTTTTAATAAATTTTAGAACTTCATCATAGTTTGGTTCTAATGTTACTTCTTTAACAATTTGTAAATATATAACTTTATTATTTTTATCAACAATGCTAATAGTACGTGCTAATAATTGGATTTCATCAATTAATAAATTAGTAGTATTACTAAAATTATTTTCATTATTACGATAATCACTTCAAATATGAAAATTATTATTCATTTTTAGTTTTTCACAAAAGCGACTTTGAGCAAATGGTAAATCTTTGGAAATAGTAATGATAACTAAATCTTTTAATTTAGTAGCCTCTTTATTAAAGTGTATAGTTTGTAAAGCACAAGTTTTAGTATCAATGCTTGGTACACTAGAAATAATCTTAAATTTATTATTGAATTGTTCTAAATTCATATTATCCATTTTTTTATTAACTGCAGAAAATGATAAAGTATCTCCAACTTTGATTATTTCATTTTTAATATGAACGGGTTTACCTTTAATTGTTAATTGCAACATAATATTTTTCTCTCCCTTTTTATCAAATGTATTTATAATATTATTATAACTAAATTTATTAAAGATAATCTATTAAGGAGTAACAAAGTGTTAAAAATTTTAAATAAATTTAAAATTGCTATTCAAGAATTTAAAATGGTTTTTAAAGCAGTGGGGACTAAACACATTTATAAAAATAAAAGAACAATTATTAAAAGTATTGCACTATGTTTTATTCCATTTTTATATGCTTTTATTGCCTTATGAGCTTTTTTTAATCCATTGGGAAATATTAATCGTTTACCAATTGCTTTAGTTAATAACGATAGTTCTGCAGTAGGAATTAATCGTGTTATTAATCGACATAATTTAAATTTGGATAATGAAAATTCTAATAGTAGTGGTGCTTATGAATTTAAAATTAATGATTTACAAATTAACAATGAGAAAAAAACATTTACTGTTTATTATTATGATGATTGAAAAAGTTATTATCAACATCAAAATGACAAAACTTTTTTAACTGAAATTATTATTGATAGTTGTTTTACTAAGGATTTTAATAATTTTTTTAAACAAGCTTTTAAAGTAGTTATTGATAATATTAAAACTCCAGAAAGAATTTGGAATCTTATTAATCAAATTACTATTAGACCAAAAATTAGTTTACAAGCTTCATATAAAGTTAGTCCGATTTTAGGTGAAATTAATGATTTTGCTTTAAATGCATTAAAAGATAATATTTTTAGTAAGTTTTTACCTGTTGTTATTAGTGATCAAGTATTTAATTATTGAGATAAAGATGCTTCTGATTCAGGTTATCAGCATTTACAACCAATTTTAAAAGAAATTTATGGTATTCTTTCAATTGCTGTTCCTGGTTTAGGTCCTCATGTTGAACAATTTAATGATAATATTGATAGTGTAACAAGCAACGAAAAGATTAAACATATTAAAGTTTTAGAACATGATTATTGAATGAATCATACTTTATTGGCACCTATTAACTTTATTAATTTTAATATTAATATTGAAGGTCAAGGTAAATCTCCTTATGGATTTGGTTTGGGTCCATATTTCATGTGTATTGGAATGTGAGTAGGTACTTTATTATTAACTTTTACTTTTATTAGAAATAAAGATATTCCAAAAACTAAATTTTGATCAAACTATTTAGCTAAATCAGCATGAATGATTATTTTTGGTTTAATTCAGTCAACAATTTTAGTAACTTCATTATTACTATTATTTAATAATATTGATTTATGACAACGATTTTGACAAATGTTTTTATACATGTGATTAATAGCAATTATTTTTGATTTGGTTGTTCAATCAATTGCTCACATGTTTCGTAATCATGATTTGGGTAGATTTTTAATTGTTATTCTTTTAATACTACAACTTTCTTCATCAAGTGGTACTTTTCCTGTTGAATTAGAACCCAAGTTTTTTCAAGTAATGTATAATTTTTTACCATTTAGTTATGCAATAAAAGGATTAAGAGAAATTCTTATTAATCCTAATCCAATGACTATTTTATGAAGTATTGGTTGTTTATTAATATTTATTATTATTTTAGTACCATTATCGTTGTTACTTAATTGATGACATGATCATAAAGATGCAAAAAATGAAGTTGGAAATAAAAAAAATAAATTGGTTGTTAATAATTCTTCATCATTTAAAAATAAAACTACTACTGATGAGAACTAAACATTATATTTTTAGGTGTCCTTTTTATTAATACTTTCTAATAAAAATAGAGTACTTAAAAAAATGTTGTATATTATTTTTTTTCAATTATAAACTTAAATTAATATCTATAAAAGATATATCTTTTGTAGATATTAATTTATAAAATAAAAAACATAAATATTTAAAAAAAATAATAAAAAAGTAAAAGAGGAAAAATAACTTATGCATTTTAAAAAATTATTAACAATGTTTACTATAACATTTTTTGCTAGTTCAGGGACTATGCTTTCAATTAATACTCATGTTTCTAATAACAAATTAATTAAAAATTGTTTGGTTAATAACCATGAAACATTTTCAAAATTAGAAGGAACTAGTGGTGTAATTCAATCAATAACTAGTGATCAAAAAGGCAATGTTTATGCTGCTAATGATGAAGGTATTATTTATTATATTAGTGAAAATAATAAAGATATTAAACCAATATTTAAAAGTGAAGGTATTATTCAAGCAATAGCAACTTCTAATAATGGTAATGTTTATGTAGCTATAAAAGAAACAAAAAATGAAACAAAAATTTATATAAAAAATAATGATAGTAATAATTTTAAACTAGGTGGTTAGCCCTAAATACTGGACCACTTTTGGATAGACAGTTTTAAATTTTTATTTGTGAAATTGGTGGTTTTAGAAATTTAGAATGTATTCTTTCGTAATTATAAAACATAATATATTGGTTTACATCATTTATAGCTTCATTGAGAGAAAAATATTGATTTGAACCTTTAGGTAGTCATTCTTGAGATAAATGAGAAAATCAGTTTTCAGATATTACATTGCCACCAATATCATAAGGTTGTTTTTTGCTTAAAATTATTTGCTTATCAGCAGCTCAATTTGTGATGTCTTGACAATAAAATTCGTTGGCGTTATCTGAGTGTAAAATAACGTTTTTTACTTGGTTTCAAGAGAATTGTTGATTTATTTTTTCAAGTGCAGGAAGGATTAAATCTTGATAGGATTTGTTTGAACATGTATTATAGCTTACAATATTATTTGAATAAAAATCAATAATTACAAAAAGATATAATCAACCTTCTTTAGTATTTATTTGTTTAGTGTCCATTGATCAAATTTGATTTGAAGAGGTTGTACTTTTATAATCTTTGTTTACTTTATCCATTGTAGGTATTCACTTATTTGGATTTTTTTTGTTTTTAGGATAGTTATTTTTAGTTTGTTTTAATCCTTGAAGATTGTGATCTTTCATAATTTTTCGCATTTGTTTTGTTGATAATTCTAGATTTAAAATAATATGTTTGTATTGTTTTAATCATTCTTTAAATGCTGAAAAAATTCGTAAATAGCCATAAATTTGTCCTTTTCTTGTAAAATGAAATTCAAGTAAAAGTTGGCATAATTCTTGATATTTATGTGTACAATTACTAATTTGATTTTTTTCTTTTTTAATAGGGTTTTGTTTGTTTTTTACAAAATAATATGTTGATCGGTTTAGTTGAAGATGTTGGCAAAGATATCTAATTGAATATTGGTTTTTGCTATCATCAATAATTTGAATTTTTTGTTTGATATTTAACTTGTTAATTACTAATGCTATTTGTTTAATTTTATCCATTATTAAAAATCCTTTCATGTCAAAATTAGTGTTAATTGTATAACACAATTGTTTTTCGAATACATTCAAGTTTTTTTTAAATTAATGGTCTAGTAAAAAGGGCTAAGTAGCCTACTTGAAAAATTTGATTTTAACTTATTATCAATGATAGTCTATACTTCTAATGATGGTGAAGAATATCTTTATATGGGTACAGATAATGATGTTAAAGCATATTATCAATCATTTGGACAAAAATGATTGCAAACTATTCCTGGAACTAAAGGAAAAATTTCTGCAATAATTAAAGATAATAACAATGATAAATGTATTTACGCTGCTACTACTGATGGTCAAATTTATAAAACTATTGGTGGTGATCAAAAATTTAAGGAACTTCTTACTACTGGTAGTAAAATTACTGATTTAACATTTGATAATTTAGGTAATGTTTATGCTACTGAGATGTCAGGGCAAGTTTGAAAAAAAGAT
The DNA here is from genome assembly GCF_902809815.1 of Spiroplasma endosymbiont of Danaus chrysippus. Lineage (GTDB taxonomy): Bacteria > Bacillota_I > Bacilli_A > Mycoplasmatales > VBWQ01 > Spiroplasma_E. The sequence continues at coordinate 107,037 of NZ_CADDIL010000002.1, read as the reverse complement.
AATAATAAGAATTATTTTTTTAGATTTCAATTACATCCATTATCAAATTGTTTAACATCTATTGTCATTAATAATGATAACTGTATATATGTTGGTGATAATACTGGTAATCTTTGAAAAAGTTATGGATCATCAACCTTTGATAAACTTCAATTTAAAGTTAATATTAGTATTAAAAAATTAATATTCAATAGTGCAACTAAAAAATATATATTTGAAGTAGTAATGGTGTTTATTTTTCAGATTAAGTAAATTAGATATTTTTATTATTACTATTATTTTTGCAAAAAAAAATAAAAGAAATAAGTTATAGATGAAGAAAAATTATTAATTAAAAAAGAATACTAATATTAATGTTAGTATTCTTTTTTAATTAATATATAGTTTTCTAGTATTTTATTTATTAATAATATATTCATCATTTCTATATTATTTTAGAAAAAGTAATAAATAAAGTTTAATATAATTTTTGCTAAAAGTTTTTAAAAAAGAATAACTTTAATATGTGTAGAAATATATGATATATTCATATAGTTTAAAGATAATTTTATGATGTATTGTTAGTTGTTTAATAGTAAAAAGGGCTAAGTAACCTTAGTCCTTTTTACTAGACCATTAATTTAAAAAAAACTTGAATGTATTCGAAAAACAATTGTGTTATACAATTAACACTAATTTTGACATGAAAGGATTTTTAATAATGGATAAAATTAAACAAATAGCATTAGTAATTAACAAGTTAAATATCAAACAAAAAATTCAAATTATTGATGATAGCAAAAACCAATATTCAATTAGATATCTTTGCCAACATCTTCAACTAAACCGATCAACATATTATTTTGTAAAAAACAAACAAAACCCTATTAAAAAAGAAAAAAATCAAATTAGTAATTGTACACATAAATATCAAGAATTATGCCAACTTTTACTTGAATTTCATTTTACAAGAAAAGGACAAATTTATGGCTATTTACGAATTTTTTCAGCATTTAAAGAATGATTAAAACAATACAAACATATTATTTTAAATCTAGAATTATCAACAAAACAAATGCGAAAAATTATGAAAGATCACAATCTTCAAGGATTAAAACAAACTAAAAATAACTATCCTAAAAACAAAAAAAATCCAAATAAGTGAATACCTACAATGGATAAAGTAAACAAAGATTATAAAAGTACAACCTCTTCAAATCAAATTTGATCAATGGACACTAAACAAATAAATACTAAAGAAGGTTGATTATATCTTTTTGTAATTATTGATTTTTATTCAAATAATATTGTAAGCTATAATACATGTTCAAACAAATCCTATCAAGATTTAATCCTTCCTGCACTTGAAAAAATAAATCAACAATTCTCTTGAAACCAAGTAAAAAACGTTATTTTACACTCAGATAACGCCAACGAATTTTATTGTCAAGACATCACAAATTGAGCTGCTGATAAGCAAATAATTTTAAGCAAAAAACAACCTTATGATATTGGTGGCAATGTAATATCTGAAAACTGATTTTCTCATTTATCTCAAGAATGACTACCTAAAGGTTCAAATCAATATTTTTCTCTCAATGAAGCTATAAATGATGTAAACCAATATATTATGTTTTATAATTACGAAAGAATACATTCTAAATTTCTAAAACCACCAATTTCACAAATAAAAATTTAAAACTGTCTATCCAAAAGTGGTCCAGTATTTAGGGCTAACCACCAT
>NZ_CADDIL010000002.1:0-104493 GCF_902809815.1 Spiroplasma endosymbiont of Danaus chrysippus | reverse complement strand
AAGGGAATGTTTAGTAATCTGTGTGACTTACAAAAATAACTATGTTTAATTAATTCTAGTAAATATAATTTATATATCTAGAAAGAGTGAGTTACAGATGGCTAAAAAAGATAATCTTAATAACAATGATCCAATATCAAAAGCAGTAGATTTATTATTAGAAAATACTGAGGATTTAACAACAGTTTTTAAAGAGGGAGGCTTATATAAAGAATTAACTAAACGATTGGTAGAAAAAATGTTGAATTCTGAGATGCAAAATTATTTAGGACACGAAAGAAATCAACGCAGTAATAATGACAATGTTCGTAATGGTACAACATCAAAAAAATTAATAACTCAACAAGGTAAAATTGAAATTGATGTACCAAGAGATCGCAATAGTAATTTTGAACCAGTAATAATCACAAAAAGACAGAGAAGATTTGATGGTTTTGATCAACAAGTTCTTTCACTATATGCAAAAGGTATGACTTTATCAGATATTAGAATGCAGTTGCAAGAGTTATATGATGGCGCAGATATTAGCGAAAGCGTAATTAGTCAAATTACTGATGATGTCATTGATGATGTCAAAGCATGGCAAAATCGTCCATTAGATAGTGTTTATCCAATCATTTATTTTGATTGTATCGTAGTTAAAGTACGTCAGGATAAACGTATTATTAACAAATCAGTTTATATAGCTTTAGGAGTTGATTTAGAAGGTAAAAAAGATGTTTTAGGTTTATGAATTAGTGAAAATGAAGGTGCTAAATTCTGATTAAATAATTTTACAGAAATGAAAAATCGAGGCTTAAATGATATTCTTATTGCTTGTAGTGATAATTTAACAGGCATGTCAGAGGCAATACAATCAGTTTATCCTAAAACTGAACATCAATTATGCATAGTTCATCAAATTAGAAATAGCTTAAAATATGTTTCATACAAACATCGAAAGTCTCTAGTTATCGATTTAAAGCCAATTTATACAGCATGTAGTGAAGAACAAGCAATGCAAGCTTTAGAATCATTTGAAAGTAAATGAAATAAACAATATCCACAAATTGCTAAATCTTGATATAAAAATTGAGAAAATTTAATGGTTTTTATTAGTTATCCAGCAGAAATTAAAAGGGTAATTTATACTACAAATGCTATTGAATCTGTTAATAGCCAATTACGAAAAGTTATTAGAAATAAAAAAGTTTTTCCTAATGATATGGCAGTTTTTAAAATTTTTTACTTAGCAATTGAAAATATCACAAAAAAATGAACATTGCCTATTCAAAATTGAAATACAGCAATTGCTCATTTTATGATAAAATTTGAAGACAGAATTAATCTGAACTAGTACTTTGTAAAACAAAGAAACACAGATTACTAAAAAGCCTCTCTTTTTTTACATTTTTGATAAATTTGGCTTAAATTCAGTTGTTGTTGATTGATTTTGCGAATCCATAGTGTTAATTTTTGCGATTACTTGTTTTGGTCAAAATACTTCTTTTTGTTTTTCTGTAAAGCATTCAATTTGTTCGGTTGTGAGTGCTTGTATTTGTTCTTTAGTGAGTGTTTTAATTTGTTGGTTTGTGAGTGCTTGTATTTGTTCACTTGCAAAATTTTGTATTTGTTCTTTGGTAAATGCTTGTACTTGTACTTTAGTAAATCATAGAATTTGTTCGGTTGTGAGTGCTTGTATTTGTTCTTTTGTTAGTACTTGTATTTGTTCTGTTGTAAAAGCAGAGATTTGTCAAAATGTAAATTGTTCAATTTGATGTGGCATTAATGCTGGTATTTGTTCTTTTGTGAGTGATTCTATTTGTTGAATTGTAAAACTTTGTATTTGTTCTTTTGTAAAAGCAGAGATTTGTCAAAATGTAAATTGTTCAATTTGATGTGGCATTAATGCTGGTATTTGTTCTTTTGTGACTGATTCTATTTGTTGAATTGTAAAACTTTGTATTTGTTCTGCTGTAAATGCTTGTATTTGTCAATTTGTTAATCAATTAAGTTGTTTTGTTGATAATTTTTGTATTTGTTCTGTTGTGAGTGTTGAGACTAATATATTTGTGCTTCTTTTTTTCTGTCTGTTTTTGAATTTAGTTGTTGTTAATGGCGTTGTTATTTGTTGTCTTAACTTTCTTCTTCATTCTTGTGATTTTAAAAAAATTTGATATGTTTGTTCAACTTTATTTTTGTGTTCTTGAGTAGAATTTTTTCAAGTAATATTTTTTATATTAGTAGGATCTGTACTGTTAGTATTAAAAGTTACTAATTCACTGGTATTATTAATAAGTAAATTATTCATTTTAGATACCTCTTTTTAACTATAAAACTCATTACTTTTTTTAAAGTAATGAGTTAGAAATGTTTAGAATTATTGTTATTTTTACTAAATCTGCTTATCTACTAAAATTTTAGCACCTTATAAATAAAAATACAATAAAAAAAAAACACGCATTTTAGTTATATCAATTTATAAAAAATGGAATAATAAATATTAAGAAATAAAAAAGTAAAAGAAGATAATTATATATCTTCTTTTAAAAATTATATAGTTTTTTAGCAGCAGTTTTTAATAGATTACCTGTGATTAAAGCTGTTAATTGATCAAAAAACTGATTTGGATCATCAATAGTTCCTCATTCTTGACCAACAGTTATTAGTTTTCCTTTATTAACAATAAAAACAATTGGTAAAGCTTTAAATGCTCTTTTTTTATCAACAGGATTTTGAATTCCCTTGACACCTGAATCAGCAACAGGTGCTGAACTATTATCAGAAATTTTATGATCAAGTAGTCAATGATAAATTTGTTGTTGTCAACTAATTTTTTTATCATTTCAAAATTGGTTAACAATATCACTACTAGGGTTGGCATAAGGAGATTTTTCATAAATTTTAATATCAATAGTTCCATTAGTAGTAACACTGTTTATTTCAGTTTTCTTTTCTGTTAATCAGTTATCTCATTTACTTGGTACATTATTATTTTTGATTTGCATTGTGTGTAAACCGTCAATAATTTGCTTAGAAAGTGGATTATCAGCAGCACCAAGTATGCCAAAAAAAGCATGCCCACTATTAACATCACTAATAAATTCTTGATATTTTGAATCATCTGTACAAGCACTAACTTGTAAACTAGTTGTTGTGCCTATTATTAAGGCTGCTATTAGTCCAAATTTTTTACGCATTTATTTTCATCACCTTCAATATAATATCATAAAGTTATATGAGTAATAAATTAATAATTAAATATAACGTACTAAGTATACTATGTTATAATCTTAATAACAATATAAAAATCAAAAGGAGTAGTTTTTTTTCTATATGGACAGTAATTGGTATATTTATTTAATAATATTGCTAGTTTTATTATTTTTAAGTGGTTTTTATTCATCTGCTGAAACATCATTAACTTCTTTAAATGTTATAAGAATTAAATCTATTGGTAAATTACTTAGTAAGAAAAGTCGTCGTGCTAATATTGTATTTAAGTTAGTTAAAAATTATAATGTAACTTTAACAACAATTTTACTTGGTAACACAGTAATTAATGTTGGAATTGGTACTTTAAGTACCATATTATTTATTGATTCTTTTCATGTTTCTCCTACTTATGGTCCTTTAATATCAACTTTAGTTTCAGCAATTGTTGTTTTAATTATTGGTGAAATTATACCTAAAAGTGTTGCAAAATTACATCCTGAGACAATAGCTTTAAATTATGCATATATTTTGTATATTCTTAATATTATTTTTTATCCAATAACTTTTATTGTTACTTTATTTCAATTTAAAAGTAAAAAACCAACAAGTTCTGAACAAGAACTTATTGAATTGATTTCAATAATTGAAAGAGAAGGAGTTCTTGAAAAAGCAGAACGTGATTTAATTGAATCTGCAATTAAATTTGATGAAAAATCAGTTTTTCAAGCTATGCATCCCAAAAGTAAAATTAAATATATTTATGATGATACGCCACCTAAAGTTATTAAACATCTATATTTAGAAGAAAAATATAGTAGAATTCCTGTTTTAGATCATGTTAATCAAAATGTAATTGGTATTTTAAATATTAAAGAATTTATTATTAATATGTTAGAAAATGAAAATCCAGATTTATTACAATTAATGTTACCAGCAATTTTTATTTCTAAGCGTACTAAGTTAAATGAAGCATTGGAAATTTTACAAACCGAAAGAATGCATATGGCTATTGTCTGCAATAATAAAGATAAAAAAGATTTTAATGGTATTATTACACTTGAAGATATTCTTGAAGAATTAGTTGGTGAAATTTATGATGAAACTGATGAAATTGGATTGATACAAGAAATAGGAACACATAAGTTTCGTGTTGATGGTTCTTCAAAACTTGAAGTATTATTTAAACGTTATTTAAAAAGAAAACCTCCGAATTATAATAAACAAACTGTCCAAGAATGATATATGTTCAAAACAAAAGTAAAGAAAGTAAGGAAAAATAGTCCACTTTTAAAATTTCGAAATTTTTCATTTAAAGTTATAAAAGTTCGCAAAGAATTTGCTGTTTTTGAAGTTGAAATTTTTACTAATAAAAAAATTAAAAATAAATGAGAATAGTTAGTGCAGGATTTTTATTTAAATGCTACAATGTAAAATCATAATTATAATTATGATATGAAGGGGAGGTTAATTATGAAAAAAGGTATTAAATTAGTAACTATGATTGCAGCATTAAATCTTGTAGCAGTTAATGGTTTAATGTTAACGTTTTCTCCAGACACTGATCATTATGTCTATTTAAATAAGCATGATGCTAATGCTAGTTTATTAAAATGAAAACTTTCACCAGAAGATGCAAAGATGGTAAAAAAATATGAATATAAAATCCATCAAATGGCAAGTAAAGAAAGTATTGATGAATTTAATAACTTGTATGATAATAATAAAAGTGATGTAATTTGAAGTAATTATGATAGTTTACAATATGATTTAACTCATACTAAAATTGGTGGTAAAACCATTGATGTTAATTGAGTTGAAATGTATAAAAAAGCTGGTTTAAATAATGAACAATTACAATTAGCAGAGCAACAACAATTACGTTTTTATAATATTTTTGCTAAAGTTTTTCATAAAAACACTGTTATTAAACTAATTCAAAAAGTAGCACCAGTTGCTGTAAGTGATAGCACAGTAGCATGAACTGCTTTTAATTCAAAAGCTGATAATCAACGTATGGGTTATGGTCCTGAATTTGCAAATATTAATTTAATTGATCAACAATTTCAAGAGGGATTTTGATCTTCAGATCAAATAATTAGTGTTACAACTCACGAATATGGTCATGCTTTAAGTAATTTTATTGGTTTAAGTGCTGATGAAAGAAATTCATTTAATGCTAATTGAAAGTGACCAGATAGCAGTTATAGTGATGTTAATACTAATATGACATCAGTTTCTCATAAACTAACTGTTAACAATGATAACAAACAAATTTATGATCGTACTTGATATTTAATTGATTATTTAGGTCAACAAGCAAAATTAACTAATATTAAGCAAAAATTATTATTTGGTTTAATAACAGTTAATAGTAATTATGGTCGTAGTGCCTGATTTAATGGTAAATATAATATAAATCTTGATGATGAATTTTTTGCCGAAAGTTTTGCTAGATGAATTTTAACACCTCAGAATCAGCGTGATTGAGGATGAGAATTAGAAAATAGTTTTTTCTTACATTATTTACCAACGGTTTTATAACATTTTACTAGTTAAAAAGGAGAAATAATTCTCCTTTTTTATTATTTGGTATAATAAATTTAAGTAAAAGAATTGAGGAAAGTAGGTAATTTTATGTTTGGCAAAAATATCCATGATCATGAATCACAGCAAAATAGTTGTTTAAAATGTCAGTATGAAAAACTTTTTAAAACAGGTAAAACATTATTTGATGAATGAGATAAACAACCACCAGCACCTGCTCAATTACTTAAAATAAAAAAACAATTAAATGAATTAAAAATTAAAATTGAAGAACAAAAAAATGATTCGGAATTAAAGTTTTGTGCCAATCACCCAGAAATTTTTGACTTCTTGCCTTTAGAAGTTTTATAGTTTTTTGTATTAATAGTATGGACGAATTAATATAACGGATAGATTTTCTAAATTCAAACAATAAAACTAGCAAATCTAAATATTTGTTAATTAAATTATACCATAAATTTTAAAAATGTTAAAAAATATAATTACAAAATTACATTTAAACAACACAAAAATTCTAATCTTAAAATTAGAAATAAAAAATATTAAATTGTATTATTTTAAGCACTATTAATATAATTTCTACTATTTAAATAATTGGCTCTAGCCATTAACATATTAATTAATGTTGGATAAGCATATATTTTTGCACCTTTTGTTTGAGATTTAACTAAATGTTGAATATCACTTTCAGCACTACAGCCAATATTTCAATCAGCAGGTTGATTAATAATACCTTCTTTATTATTTTCAAAAATCCTTAAAGTTTCTTTATTTACTTTAGTTTCAATTAAAAATGCTATTAATTCATAATATTGACCATTACAAAAATATTTTCAAGACTTTAAAAAGTTTTTTAAATTTTCTGGATTAACTTTATTTTTTCTTTTATCAGGTTTATATGCAGTTCATAAATAATAAAAAGCATGATATTTATCTAATACATAATAAGCACCTAAATATTTTGCTAAATTATATATTCATCCAGCACCATCTCCAGAAACTACTAATTTAGCATTTTCAAATTCATAATATTTTTTTAATCCATTTCAAGTAAAATCAACTGTTGGATTTGCTTGTAAATAATCTTCTTTAGGACTATATTTATAATCACCCATAAAAGTATAAATTTTATTTGATAACTTATTTCTATTTTTACCTATTTGTTTTTTACCAGTATTGTAACTAATACTACGAATTTTTTGCATTTCTCTTTTATGATTTTTATTTCAAACAGGAACATAACAATCATCAGCATTAATATAAATATATTCACTATTTTTAACTTTAAATTTTTGTTCTGGTAATTTTTCTTGCACTTTTGCATTTTTATGAATTTTACTAATTGTTACTTTTGAAACATAACTGTATTTTAAAATATCTTGTATATCTTGATAATGTTTCTTTCTTCCAATATATGATATTATTTCTTCTTTTAATCAACTAATAATTTTTGCTCTTTTTTCAATATTAAACTCTTCATAAACTGGATAATAATATTCTTTCTTTAATTTATCTCAATAAACTCTTTGATTAAAAATCATTTTACCAAATTCAAAAATAATACTACGATTACATTTTTTAGCAACTTTATATCTATCTTTATCTCTATTTTGAAAAAAATATTCATCAAAAGCATGGATTTTATTAACATGATTTGTTATAATTCTATTAAGTTAAGTATCATTTTTGTTACTATCATTAATTTTTATTAATGATATTTTTTTATGTTATAATTCTTTATAAGATTTATATTTATTTATAAATTATTTAATTTTATTAAAAATTCTTTCGCGAGATCATTATAAATGAATATTTCATATAATTTTTATGTTAAAAAAATTTTTTATGCTTGTTATGTTAAAAATGTTGTTTTACCTATTGATATCATTAGAAATGATAGAAATAAATTAGGTATAAAGAATATTGGTAATATTACTAAATTAAGAAATAATAATGTTCGTACTAAGTCTAAATTAATTCAAAAAGCATTACATAATTTTTATAATGCAAGAGTTTTAAGTTTTTTAACTTTAACTTATCACAAAAATGAAACTGATATTAGAAAAGCAAAAAAAGATATTCGTTTATTTTTTATTTTGTTAAAACGTTGATGAAATGACCCTAAACGTTCTAAATATTTAGGTGAATTGAAACATTTTTATGTTTATGAATATCAAGACCGTGGTGCAGTTCATTTTCATATATTATTTAATCGTAAAATACCTTATTCTATGATACGTCAATGATGACCACATGCTGGAAATGCTAAGGGTATTGATTTAAGAGTTGTTCATAAAGGAACTAATGAGTTTGTAGTTAAGTATTTAAGTAAATATGTAACAAAAGTACAAGAAAATATTAAATCATTAAATCAAAAAGATGTTGGTATTCAAGCATATTCTTTTAGTAGAAATTGTAAAAATCCGCTTGTAGTTCGTGGAACTAAAATGTTGAGTTTACAAGAATTAGTACAAGCATGTGAAAAAGCGAAAGAATTTTATTTATTTAAAAGTAAACCAAATGAGCAAGGTGTTACTAAATTAATTGGTGGAAGTTATGATTATGTTGCTAATAGTGATTATTTTAAAGATTTTCAACATTATATAAATTTAGATAGTTTAAGATTTAGGTATTGATTAAAAAATAAGTTTAATAAAAATGATGTTTTAGATTTTCTTTATAAAGTTTTTGATAAAAGTAAAATTGAAAAAATATTTTTAAACAAATAATTTTTTTATTAAATCTTTTTTCTTGTATTTTTTTATAAAGTATTACTATTTTAATAACTTAAAAAGTTTAAAAAAATATGGGGAGGTTATTATTTTATGAAAAAAATTATAAATTTATTAAGAATTATTATGATTTCTTCAACTATAAATTCAACTTTAATTAATAATAAAAATTCTAAAGTAATAAATATATCGCAAAATATGTTACAGCAAAATATAAAAGAAAGTAATGATATTTTATTTGAAAAAGATTATCGGTTTTTAGCACATGATTGATTAAAAGTAAAAATTAGTAATCAAATTTTTGAAAAAGATTTTAAAGAATTTTATTTTGATAATATAAAACATAAATCAGAAATAAAAAATCATTTTTTTGAAATTATTAATAATTTTCCTAGATTAGATAATACTAGTTCTGGTGGAAGTATAACTGAAAATGATATTTTTACATTTGTAAATGTAATTATTAATAACTTTGAGGAAATAATTAAATTTTATAATGATTTTTTACATAATTATCCAGACACTGGTTTAATAATTGTAACTAATACTATTCGCTCATGAGATAAAAATGATAATATGGGAATATTTAAACAAACATAAATATAAATAAATACTTGATTTTTTTCATTAATTTTAAATTTATTCAATTAATATATACTATATTTGTATTTTATTATATTTTTGTTATACTTTATTTATAGTAAGTATTATTGTTTTTCGCGAAAGGAATAATAGTACTTACTTTTTTATTTTGATTATTATTATTGTTATTTTTTAAAAATTTGTTAGTATTAATACATAAGTTTATATTTTTTTAGATTAGTTTTTAAATGATATTTAACTTATTTGAATTGGTAACAATTCCTTTCGCGGGATAGTTAAATATTAATATTAGAAACTTTTTTATTAGATTAATTTTATTTGTAATTTAATTACTTAATTGTTTCCAATTCTTTTATTATTTTTTTATTAAAATTTATAGAAAAGATTGGCAATTTTTATGTTTAAAACTCAATTAGTTAATATTGAAAAAGATAAGATGATACCCGATAAAAATAATCAAGGTAAGTTTTTAAATTTTGATGTTTTAACTTTTTTAGAAATTAATAAACAAACAAATATACCTACTGGTAAAGTAAGAGATAAATGGTATAATCCAACAGTTGTTAATGACTTTTCAAAATATTTACATAAATTAAATTTAAAAATTGGTAATTATTATAATTTAGTTTTGGATTTATCCGGTACTATTGTAGATATTACTGAATGAAAATAATAATGTATAAATTAAAAATTAAATAAGGGGCTTATATATGGATTATATATTTTTCATTAAGCCCCAATGGATTAGATTATAATTCATATACAAGCTCCTTATTAGTATATAAAGTAAGGAGTTTTATTTATGCCTAATGAATTAGAACAGGGTGGTTAGCCCTAAATACTGGACCACTTTTGGATAGACAGTTTTAAATTTTTATTTGTGAAATTGGTGGTTTTAGAAATTTAGAATGTATTCTTTCGTAATTATAAAACATAATATATTGGTTTACATCATTTATAGCTTCATTGAGAGAAAAATATTGATTTGAACCTTTAGGTAGTCATTCTTGAGATAAATGAGAAAATCAGTTTTCAGATATTACATTGCCACCAATATCATAAGGTTGTTTTTTGCTTAAAATTATTTGCTTATCAGCAGCTCAATTTGTGATGTCTTGACAATAAAATTCGTTGGCGTTATCTGAGTGTAAAATAACGTTTTTTACTTGGTTTCAAGAGAATTGTTGATTTATTTTTTCAAGTGCAGGAAGGATTAAATCTTGATAGGATTTGTTTGAACATGTATTATAGCTTACAATATTATTTGAATAAAAATCAATAATTACAAAAAGATATAATCAACCTTCTTTAGTATTTATTTGTTTAGTGTCCATTGATCAAATTTGATTTGAAGAGGTTGTACTTTTATAATCTTTGTTTACTTTATCCATTGTAGGTATTCACTTATTTGGATTTTTTTTGTTTTTAGGATAGTTATTTTTAGTTTGTTTTAATCCTTGAAGATTGTGATCTTTCATAATTTTTCGCATTTGTTTTGTTGATAATTCTAGATTTAAAATAATATGTTTGTATTGTTTTAATCATTCTTTAAATGCTGAAAAAATTCGTAAATAGCCATAAATTTGTCCTTTTCTTGTAAAATGAAATTCAAGTAAAAGTTGGCATAATTCTTGATATTTATGTGTACAATTACTAATTTGATTTTTTTCTTTTTTAATAGGGTTTTGTTTGTTTTTTACAAAATAATATGTTGATCGGTTTAGTTGAAGATGTTGGCAAAGATATCTAATTGAATATTGGTTTTTGCTATCATCAATAATTTGAATTTTTTGTTTGATATTTAACTTGTTAATTACTAATGCTATTTGTTTAATTTTATCCATTATTAAAAATCCTTTCATGTCAAAATTAGTGTTAATTGTATAACACAATTGTTTTTCGAATACATTCAAGTTTTTTTTAAATTAATGGTCTAGTAAAAAGGGCTAAGTAGCCAGACTAGTAATTATACTTTGACTAAAATATTAAGAACTGGATTAAGTCCTTTAAGTGCTATGGTTGGCGTAAGTGCTTATTATGGTTAATATTTAAAAGACCCAATATTAGGTTCTATTAATTCATTATTATTTAGTAAAAAGTTAGGAATTGATATATGGAATATTAATCAAAGACCTACTACTAGAAATAAAGTTATTAATAGTTATAAAAAGATATTTTTAGGTTTAGGAAAAATTGGTTTAATAAATTATGCTAAGTTTGTTCAGTATGTAGATAAGTCAGTTTCTTTATTAAGAGATGAACCTTGTTTTTGACCACCATGTCCAACTGAATCCCCAAGACCAATATATCCGCCGTTTACAACCGTTAAACCGATAATTGATGTGCCTTTTGTAGATTGAGATACTTATATATCTTTAAATAGTTTTGGTATAGCAAATGTTATTAGTGGTTTAACTGAATTAATACCTAATAGGTTTCAAAATATAAGAAAGATAGCAAATGTGTGTATTGGTGGATGTTTGATTAGTAGTGGTGTTGCTATGGGTATTAATAATGATTTTAATAATTATTTTGCTATTGCTACGATTATTGCCGGAGCAAGTGAGATTATAAATCAGTTATTATTGCCTTTTGGAAATACTAATAATGTTGTTCAAATGCAAGAAGTATTTACTGATGAAAGAGCAAGATTAATTAATGCTAGTGTTAGTGATTATCAAAGTACAGATGACAGTATGGTTGATATTGATTTAAATGATGATAGTATGTCTGAGATTAATTTAGATAGAACAAGTTTAAATTGGGATTATTCTTATGCTTATACGTTAGGTGGTGTTTAAAATGGATTTTAAGGAGATTATAAAATATGTTTTATATATTGGTGGGTTTTGTCTTATACTTTGATTTTGTCGTAATTGAATACATGAGGGTATACAGAAATTCAAACATAAAAAATATGTAAAGGAAAAAGAAAATGACCCTGATTGTACTTTTTGTCGTAAAGATTTTGAAAAGAAGAAACGTAAATTAGAAATGGAAAAACAACAAAAAGAATTAGAGAAAGGGGGTGATTAATATGCCCGCTGGATTATCAGCATTATTAAATATGATTGGTGGTGTTGGCCAACAATTATTAAATGCTTTTACTTATATTTTTGGTTGAGTATTTACAACTGGCGATGGTGGTACACTTACAAATTGACCGGTGTTAATTTCAATTGTATTTATGGTATTAGTGTTTATCAAACAATTTGTGGGACATATTATTCATGGAACACATTAGTAATTAGAAAGGAGTAAGTAAATGGTAAAGTTATTTTTTGGGAATGTTTAGTAATCTGTGTGACTTACAAAAATAACTATGTTTAATTAATTCTAGTAAATATAATTTATATATCTAGAAAGAGTGAGTTACAGATGGCTAAAAAAGATAATCTTAATAACAATGATCCAATATCAAAAGCAGTAGATTTATTATTAGAAAATACTGAGGATTTAACAACAGTTTTTAAAGAGGGAGGCTTATATAAAGAATTAACTAAACGATTGGTAGAAAAAATGTTGAATTCTGAGATGCAAAATTATTTAGGACACGAAAGAAATCAACGCAGTAATAATGACAATGTTCGTAATGGTACAACATCAAAAAAATTAATAACTCAACAAGGTAAAATTGAAATTGATGTACCAAGAGATCGCAATAGTAATTTTGAACCAGTAATAATCACAAAAAGACAGAGAAGATTTGATGGTTTTGATCAACAAGTTCTTTCACTATATGCAAAAGGTATGACTTTATCAGATATTAGAATGCAGTTGCAAGAGTTATATGATGGCGCAGATATTAGCGAAAGCGTAATTAGTCAAATTACTGATGATGTCATTGATGATGTCAAAGCATGGCAAAATCGTCCATTAGATAGTGTTTATCCAATCATTTATTTTGATTGTATCGTAGTTAAAGTACGTCAGGATAAACGTATTATTAACAAATCAGTTTATATAGCTTTAGGAGTTGATTTAGAAGGTAAAAAAGATGTTTTAGGTTTATGAATTAGTGAAAATGAAGGTGCTAAATTCTGATTAAATAATTTTACAGAAATGAAAAATCGAGGCTTAAATGATATTCTTATTGCTTGTAGTGATAATTTAACAGGCATGTCAGAGGCAATACAATCAGTTTATCCTAAAACTGAACATCAATTATGCATAGTTCATCAAATTAGAAATAGCTTAAAATATGTTTCATACAAACATCGAAAGTCTCTAGTTATCGATTTAAAGCCAATTTATACAGCATGTAGTGAAGAACAAGCAATGCAAGCTTTAGAATCATTTGAAAGTAAATGAAATAAACAATATCCACAAATTGCTAAATCTTGATATAAAAATTGAGAAAATTTAATGGTTTTTATTAGTTATCCAGCAGAAATTAAAAGGGTAATTTATACTACAAATGCTATTGAATCTGTTAATAGCCAATTACGAAAAGTTATTAGAAATAAAAAAGTTTTTCCTAATGATATGGCAGTTTTTAAAATTTTTTACTTAGCAATTGAAAATATCACAAAAAAATGAACATTGCCTATTCAAAATTGAAATACAGCAATTGCTCATTTTATGATAAAATTTGAAGACAGAATTAATCTGAACTAGTACTTTGCAAAACAAAGAAACACAGATTACTAAAAAGCCTCCATCAATGGGTTTAGGAATGTTATTGGCCTCAATTTTCAAATCAGTAACTGCTTTAGTTGCAGCATCAAATGTAATTTATTTTCCAGTTGCACTTTTAAGTGGGGTATTTTTCCCAGCTGAGTTAATTAATAGTAGTCCTGTTTTAAAATACGCAACTTACTTTAATCCATTTATTCAAGCTTGAAGTGGAACAAGTTTTACTTTTACAACAACTTATGGAATATATCTAGTAGTTGCGCTTGGATTGATTGGTATTTACACAATAGTTGCAAGTTCAAAATTACGTTGACAAGCATAAGATATTAAATCTAATAATTAAAAATAATAAAATTAAAAAGGACTTTTAGTCCTTTTTAATTTTATTATTTAAATAAATCACTATTACGTCAAAATTTATGATCTTTTGTGTCTTTTTTATTATCATTATCTAAACTATCATCAAAAAGTGATGGATCGATTTCATAGGGCTTACCACTTAAAGCATTATTAATAGCATTTTGATATTCCGAATTGGCTCTCATAATTTTATTACGATCAATTTTTGGATTAAGAATAGCAATAACTAGTATAATAGCAATTGGTAAAATTGCTGATGCTGCTGTAATATATGTTAATATTTGAAAAGCTTTAAAAGTTGCTAATCCTTTTAATCAAGGTAAAGCATTAGGATTAATTTCATCACCTTTATCTAAAAAAGAAGTAAATGTTCTTTTTAATGAATCATCTGTTGTCATATAAATTAAATTTGAAATTGTATAAATTATTCAAAAAATTAAAATAACTATTAAAAAATATGATGTTCGATATAAATCACGACCTAATTTTGGTGGTTTTAAAATTGAATATAAAAAACCTCCATTTAGAACTATTGTTGTGACAATAGTGAAAACTATAGTTTTTGATTGTTGTGCAAAATTATAATAGTCAGGCGCACTATTTTCTTTAATCGGAAAAGTACCTACTATAAAATAAGTTAGTATATAAGTAGCTATTGCTAGCACTGTTGTTAATAAGAAAAAAGCTGATAATATTTTCTTTAAAAGTGGAATATATTTTGGTTTATTCATATACGGGTAAAATTTAGGATTTGTGGCGGGATGTTGCGGTAATACACCTAACTTCGCTAAATTTGCTAAACTATTATTATCAAGATTATTAATATTTAAATTATTACCTAGATTTCCAATGTCACCAATATTAGGATTATCTTTATCAACATTATTATCAACATTCTGATTATTTGGAGTAAAACTTGGCTTAACCTCAGTAGCATCATCACTAAAATTATTTAATGCAGTAATTTGATCATTTAATTCATTAAAAGTATTATTATCAAACTGTCTTATTCGTTCAAGACTTTCTTTTTCCACAGTCTTACAAATATTAGTAATTGTAACTATTAATAAATTACGCTCTTCAAGAATTTCAATACGATTTTTAGAAGAACTTTTAGTAATACTCAAACTACGATTTACCAAATTAGAAATTAACTGCAAAAATTCTATTGCATACTTTTTATCTTTTAATTCTTTTAGTTCTTTTTCAAGAAAAAATAAATTAGAAATTTGTAATTCTAAAATTTTTAAAAGTTCTTCATTAGCAAAAATAGATTTTCTAACAATTAAATTATTTAAACTGTTATATATAGTACTTGATATTTCATAGTATAATGCAACATTTAAATCTTCTTCTGAGTACACTTTTTCGGCTTTTTTCTTTGTAACTCTTTTTACTTTTGGTTTAACCAATGTAATGTCACTATTTTCTTCTACTAACTTTTTTTCTGTAATATCAGTATTTTTATTACTTTTCATTATATGTATCACCTCTTGAGTTTAAAACATCTATAATTATATACTAAATATTCAAAAAAAAAATAAATCAATTGCAATATTTTTATTAAACTTTCCTTTTTTGATATTGTAATCTAATTCATATAATTTTAACAAAATATTATTAATATTTAAATTAATATTTAAATATTGTTCTAATATTTTTACTTGAAACTTAGAAATATTTAATATATTGGAAATATCTTCATTACTTTTTTTTTGTTTAACTAAAATTTTGATATCTCTAATTAATTCTAATTGATATACAAGAATATTAATCAATTTAATTTTATCATAATTAATAACATTATAATAGTTATATTGTGTTCAAAAATTGTTATAATCTTTTTTTAATATATATTCAACAGTTTTAAAAATATTTGTTTCAAAATATTTAGGAACCACCTCAATAATAATATCTAAAGTTATTTTCTTTCCAATTAATCTTAATTTTGATAACTCATTTAAAATAATACTGACATCATTTGGCAAGTATTCTAAAAGAAAATTAGTTGCTTCTTGAGTAATGTTAATTTTAAAATTATTGCAAACTTTATTAATTAATAACAATAATTGTGATTTTGTATAATTTTTAATTTTGATAATATTAAATTGTTGAAATTCTCTACTAATTTTAAAATCAACATTTAAACTTTTAATAATTATCATTGTTTTTTGATTATGATTAAGCAAAGCATTAACAAATTTTTTTTCTTTAATATATTTTTGTCATAAATTACTGATATCATTAATTACGATTACTTTATTTTCTTCAAATATAGTCATAATTTGAATTTCATTAATAATATTAACAATTGTATCCTCTTGTAATTCATATAGATTATAATAATAATTTTCTTCTTTATGATTTTTTTTAATTAATTGTTCAATATTTTTTCTTACTAAATACTCATCTTGACCATGAACAATATAAACCATGTTTCCAACCTCACAAAATTATTAATATATTTTATGTTAATGTTATAATATCATAATGTTTCATATATAATTACACTTTTATTTTTTCCTCAATAATAAACTTTTTTTAAGATTATTCAGTGTTTCAATATTTGGAAAATACTTTCGTTTTTGATAATATTCCAAATTTGAACTTTTATCTTATATAGTAATTATTATATCTAATGTTTTAAAACATTATCACTTTTCAACTAAATTATAAAGATCTTCAGCAACCCCTTGATGCACTAATGTTGTTGGATGAACTTCATCAAAGAAGAAATAATTATTTAATGTTTCTTTTGTTGAACCATTAACATATGTTGCTGTAACAGCACCATCTAATGCCATATGAGCATAATCAGATTCAATTGCATTTTGAGTAATATTTTTACCTTCTTGTTGAAATATCAGCGCATATTTACTTAATTCTTCTCTTAAACTAAATCTTCTAATAAAATTAGAATAATTAGTTATATATAAAGATATCTCGTGATTTCAAAGTGTTTTATAAGCATCAGATAATTGTTTTGCTAAAACTTGCGATTTAGTTCCATAATATTTTGGGACAAGACTAAAATCTGGAACATCAGTAGCAACAATATGTTGGATGCCTTTATTAATTAATTCTTGAATTATATCTCCTTCTTTTATAATTGCATTATAAATAATATCAAGTCCTTTATAATAGTTACCACTATCAATAGCAGCCAACATATCATTATTTCCTGATTCCAGAAAGACTAAATCATCACTTTGTAAATCTTGATGTTGAGATAAAAAAGCAGCTATTTGATGTTGAAGGCTAAAACGATTTGAATAAAATGTTCCTGTTCATGAATCATTTTCAGCTGCAACAGCACCCCCAACCGCATAGTTATTACCAAATTGTTCATAAGTTGCTGCATCATTTAAAATTGTATATTTTCATCCTGCTTGTAAGTTTAAATGTAATTTATTAGCTAAAATTTCAGCTGCAACCTTACCATTACTGAAAGAGCGATTTAAATAATATGGATCTCCTAATTCTACTTGAGCGACTCATCAAGGTGCTAATGGTGATTTTTGGACAAAGTCACTCCCAGCTCCAACAAAACTCCCAGTATCAGAAAGACTATCACCAAGAATGTATAATTGATGATAATCCATAAGTGTTTTTTCTTCCTTAATATTGGATGTAATAGTAGTCATTAACATTGAAGGGGTGGTTGGTGGTGGTGGTTAGCCCTAAATACTGGACCACTTTTGGATAGACAGTTTTAAATTTTTATTTGTGAAATTGGTGGTTTTAGAAATTTAGAATGTATTCTTTCGTAATTATAAAACATAATATATTGGTTTACATCATTTATAGCTTCATTGAGAGAAAAATATTGATTTGAACCTTTAGGTAGTCATTCTTGAGATAAATGAGAAAATCAGTTTTCAGATATTACATTGCCACCAATATCATAAGGTTGTTTTTTGCTTAAAATTATTTGCTTATCAGCAGCTCAATTTGTGATGTCTTGACAATAAAATTCGTTGGCGTTATCTGAGTGTAAAATAACGTTTTTTACTTGGTTTCAAGAGAATTGTTGATTTATTTTTTCAAGTGCAGGAAGGATTAAATCTTGATAGGATTTGTTTGAACATGTATTATAGCTTACAATATTATTTGAATAAAAATCAATAATTACAAAAAGATATAATCAACCTTCTTTAGTATTTATTTGTTTAGTGTCCATTGATCAAATTTGATTTGAAGAGGTTGTACTTTTATAATCTTTGTTTACTTTATCCATTGTAGGTATTCACTTATTTGGATTTTTTTTGTTTTTAGGATAGTTATTTTTAGTTTGTTTTAATCCTTGAAGATTGTGATCTTTCATAATTTTTCGCATTTGTTTTGTTGATAATTCTAGATTTAAAATAATATGTTTGTATTGTTTTAATCATTCTTTAAATGCTGAAAAAATTCGTAAATAGCCATAAATTTGTCCTTTTCTTGTAAAATGAAATTCAAGTAAAAGTTGGCATAATTCTTGATATTTATGTGTACAATTACTAATTTGATTTTTTTCTTTTTTAATAGGGTTTTGTTTGTTTTTTACAAAATAATATGTTGATCGGTTTAGTTGAAGATGTTGGCAAAGATATCTAATTGAATATTGGTTTTTGCTATCATCAATAATTTGAATTTTTTGTTTGATATTTAACTTGTTAATTACTAATGCTATTTGTTTAATTTTATCCATTATTAAAAATCCTTTCATGTCAAAATTAGTGTTAATTGTATAACACAATTGTTTTTCGAATACATTCAAGTTTTTTTTAAATTAATGGTCTAGTAAAAAGGGCTAAGTAGCAAGTAGCAAGTAGCATGTCCGGAAATTAATGCTATTTCTGGATTAAGAGTTTTTAAAAAACTAATAGTTGATGAAGTTTTTGAACCATGATGAGGAACTTGTAAAATATTAATTTTACTTAATACATGGGTGTTAACTAATAAATTTTCGGTTTGTTCTTCAATATCACCAGTAAATAAAATTTTATAATTATAAACTTTTAATAACAAAACTAAACTTTTATTATTTTCAGAAACATATTGCAAATTAAAACCATAAACTAAATTATGAATTGGATTAAAACCATCAATAATATATTGCGATAATTGATTGGTATTTTCATAAATTTTATCTATTTTTAAGTTCATTTTCAAAAATCCAATATTACTAATATGATCTAAATCATGATGAGTTAAAAATACTGCTTTTAAACTATGAATTCCTTTTGCTGAAAGATAATTATAAATAGTTGGATTATTTGGTTTTAAATCTTCTGTGCCCGCATCAATTAAAATAGCAGATTTATTATAAGGACTAGTTAATAAAAAACTCATAGCATTACCAACATTAATCATCGTTAATTCATAATAAGGTTTAATAATACTATTCATTCATAATGTTGAAAGTAAAACAAAATTAATAATAATAACTGTTAACATTCTTCAATTAAAATATCGTCAACAGTTATAAATAACTATTAAAATTAAAAAATAAAGTTGTAAAATTCAAATTTCAATTTGAAAAGTCGAATTCAAATATTACTCATATTTATTAACTTAATAATAATAATTAAAAAATATAAAATTGGAGAAACAAAAAACTTAAAATTGAATTTAAAAATAAATTTAAAAATAAAATAACATCACAAAAAATAATGATTGGTGTAAAAAATAATAAATATGCAACAGTTAACAAACTAAAACCATGATTTATTTGTCACTGAATAGGAATAGTGAATAAAAATAAAACAATATTAATCAATAATAATCTAATCCAATAACTATATTTTTTAAATTTATTATTAATAAATAAAATCAAAAAAGTAATACCAAAAGAAAGTTGAAATCCTAAAAGATAGAATTGTAAAGGTCATAAACAAAGACAACAATAAGCACTAAAACTAAGAATAGAAATTGGATGAATAGTTTTTTTATTAAATTTTAAAATACAACTAAAAATTAAAAAAAAAATAATGCTTTCATTGCTGCAATAGATCAATTAAGTAAATATAAATAAAAACATAAAATTACAAAGCAAATTAAAAGTTTAATTAATTCATTTTTGATAAATCAAAAAATTTTTTTTAAAAAAACAAAGAAAAAATTAATGTGTAAACCACTAACAACAATAATTGGAGTAATACCAAACTTATTAAAAATGGTAAAAATAGATTTGTTTTCTTCGGTTTGCTGACCAAATAATAATAATTTAGTTCAAGTTTAATGGGCGCATCACTTTAACTCCTAGTTTCATAAAATAACAAAGAACGATATAACTATCGTTCTTTTTTTGTTAAAAGATTAAAACTTAATAAAACTGTCGTAGAAGTCTAATAGTGAGTACTTTATGTAAATACTTCTATATCAGAATAAAAGAGCATTTAATGTTAAGTAAGTTAAAATGTTACACTGTATCGCTTAATGTAATTATAGATTAATTTGAATAGCCTTATTATGGCTCAGTAAATACCCCATTAATCTAATTAACAATTACATTTGTATTATTTAAAAAAATAGGGGGTTTTATATATAAATACATACCTCATTAATAATATCATAACACAATAAAAAAATAAAAGAGAAAAATAAATATGAAATATATTTACTTATTAAAATATGAAGTTAATTATACTGGTCAAATAAAATATAAGGCTTTTTCTACAGTTGAAAATGCTACTAACTTTCATAGAAATTATAAACATCATTTATTCAAAGATGCTTATATTGAAAAATATGAAATATTAGTAATGGAATTAGACATAAATTTTAATAATAAGGAATTAAATAAAAAACTTAATTAAATTAATGAAAGGTAAAAATATTTATGGAATGTAGAGAATATAGAATGGTTGGTTCTTGTGATAGATGTAGAAAACAATCTTCAATTGGTAATAGATTATGTAATAAATGTTTTTGAATATTAATAGGTAGAAAAAAATATGAGTAAATTAATTTTTAAAAAAGAAACTCATCAATATTTTTTAGATGATAAAGAATTAATATCTGTTTCTAGAATTATTGATAATTATTTAGGTTTTGGATATAGTCATATATCACCAGAAGTATTAAAAAATGCTTCAAATCGTGGTAAATGAGTTCATAAACTTAATGAATTATATTTACAAAATATTAATCAAGAAAATATTATTAATAATTTATTAAAAAAATTAAAACCAATAACAAATTCAATAAATTATTTTTATTGTAAAAAATCACTTATGTTTTTAAAAGAAAAATTTAAAGATAAAAATTATTATGAATTTATTATAGAAAAACCTATTGCTGATAATTTAGTTGCTGGAACACCAGATTTAGTTTATTTAGATAAAAAAGAAAATAAATATTATTTAGTAGATTATAAAACTTATGCTTTTATTGATGAAGATAAATTAAAAAGAATTAAATTACAATTAACTGCTTATTATTGTATGTTACTTTTTAATGATATAAATCCATCTAATAAAACCTATGTTTATTTAACTAATAAAAATAATCAGCAAGAAATAAAAATAGAAATAACAAATGAATTAATAATCGAATGAATGAATGCAAAAAGAAAATATTTTAAAGGAGAAGATAAAAATGGAATATAAATTGGAATATTGTAAAAATAAAAAATGTAATTTTAATGAATTATTAGTTAAAAATCTTAATGCTAGAATTGAATTTTTAGAATATCAAATTGAAGAAATTAATTTAAATCAATTAAATTTATGAGAATTAGATGTTTTAAGAGGTCAAATTAAAGAATTAAATATTTTAAAAAATAATATTAAAGAATGATTAAGAAGGGGTAGAGAATGAAATGAATAGAAAAGTAAAAAAAATTATTTGTGCTACATCAATAATCACAGATGAACAATGAAATTATGAAGAAATAAAAGATAACTTATTAGGTATATTATTAAGTTTTAAAAATGAAATTCAATATAAAAATTGAAATAAAATAGTAAAAAAAGAATTTGAAGAAAATGATATAGATTTTATTTTTAAATTTAAATTAAAAAAGAATGATAAAAATGATTAATGAAAAAACAATTAAAGAAAAAACTATTTATTCTTGTAATTCAATTGAATTTGATAAATTACCTAAAAAATTAGATAGTAATGAAAAAAAATGAATTGTTATTAATAGTCATTTAATAGTTAATCCTAGTAAAAATATTGAAGTACATTTAGATAATAGATTTAAAACAATTAAAAAATGATAGGAGTAACTTATGGATAAATCAATTTTAATTTTATTAAAACACTTAGGAAAAATTAATAAAAAATTAGATGAAATTTTAGAATTATTAAATAAAAAAGGAGAATCAACTAATGAGTAATAATAAAAATGAATTAAAAATTCCTAATTTTATTAAAAGTAATAAAGAAGAATATGTAAAATTTAGAAATTATTATGAGATGATTATCAATTCTAGTAAAGATTTAAAAAATATGAATACACAAAGTTTAATTAATGCATTAATTAATTTATATAAGTTAAATCTTTCAATTAATCCAATTAAAAAAGAATTAGCATTAATACCTTATGGTGATGAATTACAAGTTCAAATTCAAGAAGATGGTTGATTAACATTATTACAAAGAACTGGATTAGTAGTTGATTTTCAAAGAGAAAAAATAACATCAGCACATAAATTTAATAAAGAAAATAATAAATGAGAAATTAATCCAGCATTAATTTTTGAAAGAAAAACTATTACTACTATTGGTTATTATTGTTATATTTCTCTTTTAGATAAAAATGGTAAAGTTAATAATTTTTATAAAGGTATGACAGTTGAAGAATGTCAAGAATGAAGAAAAAAATTTAGTAAAACTAAGAGTGAAGATAGTCCTTGAAATACTAGTTTTGACCAAATGGCTTTAAAAACTGTTGTAAAAGCATTAATTCGTGAAATTAATAAAACATCAATTATAGTATTAAATAATCAAGATGATATTAATTTAGCACTTCAATTAGACCAAGGTGTAGTAATTGATGAAGA
This sequence comes from Spiroplasma endosymbiont of Danaus chrysippus, assembly GCF_902809815.1. GTDB lineage: Bacteria > Bacillota_I > Bacilli_A > Mycoplasmatales > VBWQ01 > Spiroplasma_E. The sequence continues at coordinate 81,431 of NZ_CADDIL010000002.1, read as the reverse complement.
AACAATTGCTTATAAAGATAATACTGGTGATGAAGTTAAAATTATTAATTCAAATAATATTGATAATACTGATATAAATTCTACTTTATCTAAATTAAAAGAATTAGAAAAAGAAGAAGAAATTATAGAAAATTTTGAGGTCTAGTGAAAGGTAAATTTAATATGAATAAAGAAAAATTAATTATTTGAATAAAAAAACAAATTAGTATTTGTTTATGTGATTCTTTAAAAGAAGCAGGTAAACTTACTGCTTATTATAAAGTACTTGAATTTATAGAAAAAGGTGAATTTGATAATGATAATTTATAAATGTGATTATTGTCAAAAATCAATAATGGATGGTAATTGAATAAGAAATTATCAAAAAATTTTTTGATTTAAAAAAAATAAAATGATATATGCACCAAATCTGCTTTATAGCATATGAAAATGAAGAATTAAATAAAGATAAAGAAGGTAATAATAATTAATATTTAGGCATTTGACATATAACCTGTTTAACTCCTATTTTTATTTAAATATGTCAATGTAAGTCCTAAATTTTATTTTATACAGAACGAAACTATAGAATTATTAAAATTTGGATAACATTATAATTCTATAGTNATATGCACCAAATCTGCTTTATAGCATATGAAAATGAAGAATTAAATAAAGATAAAGAAGGTAATAATAATTAATATTTAGGCATTTGACATATATCCTTTCTAACTCCTATTGCCTATTTTTTATTCTTGCTTAAAATATGTCAATGTAAGTCCTAAATTTTATTTTATACAGAACGAAAGTATAGAATTATTAAAATTGGATAACGCTACTTGCTACTTAGCCCTTTTTACTAGACCATTAATTTAAAAAAAACTTGAATGTATTCGAAAAACAATTGTGTTATACAATTAACACTAATTTTGACATGAAAGGATTTTTAATAATGGATAAAATTAAACAAATAGCATTAGTAATTAACAAGTTAAATATCAAACAAAAAATTCAAATTATTGATGATAGCAAAAACCAATATTCAATTAGATATCTTTGCCAACATCTTCAACTAAACCGATCAACATATTATTTTGTAAAAAACAAACAAAACCCTATTAAAAAAGAAAAAAATCAAATTAGTAATTGTACACATAAATATCAAGAATTATGCCAACTTTTACTTGAATTTCATTTTACAAGAAAAGGACAAATTTATGGCTATTTACGAATTTTTTCAGCATTTAAAGAATGATTAAAACAATACAAACATATTATTTTAAATCTAGAATTATCAACAAAACAAATGCGAAAAATTATGAAAGATCACAATCTTCAAGGATTAAAACAAACTAAAAATAACTATCCTAAAAACAAAAAAAATCCAAATAAGTGAATACCTACAATGGATAAAGTAAACAAAGATTATAAAAGTACAACCTCTTCAAATCAAATTTGATCAATGGACACTAAACAAATAAATACTAAAGAAGGTTGATTATATCTTTTTGTAATTATTGATTTTTATTCAAATAATATTGTAAGCTATAATACATGTTCAAACAAATCCTATCAAGATTTAATTCTTCCTGCACTTGAAAAAATAAATCAACAATTCTCTTGAAACCAAGTAAAAAACGTTATTTTACACTCAGATAACGCCAACGAATTTTATTGTCAAGACATCACAAATTGAGCTGCTGATAAGCAAATAATTTTAAGCAAAAAACAACCTTATGATATTGGTGGCAATGTAATATCTGAAAACTGATTTTCTCATTTATCTCAAGAATGACTACCTAAAGGTTCAAATCAATATTTTTCTCTCAATGAAGCTATAAATGATGTAAACCAATATATTATGTTTTATAATTACGAAAGAATACATTCTAAATTTCTAAAACCACCAATTTCACAAATAAAAATTTAAAACTGTCTATCCAAAAGTGGTCCAGTATTTAGGGCTAACCACCAAATTTATACCATTAGTAAGATTTTGATAATGATGACCATATGCTAATTGATTATGTAATATATTATATAATCATGGATTTAAACTACGTTCAGGATAAACGGGATTAAAACTATTTTTTTGTTTATTTTTATCAATAAAACCCTTAAAATCATTATTGATGTTAACCATTGTATTACTATTAACAAAAGCAACGGTTTTATTTTTTGGATCCATCAATCCACTAATATTATTGGCAATAAAAGCACTATTTCGACTAGTAACAAATCCTCTAACAATAAAAGTACGATTAACAATATTGTACTTATCACCAATTTTTAAATTATTATTATTAGCAAATTGTTCATAAATTAAAATTTCATTATCTTGTAATGGTAACTCTTCCAAACTTTGTTTATAATTACCTACTAAAATTGGTCGATCAATAATATTTTTAGGAACTGTTTGTGTAAAGAGAAAAGATTTACCGGTCATTAATAAATCATTAACTAAAGTATATTGATTTCATTCAATATTTTGAAATAACATGCCATTAATAATTAAAAAATATAGTTGTGATTGCAAAGAAATATCAATTGTATTATATTCATGATTAGCGTATGATATTTTATGATAAATTTCATCTTGATAAATTTATAAATTTTTAATGCTTTATCATTTAAAATAAAATAGTTTACTTGATTAATATTTGTCTTTCCATCATAAACATAACTATTAATTAAATTACGCATTGCATTTTTATATTCTTCAGAAGAGTTATAACCTTGACGATAATCATTAGGAACTAATAGTTTAAAATCAACATAATCATGATGAAATTTAGTAGATATATTATTTCCAATTTGTAAATAATTATTAGCATGAGAATCACTTAAATCACTACTACCATTAAAAATAAAACGATAAGTATCGGTATTAGCATTAACTAAAGCAATTTGAAAAGTTGCATGATTTAATTTAAAAGTATCAATACTATCATCTTGTTTATAATATGACATATTTTCCAATCATAATCCTAAATGTGTTGTTTTATAATAATTATATTCTTTTTCAAAACTATTTTTTTCAATTGGTAATTCATTTAATTCTTGAAAATTAGTATTTTGACTAATATCATTTAAATATTGATTTTCTACATATTGATCAGAAAATTGAATGCTTAAAAAAGTTATAATCATAATCATAACTAAAAAGCCTAACCCTAAAACTTGAATAATATTTTTTCTTTGTTCACGCAAATAATTAAAAAATATTTTTACCATATTCCACTAACCTCAGTTGATACTTCAAATTAATTTTATCAATTTAAAAATATTTTTAAAATTAAAACATTTTAATGTGTAATTTTTTATTTAATAGCAGCAAAGCAGATTATATATTATTTAGTTAATGTCATTAATTGTTTATTATTAACGTTTAACTTTCAAGTAATAATGTATGAAACTAAATAAATTAAAATATTTATACTAATCATCAATGCAAAATATCATCAACGAAAAACAATAGGAAATGCGATTTTTGCAAAAGTTGCTAATAAATTAGAAAGTACCATTACTAAAGAAGGAAGAATAAAAACAGCAACCAAACTACTCATTACCAATGCCGGTATTATTACCAGAAAGAAATTATAAGAAACTTCTAATGCAGTATAACCTAAACTTCGTAAAATATTAATTAATATTAAATTATCACGAACACTAATATTAGTAACAATAACAATAATCATTAATGATAATATAACACTAAAAATACCAAAAAATGAAATGATTATTTGTAAACTATATTGATTGTTCTTCATAATAGTACGTAAATTACTAATATCATACACCAATGATAATGAAGTACTAATACCTTTACTTTCCAAATATCCTGAGTGTGAAATTTGTGCTAAATCAATATTATAATCATTTTTATTACTAATAATTGGTAAGTAATGTTTAAACTCATTATCAGTAAATTTGCTTAATTTACTATTAGCAAAATTATTTTCTAATAAATCACTTTTACTACCAAACAAAATCTCATTAAGTCAAAGTTTAGGCATTACTATTATTTTTGGATCTAATTTATTAATATAATCATAAGCAATACCAATTATATATTTTATTTGATTATCTAATCCTTTATACCTATAAATAACACTATTATTAAGTTGTTCTCCACCATTATAAACATTGATAACCGAAGGTAAAGCAGAAGTGGCCATTGGAATAAATTGAACAGCACTACTATCTGGATTTTTAATTCCTAATTTTTGAATTAAATGATTACGAATATTAATAAATTGTTTATCTTGCCAATTATTAGAAACTTCCATATCAGCTAAATTTAATTTACTAAAAGTAGAAAAATCACTTATACTAAAATTTAGAGATAAAAAATCACTTAAACTATCATCAATACCGTAAGCAGTTCTTGGTACACTTCAATTTTTAAAAGATTCTTTTGATAAGGCTTGTGTATCATTATCAAAAACAGCACCACGCTGATTAGGAAGTAACAAATTAGCCTTATCAAGTTCTAATTGTGTGTATGGTACTTCATACTGTTCATCATAAGAAATTAAACCAAAACTTATCAATAAATCAGTATTGTTTTTACCATTATTATTGGTTAAATAATTAAATAATATTTTATTTTTTTCTAAGAAATCCTTAACTATTGGTGGAATCTTTGATGGATTAGCAGCAATTCACTGTTTTATTTTTAATAATTCACTACCCATAATATAACGATTTTGAACATTAATCATAATTGATTTATTAGGATTAAGAGGATCAAATCGTTTAATTGCCGCTAATAATTCTGGATATAATGAAATTTTGCTTTTAATATTATCAACACTATTAAATTGATACATTAATTTATTTTCGTTATTAATAAAGTTAGTTTTAATATTATCATCAAATTGATAACCATTTTGATAATTAAAATTAGTTCCCGCAAATTGTGAACCTAACATATTATTAACTAAACCACTAGCAGCAAGCGCAAAGAATACTAATGTTGCAACAAAAATACTAGTAAAACACATAATTAATGTTTTACCAAAACTACGTAGTGAAGTAGTAACGGCCAACTTATTACGATAACTAAATCTACCAATCACATATCTTGCAATAAAAGTAAAAGTTGAACTAATATTTATTTTATATTTTTGTTTTGAAATATTATTAGTAATTAAATCTAAGGGTTTACTTCTTAATAAGAATAATACCATTAAAAAACTAATGAAAGTTAAACTAATGATTGGAATAACAAGTAATAAAATAGCGGTAACAATATTAAAGTACCAACCATAACTAATTAAGCCAACAGTAGTAATATTAGTAATATAAATTAAATAATGCGCAACTGGAATCGAAAATAAAACACCAATAATAGCAAAAATAATTAAAGGAGCAATAATTGAAATTACTAATGATATACTTAACTGCCAACTTTTATATCCTGTTGCTTTTAAAATTCCAATTAATTTTTTATTACGATCAATCATTTTAAAAGTAATAATAAAAATAATAATAGTAGTCACAATAAAAATCAAAATTAAAAATAAACTAGAAATCTCTTCAATAACATTAATTCTATTATTAATGGAACTAAAAGATCATTCTTGCATACTAGTATAAAATCTAAGATTATTGATATTTAAAGGTGAAACTATTTTATTATAATCAATAACATTATTATAATATTTTGTACTTGCTATATCAGTAGGTGTTTTATAAGTTGCATGAAGATAATTATAAATTCATTCATTGTTTATTTGTGAATCAATATTTTTAGCCAAATCAGGATTAATACCTAAAAAAAATCATCAATATTACTGCTAAATGCCTTTAAATCAGATTCAACTTTGCGCATCATATTACCATTAGTAAAAGCGACAGTATTATTTTTTAAATCAAGTGAATTACCAAAATAACGACCAAAAAATGCTGCTAATGAGCTTGTAGCATAACCACGAATAATAAACGTTTGTCCAGCAATTACATAATTTTGATCAATATGTAAATTATTTAGTTCAGCAAAATGTTTGTAAATTAAAATTTCATTATCTTGTAATGGTTTTTCTGTTAAACTTGGGCCACCATCTTTGACAATAATTGCTTTATTAACAATATATTCAGGTCCTGTTTCAATAAAAGCAAAATTTTTACTAGTAATTAATAAATCACGGACCATAACAGCATGTTGTCATTCAATATCTTTATATAACATTCCCATTGACATTATTTCATATAACTTAGCTTCATTTTTAATATCTATTTCACTATAGTTTCGATTAGCATATGGATACTCATCAGTTTTTCCTTTAAAATTATCGTTATAAAACTGTAAAGCAGCTTCACTAGTAATCATAAAATTTGTTGCATTTTTTGGATGTAATGGATCATATAGATATTGATTAAGCATATTAGCATATTGTTCTATCGTTGCTTTATGAATATCATAAGATGGATAATTAATAGGAATATTAATTTTAAAATCAATATAATTATGGCTAGTATATCAATATTACTTATTTTATAATTAAAAAATTGAAAATTCATTAAATAATAAATTAAATAAATAGTTAATCCAAACATAATTAAAATTATTATTTTTCATTGAGAAATAGTTTTAATTTTTTTTAAAACTATTTCATCATGCATACCCATATTTTTTGGATCTTCTCGCAAAAGAAAAGACATGAAAAAAGTCAAAATGAAAAACACAAAGCAGCAATAATAAAATAACTGATTTTTGAAATTGTAATAGTTGAAATATTAAGCGTAAGCATATTAATTGGTATAATAATTAAACTGCTACTTGCTACTTAGCCCTTTTTACTAGACCATTAATTTAAAAAAAACTTGAATGTATTCGAAAAACAATTGTGTTATACAATTAACACTAATTTTGACATGAAAGGATTTTTAATAATGGATAAAATTAAACAAATAGCATTAGTAATTAACAAGTTAAATATCAAACAAAAAATTCAAATTATTGATGATAGCAAAAACCAATATTCAATTAGATATCTTTGCCAACATCTTCAACTAAACCGATCAACATATTATTTTGTAAAAAACAAACAAAACCCTATTAAAAAAGAAAAAAATCAAATTAGTAATTGTACACATAAATATCAAGAATTATGCCAACTTTTACTTGNTTTGGGAATGTTTAGTAATCTGTGTGACTTACAAAAATAACTATGTTTAATTAATTCTAGTAAATATAATTTATATATCTAGAAAGAGTGAGTTACAGATGGCTAAAAAAGATAATCTTAATAACAATGATCCAATATCAAAAGCAGTAGATTTATTATTAGAAAATACTGAGGATTTAACAACAGTTTTTAAAGAGGGAGGCTTATATAAAGAATTAACTAAACGATTGGTAGAAAAAATGTTGAATTCTGAGATGCAAAATTATTTAGGACACGAAAGAAATCAACGCAGTAATAATGACAATGTTCGTAATGGTACAACATCAAAAAAATTAATAACTCAACAAGGTAAAATTGAAATTGATGTACCAAGAGATCGCAATAGTAATTTTGAACCAGTAATAATCACAAAAAGACAGAGAAGATTTGATGGTTTTGATCAACAAGTTCTTTCACTATATGCAAAAGGTATGACTTTATCAGATATTAGAATGCAGTTGCAAGAGTTATATCATGGCGCAGATATTAGCGAAAGCGTAATTAGTCAAATTACTGATGATGTCATTGATGATGTCAAAGCATGGCAAAATCGTCCATTAGATAGTGTTTATCCAATCATTTATTTTGATTGTATCGTAGTTAAAGTACGTCAGGATAAACGTATTATTAACAAATCAGTTTATATAGCTTTAGGAGTTGATTTAGAAGGTAAAAAAGATGTTTTAGGTTTATGAATTAGTGAAAATGAAGGTGCTAAATTCTGATTAAATAATTTTACAGAAATGAAAAATCGAGGCTTAAATGATATTCTTATTGCTTGTAGTGATAATTTAACAGGCATGTCAGAGGCAATACAATCAGTTTATCCTAAAACTGAACATCAATTATGCATAGTTCATCAAATTAGAAATAGCTTAAAATATGTTTCATACAAACATCGAAAGTCTCTAGTTATCGATTTAAAGCCAATTTATACAGCATGTAGTGAAGAACAAGCAATGCAAGCTTTAGAATCATTTGAAAGTAAATGAAATAAACAATATCCACAAATTGCTAAATCTTGATATAAAAATTGAGAAAATTTAATGGTTTTTATTAGTTATCCAGCAGAAATTAAAAGGGTAATTTATACTACAAATGCTATTGAATCTGTTAATAGCCAATTACGAAAAGTTATTAGAAATAAAAAAGTTTTTCCTAATGATATGGCAGTTTTTAAAATTTTTTACTTAGCAATTGAAAATATCACAAAAAAATGAACATTGCCTATTCAAAATTGAAATACAGCAATTGCTCATTTTATGATAAAATTTGAAGACAGAATTAATCTGAACTAGTACTTTGTAAAACAAAGAAACACAGATTACTAAAAAGCCTCAAAGGTAATCATATTATCATAGTTTTTTTCTTTCTTAATTAAATTATTATTTTTTGATTTGTCTTACTGCATCACGATTTTTAATGGTCTCTCTTTTATCATAATTTTTTTTACCACGAGCCAATGTTATTTCTAACTTTGCTCTACTTTTACTATTTAAATATATCATTGTTGGAACAACAGTTAAGTTTTTTTGCTTTTGTTCTTGTTGAATTTTTTTAATTTCACGAGCATTTAAAAGTAATTTTCTTTTTCTTAATGGATCAAGTATATAACTAGTAGTAAATTTATAAGTAGTAATGTTCATATTAATAATATAAGCTTCATTATTACTAAAAGTTACATAACTATCCTGTAAAGATACATTACCTAAACGAATTGATTTAATTTCAGAACCAGTCAAAACAATTCCCACTTCTAATTTTTCTAATAATTCATAATTAAAGTACGCTTTTTTATTTTTTGCAATTATTTTCATTGTTTCCACCATTATTTTAATAAACTTTATAATTAGATTATATAATAATAATTTCATAAATACTGAAATACTTACTTAAATTTGTTTTTTATTAAGAACATGCTATAATTTAATGAAGGTTAGATTAATCAATAGTTTTTCTAGCAATGATTAATGTAAAATTAAACATAAAATTAATATTTGTTGTATAGCAACCCAAGAAATAGATTTTATATTTGTTTTACGGGTTTTTGTTAATTTTATATATTAATAAACAACTGAAAGGAGTCTAAGGACATGGCAGGAGAGTTAAATACTAAACCAACAGCAGTAAAAAATAGTCAATTTTATCAAGGCGATTTGGGTTTTGATAAAAATAATAATGATAAAGTAATTATTTATAAGATTTTAACTGGTAAAAAACTTGAGGTTTGCAAAATTATTATTGATGAACAAAATCATATTTTAAAAATTTCTACGAAAACGGAAATTATTAATGAAGATGAATTTGAAATTTACACATTTGCTTTAGAAGCAGATACTGCTGATTTTATTTTAAAACTTATTGCTAAAAATCAAATTAATGCTGAAATTAATTATGCATTTATAAATAATATTGAAGATTCTTATAATATATCTGAATCAGACTCATTAGAAGAAAAAAAGAAAAAAATTAGGAAACTCTTTTAACTATTTATAAATTACTTCTCAATTATAAACTGAACCATAACACAAAGCTTTAATTTTAAAATCATTGTTATTATTGATAATTTCTAAAATAGTTTGGGCAATAGAAATCCCTGAGGCAACTATATCATCAATAATAATAATGTTTTTTTTATTAAAAAATTTAATATATTTAGATAATAAATGAATTTTATTAGTAATTTCCATTTGTCTTTCGCTAACTTTTAATTTATTTTCTCAAAATTTACGGTAGTTATCAACTTGGAAAATATTATTAATAAATAATATCTCATAATTTAATTTTTTTTTAATAATTTTAACTAATTCAATTATTACTAATTCTAAACTACTAACTGAAGTAGGTTTTTTTGGCATCATAATAAAATAATCTAAATTTTCAAACAAATTAAATTTTTGACCAACTTCAAATAAATTAGTTGCTAATCTTATTACAGTATCTTGTTCAATATTTACTTGCTTAATTAAGTTATAATCTTCATTAACTCATAATAAATCCGGATATTGTTTTAAGCCTGGCGATTTAAAATAATTATAATAATAGCATTCAATGTTAAGATTGCTTTGTTGAATTAATCTTTTTTGCCCTTGTATTTTCATTTTTTTACTCCATTTTTCTTTTCACTTTTATTTTTTTTAACTTTACCATTTAGTTTTATCTTTTTTCTATATTTAAAATTATTTGCTTTATACATTTTTGATGATTGATTATTATTATTTTTATCACGGTTTTTATTTTGCTGACCATTTTCTTCTAAAATAAAATCAATAGTTCTAGCAACTTTATTTGCACTTTTAACAAGAACACTCACCTTTTGACCAAGAGCATACTGTTTTCGTTTTCTTTCACCAAACAAAATCATTGCTTTTTCATTAAAAATATAATAATCATCAGTCATGTCTGCAATTCTAATTAAACCCTCAATTGTATTATCTAACTCAACAAATAATCCAAAGCCAGTTACACTAGAAATTATACCTTCAAATTTATGACCAATAAATTGCATCATGTATTCTGCTTTTTTCATTTGATCTACAGCTCGTTCACACTCTAATGCTTTTAATTCCATATTACTAGATTGCTCAGCTGCTCAATTAGTAAAACTTTGATATTTCTGAATTATTTTAGCATTTATTTCTCTTTTAACTATATACTGACGCAATAAACGATGAACTATTAAATCAGGATAACGTCTAATTGGTGAAGTAAAATGTGTATAATAATCACTAGCAAGTCCAAAATGGCCAATACATTTATTAGTATACTGTGCTTTTTCCATACTTCTTAATAATAAAGTTGATAAAACTTGAAATGTTGATAATTGTTTTAAAGAATTTAATAATAATTGTAAATCTTTTGAACTAATATTTGTGATTTTTGGATTTAGTTTAATGCCCATTAATTTCAGAATTGTAACCATTTGATGTATTTTTTTAGAACGAGGATGTTCATGAACACGATAAATAAAAGGTAATTTCATATCAAATACAGTTTTAGCAACTACTTCATTAGCTCTAATCATAAAACTTTCAATTAATTTTTCAGCGATATCACGAGTTCTTAAAATAATATTAGTTACTTCTCTATTGCCATTAATAATTGTTTTTGCTTCATTAATTTCAAAATCAATTACTCCAGCATCTTGTTTAAACTTTCATAAAATTTGGTGCAATTCTTTTGCTTTTAGTAACATTTCTCAAATTTGTGGATGTGTTTTAATAAAATTTGGATTTTTACCATTATATCCATCATTTACTTCATCATAATTCATTCTTCTTGCTGATTTCATAAATGCCTGATAAATTTTATGTTTTACTGTTAAACCATTCTTATCAATTTCCATATCACAAACCATACATAAACGTTCTACTTGTTCATTTAAAGAACAAATACCATTTGATAACTGCGTTGGTAACATAGGAATAACACGATCTGCTAAGTAAACAGATGTACCGCGAGTAAATGCCTCTTCATCTAAAGGACTATTTTCTGTTACATAATGACTAACATCAGCAATAGCTACAATTAAACGATAATTATCATTAGCTAGTTTAGTAACACAAATAGCATCATCAAAATCTTTAGCATCTTTACCATCAATTGTAACTAATAACTCTTTAGTCAAATCAATACGATCAATTTTATCTGATTCTAAAACTGTTAATGGCACCTTATCTGTTGCTGCTAATGTTTCAACATCAAATTGTGCTTTAATGCCAATTTCATAAATAACAGCTAAAATATCAACACCAGGATCATTAATATTACCCAAGATTTTAGTAATAGTAACATTAAAAATATTTTGTTCAAAATTTTTAATTTTTGCAACAACAATATTATTTTCTAACGCTTTATCAGGATTTAAAATATTAACTTCATACTGTTGTAACTTTGCATTTTGAATTAATAATGTTTTTACTTTCGTATCTGCATTAACAATAACAGTACCAACAAGAAGATTAGTATCACGTTTAATAATTTTTAATACTATAGCCTCATCATTCTGATTATTAATTTTTACTAACTTACATAATACTTCATCATTATTTAACGCATTATTTATGTTTTTTATATTAACATAATATTCTTCTTCACTATTTAATAATTTAACAAATCCAAATCCTTTTTTAGTAATTTGAATTTTGCCAATAAATAAATTATTATTTTTTAGCATATAAAATTGTTGTTCTTTATTTTCCAAAATAATTTCACTATTTTTCAATTCTTCTAAATCAGCAATAAGTTCTTGCTGTTGATGATGATTAGTAATATTAAGTTTCACTGTTAAATCAACCGTTGATAAAGGTGTAATACTATTTTGTAACTCATTAATAATCTCTTGCTTCATTTCAATCAATCCCAACTTTATCCTAATTATATAATTAATTATAATCTATCTTTTAAAATTTATAAAAAGGCACATTTTAGTGTGCCTTTTTATAAAATAATTATCATTAATTTATAACTCCAATAGTATTAATAAGAATTCTTACTATTATTGCCATAGTAAATAACGATATACCTAATACTAAAGTGGCAATAGAAAATAACTTACTTCAACCACGTTCTTTAGTACTAGCAAATAATTCTTGATTACCCCCACTTAAAGCACCAAGACCATTATGATTTTTTTTACCTTGTAATAAACCTAAAATTACTAATAATATAGCGATAATTAAGGCAATAATTTCAAAAGCAAAAATAATGTTTTGACTCATTTTGTCACTTCCACTTCTTTATAATATTATTAATTTTACACTTAATTTTACTAAAAATAAAAAAATTTTCATAATTAGGGCGCATAAATTTAACTCATAGTTTCATAAATAACAAAGAACGATATAACTATCGTTCTTTTTTTGTTAAAAGATTAAAACTTAATAAAACTGTCGTAAAAGTCTAATAGTGAGTACGAAATGTAAATACTTCTATATCAGTATAAAAGAGCATTTAATGTTAAGTAAGTTAAAATGTTACACTGTATCGCTTAATGTAATTATAGATTAATTTGAATAGCCTTATTATGGCTCAGTAAAGAACCCATTAATCTAATTAATAATTACATTTGTATTATTTAAAAAAATAGGGGGTTTTATATATAAATACATACCTCATTAACAATATCATAACACAATAAATAAAATAAAGGAGAAAATAATAATATGGAAAAAAAGGAAATAATCGAATTAGCAATAAAATTAAATCCAAAATATAAAAATCATAATATTGATTGTGATTATTTTGGTGATGGTTGAAATATATTTTGTAAAAATAGAAATAAAAATAATACTAGCTGTAAAGAAAATGAAATATTTATTGATAATGAATATCTAAAATATTTAAAAGGAGAAAAATAAATATGGCATACGTTTATTTAATAAAATATAAAGTTAATTATACATTTGAAACAAAATATAAAGCCTTTTGTACTTTTGTAGAGGCTAGTAATTTTCATAAAAATTATAAACATCATTTATTAGAAAATGCGTTTATTACACATTATGAAATATTAGTATTGGAAGTTGATATGAATTGTACCAATGGTGGTTAGCCCTAAATACTGGACCACTTTTGGATAGACAGTTTTAAATTTTTATTTGTGAAATTGGTGGTTTTAGAAATTTAGAATGTATTCTTTCGTAATTATAAAACATAATATATTGGTTTACATCATTTATAGCTTCATTGAGAGAAAAATATTGATTTGAACCTTTAGGTAGTCATTCTTGAGATAAATGAGAAAATCAGTTTTCAGATATTACATTGCCACCAATATCATAAGGTTGTTTTTTGCTTAAAATTATTTGCTTATCAGCAGCTCAATTTGTGATGTCTTGACAATAAAATTCGTTGGCGTTATCTGAGTGTAAAATAACGTTTTTTACTTGGTTTCAAGAGAATTGTTGATTTATTTTTTCAAGTGCAGGAAGGATTAAATCTTGATAGGATTTGTTTGAACATGTATTATAGCTTACAATATTATTTGAATAAAAATCAATAATTACAAAAAGATATAATCAACCTTCTTTAGTATTTATTTGTTTAGTGTCCATTGATCAAATTTGATTTGAAGAGGTTGTACTTTTATAATCTTTGTTTACTTTATCCATTGTAGGTATTCACTTATTTGGATTTTTTTTGTTTTTAGGATAGTTATTTTTAGTTTGTTTTAATCCTTGAAGATTGTGATCTTTCATAATTTTTCGCATTTGTTTTGTTGATAATTCTAGATTTAAAATAATATGTTTGTATTGTTTTAATCATTCTTTAAATGCTGAAAAAATTCGTAAATAGCCATAAATTTGTCCTTTTCTTGTAAAATGAAATTCAAGTAAAAGTTGGCATAATTCTTGATATTTATGTGTACAATTACTAATTTGATTTTTTTCTTTTTTAATAGGGTTTTGTTTGTTTTTTACAAAATAATATTAAAGAATGATTAAGAAGGGGTAGAGAATGAAATGAATAGAAAAGTAAAAAAAATTATTTGTGCTACATCAATAATCACAGATGAACAATGAAATTATGAAGAAATAAAAGATAACTTATTAGGTATATTATTAAGTTTTAAAAATGAAATTCAATATAAAAATTGAAATAAAATAGTAAAAAAAGAATTTGAAGAAAATGATATAGATTTTATTTTTAAATTTAAATTAAAAAAGAATGATAAAAATGATTAATGAAAAAACAATTAAAGAAAAAACTATTTATTCTTGTAATTCAATTGAATTTGATAAATTACCTAAAAAATTAGATAGTAATGAAAAAAATTGAATTGTTATTAATAGTCATTTAATAGTTAATCCTAGTAAAAATATTGAAGTACATTTAGATAATAGATTTAAAACAATTAAAAAATGATAGGAGTAACTTATGGATAAATCAATTTTAATTTTATTAAAACACTTAGGAAAAATTAATAAAAAATTAGATGAAATTTTAGAATTATTAAATAAAAAAGGAGAATCAACTAATGAGTAATAATAAAAATGAATTAAAAATTCCTAATTTTATTAAAAGTAATAAAGAAGAATATGTAAAATTTAGAAATTATTATGAGATGATTATCAATTCTAGTAAAGATTTAAAAAATATGAATACTCAAAGTTTAATTAATGCATTAATTAATTTATATAAATTAAATCTTTCAATTAATCCAATTAAAAAAGAATTAGCATTAATACCTTATGGTGATGAATTACAAGTTCAAATTCAAGAAGATGGTTGATTAACATTATTACAAAGAACTGGATTAGTAGTTGATTTTCAAAGAGAAAAAATAACAACTGCACATAAATTTAATAAAGAAAATAATAAATGAGAAATTAATCCAGCATTAATTTTTGAAAGAAAAACTATTAATACAATTGGTTATTATTGTTATATTTCACTTTTAGATAAAAATGGTAAAATTAATAATTTTTATAAAGGAATGACTGTTGAAGAAATTAATCAACATAAAGATAAATATGGCAAAACTTATAATAAAAAAAGTCAAGAATGAAAATTAAATCATATATGAACTTCTGCTTTTGACCAAATGGCTTTAAAAACAGTTGTAAAAGCATTAATTAGAGAAATTAATAAAACACCAATTATAGTATTAAATAATCAAGATGATATTAATTTAGCACTTCAATTAGACCAAGGTGTAGTAATTGATGAAGAAACAATTGCTTATAAAGATAATACTGGTGAAGAAGTTAAAATTATTAATTCAAATAATAATATTGATAATACTGATATCAATTCTACTTTATCTAAATTAAAAGAATTAGAAAAAGAAGAAGAAATTATAGAAAATTTTGAGGTCTAGTGAAAGGTAAATTTAATATGAATAAAGAAAAATTAATTATTTGAATAAAAAAACAAATTAGTATTTGTTTATGTGATTCTTTAAAAGAAGCCGGTAAACTTACTGCTTATTATAAAGTACTTGAATTTATAGAAAAAGGTGAATTTGATTAATGAAATTATTTTATATCTTATTAAGAATATTAATTTTACCAATATTTTTATTATTATCTTTAATCTCTATTCCTTATAATTTACTAGCATTTATTTTATTTGGAAAATTTAAAATTCAGTTTGAAATGACATGAAAAGAGGAGAGTAAATAATGCCTTGATGAGGAATATTATTAATAGTGATAGCAACTACACCAGTAGCAATCATATTATTATTTTGTTTAGTTGCTCTTATTTTAGGAGCAATAGCAATAATAAAAGATTAAATAAAATGATAGGCATTTGACATATAACCTGTTTAACTCCTATTTTTATTTAAATATGTCAATGTAAGTCCTAAATTTTATTTTATACAGAACGAAACTATAGAATTATTAAAATTTGGATAACATTATAATTCTATAGTCCACCGTAGTAAACGGTGCTGATGAGTTCATAAAAGGATGTGAAATAATGAGAAACATTAAAACTGAATGATTTTATAATGAAAAAAGTCCTAAAGAAATAATATGTAAAACAGTAAGTTTATTAAAAAATAAAGAAGATGCTTTATGTTATTTATTAGCATTAAATTTATATCCAAAATTATATCCACAAGATATTTATTATTCATGAATATTAGAAAATAATCAAACTGGATATTTAATTATTGTCGGTAATAATAGAGATACTATTGGAAATATGAAATTTAAATTTATAAAAGGAGAATAGAAAATGCCAAATACAGAAAACTCACAATCAAATTATACTTTATTAAAATTAATAAGAACTGGAATAGCACCATTATCTGCCATGATTGGTACCAGTGCTTATTATGGTCAATTAATAGGAAATCCTATTTTAGGAAGTATTAATGCTTTATTATTTAGTAAAAAATTAGGAATTGATATTTGAAATTTAAATCAAATGCCAAGTTCAAAAACTAAATTAATTAATAGTAGTAAAAAAATATTATTAGGATTAGGAACAATTGGTTTAGTTAATTATAGTAAATTTACTAATGCAGATATTAATCCTAATCCAACAGAAAATCCAATAACAACTACTACTGTTGACCCATTTCCACCAGATTTATTATTTAGTAATCATGATACTATTGATAATCATTTAATGGATTGAGATACATATATATCTTTAAATTCATATGGTANTTTTACTAGACCATTAATTTAAAAAAAACTTGAATGTATTCGAAAAACAATTGTGTTATACAATTAACACTAATTTTGACATGAAAGGATTTTTAATAATGGATAAAATTAAACAAATAGCATTAGTAATTAACAAGTTAAATATCAAACAAAAAATTCAAATTATTGATGATAGCAAAAACCAATATTCAATTAGATATCTTTGCCAACATCTTCAACTAAACCGATCAACATATTATTTTGTAAAAAACAAACAAAACCCTATTAAAAAAGAAAAAAATCAAATTAGTAATTGTACACATAAATATCAAGAATTATGCCAACTTTTACTTGAATTTCATTTTACAAGAAAAGGACAAATTTATGGCTATTTACGAATTTTTTCAGCATTTAAAGAATGATTAAAACAATACAAACATATTATTTTAAATCTAGAATTATCAACAAAACAAATGCGAAAAATTATGAAAGATCACAATCTTCAAGGATTAAAACAAACTAAAAATAACTATCCTAAAAACAAAAAAAATCCAAATAAGTGAATACCTACAATGGATAAAGTAAACAAAGATTATAAAAGTACAACCTCTTCAAATCAAATTTGATCAATGGACACTAAACAAATAAATACTAAAGAAGGTTGATTATATCTTTTTGTAATTATTGATTTTTATTCAAATAATATTGTAAGCTATAATACATGTTCAAACAAATCCTATCAAGATTTAATCCTTCCTGCACTTGAAAAAATAAATCAACAATTCTCTTGAAACCAAGTAAAAAACGTTATTTTACACTCAGATAACGCCAACGAATTTTATTGTCAAGACATCACAAATTGAGCTGCTGATAAGCAAATAATTTTAAGCAAAAAACAACCTTATGATATTGGTGGCAATGTAATATCTGAAAACTGATTTTCTCATTTATCTCAAGAATGACTACCTAAAGGTTCAAATCAATATTTTTCTCTCAATGAAGCTATAAATGATGTAAACCAATATATTATGTTTTATAATTACGAAAGAATACATTCTAAATTTCTAAAACCACCAATTTCACAAATAAAAATTTAAAACTGTCTATCCAAAAGTGGTCCAGTATTTAGGGCTAACCACCAGTAAAAAATATATGTTATAATTTAATAAATAAGTAAAAAATATTATAGTTAGGGTGAGAAAATTGAAAAAAAAAATTGGTATTGTTGCTGATTCCTCTTCAGGATTTTCAATTAAAGATTTAAAAGAAATGAATATTGGATTTTGTCCATTATTAATCACTTTTAGTGATGATACAACTATTACTGATAACCCTAACATTCTAAAGGATGAAGAATTCTATAATAGAATAGTTTATGAAAAACAATCTGCCAAAACTTCGCAAACACCACTTGGTCAAATGAGTATAATTTGAGAAGATGCTTTAACTAAATTTGAAAAGATTATTTTTATTCCTTTATCAAAGGGGTTATCGGGTCAATATAACACTGCTACTATGTTATCAAAAGAATCTAATTTTAAAGATAAAGTTTTTGTTTTTGATAGTAATGGCGTTTCAGTTATTAACTGACTATTAGTTAAAAAAGCATATCAAATGTCACTTAACGAAAAAAATAATGTTAATGATATTATAGAAGCACTAAAATTAATAAGAGATAACTATATAGCATTTATTTTACCTTATGATTTAAATTATTTAGTTCGTGGTGGTAGAATTTCAAAATCAGCAGCAGCCTTAGCTACTATGTTAAAAATAACTCCAATTTTATCTTTTGACGGAACCATTGATAAATTTGATAAAACAAGAACATGAGATAAAGCTATTAAAAATACTCTTAAAGAAATTAATAAAAGTAAAAAAATAGAAAGTATTACTCTCTTTTACATTATTCATGCTTTTGCTGAGGCAAAAGAAATAGAAAAAATTACAAAATTTGTTAAAGATTATGGCATTAAAAACGTCAAAACTATTAATTTAGGAAATGTAATTTGTGCTCATACAGGAATTGGAACCTTCAGTTTTGTTGCTTTTAATTTAGATAAAGATAAGTTACCAAAATTATAATAATAAAAAATTCACTTTTATGAGAAACATTTAAAAGTGAATTTTAATAATGGCAGGGGTGGCAGGACTCGAACCCACAACACTCGGATCTGAAGGCCGATGTTCTACCATTGAACTACACCCCTAAAATATTTAATTAAAATATTTAATTTAAATAGTACATGTTCAATTTTACGCGAAAGAAGTTTTAAGTTCAATTAAAATTTCATTTTTTTTTATTTTTAATTCACATTTATCACAAATTCCATGAATTTCTAACTTATAATGTGAAAAATAAAAATTATTTTTATTTGCTAATTTTTCAAGTTTTTCTTCTTGTAATGGTGAAATTTGTTGTTTATCTTCGAAAGAGGCATGAATAATTTTATTACAAAAATTACAAATAATATGAACGGTATTTTCTGATAGTTCATAAATTATTTGTTTTCCTTCAAAAACATTAGCATGAATAATATGTTCTGTCATTAATAAATCAATAGTATTATAAATACTCATAATATTAATATTATCATTACCTTCTTTTGTTAAAAAACTAATAATATCATTAATACTAACGTGTTGCTTAAGCGTTAATACTTTAATAACTGCTTTACGAACATCAGTTAAACGATAGTCTTTATCTTTCAACTTTTGGATAATATTTTCAAAATTTTTATTCATACTAATCTCCTGATAAAATATAATATTACTTTTTTTTATTTTCAATTGCTACTAATCTTTCAATTTCATTTATTAAATCTTGAACTGTTTTTGTTTGTAAATCCAGTAATTTATTATCATTAATTTTTACATTATGTTTTTCTTCTATTTTAATAACAATCATTACTAATTTAAGAGAGTCAATTTTTACATCTTTAAATTTAGTTTTGGGTGTAATTTTTTCTTTAATTTCTGGATAATCTTTTTTAATAATTTGATGAATTTCGCTTAAAATATCCATAAATTCACTCCTAATTTAAATCATTTTTATTAATAGTTATACTTAGTATAACATAGAGCATTAAATTTTATTTGTTATTTTAAAATATCATTCTAAATAATCTAGTTTTAAATTAGTATTATATTCAACTCATACAGCATTATTTAAAATATTAAAATAAAAAATAAAATTGTTAATTTTTCATTGTGGAAATGTTTTAATGATTAACTTTAAAAATATGTATTGAAATAAATCTTGATTAAATTGTATTTTATATATAATCTGTGACTGATTTGCTAAGATAGTACTATTTTTATCTAAAATAATTGTAATACTTTCATTTAATTTTTTAATATCAATAGCTTCTACAACTATGTCTGGATTTAAACTTTCTTTTTTATCATCTACGGTATCTAATTCTACATCATATTCTTTTACCATTTCATTTAAATTTTTATTAGTTGAAAAATTTTTTATAATAAAAAATAACATAATACTTAATGTAACAGTGATAGTAATAATTAAAATGCTAATTTGTAACCTACGTATAAACATTTTATACCTTTATTTGACTATGAATTAAATACTTATAATCAATAAAACTAAAGTTATCACTACTATAAAATTTTAATATTTCATTGTAAGTTAAAGTAAAATTAGTGGCTGCCACTCAATTTTCACTATTATTTCTTATTAATTTTTTAATAAAAATAGAATGATATGAACCACCAATAATTGGTTCACTACTTTCTTCAATAAATTTTAAATTAATATCATATCTAAAAAAGGTTTAAAAATTAAATGGAATATTTATATTAAAGTGAAAACATTCAAATCTTGGTAAATCAAATTGATTTTTTCCTATTTCATCATTCAATACTATTTTATTTACAATGCTATTATAAATAGTACTATAAAATTCTAAATAATATTCATCAATATTTTTTTTATTACGTAATAAAAAAGCTGGTATTTTATTATTTTGATAAAATTTTGATAGATTTTCATTAATATTTAATGATGTATTTTGTTGTAAATCAAAATTATTATTAAATATTAATATTTTACGTAATATTGTTTCTTTATCATCATAATAATCTTTTACTTTTGGAAAATGTGATACTAGATAACGTTTTATTTTTATTGGCACTATATTTGCAGTATTAATATTATTACCAGAAAACTTAAAAGCCTCATCTAATCTTGATTTTCCACCAACTATCCTTGCTACTTGCTACTTAGCCCTTTTTACTAGACCATTAATTTAAAAAAAACTTGAATGTATTCGAAAAACAATCGTGTTATACAATTAACACTAATTTTGACATGAAAGGATTTTTAATAATGGATAAAATTAAACAAATAGCATTAGTAATTAACAAGTTAAATATCAAACAAAAAATTCAAATTATTGATGATAGCAAAAACCAATATTCAATTAGATATCTTTGCCAACATCTTCAACTAAACCGATCAACATATTATTTTGTAAAAAACAAACAAAACCCTATTAAAAAAGAAAAAAATCAAATTAGTAATTGTACACATAAATATCAAGAATTATGCCAACTTTTACTTGAATTTCATTTTACAAGAAAAGGACAAATTTATGGCTATTTACGAATTTTTTCAGCATTTAAAGAATGATTAAAACAATACAAACATATTATTTTAAATCTAGAATTATCAACAAAACAAATGCGAAAAATTATGAAAGATCACAATCTTCAAGGATTAAAACAAACTAAAAATAACTATCCTAAAAACAAAAAAAATCCAAATAAGTGAATACCTACAATGGATAAAGTAAACAAAGATTATAAAAGTACAACCTCTTCAAATCAAATTTGATCAATGGACACTAAACAAATAAATACTAAAGAAGGTTGATTATATCTTTTTGTAATTATTGATTTTTATTCAAATAATATTGTAAGCTATAATACATGTTCAAACAAATCCTATCAAGATTTAATCCTTCCTGCACTTGAAAAAATAAATCAACAATTCTCTTGAAACCAAGTAAAAAACGTTATTTTACACTCAGATAACGCCAACGAATTTTATTGTCAAGACATCACAAATTGAGCTGCTGATAAGCAAATAATTTTAAGCAAAAAACAACCTTATGATATTGGTGGCAATGTAATATCTGAAAACTGATTTTCTCATTTATCTCAAGAATGACTACCTAAAGGTTCAAATCAATATTTTTCTCTCAATGAAGCTATAAATGATGTAAACCAATATATTATGTTTTATAATTACGAAAGAATACATTCTAAATTTCTAAAACCACCAATTTCACAAATAAAAATTTAAAACTGTCTATCCAAAAGTGGTCCAGTATTTAGGGCTAACCACCCCTCAATAATAATTTAAGAACAAATAATTATCTTTCCTCTATTTTATTTCTATTTAACTGACTAATTTTAATATGATCTTGCAAAATAAGTTCAGACACTATTAGGAGTTTGACACTTAAAACAATTACTTGGTTTTTTATACGGTTCTAAAGGAATACAACGTGATGTTGTACCAGTTAAACTTTTAATTTCTTCTTCACACTTTATTTGATCACAAAAAGGTACAATAAAGAACCCTTTATGAATTTTAACTAATTTATGATATTCATTGAAATCTGTTAACTCTTTTAAACTTGTATTTAATTTTTTTTGTGAATTATTAAATAAATCTTTATTTAATTTATTTAATTGATTAATAATAGTTGTTACTAATAGTTTTTCATTATTAATTTCAACATCAATAGTATCTAAATTATGACGTAAAATTAATTTAATTACTTGGTTTTCAATTTCTTGCTCACCAATTGCAATAGTAATTGGAATACCTTTAATTTGACTTTCACTTTTCTTATAAGAAAAACTTTTATTATCTTCATTTATTAATACTCGGAAATGAGAACTTAAAATTTTAAATATTCTTTCAACAGTTATTTTAACTTTATCACTTTTAAGTGATAAATTTAAAAGCATAATCTGATGCGGTGCAATTGTAGATGGCAATACTAAACCCAGATCATCGCTATGCGCCATAATTAAAGCACCAATTAATCTTGTCGATACACCTCATGATGTTTGATATCCTAATTCTTGTTTATTGTCTTTATTACTAAATTTAATATTAAATACCTTTGTGAACTCTTGACCAAAATAATGGCTAGTACCGGCTTGTAATGCTTGTCCATCTTGCATCATAGTTTCAATTGTATATGTCATTTTTGCTCCAGCAAAACGTTCGTGAATTGTTTTTGCACCAACAATAACTTTAATTGCTAATTGTTTTTCAACAAAATCAGCATACAACTTAATCATTTTTAATGTAAAGTTTTGTGCTTCTTCATCGTTATTATGCATTGTATGTCCTTCTTGTCATAAAAATTCACTAGTTCTTAAAAATGGTTTTGTATTTTTTTCTCATCTAACAACATTACATCATTGATTATATAATAATGGTAGTTGTTTATATGAACTAATTATTTTTGAAAAATGACGACAAAATAAAACTTCTGAAGTAGGACGAATAATTAGTTCTTCTGATAATTGATTATTTCCAACTTTAGTTACAGTTGCACATTCTGGTGCAAAACCCTCAATATGATCTTTTTCAACTTGAAATGCTTTTTGACTAATTAAAAGTGGTAACATTACATTTTCAATATTTAAAATTTTAAATCTTTGATTTAATAAATGTTGAATATTTTCTCAAATTGCATATCCGCGAGGACGAAAAATAATGGTACCGGCTGCTGAACCATTTTCTGCGCCATAATCACAAAGTTCTGCTTGCTTAATAACATCAGTATATCATTTGGCAAAATCAATCTCTCTTGCTGTAATATTTTTATTCTTTGCATTATTCATAATGATCTATTCACCTTTCGTTGATTGACTTTTATGTCACTTCCAATAATTTGGGTAATTTAAAGCATCTAGCACTTTATTTGCTTGTTCTGATTCTAATACTTTTCCTAGTAAATAGTCAACCTTTAATCCTTTTAAAACAATAATTTCAGGAACGTTAATAATACCACGAGCTAAAATATTTTTAATACCTAAAATTCTTAAATAATGCAAACAAATAATAACATCAATATATTTACTAAAACTAAAAGTAACTTGTTCTAATAAATTAGAAGTTAAAACTACATAATCAGGTTTAAAATGATTAATTAATTTAAAATTATCAATATGACGTAAATCATGAGTAAAAGAAATTTTTATTTTATTACTACGAATAGTTTTAATAATTGAATCATACTTATTCCAACTATTAATTTCACCAATATCTTGAAAATCAAAAATTAAATCACAATTTTCAAAAAGATTTTTTCTCTTATTAACAAGAGCAATTAACTTTGTTAAAATAGTTTTATCTTGTAACTCAATTAAACTAACAGGAAGAATAAGGTTTTTTTCTTGTTTTAATTTCGCAAATTTTTCAAATGTTTGAATAAATAAAGGCTCATTTACTTTTCATCACAATCCTGAATCTTGAATATTACGCATCAAAACAATAAACGAAACATAATAAGAATTTTTAACAAAATTTCATCAAGCATAGTAACAATTTGACTCATTTGAATTATCACTTTTATATACTGGTCTAATACTAACACTTAATAATTTTTCCATTTGTTCTGATTGTAGAAGTGAATAATGATTATAATCGGGATAATTTAAAATATCATTTGTCTTCAATTTGATTTCAATTAAGTCTCTACTTTGTACTACTTCTAATTGATTCTTATCAATAATTTTATTATATAATATATAGACATTTGAAGCATCAGTTTTTACTGAAGCATAAACACATAATATTTGACTTTGAATCTGCAAATAACTACTTTTTTCTACTAAATTACGTTTAATATAACTATTTATTTTTTTTTGGAATCGATATAAATTTATTTTCTTATTTCTAGAATAAATTAAAAACTGACCATCATAATATTTACAAATAATAGTATTATCTAATCCTAAAGTTATTTTACTATAATATGAAATTAATAATTCCATTCGTTCAATATTATTAACAGTTAAAATATTTTCTAATGCTAAATAATTTTTTATTTTTATTAAAATCATATATTCAAATTGACTATTTATTTTTTTATTATATTTTTTTTGACTAAAATTATCTAAAATAGTTTGTACAAAAACTGACTTTACCACTGTTAACTCATCTTGTTGTAAAATAATTGCTTGTGAAATAGCAAAACGATTATAACGAATATTACTTTGCATTTGACCATACAAAACTTTATTATTATTATCAAAATAATCAATTGATAAATCATAAACAATAACTTTACTTCCTAATTGAAAGGAAACCGAAAAATGACACGGCTCAAATGGAACTTTATTGACTAATAAATCTTGAATAAAAATTTCAATTTTTACTTTAGTTTTACGATTCATCATTGATTTAAATACAAATAATGAAATTCGTTTTTTACGATTTAAAACTTCTAAGCGTTCAGAAAAAGTAATAATTTCATTTTTTAAATCAATTTTCAATGGAACTAAACTCAACAAATCACCATGGATAACATTATAATATTGATTATTACGATGATTTAAACGTATAAATAAAATAATTATTATTGTCATAAAAGGAATTAAAGCAATAATTACAATTGCAGATCAACGCATAATTTTACCTCCATTTAATCAGAGCCTAAAGTAATATTACGATTATTTCCTTGGAAAAGTTTTAACTTTAGTCTTTGATTATCAATATATAATTTAGCTAAACGAAACATTTTGCGATCTTTAACCAAAATTCAATCAATAGCTTCAACAGGAATTATTTCATATATTTGAACACGATTAGTATCAACATTTAAACCTCAATCTTTAGTAGTGCTTTGAAATAGTTTATGAATATCAACAGAAATAATAGCTATTTTATTAACATCAACATTTTGCTCTGCACATCACTTTCAAAAAAAATGACGTGTTGAATTACCTAACTCTAATTCTAAATAAGTAGCATGTTCTAAATAAGTTCAAACAATATATTCTTGCTTTGGCAATAATTTAATTTGTGAAGAAGGTTTAATTCCTTGTTCTAATATTAAAGTAATATTACTAACATCAGTATAAAAAAATAAGTTAAAAATATTTTTATTTTCTAAATGTTTAATAATTTGAATAGTTGATCTTCTTTTAAAATTTAAAAAAATATTATTACGTTTTTTATTATTAGTTAAAGTAGAAGATTTATTAGATTTTTTTTGTTTTTTAAACCTATTAAAAAAAGGATTTTTTTTTTCATTGTCTTCTGATAATTTAGAAATATCCAAATTAGGTTGATTTTCATCACTAAAATATTCTTTAATTTTTTTAATTCGTCGACTTCAACCCATAAATTATGACCACCTTATTATTAATATTTACCTAATTATACTAAATTTTTTTAAAATAATGGTGCTAAAATTCTAAGCAATAATAAAAATACACCCCGATAAGCAAAACTACGATGTAGTAGTGGATTACTAATAATTAAACTAGAATGAATAAAATCTTTTTCAAATGAAGCAGATAAATCACTATTTGTTTTACTATCATAAACAATTACTAAAGTTTGATGATCTGAATAAAGACTACGATAATCAAGATTAGTTGAACCAATAATAGTAATATCATCATCAAAAATACCAGACTTAGAATGGTTAAAAACATTATTATATTCATAAATTTTAACTCCTGACTCAATCAATGAATCATAATAAGTTCTTGACATATCTAATGATAAAAATTTATCAGTAATTCCGGGTAATGATAATCTAACATCAACACCAGAATAAGCACTATTACGCAATGCAGTAATTAAATCGCTAGTTGGAATTAAATAAGGAGTACTAATTCAAACTCGCTTTTTAGCATTACTAATAAATTTAATAAATAAATCTTTTTGAATTGTTTCTTTAGTAATCGGCCCATCATCAATTACTTGGACAATAATATTATTTTTAATTTTTATTTCAGATTTTTCAGCACTAATATCAAGAATATTACCAGTAATAAAATGCCAATCTTGTCTAAATATTAAATCAATTGATTTAACAGCTTCCCCAACAATTCTAATTTGGGTATCTCTTCAAAAGCCATACTTTGCAGAAAGATAAATATAGTTATCTGCTAAGTTAACTCCACCAGCATAGCCAATATTCCCATCAATAATAATATCTTTACGATGATTACGAAAATTATAATTTCCTGTCATAAACGGTAATCTAACTGGTGAAAATTTATGAATAATAATTCCCATTTTTTTCATTTTTCATATTTTATATTTAGATAAACTAAAATATGAACCAACATCATCATAAATCATATAAACTTTAACTCCTGCTTCAATCCTTGCTTTTAAAACATTAATAATTACTTCTAATAACTCCCCTTCACCAAGAATAAAATAATTAATAAAAATATAACTTTTTGCTTGTTTTAAATCTTCAATTAATTTAACAAATTTATTAGGACCATTATTTAAAATTTGAACATCAGTATTATTATAAAATGGTCGATGAGAAATTCTTGTTGTATAGTTAAATAAACATAAAGTATCCTCACTCAAAGTTATTTTTTTTGATTCTAAAATTGAATTAGCAAAAGTTCAATCTTCTTGGGTATAAAAATAACTATTTGTTTTTAAATAAGTTTTTTGTTTTCGTCGATAACGATAAGGACGACCAAAAGTTCAATATAAAAAAATACCGATGATTGGCAAACATAAGGTAACCATAATTCATGATAGTTTTGCATCTTGCATACGATTGGTAATGAAAATAATAATACCAGTTAAAATAGTTAAAGTAATAATTATCATCAAAATAATTCATGAATATTTAATATAATTAAATATAACAAAAACTATTGTTGCAATCAAAGCAATATGTAAGATTAATGATAAAAGTAAGTTTACTCGTTTACGCATGATTTCTCCTTAATATAAAGAGTTCTTTATTAAATTATATCTAATTATTAATAAATTTATTATTTAAAAGTAAAAAAAAGCAATTAATGCTTTTTAAATAATGGCGGAATGGGAGAGATTCGAACTCTCGCGACAGTTTCCCGTCCTAACTGATTAGCAATCAGTCCTCTTCAGCCTCTTGAGTACCACTCCAAAGTTATAATAATTATTTTTTTTACAATTATTATTATAACTTTAATTTTAAAATTTACTATGTATTTTTTAATTTTTTTTTTTAAAAATCCTATATTCCAAAATAAAATTTCACTATTTTTTAAATTAAATAAATAATATATTACTAAATTTGTTACAAATTTATTTTTTACTTGAAACTACTATTCAATAATCTAATTAATTTATACAACACAAACATTGCATTGATAATTTTCACTATCCTCTAAAACCTCTTGACGAATACGAACATAATAAATTGATGAACAACCTTTTTTAAAGGCTCTAATATAAGCTTTATTTAAATCACGAGTTGTCGCTTTATCAGTAATAAATAAAGTTAAAGAAATTGCTTGATCAACGTGCTGTTGTGCAGCTGCTACAATATCAATAATTGGATTAGGACCTAATTCATATCCACCTTCAGTGTAATATGATAAATTATTATCATCAATTTTATAAGCAGGAACATAAACACGACCTAATTTCCCTTCTTTTCGTACCTCAACAGGAGCGACTACCGGTTGTAGACTTGGTGTACACGAAGATAAATAACTAATTGAACCAGTGGGTGCTACTGCCATTAAATGTGAATTAGCCAATCCCGTTTCTTTAATTTTTATTACTAATTCTTTCCATTGCTTCTGAGTTGGAATCATAATGTTATATTTTGTAAATAATTCTTGTATTTTTTTTGTTTCAGGAGTTCATTTATCTGACTGACATTTTATATATTTATCAAAATATGAACCATCAGCAAATTTTGAATTTTTAAATCCACTAAAACTTCCAAATTTTAATGCTAATTTATTTGAAGCACTAAAAGCATGATAAGCCATAACATAAAAGAAAATATTAGTAAAATCAATTGCTTCTTTTGAATCATAGAAAATATGATTTGTTGCTAAAAATCCATGTAAATTCATAGCGCCTAAACCCAAAGCATGATTTTTTTTATTTCCATATGCAACTGACGGAGCACTAGAAAAATCACTACTTCTTGATACGTGGTCTAATGAATGAATTGCTTGAAAAATAACCTCACCAAATTCACTTCCACTTTCCATTACTTTTGCAATATTAATACTTCCTAAATTACAACTAATATCTTCACCAATTTCTTTAAAGCTTAAATCACTATTAAATTGACTAGCTGTACTTACTTGAATAATTTCACTGCACAAATTACTCATAACAATTCTACCGGGATGAGCATTATTTTTATTTACTGTATCATCAAATAATAAATAAGGATATCCACTTTCAAAATGTAATTCAGCAATCATTTGAAATAATTTGCGAGCACTAATAAAATTTTTACTAATATCAGGGTTTTTTAACATATTATAATACTCTTTAGTAATAGAAATATCTGTCATTGCTTTACCATAAACTTTTGCAATATCATAAGGACTAAAAAGTGCCATCTGTTCATTGTTTTTTGCTAATTCAAAAGTAATATCAGGAATAACTACTCCTAAAGACATTGATTTAATACGAATTTTTTCATCTGCATTTTCACGCTTTGAATCTAAAAATAACATAATATCTGGATGATGAACATTTAAATAAACTGCCCCAGCACCTTGTCTTTGACCTAGTTGATTAGCATATGAAAATGAATCTTCAAGAATTTTCATAACTGGGATAACGCCTGTTGCTTGATTTTTAATATTTTTAATTGGAGCTCCAAATTCTCTTAAATTTGTTAAACACAAAGCAACTCCACCACCACGTTTTGATAACTGTAATGAAGTAGTAATAGCGCGAGCAATTGATTCCATGTTATCTTCAATTCGTAAAAGATAACATGAAGTGTATTCACCTCTTTGTTTTTTCCCTGCATTTAAAAATGTGGGAGTAGCTGGTTGAAATCTACCAGACATAATTTGTCTTAAAATTTTACTAGCATGTTCAATATTACCATCAGCGAAAAATAAACTATTCATAACAACTCTATCTTCATAATTTTCTAAATATTGTTTACCATTAAAACTTTTTAAAGCATAAGAATTATAAAATTTTAAAATACCCATAAAACTCGTAAACTGATAATTAAAACTGTATGCTTCATTTGTTAATCGTTCAATTTCCGTAATTGAATATTTATTAATTATTGTTTCATCATAATATTGATTTTTTACTAAATATTCTATTCTTTCTTTAACGGTTTTAAAAAGCAATAAATTTGGTTTAATATGATTTTTCATATAAGATTGTGCTGCTTGCAAATCAAATTGTGCATTATTAGTAGTTTTTGCTCTAGCATTTAAAGTAACATATTCATCACTTTCTAAAGTTCCAGATAAAGTATTTATTTCATTGGTATTTTTTTTATCTTTATCTCAAAAATCTACTAATATATTTTTTATTGTTGATACATCATTATTAGTTCCTAATAATTCAAATTGAAATAATAGTGGGACATTTAATTTTTTTGAAAGAATTGGCCCAGCAATTGCAAAAGTATCACCAAAATTAGTATTCCCCGACGCAATAACACCACGACAAAAATTACGATTTTGCTTATTATTTAAAAATTTAATTACCTGTTTAGGAACCGCCCCTTCTTTAATATCACCACCCCCACTATATGTTGGTGTTATTAACACATAATCTTTATCAACTAAAATTTCCTCTTGTAGATCATGAGGAATTCTTGAATTTAAAACCTCTAATTTTTGAATAAAACGATGAGTATTATTTGACAAAGAAGAAAAATAAACAACATGAATTTTTCCTTCTGGTTTTAATATTTTTTGATTTGAAACTTTTACAACATCATTATGCATTTTTTTCTCCTTTAAAATTAAAATTCTCAATCTTCATCTTGCGTTTCTACAGTAACACCCATTACATACGATGAACCATTACCTGAAAAGAAATCATGATTTTCATCAGCTCGAGCTGATAATTGATTAAAAATTTCCGGCTTAATTCTTGTTTGTTCTTCACTAAAAGGTGAATCATATCCTAAATTTTGTAAAAACTTACCAGCATTATATAAACTAAACTTAATAGCATCTTCAGCTAAATTAAATTCTTGATATAATTCTGTCAAATATTGCTTTTCTAAATCAATTAATTTAAACAACAAATCAAATACAAATTTTTTCATTTCTTCTTGTTTTTCTTTTGGTAACTTTTCAACTTTTCTTTGATATTTATAGCCACTATAATAATTATGAATAACTTTATCACGTAAAATTAATCTAATAATATCTGAAGTATTAGGTAATTTACTACGAGCAGATAAATAAAATGGTAAATAAAAACCACCATATAATAAAAAACCCGGCATTAAAGCGGCAGCTACTTTGGATTTTAAAGGATCATCACTTGTATAATAAGGAATTAGTGCACGTGCTCTGGCTTGTAAACTTTCATTATTAATCACTCATTCATGAGCAGATTCAATCTGCTCACTAGAACATAAAGTTGAAAAAATTGTTCCGTATGATCGAGCATGAACTGCTACCATAAAAGCAAAATTTGTGTAAATAACTTGTTCATGATCAGTTAAAGAATTAGGTATTTGTGCGATATCACCAACTGTTGCCTGAATTGTATCTAATAAAGTTAAACCTGTAAATGTTCTTGTTATTAACTCTTGTCATTTTGGATTTAATGTTTTTCAAGAAGTTAAGTCATTAGAAACAGGAATTTTTTCTGGTAACCAAAAATTTTGAGTAATACGGTTTCAAACCTCTAAATCTTTTTCATCATTGATTACATTTCAATTTACAGACCGCATTTTTCCATTAAAATTTTTCATAATATATTCTAATGGTGACTGTGATTGTTGAAAATATTTGTTATCTTTTGCCATTTATTATTACCCCTCTACTTAATTACACAACTAAAAACATCCCCTATATTATATAAAGAATGTTGTCATTATTAAAAATTACTTTATTAAAATTACAAATATTAAAAAATAAAAGTAATTATTAAAAATAATCATTAATTCACACCCAGGAATATAATATTACTTAAAAAATTAGACCGGCCTACTGGCTTAGCTTCATTTTACTTGTTACCCTTCTCAAAGTTTTATCTTCAATGGTTTTGTAACGTTGATTAACATCACAGTTGCTGGGGCAGCAAAGAATTCTCATCTTTTTCCCGAACATCTAAAGTTCCTTGTTATTTAGTTGTATAAATATTCTACTACAAGAAAAACAATTTTGGTAATTTATAAATACATTACTATGTATTTTTTTAACTTCAATTATCTTAAAACTAACTTTAAAAATTTTTATAATAAAAATTTAATTAATAAATTATATTGAATAACTTTTATTGTATATCATTTTTTCATATATAAAATTTTAAATAGATTTACGAGCGCATTAATTTAATAGATAGATTTAGAAATAACAAAGAACGATATAACTATCGTTCTTTTTTTGTTAAAAGATTAAAACTTAATAAAACTGTCGTAGAAGTCTAATAGTGAGTACTTTATGTAAATACTTCTATATCAGAATAAAAGAGCATTTAATGTTAAGCAAGTTAAAATGTTACACTGTATCGCTTAATGTAATTATAGATTAATTTGAATAGCCTTATTATGGCTCAGTAAAGAACCCATTAATCTAATTAATAATTACATTTGTATTATTTAAAAAAATAGGGGGTTTATATATAAATACATACCTCATTAACAATATCATAACACAATAAAAAAAATAAAGGAGAAATTAAAAATGAAATATGCTTATTTATTAAAATATAAAGTTAATTATGTTTATGAAACAAAATATATTCATTGTTATTAAGATTATCTTTTTTAGCCATCTGTAACTCACTCTTTCTAGATATATAAATTATATTTACTAGAATTAATTAAACATAGTTATTTTTGTAAGTCACACAGATTACTAAACATTCCCGAAATAACAGTAATTATGAAAGAATTAGATAATTTAACTAGTTTAAAATTTTTATTATTTGATGAAAAAACCGGAAATTTTAAATTTGTGAATTTATTTTTAGAAGGTGGTTTGAATAATGGTTATGTTGAACTTAAAGTGAATAAAGATTTAACTACAAAATATTATTTAGATTTAAAAAAAGATTATACAAATGTTTATTTGCCATATACAAAAACTGTTACAAGTAAGTATTCATTGCGTTTATATGAATATTTACGAAGTTATTTGTATATTAATGCAAAAACCAAAAAAATGCCAAATTTTAAACATGAATGAGATTTTGAACAACTTTCTAAAATATTAAATTTATCATTAAATTGTAATTATTTTAAAAGAATTAATAATTTAAAATCAAAAATTTTAGAATCAGTAAAAAAAGATTTGTTGAAAACTGATATTATTTTTACTTATGAATTGATAAAAGTTGGTAGAAAATATAACAAAATTATTTTAAATACGCATTTAGATTTAGAAAAATTTAATGCTCAAAATCCTGAATTAGAAAAAGTACCAACTAAAAAAGAATATAAAGTATATGCGGATAAATCAAAACTAACAGCAAATGATTTTACTGAAAGTGGTTCAAAACCAAAAAGTAAAATAATTGAAAAAACAATTTTAAATGATAAACAACTACAAAATATTTTGAAAAATATTGATAATGATTAAAATATCATATTTTAATCACAGAATAATTTTTTAATATATTAAAAAATTAATTATAAAATATATTTTATTAATTTTACATATTTTACAAATATAAGATAAAGTTATATTTATTATTGTAAAATATATTTTACGAATAAAATATATAAAATAATATATAATCAATATATAAAGGAGTGAAAAGAATGCCAATTGAAACCAAAAATGGTATAAAAAATAAAATATTGGAACGTGTAGAAAATACTGCAGCTTTTTCAAAAGAAAATTCAAAAGTAAAAGATAAAAGATTTACAACAGATATGATACCTAATATGTATTGTGAAAAAGAACTTGTTGAAGCTTTTAGAAAAGAAGCTAAAGAAAAAAAGTGACTATATAAAACTCTAATGAATGAAATTCTCAGAGAACGTTATGGGAAAGGAAACAAAAAAAATGAAAATGATTAGTTTTTGTAACAAAAAAGGTGGGGTTGGTAAAACTACCCTTTGTAAAAACATTGCTTATAAATTAGCTTTAGAAAATAAAAAAGTTTTGGTTATTGATTTAGATAGTCAAGGTACTATAACATTAGAATTACAACAAGATAATACAGACATTAAAAAGACAATGGCGAAAATAATTGCTTCTGTTGAAGATATAAGTATTGATAAAATTATTCAAAAATCTAAGTATAAAAATATAGATATTATTGCTTCTAGTGAAAATGTTAGAAAATCAATTTTTTTAATAAAAGATTTATATGAAGAAAAAGAAAAATATTTAATTGGAGACTTAATATATAAAATTAATAAAAATATTTTTGATATTTATGATTATGTGTTGTGTTAATTGATTATCCGCCAACAGTAGATGAATTAAGTTTAAATTATTTATTAATTAGTGATTTAATATTAATTCCAATAAATAGTGGTATAGGTAGTTATAAGGGTATAGTTGATTTACAAAATACTTTGAATTATATTACTAATATTAACAAAAGATATATGCCTATAATTAAATTAGTTTTTAATAATATAAAGGATAATGAAAATACATCTAATATATTAGATTGACTAAAAGAAAAAAATATAGCAATTATTTAGTAAATACCAATATTAAGCATTCTGATACATTTATTAAAACTGAAAATGATTTAAGTAGTATTTGAGATAGTCAATACTATTGACGTCAAAAACAAGCTTATGAAGAACTTATTAAAGAAATTATATAAAATAATAATGTATCTTCAATCTTCATTTCAATAAGATAGTTAAGTAGCAATTAAAACTACAATATATAAATTTATATATTGTAGTGGAAAGTGTTATCAAAAATTATTTGATAATGCAGTAACAAAATTTTATAAAAAATAAAATGTTAAAAGATAATTTAAAAAATATTAATTTAAAGGAAAACATAATGTCAAAATTTAATCTTGAATTTATTAAAGAACAAGTTTCAAATTCTATTTTTAATCGTGGTTTAATTATGTATAAAAATAACAGTATTAAACTAATAAACAAAAAGATAAATAATAATGCAAAAAATCAATCATTAATAATTGAATGTGAAGTATTATCTTCACAAAGTCAGGAAGAATACGAAGTAAATTTATATTTTGATTTTTATGATGGTGATATTAATTTTACTAACAAATATTGTGATTGCATGTATTTTCAAATTAATAATGCAACTTGTAAACACATCATTGCTTCGTTAATTTATTGTTATCATAAATCATCAAATCAATTTTTAATTTGATCAGGTTTAGAAAATGAACACAAAAATTTAATTTCTTTTTTTAAAAACCAAGAAAAACAAAACGAAAATTCAATGATTCCTATAGTAAAATGTAATATTATAATTATTATTGAAAATATGTCATTAGCAAAATTACAACTTAAAGTTGGTATTAATCAATTATTTGAAGTTAAAAATATTTTTGAATTTATTAAATTGATTACTGATATTAGCCCTACTATTTTTGAGCAAAAAACATTTTTTAAAAAATATGGCTTTTCATTGAATAAACAAGAACAAAAATTATCTATTAATTTACAAAAAATTGTTAATTTTTTGTATGATGAATTTGAAATATTTAATATGAAATTACCTAATGGGAACATTATTAATTTTTATAATTTTGAGGATAATAATAGTAAATTTAGGTTATTACCAGTTCAATTAGAACGCCTTTTAAAAAAAATAAAAGGTGAAACAATAGACTTAATATATTTAAGAGCAATATATAATGACATTTTAATTACCGAAGAAAACTATGAATCAAAATTAAATATTAGTTTAGTTAATAACCAGATAATTATTAGTAATCAAAAAGAAAAACCTTTATTTTTAAGCTCAAAACTACAAAGTATTTTAGAAAATAAAAAAGTTTTATTTTTAACAAATAATCAAAAAAATAATTGTAAAATTTTACAAACTATGAATTCTCAAAATCAAATATTATTTGATGAAAATGATAAACAAGACGTTATACAATATATAATTTCACCGTTATTAAAACATAATAACAATATTATTGTTATTGATCCAATAATCACTAATAATATTATTAATACTAAACTAATTATTGAAAGTTATTTTGATTTTGATGGAGAATATGTTATTTTAAAATATGTTTTCAAATATGATGATATTATTTTTGATATTAATGATAGTAGTAGTAATCCAAATAAAATTGTTATTCGTGATTACATAAAAGAGAAAAATTACTTATATCTTTTTTCTACACTGCCTTTTGAAAAAATTGGTGATAAATTGGTATTAAATGATTTAGAATCAATTATTAAATTGGTATCTAATCTTTTATTTGTAATAGAACAGCAATCAATTATTTACTATACTGAAAATTTTAAAAATGTGCGATTACTAAAAACAAAAATTAATAGTTCAAATATTAGTATTAATGAAAATCAACAACTTTTAGAATTTAATTTTAGTTTAGAAAATATTACACAAAACGAACTTAAATCAATGTTTATTTCAATAAAAAATGAAAAAAAATATCACCGTTTAGAAAATGGCAATATTGTTGATTTACAAAATAAAACATTAATAAACTTCGTTAAATTATCAGATAAGTTTGATATACCATTAGAAAATTTTGCAACTGGTAAATTTTTAATTCCTAAATATCATGCTCCTTTTTTGAATGAAGAATTATCTAATTTTAAAGATGTATCTCTTAATAAGAGTTTATACTTTACTGAGTTAATTACAAAAATTACAAATTTTAATGATAATAATATTACTGTTTCATCTTCATTAAATGCTGTTCTTCGTGATTATCAAATTAAAGGACATAAATGATTAAAAACATTAGCATTATTTGGTTTTGGTGGTATTTTAGCTGATGAAATGGGTCTTGGGAAGACTTTACAAACCATTAGTTATATTGTTAAAGAATATGAGTTAAATTTACATATGAAGCCAATCCTCATTATCGCTCCTGCTTCGATTATTTATAATTGAAAAAATGAATTGAAAAAGTTTGCCCCACAATTAAAAAAAATTATCGTTGATGGAACTAAACAAATACGTAAAGAAATTTTAAAAAATTATAAAAATTACCAAATATTAATTACATCATATCCATTATTACGTCGTGATTTTATTGAATATGAGAGTTTATCATTTTCACATTGTTTTATTGATGAAGCGCAACATATTAAAAATCCCACTTCATTAAATGCTAAAGTAACAAAAGGTATTAATTCTACAATTAAATTTGCTTTAACTGGAACACCAATTGAAAATAATTTAACCGAATTATGATCAATTTTTGATTTTGTACTACCAGGGTTATTGCTTTCACACCATAAATTTCAAAAACAATATGAAATACCTATCACTCGTAAACAAGATAAAGTATTATTAACACAATTAATTAATAAAACAAAACCATTTATTTTACGTCGTTTAAAAAATGAAGTTATTACTGAATTACCTAACAAAATAGAAAATAAAGTTATTGTTGAAATGACTTCTCGTCAAAAAAAAATCTATGCGGCTTATGCTATGGCAGCACGCAAGGAATTAGAAGATTCTATTAATAATAAAAATTTTAATAAAAACAAAATTCGATTTCTTACTGCATTAATGCGCTTGCGA
Organism: Spiroplasma endosymbiont of Danaus chrysippus; assembly: GCF_902809815.1. Taxonomy (GTDB): domain Bacteria; phylum Bacillota_I; class Bacilli_A; order Mycoplasmatales; family VBWQ01; genus Spiroplasma_E. Next base: position 43,286 of record NZ_CADDIL010000002.1, on the reverse strand, counting down.
CAAATTTGCTGTGATCCCGGCATTGTTGATAATAATTATGAACAAGAAAGTGCTAAACTTAATATTTTACATGATATTTTAGAAGAACTTATTTCTTTTAAACATAAAATTTTAATTTTTTCTCAATTTACTAAAATATTAAAACAAATAATACCAATTTTAAAAAAATTAAAAATTAATTATTTATATTTAGATGGTAAAACGGATTCTAAATCACGAGTATTATTGGTGGAAGAATTTAATAATAATACCAATATTAGTGTTTTTTTAATTTCTTTAAAAGCTGGTGGAGTTGGTTTAAATTTAACATCAGCAGATGTTGTAATTCATTTTGATCCTTGATGAAATCCTTCCATTGAAAATCAAGCAACAGACCGTGCTCATCGCATTGGACAGAAAAAGGTTGTTCAAGTAATAAAATTAATTACTAAAGGAACAATTGAAGAAAAAATCATTACTATTCAAAATAAAAAATTAGACATTATTAATTCAGTATTTGATGGTAATAATGATACACAATTGATTACTAATTTAACAGAAACTGAATTAATGAATTTATTAACACCTATTTAAATTTAAGAAATATAAAACATTTTAAAATTATTAAAATTATATAAAAAACCCCAACAGCTAGGGTTGGGAATTCGAGAGCTATACTCTCTTGCACAGGATTACCTATACTAACAAGTATATAGGGACTTCGTCCCTCGCCACTACGTGGCTCACCCAAATTATAGTCCCAGTGAACTTACTGGGACTATAATCATTTTTATTTATCTTTACTTTTAGGTTTATCTTTTTTCTTTAAAATATTGCTACTTGCTACTTAGCCCTTTTTACTAGACCATTAATTTAAAAAAAACTTGAATGTATTCGAAAAACAATTGTGTTATAAAATTAACACTAATTTTGACATGAAAGGATTTTTAATAATGGATAAAATTAAACAAATAGCATTAGTAATTAACAAGTTAAATATCAAACAAAAAATTCAAATTATTGATGATAGCAAAAACCAATATTCAATTAGATATCTTTGCCAACATCTTCAACTAAACCGATCAACATATTATTTTGTAAAAAACAAACAAAACCCTATTAAAAAAGAAAAAAATCAAATTAGTAATTGTACACATAAATATCAAGAATTATGCCAACTTTTACTTGAATTTCATTTTACAAGAAAAGGACAAATTTATGGCTATTTACGAATTTTTTCAGCATTTAAAGAATGATTAAAACAATACAAACATATTATTTTAAATCTAGAATTATCAACAAAACAAATGCGAAAAATTATGAAAGATCACAATCTTCAAGGATTAAAACAAACTAAAAATAACTATCCTAAAAACAAAAAAAATCCAAATAAGTGAATACCTACAATGGATAAAGTAAACAAAGATTATAAAAGTACAACCTCTTCAAATCAAATTTGATCAATGGACACTAAACAAATAAATACTAAAGAAGGTTGATTATATCTTTTTGTAATTATTGATTTTTATTCAAATAATATTGTAAGCTATAATACATGTTCAAACAAATCCTATCAAGATTTAATCCTTCCTGCACTTGAAAAAATAAATCAACAATTCTCTTGAAACCAAGTAAAAAACGTTATTTTACACTCAGATAACGCCAACGAATTTTATTGTCAAGACATCACAAATTGAGCTGCTGATAAGCAAATAATTTTAAGCAAAAAACAACCTTATGATATTGGTGGCAATGTAATATCTGAAAACTGATTTTCTCATTTATCTCAAGAATGACTACCTAAAGGTTCAAATCAATATTTTTCTCTCAATGAAGCTATAAATGATGTAAACCAATATATTATGTTTTATAATTACGAAAGAATACATTCTAAATTTCTAAAACCACCAATTTCACAAATAAAAATTTAAAACTGTCTATCCAAAAGTGGTCCAGTATTTAGGGCTAACCACCTAACTCAAATTTCAAGTTTTTATAAAACAAGTAATGATTTACCAGAAAAATTAACAGAAGAGGGATTAATAATTTTTCAATATATTCAAAAACTCATTAAATGTGAAAAATTATTTTTTACTAAAATTTCGTCTAAAAAATGCGAAGCAAATAAACAACCTTCTTCAGAACTACTATTTGAAATAATTAATCCTTTAGTAAATTTAAAGAAAGAACAGTTATTTTTTGTTTTATCTTGTATACTTTCTGAAAAAGTGTCTATATTTGCTCCTAATGATGAAAGCGTTAAGGAAGCATATCAAAGTTTTAAATTATTGGTTCAAAGAAATTTTAATTTTAATTTAAAAGATAACGAAATTATTGATTTTCTAGATTTTCTAGATAATGAATTAAGAATTTATCAAAACTAATTGATTTAAATTTTCCATTTACATGTACAATACAAACATATAATCCATTAATTGATTACAGTATAAATTTAATGAATGAAATAATTAATACAAATTTCCTAGGAAATTTGTATAGTTGCGTGAAAAAAGGAAACATAATTGTATCTCAGAAAAGATTAAAAGTTGAAAATTCACAGGATGAATTAATATTATTGCCTATTAAAGATAAAAAATATTTCATTGTAACTCCTTTTCCAAGACAATCGATAACACGTTCTTTAACATTTATTATGCAAAAAGTAAAAGACAGTATACAAAAGCAAGAAAATATTGAAATAGAAGCATTTTTATTACCTAATTTTTCACCTGTTGTTTCTGTTATTCCTTATAATAATGAAATTTATTGTAAATTGAATAATTCAAAAAGTTATGAAAGTAAAGCTTTGCCAGTAGCAAATTTTATTCGCGTTGGACATGTAAATGCTTTTGTATTAAAATCTAGTGATTCTAAAACAAATTATTCAAATGACTTAAAAAAATATTTAGAAAAAAATAAAGAGCAATTTAAAAAAATAAAAGGAATTAGTAATTTTTTGAATGAAAATAAAAAATATGAAATAAACTCCATGGATTTACAAAATCAACCTTCAACAAGTCTATATCAACAAAAGTCACCACAAATGTAAATATATTATAAGGTATCTAATTTGCTCATAGACAAACGAAATAAAAATTTATATGGTTTAGTATTAAAAAAAAATAAACAGCCCTAAGAGGCTTTTTAGTAATCTGTGTTTCTTTGTTTTACAAAGTACTAGTTCAGATTAATTCTGTCTTCAAATTTTATCATAAAATGAGCAATTGCTGTATTTCAATTTTGAATAGGCAATGTTCATTTTTTTGTGATATTTTCAATTGCTAAGTAAAAAATTTTAAAAACTGCCATATCATTAGGAAAAACTTTTTTATTTCTAATAACTTTTCGTAATTGGCTATTAACAGATTCAATAGCATTTGTAGTATAAATTACCCTTTTAATTTCTGCTGGATAACTAATAAAAACCATTAAATTTTCTCAATTTTTATATCAAGATTTAGCAATTTGTGGATATTGTTTATTTCATTTACTTTCAAATGATTCTAAAGCTTGCATTGCTTGTTCTTCACTACATGCTGTATAAATTGGCTTTAAATCGATAACTAGAGACTTTCGATGTTTGTATGAAACATATTTTAAGCTATTTCTAATTTGATGAACTATGCATAATTGATGTTCAGTTTTAGGATAAACTGATTGTATTGCCTCTGACATGCCTGTTAAATTATCACTACAAGCAATAAGAATATCATTTAAGCCTCGATTTTTCATTTCTGTAAAATTATTTAATCAGAATTTAGCACCTTCATTTTCACTAATTCATAAACCTAAAACATCTTTTTTACCTTCTAAATCAACTCCTAAAGCTATATAAACTGATTTGTTAATAATACGTTTATCCTGACGTACTTTAACTACGATACAATCAAAATAAATGATTGGATAAACACTATCTAATGGACGATTTTGCCATGCTTTGACATCATCAATGACATCATCAGTAATTTGACTAATTACGCTTTCGCTAATATCTGCGCCATCATATAACTCTTGCAACTGCATTCTAATATCTGATAAAGTCATACCTTTTGCATATAGTGAAAGAACTTGTTGATCAAAACCATCAAATCTTCTCTGTCTTTTTGTGATTATTACTGGTTCAAAATTACTATTACGATCTCTTGGTACATCAATTTCAATTTTACCTTGTTGAGTTATTAATTTTTTTGATGTTGTACCATTACGAACATTGTCATTATTACTGCGTTGATTTCTTTCGTGTCCTAAATAATTTTGCATCTCAGAATTCAACATTTTTTCTACCAATCGTTTAGTTAATTCTTTATATAAGCCTCCCTCTTTAAAAACTGTTGTTAAATCCTCAGTATTTTCTAATAATAAATCTACTGCTTTTGATATTGGATCATTGTTATTAACATTATCTTTTTTAGCCATCTGTAACTCACTCTTTCTAGATATATAAATTATATTTACTAGAATTAATTAAACATAGTTATTTTTGTAAGTCACACAGATTACTAAACATTCCCAGCCCTAATTTAGGGCTGTTTATTTTTTATTTTCTTTTTCATATATTTTTTGTTTTCTTCTGCCATTTTTACATATTTAGATTTTTCTTCACTTGTCATTTCTTTTCAATGATTACCAATCAATTTTGCAATTTCTGCAACTTTTGATTTAAGTTCAGGTTTTTGTTGAATTATTTCTGCTCTTTTTTCTTTACTAAAAAGCATATAAGCATTCATTGGTCTTTTAATTTTATTTGACATATTTTTTCCCCCTTAAATTTCTTACTATAATTTTACAATATTTCTGCAATGAATTCTTCATATGCTTATTTTTAAATGAATCTATCCACGATTGCGATTTTTTAACTGAGAATTTTTCAATAACTCAATCTCATTTTTAAGCTGCTGAATTTCTTTATGCAATTGGTGTAAATTCAACTCTTTATCAAAAATTTCTTTATATTCCATTTCAATAATTTTTTGAAAGAAAACATTCTTTTTATTAATTTGAATTCTTTTTCCTTTTTCAAATCAGTAACTGTGAATTACAGAATGGCTGATTGTTACATGATAAATCGGTCTAACATAAGATACTTTATTACCAATCAAACATTTATAATAAGTATCTATACCTTTTTTTGTACTAAGAAGTTGTATTTTAACATGACTTGGATAGGATTTAATAACAATGGCTGGACGATACTTTTGCTTACCTAATTCATCAATATCTCCAGTAATTGTTACCTTTATGCCAGTTCCTTTTTGTAGTTGTCTTCATTTTACTTGCATTTTTTTCTTACTTTCTAGTTCTAAATTTGACATATTTACAAATTAATTATATAATTAATTTGTTTAGTACAGGTAATGCTGTGCAAGAGAGTATATCTCCCGACTTCTCCTAGTTAGAAATAACTAGGTGTTTTTTATTTTTTTATATAATTTCTGCAATAAGTTCTTCATAAGCTTGTTTTTGACGTCAATAATAAGGATTAGTTCAAATGCTGCTTAATTCATTTTCAATTGTTTTAAAGGCATCAGAATATTTTATTTTACTTTTTATAACTAAATTTCCTAAATTTTCATCTTGAATTCATTTTTCTATTGTAACAAAATTAAAACTCTCCTTTACATTATTAAAAACAATTTTCATGTTTGGAGTTTTTTTATTTTCTTGTTTACATATTTTATTAATATTATCTTTTAAATCTAAAATACCTTTAAAAGCTCTTAATGCGTCATTTATTGGAATTATTACCAAATCAGAAAGAATCAGAAAATTTAAACTTAATTCATTTATTGTTGGTGGATAATCAATTAATACATAATCATAAGTATCAAATGTTTCTTGATTATATTGATATAACATATCAGAAATACTATATATTTCTTGTTTTTCATACATTGTTCCAATTATTAAAGAACTTTTAGTTAATTCTTTTTGTGCAGATATTAAATCAATATTTTTATATTTAGATACTTTAATAATTTTATTAATTTCAATATTTTCAATGTTATTTTTTGTTGTGATAATATCCATTAGTGAATTTTTGAATTTAATATTTTCTTGTGCAAAGTCCATGGTTAAGTTAGCTTGTGGATCTAAATCAATTAGTAAAATTTTTTTATCTTCTAAACCTAATTTATAAGCAATATTTTTACAAAGGGTAGTTTAAAAAGAGCAGGTAAACAAGTAATGAGACTTGTAACTTCAATCGGAAAAATAATAAAAACAAAAAGTGTTGAAAACTTTAAAAAAGGCATGAATAAGCATAAAGTGACTACACAAGCAACTCAAATTACAAAACATCAATTAAATAAAGAATATAAGAAAACCAAAAAATATAAAGAAAAAATAATGAAAAATATTGATAAAGATACTAAGAAAGGAAAATAAAAATGGAAAAAGTAAATTTACCAAAAAGTACTAAAAAAATTCATTATCAAATTTTTAGGGGTATAAATTTGACTGATTTATTAGTATTATTGATTTTTATAAGTATATCTATTTCAATAGCATTTTTATTATCAGTTAATGTTTATTTAAAATTTTCTTTAAGTTTAATAGTAATGGCGCTTGGTTTTATTTGTATTCAAAAATTCAAAAATGAAACAAGAGCTTATGAAATTATTGTTCGTGCTTTTAAATATTTAACAATGATTGGTAAAAGTTCAACTGTAAATTTAAATCCTAATTTTGAATTAGAAAATGATAAAAATATTGTTAAATTTAAATACTTAAAAAACAATCTTTTTATGTCCGGTATTAAATTAGAAACAATAAATTTAACTTTATTAAATGAATCTCAACAAGCAACCGTACTTGCTGATTTTGCTCATTTATTAAAAACAATTACAATACCATGTAAAATTATAAAAACAAATCAAAATTATGATTTTGTAGAACAAATTAATAATTTGAAATCACAAAAAACAAAAAGAAGTAGTTATGAAAATAATTATTTAATTGATTTACAAATTGAACAATTACAATCAATTCAAAAAACAAAATTATTAACTACACCATCAGTTTATATTGTTTTTTTGTAGTGAAAATAAAGAAAATATATTATCACAATTAAAATCATTAATTTCTAATAACTCATTTAGTAGTTTAAATATAAAAAAACTATTACAAGATGAAATTAATATTTTTTGAAATAATTTTACATTTAATAACGAAAATATAAAAACAAATTATTCAAATTTTCAAGGAAGAAATGAAAAAGGATTTGTATGAGCTATTAATAATTTACCAAAACAAATAAATTATTTTTGATTAAATAAATTGTTTGTTTTAAGTAATGTAAATATTTGTATTAATTTAAATCCTATTAATAAACAAAAAGCAAAAAAACAATTAGATAATGCTTTAAGTAAAAGTAAGACCAATGAACAATATGCTTTAACTCCAAGTCAAAAAAGTGAATCAGAACAGTATTACAATGCTTTTTTAGACCAACAACAAGCAATTATTGATGATGTTGATTTTTTAAAAGATATGTCAATATTTATTATTGCTTATGGTAATAAAACAACATTAAATAATACTAAAAGACAATTAATTGATTTAGCAAATACTATGAGTTGAAAATATAATAATTTATTATTTTTACAACAAGATAGTCTTTTGGCAAGTTATACATGAACAAATCATATTGCTAAAATAACTGATATTGAAATGACTTGTGATACTTTTGCAACAAGCTTTCCAATTCCTGATATGCCACTTAAAGATGAACAAGGATTTTTACTTGCTGAAACTAATTCCGGAAAACCAGTTATTTGAGATTTATTTAAGAAAAATTCTCAACGCATAAATCATAATATGGTTATTTTAGGAGAAAGTGGAAGTGGTAAATCATTTACTACTAAAAAAATTCTTTTAAATCAGGCATATCAAAATAATAGAAAAATATTTATTTTGGACCCTGAACGTGAATTTACTAATCTAACTAATTGCTTAAATGGACAAGTAGTTAATGGTTCAGGAGCCAAAGGTAATATTATAAATCCACTAGAAATTTATCTAGAAATTTATAAATTAGACAATAGTCATGATAATGCAGATACATTTAATAGTCAACTATCATTATTAGAAGCATTTTTTGTTATGTTATATCCAGCTCATAAAGTAAGTGATGTTGAAAGTCCTGAATATATAGCAAAAGTTTTTGGAACCAGAACAGTTGAAAAAATTACTAAGCAATATGATACCAAAAATAAAAAAAGTTCCAAGGGTTCAATAAGAGAAGTTGAAGAATATATTGTTCATCCAAATGATTTAAAATGTTTAAAAACTGGTCAAGCATACTGCAAAATATTATTAACAAATGCAAATCAATTTATAAAGAAAATTGAAATAAAAAAATATGATTAACAAAAATAAATATTAATAATTTTATTATAATGATTTATTAATAAATAAATAATAATTGAATATTATATCTTTTACCTGTTTTTCTTTTTAAAAAGAAAAAGTCCGATTTTGAAAAACGCTTGCAAAAAGAAAACTTTTGAAAAAAGTTATCACATTAACCATTAAGGAGTTGAAACAAAATGGAACAATTAAAAATTCTAGAAATCATTAACCGTTGGGGATACCTAAACACAGAACAAATTGCCTTATTATTAAGTAAAAATAAAAATACTACAATAACTTTATTAAAATCTTTAACAATTAAAAAGTTAATTAGAATTGATAATTTAACAAGAAAAAATTATTACATGCTCTCAAGTTTAGGGCTAACCACCAGGTAACAACAAATTAGGACAAGGCAATAAAATAATTAAAATTAATTACAACGAACTAGCTCATCAAGATTTACTCATCAAATGACTTTGTCAACAAAATGACATAATTTCTTATCAAACTGAAAAAGAACTCAAATCAGAAGGCCATTTAATAAAAGATGTTTGAGGAAATACCAAAAGTAAACAAGGATATCCTGATTTACTAGTTCATTATGAAAACAAAGATGTGGTTATTGAATTTGAACGAACACGCAAATCAAAAGACAAATTTAAATTGAAATTAAATAACTTACGCAGTTATTTACTACAAAACATTCACATCAAATGACTTGTACCAAATGAAAACATGAAAAAATTTGTTGATGAACAAATTCAGGCATATAACTGAAAACTAGAACAACATCACATTGAAATATTTAATAATATTGATATTTCATAACTCAATTTTGGTTAAAACTTAACTACTTGTAAAATACACAAAATTTGATAACATACAGTTGTTATCCAATATATAAGTTTTAACCCATTACTTTATTTTAAAAGTAAATGGGTTTTAATGTTTAAAAGGAGAGATTAAAATGAGAGAGAAAACAAAATCTCAAACATATAATTTTCTATTAGAAAATAAAACCATAGAAGATATTAAAAAACAAACAAACATTGAGGTTAAAGAAAAAAGAAGACATAGTGGTTCAACATTTAAAATAATTGAAAAAATTAATGCTAATGATCAAAAAATTAATGATGACCTGTCCGAAAATATTGATGAAAATTTAGAAATAGTTGCTACTAATTTAACAGATAACGAAAAAGAACAAAAAACAAATAATAATTTTTGAATAAAATTAACCAATTACTTAAATTGAACAACATCAACTGTAGAAGAACTAATACAAACTCAAAAAAAATATATTGAACAACTAGAGCAAAGTAATTTAGAAAAAGATAAAGAAATTCAGCAAATTAAAAAAGAAAATGAAAAATTAAAAATAAAACGAAGCAATGTGAATTTCGATAAGTTTAAATATAATACTGTGACAATTTATGATGAAAAACAAAGAAAAAAAACGAGAATTGAAAAAATGTACGAAGAAATTTTATTAATTGAAGATAAAATAATTTTTATAACAACTTTCGTACAAATTGATAATTCTATTACTGAAAAAATAATTTATTTTCAAGAACTGATAAATGGCGATATACAAGTTGTTAATCAATTAAAAAAATATGAAAATATAAATAAATATAAAAATCATCTTTCATTAATTGAAGACACTTCAACCAATAAAAATAATATATCTTTTTCTAAAATGCCTATTAAAAAATTTTTAAATAATCAAGAAGAATTGAACTTAAATATAGCAAAATCTGAATGAATAACATTTTTGGCGATTTCAATCTTTAGTTTATGTCTTTTATCTGTTCCTATTGTTTTAACTATATATCTACCCACAATTATATTAGGAGCAACTGTAGGTATTATTATAGCTGAAAAAATAGGAATATTAGCAGTTTCTACTTTAGTGATTGGAGCCTTAGATAAAGTACTATGAAACCTTGTGTCACACAAAACCCAAAAAATCAAAACAAAAACAAAAGATAGTATCTTTCAATTACTTCGAAAATTACCATTTTGTAATACCATTGGTAAAAATAAAGAAGAAAAAGAAATGAAAAATAACATTAAAAAAACTATAGAAAATTTAACTAGTGATAAATTAGAAACTAAATTAAAAACTCAATATGACATTTTAAAACAAGAATTAGACAATAGAAAAGATAAAAATCCAGAAAAACTAATAAGTAGTAATAAAACAATAAATCATAACTCAAATAGTATTTTAAAAAATTCAAGTATTGAATCAGAAAATAATCATAATTTTGATTCATCTATACGAAACACAGTAAACAATCAAGACACACAACCTTCAATAATTTCAAATCATAACTGAAATAAAGTAAAATGTTTATTTACATAAGTAATAAGTAATAAATTTTTAATCACTATTTTTTCAAAATAGTGATTTTTTATTGTTTTTTACACATTTTTTGTTTTAAAATTATATACTTTTCTTGAATATTTTAAGGGTAGAAAAAAATATTCAAAAATAATAAAGAGAGGAAAAATTAATTATGCCATGAGAACCAATTGATTGAAGCAAAGCAGATAGAGAAAAACAAGCAAAAGATGCTGAAAGAATAAATAAAGCGTGAGGAGAAAAAAACGAACGCGAAAGACGAGAAAGAGTTGCCAATGCTCTTGGATTTGAAAAAGATAAATCAAAAATAAATAATGAAGCTTCAACAAGCAAAAGTCAAAGTTCTAGTAGTAAATCACAAAAAATGTAAATATTTTAAATACTTCAAAACTGCACAATTGTGCAGTTTATTTTGTAAATGACTATTGTAATAACTAAATTTTTATTTTAATATTTTTAATATTTATCAATAAAATTAGGAGAAAATTATGCAATTAACAAGTGAAAATGACAAAATGAAAATGATTGATATTGCTATTAATCCAATTAATGAATTTATTAAATCATTTTTTAATGAATTAGAATCAAATAAAAAAAATGATGATAATGATATTGGAAAAAATGTATTAAATATTAATGGTTCATGAGGTAGTGGTAAAAGTACAATTGTAAATAATTTAGAAGAAACTACATTATTAGATTTAGAAACGAGGCTTTTTAGTAATCTGTGTTTCTTTGTTTTACAAAGTACTAGTTCAGATTAATTCTGTCTTCAAATTTTATCATAAAATGAGCAATTGCTGTATTTCAATTTTGAATAGGCAATGTTCATTTTTTTGTGATATTTTCAATTGCTAAGTAAAAAATTTTAAAAACTGCCATATCATTAGGAAAAACTTTTTTATTTCTAATAACTTTTCGTAATTGGCTATTAACAGATTCAATAGCATTTGTAGTATAAATTACCCTTTTAATTTCTGCTGGATAACTAATAAAAACCATTAAATTTTCTCAATTTTTATATCAAGATTTAGCAATTTGTGGATATTGTTTATTTCATTTACTTTCAAATGATTCTAAAGCTTGCATTGCTTGTTCTTCACTACATGCTGTATAAATTGGCTTTAAATCGATAACTAGAGACTTTCGATGTTTGTATGAAACATATTTTAAGCTATTTCTAATTTGATGAACTATGCATAATTGATGTTCAGTTTTAGGATAAACTGATTGTATTGCCTCTGACATGCCTGTTAAATTATCACTACAAGCAATAAGAATATCATTTAAGCCTCGATTTTTCATTTCTGTAAAATTATTTAATCAGAATTTAGCACCTTCATTTTCACTAATTCATAAACCTAAAACATCTTTTTTACCTTCTAAATCAACTCCTAAAGCTATATAAACTGATTTGTTAATAATACGTTTATCCTGACGTACTTTAACTACGATACAATCAAAATAAATGATTGGATAAACACTATCTAATGGACGATTTTGCCATGCTTTGACATCATCAATGACATCATCAGTAATTTGACTAATTACGCTTTCGCTAATATCTGCGCCATCATATAACTCTTGCAACTGCATTCTAATATCTGATAAAGTCATACCTTTTGCATATAGTGAAAGAACTTGTTGATCAAAACCATCAAATCTTCTCTGTCTTTTTGTGATTATTACTGGTTCAAAATTACTATTACGATCTCTTGGTACATCAATTTCAATTTTACCTTGTTGAGTTATTAATTTTTTTGATGTTGTACCATTACGAACATTGTCATTATTACTGCGTTGATTTCTTTCGTGTCCTAAATAATTTTGCATCTCAGAATTCAACATTTTTTCTACCAATCGTTTAGTTAATTCTTTATATAAGCCTCCCTCTTTAAAAACTGTTGTTAAATCCTCAGTATTTTCTAATAATAAATCTACTGCTTTTGATATTGGATCTTTGTTATTAAGATTATCTTTTTTAGCCATCTGTAACTCACTCTTTCTAGATATATAAATTATATTTACTAGAATTAATTAAACATAGTTATTTTTGTAAGTCACACAGATTACTAAACATTCCCAAAGAAATCTATCCACGATTACGATTTTTTAACTGAGAATTTTTTAATAATTCAATTTCATTTTTAAGTTGTTTATTTTCAATTTTTAATTTCTTGATTTTTAGATATGAGTCTTGTTTTTTTAATTGCTGAGTTTGTCTAACAATCTTTTTTTTAAGTTCCAAATATTCATCTAATTTTAATGTTATTGAATTAGATATATATTTGTTATTTTCAATGTTCTTCATTAATTTGCTTGATTTATTTAAATAAAAAGGTTTTCTACTAGAAAAATCAAATCAAAAATCTGATATTTGGTTTTCTGTAATATTTTTTAAATAAATAGGTCTAATATATTGTTTTTTATTATTTATAACAACTCAATCTAAATCATGTTGACTTGGTTGTGTGGATAATAGTTGGACAGTTATAAACTCTGGATGTGTTTTTAAAACAATAGCGGGTCTTTTGCTTTGTATACCATCATGTTCATCACCTGGTATACAAATAGTTATTCCAATACCTTTTCTTAATTCTCATCAATATATTTTTTTCATTTCAATTCCTTTTTAATTTGACATATTTACAATTTAATTATATAATTAAATTGTTAGTACAGGTAATGCTGTGCAAGGGAGTATATCTCCCCAATTGCCTAGCCTTTTTGGTTAGGTATTTTTATTTCTATTTTTAATATACAAATTTATTAATATTTATTATTATACATACAAGTAAATAAAAATAAATAATTTTATTTACTAAAATAAATATTATTATTTATTTTAAATAATCAATTCTTTATATATTTTAGATACTTCGCGACGAACTAATTGAGATAAATTAACTTTGTAATTATTCTCTTTAAGTTCATTTAACATATTTTGAGTTTTTTGATCAATAGAAATTGTTTTAACAATCTTTTTATTCAATTCTATACTATAAATATGTTTATCATTTAACAAGTTTTCTTTTTTAAGTTCACTTTTTTTAACAAATCCTTTATCAACAGAGTCAATACTCTTTTGTATGCTCTCAAATAATGTACTGTTTTTTCCGCTCATATTTATAATACTCCTTTTTCAATTAGTTCATTTGTTAAAAAGCCTATTGGATTTTTATCTGTAATAGAATGAAATTTCATCAACATAGTTTCTTTTTGTTTAATTGTTGATAAAGGAATTTTAGTTTTTAAAATCATTTCACCAATTTCACTATTTTTAATAGCTTCAATTACAGCTTCATGAGTTTTATTCCTTTGAACTTTATTAATTAAAAAATAATTCATATTATTTTTTATATTTAACCAAGTTGATTTAATGTTTTAATTGCTTTATCATAAGGTTCTTTGATTGTTTTATATCCTTCATAACTAAATTTATGTGGTTCAGTTGGAATTATTATTTCATCACTAGCCAATAAAACATTTAATAAAATTTTATTCATTGATGGAAATGAATCAAAAAAAATATAATCAATTTTTTATTTAAAATTTCCTTAATTTTAAATAAGTTATTTTTAAGAATTAATTCTCCCATACTCATAGCAGTAACATATGTATTTGTTTCTAAAACCAAATTATTATATGCAGGAACAATTAAAACATTTTCTAAATTTGTTTTTTCAATTGAATTTAATAATTCTTTCTGTTCAGAGTCTTTAAACCATAATTCGATATTTTTTTTACTAGTATAATTTGATAATAAGGCTCTACTTAAATTAGCTTGAGGATCAATATCAAAAACCAAAATATTCTTGTTTAATTGCGATAGAACATTAATTAGATTTAAAGTTAAAGTTGTTTTTCCAACTCCACCTTTAGAGTTTGCAAAAGTAATTACTTTCATTTATATTCCTTTCTTTAAATATTTATATTTAAAAATATTTATTATTAATTATTTATATTTATTATTATACAGAAAAGTAAATAAAAATATTTATTTATAATAAAATGAGCAATTAATTACTATCAATATTATTTAAAATATCTTGTACCTGTTCATCACTTAAAATTGTCTTTTCAATTATTTTATTTTTTTGTTTTTCAAAATAATTTGCTATTAGCTTTGATTTATTTGCATATTCTTTATATTCTTTTTTAGTTGGTACTTTTTCTAATTCAGGATTTTGAGCATTAAATTTTTCTAAATCCAAATGCGTATTTAAAATAATTTTGCTATATTTTCTACCAACTTTTTGCAATTCATAAGTAAAAATAATATCTGTTTTTAACAAATCTGTTTTAACTGGTTCTAAAACTTTTGATTTTAAATTGTTAATTCTTTTAAAATAATTACTATTTAATGATAAATTTAAAATTTTAGCAAGTTGTTCAAAATCTCATTCATGATTATAAGTTGGTGTTTTTTTTGTTTTCGCATTCATATGTAAATAACTACGTAAATACTCATATAAACGCAATGAATACTTACTTGTTATATTTTTTGTATAAGGTAAAAAAATATTTGTATAATCTCTTTTTAAATCAATACAATGTTTTTTAAAAAGATTGGTATTTGGTTGCACATATATTATGCCGTTATGATAGCCACCAGAATTAAATAAATTAATTAAATCATATTTATTATTTGTTTCATCTAAAAATTCAAATTTTAAACTGGTTAATTCATCTATTTCTTTTTTTAAAACAGTAGTTTGCTTTTCTTTATAAATTATAGAATTATATAAAGCATTCTGATTTATAGAAAAATATTTACAAAAATCAGTAGCAAGAAAATGTATTTTATTTTTATTACCTTTAATATTATTTGTTTTTTGTTCTTGTACTGTTTTTATTAAAAAATTAAATAATCTTTGTGTCATAATCCCAGCACTTTGATTAGTAACTGCACGAACAATCATTTCATACGCTCTTGTTTCATTTTTGAATTTTTGAATACACATAAAACCAAGTGCCATTATTATTAAACTTAAAGAAAATTTTAAATAAATATTAATTGAAATTAAAAACGCTATTGAAATAGATATGCTTATAAAAATCAATAATACTAATAAATCAGTCAAGTTTATACCCCGAAAAATTTGATAATGAATTTTTTTAGTACTTTTTGGTAAATTTACTTTTTCCATTTTTATTCTCCTTTATTATCTTTTTTTATATCAATTAACAAATTAGATTTTGTTTTTCTCATAGGTTTTTTACCTAAGTTTTTGGTATCAAATCAATGACTTTTTATTTTCTCAGTATTATTTTTAGATTGATTGTCATATCAATTTGGTTGACCATTTTCAAAATACTTATCAACAATTTTTTGGTCAACTTCACTACGAGGTTTATTTGTATATCGTGCAGTTGTTCCATGAATAACATTTTTATTTGTTGCACTGCCAACTATTGATAAATCAATATCATCTTTTTTTAAAGGAGTCGTTTTAAATTGATTTTTAATTTCATTTTTTAAATTATGTGATTCATGTTTTGATCTACCTTTAGCATATTGTTGTGAAGTTTTTGATTTAACTATATTGGCTAATTTTTTAGTAGGATTTAAAATTGCATGTTTACTTGCTCTTTTTAAACTACCCTTTGCTCCAAATGTTTTATATGTAGCAACTGTTCCTCCAATAAATCCAGCAGTAGCTAAGACTGAACCAACAGTTGCCTTGGTACTAAACCTTGCAAATTTTGCAATTCCACCACTTTGCAATCTATTTAAAACTCCACTACTTTCTCCATCTTGGTTTTTACCTAACATTTTTCTTTTTCCAATAAGTAGACTTTTACCAAGACCAAACATACCAATGGTTCCTGCTTTTAAACCACTACTTGCACCTTTCATTGTTGTTAACATACGCATTCCTTCCATAATGCCAACTGTTTGTCCTACCATTGAAGCAAATAACATTTGCCAATTATATGTAGCAACAGCATCCCCAGTAATAAATAACAACTTAAATGTTGATTTACCTATTCAACTATCACTTACATCATTACCAGCATTTAACATTAAAGGCTCTAAGTTTATAAACAAAGTTAAACTCAAAACAATTCCAAGTGAAGAAATAAATCTTCCAATTACTAAATCCTTTCACAAATTTATTTTTTGTCATTTAACACCACTTGTTGCAGTTGAAAAAACAATTGAGTGAGTTAATCAAAAGTGAATTGATATTAATAAAAACATAGTAAAATTAGATAAAAGAAGTATTTTATTTATTAAAATTCAAGAAATGGAAATAAAAGAAAATCTTGAATTTAATATTGATTTAATTAATTATAGAAACACTATAAGACAATTAAAAAAAGAAATTATTTTATTAAAAAATTCTAATTTAAAAAATCGTAATCATGGATAGATTTATTTGTTAAATATTTATAAGTAAAGCATATTAAAAATTAATTGTAGAAATATTGTAAAATTATTATTACTTATTAATGTATTAGTTATGATAATCGCATAAAAATAATCATAGAAAGGATTCAAAAGCAAAATGTTTAAAAAAATAAAAAGTTTATTTTGTAAAAACAAAAAAGTAAATAAATCTATTAGTTGTCATAGTTGTAATGTCAGTTATCCTAATAAATGTCCCAGTTGTTCTTTAAAAAAAGAAGGAAATGAAAATCAATTTAAAAATTAAAAATATAGGATTTAAATCAAAAAACTTAGGAGGTTATTTATATGTCAAAGCAACTGAAAAATCAGAAAATTAAAAGAACTAAAAAGATAAAAGATGTTAATGCTCCAAAACAACCAATGAATGCTTATTTCTTTTTTCTTAAAAATAAGCGAAACGATTTCAAATTGACTCATCCTGATTTAAAATCAACTGAAATTGTTAAATCTTTAAATAAACAATGAATTGAATTAGACATAACTGAAAAAGAAAAATATCAAGCGCTAGCTAATGCGGATAAAGAACGATATTTGCTTGCTAAAACTAGCAAAAAATAAAGGATTAAAAATTAAATTAAAGAAATAAATATATTTTATAAAAGATAAGGAAAGTAATTTATGAAATCAAAACAACTGACAAAAAGTGAAGGTCAATTAGATTTAAATTGAACAAAACATTTTGATTATATTTTTAATAGTGTTGGAGTTGATATAGAAACGTATGATATATATATATATATATATATATATGCTAATAAAGAAAGAACTAAAATTAATGAAAAAGAATTTATACGATATAGTGAGGGTGAATTTAAAGATTTAGTAACTACATCTTGATCTTTAAAAAGATATTTTCTTGAATTAAATTTAGAAGAAATAGTTTTTAAACAGAATGATGCATCAGGTTTTGTAGTTGAATATTTTAATTTACCAAATCAATTTCATTCAACTACAAAAAAAACATAAATTTGTTAAATTAAAACTTAGTGGCTATAACGATTGTATGAAATTTAATAAAAATGATGATATTTTTGGTTTTAGTTTTTTAAATGTAGAACCTTTATTTTTTTAAAATAATAAAAAATTTAAGGAAGTGAATTTATGACTAAAAATGATTTAATCAAAGAAATTCACAAGAGAACATGAGTTGATAAAACTGATGTTCAAAAGTGTGTTAATGAATTATTTAAAATTATTATTGAAACTAATGTTAAAGGTGAAAATGTAAATATAATAAATTTTGGTAAATTTATAGTTATGAAAATAAATGAGCGAACTGTTAGAAATCCTAAAACTGGTGAAGTTTTTGAAAATCCTGAGCATTATATTCCAAGATTTAAACCCATTGATAATTATAAAGAACAAGTAAAATTTGCTTTTAATTATCAGAAAAATAAATCAGAAATTAAAAATGATAAAAAATTAAAATCAATTTTTGACCATCAAAAAAATACAACGAAAAAGAACGTCAATGTCAATATCGAGTAAAAATTTCCCAAAAAAAGTTATAAAAAAATAAACTATTTTGAAAAAAATTACACTACTAAATAAACATAAATTCAAAAATTTCAAATAACCCCTAAAAATTTAGTTTTTTCTATATTAAAAATAGAAAATTTTTTGTATAATTTAATTAAACTTAATATAAGTTTTTAACTCATTTACTTTATTTTAAAAGTAAATAAATTTTTATTATTTTGAAAGGAAAATTTTATGAATAAAAGTATATTTCAACAAATCTACAAACAGACTTATAAAGTAATATTTAAAGAATTAAGAGAAACTAAAAAAATGATTGATTTTATAGAAAAATATAAATTCAATTGTAATGGAGAACCAGAATTTGATGGTCTTGATAAAGAAGCCATTAAAGAGTTATTTGGTCTTATGTGAAAACATAGATTAAGTGATGAAAAACAAAAATTTGTTAATTTAGGTGCAAATTATATTAATCAATCACCTATTTTTCAAAATAAAAAACAAGAAAGAAAATTTTTAATTAATAAAAGTGAAATACTAAAACAAATGAATTTATTTTCAAATAAACCTTGTTTAATAACAGGAGACATTTTTAATCCTAAGTTTCTAAATTCAAAAGAAACTTTTTCATTAAATTGTAAAAATGAAATAAATTGTATAGATTTGCAAAATCAACCTTCAACAAGTAGTACTAAATCGAAATCAGTAAAAATTTAAATTATTCAGGACTGAAGTTATTATGAAAAAGAAAATGAATCCAGAATGAGAAACAATGTTTTTAGAAAAAAAAGAACAAAAAGAAGATAGTATTGAATTAAAAACAATAAATACTAATAAAAATGAAATTGGCATTGAAGCTTTTGATTATTTTAAAGATGAAATTAATAAATCGAAAAAAAGATATGACAATTTATTCATAGAAAATGTAAATCAAAGAATAAATTATTTAAATGAAAAAACTAGGACAAGGAAATAAAATAATCAAAATTAATGAAAGATTAAAACAATTAGACAAAAATTATTTAAATCTTAAAAAAATGGCGTTGGAAATTAACCAAATAGAAAATAAAATATCAAAAAATAGGAGGCTTTTTAGTAATCTGTGTTTCTTTGTTTTACAAAGTACTAGTTCAGATTAATTCTGTCTTCAAATTTTATCATAAAATGAGCAATTGCTGTATTTCAATTTTGAATAGGCAATGTTCATTTTTTTCACTATTAGACTTCTACGACAGTTTTATGAAGTTTTAATCTTTTAACAAAAAAAAGAACGATAGTTATATCGTTCTTTGTTATCCGTTTTATTTTATGAATCTATCCATTAAAGTTATGCGCCCGATTCAATAGCATTTGTAGTATAAATTACCCTTTTAATTTCTGCTGGATAACTAATAAAAACCATTAAATTTTCTCAATTTTTATATCAAGATTTAGCAATTTGTGGATATTGTTTATTTCATTTACTTTCAAATGATTCTAAAGCTTGCATTGCTTGTTCTTCACTACATGCTGTATAAATTGGCTTTAAATCGATAACTAGAGACTTTCGATGTTTGTATGAAACATATTTTAAGCTATTTCTAATTTGATGAACTATGCATAATTGATGTTCAGTTTTAGGATAAACTGATTGTATTGCCTCTGACATGCCTGTTAAATTATCACTACAAGCAATAAGAATATCATTTAAGCCTCGATTTTTCATTTCTGTAAAATTATTTAATCAGAATTTAGCACCTTCATTTTCACTAATTCATAAACCTAAAACATCTTTTTTACCTTCTAAATCAACTCCTAAAGCTATATAAACTGATTTGTTAATAATACGTTTATCCTGNACTTGCTACTTGCTACTTAGCCCTTTTTACTAGACCATTAATTTAAAAAAAACTTGAATGTATTCGAAAAACAATTGTGTTATACAATTAACACTAATTTTGACATGAAAGGATTTTTAATAATGGATAAAATTAAACAAATAGCATTAGTAATTAACAAGTTAAATATCAAACAAAAAATTCAAATTATTGATGATAGCAAAAACCAATATTCAATTAGATATCTTTGCCAACATCTTCAACTAAACCGATCAACATATTATTTTGTAAAAAACAAACAAAACCCTATTAAAAAAGAAAAAAATCAAATTAGTAATTGTACACATAAATATCAAGAATTATGCCAACTTTTACTTGAATTTCATTTTACAAGAAAAGGACAAATTTATGGCTATTTACGAATTTTTTCAGCATTTAAAGAATGATTAAAACAATACAAACATATTATTTTAAATCTAGAATTATCAACAAAACAAATGCGAAAAATTATGAAAGATCACAATCTTCAAGGATTAAAACAAACTAAAAATAACTATCCTAAAAACAAAAAAAATCCAAATAAGTGAATACCTACAATGGATAAAGTAAACAAAGATTATAAAAGTACAACCTCTTCAAATCAAATTTGATCAATGGACACTAAACAAATAAATACTAAAGAAGGTTGATTATATCTTTTTGTAATTATTGATTTTTATTCAAATAATATTGTAAGCTATAATACATGTTCAAACAAATCCTATCAAGATTTAATTCTTCCTGCACTTGAAAAAATAAATCAACAATTCTCTTGAAACCAAGTAAAAAACGTTATTTTACACTCAGATAACGCCAACGAATTTTATTGTCAAGACATCACAAATTGAGCTGCTGATAAGCAAATAATTTTAAGCAAAAAACAACCTTATGATATTGGTGGCAATGTAATATCTGAAAACTGATTTTCTCATTTATCTCAAGAATGACTACCTAAAGGTTCAAATCAATATTTTTCTCTCAATGAAGCTATAAATGATGTAAACCAATATATTATGTTTTATAATTACGAAAGAATACATTCTAAATTTCTAAAACCACCAATTTCACAAATAAAAATTTAAAACTGTCTATCCAAAAGTGGTCCAGTATTTAGGGCTAACCACTATAAAATAAAATTTAGGACTTACATTGACATATTTTAAGCGAGAAATAAAATAAGGAATAGGAGTTAAATTAAGAACAGTATATGTCAAATGCCTAAATATTAATTATTTTCAATATTAATATCTTCAATTTTTATATTTATAGTTATTCCATCTAAGTTTTTTAATTCTTTTAATTTATCTATTATTTCTAAAATATCTTGTTTAGTCATTATCAAATTCACCTTTTTCTATAAATTCAAGTATTTTATAATAAGCAGTAAGTTTACCTACTTCTTTTAAAGAGTCACATAAACAAATATTAATTTGTTTATTTAATCAAATAATTAATTTTTCTTTATTCATATTAAACTTCAAAACTTTCTATTATTTCTTCTTCTTTTTCTAATTCTTCTAATTTAGATAAAGCAGAATTTAAATCATTATTATCAGTTTCATTATTTGAATTAATAATTTTAACTTCATCACCAGTATTATCTTTATAAGCAATTGTTTCTTCATCAATTACTACACCTTGGTCTAATTGAAGTGCTAAATTAATATCATCTTGATTATTTAATACTATAATTGGTGTTTTATTAATTTCACGAATTAATGCTTTTACAACAGTTTTTAAAGCCATTTGGTCAAAAGCAGAAGTTCATATATGATTTAATTTTCATTCTTGACTTTTTTTATTATAAGTTTTGCCATATTTATCTTTATGTTGATTAATTTCTTCAACAGTCATTCCTTTATAAAAATTATTAATTTTACCATTTTTATCTAAAAGTGAAATATAACAATAATAACCAATTGTATTAATAGTTTTTCTTTCAAAAATTAATGCTGGATTAATTTCTCATTTATTATTTTCTTTATTAAATTTATGTGCAGTTGTTATTTTTTCTCTTTGAAAATCAACTACTAATCCAGTTCTTTGTAATAATGTTAATCAACCATCTTCTTGAATTTGAACTTGTAATTCATCACCATAAGGAATTAATGCTAATTCTTTTTTAATAGGATTAATTGAAAGATTTAATTTATATAAATTAAATAAAGCATTAAATAAACTTTGTTGATTCATATTTCTTAAATCTTTACTAGAATTTCTAATCATTTCATAATAATTTCTAAATTTTAATAATTCTTCTTTATTACTTTTAATAAAATTAGGAATTTTTAATTCATTTTTATTATTACTCATTATCAAATTCACCATTTTCTATCATTTGAGAAATTAACATTGCTGTTAATTCTTGACTTTTTAAAATATTAAAATTACCATTTGTACCAATTGTATTTCTAAAATAATTAAGTATTTTTTCTTTATTAATACAATTTTTATGTCTTGATTTATTAATTTCATCAACTTGATTTCTATGTTCTTTACAATATGCTCTACCATATTCATCAAATTGCTCTTCTGTCATATTTTCACATTGTAATTGTTCAAAATGCTCATCATGTGGCGGTATTAAACTAGTAAATTTAGTAGTTTGATTAAATGTACATTTATTCATTATCAAATTCACCTTTATTAATTCTCTCAATCATACATTCTGCATCCATTAAAAGGTTAGCAATTAAACGTTCATTTAATCTTATGTCTTCTAAATCTTTTTCATGTCGTTTTAATTTATCATGATAATAATTAAGTAATTTTTCTTTATTCATTTTCATTTTTGTTTTCTCCTTTAAATATTATTAATACTTTCTAAAAGTTCATTTTGCTATTAATCATTCATCTATTAATTCTTCTGTTATTTCAATTACTATTTCTTTTTGAATATTTTTATTAGTTAAATAAATATATGCAATATTTGATATATCCATTTGATTTTTAAATAGCAAACAATAATAAGCAGTTAATTGTAATTGAATTCTTTTTAATTTATCTTCATCAATACAAGCATAAGTTTTATAATCCACTAAATAATATTTATTTTCTTTTTTATTTAAATAAACTAAATCTGGTGTTCCAGCAATTACATTATCATTAATAGGTTTTTCTATAATAAATTCATAATTATTTTTATCTTTAAATTTTTCTTTTAAAAACATAAGTGATTTTTTACAATAAGAATAATTTATTGAATTTGTTACTGGTTTTAATTTTTTTAATAAATTATTAATAATATTTTCTTCATTAATATTTTGTAAATATAATTCATTAAGTTTATGAACTCATTTACCACGAACTGAAGCATTTTTTAATACTTCTGGTGCTATATGACTATATCCAAATCCTAAATAATTATCAATAATTCTAGAAACTGATATTAATTCTTGATTATCAATAAAATACTGATGTGTTTCTTTTTTAAAAATTAATTTAGGCATATCCATCACGTTTGGCTTCTAAAAAAGCATATCAACCTTCAATAATTTTTAATGCATAATCAATATCTTTTTCTTTTTTAATAAGTTTTTCTAATATTTTTAACATTCCATAATTTATTAAATCATCTGATATATTTTTTTCTTTACATTCTTTATATTTATCTCTATAAAAACTATTAACAAATTTAAAACGATCATATTCTTTACCATTAATTTTCATATTTATAACTTTCCTTTCTACCTATTAATAATCAAAAACATTTATTACATAATCTATTACCAAAAGAAGATTGTTTTCTACATTTATCACAAGAACCAACCATTCTATATTCTCTACATTCCATAAATATTTTTCCTTTCATTAATGTTTTTCTGGATTGGTACAATTCATATCAACTTCCAATACTAATATTTCATAATGTGTAATAAACGCATTTTCTAATAAATGATTTTTATAATTTTTATGAAAATTACTAGCCTCTACAAAAGTACAAAAGGCTTTATATTTTGTTTCAAATGTATAATTAACTTTATATTTTATTAAATAAACGTATGCCATATTTATTTTTCTCCTTTTTTATCTTTTTTCATACCAATTAACAAATTATTTTTTGTTTTTCTCATAGGTTTTTTACCTAAGTTTTTGGTATCAAATCAATCACTTTTTATTTTCTCAGTATTATTTTTAGATTGATTGTCATATCAATTTGGTTGACCATTTTCAAAATACTTATCAACAATTTTTTGGTCAACTTCACTACGAGGTTTATTTGTATATCGTGCAGTTGTTCCATGAATAACATTTTTATTTGTTGCACTGCCAACTATTGATAAATCAATATCTTCTTTTTTAAAAGGAGTCTTTTTAAATTGATTTTTAAGTTCATTTTTTAAATTATGTGATTCATGTTTTGATGTACCTTTAGCATATTGTTGTGAACTTTTTGATTTAACTATATTGGCTAATTTTTTAGTAGGATTTACAATTGCGTGTTTACCTGCTCTTTTTAAACTACCCTTTACTCCAAATGTTTTATATGTAGCTAGAGAACCACCAATAAATCCAGCAGTAGCTAAGACTGAACCAACAGTTGCTTTGGTACTAAACCTTGCAAATTTTGCAAGTCCACCACTTTGTAATCTATTTAAAACACCACTACCTTCTCCATCTTTGTTTTTGCCTAGCATTTTTCTTTTTCCTATAAGTAAACTTTTACCCAGACCAAACATACCAATCGTTCCTGCTTTTAAACCACTACTTGCAGATTTCATTGTTGTTAACATACGCATCCCCTCCATAATGCCAACTGTTTGTCCAACCATGGAAGCAAACAACATTTGCGAATTATATGTAGCAACAGCTCCACCAGTAATAAATAACAATTTAAATGTTGACTGACGTATTCAACTATCACTTACATCATTACCAGCATTTAACATTAAAGGTTCTAAATTTATAAATAAAGTTAAACTCAAAACAATTCCAAGTGATGAAATAAATCTTCCAATAACTAAATCTTTTCACAAATTTATTTTTTGTCATTTAACACCACTTGTTGCAGTTGAAAAAATAATTGGTGAAGTTATATACAATAAAAACAAATCAAAAATTCGTTGAATTAAACTTAAACCTAAATAGAAAAATATAATCATACAAAAGAAACTACCAAGTGTACCCAAAAACAAATTGTAGTTTTCCATATCAGGATATCCTACATCATAATGTCAGTCTTGATGATTTAATCCATCAGTAAATCCTAATGCACCAACCATATTAGCTAATTTCTCTCCATGAACAAATTCAGGCATAATAATGTGAATTATTGAAATAACTGTAAAATTAATGACCCAAAAAAATAAAGGAATTAAAAGTAATAACAAAATAACAATTATGCTACGATTTGCAATACCAGCAATTTCACTACGTATATTTTGATGAACCATAGCATGCAAAATTACACCCCCAGCAAACAACACAATTAACATAATTGCTATTGCTAAAAAAATCAAAAATTGTGGAGGCATATTTAAAAAATGACCATTTGTTCCAAAAATTTTATCAACAATTTTTTGACCAGATAAATAAGTAATAGCATCACCTAAACCATGAACAATGTATAAAGGCCCTTTCACAAAANAAGGTTGATTATATCTTTTTGTAATTATTGATTTTTATTCAAATAATATTGTAAGCTATAATACATGTTCAAACAAATCCTATCAAGATTTAATCCTTCCTGCACTTGAAAAAATAAATCAACAATTCTCTTGAAACCAAGTAAAAAACGTTATTTTACACTCAGATAACGCCAACGAATTTTATTGTCAAGACATCACAAATTGAGCTGCTGATAAGCAAATAATTTTAAGCAAAAAACAACCTTATGATATTGGTGGCAATGTAATATCTGAAAACTGATTTTCTCATTTATCTCAAGAATGACTACCTAAAGGTTCAAATCAATATTTTTCTCTCAATGAAGCTATAAATGATGTAAACCAATATATTATGTTTTATAATTACGAAAGAATACATTCTAAATTTCTAAAACCACCAATTTCACAAATAAAAATTTAAAACTGTCTATCCAAAAGTGGTCCAGTATTTAGGGCTAACCACCATGCTACGATTTGCAATACCAGCAATTTCACTACGTATATTTTGATGAACCATAGCATGCAAAATTACACCCCCAGCAAACAACACAATTAACATAATTGCTATTGCTAAAAAAATCAAAAATTGTGGAGGCATATTTAAAAAATGACCATTTGTTCCAAAAATTTTATCAACAATTTTTTGACCAGATAAATAAGTAATAGCATC
Organism: Spiroplasma endosymbiont of Danaus chrysippus; assembly: GCF_902809815.1. GTDB lineage: Bacteria > Bacillota_I > Bacilli_A > Mycoplasmatales > VBWQ01 > Spiroplasma_E. The sequence goes on along the minus strand of NZ_CADDIL010000002.1, from coordinate 16,561 downwards.
ACCTAAACCATGAACAATGTATAAAGGCCCTTTCACAAAAATGTTATAAAGTATTTGAAAAAAAGCTGTTTTAATTCCTAAAAAATCATTAAACATAAATTGCATTAACTTTCACCACCTAATTTTTCTTTTAGATTTTCTTTAACATCTAATAATAAATTTGCTTCTTCAATAAAATGATAGTTACAAATATGTTTATAAAAAGTGTTGCCATAAAGCATAGTTTTCATACTTCAACTTGCTCTTAGTCAACAATAATTGCACCTCATAATTACAATAAACCTAGCATTCTTGCAAAAATAATATGAGCAATACCTGATGACATTAAAATCAAAGCACAACCTAAAACACTTCAAACCATATGTCTTAAATACTCTCCTTTGTTTTCGGGATCACTATGAATTTTAAAAGCATACTTGATAGTACTAAATGCTAAACCACAACCACCAATTGCATACAAAATTGGTAACAATACTTCCATTAAATTGTTTAATAACTGTTGAGTTTGTGGGTCAACACTTGATAATAAATTAAATATAGAAAACATCATATCTATCATTCCTTTCTTTATTTGTTTTACTTTCGTTTGTGATAATATATATTTGATAACGTATGTATGTTATACATAACCCCTTTTGGTGCAATTATTTGAAAATAGAAAATAAAACAGGATTTGTGGTTGTGTATTTCTATGCAAAATTAATCTCAATTTCATACAACAACAATTTCATTAACATTCTTAAATAACTCTTTTATACTGATATAGAAGTATTTACATTTCGTACTCACTATTAGACTTCTACGACAGTTTTATTAAGTTTTAATCTTTTAACAAAAAAAGAACGATAGTTATATCGTTCTTTGTTATCCAATTATGATTCCAAGGGTTAAAGTTATGCGCCCTTTCTTTTAAACTAGTTTTATTAATATTATTATTTAATCTTTTTTCAATATTTTGAATTTTTATATCAATTTCATGATATCAAGTGGTATCTAAAACATTGCAAATTGGTTCTTGTACTCAAGCATGGTACATTTTTCTTTCTTCAAATCCTTCTGGAAGTTTTATTTCTTCTTTAATTTCAGCAATTAATTTATATATACTTTTTATTTTTTTAACTTTACTATACATATCTTTTAATCTTCCTTTCAAAAAAATAAAAAATCCATTTACTTTAAAAAAATAAAATAATGAGTTGAAAACTTAAATTAAGTTTAAAGAATTATATCATAATATCTAGAATATTTGGTGTTAAATTTTTATACATATTTTTAAAAGATAAAAAATAGTTATAAATAAAACTACTCAATTGAGTAGTTTTATTTATCTTCTTCAATTTTTACTGTCATTTCTTGATCATCAAAAACAAATTTAACTTTTTTATCATCTTTTTTATTAACAGCATCACTGGGTTTATCATTTTTTTTATTTTCAAATAAAGGTTTTGGTTTTTTCTTTAATTCTTTTTCATTTTTTAAATAATATTTTTGAACTATATCAAAAAGTTCATTATTTAAACTACCATCTTTATATCTCTTTTTAAATTTATAAAAATACTTATAACGCTTATCTAAAATTATTGATTTAATTTCATTAAAGAGTATAAAAGCATTTCTACTTGAAAATTTATAATTATTTTTACCTATTTTTACTAAATTATCACTTATAATATTATTTATTTTAAAATTAAATCTTTTTCTTTTAAAAAGAAAAATAACTAAAATAAAAATAAAAGTTAGCATTAATAATAATATTGATAATCCTATGATTATTCAGTCCTTTAATGAAAAATCTGATCAATTAACTAAAAACATTATATTTAAATTATTTTGCATATAAATAACCCCCTAAATTTTCTTAATATATAAATTTGCGTCATTTTATAAACAAGTTCTTCTTATCTTTTATTTTGGATAAATTACATTTAAAATTACACTTCCAATAACTAAAGGGTCATCATAAGTCATTTCAACTGTTAAAGTAGTTGGTTTAATGTTCATATTATTATATTTTAAATTACCTAAAATAATTTTTTCTTTTATTAAATTTGATTGTGGATTACTTTCAATTAGTCTCTCTTTAATAACCTCCTTTACAGTTTCTGGACTTGTCATTTTCAATTTGTCTTCAGTTTTTAATTACAAATTTGTTTTACTTTTTAAAATTACTGCTAAAATTCGTTTATTATCACTAATTGATGAATGTTTAGAGATCGAACCATTTGATTTTTTTTTATTTTTTTCTTCCTCTTCTTCTTTTTCTCCTTCTGTTTCAGCAATAGCTGTCATACCACCAGCAATGGTGGCTCCAATTAAAGCTGCAGAGCCGATAAGACCAGCAATAATTTTTGTTGATTTCTTCTTCTTTTTCTTTTCTTCTTCATCTTCTTCTGACATAAATTACAAACCTCTTTTCTAAGCCCTTAAATTTTTTCTAAGTTAATTTTACATGATTACAAATAATCTATTGACATTTTACTTTTATTAAATTAGAAATTTAGATAAACAATTAGTTGTATAAATTACTGATGTATTTTTTTATTTTTTGAAAATTAATAATCTTAAACATTAAAATAGTAATTATTATTACTTTTAATAAAGTTTTTTATCTTATTTTTTAAAGAACTTAGTAAAAATAAGATAAAATATTAATATTGCATTAAAGAAAAAGGTGAACGTATGTCATTTCAACAATTTAATTTACAACCATGACTAATTGAAAATTTAAAAAAAGAAAAACTAATTAATCCAACACCAGTCCAAACTGAAATCATTCCTTTAGCATTAACTAATAAAAACTTAATTATTAAAAGTGCTACTGGTAGTGGTAAAACTCATACTTATTTAATTCCAATTTTAAATAATTGTAATGTTACTTTAAAAGTAACACAAGCAGTTATTATTACACCTACTCGTGAACTTGCTCAACAAACGTTCAATTTTTTAAAAGCTTTAATCAAAGATCAAAATATTAGCATTGCTTGTTTAGTGGGTGGAAAAGATATTATTCGTCAAAGTAATAATTTAAGTAATAATCAACCACAAATTGTAATTGGCACTCCAACCAGATTAAAACGTTTATATGAACTTAATATGTTAGCAATTACTACCACTAACACTTTAGTTATTGATGAATGTGATATGTTATTTGATATGGGATTCATGGAAGATTTAGATTTTTTAATTACTAAAATGAATAAAAATACTCAAATTATGACTTTTTCAGCAACAATATTACCCCAACTAGTTACTTGATTAAAAAAATATATTACTAACGCTACTACAATTAGTATTGATAATAAATCTCAAAAAATTCAACATATTTTTATTAATCATCATCATCAAGATAGTAAAAAACAACTACAATCATTATTAACAATGTTTGATCCTTATTTATGTTTAATTTTTGTTAATAACAAAGAAAATATTGAAGAAATTGCAAACGTCTTAATTGAAGAAAATAAAAAAGTAGCAATCTTACATGGTGGATTACCAGCACGAGAACGTTCTCAAACTTTTAAACGTATTAAAAATTTTGAATATCAATATGTTGTTTGTTCAGATATTGCAGCACGTGGTATTGATATTGAAGGGGTATCTCATGTTATCTCTTTACAATTACCGACAAATAATATAGAATATTATTTTCATCGAGCAGGGCGAACAGGACGAGCTAACTATTCAGGTATTTCTTATGTATTTTATGATAAGAGTGATAATTCTACTATTTATAAGTTAAAAAATTTAAACGTTCCAATAGAATACTATAAAATTAAAGATAATAAGTTACTACCAGAAATTACTAATGACAACATCGTTGCTCATAAACGAAAAATAGAAAGAAATAAAGAAGAGCAATATGTTATTAATCGCTTTAAAAAAAATAAAAATGTAACTCCTGGTTATAAGAAAAAATTTAATAAAGATTTAGAAGCAATAAAAAAAGAAACAAGAAAACAACACATTAAAGCATCAATTAAGAAAATTAAAAAAACACAAGCAATTGCAAGAAGAAAAAAACTTTTTGATGAAAATTAATAATGAAAGAGGAAGCAAGATGGAAAATGACAAATTAATTATTGGATCTCATGTTTCAATGAAAGCACCAAAATATTTATTAGGTGCTCTTGAAGAAGCTCTAAGTTATAATGCCAATACGTTTATGTTTTATACAGGTGCTCCACAAAATACAATTCGTAAACCAACCAAAGCATTATTTATTAAAGAATTTACAGAAAAACTAATTGAAAAAAATATTAATATTAATAATCTTATTGTTCATGCTCCTTATATTATTAATGTGGCTAATAGTATTAACAAAAGTACTTACCAATTAGCAGTAGATTTCTTACGACAAGAAATAATTCGCTGTCAAGATATTGGCATTAAAACTTTGGTTTTACATCCAGGTAGTGCTGTTGGTGCTTTACCACAAACTGCTTTAGATCAAATTGTTAAAGGATTAAATGCAGCATGTTTAGAAAAACAAACTGTAAAAATTGCTTTGGAAACAATGTCAGGAAAAGGTAGTGAAGTAGGAACTACTTTTGAACAACTTCAATATATTATTAATAATGTAAAAAGACCCGAACTAATTGGTGTTTGTTGAGATACTTGTCACTTATCTGATGCTGGTTATGATCTTAATAATAATTTAGAACAAGTAATACAACAATTTGATCAACTTATTGGATTAGATAAATTATTAGTTATTCATGTTAATGATTCTAAAAACCCAATCAATGCTCATAAAGATCGTCATGCTAACTTAGGAATGGGTTACCTTGGTTTTCAAACTTTAATTAACATTATTTATCATCCATTGTTGCTTACTAAAATAAAAATTTTAGAAACGCCATGAATTAATGGACATCCACCTTATTTACATGAAATTAAAATGATAAGAACAAAAAAATATAATAAAGAAATTTTAGAATCATTAGGAACTAGCAAATAATGAAAAGAATTGGCATTTTTGGTGGAACTTTTGATCCATTTCATAATCAACATTTAAATATTGCAAATACAGCTTATCATAAACTTTCACTTGATGAAGTTTGAATTTTACCAACAAAACAAAATCCGTTAAAAGACAGTGTCAGTGCCAGCGATCAACAAAGAGTCGATATGATTAATTTAGTTATTAAAAACTATTCTTGAATAAAATTAAATGATTATGAACTAACAAGTAAACAACCTAGTTATACTATTAATACTATTAACTACTTTATTGAAAACTATCCAAATCACAAATTCTTTTTTATTATTGGTTCTGATAATTTATATACCTTAAATAAATGACAAGGAATTGAACAGTTAATTAATTTAGTTAAAATTATTGTTGTTAATCGCCCTCATTATCGTAAAACATTAGAACTAATGTCAAAATACAAGTGTCAAAATTTAGTAGTTCGACCAAGTAGTGATATTAGCTCTGCCAAAATTAGAAATGGTGAAATTATTAATCAAATTGATATAAAAATTAATGATTATATTAACAATAATTTAATATATAGTTATGAGCGTTTAAAAGCAAATTTGGATAACAATAGAACTGAACATTGTATTAATGTTGGTAAAATGGCTGTTAAATTAGCAATTCATTATAACGAAGATGCTAATAAAGCCCTAATTGCAGGCACTTATCATGACCTTTGCAAACAATGAAGTAAAAATAAAATGACTAAATTTTTAACAAAATATAATAAAGAAATTTTACAAGAACCATTTCCAATTTGACATGGTTATGTAGCAGCATTGTATTTAAAAAATCATTATCAGTACCATGATGATTTAGTTCTTCATGCAATTGCTAAACACACTACTGGTGCAACTGAAATGAAACCTTTAGAATTAATAGTATTATTAGCAGATAAAATATCAATTGAACGTAACCATTATTATGTTGAAGAATTAAGAAAACTTGCCTTTCAAGATTTAACTGTTGCTTTTAAATACTATCTAGAAATTTTAAAAAAGCATTTACTAGAACAAAAAAACCATTAAATAATAAGTTTTTAACAATATATGAAACGTGAAGTAATAAAAATTAACAAATAGTATCTATAGTAAAATACTTATTTATTAATTATTTAATATATAATATTAAAGAAAAGGGAAGTTTAATAAACTAAATAGTATTGTAATAATATAAACAAATAATTGTAACTAAGGAGTACTAATAATGAGTTTAGTGAGTAAAGAATTAGAAACCAAAAATGGAAAAACAGTTAAACTTAAAATAGATAATTCAAATTCAAATCAAGTTAAAAAAATAAATCTTATTTTTGGAGATAGTTTTGTTAAAATGAAAAAAATGAAAAATGAATTAGTTGATTTTATATTTATCGATCCACCTTATTTTTTATCAAATGATGGTTATAGTGTTAACGCTGGCAAAAGAACATCTGTTAATAAAGGTGAATGAGATAAAAGTAAAGGTTTTCTTGAAAATTATAAATTTCATCAAAAATGAATTAAAGAATGCAAAAGAATTTTAAAACCAAATGGAACTTTAATAATTACTGGAACTTATCATTCTATTTATATTTGTGGTTTTATTTTACAAGAACTAAATTTTCACATTCTTAACGACATAGCTTGATACAAACCTAATTGTACACCTAATATTGGTTGTAGAAATTTTACTGCTAGTCATGAAACATTAATATGAGCAAAAAAAGATAGTAATTCTAAACATGTTTTTAATTACAAAGATATGAAATATTCTAAATGAGAAGAAGATAATTTTAAGAATGAAGATAAGCAAATGCGAAGTGTTTGAGCAATAACTACCCCTAAACCATTTGAAAAAATTTATGGTAAACATCCTTCACAAAAACCATTAGATCTTTTAAAAAGAATTATAATTGCTTGTACTAATGAAAATGATATTGTCTTAGATCCGTTTATGGGCAGTGGCACAACTGGTCTTGCATGTAAAATACACAATAGAAATTTCATAGGAATTGAAAATAATATTGAATATTTTAATCTAGCAAAAAAAAGATTGGATGATAATAATGGTTAAAAATCGAATCGGTGGTGCAAATACAAAAACTGGTCTCGCTTTTGAAGGAGAAAAAGAGTTATATTCATTTTTTAAAAAACAGGAAAATTATGAAATTAAAAATATGATTGGAATTCACAATTTAAAAAGAAATGATGCATTTGAATTGTTTTATATGGGAGAACATGTTGCTAATATTTTCAAAAAACATGCAATCTATGTTTATTTAGAAAAACACCACAATTTAAACTGAAATTACTTTTTATCAAAAAAATTACTACCAGATGACAGTATTTTTGTATATAAGAATAATACTTTTTTCATTATTGAAATTAAAACACAAAATGTTGCTGGAAGTGTTGATGAAAAACTACAAACTTGTGATTTTAAAAGAAAACAATGACAAAAACTTTTACCAATATTAAATTGCAAAATTGAATACTGATATTTATTAAGTGATTGATTTAAAAAACCAGAATATAAAGATACTTTAAATTATATAATAGATAGTAATTGTCGTTATTTTTTTAATTATATTCCATTAAAAGAATTGGGGTTACCACTATAACAAATAAAAAATAAATTATTAATAAGGAGATCAAATATTATGTCAAAAAAAAATAAAACAAAAATTACTGCTTCGCCGACAAAAGAAAAAACAACAGCAAAAATAAAAAAAAGCATGACTGATTATAATGAATCAAAAATAAAAAAAAGTGGTTTCTTAAGCGCAGTTATTAAATACTTTAAAAAATATCCACTACTTTATCTAATTGCAATACTAACCACTATTGCTTCTTCAATAATTTCAGTGATTATTCCTAAAATTACTAATAATTTTTTAGCTACCCCCGATGGTTTTCAATGAGAAAAAATTACTACTTTAGCTTATATTTTAATTAGTTTACAAATTGCATCAGGATTATTTATGTACTTTCGTAATTTAACAGGAAGCATCATTGGTATTAAAGTTGAAATTGAATATCGAAATAAAGTTTTAAAACATTTACTAGATTTAGATATGTCATACTATGAAGATCGCAAAATTGGTGACACTTTAACAAAACTAATTAGTGATACTAGTGTTATTGGTGAAAATATTCAATCTATTCCTTTAACTATGCTTAGTTCAATTGTGACTTTTTTTGGTTCAATTTACGTTATTTTTTCTTTAAATTGACAATTATCATTAATTGTTTTAGGTATTGTTTTATCAATTTTAATAATATCAGTATTAAATGTTCAAATTATTCGTTATTTAAACTATAAATGAAGAAAAGTTTACACTGAAGTTAATGCTGATATTACTGATCGACTAAATACTATTACTTTAATTAAAAGTAATGCTACAGAAAAAAGTGAAAATAAAAGATTTTCTAATGAACATCTTAAATATTACCAAGCAGCAAAAAAAACTATTACTTTTGAAAGTTTTACTAGAGCATTACTAATTACATTACTAACAGGAATTAACATTGTTGGTTTAGTTGCTGGTTTCATGTTTGTAAGTAAACAAATCATTAGTATTCCAACACTAATTGCTTTTTTATTAGCAGTCAACACTTTAATTTTCCCAGTTATTCAAAGTATTCAATTCTTAGGTAATTGAGCTAAAACATCAACTTCAATTTTCAGAGTTAATGAAATTCTTAATATTAAACCAAAAATAGTTAATAAAGAAAAAGCCTTACCAGTAAAACAAATTACTAGTGATATTATTTTTGAAAATGTTAATTTCCGCTATGATGAAAAAGAAGACTGAATTTTAAATAACTTCTCTTTCACTTTTGAAAAAGGTAAAAGTTATGCTATTGTTGGTGCAACTGGTGTCGGAAAAACTACTATTTCTAAGTTGTTACTACGTTACTATGACCCTGCTGAAGGAAGAATTTTAATTAATAATAATACTGATTTACGTGATATTGACTTAGCACAATACTTACATCATATTGGCTATATTGAACAAGATCCACAAATTTTATTTGGCACATTTGCTGAAAACATTAGTTATACTAAGCAAGGAGCAACTTTAGAAGAAATCAAAATTGCTGCAAGTAAAGCTAACTTACATGATTACATTGAACAATTACCTAATGGTTATAATACAATTTTAGGTGAACGTGGGATTAACTTATCTGGTGGTCAAAAACAAAGAGTAGCTATTGCTCGTATCTTTTTAAAAAATCCAGAACTATTAATTTTAGATGAAGCTACTAGTGCTTTAGATAATATTGTCGAAAAGGAAATACAAGCACAATTTAATAAATTAATGATTGGTCGTACTAGTATTATTATTGCCCATCGTTTATCAACAATTAAAACTGTTGATAAGATTTTAGTTTTAGAAAAAGAAAAAGGTTTAGTTCAAGTTGGTACTTTTGATGAATTAAAAGTTAAAGAAGGTCACTTTAAACATTTATATGAAGCTGGAATTATGGGGTAAAAACTAACATTAATATCAATTCTTATTTCTACAAGCTCAATATGAAAAAGTAAATTAACAAAAAAAAATATCATTTATTAATGATTTTTTTATCTAAATGGAGTTATTATTAAATGAAATTATTAGAATCTAAATTTATATTAAATACAATAGAAAATAAAAATATTGCTTCTTATTCTACCAATGAAATAACTTACAATAATTATATATATGAAGACGGCAGTATAGTTTCTGAAACAAAAAAAGCAAGAAGAAAAAGAAGAGAAGATGAAAAACAAAAAACATTAAATTTAAAAATAAATGATTTTATCTCATGTTTAATTCTTTCTTCAAAAGATTTTAAAAAGATTTTTTTTATCATATGAATCATTGGATAAAAATGATAATAGAGGAGAAATAGATTATAAAATAAATTTGATAAATAAAAAAGAAATATATTGTGAGCTTACAGACAGTCATTTAATGTCTAGTAGAGAAACAAAAAAGTTTAGGAAACTCTTATCAACAGAACCTTTAATTGGAAGCCTTGAATTTGTTAATAAACAAAATTATTCATTTTTAATAACAAATATTATTGACTGCATTAAAAAGAAAAAAACAGAATAATTAATAAAAACATGCATTTAAGTTATGAAAAATGATTGTTAGTGAATATACTACCTTCACCATTAAATTATCAATATATCACAAATGAACAATTTCAAATTTTGAAAAATAATTTAAAAAAATATCATTTTAATGAAGAAACTTTAAATTTAATATATAAAGAAAATAATAATTTTTTTAAAAGAATTGTTATAAATTTAAAATATGGAACAATAAAAAATAATATTTATTTTATACAAGAAATATATTTAATTTTAGACTTCAAAAAAAAAACAAGGGAATGTTTAGTAATCTGTGTGACTTACAAAAATAACTATGTTTAATTAATTCTAGTAAATATAATTTATATATCTAGAAAGAGTGAGTTACAGATGGCTAAAAAAGATAATCTTAATAACAATGATCCAATATCAAAAGCAGTAGATTTATTATTAGAAAATAGTGAGGATTTAACAACAGTTTTTAAAGAGGGAGGCTTATATAAAGAATTAACTAAACGATTGGTAGAAAAAATGTTGAATTGTGAGATGCAAAATTATTTAGGACACGAAAGAAATCAACGCAGTAATAATGACAATGTTCGTAATGGTACAACATCAAAAAAAATTAATAACTCAACAAGGTAAAATTGAAATTGATGTACCAAGAGATCGCAATAGTAATTTTGAACCAGTAATAATCACAAAAAGACAGAGAAGATTTGATGGTTTTGATCAACAAGTTCTTTCACTATATGCAAAAGGTATGACTTTATCAGATATTAGAATGCAGTTGCAAGAGTTATATGATGGCGCAGATATTAGCGAAAGCGTAATTAGTCAAATTACTGATGATGTCATTGATGATGTCAAAGCATGGCAAAATCGTCCATTAGATAGTGTTTATCCAATCATTTATTTTGATTGTATCGTAGTTAAAGTACGTCAGGATAAACGTATTATTAACAAATCAGTTTATATAGCTTTAGGAGTTGATTTAGAAGGTAAAAAAGATGTTTTAGGTTTATGAATTAGTGAAAATGAAGGTGCTAAATTCTGATTAAATAATTTTACAGAAATGAAAAATCGAGGCTTAAATGATATTCTTATTGCTTGTAGTGATAATTTAACAGGCATGTCAGAGGCAATACAATCAGTTTATCCTAAAACTGAACATCAATTATGCATAGTTCATCAAATTAGAAATAGCTTAAAATATGTTTCATACAAACATCGAAAGTCTCTAGTTATCGATTTAAAGCCAATTTATACAGCATGTAGTGAAGAACAAGCAATGCAAGCTTTAGAATCATTTGAAAGTAAATGAAATAAACAATATCCACAAATTGCTAAATCTTGATATAAAAATTGAGAAAATTTAATGGTTTTTATTAGTTATCCAGCAGAAATTAAAAGGGTAATTTATACTACAAATGCTATTGAATCTGTTAATAGCCAATTACGAAAAGTTATTAGAAATAAAAAAGTTTTTCCTAATGATATGGCAGTTTTTAAAATTTTTTACTTAGCAATTGAAAATATCACAAAAAAATGAACATTGCCTATTCAAAATTGAAATACAGCAATTGCTCATTTTATGATAAAATTTGAAGACAGAATTAATCTGAACTAGTACTTTGTAAAACAAAGAAACACAGATTACTAAAAAGCCTCAAAAACAAATGTAAATTCATAAATAAAGTTACTTAAGTAACTTTTTTTGGGAGCGTACCGAAGATGTCGGTAACTAAAAAGTTTTAAAAATAGCTCCTTTCTTTTTTTACCCTTGAATTAAAAATAAATGACAAAAGACGAGAATAAAAATCTTGTCTTTTTTTTGTAATTGTAANTGGCATTATTATCTATTCAAATGAAACTAATAATATTATTTTTCATGAAACATTCCAAGCAAAAACTATTTTAGAATGTAAAAATATTTATAAAGAAAAATTATTATATTTTAAAAAATTTTTAAATAATAAAAAAGTATTAGTAAGTGTAGAAAATTTTTATTTAAACCCAAAACAATTATTAACCAATCCCTTAGCAACACCTAAAATTATTGGTGCATTAATGGTATTAGTACAAGATATTATGAATTGAGATTATCAAGAAAACCATCCAAAAAATAAAGATAAAATACCAAATTATCAAGGAAATATAAAATTAACAAAACATGAACAAGATGCGTATAAACAAACCCAATTATAAGGAATTATAAAAATGAAAGAGAAATCAAATTATGTCAAATTAACAGTAAAACTGAGTAACACTATTGAAGCAAAATATTACGAAAAAGGTAATAAAGAATTATATTATAGTGTTAGAGGTCAATGAAATGGATTAAACTATGTTACTTTAATTTTTAATAACCCAAAATTTTATAACCGATGTATTTTATTAAACAAAAATGATGAAATTATAGTAACTGGTCAAATTTTTAATACTTTAAACATTCCTAAAAATCGTGCATTTTGTTCAATTAATGTTAAATGATTTAAAAAATGAAAAGAGTAAAAAATGATATTATGAAAAATTTTATTAATAGTACCAATATTAATAACAAGCATAACACTAATAATATTTTTAATATTTATTATTAAAGAATTAAAAAATGAATATAAAGTATTAAAAATATTAAGTGAAATTGCTAATCAAATTAAAAATAAGGAGAAATAATTAATGATAATATTACCTACTTTGTTTGAAAATAAAGATGAAATTGAAATATTATCACCATTTCCAAAAGCAATTCATACAAGTAATGATATTAGAGCAATTATTTTAAGACAATATCCAAATGTTAAATCAAAACACATAATTGTTTCTGACCCAGAAAGTAATGTTGCATTAATAGTTGGTGATAATGATGTTTATCAAGGTTGAATTAAAGTAACAATTAAAAAATTAGAAAATTAAAGGAGAATAAAATGCCAAGTATAGAAAATCAATCAAATTATACTTTAACTAAATTAATTAGAACTGGAATAAGTCCAATTTGTGCAATGATTGGTACAAGTGCTTATTATGGTCAAGTAATTGCAAATCCAGTATTAGGTTCAATTAATAGTTTATTATTTGGTAAAAAATTAGGTTTAGATATATGAAATTTAAATCAAAGACCAAATACTAAAACTAAACTAATTAATAGTAGTAAAAAAATATTACTGGGTTTAGGAATAATTGGATTAGCAAATTATAGTAAATGAACAGAAAATAATATTAATCCTATTATTCCAACAACACCAACTCCAATAACTACTACAACTACAACTGAGGGTCCTCCATGATTACTATTAGATAAACAAGAACATCAGTCATTAATGGATTGAGATACATATATTAGTTTAAATGCTTATGGTATTTCAAATCTTATTAGTGGATTAACTGAGTTAATACCTAATAAATTTGAAACAATAAGAAAGATTTGTAATATGGCTACTGGTGGATGTTTAATATCAAGTGGTCTAGCAATGGGTATTAATAATGATTTTAATAATGCTTATGCAGTACCTACCATAATTGCTGGTGCAAGTGAAATAATCCATAATTTACTACCTATGGAAACTACACATCATAATGAAGAAATGCAAGAAACATCATTTAATGATGAAACTGCAAGATTAGTAAATGATAATAGATTCACAATTAATAGTGAAACAACTAGTCAATACGGTAGTGATAATATGAGCGAAGTAGCATTAAATCACGATAATGCTTCATTAAATTGAGATTATAATCACATGAGTTTATAAAGGAGGTGAATAATTTATGAATAAAGAAAAATTACTTGAATATTATAATAAAGAAATAAAAACATATAAAGAAAAAATAGAAGAATTCAATAAAGAAATATCTGTATTAGTAGAAGTTATAAGTAATTCACAATCAATGATTGAAAGAATTAATGGTGGTCAATTTGATGAATAATTAAAAAATAAACAATTGAAAGGAAAATATTCAGATGAAAGAATTTTTACATGAATTAATAATTATTGGAACAAGTGTTGGAACATTAATTTGCAGAGAAATTATTGTTTTATTAAAAAGATTTATCACAACTCCAAAACATGTTAGAGCAAATAACAAAATTATCAAACATCAAAAAAAATTAGCAAAATTAAATGAAAAAATTAATAAAGAAAATAAATAATAAAGGGTGATGTAAATGTTAGAAAATGAAGATAATGTTCAACAAACAACTGAACCTTTAACTGAAAATAATGCTCAACAAGAAATAGAAAATAAAGTTAATGAAGCAGAAAATAAGTTAAATAAACTTAATCAAGAAATTAAAGAAAAAGAAATAATTAATATATTTAAAAAATATCAAGTTAAAACTGAATTTTATGATTTTTTAAAATTTAAAACTAATAATTTAGAAAATTCAAAAATTGAAGAAACTATTAAAAAAATAATTAAAGAACAACCAGTATTTAAAGAAACAATTAATACAGGTGGCAAACCACAAACAATAATAACAAATCAACCAAATTCAATAAAAAATGCTTTATTGGATTATAAAAATAAAAATAAATTATAAGGAAGGAAAATAAAAAATGGCAGTACCATTCAAACAAAATTTAGATAATACCGAAAAATTAGTAGAAGCACCAGAATTTATAGAATTTTTTAAACAATCAAATAGTCCATGGGCAAGTTTTTTTCCTATCGAAATGGTTAATTCAACAAGAATTGAATTTATAGTTAAAAAACCAAAAGACCCAAAAGTTAAAGTTCTTCAATGAAATGATAAGAGTAAAAGAATAGATGTCGGATATGCTGATACAGATAAAATTATTAAAGAAATTACAGAAGAAGCTGTTGCTGGCGAAACAATTGCAGCAAAAGATTTATTAGCAGAAAATGGACAAAATTTATTACAAAGTATGCAATATGAAGTTGCTAATGATTTAGCAGATTATTTAGCTAATAACAATACTAATGTAATTGCAAAATATGCAATTAAATTTATGATTGAAAAATCAACAGAACCAAAATCACAAGCAATTAAATATGTAGAAGCAATGTTGGGGGCATGAAATACATTATTTCAATATAGAAATATTGCAAATTGTAGATTCTTTATTACTAATGCTCTTTATGATAGTATAGTTTACTTGGCAGATAATAAAGGTTTAATTACTGATAATGAAATTGCACAACAATTAAGATTAAATGGTAATGATTTATATATTAAAGGTGTATTATGTCAAATTGTAATGGATGACTATATGACTTTTAAAAATGATAAAAATGATGATGAAATTATGTCATTTGTTTTAGCAACGCCAAGAGCAATGAAAAGATATATGTTGCAAGATACAATTATTTATGTTCAAGAAGTGGCAGATGGTAAAGTTGGAAGAATGTATTTAGTTGGTGGAGAAGTTACAGGTCAAGCAATACCTTATATTTCTAATAATGAAACAACATCACGTTGAATGGCATGTGGAATTATTAATACTGATAAAACTGATTTAAAAACTAAAATTACAAGTTTAACAACTGATATTACTGCAAATGTTAATAACAATAATAGTGAATTAAATACACAAATAAAAAGTACTAATGAACTTAAATCATTAAATCCTAATTTAACAAATCCAACTATTAAATATTTTAGTGATGCACAAGGAAAAACTAATGTAAGTAATCAAAAACAAAAAGCAGGTGACTTATACATAACTATTACTGCTAATGTTAATGACTTAAATTATAAAGGAACAACAAATCTGATTAAAATAACTCTTAAATAAAGGAAATTAATATCATGCCAATCGGTACAACTAGTACAGCAATACTTTTAAACATAAATAAACCAAAACATACTAGAATAAGTAAACAACAAGAAAATAAAAGTTTTTGATGAGAAATTTTAGAAATGATTGGTGTACAAGTTATAGCAGTAGCACTTGCTCCTTTTACTGGTGGATTAAGTGAAAGTGTAGCCCTTGGATTAGGTGCAAGTGATTTTATTGCAAGTACTATTAATTTTGGTATTTATGCTACAACTGATTTTACTATTAATCAAGTTTATGATTATTTAAAAGGAAATGTAACAAAATTAAATACTTTTTTAAATTTATTACCTGCATTTGCTGGACTTAATAAAATTAGTCGTGGTTATCGCACAACTAAATTTATTAAACTAGCACAAGAAACTAAAACATTAGAACAAGTTGGTATTAAAGAAGCAAAAAATTTACAAGAAATTATTAGTCAAGTAAGTGGAAAAGAAATTTTAACAGATAAAATTATTGGTAATAAACGTTATTTAATGAATTATAGTTTTACTCCTAATCGTGAAACAGTATTACGAGATTTAGGTTATGTTGCTGAAAGAGAATATAAAAATAATTTTCAAAAATTAGAAATACAAAAGTTAAAAGAACACTTATTATGGACGTATTGCAACCTTAGTTAGATTTAATAAGAAATTAAATGAGAGATAAAACTCTCATTTTTAATTGTTGAACAATTATAATTAATTATTTTATTAAACCTATACTTTATTAAAGTAAT
>NZ_CADDIL010000001.1 GCF_902809815.1 Spiroplasma endosymbiont of Danaus chrysippus | reverse complement strand
ATAAAGAAATTTCTTTATTTAATTGTTCCATCCTTTCTTTATGTGTTTTTATTTCGTGATTATAATATTCAATTAATTTTTCTTTATTCATAAATTACTCACCTCCTTTATAAACTCATGTGATTATAATCTCAATTTAGTGAAGCATTATCATGATTTAATGGTACTTCGCTCATATTATCACTACCATATTGACTAGTTGTTTCACTATTAATTGTGAATCTAGTATCATTAATTAATCTTGCAGTTTCATTATTAAATGTTGTTTCTTGCATTTCTTCATTATGATGTGTGGTTTCCATAGGTAATAAATTATTGATAATTTCAGAAGCACCAGCAATTATGGTAGGTAAGGTACTGCATAAGCATTCATAAAATCATTATTAATACCCATAGCAACACCACTTGATATTAAACATCCACCAGTAGCCATATTACAAATCTTTCTTATTGTTTCAAATTTATTAAGTATTAACTCAGTTAATCCACTAATAAGATTTGATATACCATAAGCATTTAAACTAATATATGTATCTCAATCCATTAATGACTGATGTTCTTGTTTATCTAATAGTAATCATGGAGGACCCTCAGTTGTAGTTGTAGTAGTTATTGGTGTTGTTGGAATAATAGGATTAATATTATTTTCTGTTCATTTACTATAATTTGCTAAACCAATTGTTCCTAAACCTAATAATATTTTTTTACTACTATTAATTAATTTAGTTAAAGTATAATTTGATTGTGTATTTTCATTTGGCATTTTATTCTCCTTTATTTGTTTTTATCAGTTCTCTTATAACATCTAATAAGGAATCTACTACATAAGAATTTAATTCAAATTCATAATTTCTAATTTTAATTTTTTCCTTTTGCATTTGTTTATTCTCCTTTAATTTTCTAATTTTTTAATTGTTACTTTAATTCAACCTTGATAAACATCATTATCACCAACTATTAATGCAACATTACTTTCTGGGTCAGAAACAATTATGTGTTTTGATTTAACATTTGGGTATTGTCTTAAAATAATTGATCTAATATCATTACTTGTATGAATTGCTTTTGGAAATGGTGATAATATTTCAATTTCATCTTTATTTTCAAACAAAGTAGGTAATATTATCATTAATTATTCTCCTTATTTTTAATTTGATTAGCAATTTCACTTAATATTTTCAATACTTTATATTCATTTTTTAATTCTTTAATAATAAATATTAAAATTATTATTAGTGTTATACTGGTTATTAATATTGGTGCTATTAATAAAATTTTTCATAATATCATTTTTTAGTCTTTTCATTTTTTAAATCATTTAACATTGATTGAACAAAATGCACGATTTTTAGGAATGTTTAAAGTGTTAAAGATTTGACCAGTTACAATAATTTCATCGTTTTTGTTTAATAAAATACAGCGTCTATAAAGTTTTGGGTTATTAAAAATTAAAGTAACATAGTTTAATCCATTTCATTGACCACGAACACTATAATATAATTCCTTATTACCTTTTTCGTAATATTTTGCTTCAATAGTGTTACTAATTTTTACTGTTAATTTGACATAATTTACTTTATCTTTCATTTTTATAATTTCCTTAAATAATTATCAAAAATTAATATTTTTTTATGATTTTTTAAATAATATTGAATATNTACATTCTAAAATAGTTTTTGCTTGGAATGTTTCATGAAAAATAATATTATTAGTTTCATTTGAATAGATAATAATGCCATTATTGCCAATACCAGCTGGGTCAATACCAATCTTTATTTCATATTGCATTAATTAAGTTAACCTCTAATAACTGTTTTAATAATTTCTAAATCACAATTACATCAACAATATTTACATTCTTCAATAAATTCTTTATGACCACAAACTAAATTATCTTTTTTTAAATCATCAATCAGTTGAATTACTCCTATTTTAAATTCAATATTATCACTGTCCGTTATGCAAACTGTTCCTCTTTTACTTAAGTATTCTTTATCCATATTTATACCTCCTACTTAACCTAACATTTAAAATACAGTCATAACAAATTGCTTTATTATTTTTGTCTCTTAAAAAGTTTTGTCTTGTTTTTATATCATTAGTATTAAAGAATAAATAATCTAATTTATGTTGTTTACATGTTCAACAAAAATACTTTTTCATAATAGTTCTTTCTAATATATTCTGTTGCTTGTAGCATAAAGAATATATATTTTTATTTTTATATTATTAATACTATTAGTTTTATTCATTCCATGAAAACTGGGCTCAAAAATAAATTGTGAAATTTTAAAAAACATTGAGGCATTCGATTCAATATTTATTTAATTTATGTTTAATAAATTAATATTTTAATTGAACCGGCCCCGCTCAATTTTTTTTACAAGTTTGAAATTTATTTTCTCGCCCAAAAATTTTTTCAAAAAAAATAAAAAATAAAACCAACACTTGCTCACTGGGGAGTGGCAAGGTTGGTTAAATAAAGAATAGAATTAATACAATAGGTCCCTACAACAGGTCTATATATACTAGTTTCCAATTCGCTCCCACCCCAAGAATTACCATTAAATGGTTAGTATATTTTATTAGGTATCACTCCACTTTTTATTTATCCATGCAAGTCCACATGTTCTAGCTACTATTTTTAACAACTGTGTTGTAGTTCACTTTTTTAGTTCCCTAACACGTGTTGATAATAGCGTTAAAGAGGGTTATTAAAAATTTTAAAATTTTACAATTACAAAAAAAAGACAAGATTTTTATTCTCGTCTTTTGTCATTTATTTTTAATTCAAGGGTAAAAAAAGAAAGGAGCTATTTTTAAAACTTTTTAGTTACCGACATCTTCGGTACGCTCCCTATAATTTTAAATTTGTGAGTAAAAGTAGCAATATTATAAATTAAAATCATAATTTTATGATTTACTAACACCCAAATTAATACCTAATATAAGGTGTACTTATGTTATAATTATTATAGTATATTGTTGACTCTTCGTTAAAATTAAGTTTGAAAAGGAGTATTAACTATGAAAATTGGAATTATTGGAGCATCAGGAAAATCAGGACTTGCTTTAACTAAAGAAGCTTTAAAACAGGGATATCAAGTTGTTGCCATTACTAGAAATCCTATTAAAATGCCAATTCTTAATAATGATAATCGATTGACCATTAAAAAAGCTGATCTTATTAATAAAAGTAGTATTAAAGCGGTTGTTAATGATGTTGATATTTTAATTAGTGCTTACGGCCCTACTATTGATAATCCCCAAAATATTCATCAGCAAGTTGCTAAAAACTTAATTACTATCATGCATGAATGTCAAAATATTAAAAGGTTATTAATTGTTGGTGGTGCTGGTAGTTTGTTAGATGATAAGAATGAAATATTAGTAGAAACAAGTTCATTTCCTGAAGCATGAAAAGAACATGCACAACAACAAGTTCAAGCATTAGCTACTTATCGTAGCAGTGACATTAATTGAACATATTTTAGCCCTTCTTTATACTATGACCCAGAATTACCAACTTTAGGTAAATTTAAAATTGGTAACAATCACTTAATTGTTAATAAAGAAGGAAAAAGTGAAATTAGTTATGGTGATGCTGCAATTGCTATTATTAATGAGATTAAAGAACAAAAATTTATTAAAAAACGTTTTACAGCGGGTTATAATTAATATTTTGTTTGAAAGGATATTAGACAAATGGTAAAACTTACAAAAGAACAAATTTTACAAAAAACGATAACTCTAAATAATGGTGTCAAAATTCCTCAATTTGGATTAGGTACATATTTAATGGTTGATAGTAAATCTATTTATAATTCAGTAATTTGTGCTTTGCAAAATGGTTATCGTCATATTGATACTGCAGAATATTATAAAAACGAGGAAATAATTGGTAATGCAATTAAAGACTTTTTAGCAGAAAATCCAGAAGTTAAAAGGGAAGATTTATTTATTACTTCTAAAATTTGAAATGACAATCATGAATATGAACTTACTAAAGATGCTTTGCGTGGTATCCTGACTCGTTTAAAACTAGATTATTTAGATTTATGTTTAATTCATTCACCAACTAAACAAAGTTTTGAATGTTGAAGAGCCTTAGAAGAATTTTATGAATATGGTAAAGTTAGGGCAATTGGTGTTTCAAATTTTAATAGTTCACAATTAAAAGATTTTTTAAAAAAAAATAAAAATAAAACCAGCAATTAATCAAATTGAAACACACCTTGGTTTTAATCAAAAAAAGACAATAGATTTTTGTTACGAGAATAATATTGCATTACTTCATGAAGAACAATGCTAGGTGGTAGAGCAGATGAAATACCATTATTACAAGAATTAGCAAATAAATACAAGGTTACTACTAGTCACATTGCTTTAAGATGAGCTTGACAATTGGGTCAAGTAGTTATTCCTAAATCAACTAATCCAGAGCGAATTATTAGTAATCCCGATATTGGGGGTTTTGAACTAACAGAAGAAGAGATGTTAAAAATTCAAAAATTACCACAAATTGCTTTAGGCCCACAATCTAATGATAAAAAATTTTGAAAAGGAATTATGATGGATTAAATTTAAAAAGGGGGTTAAATAATTGTGATTTGAAATGATACAACTAAGGAATTAGCAAAAAAATTAAATACTAATTTTGTTACAGGTTTAACTGAAGAAGTCGCAGCTCAATTGCTAATAGAAACAGGACCTAATCAATTACCAGTTACGAAAAAAAAGCCAATTTGAAAAATAGTTTTAGCACATTTTATTGAACCGTTTGTTTTAGTATTAATTGCATTAGCAATTATTGCTACTGTTATTGGTCAATGACAAGAAGCATTAGTTGTTTTTTTAATTGTAATTGTTGATGCTACTTTGTCTACTTATCAAGAAGTAAAAGCTGCAGCTTCTTTGGACTCTTTAAAGAAATTAGTTTCTTCACAAGCAGTAGTAATTCGTAATGGTAATAAATACGATATTGATGCTAAAGAATTAGTGGTAGGTGATTTGGTTTATTTAGATGCGGGAATGTTTGTACCTGCTGATCTACGTATTATTCAGTCTTATAATTTACGTACTAATGAATCACTTTTAACTGGTGAATCAACCTTAATTAGTAAAACTACTGAAGAATTAACTGAAGAAAAATTATCAATTGGTGAAAGAACTAATCTTGCTTTTATGTCTACTTCTATTGCGACAGGTAGTGGTCTTGGTTTAGTTTATGCAACAGCAAAAACTTCTGAAATTGGAAAAATAACTAAGTTATTACAAGAAGAAAAAAAACCTAAATCACCATTAACACGACAAATGTCTTTTTTAATTAGAATAATTTCAGTTTTTGCTTTATTATTAGGTTTAGCTATGTTTTTACTACAATTTTTCTTAATTAAAGTACCTGCTATTAATGCTTTAATTTTTGGAATTGCTTTAACAATAGCAGTAATACCTGAAGGTTTGCAAGTTATTGTTACCGTTTCATTATCACTGGGAAGTTCAAGAATGGCAAAAAAACATGCTATTGTTAAACATTTACCTGCTGTTGAAACATTGGGTCAAGTTGATATTATTTGTTCTGATAAAACCGGAACTTTAACACAAAATAAAATGACTGTTAAAAAATATTATTTAACAAAATCAGTTAATGATAGTAATGACTTTAAAAAGAAAACTAAACAAGAACAATTATTTTTAGATTGTTTAGTATTATGTAATAATAGTGAAGTTAGTAAAAATAAAACTATTGGTGATCCAACAGAAGCAGCACTTATTAATTGATCAGAAACATTAAAGTTTCCAACAAAGGCACTTAGTGATAAACATACTCGAGTTCATGAAATACCTTTTGATTCCAATCGTAAATTAATGTCAACAATTAATAAATACGATAAAAAAACTTATGTTTTTGTTAAAGGCGCGGTTGATAATATGATTAATATTTGTACTCATACGCTTATTAATAACGAAAGAGTAGTATTAACTGCACAAATTAAAAAAGAAATAATTGCAAGTATGGAAGAAATGTCAAATTCAGCATTACGTGTTTTAGGAGCAAGTTATAAAACTGTTAATAATACGAAAGATTATAGTAATATTAATGAAATTGAAAGTAATTTAACTTTTTTAGGATTAGTTGGAATGATTGATCCGCCAAGAAACGAAGTTAAAGATTCTTTAGTTAAAACTAAAAAAGCAGGTATTGATACAATTATGATTACTGGTGATCATTTAAATACTGCTGTTGCTATTGGTCAAGAATTAGGTTTGATTGAAAATAAAACACAAGCACTTAGTGGTAATACAATTGATGATATTCCAGAAGAATCATTTAATGCTAATATTAATCAATATCGAGTTTTTGCTCGTGTTTCTCCTGAACATAAAGTTAAGATTGTTAAAGCATTACAGAGTCATAATAAGGTTGTTTCGATGACTGGTGATGGTGTTAATGATGCTCCTAGTTTAAAAGCGGCAGATATTGGAGTAGCGATGGGTATTACGGGAACCGATGTTGCTAAAGAATCTTCACAAATAGTATTAACTGATGATAATTTTGCTACTATTGTTGATGCTATTGAAGAAGGGCGTAATATTTACAGTAAAATTAAAAGAATTGTTATTTTTATTTTAATTACTAATATGACCCAAGTATTTTCAATTGTTATTGGTGCTATTTTTGGATGAAATGAATTATTGCAACCAATTCAAATTTTATGAATTAATTTAATTGTTGAATCTGTTATTGCAATTCCAATGTCAATGGGACCTAATAACCCTGATTTAATGGTTAGAAAACCAACGAAATGGAATGATAGAATTCTTACTGGTAGTTGAGGATTTATTGGTATTGTTAGTATAATATTAAGTACCTTGTTACTATTAGCTTTTCATTTTTTACCTCAAATTTTACATGAAAATAATAGTGAAAGTTTTGTTTTTGTTTTTGTTATAATGACTAATGCTCCTGTTTTTTATGCATTTTCTTCTGTTTCAGGTGCTAATACAAGTATTTTTAATAAGATTACTTGAAAAAATAAATATATTTGAGTTGCGGCGATTAGTGCTTTTGCTATTAATACTTTTATTATTTTTACACCTGTTGTTAGCAATGCTTTTGGTATTGGTGCTGGTTTTCGTGCAGTTGATTGATTACTTTGTATTGCTTTATCAACAATACCAATGTGATTATTAGAAGTTTATAAAGGAATTAGACTTTTAGTTAATAAATTAGTTAAAAAAGAACAAAATAAAGTAAAAGTTAAATAATATAGAATGGAAAATTAATAATGAGAATTATTCCGTATGAATTATTTAGTTATACACCAGATATGAGTTTAACTGCATTACGTAAGGAATTACTAATGTATGATCATTGTTTAAATAAAAAAATTACAAATATGGCAATGCAACCATTTTTAGATTTGGAACGCAACTACTTTAATTTACTTTTATGTAAATGAGAATTAGAAATGCAAAAACGAAATCATTATGTTAATTAATTATTTAAATGTTATACTAAATACAATGATTTTGAATTTGTTGCAACTCCTGATTTTTTAATTATTGAATGTTGCATACAATGAGATTTAAAAGATTTTCAACCATATAAATGTAATTTAAATTGATATCAAATTATGATGATAACAATTAAAAATAAGGATAAAATAAATAAAGATTTTTATGAACAACTTTCTTTGTGGTATAAAGAAATGTTTATGAGGTGGTTAGCCCTAAATACTGGACCACTTTTGGATAGACAGTTTTAAATTTTTATTTGTGAAATTGGTGGTTTTAGAAATTTAGAATGTATTCTTTCGTAATTATAAAACATAATATATTGGTTTACATCATTTATAGCTTCATTGAGAGAAAAATATTGATTTGAACCTTTAGGTAGTCATTCTTGAGATAAATGAGAAAATCAGTTTTCAGATATTACATTGCCACCAATATCATAAGGTTGTTTTTTGCTTAAAATTATTTGCTTATCAGCAGCTCAATTTGTGATGTCTTGACAATAAAATTCGTTGGCGTTATCTGAGTGTAAAATAACGTTTTTTACTTGGTTTCAAGAGAATTGTTGATTTATTTTTTCAAGTGCAGGAAGGATTAAATCTTGATAGGATTTGTTTGAACATGTATTATAGCTTACAATATTATTTGAATAAAAATCAATAATTACAAAAAGATATAATCAACCTTCTTTAGTATTTATTTGTTTAGTGTCCATTGATCAAATTTGATTTGAAGAGGTTGTACTTTTATAATCTTTGTTTACTTTATCCATTGTAGGTATTCACTTATTTGGATTTTTTTTGTTTTTAGGATAGTTATTTTTAGTTTGTTTTAATCCTTGAAGATTGTGATCTTTCATAATTTTTCGCATTTGTTTTGTTGATAATTCTAGATTTAAAATAATATGTTTGTATTGTTTTAATCATTCTTTAAATGCTGAAAAAATTCGTAAATAGCCATAAATTTGTCCTTTTCTTGTAAAATGAAATTCAAGTAAAAGTTGGCATAATTCTTGATATTTATGTGTACAATTACTAATTTGATTTTTTTCTTTTTTAATAGGGTTTTGTTTGTTTTTTACAAAATAATATGTTGATCGGTTTAGTTGAAGATGTTGGCAAAGATATCTAATTGAATATTGGTTTTTGCTATCATCAATAATTTGAATTTTTTGTTTGATATTTAACTTGTTAATTACTAATGCTATTTGTTTAATTTTATCCATTATTAAAAATCCTTTCATGTCAAAATTAGTGTTAATTGTATAACACAATTGTTTTTCGAATACATTCAAGTTTTTTTTAAATTAATGGTCTAGTAAAAAGGGCTAAGTAGCTGAAAATTAATAACAACGGTTCTTTTAAACCTAAGAAATTAAATATGAATATTGTTTTTGAAAAAATAAATAATTTTTTACTAACAGCATAATAGTTTTTGAAAAAAATTTTGATTTTATTTTATAATTTAATTATAAATTACTCTAATAGAATGGAGATTTTATTTTTGAAAAATATAATTAAAGATAAAGTATATAAATATGTTGAAAAATTTCTCTTTGAAAATAGAGAAATATGAAATAGATTCGTTTTTATTAATGAAAATGGAGTTAATAAAAAAATTTCTTTAATGAAATTATGAGATTTAATAAAAACAAAAAAAACAATATGAAGATTTAGAAAAATTGTTTTGAAATGAAATAAATAAATAAATATTATTTAGAAGTTATAGAAATTAATTTAAAAGATAATTTTAATATTTTAATGGAAATTTTAAATTTTTTACAAGATAATTGATTTTTTAGTAGTATTTTTTTTGAAGTTAAAGGAAATTTAATGTTTATTTTTAATAAATTAAATTTTTTAATTTCTAATAAAGAAATTTTGGAATTAAAAAATAATGATTTATGAATAGATTTACCTTCAAATCATTTATTAGTTTATGAAATAAATTCTTTATTTTTATTAAGTTTTTCTTTATTGGATAAAATTAGTTTTATAAAAAAAATAATATTTATTAATAAAACTAATTTTAATGAATTAGAAATTAAAAAAGCAAAAGTTAGTCAAAAAAAATTTGAATGAGGTTTTTCAAAGGATAATGATTATACATCAAGATTTGATAAGAGTCCTTTAGTAAAAGGTATTATTGAAGGTAGAAATATATTAGCACATCAATTAATCTTTATTAGTCCATCTCAAAAAATTAGTTATTTTCCTCATTTAATTTCTACTATATATTTAGTTTTGTGATATCTTTATGAAATAGATTACTAAAAATATTTAATGTAATAATAGTTGGAAATTATACATCTTTGCCATTCTTAATTGCTTTAATATCTTTTTTTAACTGTTCTTTTAAAAATTTAATATCATTCTCACTATTTTTTACTTTTTTTAATGCTTCAATTTTAACTTTAGTATCTTTTTTTAATGCTTGAATCTTATCATTTTTTTCAGATCTAATTAACAATTTGGCTCAACTTTCTTTGTTAAAATGTGTAAACCCCTAAAAAGGTATTTTTTTAATAAAAGTTTTTCATCTTCAATTAATTCTTGATTGCGAGAAGCAATAACAGTAGCTTGTAAACCACCAGAAATATTAACTGCAGTTCTGCCCATATCAAATAAACCATCTAAGGCACCAATAATACCATAAACAGCAGCATAATAGCTACCAAAACCAAGACCACCTAAAACACCAGCTGTTACAACAGCAGCAGTTCCTGGCACTCCTGCAATTCCTAATGAAGCAACTAGTGTTACAATTAAACCATTAATAAATAAAATAGCGATTGTTCAGTTGGGAAAATTACCAGGAAGGATAACACTAAATCATAAGAAAGATAAAATAATTCCAGCTTGTACTCCAGCACAGCCACTTAAACCTATTGTTGTTGAAAGTGGCATTACTGTATCACTACCCTCTTCTTTCACTTTTAAATCTTCTTTTAAAGTATTCATAGCAATTGGTAAAGCGGCATTAGAAGACTGAGTTGTAAAACCAGCAATAATTGGTTTTTGTGCTTTTACTAATCAACGATAAGGATTAATACCAAATAAATATAATGATAATAAATGTCATAAGAAAGTAATAAGTAGTGCTAAATAAGCAACCCCAATAATAATGCCAATATTAGCAAGTGCACCAATTGGTTGATTAATAATTGCTGTTGCTAGCATACTCATAACAGCAAATGGCATAATTTTAATAAACATCATTAATATTGAAATAATAATTTTTCACATTGTTTCTAAAGTGTTTCTTGCTTTGTCCATTCGTTCTTCATTATGCTTAGTTAGTTTTTTAATTGCAAATCCAATTAAAGCACCAAGTACAATAATTGGAATAATTAATGTTTGAGTAAAAACACCAATTAAGCTGCTAGGAACGTAACTAATGATAATTTCGGGAATTGTTTTGGCAGTAGTTTTATCGTAACTACCACTATCAGTTAAATTAAAACCTTGCCCAATTTTAAAAGCAATTCCTAGTCCAAAGGCAATAGTAAAAGCAATAGCCACATTTATTAATAAAATAGTAATACCAACTACTGAAACTTTACTTATTGTTTTTGAGTTACTATTTTTTTTACTAGTAATTCTAGCGATAGCTAAAAATACTAATGGAATAGTTAACATAGTAATACCAATAATAAAAATAGTTTTTAATAATTCAATTCAGTGTACAATTTTTGCAACTCAGGGTATATAGTCAGGATTAGGTTTTATTGGTGTTCCAGGTAAGTTAGGATAAGTAATGTTATGACTATTAGAACCAGTAATAGCTTGGATAGTAATACCAAAAATTAGTCCTAAACCCATTCCAGTAAAAATACGAATTAGAAATTTAGGTTTAGTTTTTTTAATAAAAATAGAAAGTGCTAGAATAATACTAAAAAAGACAATTATCCCGATTAGACTTTGTCAGTGTGAAATACCAACAAAGTCTCTTAATAAGTTAATATTGTCATTACTAAGAGTTGTCATAGTTGCTACCTCATTCTTTTTATTTTTTATAGGTTATGACGATTTTACTTTTCTGCTTGCTATATGAATAATATCACTAGTACGAGCAAAAGGAGGTGAATAAACTAAATCTAAATTTTGTAAATCACGGATGTCCATTTTATTTCAAATGGCAGTAGCAAGAGCATTAATTCTTAATGTGGCATGATTATAACCTGCCATTTGTGCTGCCAGTAATTGGAAATTTGCTTTATCATAAAATAGTTTTAAGTATAAAGGGACGAGATTGTTTTAAGTATCTTGGTAGATCATAATCTTTAATATAAACACTACCAATTTTATTTTTATCAATCGTATCAAAACTACCAGTTTTTGTTATTTCTAAATTACCAACACGTAAAATACTTGACCCTAAAGTTCCTGGATATTTATGTTCTGGGTTTTTAATATTATCAGCAATAATACGTGCCATTTTATTAGCATTAGTTGCCAAGGGAACATATATTGATGATTTATCAAATTGACTATATATTTGTGCACAATCACCACCACTATACATATTTGAAAACTTTTTTGTAACATTTTCTTTAGAAGGAATTTGACAGAATTCGTTAATAATAATTGCTTTATTTTTGTTTAATTCAATATTGCTATTTTGTAAAAAATTCGTATTTGCTTTAAAACCAACTGCTAGTATTACTAAATCACAAGGTATTGTTTTTCCGTTTTTTTTATCATTTACACTTCTTAAATGCAAATCATTAACATTATTATGAGTCATCATTAGTTCTTCAACTTGATAGTTTAGTAAAATAGTGGCATTGTTTTTTGATTTAGTTTTATGATTAATATTTTTTTTGGTTAGTTCATCATAAATTAATTGACTAAATTCTTTATCAACAACGTCTGCCATTAATCGATCTTTCATTTCAACGATTGTGACATCTTTTTTTTGTTTTAAGCACGCTTCTGCCATTTCCATGCCAATAAATCCACCACCAATAATAACTATTTTTTTAGCATTTTTCATTGCTTTTTTTAGATTTATGGCATCTTCTGTAGTAAAAACATTATAAACATTATGTGGTAAAATACCATGACTAAAAGGTGGCGGAATTTTTGGTTTGGCTCCTGTTGCAATAACTAAGGCATGATAAGATACAACTTTTGCTTTAGTTTTATCGTCTATTGTTTTTTTTGACATGAATTTCTTGTTTTGCTGTATCGACTTTAATAACATTTTGATTTAAATGAATTTTATTTTTATTTTTATTATTACTTTTTTCTGAAAAATCTTTTTTTGTACGATCATTTAAAAGTTTTTTATCTTTAAATTCATTAGCAATATAATAAGGAATACCGCAACCACCAAGTGAAATATAGTTTTTTTCTTGATAAACATGGATATCAAAGTTTTTATCACTATTTTTTTCACTACGTAATAATTTACTCGCAACTCCCATCCCAGTCGCACCAGCACCAATAATAATAACTTTAATTTTCATTTTTATCATCGCTCCACTCTCATTAATTATAATATATATTTAATAAAAAAATTAATTAATAGTCTTTATCTTAACTATTGATTCATTTTTGAACAAATTCTAAAGTAGTGTCACTAATACCCTTATCAGTTACTAAATTATATTCATTAACAACTGTGTGGTCTAAATCACCAATTAAAAAACTTTGACCATGGTTAGCATCAAGGATAGTGTATAATGAACTTTTTTTTGGTATTTCATAGCGAATTTTTTCTTGAAATAATTCGTTAGCATTAGTGTAGTTAATAAAGTGATCATTTTGACCATGAAGAAATAACATTGGCATATCAGGTATTAGTTTTAAATATTTAATTGGTTGTATTTCTTGCAAACCATCAACACCAAATGCTTTTTGTGCTTTTTTACGACTTAATTTCAGCATTAAATTAGTAGGTAAGAAAGCATAGTTGTATAGTTTTTCACTATAGGTACGATCTAAGCGACTAAATGTACAATCAGAAATAATGAATTTTACTTTTTGATTAATTTTATGTTTTGCATATAAATTGCTTCACATTACTACTGTTGCGCCACCTAATGAAAAACCATATAATCCTAAAGCAGTAGTTTCTTGTTTATATGTTTTACAACAGTATTCAATAATGTCTTGTAAATCTTGTGATTCTTTTAAACCAAAAGTTGTTGGTGATGCATCACTTTCACCATGGTTACGAGCATCATATCAAATAACATTGTAGCCAGCACGTAAAAAAATGAAAGCTTGTTTAAATATTCAAAATCTTGTATTAGTTATTCCGTGTAATAGAATTATTGTTTTATTATTATTATTTTCATTTTTAAGGGGACTTTTTAAAAGATTACCGTATAATGTTAAATTGTCAATTGATGTTTTAATTGAAAAAGGAATTATATTTTCATGTTTTTCTAGGTATTCTCAATATTCAAAATACATTGGCCATTTTGCTAATTCAATTTTAACTTTCGGTTGAAATTGTGAATTATATTGCAAGCATGCTTTAAACATTTCAATTGAATTTATATTAACTTTTTGTCTTAATTTTATTCTATTAATACTACTTTGTTTCATTGGTTTTCCTCACATTTTAGGTCATACATTTTAATAGTCGACATTATTTAGTATTGTTGGTTTTGGTTTACAACGAATATATTTTTTATATTTTTTATAAGGTATAAATTTAATATATTTGTATTTGCTAACTACGTGTTGTCCATTATTTTTACTATTTCGTCGTAAACAGGGTTTTACTTTTTTGATTTTAAAAGTACCAAAATTAGGAATAGTAATTACTTTACCTAGTTGGTTAATATTTTTAATTTCTTCAATTACACAATTAAAAACTATTTCAATATCTTGAATGTTAAATTTAGTTTTATCTGATACTCTTGCAATTAATTCTTTTGCGTTCATAAAAATCAACCCTATCTGTTTGCCCATATCCTTCTAATATTTTATATTATTTTATTTATAAAATGTAATCTATAAATTTTTCGTACTTTGCTTGTTAATAATTTTATATATAAAAGGCATTTTACATATTTAATTTGAATAATTTTAACATTAAAAATAATAAGAATCAAAGATAAAAATTTCTTTATTATATTCAATAGTATAAATAAGTATATTCCTTAACTATAATTATAATTTCTATAAAATGTAATTACAAAAATAAAAGTGTTTGGCCATTGCTTTAGTTTTAAAGCAAGTGGTTTTTTATTTTTGAAAGAAAAGAAAGAGAGGTTTAAAATTATTCTAGAGATAGCGACAACAAATGTTTCAATAAGCGATATTGAAAATAAGATTAGAAAATTTAAAGAAAATTTAGAAATTTTTAAAAAAGAATTCACATTTTTCATAAATGAAAGTGTTGAGGAACAACGTAATTATAAACAAAGATATCAAGATATTTTATCAGAAGAAGAATTAGAAAATAGTAAATATGAAAAGGATTTAGCTTATAAAGAAGATGATTTAAAAAACTTAAAAAGTCATATTGAAGATTTAACAAAAAGTAGCACTAATAATCAACTTAGAAATCAAACATTGGATGAAAAAATAGCAAAAGATCAAAAAGAATTAAAAATAATAAGAAAAGAAATTAAAACTTTGCAAAAAGATAAAGAAGAGTTTAAAGAAAAAATCACAAAGATAGATAAAGATACTTTTCAAGAAACTCAAAAAAATATTGAAGATTTCCAAGCTACTATGAGAACAAAAATAAAATATGTTGAAGTAGTATCAACTTTAATTGAAGTTAATTTAAGTGATGCAAACATACAAAAGCATTGAGATGCATTATGAATCGATTACAATAATAAAGTTAAAAATGCAAAAGAAAGAATTCAAATTTTAGAAACAAAAATTTCAAGTTATAAAAAACAAATTTTGGAAAATGAAAGTAGTATTAAAAACCAAAAAAAAGAAATAATATTACTAACGCAAGAACAATTAAAGTTAGAAATTGATATAAAAAAAATTAAAGATAAAATTGAAAAAAATATAAAAGAAATAAGGGATAAATTAATTGAAATTAATAATAAAATGAATAGTTGTTTTACTGAAAATAAATTGAATATAACCAAAAAGAGTAATGATATTATTAATTTATTTAATGAATTTAAAAATTTTAATGAAAAAATAAAAGAAGATTTTAAGTTTTTCATTACAATAAAAGAACAAATAGATAAATTTTTAGGTGAATATTTTTTTATTAAAAACTCTAAAATTGAAAATTCTATATCAATAGTTGCTGATTATGATGCTGCACTTAAAATTATTATCAAGAATTTCACTACTTTTTTTGGAGAAAATAAATATGGTGAACTTTTAAAAAGTATAAAACAGTTTAATAACTATAAAGAAAGTAATCCTCAACAAGAATTACAACCATCAACTTCTAGTGATATCACTATTGATATCAATAATGAAAATAATGGTAAATGCAAATTATTTGATTTTGAAGAATTAAAATTAGAATCAGGATCAATAGTAAAAATGACTCTTAATTATTATAAATTTTTACAAGAATATAAAGGTCCATATTCTTATTTAATTTTTATTAAAGATGATAGTTTAAATGAAGAGAAGAATCAAAAAATAGCAAAAAATCTTTATTTTAATCCATTACTATTATTTGAAGATTGTAATGAAGAAGAACAAATGATTTTTAAAAAATTACAAAATAAAATAGCAAAAAATAATAAAAAGAATTTTCTTTTTAATGAAAACAAAAAATTTGCTTTATTATGTATTAGCGAAAATGATAGTTCTCAAAATCTTTTGTTTTTAATTGATTTTTCATCATTAATTAAAATTCCTAAAAAGTTTATTCCATTAATGTATGATTATCAAAAAAAATATAATTTAAATCAAAAAATATGTAAAAAAATAGTTAATAATTTTGAACAAAAAAATAAAAAAGATTATAAATTTATGTTTATAAAAGTTAGAGTACAAAACAATAATATTAAAAATTATATTAAAAATTTAGATTTATTATATGAAAAAATTTATCAACAAAAAGATCAATTACAACAATTACAACTTTTATTTTTTGAATTTAATGAATTTCTTGATTTAAATAAAAAACAGCAAAGTATAAAAATAAGTGATTATGAAACTCAACAAACTAGCGAATTTCTTAAAGAAAATGATTTTGTATATAAAATGGTAAAAGAAATATCTAATATTTTAGATATAACATTAAATTCGATAAATTCAGGTTGTTTGATAGGAAATTTTAATAATGTATTACAAATAGCAGATGTTGAATCAATAAACCAAGAAGTATCAGTTGGTCTAGTACTTTCTGAACAAAAGGTAGCATTTACAAATAATATATAATCAAAAGTTTTAAGCTTATAAATAATGCATA
Organism: Spiroplasma endosymbiont of Danaus chrysippus; assembly: GCF_902809815.1. GTDB lineage: Bacteria > Bacillota_I > Bacilli_A > Mycoplasmatales > VBWQ01 > Spiroplasma_E. The sequence continues at coordinate 291,415 of NZ_CADDIL010000001.1, read as the reverse complement.
TTTTCCAGATAATTTAATTATCTGGAATTTAAAATATTATTTACTTATTTGGGAATGTTTAGTAATCTGTGTGACTTACAAAAATAACTATGTTTAATTAATTCTAGTAAATATAATTTATATATCTAGAAAGAGTGAGTTACAGATGGCTAAAAAAGATATTGTTAATAACAATGATCCAATATCAAAAGCAGTAGATTTATTATTAGAAAATACTGAGGATTTAACAACAGTTTTTAAATGAGGGAGGCTTATATAAAGAATTAACTAAACGATTGGTAGAAAAAATGTTGAATTCTGAGATGCAAAATTATTTAGGACACGAAAGAAATCAACGCAGTAATAATGACAATGTTCGTAATGGTACAACATCAAAAAAATTAATAACTCAACAAGGTAAAATTGAAATTGATGTACCAAGAGATCGCAATAGTAATTTTGAACCAGTAATAATCACAAAAAGACAGAGAAGATTTGATGGTTTTGATCAACAAGTTCTTTCACTATATGCAAAAGGTATGACTTTATCAGATATTAGAATGCAGTTGCAAGAGTTATATCATGGCGCAGATATTAGCGAAAGCGTAATTAGTCAAATTACTGATGATGTCATTGATGATGTCAAAGCATGGCAAAATCGTCCATTAGATAGTGTTTATCCAATCATTTATTTTGATTGTATCGTAGTTAAAGTACGTCAGGATAAACGTATTATTAACAAATCAGTTTATATAGCTTTAGGAGTTGATTTAGAAGGTAAAAAAGATGTTTTAGGTTTATGAATTAGTGAAAATGAAGGTGCTAAATTCTGATTAAATAATTTTACAGAAATGAAAAATCGAGGCTTAAATGATATTCTTATTGCTTGTAGTGATAATTTAACAGGCATGTCAGAGGCAATACAATCAGTTTATCCTAAAACTGAACATCAATTATGCATAGTTCATCAAATTAGAAATAGCTTAAAATATGTTTCATACAAACATCGAAAGTCTCTAGTTATCGATTTAAAGCCAATTTATACAGCATGTAGTGAAGAACAAGCAATGCAAGCTTTAGAATCATTTGAAAGTAAATGAAATAAACAATATCCACAAATTGCTAAATCTTGATATAAAAATTGAGAAAATTTAATGGTTTTTATTAGTTATCCAGCAGAAATTAAAAGGGTAATTTATACTACAAATGCTATTGAATCTGTTAATAGCCAATTACGAAAAGTTATTAGAAATAAAAAAGTTTTTCCTAATGATATGGCAGTTTTTAAAATTTTTTACTTAGCAATTGAAAATATCACAAAAAAATGAACATTGCCTATTCAAAATTGAAATACAGCAATTGCTCATTTTATGATAAAATTTGAAGACAGAATTAATCTGAACTAGTACTTTGTAAAACAAAGAAACACAGATTACTAAAAAGCCTCACTTATTTTGTAATTTTTTATTTTATGATTTGAATTTATAATTTACAAATTTTGTAAAATTAACGAAGAAAGATGTTTAATAATTAAGTTTTTTATATAAATTTTGAAATACTTCTATTTTTAACATTGATTTCTTCTCATGATTTTTCATCATTAATTCTATTTTTAACATTGATTTCTTTTCAAGATTTTTCATCATTAATATATTTTTTAAATAAAATTTCTGATCATAATGGTGTAAAAAATGAAATTTGTTGTTCTGTAAATGATGAAATTTGTTTTTCTGTGAATGCTGGTATTTGTCATCATTCAAATTCTTGAATCTGCTCTTTTGTAAAAACCGCAATTTGTGATGGCAAAAATGATGAAACTTGTTCTTTTGTAAATGATGCAATTTGTTTTGTTATAAGTGCTTTAATTTGTCATTCTTTAAAATATGGAATTTGCTTTATTGTAAATCATGGAATTTGTCAATCTGTAAATGCTTTGATTTGTCATCATTGAAATGCTTGAATTTGCTTTTCGGTAAAGTATGGAGTTTGTTGTTCTGTAAAATATGGAATTTGTTTTTCTGTAGATTTTGAAATTTGTTGTGTTGCAAAATATGAGATTTGTTTTTCTGTAAATCATGGAATTTGTCATCATGTAAATACTTGTATTTGTGACCATTGAAATGCTTGTATTTGTCATTTTCTAAATTCTGCTATTTGTGTTATTTCATGGAATACTTTAATTTGTTGTTCTGTAAATTTTGAAATTTGTTGTGTTGTATTGAATGCTGGTATTTGTTGTTCTGTAAAATGTGGAATTTGCTTTATTGTAAATCAGGTAATCTGTGTTGAGGTAAATGTTTCAATTTGTTTTTTTCTAAAGTATGGAATTTGTGTTGTTGCATTGAATGCTCGAATTTCTTTTTTAGTTAATTTTAAAATATTTAAAATATCATTTCCATTAATTGTGATTGGTTCAGGAACAAAATCCATTGCTTTATCATTGTCTTTTCTTTCAAATATTATTAGTTTTCTTTTTTTAAACTTTTTTCTTCAATATTTCTTTTGTCTGTTTCAGAAGTTCCTGACTCTTTATTTGAATCTTCACTATTTTTTTTGTAATTTTTCTAGAACTTTTCCTTATTTTTTTTATCTTTCCTTTATTAGCATTTTTGGTAATCGTTGTTTTATTTTTTAATTTAATATTTATTTTGCCTTTTCCTCCGCTTTTTCCTTTTGCTCTCTTATTTCTATTGAGTAAAATTAGTTCTTTTTTTATTGTTTCTAGTTCTATTTGATTGTATATTAAATTTTTTATTGATGTTATGTCAAATGTATTGTTACAATCTATTTCATTATCAGTTGACATAGTATTAGTACATTGCACTTTATTGTTAAAAAATGGTCCGATTAATATTTATAATTTAAATCAATAATTTGGATTAAAATCTTTCATAATTTTTCGCATTTGTTTTGTTGATAATTCTAGATTTAAAATAATATGTTTGAATTAGTTCTCTTTTATTATTAGATTATCAATTTAAGAAAACTTGAAATAGCGCCGTTAAGAAAGATGGACATTCAAAGTGAAATTTTATTAAGTTTTATAAATAATATTTGTAAATGTTAAATTGATAGCTATCAAGTTATTATTTAGTTTGCGATGAGTTTAATATTTGATTAATTTTTTAAAATATATTGCTGTTTATAATCATATTATTACTTAATATACTAGTTAAAGTTAGTATTACTAAATACTTAATTCTTTTTTATTTTCTTACTAGATTTAATCTATTTAATCTGTCAAAATCTTTATTTTAAATTATAAAACTTTAAAATAATTTTTTATGAAATAACTTCTGGAAATTATTAAAGTTTTTCATATTTTTTAGGCAGTGTTTTTTAAATTCAAAATTTTGTTCATAAATTTTTTCTAAAACTAAGTATCAATAGCGTTAATATTTAAAAGTAATAAAAAAGAGATTTAATAATTAAGTTTTTTGTTAAAAATTATCATATAATTAACAATGAACATCTTAATTATGGAGAAAAATATGAATAAGGATATGTATTTAATTAGAGCAGTAGAAATGGCAACAATTGCTGCTTATAAATTTATTGGTCGTAAAAATAAGAATGCTGTTGACTTTGCTGCTGTTGAAGCAATGACAATTATGTTAGATAATGCCCCTATTAAATGTCGTATTATCGTTGGTGAAGGTGAGTTAGATCAAGCACCAATGTTATTTGTTAATCAAGAGTTAGGAAAAGGAAAAACTTTAACTTATGATTTAGCAGTTGATCCAGTAGAAGGTACTTATTCTTCTACTTATAATATTGCTGGTAGTATTGCTTGTTTAGCAGCAGCACCTAATACTATTTTAAAGTTACCAGAAATGTATATGGAAAAATTATTTGTTGGACCCGATTTACAAGATGCTATTAACAATGAAGATGATTTTATTACTAATATTAAAACTATGCAAAAGATGAAAAAACATAATGATTTAATTGATATTATTTTAGATAAACCAAGACATCAAAAAATAATTGAAAAGTTGCATGATTTAGGTATTATTGTTCGTTTAATTGGTGATGGTGATGTGCTTGCTGCTATTGATGTTATTAATAAGGAAGCAGATTTTGTTTATGGTATTGGTGGTGCTCCTGAAAGGGGCATTAATGGCAGCATTAGCATTAAGTGCTGGTGGCAATATTAAAACTAAGCTAATTTCTTATCAAACAATATGACCCACTGATGAAGATACTAAGATTCGTGTTAATATTGAAGATATTGCTATTAAAAAATATAAATTATCATATAATAAATATTATTTTGCTAAAGATTTAGTAAAAGATGAAAATGTCCGTTTTGTTGCTACAGGGTTAACAGCTGGTGGAAGTTTAAAAGCAATTAAATATTATTATGGTACATATTATTTAAATACTTTTTTTGTTTCACATGGTGTTGTTAGAAATATGGAAGTTACTTATAGTGTTAGTCAGGTTAATAAACTATTGCCAAGTGTTGAAAAAATTATGAAAATATATAATAAATATGTTTAAAAATATTTAAAGGAGAAAATTATGAATGATATTGATCGTTTACCTGCTATCCCAGTTTTAGAAAGTCAACGTTTAAAACTACGACCCATTACTTTAAATGATGGACAAGCATTATTTAATTATGCAAAGAATGAAAATATGACAAAATATGTACCGTGAAAAGCTCATAAAAGTATTAATGATAGTATTGGTTTTATTAATTCTTTATTACAAGAATATAAACAATTAAGTTCTTTAATGTGAGCAGTGCAATTAAAAGATGATAAAACTAATACGATGATTGGTACTTGTGGTTTTATTAGATATTTTGCTCATACTAAATGTTTGGAAATAGGTTATGCTTTTAATCCAAAAGAGTGGGGTAAAGGTTATGCCAAAGAGGCATTGTTGACTGCTATTAAGTATGGATTTGAAAATACTAATAGTATTAGAATTGAAGGTAGTTGTGTTAAAGAGAATATTGCTTCAGCGAAAACGATGGAAAGTGTTGGCATGAAGTTTGAAGGAATTTCTCGTAGTAATTTTATTAAAGACGGTAAAGTTAGTGATTGTAAAATATTTAGTATTATTCGTAGTGAGTATTTTAAATAATATTTTAATATTATTTAAAGAGTAGCTTTATAGAGTTTTTTCAAAGTTATTTTTAAAGAGGTTATGATTTAATAAATTTTAATATAATTATTCTTTTTCTAGGGATGAATTTTCTTTTAAGTTTAAAAAAAAGATTGAATAAATTAAAAAAACAAATTTAATATTAAACATTATTTTAGTATTATTGTCATATAAATTAATTAAATTATTAATTGATAATTTACAATATAATTTTAAATCATGTAAAGTGAAAAAATTAAACTATTCAATCTTAAAAAGTATTAAAAATATTTCAAGAACTTGAAAAATTTAATAATATTTGGAGGCAACATTGAAAAATAAAAAATTAGATAAAAATAAAATAAAAAACCAAAATTTTAATTTTATAGACCTTTTTTCTGGTATAGGTGGATTTCATCAAGCGTTAAAATCTTTAGGTGGAAATTGTGTTGCAGCTTCAGAAATTAATTTGAATTGTATTGAAATATATAAAAAAATTTTCCTAATACAGTGATACTTGGTGATATAAAAAAAGAATGGATAAAATTACCAAAATTTGATATTTTATGTGGTGGTTTTCCATGTCAACCATTTAGTAAAGCTGGTAAACAAAATGGTTTTAATGATAAAGAACGTGGAAATTTATTTGATGTAATTATTGATATTTTAAAAGCTCATAAAGAGTGCAAGTTTATTATATTAGAAAATGTTCGTAACTTATCTGACAAAACTGAAAATTGAGAAATTATACAAAAAGAATTAAAACAATTAGATTTTTTTGTGACAGAAAAAACTGTTGTTTTATCTCCATGCCAATTTGGTATTCCACAAATAAGAGAAAGGGTTTATATTCTTGGAATTAAGAAAGGTTTAAGAGACCCCAAAAAATTAACAAATGGATTTATTCATTTAGAAGAATTAAGACTTACTAATGTATCATCAGCATTACGAGCGCTTAATAACGGAGACGCTTGGACTATATTAGAACCTAATCCGGATAAAAAATATCTTTTATCTAAAAACGATAAAGATATTTTAGATATTTGAGACGAATTTAGAGAAGGTACTAATTATCAATCAAGTAATGTACCAATTTGAATAGATTACTTTGGACATAAACTGAGTGATGACGAATTTAATAGTAAAAAATTTTATCAAACCAAAGATAAGACAAATAAAATAATTAGTGAGTTGCCTGAATGAAAGCAAAAATTTGTAAATAAAAATCGAAAGTTTTATTTATCACATAAAGAATTTATTGATAAATGAATTGAACGATACGATATTTTTAATAAAATATCAACGCATAAAAAATTTGATTGAAACTGTGGTAAAGATTTTAAAACACTTAAAGACACAATTATTCAATTTAGACAGTCAGGAATTAGAGCAAAAAGACCTACTTATTTTCCAGCACTTGTAGCAAGTAGCAAGTAGCATTTGAGAAGATATTTCAAAAGGATTTGAGGATTTTACAAAAGACGTAGGAAATTTTTTTGAAAAAGGTTGACAAGGGATAGAATCATTTTTTAGTGATTTATTTGAAGGATTAGACTTTTTACTTTATGCTGTACCAATAGTTATTGGAGGAGCAATTGCTGCTGCAATAAGTGTCAAGATTTATAAGGTAATAACTAAACTGCAAAAAGATAAACTAGTAAGAATGAATCTTAAAGATGCGCAACGTCAAAGAAAACTTAATAAAAAAAATAGTCCATTATTAGGAACACTTAGTGATAAAATTGTAAAAAGTAAAGATAAAATTAAAAAAAGAGAAGATAAACTGCAAGAAGCAGAAAATAAGCTAAAAAATTTAAAAGCAAAAAATCAAAGATTAGAAGAAAAAGAACTTAATAAACAAGTTAAAATAGCTAAAAAGTTAAAAAAAATTAATAATTTTCAAAATGAAGTAAATGATAGTGAACCGTTAATTACTAGAAATAATTCTTCAACTTCATTTTCATTATAATATTTTTCTTATTTAAAAAAAGATTGCAATTGCAATCTTTTTTATTTTCAACAATATAATATTTTATTCATAATATTATTTTTATAAATTATATTAAGTTAGTTGTTAAAGAATGATAATTAATGACTGAATTTTGTAAAAAATGAAGTTTTATAAGTAAAAATATAGTTACTCTAACTTATCAATGTTATAATTTATCAAAGGAATAACTAATATTAATTTATGAAAATTTAGATAGAAAGGTGCTATTGCCATTAATATGTTTTTTAAAAGTGTAAAATTCAAGAAGACAAATGATGATTTTGAAACAGATGATAACTCTGAATCAGAAGTTAATATAGAAGGAAAACAAGAAATAATTACACCTTTTAAACAGTATAAAAAAAAGTAAAGATAGTAAAAATCTTTTTGCTAAAAAAATGTTATTAAAAACAAAGCAATCAAAATTAAATAGTAAGAAAAAATTTAGTGTTCATGATTGAGGGATTGATAATACTAATTATGTTTTTATTGATTTTGAAATTGCAAATTCGAATAAAACAAGTGCTTGTCAATTAATTATGATAAAAGTAACACAAGGTAAAATTGTCAAAACTTATAGTTCGTTAATTAAACCACATCCCGAAGAATTTACTTTTTCTCATGTTCATGGAATTACAAATGAAAGTGTATCTTTAATGTCAAATTTTAAAGAATTATGAGCAGACATTGTTACTTTTTTTACTGAAAATACTGTTGTTATTGCTCATCATGCTAACTTTAATATTAATATCTTAAGATCATTAATTAATCATTATGATTTAGAGTGCCCTAATTTTTTTTACATTTGTTCAGTTAAGTTATTTAGAAGAACATATGATTATCCTAATAACCGTTTAAGTGCTCTTGCTCATAGTAATCAAATTAAATTTGATCATCATGATCCATTGGCAGATGTTACCACTTTACATAAATTAATTAATATATATTTCAGTGAACATTACCATTTAAAAACTTTATGTAATAATCTTAATATTAAAATGGGGAGATTATTTGGTGATTCTTTATCTTAATTAATATAAGATGTATTTTTATATATAAAAATACTTTTTAAGTTTAAAGGTATAGTAAATAAAAATTTGCAAATTTAAAAATTAACATTATAATTATACTTATGTAGGGATATTAAGATAAATTATTTAAGTCAAATTGTATACAAAAGAGGTTACAGTTATGGAAAAAGAAATAGATGTTGCATATGTTTTATCACCATTGGATACAGTCACTAATGTTAATGACAAAAGTGTCTTTTCAATAAAAACACATCTTGTGCTAATAAATAAAATACTTAAAAGTAAATAATTACTGGTTTTAAATTAGTATTAATGATTAGTAGTTAAAACAGTTGCTATTTTTAAGTGCAGCACTAATTCTTTAAATAATATTTATATCTTGTATAAAATATAATCAATTATAATCGAGAAGATTATTAACTAAAATTCAATTTTTGTTTAATAAAAGTCTAAAAAGTACATGAATATTTTGCTTGTTTATGATAACATTACTAAAGAAATTAAAAATAAAATTTCTTATTTTTGATCTTATTAATTTTGATATGTAATATTTTATGAAATGGAGGTGAAATCAATGAAATATGACTATGAAATTATTGTAATTGGTGCGGGTCATGCTGGTGTTGAAGCGGCATTATCTTCTGCACGAGCAGGTCATAAAACTGCTATTATTACTCTTGATAAAACTAAAATTGCATTAATGCCATGTAATCCTTCTATTGGTGGACCCGCCAAAGGAGTTGTGGTTCGTGAAATTGATGCACTTGGTGGCGAAATGGCTAAAGCAGCAGATGCTACTGCTTTGCAAATGAAACTATTAAATCATTCACGTGGTCCAGCAGTTTGAGCTATTCGTGCTCAATCTGATAAAATTGCTTATTCACAATATATGCAAAATGCAATAAATAAACAAGAAAATTTAACAATTTTAGAAGTTATGGTACAATCATTAATAATTGAAGAAAACACTGCTAAGGGTGTTATTTTAGAGAATGGCGAAAAAATTACTAGTGAAATTGTGATTTTAACTACTGGTACTTATATGACAGCTTTAACTTTACAAGGTCATAATAAGAAATCAGAAGGACCAGATGGTCAAAGAACAAGTAATGGTATTTCTGAACAATTAAAAATTGTAGGCTTTAATATGATACGTTTAAAAACAGGAACACCACCTCGTATTAAAAAAAATAGTATTGATTTTGACAAAACTAATATTGAACTAGGTAGTGATTTACCTTTAGCATTTTCACATGAAACTAAAAATTTTTTACCATTAGCAAAACAATTACCTTGTTATTTACTTTATACAAATGATAAAACTCATACCATTATTAATAATAATTTAGATAAATCACCAATGTATAATGGTGAAGCACAAGGTACTGGACCACGTTATTGTCCAAGTATTGAGGATAAGGTAGTACGTTTTGCTGATAAGCCTCGTCATCAAATTTTCTTAGAGCCAGAATCACTTGCTTTGGATTCAATTTATGTCCAAGGTTTTTCAACATCATTGCCAATTGATGTGCAAGATAAAATGTTGAGAACGTTACCTGGTTTAGAAAATTGTGAAGTATTAAAATGAGCATATGCTATTGAATATGATGCTTTTGAACCAACACAATTATGACCAACATTGGAAACTAAATTAATTAAAAACTTATTTAGTGCTGGTCAAATTAATGGTACTAGTGGTTATGAAGAAGCAGCGTGTCAAGGTTTAATAGCCGGAATTAATGCCCATTTAAAAATAAAAAAAGAAAAACCATTAATTTTAAAGCGTGATGAAGCATATATCGGAGTTTTAATTGATGATTTAGTAACAAAAGGAACAGTTGAACCTTATCGTTTATTAACTTCTTTAGCTGAACATCGTTTATTATTACGAAATGATAATGCTCAAACAAGATTAATTAAGTATGGTTATCAAGTTGGCTTAGTTAGTGAACAACGTTGATCACAATTTAATATTCAACAAACATTAATGTCCAATATTGTTGAAAAATTAAAAACTATTAAAGTTAGTCCCAATTCAGAAGTTGCTAAGTATATTATTAATAATAATTTAGGTCCAATTCCCGATAATCATATTATTGCTTATGAATTATTAAAACGCCCAGGTGTCAAATTATCAATGTTTACTTCACAGTTACCTTTAATAAATGACTTACAATATCATGAATTAATGGAATTAGAAATTACAATTAAATATTCAGGGTATATTAATCAACAACTAAAAATGGCGCAACAAACTAATAGTTTAGAAAAAAAACAAATTCCTAGTGATATTGATTATGATTTAGTAGAAAGTATTACTGGTGAAGCTAGAGAAAAATTAAAGCGTGTTAGACCATTAACAATTGGTCATGCTACAAGAATTTCTGGTGTTAGTCCTGCTGATATTCAAGTTTTATTATTTTTTTTAAAACGCAAATATCCAAATTTAAATATTTAAAAATTGGGAGCGTGTCGAAGATGTCGATAACTAAAAAGTTTTAAAAATAGCGCCTTTCTTTTTTTTACCCTTGAATTAAAAATAAATTATAAAAGACGAGAATAAAAATCTTGTCTTTTTTTGTAATTGTAAAATTTTAAAATTTTTAATAACCTTCTTTAACGCTATTATCAACACGTGTTAGGGAACTAAAAAAGTGAACTACAATACAGTTGTTAAAAATAGTAGCTAGCATGTGGACTTGCATGGATAAATAAAAAGTGGAGTGATACCTAATAAAATATACTAACCAGAAATGGTAATTCTTGGGGTGGGAGCGAATTGGAAACTAGTATATATAGACCTGTTGTAGTAGGGACCTATTGTATTAATTCTATTCTTTATTTAACCAACCTTGCCACTATCAAGTGAGCAAGTGTTGGTTTTATTTTTTATTTTTTTTGAAATTTATTTTTGAGCCCACGATTTGTGGAATGAATAAAACTAATAAAAGTAGTATTAATAATTTAAAAATAAAAATATATGTCCTTTATGCTAGGAAGCAACAGGACATATTTAGGAAAGGATTATTATGACAATAGAAATTCTTGATTATGAAGCACTAAGAAAGATTGATAAAAAAATTAAAAAAAGAAGAAAAAGATGTGTTGAATGTAATGAATTATATGAAGATGACAAAATTAATATGCTTTATTACTTTAAAACAGAATTAGAATCAGAACAACACGATATTAGAAAATTTGAAGATGATTATGATATTGCTGAACATTTAGATTATACAAACCCATATGGATATGTTTGTGATTGATGTAGAAGTGATTAATTATGCAAATAGAATTTAAAAAAGAACAAATTGTTAAAGATAAACCACAATCTATTCTTATTGATTATGGTGAATATAAATTACAATGCCCAAAATGAATGGTTAAAAATAATAGTTTTATTGCTGATGATAAATATACATATTGAGTTTTTAATTTAGAAAATATTAAAAGAGAATTAAGTGGTAATGAATTAATAAAATTATTAGAACCATATATTAAAGAACAAAAAATAACTATTAATAAACCAACTGCTCCAAAAGAATATTATCTTAATGATATAAAACTTGAACCACTAAGATTTTATGAACATCATAATAGTTGATTTATGGGTCAAATAACAGATAACAAAACTAAAATTACTAATCCTTGTTTTAAATATAACATTACATGAGAAGAAAACAGAAAAGGTTTTAAAATAAATAATCCATATAAACATGATGATTTACCAATTAATTATATAGTTACTTCTTATAAGGAAATTTCAACTCATAATGAAAAAGTATTTTTGTTGAACATGTAAACAAAATAAATTAGATTATTTATTCTTTAATGCTAATGATATAAAAACAAGAAAATATTTTTTAAGAGATAAAAATAGTAAAGCGATTTGTTATGACTGCATTTTAAATATTAGGTTAAGTAGGAGGTATAAATATGGATAAAGAAAAATTAATTAAATATTTAATTAATAATAGAGCAAATGCTTATAATGGAAAACAATTTTTATTATCTTCAAATAGAGACCCAAATATAAAAGGTATTGATGAATTAATTAAAAGAATTAAAAACGGAGAATTTGATTAATAATGCAATATGACTTAATTATTGGAATTGACCCCGCTGGTATTGGTAATAATGGAATTGTTATATATTCAAATGAAACTAATAATATTGTTTTTAATGAAACATTCAATACATTAACTGTTTTATGAACTAAAAATATGTATAAAGAAAAATTTATTAATAAAAAAATATTAGTTATTGTAGAAAATTTCTTTTTAAGTTCAAAACAATTATTAACTAATCCATTAGCAACTCCTAAAATTATTGGTTCATTAATGGTATTAGTACAAGATGTTTTTAACTGAGATTATCTAGAAAACCAACCAAAAAATAAAAATAAAATAACAAATTATAAAGGAAATATAAAATTAACAAAACATGAACAAGATGCTTATAAGCATATTCAATATTATTTAAAAAATCATAAAAAAATATTAATTTTTGATAATTATTTAAGGAAATTATAAAAATGAAAGATAAAGTAAATTATGTCAAATTAACAGTAAAAATTAGTAACACTATTGAAACAAAATATTACGAAAAAGGTAATAAGGAATTATATTATAGTGTTTGTGGTCAATGAAATGGATTAAACTATGTTACTTTAATTTTTAATAACCCAAAACTTTATAGACGCTGTATTTTATTAAACAAAAACGATGAAATTATAGTAACTGGTGAAATCTTTAATAGTTTAAACATTCCTAAAAATCGCGCATTTTGTTCAATTAATGTTAAATGATTTAAAAAATGAAAAGAGTAAAAAATGATATTATGAAAAATTTTATTAATAGTACCAATATTAATAACAAGTATAACACTAATAATATTTTTAATATTTATTATTAAAGAATTAAAAAATGAATATAAAGTATTGAAAATATTAAGTGAAATTGCTAATCAAATTAAAAATAAGGAGAATAATTAATGATTATATTACCTACTTTGTTTGAAAATAAAGATGAAATTGAAATATTATCACCATTTCCAAAAGCAATTCATACAAGTAATGATATTAGAGCAATTATTTTAAGACAATACCCAAATGTTAAATCCAAACACATAATTGTTTCTGACCCAGAAAGTAATGTTGCATTAATAGTTGGTGATAATGATGTTTATCAAGGTTGAATTAAAGTAACAATTAAAAAATTAGAAAATTAAAGGAGATTAAAATGCCAAGTATAGAAAATACACAATCAAATTATACTTTAACTAAATTAATTAGAACTGGAATAAGCCCAATTTGTGCAATGATTGGTACAAGTGCTTATTATGGTCAAGTAATTGTAAATCCAGTATTAGGTTCAATTAATAGTTTATTATTTGGTAAAAAATTAGGTTTAGATATATGAAATTTAAATCAAAGACCAAATACTAAAACTAAATTAATTAATAGTTCTAAAAAAATCTTATTAGGTTTAGGAACAATTGGTTTAGCAAATTATAGTAAATGAACAAAGAATAATATTACTCCAATTATTCCAACAACACAAATGCCAATAACTACTACAACTACAACTGAGGGTCCTCCATGATTACTATTAAATAAACAAGAAAATCAGTCATTAATGGATTGAGATACATATATTAGTTTAAATGCTTATGGTATATCAAATCTTATTAGTGGATTAACTGAGTTAATACCTAATAAATTTGAAACAATAAGAAAGATTTGTAATATGGCAACTGGTGGATGTTTAATATCAAGTGGTATAGCAATGGTAATTAATAATGATTTTAATAATGCTTATGCAGTACCTACCATAATTGCTGGTGCTTCTGAAATTATCAATAATTTATTACCTATGGAAACCACACATCATAATGAAGAAATGCAAGAAACAACATTTAATAATGAAACTGCAAGATTAATTAATGATAATAGATTCACAATTAATAGTGAAACAACTAGTCAATATGGTAGTGATAATATGAGCGAAGTACCATTAAATCATGATAATGCTTCACTAAATTGAGATAATCACATGAGTTTATAAAGGAGGTGAGTAATTTATGAATAAAGAAAAATTAATTGAATATTATAATCACGAAATAAAAACACATAAAGAAAGGATGGAACAATTAAATAAAGAAATTTCTTTATTAGTAACTATTATAAGTAATTCACAATCAATGATTGAAAGAATTAATGGTGGGCAATTTGATGAATAATTAAAAAAATTAAAAATTGAAAGGAAAATATTCAAATGAAAGAATTTTTACATGAATTAATAATTATTGGAACAAGTGTTGGAACATTAATTTGCAGAGAAATTATTGTTTTATTAAAAAGATTTATCACAACTCCAAAACATGTTAGAGCAAATAACAAAATTATAAAACATCAAAAAAAAATTAGCAAAATTAAACGAAAAAATTAATAAAGGAGAAAAATAATATGACAAAAATTGAATTTAATGAAAAATATAGAAAACAAGATATCAGTATTGATAGAGATTTTGATTTACATATTGATAATTGTTTTAAATTTTCTGATATCAATACATTAGAAAATGCTGTTAATGATTATAAAAAACTAATAAGTGAAATGCCACAATTAGTTAAAGATTGATTATTGGGATAAGATTAGGAGAATGTTAAATGTTAGAAAATGAAAATAATGTTCAACAAACAACTGAACCTTTAAATGAAAATAATGCTTAACAAGAAATAGAAAATAAAGTTAATGAAGCAGAAAATAAGTTAAATAAACTTAATCAAGAAATTAAAGAAAAAGAAATGATTAATATATTTAAAAAATATCAAGTTAAAACTGAATTTTATGATTACTTAAAATTTAAAACAAATAATCTAGAAAATTCAAAAATTGAAGAAACTATTAAAAAATGATTAAAGAACAACCAATATTTAAACAAACAATTAATACAGGTGGCAATAAACAAATAATTATTAATAATAAAGCAAATGATAAAGAAAATTTTTTAATTAATTATAAAAAGAAAAATTATTTAGGGCGTATTTCAAGTCTAGTTATAATTTAATGGGAATGTTTAGTAATCTGTGTGACTTACAAAAATAACTATGTTTAATTAATTCTAGTAAATATAATTTATATATCTAGAAAGAGTGAGTTACAGATGGCTAAAAAAGATAATCTTAATAACAATGANTTTAAAATTTCAAATAGTCCATGGGCAAACTTTTTTCCTACTGAAATTGTTGATTCAGTAAATATTGAATTTATAGTTAAAAAACCAAAAGATCCAAAAGTTAAAATTATTGCTTGGGATGATAAAAGCAAAAGATATGAATTACCATATGTTGATGCTCTTGCTACTTGCTACTTAGCCCTTTTTACTAGACCATTAATTTAAAAAAAACTTGAATGTATTCGAAAAACAATCGTGTTATACAATTAACACTAATTTTGACATGAAAGGATTTTTAATAATGGATAAAATTAAACAAATAGCATTAGTAATTAACAAGTTAAATATCAAACAAAAAATTCAAATTATTGATGATAGCAAAAACCAATATTCAATTAGATATCTTTGCCAACATCTTCAACTAAACCGATCAACATATTATTTTGTAAAAAACAAACAAAACCCTATTAAAAAAGAAAAAAATCAAATTAGTAATTGTACACATAAATATCAAGAATTATGCCAACTTTTACTTGAATTTCATTTTACAAGAAAAGGACAAATTTATGGCTATTTACGAATTTTTTCAGCATTTAAAGAATGATTAAAACAATACAAACATATTATTTTAAATCTAGAATTATCAACAAAACAAATGCGAAAAATTATGAAAGATCACAATCTTCAAGGATTAAAACAAACTAAAAATAACTATCCTAAAAACAAAAAAAATCCAAATAAGTGAATACCTACAATGGATAAAGTAAACAAAGATTATAAAAGTACAACCTCTTCAAATCAAATTTGATCAATGGACACTAAACAAATAAATACTAAAGAAGGTTGATTATATCTTTTTGTAATTATTGATTTTTATTCAAATAATATTGTAAGCTATAATACATGTTCAAACAAATCCTATCAAGATTTAATCCTTCCTGCACTTGAAAAAATAAATCAACAATTCTCTTGAAACCAAGTAAAAAACGTTATTTTACACTCAGATAACGCCAACGAATTTTATTGTCAAGACATCACAAATTGAGCTGCTGATAAGCAAATAATTTTAAGCAAAAAACAACCTTATGATATTGGTGGCAATGTAATATCTGAAAACTGATTTTCTCATTTATCTCAAGAATGACTACCTAAAGGTTCAAATCAATATTTTTCTCTCAATGAAGCTATAAATGATGTAAACCAATATATTATGTTTTATAATTACGAAAGAATACATTCTAAATTTCTAAAACCACCAATTTCACAAATAAAAATTTAAAACTGTCTATCCAAAAGTGGTCCAGTATTTAGGGCTAACCACCTTATAGAAATAAATATTTTAAGAAAAATAACAAATAAATATAAAGTATGTAAAATTTATATAAATAAGTTAAAGTTAATAGTAAATAATTTATTTTTTTGTTTTTTAAAATTATTGAAAAATTAGAATTTCAAATAAATGATCTAGCAAAAGATATAAATAAGAACGTAAATGGGACTAAAAATAAAATTAAATTTCCTCATCATTACATTTTAGGAATAACAAAAGAAAATAACTTTGAAAAATAATAACAAACCAAATATTACTAGGGAATGTTTAGTAATCTGTGTGACTTACAAAAATAACTATGTTTAATTAATTCTAGTAAATATAATTTATATATCTAGAAAGAGTAAGTTACAGATGGCTAAAAAAGATAATCTTAATAACAATGATCGAATATCAAAAGCAGTAGATTTATTATTAGAAAATACTGAGGATTTAACAACAGTTTTTAAAGAGGGAGGCTTATATAAAGAATTAACTAAACGATTGGTAGAAAAAATGTTGAATTCTGAGATGCAAAATTATTTAGGACACGAAAGAAATCAACGCAGTAATAATGACAATGTTCGTAATGGTACAACATCAAAAAAATTAATAACTCAACAAGGTAAAATTGAAATTGATGTACCAAGAGATCGTAATAGTAATTTTGAACCAGTAATAATCACAAAAAGACAGAGAAGATTTGATGGTTTTGATCAACAAGTTCTTTCACTATATGCAAAAGGTATGACTTTATCAGATATTAGAATGCAGTTGCAAGAGTTATATGATGGCGCAGATATTAGCGAAAGCGTAATTAGTCAAATTACTGATGATGTCATTGATGATGTCAAAGCATGGCAAAATCGTCCATTAGATAGTGTTTATCCAATCATTTATTTTGATTGTATCGTAGTTAAAGTACGTCAGGATAAACGTATTATTAACAAATCAGTTTATATAGCTTTAGGAGTTGATTTAGAAGGTAAAAAAGATGTTTTAGGTTTATGAATTAGTGAAAATGAAGGTGCTAAATTCTGATTAAATAATTTTACAGAAATGAAAAATCGAGGCTTAAATGATATTCTTATTGCTTGTAGTGATAATTTAACAGGCATGTCAGAGGCAATACAATCAGTTTATCCTAAAACTGAACATCAATTATGCATAGTTCATCAAATTAGAAATAGCTTAAAATATGTTTCATACAAACATCGAAAGTCTCTAGTTATCGATTTAAAGCCAATTTATACAGCATGTAGTGAAGAACAAGCAATGCAAGCTTTAGAATCATTTGAAAGTAAATGAAATAAACAATATCCACAAATTGCTAAATCTTGATATAAAAATTGAGAAAATTTAATGGTTTTTATTAGTTATCCAGCAGAAATTAAAAGGGTAATTTATACTACAAATGCTATTGAATCTGTTAATAGCCAATTACGAAAAGTTATTAGAAATAAAAAAGTTTTTCCTAATGATATGGCAGTTTTTAAAATTTTTTACTTAGCAATTGAAAATATCACAAAAAAATGAACATTGCCTATTCAAAATTGAAATACAGCAATTGCTCATTTTATGATAAAATTTGAAGACAGAATTAATCTGAACTAGTACTTTGTAAAACAAAGAAACACAGATTACTAAAAAGCCTCTATTACTATTAATAAAATTAATTGTCATAAATCCTTTTTATCTATATTCTTTATTATTTTTTAATAAACTGTTTAATTAATTTGTAATAAATTGATTGTTTGATATTAAACTAAGATTTCTTGTATAATTATAAATAAGTATTATTAGTAGGTGGTTTTTATGTTTCGACGTTTTCTATTATTCACTATAATTTTGCCAACAATAACTACTATTAGTAGTACTATTTATGCTTGTACTTGGAATTTACAACCAACAGTTTTATTAATAACAAGTTATCAACAAGCACAAAATCAAAACATTTATGACCGACTTGTTTATCAAAAGTTACAAACTTTTTATGGTAAAGATCATGTAGTAACATTGTTTAGTTCTCAAGATGATAATTATTATGCATTAATGTTGAGAAACTTTTTATCTACATATAATATCAAAAAAGTTTATATTTTAAATCCTAGTTTTCAAAAGTATATTCCACATCATAGTGAAACTAGTAGTTATTTTACTAAAAACTTAATTAGAGTATTACAACAATTTCAGAATATTAAATTTTATTTTTTTAATAATACTATTGCTGATACAGTCAAAGTCACTAATAATATTTATGATATTAGATATAATACTGATAACGTAACTAGTAGCCATTTAAATTATGGCAGTAAAATTGCTGAACATTTTCAACAAAATGTTCAGGATGGAATAATAAATAAAAAATATAACTTTGATGTTGATGACAACGGTAAATTGATAGTTAGAATTGGTATTATTAATAATATTGGTATTGATTATGATCAAACTATTTTGAATCAATTTGCTGAGATAATTAATGGTATTGATAATCCAAAAATTACATATAAAATTATTTATGCTAATCCTCATGATAGTTTTGTAACAAGTAGTATTTATAGTGTTGATAGTGTTGCCTGTGTTGGTCAGATTGCCCAATCATTATATAAAACACATGGTGTTAATTTTATTATTAATACTAATTATTGATATAACAGTATTATTGCTTATACTGCTAGGTTAATATCTTCACGTCCAACTTATAGTAAAACTATTAGTTTTATTGGATCTAATGTCATTAATAATAATGACTATGTTTATGATGATATTAATTATTTAGCTTTTGGTTTTATGCCTGGTTTGGAAATTTTTGATGAGACATTTAACGAAGAAATTAATCCTAATTTTAAAATTATACCTAGTGCTTCAGAAAGTAAAATAAAAACTTATGGTGTTAATAGCATTGATTTTACTAATCAGTATGGAGATATATAATTATGGAAAAAACAATATTGAAGTTACAAAAAATTAGTAAATATTATGATACTCGTGTTATATTTGAAAATGTTAATTTAGAAATAACACAAGAAATTCATGCCATTGTTGGTAATAATAGCGTTGGTAAATCAACGTTAATTAGAATGCTTGCTGGTTTTGAACAACCTTCTAAAGGAAAAATTGTTATTAATAGTTTAAGAAAAGGGTGTTATTTTCCTCGTGATCCTAGTGAAATGCTTTATTTTAGAATGGCTTATGCTGGTCAAGATGATTTTTTCTTAGACAATCTTACTGTTAAACAAAATATTATACTCGGTAATGAACCAACTATTGCCAAAATTTTTCCTAATTGAAAAGAAGCTGAATTTAAAATTAATAATTTAATGGAAAAATATAAAATTAAGCTCTCTTTAAATAAGAGAGTATCAACACTTGCGATTGAAGAATTAAAAAAATTATCTTTACTTCGTGCTTTATTCAAAGAACCTAAAATATTGTTGTTAGATGAACCAACTGTTGGTTTATCTGATAGTCAAAAAGTAGAGTTTTGAATGATTTTTAAAACATTTCGTAATGAAGAAATAACGGTCCTTTTCACAACTAGAGATGAAGAATTTGCTAAAATGGTTGCTAACCGAGTATCTTGAATTGAAAACTTAAATATTGGTAAAACAAAAGTAATGAAATTAGAAGAAAATACTAAATTGTTTACAACTAATTATTGAGGTAAGATTTTTAATTATAAAAAGCCAAAATCGATAAATTCAGTATCAATGCTTTATATTGATAATCTTTCTTTGAATAAACCTAATATTTCAAATTTTCATAAAATTGAATTTGCAATTCGCCCTGGTGAAATATATGGTATTTATGATTATGAAAACCTTTATAGCGAGGTTTTACTTGAAAGTATAGTACGTATGATTAAAACGCAAACAGGACGCATTTTTTTTCAAGAACAAGAAGTAACTTATTTTAAACCGCAAGAAATTAGTAATTTAGGAATTGATTGAATATCTGGACATTATAGTAATACTGCTATAATTCCTGATGCCACTTTATTTGAAAATTTTACCTTTTGAAATTATAATAAAGAAAAATATGTAACTAAATCCGGAGTTGTCAAAACAGCCGTTGTTAATAAAAAGGTACGAGAAATTATTAAAAAATATCAAATATTTAACGATAATAATATTTTTATTAAAATTAATAAATTATCAAAAGGAGAAATGCAGAAATTTGTATTAGCAAGAAGTATTGAAGAGCAACCACAATTATTAATTTTATCTAATCCATTTTCTGATTTAGATGAAAATTCTTCATTATTAATTATTAAAAAGATAATAGAGTTACGCGAAAGTGGCTCAAGCATTTTAATTATTGATACTGATCCGTACTTATTACAATTATTGTGTCAACGAGTAGCAGTTATTTATCATAAACAATTTGTTTGTAAATTGGAAAATAAAAATGTTAAAGTTGAAATAATGAACAATCCAGCACTATGACATGATTATCCTATTACAAATGAAATAATTGTTAAAACTGATAAAATGTATCAATTACCACAAACAAAGTGAAGTTTGAAAAAGAAAAAAATAATTAGAACAATTAATTATTTGAAAAGACCATTTGTCAAAATTACTAGTTGAATTAATAAAAAAATGGAAAATATTAGGTCAAGGTTGGGTTAAAAGATGTTGGAAAATATTAAAAAATGAAATTTTTGATTAGTGCGTGCATTATTATTACTAATAACTCTATTTTTTGTTAGTTTATTAATGCTATGTTTACAAGTTAATCCATTATCATTTTGGAAAACTATTTTTATTAATCCTTTAACTAATTTAGTAAGTTTTAGTAATTTAATTGAAACATATAGTATATTAATATTAACAGGATTAGCAGTAGCTATTACTTTTAAGTATCGTATTTATAACTTTGGAGTTAGTGGTCAAATGTTATTTAGTGCTATGGTAACATATGTATTGGCAGTAGCTATTTATAAGAGTGGTGGTCATAGTCAATGAATTACTCCTTTTCTTTTATTAATTGCAGTTTTAATTGGTGGTTTAGCCGGTTTAATTATTGCAATTTTAAAAACTTATTTTAAAATTCATGAAATTATTAGCACTATTTTATTTAATTTTATTGCTTGAGAAGGATATAAAGGTTTAATAGCCAGTAATGTTTATCATAACTTAAACATTCCAACACAAATTACTAATATTAGATTTTCATTAATTAGTGGACCTTTTAGCATTAGTAATTTATTTTCTGCTGGTATTATTATTGCTATTATTGTCTTATTAATTGCAATTATTATTTTTAATAATCGCACTCTTGGTTTTAAATTAAACGCAATTGCTAAAAACCCCGTTGCTGCAAAATATGCCAGATTAAATCCTCAATATCAGGGTTTAATAATTTTACCAATTTCAGGAGCGATAGCAGGAATTGCTGGTTATCTTTATTTTTTAGGAGTTAATAATAATTTACCTTCGCTTTCTGCTCCAATTCAAGAAGGATTTTATGGGATAGTAGTAGCTGCTTTAGCGGGATATACACCAGGAGTTATTTTATTTTCATCATTTTTTATGAGTTTATTTATTAGTCCTATTGAAAATAATGCTTTTATGTATTTGAAAAATCCAGAAATTGCAATAATAGTATTATCAATAACCATTTACATTATTGGTATTTATCCTTTTATTTGGCATTACTTAACTCATTCTATTGCTATTAAAGAATATTTAATAAGACTAAAAAAGAAGCTAATTTGAAAAAAAGAATTAATTAAGGATGAACAACAAAATGTTTAAATTGTTAATGTTGAATCAAAATCTTCAAAAATTTTTAAAAAAAGGAAAATATTTAAAAGTAAAAGGAGAAAAAAATAATTATGTTACTCTCATTTTCAACAATTTTAGTTAATACATTATTATTTGCTTGTCCATTATTATTGTTATGTACAGGTGGAATTTTAAATACTAGAGCAGGAATTGTTAATTTTGGTTTTGATGGTATTATGTGTACTGGTGCTGCTACATATTGTATAATTGTTTCACAATTAAAAAATAATTTTGGTGCTGGAGTTGCAATTTTGGCATTTTTTATGACTATTATCATCGGAATTGTATTTGGTTTAATTCATAGTTTAGCAACCTTATTGTTTAGAACAAATCAATTTTTAGTATCAATGGTTATTAATTACTTTGGTTATGGATTAGCAGTAATTTTACCATTAACATTTACTGGAGAAATAAATTATTCATTAGCAAGTATTTATATTTATCAATTTTCTTGAATTGCAATTTTGGTAACCTTTTTAGCAATTTATATTTTTGCAGCTATTTTGTTTTTAACTAAGCTTGGATTATACATTAGAGGAATTGGTGAGAATCCAACTGCAGTGGCTTTAAATTATATTCATGTTCGTCGTTCTCAATTTTATATTTCGTTATTTTCTAGTTCTTTAGCTTGTTTTTCAGGTGCTTTATTTGTTTATGTACTTCCAAGTACTTTTATTTATAGTAATAATTTTGCTGGTATTGGATTTTTAGCAATTGCTTTATGAATGATAGCACACAGTAGATTTTTTTTAACTTCTATTATTTGTTTTATTTTTTCTTTTTTATATCAGTATATTAATGCTTCACAAACATTTATAGTTATTAGTAATAATATTCCAAGTTGATTATGAGGAATGTTTCCATATTTAATAGCATTAGTATCATTAATGATTTTTCGTCCTAATACAGAATTGGTAAAAAGTTGAGCGCAACCTTATGTTAAAGCAGGTAGAAAATGACAATAAAATTATATGCTAGCAATATTTTAAAACCTTTATCAAGTTTAATAAATATAATGTTTTAAATGTTTTTTAATAAATTCAGTTTTTATTTTTATTTTGTATAATAAATTTATTAAGCAATGAAAAAGGGGAATTTTAAATTATGGTAAAAAACTTAAATGACAGTTTTGAGAAATTGATTGAACAGAACAATGACAGTTTAGAAAAAATATTAAAAAAAAGAAAAGCATTTAAAAATAATGAGAAAAAAATAATTAATAAAATTTCTAATATTAACTATCAAAAAATTAATGATGATGAAGTAATAAGTTTTAAATCTAAAAAAATAAATGTATAGTAATGTAAATTAGATTAAAGCATTTATTGAGGCTTTTTAGTAATCTGTGTTTCTTTGTTTTACAAAGTACTAGTTCAGATTAATTCTGTCTTCAAATTTTATCATAAAATGAGCAATTGCTGTATTTCAATTTTGAATAGGCAATGTTCATTTTTTTGTGATATTTTCAATTGCTAAGTAAAAAATTTTAAAAACTGCCATATCATTAGGAAAAACTTTTTTATTTCTAATAACTTTTCGTAATTGGCTATTAACAGATTCAATAGCATTTGTAGTATAAATTACCCTTTTAATTTCTGCTGGATAACTAATAAAAACCATTAAATTTTCTCAATTTTTATATCAAGATTTAGCAATTTGTGGATATTGTTTATTTCATTTACTTTCAAATGATTCTAAAGCTTGCATTGCTTGTTCTTCACTACATGCTGTATAAATTGGCTTTAAATCGATAACTAGAGACTTTCGATGTTTGTATGAAACATATTTTAAGCTATTTCTAATTTGATGAACTATGCATAATTGATGTTCAGTTTTAGGATAAACTGATTGTATTGCCTCTGACATGCCTGTTAAATTATCACTACAAGCAATAAGAATATCATTTAAGCCTCGATTTTTCATTTCTGTAAAATTATTTAATCAGAATTTAGTACCTTCATTTTCACTAATTCATAAACCTAAAACATCTTTTTTACCTTCTAAATCAACTCCTAAAGCTATATAAACTGATTTGTTAATAGCTACTTGCTACTTGCTACTTAGCCCTTTTTACTAGACCATTAATTTAAAAAAAACTTGAATGTATTCGAAAAACAATTGTGTTATACAATTAACACTAATTTTGACATGAAAGGATTTTTAATAATGGATAAAATTAAACAAATAGCATTAGTAATTAACAAGTTAAATATCAAACAAAAAATTCAAATTATTGATGATAGCAAAAACCAATATTCAATTAGATATCTTTGCCAACATCTTCAACTAAACCGATCAACATATTATTTTGTAAAAAACAAACAAAACCCTATTAAAAAAGAAAAAAATCAAATTAGTAATTGTACACATAAATATCAAGAATTATGCCAACTTTTACTTGAATTTCATTTTACAAGAAAAGGACAAATTTATGGCTATTTACGAATTTTTTCAGCATTTAAAGAATGATTAAAACAATACAAACATATTATTTTAAATCTAGAATTATCAACAAAACAAATGCGAAAAATTATGAAAGATCACAATCTTCAAGGATTAAAACAAACTAAAAATAACTATCCTAAAAACAAAAAAAATCCAAATAAGTGAATACCTACAATGGATAAAGTAAACAAAGATTATAAAAGTACAACCTCTTCAAATCAAATTTGATCAATGGACACTAAACAAATAAATACTAAAGAAGGTTGATTATATCTTTTTGTAATTATTGATTTTTATTCAAATAATATTGTAAGCTATAATACATGTTCAAACAAATCCTATCAAGATTTAATCCTTCCTGCACTTGAAAAAATAAATCAACAATTCTCTTGAAACCAAGTAAAAAACGTTATTTTACACTCAGATAACGCCAACGAATTTTATTGTCAAGACATCACAAATTGAGCTGCTGATAAGCAAATAATTTTAAGCAAAAAACAACCTTATGATATTGGTGGCAATGTAATATCTGAAAACTGATTTTCTCATTTATCTCAAGAATGACTACCTAAAGGTTCAAATCAATATTTTTCTCTCAATGAAGCTATAAATGATGTAAACCAATATATTATGTTTTATAATTACGAAAGAATACATTCTAAATTTCTAAAACCACCAATTTCACAAATAAAAATTTAAAACTGTCTATCCAAAAGTGGTCCAGTATTTAGGGCTAACCACCAATGATATAAATTAAAACATAAAAACTCATTTACTTTAAATTAAGCAATGAGTTAAAAAACTTTTATAATTTTTTAATAATTATTATTATATGTGTTAATTATATTTGAGTTTAAAGAAAATACAACGAAAATGATATTTTAAAGGTTTTAAATTATTTTTAGTAATATTTAATTTTGAAGGATAGTAGTTATGTGATAAAATTTCAAACATATACTAAAAAAACATTATAATTAAATATAATTTAATTATTTAAAGCATTATATTTATAGTCTACTTTAAATAAAGTATTTTATTAAATGATTGATTTAGGAGTAAGCAATGAATAAAAATTGAGCTATAGGTTTAACTAATTTAACTTTAACCCCAATAATGGAACAACAATTAAGTCAGTATTATAAAATTTTAATTGCTGAAAATAAAAAATATAACTTAACAACGATCATTGAAGAAATGGAAGTTTATTATAAACATTTCTATGATTCTCTTTTAATTAGTAATAATATCATTTTGGAGGATCAAAATATTTGTGATGTTGGTAGTGGTGCTGGTATACCAGGAATAATTTTAAAAATTTGTTTTCCCAAATTACAATTAACTATTATTGAATCAAATACAAAGAAATGTCAATTTCTAAAAACAGTAATTACTGAACTAAACTTAGAAAACGTTTATATAATTAATCAAAGAGCAGAAACATTTGCTCATCAATATCGTGAAACATTTGATATTGTAACAGCAAGAGCATTAGCACCGCTAAATATTTTAAGTGAATTATGTTTAGGATTAGTTAAAGTTGAAGGATTATTTATTGCTTATAAGGGTCTTAAAGTTGAAGAAGAACTTGCGTTGGCACAAAATAGTATTAACACAATGGGTGCAAAGTTAATTAATCAATTTACTGTTCAATTACCAAACAACTATGGTCAAAGAACAATCCTTCATTTTCAAAAATATAAATTATGTGCTTTAAAATATCCAAGACCTTATCAACAAATTAAAAGTAAACCTTTGTAAATAATATTAATTAAAATTAGTGTTAAACTTAATTAGTAGGATAAAATATTAGTCTATTAATTTAGAAAGGTAATTATTATGGGCAAAATTATTGCAATTGCTAATCAAAAAGGTGGAGTTGGAAAAACAACTACTGCTACTAATCTTGCTGCAGGTTTAGGTATAAAAAATAAAAAAGTGTTACTTATTGATTTGGATCCACAAGGTAGTGCTACTATTTCAATGGGTTTTGCTGCTGATAAAGTTGAACAAGATATATATGATGTTTTAGTACATGATGTTCCATTGGAAAAAGTAATTAAAACTGAAGTTTGTCAAGGAGTAGATTTATTACCATCAACCATTTCTTTGGCGGGAGCCGAAATATTTTTATTAGAACAATCTCGTAATAAAAGAAATATTTTATTAGAAAAATTAGAACCCGTAAAGGAAGTATATGATTTTATTATTATTGACTGTCCACCTAGTTTAGGATTAGTTAATCGTAATGCTTTAGCTTCAGCTAATTCAGTTATTATTCCATTGCAAGCTGAGTTTTATGCATTAGGTGGTTTGGTACAATTATTATCTACTATTCGTTTAGTACAACAATTATTTAATCCCAATTTAGAAATTGAAGGAATTTTATTAACTATGGTTAATATTAGAACAACTTCTTCTGTTGAAGTTATCAAAGAAATTCAAAAAAATTTTAGAGAAAAAGTTTATAAAAATTATATTCCAAGAAATGTAACTCTAAGTGAAGCACCAAGTCATGGTAAAAATATTTTTAGTTATCGGCCACGTTGCAGTGGTGCTATTGCTTATCAAAGTTTAGTGAATGAGGTGTTAAATAATGTCTAATGATAAAAAAAATCGTATTTCTGCTAAAGGCTTAGCATCAATTTTTGGTGAAGGTTTAAATGATTTGATAACTAACATTGAAAGTTCACCAGAAATTGCTAAAACTTTTTCACAAACTATTTCTCTTGCTAAAATTATTCCTAATCCATATCAACCGCGTGTAGTATTTAATGAACAAGAAATTAAAGAACTAAGTGATTCAATTAAAATTCATGGTTTAATTCAACCAATTATTGTTAAAAAAACGATAACAGATGGTGTTTTTCAATTAGTTGCTGGTGAGCGTAGAACTAAAGCTGCAAAATTAGCAGGTCTAACAGAGATTTCTGCAGTAACTATTGAAGTAACAGATCAACAATTAATGGAATTTGCTTTGATTGAAAATATTCAACGTGTTGATTTGAATGCTTTTGAAGAAGCACAGGCATATCAAACTTTAATTAGTAAAATGAAATGAACTCAAGAACAACTCTCACAAAAAGTTAATAAATCACGTAGTCACATTGCTAATACTTTACGAATTTTGCAATTGCCAGTAGAGATTTTACAAATGCTTCAACGCAATGAATTAACAATGGGTCATGTTAAACCATTATTAAGTTTAGGCACTAATCTTAATTTAATGGTAACTATTGCTAAAAGGGCATATAGTGAACAATGGAGTGTTCGTAAGGTTGAAGATGTTATTAAGATGCAACAATTAAGTTTAAATCAAAAACAAAATGTTAATAAAAAGTCAGATCTTCATTTAGTAGCATTAGAAAATACTTTATCAAGAACTTTAGATACTAAAGTAAAAATCAATAAAAAACAACTAATCATCAATTATAGTAATCACAAAGAATTAAATCGAATTTTAGAATTTTTAAAATTAATATAAATTTAAAATGAGTATAAATGTTTTAAAACATTTATACTCATTTTTTATCTTGTAAATTTATTTTATGATATTTCTCTAAAAGGAAATATTAATCCTGAATTAGTATAGATAATTAAGTTTGTAATAAAAAGAAATAAGATAGACAAACCAATTGCAATTTTACTTATACCTAGTATGATTAATAACTTTTTTGATATATCATGACCATAAGTTAAAAGTTTCTTTTCCATATTTTCCTCCTAAAAGTTATATTTATTTTTAAGCCTTACTTATTTATAATTATATACTATTGTAAAAGTTTTTATCATTATATTTGATGTTATAATGTTATTTAAAATAATTTATTTTAACATTGAAAGGAAAATTAAATATGCCAGAAAAAGATAAGAATACGTTATTTAAAAGTATTATTTTTAGAAAATATAAAGATGAAATTGATTGAGTAAAAATGATTAATTCTTTGTTTAAAGAAAGAAAAATTTTTGAAGAAGATGTAGCAATTTTAACCGAGTTATTTAATGAAAAAAATAATAATTGATTAAAAAAGTTTAATATTTCTGAGGAAGATGCAGTAATTTTAACTAAATTATTTAATCAAAAAATTAATAATTGATTAGAAAAAGAACAAATTTCTGAAGACAATGTATTGGATTTAACTGATTTGTTTAATGAAAAAATGAATATAAATGATGAAACTACTAAAGTTATTGAAATTGCTAAGTTACTTAAAAAGGCAGAAGATTTAAATAGTATACATGAAATATTAGATGAACTTCCTCCACGTTATTTTCTTATTGATAAATGAGAAGATACTGATGAAGAAGATATTGAAAATGAAAGTAAAATAATGATTGCAGAAAATAGCGGTTTAAATAAAGAAGAAACTATATTTATTTCCAATAGTCAAAAAGCATTTTCTAAACAAGATATTATCGATAGTGGTATATGCTTAGATACCAGTTTATCTACTTCTGAATTAGTGAGATCATTTACTGCTATTTAATTGTAATAGCAGTAATATAAATAAATTAAAAAAACTAATTATACTAAAATTAGTAATTAAATTAAATATTAAAGATATTGAAATAGTTTTTAATTGTATTTTTTTTAAAAATATGTATAATCCTAAATATTAAAAGTTAATTTCTTTTAATATTATTTAATTTTAAAAGGTTATAACATACCACCTTGATTTTCAGTTCAAGTTGGTATTTTTTGTTTTAAATATTTGAAATAACAATAATGAAATTATTATATTAATATTAAATTTAATAAAAAACAAAAAATAGGGAGGAAAATAATGCCAAACACATTTAATTTTAACAACATAACAAAAGGTCAACAATTAATAATTTTTTTTAATAATAATAAAACATTAATTTTTAAGACAGAGAATGCTTCGCAAGGTACAAGATTTGTCGTATTTGGTGAAACATTGGAAGGAGAAAAAGTATTAATTCCTGCTTTTACTGGAGCAGAATTAGATATTAAGTATCGCAATGTTAATGATAACAGATCACGTCTTAACAATTGTACTAAATGAATAAGTGAACGTTGATTTGGAGTAACATCTCGCTTCCTTGATGTAGAAGAAATTTATTTATTAAATTCAGAAGGTAATTTAAGAAAATATGATGGTGCTTTTGATGGTAAAGTTTGTTTTGAAAAAAGTAAATTTTATGTTTCTGAAGAAGCCACTTATAACTTTAATGATATAAAATTATTTTTCTTAAAAGCAAGAGTTAGAGATATTTTATTAAAAAATAATAGAGGAAAATTACCAATAGATGAAAATGTTTCACTTATTCAACAAGCATTAGCAAGAATTGGAGAAGATTGACAATTAGACACCGCTAGATTATTAACAATGAAAGAAAGAGTAACTTTATTTATTGAAGCAATCAATCAAATACCTGAGGCTATAGATCTTTTTGTTTATTATCAAGAATCAGAAGATAAGAAAATTTTAGACATTAATGATGTAATTTTACAAAGTGAATTATTACATAAGTTAAATATTAAAACTGGTTTAAATTTTACTAAAGAAGAGTTAACAAAATTTAAAATTAAGTTAGAAGTTATTGAAAATAATGAAGATGAAGATGATAATATTTTGAAAGTACAATTAAATCTTGCATATAAAGTTGATAATAATACCTGAAGCGGAAACTTTTCTTCTTCTGAATTCCAAATTAAAGCTAAAAGAAAAAATAAAGTAAGTTTATTATTTAATTTACATTGTGGTAATCTTTCAATGATTTCAATGAAATTAATGTCTATGCAAGAAGGAAAAAAGGAATTATCTTTTTTTTCTCAATTAGATTTCGAAATTAAAAAAATAGATAATGTAATAGAAGAATTTATTAAATTAAGTGATGAAGATAAAAGAACAGTTCATGCTTTATTACAAACACAGCAACAATGAGAAAAAAATATTGTTGATTGAAAAAATAAAAAAGAATTATCTGATACAGAACGTTTAGCAGGTATTAAAAAAGATAAAAAAGAATTAGAAAATGTAACTAAAAAAATCGAAGATATTTTATTTAAAAATGAAGAACATAAACAAAAAACACTTAATAGTTTACTTATAGATATGAAATTAGTTAATAATTTACAAATGTTAAGTTATTTACAAAAGAGTTTATTTTTAAAAAGTAAAGAATATTTAATAGCAAGTGATGTTTTTTGTCGGGTACATAATTCATTTTCACTTCTTTCAATGCAAAATATTGAGAGATATGTAAAAAGTAAAAATCCAGATAACATTTCTCCTCCTATTGATTCAATTGCTGAAATTGATAATTTATTAAATGATAATTTTTCTGAGTTTGTTGAAATATATAAGTTATTACCAATTGAATTTCAGAGTAGACCAGTCTATATTGTTTCTAAATTATTAAATCTTTTAGATAACTTTAAAAAAATAGAAATGAATAAACTTTTAGGGCAAGAAATTATTATTGATGAAGAACATATGGCAAAAGTTTATCTTTCTCTATTAAACTTTTCAAATTATGAAGGATCTTTTTCACAATTTGTATGATTAACCAATGATTTAGAAATAAAATTATCAAAGTCTGTAAAAAATAGTAAAGAATTTAAAATATATAAACAAGAATTAGAAGATTTAAGGGTTAAATTTTTAAAATCGTATGATTTTACTACATTAATTAATGAATTAGTAAATGTTTATTTTCCTAGTGAAAAACAAGAAATTTTACCTAAATTTAGTTTAGAAGAACACTTTTTATTAGAAGAACAAATATTACAAACTAATATTCTTAAATACAATGATAGTCATAATATAGCAAAATTAAAACTTATGAAAGCTAATAATATATTAAAAACAAATCAGAAACTATCAGAAGGTTTTCAAAAAGAATTATCTGATGCATTTCAAATTTCAGAAGAAAGAGCAAAAATAAATTTAGGTAAATGAGAAGTTAATGATATTATTGCAGTTAATAGTTTGGTTAATATTGATGGTATTAAAGAAAATGAATTAGTCTATTTTAAGGTTTTACAAAAAAATAGAGATAATTTTACTGTTATTATTCAATATTTAAATTCAAAAAAAACATGAGACTATAAAATAAGAGATATTACAATTATTAATTGTAAATCATTTAATTTTACTTTTACTAAAGAAAATCTAAACTTCCCAAGTCAAGAGGAAATCATTGGTTCACAAACATTAATAAATGATTATATAACTTGAAAAGATAAAATAATACCAGAATATATATTATTATTACTGGAAAAACTTAAAAAAATTAATGATCCAATTTTGGGTTTTGTAAAAGTTAATAACCAAAATTCTTTTAATGATTGAGAATGAGAAATTAATTTGCAAAAAATTAAAGAAAAATTATTAGAGATTATTGATAAAGAAATAATGAATGATAAGCAGTTAATAGAAGAGACACATTTAGAACGTTTAAGAAATAATGAAGATTTAAGATATGTTATTAGTAATAATATTTTAACATTTGATTTTACTGAAAATAGTAAAGAAAAAATTAAAAGTTTAAAAGAAAGTGTAAATAAAACAAGTGTTATATTTGATATTAGTTATCATTCAAATTTTTTAGGTAATTATAAGAAACAAACATCTGCAATTAATTTTAAAATTAATAGAGATAGTTCAATTGCAAAAAAAAGATTAGCAGCCATAAAAGAAGAGGTTAGCAAGATAAGAAATTCAGTAGTAGTAGTTAATAGTAAGATCAGAACCGTAGCTAATGATTTACATGACTTACACAATAGTATTCTTAATCTTTTACAAACTAAAAAACAAGAATGGGAAACATTAAGTAATCATACAAATTTAAATGTTCAATTTCAAAATCAACGAGTAATAGCAAAAGTAAAATTAGATATTGAACAACTTAATGAACAATTAGTTAATATTAAAGATAAAATTTTTAAATTAAGTGCCCAAAAAGTAGAAAATTCATTGTTTTATAATGATTATATAACTTTTATTAGATATTATGATCGAGTTACCGAAGATACACCTTCAGATATGAAAAAATATTTGTATTGAGATAAAAACTATCAAATTATTAAAAATAAGTTAAAAATATATAGTGGTTATAATAATTTTGATCATTATAAAACAGTATCTTTAAATAAAATTAATAATATTAAAGATATTGACATTGAAAATTGTAAAAAATCTTTAGTAGAATTATCAAAAACAAAATTTAAAAAACTTAGTTGATGACAGAAAATAATAAATAAAATATCTTGAACATGAAAAAAAACAAAAATAGCTATTAAGACAGTTAAAGAAAATAATACAAAAAATTTTGGAACTTTAATTGCAAATTTAAATGATAATAAAACATCAATAGATGAAATAAGCGTACCTTATCAAAGACAAAGTATACCAGAACTATTACCAACATCTGAGCCTTGAGATGAATGAATAATTGAAAAAAAACCTAAATTATCACGTTCAAATAGTACTGATAGTGCGATAAGTTCACTTTCTTCTGAATTTGAAGAAAATGATTATTCTATTATTGATATCGATAAAATATTAAGAAAACTTAATAGTTATAGTTTTCCACAGTATAGTGATTTAGAAAGCAGTACTGAATCATCTCGTCAAGAATTTAATCATTGTCTTATTAGAACAGCATCTAGTGATAGTGGCATTTGTTCTGGTCAGATTACTCCTAAACCAGTTAGTACAAATCCTTTTGATGATGAAAGCGATGATGAAGAACTTGCTGGTAATACTATTAATGAATCTAATAATTTAGTAAATACTGTACCATTACCATCCAAATCAACTTCAAAATTAAATTTTTCTTAATTGATAATTAATTTTATATTTTTCTTTATAATTTATTATGATACGATGTAATCATATAAGTAAAAGAAACAGGTGTATATTATATGTTAACTGCCGGTATCGTTGGTTTACCTAATGTAGGTAAATCAACATTATTTAAAGCCATTACCAATTCACAAGTATTAATTGAAAATTATCCTTTCGCTACTATAAAACCAAATATTGGTAGCGTTCCAGTCAATGATTCAAGAATTTTAAATTTAATAAAAATCTTTAATCCACAAAAAGTTGTACCAACAATTTTAGAATTACATGATATTGCCGGACTTGTCAAAGATGCTAGTAAAGGTGAAGGATTAGGTAATCAATTTCTTGCTAATATTAGAACAGTTGATGCAATATGCGAAGTTATTCGTTGTTTTGATGATATTAATGTTAGTCATGTTGAAAATAAAATTGATCCAATTAATGATTTTGAAATTATTGAATTGGAATTAATCTTAGCTGATCAAGAAGTAATAAGTAAACGAAAAGAAAAAGTTCGTAAAAAATCGCAAATAACTAGAGATAAACAAGGTATTGCTGAGGTAGCTTTATTAGAAAAAATAAATAATGAATTAAACAATGGTGTTGCTATTCGTAATCAAAAGTTAAGTTCAGAAGAATTACTAATGATTAAACCTTATAATTTTTTAACTGCTAAACCAATAATTGTTATTGCTAATATTAATGAAAAAGATTTAATAACTAAAACCAATAAATATGTTGAACAATTACAACAATATATGAGCAAAAAAAATATTACTGTAATTGTTGTTTGTGCTAAGACAGAATGTGAACTTTCTGAATTAGAAGCAGAAGAAAAAAAAGAAATGTTTAAAGAGTTAAATATTTTTGAATCAGGAATTGATCAAATTGTATTAGCAACTTATAAACTATTAAATTTAGGTACTTATTTTACTGTTGGACCCAAAGAAGTTCATGCTTGAACTTTTATTAAAGGAATGAAAGCACCAGAGTGTGCTGGTATCATTCATACAGATTTCATGAAAGGTTTTATTAGACTTAAAGTTTATAATTATCAAGATATAGAATTATTGGGTAGTGAAAAAAATGTTCAGGAAAAGGGAAAAATAAGAGTTGAAGGTAAAAATTATATAGTTGAAGATGGTGATATTTGTCATTTCCTTTTTAATGTTTAGTTTTAAGATAATATTAATTATAAAAAGGTTATAGTTTTGTTATAATTAATTTGAAAATATACTAGCAAGAAAGGAAAAAATTATTATGTTAAAAAGTAATTTACAAAATCCTGATTCTGACATTCAAGAAAACAATTATGTTCCAAATAAAAAAACTAAAAAGTTTGATGTTCTTAATAAAATAAAAGTTTCAAGGGCTTTACTTTTTTGATCACCAATTGTGCAAATTATTGGTAGTATTGCTTTTTTAATACTATTAATAGTTAATGCATTTGTTGGGCAAAAAATGGGGTTTGAATTTAGTAAACTGCAATTAGCTTTATCATTATCATATGTTGGAATTGCAATTTTAGTCAGTATTATTTGTTTTATGATACCAGCAAAGAAACTTAAAAAGAAATCTTCATTTAGAATTACTGCTATTTTAACATTAATATTATCAACATTAATGTTAAGCGGTAGTCTAGTTTTTTGATCAATACCAGTATTACTATTTTTTTCATTAATATCATTAATTGTATGAATATGTGAAGTAATAGCAGCGATTATTTTAATTTTAGTAGTTGAAGAATTACCTAATGAAAAATAAAGTAGGTGAAAATAATGAAAATTAAAGATTTAGATAATATTAAAAACAAAGAAACATATTTTATTCCATATGAACAAAAGACTAAAAATGCATATTTTGTTTATTTGACAATATCAATAGTTCTTTTTTTATCAGTTTTTATTTTTTCTTTATTTGCTGCTATTAATGTATCAAAATATAAATTATATAATGTAAAACTTACTGATTTTAATTATCCTATTTTGAATTTATTTTATGCTCCAATTGTTTGTTTAATTGCAATTACTGTAAGTATGATTTTATTAATATTTGCTCCTAGAGTAAGTATTGTCTCTTCAAAGTATAGCAGTAGAATGTTTTATACTACTTTTTGATTATTAATTCTTAGTGTAATGTTAAGTTCAGAAGTACAATTAACTTATATTTCACAATCTGGAATATTATATAATGAAAATTATCATTGAATTAATCCAATTATTGCAAGAATATTTATTATTTTTAGTCTTTTTTTAATTTTGATTACACAACTATTTTTTTGAATTATGCGTAGAAAGTTTACATTTATGAACTCAGATTATGAAATTTATACTACTAGAAGTATGGAAAAAAAACAAATACGAATTAGAAAACAAGAATTAAAAAAATAAAAAACAAGAAAAGGGATTTAGTAAAAAAAACTTTGAATATTAAATAAGGGGGGGTAGATTTATGAGAATTCGTAATTGGTGGTTTATTAGTTTTTATTTATTATTAAGCACATTTATTATTTATGAATTATTTTTTTTAATTCCTTTGTCAAAAAATACAGTTTTAAAAGATTTATATTATTATGGTTTTCAAATTGCAGAACCTTCACCAAGTTTTAATCCTTCAAGTTATACTGCAATTTATTATTTACCAGTAATAGGTTTAGTTGTAAGCAGTTTCGGTTTGATTGGTTGTATTTTTACGGCAAGAGTTTTTCTTGAAAAATCTCCTCGTTTTAAATTTGTATTTTTAGTTGTAAACTTTATAATTTTTGTTGTTGGATTTTTGATAAGTTTTTCTGGTCAATTGCTTTATTGTGAATGAAGTAATGATAGTGCACAAATAATACCTAATAGAGGAGGAACGATTAAAGTACCAAGCTTTTATTATAGAAATTGAGTTTCTTCAACTATTGTTTGATCAATTTTTGGTTTTTATTTTGCATTACTTGTTGCAGCAGTTATTTTATTACTTAAATTAAATTTAATTAATGTTCAAACATATCACTTTTATCGTCAACGTATTGAAGCAGCAATTGATTTTGAACCAGAATTAAAACAACCATTACCAAGTTCTAATGAATTTGATCCAAATGATACACAGACTATTACAATTTTTCTTGATGAAGAAGTAAATGAAAAATTACAATCAAAAACTAATCGTAAAAAAGCATTGAAATCCTCTAAAAATAATAAAAAAAATTAAATTCTAAAAATAAGACTAATAAAGTAGAAAAAAAAGTTAATAAGATTAAAAAATCTTAAATTAAATAAAGATGGTGAAAATATGAAAATTCGTGTACGATATGCACCTAGTCCTACTGGGTATTTACATATTGGTGGTGCTAGAACAGCATTATTTAATTATTTATTTGCAAAAAATAACAAAGGAGATTTTATAGTTAGAATTGAAGATACTGATTTAGAACGTAATATTGAAGATGGAATTAGTTCACAATTAGATAATTTACGTTGAATGGGAATAATTCCTGATGAAACTATTGATTTACCAGGTAAATATGGTCCTTATAAACAAACTGAACGTTTAAATATATATATTCAACATGCATTAATACTAATAAAAGAAAAAAAAGCATATTATTGTTTTTGTACACCTCAATATCTAGAAGAAATGCGTAAGAAACAAGCAGATAAAAATATTTTAGCTTTCCAGTATGATGGAACATGTTCAAAATTAGAGCAGTCTGTAATTGAAGAAAATTTACAAAATAAAATTTCATATGCTATTAGAGTTAAAATCCCCACTAATAAAAGTTATAAAATTAAAGATTTAGTTCGTGGTAATGTTGAATTTAATTCAGTAGACTTAGGAGATTATATTATTATTAAATCAAATGGAGTGGTTACTTATAATTTTGCTGTTGTTATTGATGATCATTTAATGGAAATAAGTCATGTTTTTCGTGGTGAAGAACATTTGTCAAATACACCAAAACAATTAGTTATTTATGAATATTTTAATTGGAAAATGCCAATTTTTGCCCACTTAACATTAATTGTTAATAATAAACGTAAAAAATTATCAAAACGTGATGGTAGCATTATCCAATTTATTCATCAATATCGTAAAGAAGGATATTTGCCAGAAGCAATTTTTAATTTTATTGCTTTATTAGGATGAAGTTCACATGAAGAAAAAGAAATTTATACTAAAGAACAATTAATTAAATTATTTACCCCAAAATATTTAAGTAAAGCACCAAGTATGTTTGATCCAGAAAAATTAGTGTGAATGAATAATTATTATATTAAAAGATTAAATGTTGAACAATACTTAGCTTTAGTTACACCTTTTATTAAAGAAAAATATAATTGAAATAGCAAAACTATCGAATGATGAAAAGAAGTATTATTAATTTATCAATCACAGTTAGAATATGGTAGTCAAATTAATGAATTGGTAAGTTTATTTTTTAAAAATAATTTTAAGTTAGATATAGAAGCAAAAACTTTTTTGAATGATAATGAATGTAACTTAGTTTGTACAGTATTTATTAAAAAGATTATTGATTGTAAAAATTGAACTAGTGATAATGTTAAAAACATTATTAATGAAGTTAAAAAAGAAACTAATGTTAACGGTAAATTATTATTTATGCCAATTAGAATTATTACGACAGGACAAATGCATGGACCTGATTTAGTTAGCACTATTAAACTATTAGGTTATGATACCATTATTAATAATGTGAAATTAAATTTTAAATATTAAAGAAAAATAAATATTATTACTTATATAGAAAATATAATATTTGCTTTTGTTATAAATAAAAATTATAAAATTGTTCTTTTTACTCAAAATAATTACTAAAATAGAAGAAAAATTTTATATTATGTTACTATTAAAATAAAAAATTAATAATACCTAAAATTTATAAGATATTAATGAGAGGTTAAAATTTATGTCAAGCAATAATTATAAAGTAACTTTTATTCGTGACGCTATACACAAAAATATTAATATCAGCGAACCTGTTATTCAGGCATTAATATCTTGTAAAGAATTTCAAAGATTAAGATGAATTAATCAACTTGGTGGTGTGCAAATTGCTTTTCCTAATGCAACTCATACTAGATATGTTCATAGTATTGGTGTTTACCATATATTAAATCGTGTTCTTAGTGAAGTTGAAGGCTCTTCTTTATTAACTAAAGAGGAAAAAACAAACATTAAAATTGCTGGTTTATTACATGATTTAGGACACGGTCCTTTTTCACACACTTTTGAAAAAATCATAAACCTTAATGTTAATAAAAAAGAAAATTTTACTCATGAAGATTATACTTGTGCTATTATTAATGATAATAGTACTGAAATTAACATGATTTTAAAACAATTTAATATTAATATTAATGCTATTATTGGTATTCTTAAGAAGGATTATAAAAATTATCCTAAATATCAAATTCAATTGGTATCATCGCAATTAGATTGTGATCGTATTGATTATTTAATGCGTGATGGATATTTTACAGGAGTTGGTTATGGAAGTATTGATATTGATTGAATTATTACGAATATGATAATTGATATTAAAGAGGGTTTAGTTTTTTCATACAAGGCAATTTCTGCTATTGAAAATTATTTAATCACAAGGTTCCATATGTATTCTCAAGTTTATTATCATAAAAGCGGAATTCTTTTTGATCTTAATTTACAAAAATTATTTTCAAGAATAACTGAATTATATTTTGATAAAACTTATTCATTTAAAGTCAATATTCATGATTTTATTGCTATTTTTGAGGGAAAAAGCGTTGAAATAAAAACATATTTAAATTGAACAGATGCTACTTTAATTAAGTTAATGCAAGATATTATTAATTTTGAAAAAGATAATGAGTTAGTAAAAATATCAAAAGTAATTTTATTTTGTTTTAACTGAGAAAATGAATTGTTGTTATTAACAAGTCAAAATAACACTAATGTTATTGGCGTTAAACAAGATTTAAAAAATGTACTTTATTATTTTAAAAAAGATCCAATTATTATTAAAACAAAAAACGAAGAATATATTACTTTAGAAAAAATCTCACAAATTTTGCAAGATCCAATTAAAGCACCAAATACAATTTATTTTTTAAAAAAGAAATAGAAATTTAAAAGTATTATAAAATGAGGTAATTATGAAAATTTTAAAATCAATTAATAAAGTTTTTGAGTATCCAAATATTTTAGATTTAACGCCAGGAGATTTTTACTTAAATTCACATGAGTATCATTTAGCAACGCAAGAAGTAATAGTGATATTGGGTGTATTAATTAATAAAGAAAAAATTGAAAATGCTATTAAAACTTTAAATTTTACTTGAATAAATTTTAAAGAAAAAGTAATTGTTTATTTTTCTATTTTTGCCTACCTTATAATAGGTAATGAATATAATGATTTAAAATCAGTTAAAATAAATCAAATTAAATTTAAAGATAGTACGTTAAAAATTAAATTTAAAGAAACATTACTTACAATGATTAATAAGTTTCCAAGAACTTTGCATTTAACTAATGTTTTGGGTAATGATAATGATCGCGCTAATATGTATGCAGTTAACGCTATTTTAAATATTAAAAAAGGGATTGGATATGATAATTTTCATATTACTCTTTTTTCAGTATATCAATCGTTAGAATTAAAATTAAAGCAGTGTTTAAGAAAATATATTCAAGTTGAACCTTCAGCTAATAAGAAAAAATTTAATTTTCATAATTTAATACGATTGATTAAATTAATTAGTACTACAAGAGTTGAAAGTGAGGAAATGAGTAAAATATTATTAAACTTAAGAGAACGTTTGCGTTATTTTGAACAAATTAATCCTGGCGGTCAAGCAGCAAGATATGAAGCTGAGATAAATCATAATTATTTTCATAATTTAAATTCGTATATAATTAATGAACAAGAATTAATAAGTAATTTTGTCAAGGCTTTAAGTTTATTACAAGAATTATATTTAAAATTAATAGAATTATATAAAGATGATAATACTAAAGTTAAAATTCAAAAAAAAATTGATTTAGAATTATTTAAAGTTTCAGGAATTAAAATCGAAGATGATCCAAAAAAAATTAATGATAAATTAAGAAATGTGCTTGATAATCAAATTTTTGGTAACTATCAAGAATTAATTGATTTAAATTACAATGATGTTGCTATTTTGGAATTTTTAATCAGAATTGGATTTATACAGTATGTTAATGATACAATTGAACAACTTTTATAAAAAAGTATTTATTTTTACTTTTTTATATGATATAAATTAAATTTATGAGTATAATATTTTAGATATTGAAAGGGGTCTGAACTGTGGACAGTTATGTTATTAATGAACTCACTACTATTATTCTTGATGCAGTAGCATTTGCAAATTATGAAATAGAATTGAATCAGGTTGTTATTGAAATTAATAAAAATAATGACTTAGGTGATTATTCTACATCAATAGCAATGATATTAGCAAAAAAATATAAACAAAAACCATTAGACATTGCTGAAATTATAGTTAAAAATATTCATCAGAAACACCCATTAATTAAAAAAATTGATTATATTACTCCTGGTTTTATTAATATTAATATTAATGTTGAAGTATTTAGTTTATTATTAATGAAAATTATTAATGAGAAATCATTATATGGTCAATCTAATAAAAAAAATATTACTTATAATATTGAATTTATTAGTGCTAATCCAACCGGACTTTTACATTTAGGACATGCAAGAAATGCTGCTATTGGTGATAGTTTAGCTAATATATTAGAACATAGAGGATATAATA
The DNA here is from genome assembly GCF_902809815.1 of Spiroplasma endosymbiont of Danaus chrysippus. Lineage (GTDB taxonomy): Bacteria > Bacillota_I > Bacilli_A > Mycoplasmatales > VBWQ01 > Spiroplasma_E. The sequence continues at coordinate 250,003 of NZ_CADDIL010000001.1, read as the reverse complement.
TAGTTAGAGAATACTATATTAATGATTCTGGTAATCAAATTAATGTTTTGGCCAATTCAATTTTCATAAATTATCAAAATCTTTGTGGCAATGCTGTTGAATTACCAAAAGAAAGTTATCGTGGTTCTGAAATTTTAGCTGCTGCACAATCATTTTTGAAATTAAATGGTAATAAATTTGCAAATAAACCTTTTGATGAAACTTCTTCTTTAATTTTTAAAGAATTTGGTATTAATTATATGCTTTCAGAAATTAAAAAAGATTTACAAAAATTTAAAGTTAAAATTAATATTTGATTTTCTGAATCATTTTTATATAAAGAAAATATTATTTCTAATTTAATCAAACAATTTGAAATGCAAGGCAATACTTATCAACTTGATGGTGCTATTTTTTTAAAAACTACTTTATTTGAAGATGATAAAGATCGTGTAATTGTTAAGAAAGACAAAACTTATACATATATGCTTCCTGACTTGGCTTATCATCATATTAAATTTCAACGTAGTGATGTGTTAATTAATATTTGAGGAGCAGATCATTATGGCTATATTCCACGAATTAAAGCGGGATTATATATGCTTAATAATGATGCCACTAAACTTGATATTTTATGTATGCAAATGGTAAAGGTTATTGATAATGGTAAAGAACAAAAAATGTCAAAAAGAGCAGGAACATCAATAACTTTAAGACATATGATAGATTTAATTGGAAAGGATGCTTTACGTTATTTTTTAGTATCAAGATCAGTTGAATCACATCTTGATATTGATTTAGCACTTGCTAAACAACAGTCTAACGAAAATCCTGTTTATTATGCTCAATATGTTCATGCGCGTATAAATCAAATTATAGAGAATTATCCAAAATTTGAAATTGCAAATAGTATTAATTTATTAATAGAACAAAAGGAAAAAGAATTATTGATTACATTAGATGAATATATAATTATTTTGCAAAAAATTGAAAAACAGCATCAACCACATTTGCTTACAAATTATATTCAAAAATTAGCTAAGTTATTTCATTCTTATTATAATAAACATAAAGTTATTAGTGAAGATCAACAATTAACAACTCAACGATTAACATTATTTTTAGCAATAAAACAAATAATGGCAAATGCTTTAAATTTAATTGGTGTGGATGCGCCTAAAAAGATGTAAAAAATATATTTTTTATTATTTATAATATACAATTTAGAAGGTGATTAAGAAATGCAAAACAAACAAACATTAGTAGAAGTAGCATATAGTTTTTTATGCAAAAAGAAAAAAAGTAGTTTTAATGAAATTTGAACACATGTTAAAAAACAATGTAATATTTCTAAAGAAGATGAAGAAAAAATTGCTGGTGAACTTTATACTGGAATTATTTTAAATACCAATTTTTTCTTAAAAAATGATAAACTTTGATATCCACGTAATGAAGTCTCATTAGAGGAAATTAAAGAACATATGACAAGAGTAGAAATTCCAAGTAATACAAAAGAAGAAATTGATAGTACTGAAACAGTTACAGATAATGATGAAACTATAGATTTAAGTGAAGACGTAGAAGATGAAGATGATGATTTAAATACCATTAGTATTCAACCATTAGAAGATAGTTATGATGATGAATAATAATGATATTATTAATTAATATTTAGGAGAAAACTAATGAATTCAAAGTATATATTTATTACTGGTGGTGTTGTATCATCTTTAGGTAAAGGAATTATAGCAGCATCGCTTGGGCGTATATTAAAGCAAAAAAATATTAAGATTTTTATGCAAAAATTTGACCCTTATATTAATGTTGACCCAGGTACTATGAGTCCTTATCAACATGGTGAAGTATATGTAACTAGTGATGGTGCTGAAACTGATTTAGATTTAGGTCATTATGAACGTTTTATTGATGAAAATCTGACTAGAGACTCCAATATTACTGCCGGAAAAGTATACCAAACTGTTTTAAAAAAGGAACGCGATGGTTTTTATGAAGGGAAAACTGTACAAGTTGTACCACATGTTACTGATGAAATTAAAAAACATATTTTTAATTCCGCAATTAATAGTAAGGCTGATGTTATTATTACCGAAATTGGTGGAACAGTTGGTGATATTGAATCATTAGCTTTTATTGAAGCCATTAGACAAGTTAAAAACGAAAAAGGTCATGAAAATGTTATTGTTATTCATACTACATTAATTCCTTATTTACATTCGGTTGGTGAATTTAAAACGAAACCCAGTCAACATTCAGTAAAAGAAATATTATCATTAGGTATTCAACCTGATATTTTGGTTTGTCGTAGTGAAACTATGCCACCTGATCATATTTTTGATAAATTATCTTTATTTTGTAATATTAAACGCAGGCATGTTTTAGCAATTCCTGATTGTGATAATATTTATAAAGTGCCATTATCTTTAGAACAACAAAAAATTGATGAAGTAGTTTCAGAATTATTAAAATTAAATAAAACTAAACCAGATATGTCAGAATGACATACAATTGTTAAAAAGTTAGATAATATTAATCAAGAAGTTACTGTTGGTATTGTGGCAAAATATTCGAATTTAAGTGATGCTTATTTATCAGTAATTGAATCATTGAAAATTGCAGGTTATAGTCTTAATACTAAAGTTAATTATAAAATTATTAACGCTGAAAGTTTAGATAGTAAAAACATTAATTCTATGCTTTCTGCTTTTCAAGCAATAATTGTTCCTGGTGGCTTTGGTAATCGTGGTGTTGAAGGTAAAATCAATGCAATTAATTATACTCGAGTTAATAAAGTTCCTTTCTTAGGATTATGTTTAGGTATGCAGTTAGCTTGTATTGAATATGCTCGTAATGTATGTAATTTACAAGATGCTAATTCTACTGAATTTAATGAAAAAACTAAAAATCCTATTTTTGATTTATTACGTGGCAAAAATAAAAATGATCAAATCGGGGGAACTTTAAGATTGGGTAATTATCCAACCACTTTAATTAATGATTCATTAGCAAAATCTCTTTATAAACAAACTATTATTATTGAACGTCATCGTCATCGTTATGAATTTAATAATAGTTATAAAACATTACTTGCAAAAAATGGATTAATTTTTAGTGGTATATATAATAAAGAAGATTTGGTAGAAATGATTGAGTTGCCAAAAGAAGTACATCCATTCTTTATTGCAAGTCAGTTTCATCCTGAGTTCACATCAAGAATTAATAAACCAAATCCTTTATTTTTAGGATTAATTAAAAGTATTATTAAAAAATAATGATAAAGTAAGAAAATTTAATTTTAAAATTGTTATAATTTTTATGAATTGTATATTCTCAAAATATATATGCAACTAGATTTTTTATGAAAATATATAATATAAGGTTATAATATTTTAAGAAAGAAGGAAAAGAAATGAATAAATTTGTTAGTGCAAAAAATATGATTGATAAAGCAAAAGCAGGTAAATATGCCGTTGCTCACTTTAATATTAATAATTTAGAATGAACAAGATCTATTCTTGAAGTTGCACAAGAAACTAAATCATCTGTTATTTTAGGTGTTTCAGAAGGTGCTATTAAATACATGGGTGGATTTAACACAGTTGCTAGTATGACTTTAGCGTTATTGAATGATTTAAATATTACTATTGCAGTGGCATTACATTTAGATCATGGTCAATCAGTAGATTCTTGTAAGAAAGCATTAGATGCTGGTTTTAGTTCTGTTATGTTTGATGGTTCTCATTTAGATTTTAATGAAAATATAAAAGGTACCAAAGAAGTAGTTGCTTATGCTAAGAAAAAAAATGCATCTGTTGAAGCAGAAGCAGGTACTATTGGTGGTGAAGAAGATGGACTTATTGGTAGTGGTGAGATTGCTAGTGAGGAAGATTGTAAATCATTAGCAGCTTTAGGAATTGACTTTTTAGCAGCCGGAATAAATAATATTCATGGAAAGTATCCTAAAAATTGAGATGGTTTAAATTTTGATGTGTTAAAAAATTTATCAGTAGCTTCAAATAAGCCAATGGTATTACATGGTGGTTCTGGAATTCCAAAAGATCAGGTTAAAAAAGCTATTAATTTAGGAATTAGTAAAATTAATGTTAATACTGAATTACAAGAAGTGTTCGCCGCAGCTATTGAAAAATATGTTACGGAAGGAAAACTTAATGAAGATAAAGGGTTTGATCCTAGAAAAATTTTTAAGCCAGGAATGGAAGCAATTAAACTTAAAGCTAAAGAATTATTAACAGAATTTGGTTCATTAGGAAAATCTTAAAAAAATGGTCATATTATTATTAATATGACCATTTTTAAATAATTTTCCTTAAATTAAGATAAATTTCAAATATGAAAATTACTTTTATTATCAATAACTTGTGATATTTTTTCATTACTTAAAATATCAATTATTACTTCAGCCTTAATAGCAACTTTCGCGTCTAACATATGACCCCACCAATTACGTTAAAATTATCATCACCAAAAGTAGTATGGCAATGAATAATTGGTTTATTTCTATCTTTTTCATCTCAAATGATTGTTCCAATTGTTGATAACAATTCATATTGTTCAAGAAAAGTTTTTTTACATAATCAGTACTTTTTTTAGGAATATAGCCTAAAGTGACATTAGTAATAGCATCAATCATTTGGAATTGTGCCATTCCTATATTTTCTTTAATAGCAAATTGCTCTAAAGTTTTAATAATCATTTCATCTTTTTCAATAATTAATGCATACTTATTTCCGATCATTTTTTTAATTTTCATAATAAGAATCTCACCTTTCTTTTAGCAGTATTTTAACATATTTATTAATAGCAATAATGATTAAATTTGATTATTATAGGAAAAAATATTTTTCTTTTTGTAATAAAAATTATTTTAAAAAGAAAATATATTAATTTTAAAATTAATAGGTATAATAAAACTAATATTTAAACTAAGGAAGTGATAAAGTTGAAAACTAATGGTTTAGTAATTGCTATTGGTAATGATCATACCGCTTATGAATTTAAACAACCAATTATTAAATTTTTACATACAGAAGGCTATCAAATTTTAGATTTAGGAACAAATAGCAGTGAGCCTGTTGATTATCCTAATTTTGGTTTTAATGTTGCTAATGCTATTGTTAGTAAAAAAGCAGATTTTGGTATTGTAATTTGTGGTACTGGTATTGGTATTAGCATTGCTACCAATCGTATTAATGGTGTTCGTTGTGCCCTTTGCTATGAAGAAGAAACAGTAAGATTGGCAAGGCTTCATAATGACGCTAATGTTTTAGCACTAGGTGCTAGAATTATTTCTGATTATAAAGCAGTAGAACTTGTGAAATTATTTTTAAATACTAAAACAAGTGATGAAAAAAGACATCAATTAAGAGTTGCAAAACTAAAATAATTTTACTATTAAATTATTAAAGAGAGGATGTTTAAAAATGGATAAATCTTTTAATAAGGGTCTTGACCCAGAATTAAAAAAAATTGTGAAAGATGAATGACAACGTCAACAAAATCATATTGAATTAATAGCTTCAGAAAACTATGTATCACCAGCTGTACTTACATTTGCTGGAACAATATTAACTAATAAGTATGCAGAAGGTTATCCTGGCAGAAGATATTATAATGGTTGCGAAAATGTTGATAAAATTGAAAATTTGGCAATAGAGCGTTTTAAACAATTATTTAATTGTAATCATAAACCAGGTCAATGTAAAAAAGGTAATTTTCATGCTAATGTACAACCTCATTCTGGTAGTCAAGCTAATGCTGAAGCATATGCTGCTATATTACGTCCAGGTGATACTATTCTTGGTATGGAACTTGATGCCGGTGGTCATTTAACTCATGGTTATAAAATTAATTTTTCTGGTAAAATTTATCACGGTGTTAATTATGGCGTAAGTAAAAAGGATGAATATTTAGATTATGATGAAATTTTAAAAATTGCTAAAGAATGTAAACCAAAAATTATTGTAGCAGGAGCTAGTGCTTATTCAAGAGTTATTGAATGATCAAAGTTTCGTAAAATTGCCGATACTGTTGGAGCATATTTAATGGTTGATATGGCGCATATTGCTGGATTAATTGCTGCTGGATTACATCAAAATCCTATTTGTTATGCTGATATTACAACAACAACAACTCATAAAACATTAAGAGGACCACGTGGTGGTGCTATTCTTTGCACCGAAGAATTAAAAAAGAAAATTGATAGTGCGGTATTTCCCGGTAATCAAGGTGGGCCATTGGAACATATTATTGCAGCAAAAGCACAAGCTTTTTATGAAGCATTAACGCCAGAATTTAAAACTTATCAAATGCAAGTAATTAAAAATGCTCAAGCATTAGCGAAAACTTTTCTTGACGCAAAATTTCATGTAGTGGCGGGTGGAACTGATAATCATTTATTAACTGTTAATGTTACTAATATTAACGGTTTAAATGGTAAAGAAGCTGTTGATATTTTAGAAAAGATTAATATTGTTGCTAATAAGAATGGTGTTCCCTTTGATCCTTTACCAGCTGTTATTACTAGTGGTGTTCGTTTTGGTAGTCCAGCAATGACAACTAGAGGTTTTAAAGAAGAGCAGTTTATTGAATTAGGAAAGATTATTATTAGTGCTTGAAAATTACCTAAGGGTATTAATGATGATGGTTTAAATGAATTAAGAAAAAAAGTTGATATGCTTTTAAAAAAATTTCCCATTTATGAAGATATAAAATTACCTCAATAATAAAATAATTATTTTATTTTTTGAATCTTTAATTTCTTTCATTTTTTCAATAAAATTATTATCATATTTAACCGAAGATTGTTCTTTAATAAACTTTATTAATTCTGAAACATCTTCATCGCTAATTCATGGTGCTTGTAAGCGATTGATATTATTTTGTCCTGGAGCTAAAAAGGTGGTTGGTGGTTAGCCCTAAATACTGGACCACTTTTGGATAGACAGTTTTAAATTTTTATTTGTGAAATTGGTGGTTTTAGAAATTTAGAATGTATTCTTTCGTAATTATAAAACATAATATATTGGTTTACATCATTTATAGCTTCATTGAGAGAAAAATATTGATTTGAACCTTTAGGTAGTCATTCTTGAGATAAATGAGAAAATCAGTTTTCAGATATTACATTGCCACCAATATCATAAGGTTGTTTTTTGCTTAAAATTATTTGCTTATCAGCAGCTCAATTTGTGATGTCTTGACAATAAAATTCGTTGGCGTTATCTGAGTGTAAAATAACGTTTTTTACTTGGTTTCAAGAGAATTGTTGATTTATTTTTTCAAGTGCAGGAAGGATTAAATCTTGATAGGATTTGTTTGAACATGTATTATAGCTTACAATATTATTTGAATAAAAATCAATAATTACAAAAAGATATAATCAACCTTCTTTAGTATTTATTTGTTTAGTGTCCATTGATCAAATTTGATTTGAAGAGGTTGTACTTTTATAATCTTTGTTTACTTTATCCATTGTAGGTATTCACTTATTTGGATTTTTTTTGTTTTTAGGATAGTTATTTTTAGTTTGTTTTAATCCTTGAAGATTGTGATCTTTCATAATTTTTCGCATTTGTTTTGTTGATAATTCTAGATTTAAAATAATATGTTTGTATTGTTTTAATCATTCTTTAAATGCTGAAAAAATTCGTAAATAGCCATAAATTTGTCCTTTTCTTGTAAAATGAAATTCAAGTAAAAGTTGGCATAATTCTTGATATTTATGTGTACAATTACTAATTTGATTTTTTTCTTTTTTAATAGGGTTTTGTTTGTTTTTTACAAAATAATATGTTGATCGGTTTAGTTGAAGATGTTGGCAAAGATATCTAATTGAATATTGGTTTTTGCTATCATCAATAATTTGAATTTTTTGTTTGATATTTAACTTGTTAATTACTAATGCTATTTGTTTAATTTTATCCATTATTAAAAATCCTTTCATGTCAAAATTAGTGTTAATTGTATAACACAATTGTTTTTCGAATACATTCAAGTTTTTTTTAAATTAATGGTCTAGTAAAAAGGGCTAAGTAGCAACCACCCTTGGTACATCAATTTCAATTTTACCTTGTTTGAGTTATTAATTTTTTTGATGTTGTACCATTACGAACATTGTCATTATTACTGCGTTGATTTCTTTCGTGTCCTAAATAATTTTGCATCTCAGAATTCAACATTTTTTCTACCAATCGTTTAGTTAATTCTTTATATAAGCCTCCCTCTTTAAAAACTGTTGTTAAATCCTCAGTATTTTCTAATAATAAATCTACTGCTTTTGATATTGGATCATTGTTATTAAGATTATCTTTTTTAGCCATCTGTAACTCACTCTTTCTAGATATATAAATTATATTTACTAGAATTAATTAAACATAGTTATTTTTGTAAGTCACACAGATTACTAAACATTTCCTAAAACTTTTTCAACATTTACTTAAAAATATCTTCATTATTTATTTTTCTGCTTTCATAATAATTTAGGATTATCACTAATATAGCCAGCTACTTGATTACCATAGATTTCATTTATCTTCACAGCTTCTTCATCACTCTTAAATGTTCATATATTTAACGGTTTTTTTAATTTTTTTAACTTACTAATCATTTCAAAATCTAAAACTACGGAAATTGAAGGATGCAAATAATCAAAGTTTTTAATATACCTTTCACTAAAATCATTTTTATTTTCAAATAAATAACCTTTTTTCATAGGATATTTAATTCTTTTAACAATTTCGTTTAATAACTGGTGATTAAAGGAAGAAACAATAATTTCAGCTTTACTTTTTTTTTCTAATTTTTTAATTTCTGAAAAAATAACCATTAATTGATTTGAGGTATATTTACGATTAATTTCTTCTTTAATTTCAACATTAATCATTTGATAATTTTTACTTAATTTTTCAATAAAATCATTAAATAATGGTGGAATTCATTCTTTATTATTTTTAAAAAATTCCAAATTAATAATTTCTTCATATAATAAACTACTAACCTCACTTTTATTATTGGCAATTCTTTCAAATGTATCATCATGAAAAATAATTACTTTATTATCTTTTGTTAATCGAATATCAAACTCTACTGCTTGGCAAATTTTCAAAGCATTTTGGAAATCAATGATTCGATTTTCACCTTCTGTAGAACGAAATCCACGATGTGCCACTAATAATGCCATAAAATAAACACCCCCAATATTCCTATACCTAATTATTTTACACTAGACTTGTTTTGTGATTAAAAAAGTACTTTGTGTTTCCCAAAAATTCAACTATAAAATTTTATTTTTTTAAGTTTAAGTAAAAATTAACAATTAAAAATAAATTTAATTAAGGAATAAGTGTCGTTACTGAATTATAATCATAAATATCATTATCTAAATTACTTACAAATAGAATACTATTATTTCATTCAACATTTTGTTGTGCTATTTTTTCACTAAGTAACAATTGTTCAATAGATTTATCTAATAAATTTAATTGATCTAATTCTAAATTATTTAATACATCTTTTATAACTTGTTCACCACACATATCATCAAAAATTAAATTAGATGACAAATTTTCACTACTTAGTAGCGAACTTTGTTCTTCATTAGCCATATATTCAAATTCTATTTCCTCTAACAACTTATCTAATTCTGTTTCTTGTGTTTCTGAATAAAGTTGTGATTGTAAAACATCTCATGCAATATTTTTTATTTGTTCACTACACATATCATCACAATTAAAACTGCCTAAATCAAAATTTTGTTTTAAAGTAGAAACATGACTAGATTGCAATTCTATTTGTTTTTGCTTTTTTTTCCTTATTAAGTTGATATCATTTTTATTATATTCTGGGAATGTTTAGTAATCTGTGTGACTTACAAAAATAACTATGTTTAATTAATTCTAGTAAATATAATTTATATATCTAGAAAGAGTGAGTTACAGATGGCTAAAAAAGATAATCTTAATAACAATGATCCAATATCAAAAGCAGTAGATTTATTATTAGAAAATACTGAGGATTTAACAACAGTTTTTAAAGAGTGAGGCTTATATAAAGAATTAACTAAACGATTGGTAGAAAAAATGTTGAATTCTGAGATGCAAAATTATTTAGGACACGAAAGAAATCAACGCAGTAATAATGACAATGTTCGTAATGGTACAACATCAAAAAAATTAATAACTCAACAAGGTAAAATTGAAATTGATGTACCAAGAGATCGTAATAGTAATTTTGAACCAGTAATAATCACAAAAAGACAGAGAAGATTTGATGGTTTTGATCAACAAGTTCTTTCACTATATGCAAAAGGTATGACTTTATCAGATATTAGAATGCAGTTGCAAGAGTTATATGATGGCGCAGATATTAGCGAAAGCGTAATTAGTCAAATTACTGATGATGTCATTGATGATGTCAAAGCATGGCAAAATCGTCCATTAGATAGTGTTTATCCAATCATTTATTTTGATTGTATCGTAGTTAAAGTACGTCAGGATAAACGTATTATTAACAAATCAGTTTATATAGCTTTAGGAGTTGATTTAGAAGGTAAAAAAGATGTTTTAGGTTTATGAATTAGTGAAAATGAAGGTGCTAAATTCTGATTAAATAATTTTACAGAAATGAAAAATCGAGGCTTAAATGATATTCTTATTGCTTGTAGTGATAATTTAACAGGCATGTCAGAGGCAATACAATCAGTTTATCCTAAAACTGAACATCAATTATGCATAGTTCATCAAATTAGAAATAGCTTAAAATATGTTTCATACAAACATCGAAAGTCTCTAGTTATCGATTTAAAGCCAATTTATACAGCATGTAGTGAAGAACAAGCAATGCAAGCTTTAGAATCATTTGAAAGTAAATGAAATAAACAATATCCACAAATTGCTAAATCTTGATATAAAAATTGAGAAAATTTAATGGTTTTTATTAGTTATCCAGCAGAAATTAAAAGGGTAATTTATACTACAAATGCTATTGAATCTGTTAATAGCCAATTACGAAAAGTTATTAGAAATAAAAAAGTTTTTCCTAATGATATGGCAGTTTTTAAAATTTTTTACTTAGCAATTGAAAATATCACAAAAAAATGAACATTGCCTATTCAAAATTGAAATACAGCAATTGCTCATTTTATGATAAAATTTGAAGACAGAATTAATCTGAACTAGTACTTTGTAAAACAAAGAAACACAGATTACTAAAAAGCCTCTATATTCTTGCTTTCTTGCCTTCACTTCAGATTTTTTAAAATATTCTTGCATTCTTTCTTTATTAAGTTGATATCTTTTTTTCTCATATTCTCGTTTTTTTTCTTTTACTTCAGGTCTTTGAGCATATTCTCGATTTCTTGCTTTCACTTCTGGCCTTTGTTTATATTCTTTCCTTCTTGCTTTCACTTCAGGCATTTGAACATATTTTTTTGTTTTTCTTTAATAAGTTGATATCTTTTTTTATAATATTCTTGCATTCTTATCTTTACTTCAGAATTTTGATTATACTCTAGTTTTTTTTCTCTATTTTTTTTATATCATTTTTGATTATTTTTTAGTTTCTGTTCTTTATTAAGTTTATATAACATTTTTCTATATTCTTGTATTTTTTCTTTATTGCGTTGATATCTTTTTTTCTCATATTCTTTCCTTCTTGCCTTCACTTCAGGCCTTTGAGAATACTCTAGTTTTTTTTCTTTATTTTTTTGATATCATATTTGACTTTTTTTTAATTTTTGTCCTAGCATAAATTGTTTATTAACTTCTTCATTTCAAAATGATGAAGAAATTTCATTAATAACTACACTTCCATTATCCATATTTTTTCCCCCATTAATTTAATTTAATTTGAATTTTTACTACTTTTTTATTTTACAAATAAAAAATATTTTATAACAAAATTAATATTATTTATTATTTTTGATTTTTCTTATACTCCTATACTTTTTTAAATAAATTTAAACTTAAAAAATATTATTAACAATTAAAAATAAATTTAATTAAGGAATAAGTCTCGTTACTGAATTATAATCATAAATATCATTATCTAAATTACTTACAAATAGAATACTGTTATTTCATTCAACATTTTGTTTTGCTATTTTTTCACTAACTAACAATTGTTCAATAGCTTTATCTAATAAATTTAATTGATCTAATTCTAAATTATTTAATACATCTTTTATAACTTGTTCACCAAATACACCATTATAAATTAAATTAGATAACAAATTTTCACTACTTAGTACCGAACTTTGTTCTTCATTAGCCATATATTCAAATTCTATTTCCTCTAACAACTTATCTAATTCTGTTTCTTGTGTTTCTGAATAAAGTTGTGATTGTAAAACATCTCATGCAATATTTTTTATTTGTTCACTACACATATCATCACAATTAAAACTGCCTAAATCAAAATTTTGTTCTAAAGTAGAAACATGACTAGATTGCAATTCTATTTGTTTTTCCTTTTCTTGCTTATTAAGTTGCTGTCTTATTTTCTTATATTCTTTCCTTCTTGCCTTCACTCGGACCTTTGAGCATATTGTCTTAGTTTTTCTTTCATTTCAGGTCTTTGAACATATTCTTTCATTTTTTCTTTATTCTTTTGAAATAAATAAAATTCATTAATAACTATATTTCCATTATTCATGATTTTCCCCTCTAAATATAATTAATTAAATTTTATATTAATAAATATATGAATTAGGTTTACCAATTTTAACTGTTTTTTTAATATTTAATTAAAGATAAAACCAGTTGCCAAATTATAATCACAATTATCACTGTTTAAATTACTTGTAAGTATAATATTACTATTTCAATTAAAATTTTGTTGTGATATTTTTTTATTAACTAATAATTGTTCACCAGATTGAGATAATTCTAAATTATTTGATACATCTTTTACAATTTGTTCACCATACACATCATCAAAAATTAAATTAGATGACAAATTTTCACTACTCATTACCGAACTTTGTTCTTCATTAACCATATATTCAAATTCTGCTTCCTCTAACAACTTATCTAATTCTGTTTCTTGTGTTTCTGAATAAAGTTGTAATTCTAAAACATCTCATGGAATATTTTTATTTGTTCACTACACATATCATCACAATTAAAATTGCTTAACTCAAAATTTTGTTCTAAAGTAGAAACATACCCAGATTGTAATTCTCTTTGTTTTTGCTTTTTTTCCTTATTAAGTTGACATCTCTTTTTATCATACTCTCTCCTCCTTGCTTTCACTTCGGACCTTTGAGCATATTGTCGTATTCTTTCTTTATTAAGTTGATATCTTTATTTTTGATTATTTTTTAGTTTCTCTTCTTTATTGGTTTTATATAATGTCTGTCTATATTCTTTTTTTTCTTATTTTCACTTCGGACATTTGAGCATATTGTCGCATTTTCAATTTTACTTCAGACCTTTGAACATATTTTTTCTTTATTGCTTTTACTTCAGGTCTTTGAGCATATTCTCTCATTTTTTCTTTGTTTTTTTGATATAACTCTTGATCACATTTTCTCCTCCTTGCTTTCACTTCGGGTTTTTGATCATATTCTCGTTTTCTTGCTTTTATTTCGGGCCTTTGAGCATATTCTCTCATTTTTTCTTTATTCTTTTGATATCATATTTTACTTTTTTTCATTTCCCGTTTCTTATTAAGTTGACATAATCTTTTTTTATATTCTTGCTGTTTTTCTTTATTAGATTGTTTATTAACTATTTCATTAATTTGAAATGAATAAACTGTATTAATAACTATATTTCCATTATTCATGATTTTTCCCTCTAAATATAATTAATTAAATTTAATTTAAACTTTTACCACATTTTTTCTATCTATCAAAAATTATATTTATTTTTTTAATAAATAAAACTGTATTATTGCATTTTTTTCAAATTCTTAATAAAATAAAAAATTTTATAGTATAAAATACCCATAAAATTTTTTATTTTTTATATCATTTTTAATTAAATCTTAGAAAATATTACTAAAAAAGTAAAATTTAATTTCAAAATTAATTCATCATTAAAATTATTAATAACTAATTTTATCGTTTAGATTTATTGAAAGCAATACCCAATGCTTTTGGTGTTTTACTTCATTTTGATGTAAACACTAAAACTAATAAAGATGTTACAAAAGGCAATATATTCCATATATCAGAATTACTTGATATTCATTGAGGAATATTTGGTAAAAACGTAATTCTGGCACCTGTTGTTTCAACAATAGCAAATAAGGCAGCACCAATTGTAATCAATGGTACTCTTCATTGTCCAAAAATTAAAATAGCTAAAGCAATAAAACCATTTCCACTAACTGTCCCACGAAAAGTTTGACTAGCATACATTGGAAAAATACCACCAGCAATTCCTGCTAAAAAGCCAGATAATAATACAGCAACATATCGTTGTTTAATAACATTAATTCCTGTAGCATCAACCGCATTGGGATTTTCACCAGTCGCAACATGATGTAATCCTCATTTAGTATATTTTAGAATAATAGCAATACTTACTAAAACTATAATTGCTAAAAATAAATATAAATTAAAAAATTCATTATTACCAATTTTTGGTAATTGATAAATATTTGTTAATGAAATAAAACCATTATTCCCTGGTAACTGAACAACAAAAACTGCAATTGCTGCTGCTAAAATATTAATTGCAACGCCAGAAATAATTTGATCAGATTTTAAAGTAACTGATGCAAAAGCATGGAAACAAGCAAATCCCATTCCCGCTAATCCAGCTACTAATAAAGCAACAATTTGTGATCAATTACCTCAATTAACACCTATATTTTTTCCAAATGAAGAAAAAGCAAGTGCACCAATTGTCATCATTCCTTCAATACCAATATTAACAACACCAGCACGTTCTGAAATTAATCCAGATAATGCACCAAGTACTAAAACAACAAAAATTAAACTAGAATGTTCAAAAATTATTTTGAGTGCTTCCATTAACTTTTTCCTCCTGTTCTTTCAGTTTTTATTTTCATAATTGCTTGTTGTTCATTTTTAAATATATCAGTAAATTTATTAATAAAAGTTGTCTTTTCAAATTCCGCTTTTTTAGTAAATTGTTTAGTTAATATATTAATATTACTATTAATTGGGATAATTTGACTTTTTAATTGCTGTTTGTCAATTTTATAATTTTTAATTAAGTTTTTAACATTATTTTTATAATTAGTTTGAAGTTGATGTTTTGCTAAAATTAATTGTTTTTTTATTTTTTTATCGTCAGTTTTAACTGTTTGATTTTTTAATAACTTTAATTCATCACTTAATTCTTGTTTCAATTTATTAATTTCTCGATAAAGATTTAATTTTAAGTCTTTTACTCTTGACTTATCTAATATTACTTTTTGTTTTTTTAATAATACTATTTCTCGAATTAAATCTTGCTTATAGTTATAAACATTATTTTCATATTTCATTTTTTCATTAATATACATATTTAAACTTTCACCATAAATCGTTTTTATTTTTTGTTGAAAATTATTTCAATTACCAATTTTACCTTTTTTTCAAATTGCATCATATTGTTTACATATATAATGATTTAAAGCTTTATTTTCTTGGAAAAATTGTGCTCAATTAACACCAACTTTATCATTTTTATTATTAATAACTGCTTGTAACTGTAAGTTGATATCACTATTAACTTTATTAATTTCTTGTGAAAGATTTTGTTTTAAATTTTTAACTTTTGACTCATAATCTGATAATGACTTATTATATTCTATCTTTAAGTGATTAATTTTATTATTTTTTTCTTTAATTAAATCTAATTTTAACTTATTATATTGTCTCTTTATTTTAAAATTTTCAATAAAATGATAGTACATCTTGGCAATAAAACTATTTGTAACTTTTCGTTTTTCTCCATCAAAGGTTATATTTAAATAACGAATTAAAAATTTAATTGGCTGTAAACGAGATAATAAAACTGCACAAGCAGCTGAATAAATAATAACACCAAAAATAATATCACCAGTTGCTGTTGGTAATGTTAATACTGAACCAATTGAACCACCACTCTTAATTAAGCCTCAAAGAAAAGCAGAACCCACAACACCTATTGGATTAATTTGACCAACTAAGGCAACAGCTATACTATCAAAACCGATAGTTGGTAAATCATCAGTTAAAAAACTAATTGAAGGATTTTTGGCAATGTAATAAATAATAGCCATTACTCCTGCTAATGCTCCTGAAATAACAAATGATGTTATGCAATAATGTTTATGATTAATACCACTATAAACCGCAGCAAATGGATTTAAACCTACTGTTCGAATTTTATAACCTAAAGTTGTTTTTTTCAATAAGAATCAAACTGTTATTATTAAAATAATAGAAATTAATAATGGTAGTATACAATTATAACCATTAATACTCATACTCATACTATCATGAATAGTTGCTGATGTTCCATGATCAGCATCATATAAATCTTTATTGATTTTAAATAGTCATTTTACTAAATATCAAATTGTTCAATTTAATAAAATAGAAGTAACAACCTCATGAACATTAAAAAAAACTTTTAATAACACTGTTACCAACGCCACTAATATTGCTGCTAATACTCCAGCAAAAAGCGCGCTAATTATAGCTAATGGTTGTGATAAGTCATAACGGACACCAATTGCGATAACAACAGCTCCTGCTGCTAACATTTGACCCGCAACTCCAATATTAAACATTCCTGAACGGAAAGAAATAACTAGCGCTAATCCTGCCACAATATAAATTGCTCATCAAACTAAAGTATTATCTCAATTATTAGCTGGCCAACTTGTAAAAGCATATGTTAATAACAACTGAAAATAAGTAAAAGCATTTTGACCTGAACCAATTATAACAAAACAAGCAATAATTAATCCAAAAATAATGGCAAAAATTGAACCCTTAAATTTAGTAAGACTACTATTCATTTCTTTTGAACCAAGATATAAACGACTTCGTCGTTTTAAAAATCATGTTTTTTGTTTAAACATTATCTTCATTTCCTTCCATTAACATTTTTTGTCCCGCCATCATTAATCCTAATTGTTCACGAGTAACATTTTTAGCACTAACATTACCAGTAATTTTACCAGCATGTAAAACAACAATTCGATCTGCTAATGACATAACTTCTGATAATTCATAAGAAATTAATAATACTGCATTACCTTCATTTTTTTCATCAAGAATACGACTATGAATATATTCAATAGCACCAATATCCAAGCCACGTGTTGGCTGAGCAACAACTAAAATTTTATGTTTTCTTGTTAATTCTCTACCAACAACCGCTTTTTGTTGATTACCACCTGACAAACCTCTAACTAAAGCAAAACCACTTTTACTACCACGAACATCATAATTATTAATAATATTTTGTGCATAAGATTGAATAGCTTTACTGCGAATCAAACCATGTTTAGAAAAAGGATATTCGCTAATATTTTGTAAAACCATATTATCAATAACATTATAATCTAAAACAAGTCCATATTTATGACGATCTTCAGGAATATGACTTAAACCACTTTTATATAAACTTCGAATTGAACTGTGTTTCATATTCTTATTACCAAAAAAAATATCACCTTTTTCTGGCTTAATCAAACCAGTAATTGCTGAAATTAATTCAGTTTGACCATTACCTTCAATACCAGCAATAGCCACAATTTCTCGTGACTTAACTTCTAAACTAAAATCAAAAAGACCCATTATTGATTTCCTATTACCAATTTTATGAACAAATAAATTATCAATTTTTAATAATACTGGCCCTAATACAACATTACCTTGATTTCTAATATCAACTAAATCTCTACCAACCATCAAAGTAGCAATTTCTTCTTTAGTTTTACTTTTAGATTCAAAAGTTTCAATAACTTTACCTAAACGAATTACTGTAACATTATCAGCAACTTGTTTAACCTCTTCTAATTTATGACTAATAAAAATAATAGTTTTACCATCACGTCTAAGTTCTTCAATAATTGTTAATAAACTAGTAATTTCTTGTGGTGTTAAAACTGCGGTTGGTTCATCAAGTACAATAATACTAGCACCACGATAAAGAACTTTTAAAATTTCAACACGTTGTTGCATACCAACACTAGCATTCTCAATTTTTAAATTAAGTTTAATGTCTAATTTATATTTTTTTGAAATTTCTAAAATTTTAGATTTAGCCTTTTTATAATTAATTCACTGTCATTTATGAACTGGCTCACTACCTAAAATAATATTTTGTAAAATAGTGAAGTTATCAACTAATTTAAAATGTTGATGTACCATTCCAATACCTAATTCGCCTGCTCTAATTGGTCCTGATATTACTACTTCTTTACCATTAATTTTAATAATACCTTTTGTTGGTTGATATAGTCCAAATAAAATTGACATTAGTGTCGATTTACCTGCACCATTCTCGCCAACCAAAGCGTGAATTTCTCCTTTTTTAATTTTAATAGAAATATTATTGTTAGCAATAATAGTATCTAAAAAAACTTTAGTAATACTTTCCATTTCAACAGCATATTGTAAGTTCTGTTTTTCAATATTTACTTGCATTTTATCACCCCTCTTAATTATTTAAATGGATCATATTCTTTTTTAATACCATTAATTCAATAATGATCTTTTAAATTGAGTACTTTTTGTCATCCAGCAGAAATTTTATCTAATCAATTAGTAGTTTCTGTCATTAATGGTGTGTAAATATCTTTATCACCATTTTTAATTGCTTTATTTGGTGCTATTCCAGTAAAATTAGGCCCACCTCTGTATGGTGCATCATCAATAAATGTTTGATCGGCAGTTGGATCAGTTGGATGCTCTGGATTCTGATCAGTTTTACCAACTGATTTTCAGAGCATAAGTTTAATTGAACTAATTAAATCTTTTTCTGCAGAAGTAATAAACCTATCTGCAGATTGTGGGTATTGAAGTTGTTGATCTGTATCAACACCAATAATTTTACCTTGACCAGATTTTTTTAATGATGATAAAGTATCTTCAGTTTGTGGTCCTGCTACCGGAAAAATAATATTAGTTTTTTGTCGAGCAAGATCATCATTAATTGCTTGTGAGCCTTTTGAACCTTGAGTAAAATCACCACTAAATTGAGTACCTGAAGTTATAAATTTAATATTTGGTAATGGTTCTTTAAAATCTGAATTTAAAATTTTAACTCATGATATTAATTTTTCTTCATCTTCTTTATTTTTAAATTTATTATTAAAAAACTGTATGGCTCAATAGTAACCATACATATAATTAGTAACTGCTGGAATATCAAGTCCACCATAGGTTGACATTTTTAAATTATCAAGTCCACCATATTGATTAGCATGAGCAGTTAACCATATTGCCCCTGCCAATCCGGCTAAAAACCCTGATTGTTCTGCTTTGTAAAGTAAACCAGCCAATTGTTTATTAGATTTTGGTACTTCTTTATTTGGAGTATCACCATCAATAAAAATAAATTTCACTTTATGTTTTAAAATAGTATTTTGTGCTTTAACCAAAGCATTATGATGTAAAAATCCTGAAGCAATAATTACTTTACTGTTTATGAAAACGGCTTTATTATATGATGTCATTAAATCATCAGTATTAGTTAATTGGGGATTATCTCAAGAAACCTCAACTCTTTTATTTTTATATTGAGGATCAATATAATCACTATGTGTTCAATCATTAAACTCTTGTTTAAACTTGAGGGCAGCATTATATGATGATTCATTAAAAGAAGCATCATTAATAGTATGTCCATCAGTTACAACAGTTATTCGATAAATATTTGGATCATTAAACTGACTATTGCAAGCAATGATTGGTAATATCATTATTACTGACAATGATATTGCACTAAATACAGTAAAAATTTTACGCATACTATTATATTCCTCCTACAATTATATATAAATATTTATATAAAAAAAATATAAAAAAAGAAAGCAAAAACATTGCTTTCTTAATTCAATTATTCAAAATAAAATAAAACTGTGTATAAATAAATTTTGAAAATAAATGGGTGGGAATAACTTACTATTAAAAAATACAGTATATATGTATTTAATATTAATTATTTTCTTATTTTCACAATTAACTCTAAACACTAGTTTCTCCTTTTAATGGCATATCTACCATTATATAAGATAATAAAACTTATTCTTTAAAAATTCAAGAATAATTATAAATTTTTTAAAATATATAGTAAAGTTTTATTAAAACTGTGGTTTATACTTTTCAACACTTTCATCAACATAATTTTTTCAAGCATTTTCTCACTTATCACGAGTAGAATCATTAGCTAAATCAGCAACTAATTTATTATAAGCATCAGTTACTTTTTGTGCTAAATGTCAATAATCATTACTATCAATAATTAAGTTATTATAAATAGCACTAATAGAATCATTATTAGCAATTCCAAGATATTGCTGACCACCTAATGCTGGTTGTGGTATGCTACCATCAAAGTATTGTTCACCATTAATAGGTTTAATACCATCCTCATTATAATCTAAATTAAAAGAATGTCATAATCAAGTATTAACTGACTTATGAATTCCCTTTAAAGCTGATGTAATAAAAATATCTTTAGCATAACTATATTGAACACTTTGATCAACATCAACACCAATAATTTTTGCTTTACTATTAGTAGTAGAGTTTTTAACAGCTGATACTAAATCAATTGTTTGTGCTCCTGCAACAGGCATTACAATATCATCTTTATATCCATCAATTAATTGTGAAGTTATCGCTTTTGATGATTTTGTACCGGATTCAAAACTACCTGTAAATTGTTTAGCAATTTTATCAAAATGAATATCAAATTTATTAGTTCATTTTTCAATTTTTTCCTTACCCTCTTTAATTCTAATGGCATTAGTCATTTCCAATAAATTATCATTGCTATTACGATATTTATTAAAATAATATACACCTCAATAATAACCCATCATATAACTAACAATAGTATCAGCTGGTAAACCACCAAAAGTTGACATTTTTAAACCATTATCATCATATGTTTCATGATTAGCAGCTAATCATATTGCTCCTGCTAATCCTGATAAAAACCCTGATTGTTCTGCTGAATAACTTAAACACGCTACATCAACTGGCTTTTCTAATTTAGCATCAACTAAAATAAAACGAACACCTAACTTTTTATATTGATTTTGAATAGCTGGTGTTAATGCACCAAGATGATTAAAGCCAACAACAATAATTGTTTTAGCACCAGCAAATGTTGCTAAATTATAATTATTTTGTAAAGTTGAAACGGTACTATCTCGTGAAATAATTCAACGCGTTTTCATTTTTTTATTTTTTCAAACTTCATTACCGGGTAAATTACTAATCATAATACGATTATCATTAAATGTTTTAGTAAACTCTTTTGAACCTTCTAATACTTGCTGATTAAAAGCTTTATCGAATAAATCACCACCATCAGTAATTATTCAAATATCACCAACACTAGGAATACTACATCCAATTAATCCTACTGATGAACTATTTATTAACAAAGTAATAATTAATAATTTTAAAAAATATTTCATAAATTTCTCCTATAAATAAAAAAATGTACTACAGTAAAAATATTAATATTTATTTACAATTTTTTTTATACTTTATTTTTACCATATTTTTCATCAAAATTAATAATTCCTCTATTATATGCATCAATAATAATTCGTGCACAATGAACAGGATTATATAAAATATTAGTTTTTAATTGTGAATTAGCCATTAACAGTTTAATAAATAGTTCAAAATCATTTTCTTTTAATACAAAATCATGCGTAAAACCTTTTATATCATTCATATCTACTAATAATGCTAAAAGAATTTTATGAATTATTCCTCATGAAGAATTTTTAGCATTACTCTCAATTCTACTAATTGTTGCTTGACGAACAGCTACTAATTTCCCCAAATATGCTTGCGTTTAACCAAGTCTTAGACGTATACGCCTAATTTCTACTTCAATTGCCATTTTATTTCCCTCTCTAATTTTAGTTATTCCCAAACTTATTATGTTATGAAAAATTATAAAAAGATAAATTTTATTCTATATTTGCATAAAATATACTAAAATTAATATGGTGATACAAAATGGAAAATAAATTAATTAAATACTGAACAAAAAAAGTTTTTTTTATGTTAGCATTTTATGATTAATTGTTCAAATTATATTTATAACAATAGGTGCAATTTTAATAAATACTACTAGTGAAAAAATAATTAATATTTTATTAATAGTTGGCATAAATGGTTTAATTCTATTAATTTTGTTTGCTTTTTCTATTAATCATTATACTTATGAAACAGTTTATCAAATTAAAGTCAAAGGTAGTACTTTTCAAACTAAATTTTATCGTTATCTAATTATTCTATTTAGTTTTGGTTGATTAATTTTTTTCATTTTAAATGCATTATTTATGTTAGTTGAAACTGCCGTTTTTAAAAGCAAACTTGATTATTTTAATACTTTAAATGATCATTGATGAATTTTACTTATTGTAACAATATTTAACGTTTTAATTATTAGCATACATCGACAATTAATGCATTATACATTAACAAATTTACAATTACCATGAAGTAAATACATAAATAACAAATAGTAGATTATATCTACTTTTTCTTTGCATCTCATAAATTTATAATATTTTTTGCACTAATTAAACCAAATAATGATCCACAAGCAACTAAACCACCATTTAATCCAATAAAAACAAATGATAATCCTAATACTAAAGTTATTACTCCATTGTCAAGAGTGGCAATACTAACAATAATTAATGGTAATAATGTAACAACAATTGAACCAAGCTACTTGCTACTTGCTACTTAGCCCTTTTTACTAGAGCATTAATTTTAAAAAAAACTTGAATGTATTCGAAAAACAATTGTGTTATACAATTAACACTAATTTTGACATGAAAGGATTTTTAATAATGGATAAAATTAAACAAATAGCATTAGTAATTAACAAGTTAAATATCAAACAAAAAATTCAAATTATTGATGATAGCAAAAACCAATATTCAATTAGATATCTTTGCCAACATCTTCAACTAAACCGATCAACATATTATTTTGTAAAAAACAAACAAAACCCTATTAAAAAAGAAAAAAATCAAATTAGTAATTGTACACATAAATATCAAGAATTATGCCAACTTTTACTTGAATTTCATTTTACAAGAAAAGGACAAATTTATGGCTATTTACGAATTTTTTCAGCATTTAAAGAATGATTAAAACAATACAAACATATTATTTTAAATCTAGAATTATCAACAAAACAAATGCGAAAAATTATGAAAGATCACAATCTTCAAGGATTAAAACAAACTAAAAATAACTATCCTAAAAACAAAAAAAATCCAAATAAGTGAATACCTACAATGGATAAAGTAAACAAAGATTATAAAAGTACAACCTCTTCAAATCAAATTTGATCAATGGACACTAAACAAATAAATACTAAAGAAGGTTGATTATATCTTTTTGTAATTATTGATTTTTATTCAAATAATATTGTAAGCTATAATACATGTTCAAACAAATCCTATCAAGATTTAATTCTTCCTGCACTTGAAAAAATAAATCAACAATTCTCTTGAAACCAAGTAAAAAACGTTATTTTACACTCAGATAACGCCAACGAATTTTATTGTCAAGACATCACAAATTGAGCTGCTGATAAGCAAATAATTTTAAGCAAAAAACAACCTTATGATATTGGTGGCAATGTAATATCTGAAAACTGATTTTCTCATTTATCTCAAGAATGACTACCTAAAGGTTCAAATCAATATTTTTCTCTCAATGAAGCTATAAATGATGTAAACCAATATATTATGTTTTATAATTACGAAAGAATACATTCTAAATTTCTAAAACCACCAATTTCACAAATAAAAATTTAAAACTGTCTATCCAAAAGTGGTCCAGTATTTAGGGCTAACCACCATGAAAAAACTTATAATTATTTTAAAAATAATGCTCATGGTATTGTAAATCAAAATGCTTCATGAAATATTGGATGTTCTGCAGAAAGTGATGTTTATCATTTTTTAAAATCTTTAACTAATGGAGCAAAAATATATAATTATCAAACATTAAATAATCTGTTAATAGCAAAAGCAAATTATTTAAATTCTAGAAGTTATCTTAATAGTGGTTAAAAATTTGCAATTTCATATTTTTAAAAACTAATTTTAAGATTAGTATTTTTGTGTTATTTAAATGTAATTTTGTAATTATATTTTTTAATATTTTTAAAATTTATGATATAATTTAATTAACAAATCATAGAATTTGCAGTTATATTGTTAATGTTACTCATAATTCTAAGGGTTAATCTCATACGTCCTTATTATTTGACTAATATCATTACTTAGTCAAAGCAAATTAACCTCTTTAACTAAAAAAGGTAAATCTGTTGTATCTGGCATATAACGAATAATAGCCTTTGTCATTCCATCTAACATATCAACATCAATATTATCAGTATTCATTTTTTCTTTTCTTAATTCACTTTTCAAACTAAATGAATTAGGAATTATAGTATAAGTTTCTTTAATACTATTATTTATTTTGCTTAGATTCGTACTTAATACATTTCCAAAAGTTCCTACAGTTGTTCCAAATGTTAAAAAACTTAATGTTGCTAATAATAACTTCATAAATTAAAACCCCTTTATATTAATAATGTAATTCTACATGATTTTTATGTTTACTTCTTTCTAATTAATTTTACCATTAATAGTATTCATTATTACAAATAATACTTAAGTTATTATTATATTTAATTTAAAAAAATGATTAATAAAGCATATACATTGCCGTAATCAAGAAAAAAATAAAAAAAACTTTATTAGTTATTGCAAATTATACTTTTCTTCAATATAATAATTAAGGTTTAGTAAATGCCCGGTTAGCTCAGCGGCAGAGCATTCGACTGTTAATCGAAGTGTCATAGGTTCAAATCCTATACTGGGCGCCATTATTCTAAACTCTTGTTTTCTACGGCTCGTTGGTGAATTGGTAAACACATAGGATTTTCATTCCTACATTACGGGTTCGATCCCCGTACGAGTCACCATTAATTAATATTTAGACTGCAAGTATTATAATTACTTGTTTTTTATTCCCCTAGATGTCTCGTTAGCTCAATTGGCAGAGCATCAGACTCTTAATCTGAGGGTTGTAGGTTCGAGGCCTATACGGGACACCAAAATGCGGAATTGGCGAAACTGGCAGACGCACCAGATTTAGGCTCTGGCGCCGAAAGGCATGAGGGTTCAAGTCCCTTGTTCCGCACCATACATTATTTTATTAACCTTTATGTTTTTCATTAAAGGTTTTTTCTTTTTTGAAATTTTTATTATATAAAAATTAAAATAAAATATTATGTTTAAAATATAATATTTTATTTTAATTTAAGAAATTTTATTCTATGGAAATATATAGTATTTTATTATTTTATCTTTATAATATTAATAAAATAATAGAAAAAAGAAAGCAAGAAATGATTGATGGTAAAAATAATTTTTACTGATGTAGATGGTACTTTATTTGATAGTGGCAGTGCCTTAAGTGAAATTAATCTTAATGCTTGTTTAAAAGCTCAAAAAAATAATATTAAAGTTGTAATTAATACAGGTAGATATGGTGAAAATGCTATTCGTGTTGGTAAAATGATTAATGCTGAAAAATATGATGCTTATATTATTGGTAATGATGGCGCTGAAATTTGATCATATACTAAACAAAAATGAATTTATTTACAACAATTAAATTCAGAAACAACAATTAAACTTTATGAATGATTAACCAAATATAATAAACAAATGATTTTACATTTTAATAGTATTGATACTTTGTATGTTAACCATGCGGCTAATAGTTGAAGTACATGAGTTGAAAATCTGCAAATTAAAATTATTAAGTTAACTAATAGTACTGATATTAAAATGCCAATTTCAAAAGTAATGGTTATTTTAGAAAAATATTGAAAGGCTAATGAAATTACAAAATTCATTAATAATTTTGAAACTAACTTTCCAGATTTAACAATTGTTCAATATCATACAAATGTTTTTTCAATTGGTGGTTAGCCCTAAATACTGGACCACTTTTGGATAGACAGTTTTAAATTTTTATTTGTGAAATTGGTGGTTTTAGAAATTTAGAATGTATTCTTTCGTAATTATAAAACATAATATATTGGTTTACATCATTTATAGCTTCATTGAGAGAAAAATATTGATTTGAACCTTTAGGTAGTCATTCTTGAGATAAATGAGAAAATCAGTTTTCAGATATTACATTGCCACCAATATCATAAGGTTGTTTTTTGCTTAAAATTATTTGCTTATCAGCAGCTCAATTTGTGATGTCTTGACAATAAAATTCGTTGGCGTTATCTGAGTGTAAAATAACGTTTTTTACTTGGTTTCAAGAGAATTGTTGATTTATTTTTTCAAGTGCAGGAAGAATTAAATCTTGATAGGATTTGTTTGAACATGTATTATAGCTTACAATATTATTTGAATAAAAATCAATAATTACAAAAAGATATAATCAACCTTCTTTAGTATTTATTTGTTTAGTGTCCATTGATCAAATTTGATTTGAAGAGGTTGTACTTTTATAATCTTTGTTTACTTTATCCATTGTAGGTATTCACTTATTTGGATTTTTTTTGTTTTTAGGATAGTTATTTTTAGTTTGTTTTAATCCTTGAAGATTGTGATCTTTCATAATTTTTCGCATTTGTTTTGTTGATAATTCTAGATTTAAAATAATATGTTTGTATTGTTTTAATCATTCTTTAAATGCTGAAAAAATTCGTAAATAGCCATAAATTTGTCCTTTTCTTGTAAAATGAAATTCAAGTAAAAGTTGGCATAATTCTTGATATTTATGTGTACAATTACTAATTTGATTTTTTTCTTTTTTAATAGGGTTTTGTTTGTTTTTTACAAAATAATATGTTGATCGGTTTAGTTGAAGATGTTGGCAAAGATATCTAATTGAATATTGGTTTTTGCTATCATCAATAATTTGAATTTTTTGTTTGATATTTAACTTGTTAATTACTAATGCTATTTGTTTAATTTTATCCATTATTAAAAATCCTTTCATGTCAAAATTAGTGTTAATTGTATAACACAATTGTTTTTCGAATACATTCAAGTTTTTTTTAAATTAATCGTCTAGTAAAAAGGGCTAAGTAGCTATTAAGAATTTTGACCTAATTCTTATTAG
The DNA here is from genome assembly GCF_902809815.1 of Spiroplasma endosymbiont of Danaus chrysippus. Classification (GTDB taxonomy): domain Bacteria; phylum Bacillota_I; class Bacilli_A; order Mycoplasmatales; family VBWQ01; genus Spiroplasma_E. Next base: position 222,660 of record NZ_CADDIL010000001.1, on the reverse strand, counting down.
AATATACTAAGTAATTTTTTAAAAATATATTTTTAAAAAATTACTTTTTTTTAGGTGCTCTTTGAGACAGAGCACTACCAGCAGCAGCTTTAGATTTTGCTGATGTTCTATCATCACGAAGTACATTTGAAGCTATACTAGCAACTTTAGCACTTGTTTTTCTTTGCGTCATATTTTCACCTCCTTTTAAATATTAATTAATATTAAATTTATTAATCATCAGACTTAACACTATTACAATAGTTATGCATAGGTTGCAAGTTAGCTACTTGCTACTTGCTACTTGCTACTTAGCCCTTTTTACTAGACGATTAATTTAAAAAAAACTTGAATGTATTCGAAAAACAATTGTGTTATACAATTAACACTAATTTTGACATGAAAGGATTTTTAATAATGGATAAAATTAAACAAATAGCATTAGTAATTAACAAGTTAAATATCAAACAAAAAATTCAAATTATTGATGATAGCAAAAACCAATATTCAATTAGATATCTTTGCCAACATCTTCAACTAAACCGATCAACATATTATTTTGTAAAAAACAAACAAAACCCTATTAAAAAAGAAAAAAATCAAATTAGTAATTGTACACATAAATATCAAGAATTATGCCAACTTTTACTTGAATTTCATTTTACAAGAAAAGGACAAATTTATGGCTATTTACGAATTTTTTCAGCATTTAAAGAATGATTAAAACAATACAAACATATTATTTTAAATCTAGAATTATCAACAAAACAAATGCGAAAAATTATGAAAGATCACAATCTTCAAGGATTAAAACAAACTAAAAATAACTATCCTAAAAACAAAAAAAATCCAAATAAGTGAATACCTACAATGGATAAAGTAAACAAAGATTATAAAAGTACAACCTCTTCAAATCAAATTTGATCAATGGACACTAAACAAATAAATACTAAAGAAGGTTGATTATATCTTTTTGTAATTATTGATTTTTATTCAAATAATATTGTAAGCTATAATACATGTTCAAACAAATCCTATCAAGATTTAATTCTTCCTGCACTTGAAAAAATAAATCAACAATTCTCTTGAAACCAAGTAAAAAACGTTATTTTACACTCAGATAACGCCAACGAATTTTATTGTCAAGACATCACAAATTGAGCTGCTGATAAGCAAATAATTTTAAGCAAAAAACAACCTTATGATATTGGTGGCAATGTAATATCTGAAAACTGATTTTCTCATTTATCTCAAGAATGACTACCTAAAGGTTCAAATCAATATTTTTCTCTCAATGAAGCTATAAATGATGTAAACCAATATATTATGTTTTATAATTACGAAAGAATACATTCTAAATTTCTAAAACCACCAATTTCACAAATAAAAATTTAAAACTGTCTATCCAAAAGTGGTCCAGTATTTAGGGCTAACCACCATATAATTAATTATACACAATTCTTAAAATATTTAGGATTGTGTATTTTTATGTTAATTTTTAATCTTAACATACAAGAAATAATAACATGACATAATTAAATATACAATATAAATTTTATGAAAATAAATATAAAACTTTTTAATTACTTACTTTCTAACAAAAATCAAATATAAAAAATAGCAAAATTAAAAAGAAAAATAATTATTCTAAAATATCTATACAAATCATTAATGATACAGTATAATCAAAACACTTACCTAGTAGGGTTATAGAGAAAGGTAACTTTTTTTATATTTTTGATAAACTTCATTTATTTTGACTTGTAGATGGTTTATCAATATCTTCTAAATTAATTGTTTCTCAATCATTATTTTCTCTTTCTTTTACTAATAGAGAAAGTTTGTTCTTATAATCATCAATTATCAGTTGATTAATTCTAATCAACTTTTCATTATTATTAATTTATATATTATCTAATATTTATATTTTCTTCATTTAAAAATTAATGAATTTCCAACAACAGTTATATCAGAAAGAGCCATCGCAATTGCAGCCAACGGTGGAATAATAAATCCGGCAGCAGCTAATGGAATAATGATAATATTATAACTAAATGCTCAAATAAAATTTATTCAAATATTATTTTTAGTTTTTTTAGTTAAAACAATAGCCTTATAAACAATACTAATATCATTATCAAGAATAGTAATATCACCAATTTTTTTAGCAATATCACTACCAGAGCCCATTGCAATTGCTAAATCAGATTGTTCTAAGGCAATAACATCATTAATACCATCACCAACAAACGCTACTTTTTTCCCTTTTGCTTGTAAATCAGCAACAATTTGTGATTTACCTTGTGGTGTAACATTAGCAAAGTATGTTTCTATCCCAACGCGATTAGCAATAGCAAGTGTTTGTGATTCATTATCACCACTAATTAAAATAACCTCAATTCCCTGTTTTTTAACTTTTTCAATTGTTAATAATGCATTTGTTTGTAATTCATCTTCTAAAATAAAAATATTAGTAACAACTTTATTAATTGCCAATGCCAATACTTTCTGGCTAGGAGTAACTGTTTCAAAATCAAATGTTTTTAGAAATGGACTAAATGGCATTTTTGCTTTTTGTAAATTTTCAAGTGATGAAATTTGTAATTCTTCAGTTTGATATTTTGCTTTAATACCAAAACCAATTTGTTCTTTAACTTCGGTAATTGTCAATGATTGTCCAACATTATTAGTATTAGCATATAAAGAAAAAGCTAAAGCCAAAGGATGTGTTGAATGTTTTTCCATAGCAATTGCCTTATTAACATGTTTTTCTTGACCATAAATTTTAGTAATAACCAAATTACCAGTAGTTAATGTTCCTGTTTTATCAAAACAAATGGTATCAATCTTAGTAATTTTTTCAAAAGCACTAGCCTTATTATAAATGATTCCTATTTTTGCTGCTTTATTAATTCCAACAGCAACTGCTAATGGTGTTGCAATCCCTAATGCACAAGGACAAGCAATTATTAAAGTTGCAATTGCAATTTCTAATGATTCTTGCACACCATTACCTACTGCAAAATAACGAATAAGAAAAACTAAAATGGCAATTAAAATAACAGTTGGTGTAAATCACCCAGAAATTTTATCAGCCAATTTTTGTAATTTTGGTTTCTGAGATTGTGCATCTTCAACTGCCTTAATAATACTTGCTAATACTGTGTCTTTACCAATTTTAGTTGCTTTCATCCTAAAACTATCACCAACATTATTAGTTCCACCAATTAAATTTTGGTTAACTTGTTTCGTAATAACTTGCGATTCACCAGTTAACATTGATTCATTAATAAATGCTTCTTCACTAATTAATTGACCATCAGTAGGAATATTTTCACCTTTTCGAATAATTAAAATATCATTTAATTGTACATCTTCAATATTAATAAAAGTTTCTGTTTTGGTATTATAATCATATTTTAAGATTGATTTTGGTTTTAATGACATTAAACTTTCTAAGCCACTAGTAGCCCTTTTCTGTGCAATAGCACTAATTAAATCACCAAGTAAAACAATCATAATAATTGAAGCACTAACTTCAAAATATAAGTGTTCGGTTTTATTAATTATCATTAAATAAATAGAAAAAATAAATGCCGTTGTTGTTCCTAGTGCTACTAAAGTATGCATACCAGGTCATTTTTGTTTAATTAATTCTCGATAAATACCAATATAAAATTTACGACCAAAATAAAATTGAATTGGAAGTGCTAGTGCAAGTTGAATATAAGGATTACGTAAACTATCAAAAAATGAAGTATTAGGTATCATAATTAATAATAATGGTAGTAACAATATTCAACCAATAATAAGTTCAATTAAATCACGTAATTTAACATTATGTTGATGATTACGATGTTGTTCTGACATATGAGATTGATGTTGTTCACTACTATGACTATGACTACTATGATCATCTGTAATATCTTTCATATCAACTTGGTGACTCGTTTTTAGATCTTTAATCTCAGGTTCAAACTTACAAATTTCATATCCTAAATGATCCATTGCTTTTTTAATTTTTTTTTCATTTCAAAACTTAGGATCATAACTAAATTGTGCTTTTTTAGTAGCAAAATTGATACTAACAGTAATACCATCTTCTTTGGTAAAATGTCTTTCAATGACACTAGCACAAGAGGTACATGAAACATCTGACAGTACTGCTCTACTAATAACAAAATTATCATTTATATCACTTGTATTATTCATATTAACTTCATCTCCTCAAATTTTAATATTTTAATCTTTTTATTATTTTTTAACACACAATATATACAAAAATAAATTATACACATTTTAATGTTAAAAAATAATAAAAAAACTAAATACCCAATAACATGATTGGGGATTTATTACCTTAAAAAGTAATTAAAAAGTAATATTTTTATATTATAACATAGACTATCTTAAATCTAAAAATTAATTATAAACTGGCCATTTTCTTTGATTCTATTTTTACTTCAATTTGTGAATCTATATTATTTATAGCGGTTTTTTTATCTGCAAACTTATCATTGTCAACTTCAATTTGTCTTCTTTGTTTTTCATCAAATTTTTTTGCTGCATCTATGCCAAAAGTAATAGCACCAATACCAGCACCAACAGGAATACAAACAGGTAATATTACAGCATTGACAATCCCACCAATAGCACCAGCAGTTATCATATCAGTTTCTAATTGTTCTTCAGAACGGTTACTAACAACACTAACACCACCCGCAACAGTAGCAGTAACTAAAACGCTCATTTGAGCAATAGGATTAATATATAAGGCACCACCAGCACCAACACCTTTAGTCACTTTTATAATTTTTGCGGTTGTTCGATGTTTTGTTTTAAACTCTTTTCATTTTGTAGGTTTTTGTTCTACATTTTCTTCTGATTTTGCTTCAAGATTTTGTAAAATTTCATTTTTTATAGGCATTTCTTTTAATCTTCCTTTCAAATAAAAACTCATTTATTTTTATCAAAATAATGAGTTAAAAACTTATATTAAGTTTAATTATTATTATATTCTATTCTATACTGAATATTGATATTTTTAATAATTGCAAACTATCATATACAATTTATAGATATACTGGTTTATAATCAATATAAATAAAAAATAGATAAGAATATATACATATTAAACAACTTTTATCTTTTTTATAACAACAAATATTATACTATTAAGTTTCTACTTCAACTTCATCAGTATTAACATCATCTGCTAATTTACTAATTACTAAATCAATTCCTTGTTTACTAATACTAGAAAATAAAATAATAGGAGTATTAGTGCTAAGTTTTAAAGTTGATAATATTAATTTTTTATTTTTTACTAATTGACTATTTTTCACTTTATCAACTTTAGTAGCAATTAAATGAATTTTTAAATGATAATGTTGTAAATATTCCAACATATCAATATCATCTTTACTGGGTGCATGTCTTAAATCTAATAATAAAAAAACTGCTTTTAAATTTTTTCGTGACTGAAAATATTCATCGATCATTGTCGCAAATTGGATTTTTTTTTCATTTGATACTTTAGCAAAACCATAGCCAGGAACATCAACAAAGCGACAAATATTATTATTAATTGTAAAAAAATTTAGCATTTGTGTTTTACCAGGTGTTTGTGAAACTCTAGCTAACTTACCATTATTACAAATTGTATTTAAAAATGTTGATTTACCAACATTACTGCGACCAACAAAACAAAATTCAGGAATTTCATCGTGCGGCCATTGTTCTTCTTTAATAGCACTAGTTAAAAATTGTGCTTGCTTAATTCGTTCCATTTTTTACCTCTTATTCAAAAATATATTATAGTCAATAGTTAAAATTTAAACTAATTATTATTTATTATTTTAATTTTTATTAATATTAATAAAATTAGTAAAATGAATATTATCTAATGGTCATATACCAAAACCAAAAAATAATGCAGCCAAAATGATACCACCAACAATAATACAAATAGCAAGTCATTTTATAATTTTAAATAATAACATAAAACTAATAATAGCAATATCTATTATAATAATAGCAACTATTACAAATGTATTCATGTTTACCTCCTATTATTTTAATTATTAAAGTAACACGTAACATTAATTAATAATAACATAAAATAAATTTGAATATTTTATAGTAATCATCTTTTTCCTAAAATTATATAAATTAAAAAAAGTTATCTTTTTAAAGAAAAACATGTTAAAATGTCAAAGGATAAAAGAGAGTGATATCATGACTGACAGCGATTCCATTTATAATAATAAAAATATTACTAATTTAAAAATTAGTAATTTTAAAAGTGTACTTTTAAATAAAGATTCAGTCAAATATTCTCCTAGTATTTTTACTAAAAAAATATTTTTTTAGCGTGTTAATAAATTTCTAAATCCTTATTTAAAAGTCTTAAAATAAGAAAAATAAGGAGGTAAAGAAATTATGAAGATTTTTTTAGACAAAATTTATTTTAAATTACAATTTAGTTTTAAAAAACCATTAGTTTACACAAATGGTGATTATATTAAACAAATTGCACAATTTAACCAAAAACAATTACTAAAAAATTTAGATTTACATAATTTTGGTCTTAAAACAGACCAAATTGAAATAAGAAGAAAAAAATATGGTATTAATACTTTAAAAAATACAAAATTTAATTGAATTTTAGAATTTTTAAAAGCATATTTTGGACCATTCAATATAAATTTAGCAATTATTACTATCTATAATTTATTCTCATATTTTACAACAAATGATACTTCAATTTATTCATTGGTTGCCGCTATTATTGTTGGAACTATGATTTTATTAAGTGGAACCCTAATTTACATTCAATCAATACGAGCTTTTTTTATTACTAAACATTTAACAATTTTGGTCAAAAATACAACTACTGTTATTCGTAATATAAACATTAATCAAATTACTAAAGAAAACTCAATTAAAATAATTAAACAAGCACAAGAAATAAATGTTAATGAATTGTTACCTGGTGATTTAATTTATTTATCAGCTGGTGATTTAATTCCTGCTGATTTAAAAATTTTATTAAGCAACGATTTATTTATTAATCAATCATCATTAACAGGAGAATCACTACCTACTGAAAAACACGCTATTAACGATCCTGCATATCAAAACTTATTTGATTTACAAAATATTTGTTTTATGGGAACAAGTGTTGTTTCTGGAAGTGCAATTGCTATTGTTATAGCAACAGCTACTAACACTTACTTCGCTACTATTGCTGATACAATAAATAAACAACGTCCATTAAGCAGTTTTTCCAAAGGAATTAAACGCGTTACTTTAATGTTAATTTGCTTTATGCTAGTAATGGTACCCATTGTGTTAATTATCAATGGCCTTTTAAAAAATGATTGACCTGCAGCATTTATTTTTTCAATTTCGGTTGCTGTTGGTTTGACTCCTGAAATGCTACCAATGATTGTTACCTCTAATCTAGCACGAGGTTCTAGTAAAATGAGTAAACAAAAAGTAGTTGTTAAACAACTAGCTGCTATTCAAAATTTAGGTGCAATTGATATTTTATGTACTGATAAAACAGGAACTTTAACTAATGATAATATTGAAGTAGTCAACCATATAACATTGGACAATAAAACAAATAATGATTTAATTAAGTTTATTTATTTAAATAGTTATTTTCAAACAGGAATAAAAAATCCAATGGATAATTCAATACTTGAATTTGGAGAAAAAAATAAATTAAAAAATATAAGTAATTATTATCAAAAAATTGATGAAATTCCTTTTGATTTTAATCGTCGTAAATTAACAGTTGTTTTAGAAGATAAATTAAATAATAAAAAATTAATTTGTAAAGGTGCAATTGAAGAAGTTATTAATACATGTAATCGTATAGTTTATCAAGATAAAGTAATACCATTAAATTCTGATTTAATGAAAATGATTAATAAAAAAATAACAAAATTAAATGAACAAGGATTACGTGTCTTAGGTGTCTCATATGAAGATACAAATCTTACTAATGATAAATATAATGAAACAAACGAAAAAAATTTAATTTTTCTTGGTTTTGTAACTTTTCTTGATACACCAAAACCTACAGCAACAAAAATGATCAAATTGCTAAAAACACATGGTGTTGATCTTAAAATATTAACTGGTGATAATGAATTAGTAACAAGAGCAATTTGTAATCGTGTTAATCTAGAAATTAAAGGATTAATTTCTGGTGAACAATTAACTGGCCTAACTGAATATGAATTAAAAAGAATTGTTGAAAATAATAATATTTTTGTTAAACTAAACCCATTACAAAAAGCAAAGATTATTCAAACTTTAAAAAGTAATGATCACGTTGTTGGTTTCATGGGTGATGGTATTAATGATGCTTTAGTATTAAGAAATGCTGATGTTGGAATTTCTGTTGATAATGCTACTGATATTGCAAAAGAAGCATCAGATATCATTTTATTAGAAAAATCATTATTAGTTTTAGAAAAAGGGATTATTGAAGGTCGTCGCATTTTTGGTAATATTTTAAAGTATATTAAAATTACGATTGCTTCTAACTTTGGTAATGTCTTTAGTGTGCTAGTAGCATCAGCATGATTTGCTTTTGCACCAATGTCACCAGTACAATTATTATTTCAAAATTTATTATATGATATTTCACAATTTACTATTGCCTTTGATCGTGTTGATCCATCATTTTTATTAAAACCACAACGCTGAAATCCAAAAGGAATGTTACCATTTGCTTTTATTAATGGACCTATAAGTAGTATTTTTGATATCTCTACTTTTGCAATTTTAGGATTTGGATTTGGTGTCTTTGCTAATGCTTCTGCAGAAAATATTAATATGTTCAACTCGGGATGATTTATTGAAGGTTTATTAACGCAAACATTAATAGTACAAATGTTTAGAACTGAAAAAATTCCTTTTATTCAAAGTCGTGGTACTTGACCAGTAAATATAATGGCAATTGTTATTTGTACCATTGCATTAAGTTTACCTTATACTTACATTGGTCATCAAATGAATATGGTAGGACCACCGCCAGTCTATATTCCAATTGTTTTAGGAATAATCATGACTTATTGTGTGCTAAGTCAATTAATAAAAATGGGATATATTAAAGTATTTAAAAAATGATTATAACAGCTAATTAATCTTAAAGTTTGCAATTCTAAATAGCAATTATCTATATTTACTATAGAAATAAATCTTATGCTATAATTTTTTCAAACTTAATATAAGTTTTTAACCTATTTATTTTAGTTTTAAAATAAATAGGTTTTTTAATTTGATAGGAGAAAAAAATGTCTAATTTAAAAGAAATATCTAAATTAAATACAACTATAAATATTAATAAAAATGAAAAATTAATTAAAGCCGCTAAACATGATGATTTGGAATTGACCCAAACTTTATTAAAAAATAACGCTGATGTTAATTATGTAGATGAACATCGTAATAGTCCATTAACAATAGCTGCTGAACATGGTAATTTAAAAATTATTCAAACTTTATTAAAAAATAACACTAATATTAACCATATAAATGATTTTGGTGATGATGCTTTAAGAATGGCTGCTAAAAATGGACACACAGAAGTAGTTAACACTTTATTAGAAACAAATAGTAAGATTATTAATCACAAAAATTGAATTAGTAATACTGCTCTAATATCAGCAACACAAAATGGGCATGTAAATACAATTAAAACTTTATTAAAAAATGGTGCTTATATTAATGATACAAATATATTTGGTGATACTGCTCTAATATTAGCTGCCAGAAACGGACACACAGAAACAGTTAAAGTTTTAATAACAAAAGATAATGACGCGTTAATAATCATGTAAACAACCTTGGTAACTCTGCTTTAATAATAGCCGCCAGAAAAGGTTATTTGGAAATAGTTGATACTTTAATTAAAATAAACTCTGATGTAATTCTACATAAAACTTAAATTTAATAATACTGCTTTAATAATAGTAGCTAAAAATGGAGACTTAAATATAGTAAAAATTTTAATAAAGAATGATATTAATATTAATCGCGAAAATAATGCTGGTGAAAATGCCTTAATATGAGCTGCCAGAAACGGACACACAGAAATAGTTAACGCTTTATTAACAAAAAATAGTGATATTATTAATCATAAAACAAAATATGGTAATAATGCTCTAATATGAGCAGCCAAAGAAGGACACCTAGATGTAGTTAAAACTTTAATAAAAAATGGTGTAGATATTAATCATTTAGATGCTAATGGTGATAGTGCTTTAACATGAAGTTAAAGTAGTAGCGGCCATTAATCGTAATAATGTTTTTATATTTTTCATATAATGTTTTCTCCCCTTTTAGATAATTTTCTAAAAAATATAAATTATTTTCTGCTATTTATTATTATTCTTAAATTGAAATTATTTTTATAATTTTAATAAATTAATAAAATTTTTTAAGTGATAAAAAAGAATATAAATTAAAAAAGATTGCAATTGCAATCTTTTAAAATATTTAATGATTAAGCAGGCATTTTGTCAACTTTAAAACTTACTACCTTTACTTCACCAAACATTACTCTTAAAAATACATCAGTAGTAGTATCATTAGGGTACTTGTTTATAGCAGTTCCACCATCAGTAGTAGATCAAACTAATTTTTGACCACCAATTAACTTAACTAAAGAATCATATAGATTTTTTTCTTTAGTTTTTCCATCAGCTCAAGGTAAAGATGTAAGAACATTTCCATCTTTTTTAAACTTGTTTGCAGGAGTCAATGCTAAATTGTTCTTTACAACAATTGCTGCTACTGCAGCAGGAACACCTAATGTATCTTTCTTAAGAGTATTAATAGTATATTTTTTTACAGATTTGGCATCATCTCCAGTTGCCTTATCCATAATATTAATTTGACAAGTACCAGCAGCTACATTAAAATCACTTTTTGCACTATTTGCTTCAATTTTACCTGCTTCAGTACTTTCAACTTTTGCAAATAAAGCAGTAATCTTTTTAACATCATCAGCTGAATAAAACTTCTTGCTATCAGGTGTAAATCCTAAATCTTTTAAAAAGGCTGCAGCATCATCACTAAATGCTTGAGATTTATCAGAATCAGCACCGTCACCTGCTTTTAATAATTTTTCATTAAATTTAGTTGCTGTAATTTTTGTATTATCAACAGCACTAACAGCAATTGAATAACTTTCTTTACCAGCAGAACTATCATCCTTTTTTAATTCTTGATTAATTGTAGTTGTTTTTTCATCACTATATCATCCTAGTAATGTTGCATATTTGCCATTCAATACTGGCGCTTTTGTTTGAGTTCCACATGCAACAACTGAACTTGCTGCAACTGTTGTTAAAGCAGCAGCACCCATTAGTCGTAGTAATGTTTTCATGTTTCTCATATTATTTTTTCCTCCTTAGATAATTTTTCTGAAAAATATAAACTATTTTCTGCTCTTAATTATACACTCTTTTTTATTTGGTGCTCTTTTTATAGTATTTTTCATTATTAAGTGTTATTTTGCTTTTTTTAAGAAAATAATTTCAAAAATGTTAAGATTAAATTGTTCATTAACTGAACATTCTTATTATTTTTTATATATACTCTACAGTACTTCCAAGATTATTGAGTAATATAATGTAAAAAGATCTGAAAATTTTTCAGGTTTTTTTATATTTAAAAATTAAGAACAGAAAATAAAAATACATTTTTTTAATTAAAATTTCAAGGACAGAAGATTATTAGAAAAATTAATTTATTTATTAAATTTTGTTTGCTTATAAACTGTGTTTTTAATAGTCTAATTGTTCTTTATGAATTTGAATGTTTTCTGGATTATTATTATTTAAAATAATTTGATTCATTATATTTCTTTGATTATTAGAAATAGAAGTACATTTTCCTGAATTTTCTTCAATTTTATTTTTAATATATTCAGATAATTCAAATAAATTTAATGCTTTCTCATTTATTTTTAAGTTACTATTTTCAGTAATTTGTAAATTATTTTGAACAAATACTACAAGGCTAAAAAATTTAAATTGTTTTAAATTAATGTTTTCTTTTTTAAAAGATACAGAATAGTTCTAACATGACTTCTATTTTGATAAAGAGGTGATGGAATAAATTCTTGTCTTTCACCATGATATTGGATTCAATTTTTTTAAAATAATCTCCATAAGTTTTTAAAGATCAATTTTTAGTCTCAATTATAAAAATACAACTATTTAAAATTAATAAATGATCAATTTGATTAATTTTTCCTTCAATAGATGGTAAATATAAATTGTTAAATAATTGTAAATCTTCTTCATTAAACATACTTATTATTTTTTCTTTAACAATTAATTCACCTTTAATACCTAACGTATTATTTAAATTATCATTATATTGATAAGGATGTTCAAAATTTTTTAAATTTGGATAAATTTTTTCATAATTTTTAATTCGATTTTCTAATTCTATTATTTGATAAGAATATTCTATTTCTTTACTTTTTTCTAAATTAAAATAATTTTTTTTATATTTTAAATATTTATTTGCCAATATAATAGTAGTTAAAATTGAAACAATAATTATAGAAAATATAATAATTATAGTTATTCAAACATTATTAACAATTCATTTTTCTAAACCTTTAAATAATGACTTAATCAAAAATATAATAGTGATAATAATTATTAAACAAATAAAAATTATAATACCAATATTTTCATTCTTTTTCTTATTTTTACTCATAATATTTACTCCAAATTTTTATTATTTAATAAAATTTAATAAATAAATCTTAACATTTTTACTAATGTTTGAAAATATTTTAAAAAATGTCTAATCTTTGATAAGCAGAATATATAGGAGATTGATATCAATATAAGAACAAATTAGTATTGAAAAGCAATTTAGTTCCCATTGATTTTAAAAAATAGAAACTTTAAAATGAATGTTATATCTTTCAATGATAATAGAACAAAAACAATTACTACTATATAAATAATTATATTTAATCAATTTAAAACTTGAAAATTACCATTAATATAATGAAAGATATTTCTACAATATAATCTACGATAATAAGACTCTATCATTTAATAAATTTCTATTGTTTTCAAATTAATAATATTGTATAATGAGCAATGAATTAGAATTATAGCAAGACAGCTACCAGCTGTCTTTATTATTTCTAGTGTAATATATTTTATTTTTTTATTTAAGTATATTTTCATTTTGAAATAAATCTATTTCAAATACTATTAAATAATAAACAACAATGTTTATAAAAAACAAGGAGGAGAAAAAGTGGACAAAGAAATTAGTCAAATCATTTTAAATGCCATAAATGAAATTGCTGAAGAAAAACAAATAGCAAAAGAAGATATCATTGAAGCTTTAAAAGAAGGACTAAAAAAAGCATATGAATATCAAAGTCATCGTGATGATAGTACAAATATCAGAATTGAAATTGATCAAAATAAAGGTACTATTAAAATTTTAAAGGATTTAATTGTTGTTCCAAAAGTTGAAGATCCTGAATTAGAAATTGCACTTTCAACTATTAAAACAAAGAATCCCGGCTTAACAATTGGTGATACATATACGCAAATAATTCCTAGTGATCAATTCTCTCGTTTATCAATTTTTAAAGCTATTCAAGTAGTAAAACAATCAATTCGTGAAGCAGAAAAAACATCAATTTATGATGAATTTATTGATAAAAAAGATCACATATTAATTGGTACTATTGAAAGCGTTGAAGAAACTTATATGTTAATTAAAATTGGTAGAGCCTATGCTTTCTTACCAAAACAAAATCAAATCCCTAGTGAGATTTTACCAAAAAATAAACCAATCGCTAATAATACTTACATCAAATTTTATGTTGAAGATATTATTAAAAATAAAAACTATGGTCAAATTTTAGCATCAAGAACTCACGTTAATTTTTTACGTTGTTTACTAGAATTAGAAGTTCCTGAAATAGCACAAGGTGTAATCGAAGTTAAAGATATTGCTCGTATTCCTGGAATTAGAGCTAAGGTTGCAATTGTTAGTCATGATCCAAGCATTGATGGTATTGGTGCATGTATTGGTCCAAAAGGCGAAAGAACAAAATTAATTACGCAAGAATTAAGTGGCGAAAAAATTGACATTATTGCCTGAAATCCTAATATAAAAGAATATATAATTAACGCTTTAACACCAGCTAAAGTTATTTCAATTGATATTAATGAAGAAGAAAAACAAACAAATATTATTGTTCCTACTGAACAATTATCATTAGCTATTGGTAAAAATGGTATGGCTGCTAAATTAGTTGCCGGTGTAACTCACTGAAATATTAATATTACTTCATTAGAACAAGCAAATGAAAATAATATTAAATTTACTTGAAATGGTAATATTAAAGAAAGTGAATATGAAAAGTTTATATCTGAATTATTAAAAAAAAACACAATGAAAAAACAAAAATCAATAAACAATAAAGTAGGTCGTTATGAATAAAATACCTTTAATTCAAAGTAAAAAAATACCAATGCGTAAATGTATAGTTACAAATAGTATTTTACCTAAACGTGAATTAATTAGAATTGTTATTAATAAAGAAGGACAATTATTCATTGATAAAACTGGCAAACAAAATGGTCGAGGTGCCTACATCCAACCTAAACTTGAATTAATACCTTTGCTTATTAAAAATAAGGCATTAGAAAGAGCATTAAAAACAAAAATTCCAAATGAATTTTATGAACAACTAATTAATGAAATTAAAAAAAATTGAGATTAATTTTCCCAAGCGAAAGGCGGGATGCAAATGGCAAAAAAACGAATATCTCAACAAACACAAAATATTAATCAACAACTAAAACAAAAAACATCTCAAATTAATGAAAAAGGAGTATTTTTATATAACGAACCTTTAACTATTTCAGAATTTGCTAAAGCATTGCATCATCCAGTAACTGACATTATTAAATACTTCATGAAACAAGGCAAACTATTTAATCAAAATCAAATATTAACTCAAGAATTAATGCTTGAACTTTGTTTGGAATGAAATATTGATTTTGAAAAAGCTAAAGTGGTAACATATGAAAACTTATTAGAAAATATTAATCTCGAAGATGATAAAAAAAATTTAGTAACTCGACCACCTGTTGTTACAATTATGGGCCATGTTGATCATGGAAAAACAACACTATTAGATACTATCCGTAATTCTAAAGTTACTAATCAAGAACACGGTGGTATTACTCAACATATTGGTGCTTATCAAATTAAAACTAATAATAAATTAATTACTTTTATTGATACCCCGGGTCATGAAGCATTTACTGAAATGCGTTCACGTGGTTCTAAAATTACTGATATTGTTGTTCTAGTAGTTGCTGGTGATGATGGTGTGATGCCGCAAACTCGTGAAGCAATTGACCATGCAAAAGTAGCTGGTGTTTCAATTATTGTTTTTGTTAATAAAATGGATAAACCAAATGTTAATACTGATCGCATTATGAATGAACTAGCTAATTGTGATTTAACTAGTGAAGAATGAGGTGGTGATACTATTTTTGT
This sequence comes from Spiroplasma endosymbiont of Danaus chrysippus, assembly GCF_902809815.1. Taxonomy (GTDB): domain Bacteria; phylum Bacillota_I; class Bacilli_A; order Mycoplasmatales; family VBWQ01; genus Spiroplasma_E. The sequence continues at coordinate 207,096 of NZ_CADDIL010000001.1, read as the reverse complement.
TTATGGTAGTGCTTTAAAAAATCAAGGAATTGATGAATTATTAGAAGCCATATTAGTAATTGCTGAATTAAAAGAACTAAATGCTAATCCAAATCGATTTGCTAATGGAACTGTTATCGAATCACATCATGATAAAAATGTTGGTTCAATTTGTACTTTATTAATACAAGGTGGAACACTAAAAGTTACTGATATTGTAGTTGCTGGTAGTGTTAAAGGAAAAATTAAACGCCTTATTAATGATACTGGTAAAATAATTACTAAAGCTGGACCTTCAATGCCTGTTCAAGTTTTAGGATTTGAAACAGCCCCTACTCCTGGTGAATCTTTTATTGTTTTTAATGATGATAAATTAGCAAGAAAAGTAGCACTAGTACGACAAACAGAAGAAACAAATAAAATTAGAAATAATCGACAAATTAGTTTAGGTAATTTAACACAAGATGTTGCTACAGGTGAATTAAAACAAATTAATGTTATTTTACGAGCAGATACTCAAGGTTCAGTGCAAGCAATCGTTCAAGCAGTAAATAAAATTAATGTTAATGATATTACTGTTAAGTTTATTAGAGCAACTATTGGTGGTATTAGTGAATCAGATATTAAACTTGCTCAAACTTCAGGAAGTATTATTTATGGTTTCAATGTTCGTCCCAATCATGTTATTCGTGAAGCTGCTAACAATGCCGGTGTTGAAATTAGATTACATAATATCATTTATAAAATAACTGAAGAATTAGAATTGGCTGCTAAAGGTTTATTAGAACCAACTTATGAAGATAAAATTCTTGGTCAAGCACGAGTTATTAAAACTTTTCATTTTTCAAAAGTAGGAACAATTGCTGGTTGTGTTGTCATTAATGGTTTCATTCAACGTAATAGCAAAGTTCATATCATTCGTGATGATGTTGTTATTTATAACGGTGAAATCAGTGGTTTAAAACATGAAAAAAATGATTTAAAAATTGCTAAAAAAGAAACTCAATGCGGTATTACTATTAAAAATTTTAATGACTTAAAAGAAAATGATATTATTGAATCATATTTAGTAGAAGAAGTGGAGACAAAATAGGATGTCTATCATTAAATTTGAACAACAAGAAAGTTTCTTAAAAAAAGAAATTACTAATATATTAAAAAAAGAATCAAAAAATATTCTTTTCAAAGATATCACTATTACTAATGTAAAAATAACAAAAGATAATAGTTATGCTACCATTTCTTGAACAGTTTACTTAGATAATTTAGATATTAAAACCATTAGTAATGCTTTAGAAAAAGCGAAAGGTTTTTGTCGAAGCGCACTTGCCAAAACAAGTAATAAATATAAAGTTCCAGAATTACGCTTTCAATATGATAATACCAACACTAGAGTTAAAAACATTGAAGAAATATTAAAAAATATCAAAAATAATAATTCTTCAAATGAATAAAAAGAATTAAAATGAGATTTATAATCTCATTTTAATTCTTTAAATTTAAAATTTTTTTATAGTAATTATTAAATAATTACTATAAAACACTATTTAAAAAAATAAAATTATTAGTATAATAAAAAAGGAATCATCAATAAAATAAGGGAATTATTCAGTAGCTACTAAGTAAGGGGAATGTTTAGTAATCTGTGTGACTTACAAAAATAACTATGTTTAATTAATTCTAGTAAATATAATTTATATATCTAGAAAGAGTGAGTTACAGATGGCTAAAAAAGATAATGTTAATAACAATGATCCAATATCAAAAGCAGTAGATTTATTATTAGAAAATACTGAGGATTTAACAACAGTTTTTAAAGAGGGAGGCTTATATAAAGAATTAACTAAACGATTGGTAGAAAAAATGTTGAATTCTGAGATGCAAAATTATTTAGGACACGAAAGAAATCAACGCAGTAATAATGACAATGTTCGTAATGGTACAACATCAAAAAAATTAATAACTCAACAAGGTAAAATTGAAATTGATCTACCAAGAGATCGCAATAGTAATTTTGAACCAGTAATAATCACAAAAAGACAGAGAAGATTTGATGGTTTTGATCAACAAGTTCTTTCACTATATGCAAAAGGTATGACTTTATCAGATATTAGAATGCAGTTGCAAGAGTTATATGATGGCGCAGATATTAGCGAAAGCGTAATTAGTCAAATTACTGATGATGTCATTGATGATGTCAAAGCATGGCAAAATCGTCCATTAGATAGTGTTTATCCAATCATTTATTTTGATTGTATCGTAGTTAAAGTACGTCAGGATAAACGTATTATTAACAAATCAGTTTATATAGCTTTAGGAGTTGATTTAGAAGGTAAAAAAGATGTTTTAGGTTTATGAATTAGTGAAAATGAAGGTGCTAAATTCTGATTAAATAATTTTACAGAAATGAAAAATCGAGGCTTAAATGATATTCTTATTGCTTGTAGTGATAATTTAACAGGCATGTCAGAGGCAATACAATCAGTTTATCCTAAAACTGAACATCAATTATGCATAGTTCATCAAATTAGAAATAGCTTAAAATATGTTTCATACAAACATCGAAAGTCTCTAGTTATCGATTTAAAGCCAATTTATACAGCATGTAGTGAAGAACAAGCAATGCAAGCTTTAGAATCATTTGAAAGTAAATGAAATAAACAATATCCACAAATTGCTAAATCTTGATATAAAAATTGAGAAAATTTAATGGTTTTTATTAGTTATCCAGCAGAAATTAAAAGGGTAATTTATACTACAAATGCTATTGAATCTGTTAATAGCCAATTACGAAAAGTTATTAGAAATAAAAAAGTTTTTCCTAATGATATGGCAGTTTTTAAAATTTTTTACTTAGCAATTGAAAATATCACAAAAAAATGAACATTGCCTATTCAAAATTGAAATACAGCAATTGCTCATTTTATGATAAAATTTGAAGACAGAATTAATCTGAACTAGTACTTTGTAAAACAAAGAAACACAGATTACTAAAAAGGCTCTGAAAAGTATTATTAAATTCAATTTCTTCTTGTTTATATTTTCTATTTTCATTAATAATTTGTTCTGCTTCTTCTTCACTAACGCCATATCTTTTAACAATAATACGTTTTCTGTTAGTTAAATCTAATGCTAATTCCGCTTCATCAATTTCAAGTGATTTTAATCTATCTGTAATAGTATTTTCTTTAATTTCAAATGTTCATTTAGATTTATCACCATCTAATCCCATTAATATAAAACATCTTTGAAATATTTCATTTCAATCACTTTGATTTAAAGTTCTTTTAATTCTTGTAGTTTCCATATCACGAGAATTAGTAATTAATACTTCTGCTTCAGTTTTTTGACTTGTAGTATCATTTACTGGACTATAGCCACTACCTTCAAATGCTTTATCAATAATAAATTGTATAAATTCTGCATATTTATCTAATATTGGACTACCTTGTAAAATAGCAATTGGTGGTGTTCCACTAGTACTTCCTAAACTTCTTAAATTTGCTTGTAAAATAAATTTACCTATTAATTTTTTTAAATCAAAAGCAGTTTTAGATTGATTTATTTCTTGTTCAGTGATATCTAAAAATACACGAGTAACATTATATTCAAGTTCATGTTCAATTGATTCAAATGTTTTATTTAATAATTTTTGTAATTTTTTAATTGGAGTCATATCTGGATAATAATCACCAATAACTCCACCAAAGAAATTCTTTTTAGGTAAATTTTGCATAAATTTAACTGGAATAATACCTAAATTATGATTTTCTATTAAAGGTAGTTGTAAATCTTTACTTATTTTTTCTTGTAATCCATCTAATGTAATAAAATCACTAGTAAAATATCTAATTATTTGATTTGGAGTATATGTTGTTTTAACATAAATACTTTGGTCACATATGGGAGCGTACCGATGTTGTCAATAATATTCAAATTTGTCTTAAAATTATAAAGTTAGACGAGAATAATTTTGACTTCAATATGCAATTGTATGTTAATCTTAAGACTTGAAAAATATTAGTCAACAATAATACTTACTTTTATACACAAAAATTCTTATTAAAGTAAACTTTAATAAGTTTTATTTTATTTTTCATTTATTTTAAAATTTTAATTTTAATTTATAATAACTGGATTGCTGTATTTATTTGATAGCATTTAAAATTAACCATTTTTGTATACATATCAATATTATAAGTTCTATCACCAATCATATGCTTTAAAATTTGTTTAATATTAGTTTCAGTAAAGCAACCAATATTTTCAACTAATGCTTGGTTTAATACACCATCTTTTGCATTAATAAAATAACCAACTTTTAATTTTTTATATTGTAAGGTTAATGATTGTAAAAAATGAATTAATTCATAATATTGACCTTTTTCAAATAAATTTATTGCATTTTGATAGTGTAATTTAGCAATTTGATTTTTTCTTCTTCCAGCCATTATACCAAGAAATAAAACATGAAAAGCATGGAATTTATCTAAAATAAATTTAGCATTTAAAATTGTAGCAGTTTTTCTAATTCATTTTGCACTATCTCCGCAAACTACTAAATTTGCTTGTTCAAAATTTTCAAAAAATAAATTACCATATTTTTCAATTAATTTTGCAGTTTTTTCAGCACCAATTTCTGTTTTTGATACTCTTATTTGACATGCAACTCTTTTATTAATTAATTTTCCATTTTTCTTTTTACCAGTACAAAATACTAATAATCTCATAGAACATTTTTTACAATTTTTAGTATTGTGTTTTTCATTAAACTTAAATTTTCGATGTCCATCATCAATATTTATATATAAAGTTTGATTTTTTTCTAATACTATTTTAGAAATATTAACTTTTGGTAATTCAAATTTTTGATATGTTCTATAAACTGTACTATTACTTATTAAACCTTCAATAAAAGTATCACAAACATCACGATACTTTTTATCATCAGCAAAATATTTTAAAATTTGTTTAATAACGTTTGGTGCAAGTTTACTATATTTTTTAACACCAAGATAGTTATCTAGCAATGAAACAAATTCCTTTTTTTGTGTTTTTGGGTTATAATGTATACAAATACGTCGTTTATAATTTAATAAACCTTTTTTTGTTTTTAATTTTCTTTTTCTAAATCTATATGATTTATATTCAGATTTATCACATGTACTTCATAAATAATCATCTATTTCTTTAAATAATTCTTCTGTTTGTTGTAAATTTAATTGATCTTGATTAAAATAGTGTTTGTCTCAATCAAAATGATTTACGAATGGTAATTTTAACATTTTTAATGTTCCTTTCAAAATTTTATTTGTTAATAATTTAATTGTATTGTTTATAAAAATTAGGGAGTAAAATATGGCTTTTATTAGTAGTTATGCACAATTAAATAAAAAATATAGTCTTAATTTTAGTGATAACAATTATGGTTTTAGTTGAGATATTTTTAAACAATTTGTTGGTGATGAATGAGCAAAATTTTTTACTACCAATTGTTTTTATCGTTTTGTACCAACAGCACGTGGAACAAGAAAAACTTGAAATTGTTTAGCATTTGATTTATTTATATGTTGTAATTTTAGTGATAGTAGTGTCCAAGAAGTAAGAAGATATGAAAATACTCATAGTGAAACTACAATTGGTGCTTTAATGAATGTTTGTCAAGTTTTATTAGATACATATAATATTAATTTACTACCTAATAATCCACATGGAATTAAATGAAAAATTACTAAGGATGGTGGTTGTATTATTTTTCCTAATAATCAACAAATTGACTTTATTGGTTATGCTAATGGTAATAAGATTTTTGGAAAAGAAGCTGGTGGTTCAAGTTTTTTAGGTTCAAGAACAGATGAAATTATTATGGCAGAAGAAAAAGAAACATTAACTGAAAAGCAATTAACCTATCGATATGAACGTTTACAAAACTCTATGTTTAGAAGTAATCGTATTAAAGTATCAAATGAACCTATTAAAGAGTGAAGTTGAACATTTATTGATAAAAATATATATAGTTCTACCTTTGGACAAAAGATTACTCGTTATTTTTATAAAAGTTTTTTCATTACTTTTACATGTAATCCATACGATAAATACCATCCATTTTATTTAAAGTATTGCACGCCATTTTTACCATTAAATGATAAAATTATGGAAAATCTTAAAAAAGTTGGTAAAGTTTATTATGAAAATAAAGAAATGTTTAGTGGTTTAGGTTTATTTATATTAAGATTTACTATTCAACCATTTTGAAATAAATTACCAGACATTCAAAAAAGAACATTATTAGAAATGAAAAAAAGTAATCCCGATGAATTTAATACTGTTTATTATGGTTTTGAATTTTTAGATAGTGATGCAACAATTTTTCCATTTCAAAAAACAGTAAAATATTGACAAACATATGATTTAAAACAATTTTATAATCAAGAAAAAGATATGTATAAATTTGATTTTTATAGTGTTGGTATTGATTGAGCTACGGGACCAAAAGACCATACTGTATTTATGGTAGTTGGTTTTAAAGAATATAATAATACTGGTTATTATGATGCATATATTATTTCTGAATTAGTAGTTACTCCAAATGATTTTATAAATGAAAATGAAAAAATTAATGCTTATGTTAATGAAATTTTAGGATTAATTGATAATTTTGAAAATTTTGAACAAGCAATTTATTTTTATGATGATAAAGCACGAACTGCCATTGATTGATTAAATCAAAAATTAATTGATGAACACAATACTATTCTAATAACACAAACTGCTATTAAACATGCTTCAAATTTAAATCAAGAAGCAGGATTAACTAATAGAGTAGTTTGAATGAGAAATATTATGAGTTATGGAAACTTTTATGCTAATAAAGATGATTTACCAAAAACTACTCAATGTTTAGAAGAATTACGTTATGATGAAACAAAAACTAACATTCCAGACAAAAATATGTATCAAGACCCATATGATGCTTTGTTTTACGCACTATATCCATACAAAAATGTAATTAGGGGTAAAAATAATGCTACTGTGAAAAAAAGTATCTTCACATTTTCTATATAATAAACAATTTCAATGTAATTAATAGTATAGGTCTCATAAAATAAACGCCTTTAATTTAGGCGTTATTTTGCATTTAAAAGCATACTTGTAAAAATAATATAAAATAGTACAATTTATAAGTAAAATCAAGGAAAAAAGGAGTTATTTAAAATGAAAACATGAATAAAAACAAATTTAAGTAAAATAACATTAGCATTAGCACTAACTGGTGCAGTAACTGGAGTAACTGGATTAATAATTAGTTCACTGGCACATCATAAAACAAATGATTTAAATTATTTTTTAGACCATCATTATAATGCGCACTGGGGGGGGCTTCTATTTGAAAAAGTCAAAGAGGAGACCATTATAAAATAGATTTATATTTTGCAATTAAACCTAATAGAGATAAAGATATAAAATGAGATGGAACATATCCTGATGGATATTTTGATAATTAAATTTCCAAGTTTATATAAGCAATATTTTCATTATATTTATCAAACAAATTAATATTAGTTAAATTTATTTCTTGTTTATCTGTTATTAAAATTAAACCATAATTACCAGCACCAAATATTCCGCTAACTTCAATCCGATTTAAATTATTAATCGCATTTTCAATTTGTAATTCAAAATCACTATTATTATCAATTTGTGAAATTTCTTTATAAAATTCTAATTTAGAAAATAGTTGTGATTTATTAGAACCATATAAATTTAAAGCATTTTCAATTTTATTATTGTTAATTATTGCTCTTGTAAAGTATTTTCCATATTCACCATTTCCTAATGTTCAATCAGCAGGAATTAATGAAGGTATATTATTACTTTCAAGTTCATTTGTTATAGATAATCAATTAAATTGATTATCATCAAGTTTGAATAATTCATTTTGGCTAATATCATTATTTTTTAATTTAATGTTATTAACGTTAGTAAAATCAAAATATACAGATTTTAATACTACTTTTGCATCTTTAAATTCTCAAACTTTATCAGGTGTAGAATGTATAGGATTTGATTTTAATTCAAAGTAATAAGGTAATAATAATTTATAATCATCATTCATTCCTTTATTTATAGACATTGTTGAATAAATATTACCAGATAACATAATAACTATTTGTTTAAATATTTTTATTTGTTCTAAACTTATATAATTTGGATAATCTAATTTTCATTGTTTAAATAAATTAGTTATAACATCTTCTGGTTTTTGACCTTCAAATTTTGCTCGCATTATATCTAAATCATTTGGAAATTTAGTTGAATCCAATGATGCACCATCAAAATTTCTATTATATGTATAAGTGTAAGTTAACATATCTAATAATACTTTTTGTAAACTATCAATTGGTGGTTTATCATTTACTTCAATTTCAATATCATCAAATTTATCATATGTAGCAATACTTGTATATTCTTTTCCAATTGGACCACTCTTAATTTTTCATACTTCTTTATCTTTAAGTTCTTTCTTTTCTTTTAATGGTCATTCTCCAAAAGAATAAGAACTTAAAAAATATCCTAATCAAGCATGTGTAACTCTTGCGTTTTTAATTATTTCTTTTCTTGTTTCTCTACCACCACCAATAGCAATTAAATCTAAAACTGATTTTTCTTGTCCTATAAATTGTTTTGCTAAATTTCAAGGTAATATTTGTTCACTAAATCATTGTTGTAATATTCTAACTTTTGGTTGAGTTTCAATAGGCATTGATAATAGCGGAAATGCTATCTTATCCTTGATAAATAACTTTGGGTATACTTCCATATTATCAACTTCACCAAGTACCTTTATATTGCCGAAAATCATGCTTCTAGGGGCTTTAATTTTTAAACCAATTACTTTGGTATCTTTATCTAATGGTTTTTGTAATTTAATAATAATTGGATAACCATCTCTTGTTTTAAAATCTTTAATTTTAATAATAGTTATACTTTTAGTACTTCTTGTTTTTGGATTTTGATAAGGTTGGGAATAATTATTAATGATATATAAATTATCAATATTATTTTCAGTTAAAGGTTCATTAATAGAAACTGCATATAATTTAAATTGATTTAATAAATTTATTTCTTGAAAAATTAAATTTTTAATATCAGTCATACTATATTCAATTGTATTATCATTAATATTTGTACTTGCTCTTTGATTTAACTGCATAGTAAAATCAGATGTTTCAACAGCAATAGTTTTTAATACTTTATCAATATCAATAAAACCTATTTTAATAGTATTTGCTGAAAATTTTAAACTATTATTTTCATTATTTTTAAATAAACGTTCAATTTCATAAATATAAATTGTTCTTTTTTTAAATTCATCGTATGCTCTATTAATATCTGGGTCACTAGTAGCTCTCATCATATTAGTAAAGTCATAAGGAATATTATCAATTAAATAATCATTTTCTACTTCTGCTTGATTAAGTTTAGTTTGTTTCTGTGGAAACTTCGTTTGTGGTTTGTTGTTGTTTTCCATTGTTCTCTCCTATTAATTGGTTATTTTCGGGATTAAATAATTTTAATTTAACTGTTAAATTATTAATTTCTTGTTCATCATTAATATTAAATGTTTTACTATTTAATACATCTTTATCCATACGTACTAATATTTGAATAAATTTAATAATATCAATATTAAATTGTCATAATTTTTGTTCAATATAATTAATGGTTGAAATATTTACAGCTGTACTTTCGGGAACTGATTGTTGTGCAGATTTTTTTTGACTTGGTATATGAATACCACAACGTTTAAATATTTCATTAACATTTCAATCGTATATATCAGTTAAATTTTTACCTTTAAAATTACTATTTGTCATATTGATATTTTCGTTTTGTTCATTATTATCTCCACCACTTTTAAATATGTAGTTTTTAGTAACTAATGTTCTTACTGCTTCTTCTAATGTTGATTGAACATTACCATAAGTTTGACTAAATATAAATTTAGGTGAATTTAAAATGGTATCTAAAACAATTTGTTCATAAATAACATCTAATGCTTTAATTTTATCCATTACTTTATCACAATCTGCTAATTCATTTGCTTTATTTCGCATAATTGCTATTGGTATATAATTAATATTTAGTGTTTGTTCTTGTAATAGATTAGGATTATTAATAAATGAGTTAAAATCTAATGGAAATTGGTTTTTACTATCATTAATACTATAAATTGCACGGTTAATTATTACTTGTTCATTATTTAGTGTATAAATTTCAAATAATCTTACAGTTTGTGCATTTTGTTGATAACTGTCATAAAAAATAGTACATTGAATTAATTTACCAGTAATATCATAAACTCTTTGTTGTATATCTATGACTTGAAAATATAAATCATCATTAGCAATATAAATTAAATAACCACTAATTCCTAATTTGCTTAATTTAAAAATAGAATTTCAATTTTTTCTATAAAATTCTTGTTGAATTAAATATTGTTTAATAGTTTCATTATTAATTTCTAATGGAGCATTATATAAATTAGCATTATTTTCTGCTACAAAATCAGTAAAATAAGTTTCATGATTAAAATCATTAAAACCAAAATAATTTAAAATTGAAGCATGTGTACTTTTATTTTTATTAGTTAAAAATTTTACTTTTTCATTTTGATTATCACTAATATTACTTTTTTCTTTTCTTTTAAATAGACTTAACATAATATTCACCACCTTTTTTTAAAATATTTGATTAATTTTTAATACAATTTTTACTATAATAAATATAATTAAACCAGCAACAGCAGAAGATAATAATACTCCAATTAAACCTAAAATAATTTTTATAATTTTAAAAAACATAATATTATTCCTGTAATTCTTCTAATTTTCATACATTACCTTTTAAATTACCTTTTCCTGTATAAATAGTAATCAATTTAGCATGTTGAACTGATAAAATTACTATATTAGCACTATCATTAAAAGTTTGTATTTGTACACCAGCAATTTTTTTATCCGTTATAATAAATTCTTGAATAGTATAAACTGGATTATATATACTTCAAGAATAATAAACTCTATAATGTTTATTTTCTTGAAAATCATAAGTAATTTGTCAATTATCTCATTTATTTTTCTCTCTTGTTCCCACTTCTTTTCAATTTGAACCACTTGGAGTTGGTGTTGGATTATTTTTTAATTCAATATCTCAAATATTTTCTTCAATTTCATTTGTAGTTAAACTACCAGACCTTATTTGTAATTTTGATTTAATATCAACTTTAATAGTATCTTGTAATTCTTCTAATGAAAATATATTTCCATATTGTTTATTTCCGCCAGTAATAATTAATTGACTTTTATAACGATCAACAGTTCCTAATTTAATAATTAATGAAGCATCTTCATTATCAATTTTACCTTTAACAAGCATATAATCTCCACCTATATATGCAGAACTCTTAAACTCTATTTTTAGTTTTACACTTGTTTGATTAAAAGGTGGTTTATCTTATGTTATAAATACTCTATAATATTTATTAAAACTAAGAGCAAAATCTTCTCATGTACGATTATCAAGACTTTTACCTATTATTTTTCAATTTTCTTTATCTTGTTTTTTATCAATATTTGATTTATTTTCATTAATAGCACCAGCAACTGTTTTATTAGTAGTTTCTAAATTAGGAATTTCAGTACCAATAGTATTAATAGAAAAAGTATATTTAAATTGGTTTTTATCCATTTTATCTTCTAATTTTTTATTTACTTCTTCTTTTTTATAATAATCTGATAAATCTACTTTACCACCAGAAGCACTAATAGTATTAGTTTTTTCATCAATTTTAATATTTTCACCAGCAATTAATTTATCTTGTTTTTTATCTAATAAATTATTAGTTTCTGGTTTTGTATAATAATCACGTTCAGTATTTTCTTCTGCTATAAATTCAGTTGGTGTATCTATTCCTTGATATTGATATATTTCTTCTATATCACCAATTAAATTAATTTTTCCACGTTCAGGATAAGAATTACCGCCACCACTAAATTTTTTCTTTTTATTGTTATAGTAAATCGTTCCAGTATTTAAAATTCTTTTATNATGCAGTTGCAAGAGTTATATGATGGCGCAGATATTAGCGAAAGCGTAATTAGTCAAATTACTGATGATGTCATTGATGATGTCAAAGCATGGCAAAATCGTCCATTAGATAGTGTTTATCCAATCATTTATTTTGATTGTATCGTAGTTAAAGTACGTCAGGATAAACGTATTATTAACAAATCAGTTTATATAGCTTTAGGAGTTGATTTAGAAGGTAAAAAAGATGTTTTAGGTTTATGAATTAGTGAAAATGAAGGTGCTAAATTCTGATTAAATAATTTTACAGAAATGAAAAATCGAGGCTTAAATGATATTCTTATTGCTTGTAGTGATAATTTAACAGGCATGTCAGAGGCAATACAATCAGTTTATCCTAAAACTGAACATCAATTATGCATAGTTCATCAAATTAGAAATAGCTTAAAATATGTTTCATACAAACATCGAAAGTCTCTAGTTATCGATTTAAAGCCAATTTATACAGCATGTAGTGAAGAACAAGCAATGCAAGCTTTAGAATCATTTGAAAGTAAATGAAATAAACAATATCCACAAATTGCTAAATCTTGATATAAAAATTGAGAAAATTTAATGGTTTTTATTAGTTATCCAGCAGAAATTAAAAGGGTAATTTATACTACAAATGCTATTGAATCTGTTAATAGCCAATTACGAAAAGTTATTAGAAATAAAAAAGTTTTTCCTAATGATATGGCAGTTTTTAAAATTTTTTACTTAGCAATTGAAAATATCACAAAAAAATGAACATTGCCTATTCAAAATTGAAATACAGCAATTGCTCATTTTATGATAAAATTTGAAGACAGAATTAATCTGAACTAGTACTTTGTAAAACAAAGAAACACAGATTACTAAAAAGCCTCTAAATTTATAAAATTTAATAAATCTAAACCTAAATAGTTAGGAATTTTTATTTTATAAAAGTTAATAAAATCTATATTAAGACTTGACATTAACCCTAAATAGGGTTATAATGTTTATAAAAATTAATAATTTATTTTATCTTTTATTTAAAGAAAATTAAATTATATCCACATTTGAAATACGTCCGTTGATGAATAACATTATTTTTAAAATTAAATTTAATAGAATTAGCACGAATTTTTTGTAAATCTAAAATTAAAGTTTTTCCATATCTATTTTCTGTATGTATTGTATGAACTAAATTTAATCAATCATGTTGATTCATTTTTAATACTTCTTTTAAATCAGTATTAAATTTTTTTAAAAAGTTATTTGCTTTTTCAATATCTTTAATTTTAAATTTAGGAGTTAATTGTGGATTTAATTTTATTAATGTATTTTGTAATAATAAGTGTTCTTTTAACTTTTGTATTTCTAATTTTTGAAAATTATTTTTATATTCTCTTTCAGCAACATAACCTAAATCTCGTAATACTGTTTCACGATTAGGAGTAAAACTATAATTCATTAAATAACGTTTATTACCAATAATTTTATCTGTTAAAATTTCTTTTCCACTTACTTGACTAATAATTTCTTGTAAATTTTTTGCTTCTTTAATACCAACTTGTTCTAATGTTTTAGTTTCTTGTGCTAGTTTAATAAATTTAGTTGTGCGATAACCACGACTAATTTTATTAAGTCCAGCAAATGCAGGTAATAAATTTAAAAAAGTATTTAATTTTGTTACATTTCCTTTTAAATAATCATAAACTTGATTAATAGTAAAATCAGTTGTAGCATAAATACCAAAATTAATAGTACTTGCAATAAAATCACTTGCACCTAATCCAAGGGCTACACTTTCACTTAATCCACCAGTAAAAGGAGCAAGTGCTACTGCTATAACTTGTACACCAATCATTTCTAAAATTTCTCATCAAAAACTTTTATTTTCTTGTTGTTTACTTATTCTAGTATGTTTTGGTTTATTTATGTTTAAAAGTATTGCTGTACTAGTTGTACCGATTGGCATGATATTAATTTCCTTTATTTAAGAGTTATTTTAATCAGATTTGTTGTTCCTTTATAATTTAAGTCATTAACATTAGCAGTAATAGTTATGTATAAGTCACCTGCTTTTTGTTTTTGATTACTTACATTAGTTTTTCCTTGTGCATCACTAAAATATTTAATAGTTGGATTTGTTAAATTAGGATTTAATGATTTAAGTTCATTAGTACTTTTTATTTGTGTATTTAATTCACTATTATTGTTATTAACATTTGCAGTAATATCAGTTGTTAAACTTGTAATTTTAGTTTTTAAATCAGTTTTATCAGTATTAATAATTCCACATGCCATTCAACGTGATGTTGTTTCATTATTAGAAATATAAGGTATTGCTTGACCTGTAACTTCTCCACCAACTAAATACATTCTTCCAACTTTACCATCTGCCACTTCTTGAACATAAATAATTGTATCTTGCAACATATATCTTTTCATTGCTCTTGGCGTTGCTAAAACAAATGACATAATTTCATCATCATTTTTATCATTTTTAAAAGTCATATAGTCATCCATTACAATTTGACATAATACACCTTTAATATATAAATCATTACCATTTAATCTTAATTGTTGTGCAATTTCATTATCAGTAATTAAACCTTTATTATCTGCCAAGTAAACTATACTATCATAAAGAGCATTAGTAATAAAGAATCTACAATTTGCAATATTTCTATATTGAAATAATGTATTTCATGCCCCCAACATTGCTTCTACATATTTAATTGCTTGTGATTTTGGTTCTGTTGATTTTTCAATCATAAATTTAATTGCATATTTTGCAATTACATTAGTATTGTTATTAGCTAAATAATCTGCTAAATCATTAGCAACTTCATATTGCATACTTTGTAATAAATTTTGTCCATTTTCTGCTAATAAATCTTTTGCTGCAATTGTTTCGCCAGCAACAGCTTCTTCTGTAATTTCTTTAATAATTTTATCTGTATCAGCATATCCGACATCTATTCTTTTACTCTTATCATTTCATTGAAGAACTTTAACTTTTGGGTCTTTTGGTTTTTTAACTATAAATTCAATTCTTGTTGAATTAACCATTTCGATAGGAAAAAAACTTGCCCATGGACTATTTGATTGTTTAAAAAATTCTATAAATTCTGGTGCTTCTACTAATTTTTCGGTATTATCTAAATTTTGTTTGAATGGTACTGCCATTTTTTATTTTCCTTCCTTATAATTTATTTTTATTTTTATAATCCAATAAAGCATTTTTTATTGAATTTGGTTGATTTGTTATTATTGTTTGTGGTTTGCCACCTGTATTAATTGTTTCTTTAAATACTGGTTGTTCTTTAATTATTTTTTTAATAGTTTCTTCAATTTTTGAATTTTCTAAATTATTAGTTTTAAATTTTAAAAAATCATAAAATTCAGTTTTAACTTGATATTTTTTAAATATATTAATTATTTCTTTTTCTTTAATTTCTTGATTAAGTTTATTTAACTTATTTTCTGCTTCATTAACTTTATTTTCTATTTCTTGTTGAGCATTATTTTCAGTTAAAGGTTCAGTTGTTTGTTGAACATTATCTTCATTTTCTAACATTTACATCACCCTTTATTATTTATTTTCTTTATTAATTTTTTCATTTAATTTTGCTAATTTTTTTTGATGTTTGATAATTTTGTTATTTGCTCTAACATGTTTTGGAGTTGTGATAAATCTTTTTAATAAAACAATAATTTCTCTGCAAATTAATGTTCCAACACTTGTTCCAATAATTATTAATTCATGTAAAAATTCTTTCATCTGAATATTTTCCTTTCAATTGTTTATTTTTTAATTATTCATCAAATTGACCACCATTAATTCTTTCAATCATTGATTGTGAATTACTTATAACTTCTACTAATACAGATATTTCTTTATTGAATTCTTCTATTTTTTCTTTATATGTTTTTATTTCTTTATTATAATATTCAAGTAATTTTTCTTTATTCATAAATTATTCACCTCCTTTATAAACTCATGTGATTATAATCTCAATTTAATGAAGCATTATCGTGATTTAATGCTACTTCGCTCATATTATCACTACCGTATTGACTAGTTGTTTCACTATTAATTGTGAATCTATTATCATTTACTAATCTTGCAGTTTCATCATTAAATGATGTTTCTTGCATTTCTTCATTATGATGTGTAGTTTCCATAGGTAGTAAATTATGGATTATTTCACTTGCACCAGCAATTATGGTAGGTACTGCATAAGCATTATTAAAATCATTATTAATACCCATTGCTAGACCACTTGATATTAAACATCCACCAGTAGCCATATTACAAATCTTTCTTATTGTTTCAAATTTATTAGGTATTAACTCAGTTAATCCACTAATAAGATTTGAAATACCATAAGCATTTAAACTAATATATGTATCTCAATCCATTAATGACTGATGTTCTTGTTTATCTAATAGTAATCATGGAGGACCCTCAGTTGTAGTTGTAGTAGTTATTGGAGTTGGTGTTGTTGGAATAATAGGATTAATATTATTTTCTGTTCATTTACTATAATTTGCTAATCCAATTATTCCTAAACCCAGTAATATTTTTTTACTACTATTAATTAGTTTAGTTTTAGTATTTGGTCTTTGATTTAAATTTCATATATCTAAACCTAATTTTTTACCAAATAATAAACTATTAATTGAACCTAATACTGGATTTGCAATTACTTGACCATAATAAGCACTTGTACCAATCATTGCACAAATTGGACTTATTCCAGTTCTAATTAATTTAGTTAAAGTATAATTTGATTGATTTTCTATACTTGGCATTTTATTCTCCTTTAATTTTCTAATTTTTTAATTGTTACTTTAATTCAACCTTGATAAACATCATTATCACCAACTATTAATGCAACATTACTTTCTGGGTCAGAAACAATTATGTGTTTTGATTTAACATTTGGATATTGTCTTAAAATAATTGCTCTAATATCATTACTTGTATGAATTGCTTTTGGAAATGGTGATAATATTTCAATTTCATCTTTATTTTCAAACAAAGTAGGTAATATTATCATTAATTATTTCTCCTTATTTTTAATTTGATTAGCAATTTCACTTAATATTTTTAATACTTTATATTCATTTTTTAATTCTTTAATAATAAATATTAAAAATATTATTAGTGTTATGCTTGTTATTAATATTGGTACTATTAATAAAATTTTTCATAATATCATTTTTTACTCTTTTCATTTTTTAAATCATTTAACATTAATTGAACAAAATGCACGATTTTTAGGAATGTTTAAAGTATTAAAAATTTGACCAGTTACTATAATTTCATCATTTTTGTTTAATAAAATACATCGGTTATAAAATTTTGGGTTATTAAAAATTAAAGTAACATAGTTTAATCCATTTCATTGACCTCTAACACTATAATATAATTCTTTATTACCTTTTTCGTAATATTTTGCTTCAATAGTGTTACTCAGTTTTACTGTTAATTTGACATAATTTGATTTCTCTTTCATTTTTATAATTCCTTATAATTGGGTTTGTTTATACGCATCTTGTTCATGTTTTGTTAATTTTATATTTCCTTGATAATTTGGTATTTTATCTTTATTTTTTGGATGGTTTTCTTGATAATCTCAATTCATAATATCTTGTACTAATACCATTAATGCACCAATAATTTTAGGTGTTGCTAAGGGATTGGTTAATAATTGTTTTGGGTTTAAATAAAAATTTTCTACACTTACTAATACTTTTTTATTATTTAAAAATTTTTTAAAATATAATAATTTTTCTTTATAAATATTTTTACATTCTAAAATAGTTTTTGCTTGGAATGTTTCATGAAAAATAATATTATTAGTTTCATTTGAATAGATAATAATGCCATTATTGCCAATACCAGCTGGGTCAATACCAATCTTTATTTCATATTGCATTAATTAAGTTAACCTCTAATAACTGTTTTAATAATTTCTAAATCACAATTACATCAACAATATTTACATTCTTCAATAAATTCTTTATGACCACAAACTAAATTATCTTTTTTTAAATCATCAATCAGTTGAATTACTCCTATTTTAAATTCAATATTATCACTGTCCGTTATGCAAACTGTTCCTCTTTTACTTAAGTATTCTTTATCCATATTTATACCTCCTACTTAACCTAACATTTAAAATACAGTCATAACAAATTGCTTTACCATTTTTATCTCTTAAAAAATATTTTCTTGTTTTTATATCATTAGTATTAAAGAATAAATAATCTAATTTATTTTGTTTACATGTTCAACAAAAATACTTTTTCATTATGAGTTGAAATTTCCTTATAAGAAGTAACTAAATAATTAATTGGTAAATCATCATGTTTATATGGATTATTTATTTTAAAACCTTTTCTGTTTTCTTCTCACGTAATGTTATATTTAAAACAAGGATTAGTAATTTTAGTTTTGTTATCTGTTATTTCACCGATAAATCAACTATTATGCTGTTCATAAAATTTTAATGGTTCAAGTTTTATATCATTAAGATAATATTCTTTTGGAGCAGTTGGTTTATTAACAGTTATTTTTTGGTCTTTAATATATGGTTCTAATAATTTTATTAATTCATTACCACTTAATTCTCTTTTAATATTTTCTAAATTAAAAACTCAATATGTGTAACTGTTATCAACAATAAAAGAATTATTTTTAATCATTCATTTTGGAAGTGATAATTTATATTCAACATAATCAATAAGAATAGATTGTGGTTTATCTTTAACAATTTGTTCTTTTTTAAATTCTATTTGCATAATAATCCTTTCTTAATATGTTCTGTTGCTTCTAGCATAAAGAACATATATTTTGATGTTTAGATTATTAATACTACTACTATTCGTTTTATTAATTCCAGAAATTCTGGGCTCAAAAATAAATTTCAAAAAAAATAAAAAATAAAACCAACACTTGCTCACTTGGTAGTGGCAAGGTTGGTTAAATAAAGAATAGAATTAATATAGTAGGTTCCCTAAGCAGGTCTATATATACTAGTTTCCAATTCGCTCCCACGCCAAGAATTACCATTTCTGGTTAGTATATTTTATTAGGTATCACTCCACTTTTTATTTATCCATGCAAGTCCACATGCTAGCTACTATTTTTAACAACTGTGTTGTAGTTCACTTTTTTAGTTCCCTAACACGTGTTGATAATAGTATTAAAGAGGGTTATTAAAAATTTTAAAATTTTACAATTACAAAAAAAAGACAAGAATTTTATTCTCGTCTTTTGTCATTTATTTTTAATTCAAGGGTTTAAAAAAGAAAGGAGCTATTTAAGGGAAATGAGTTGTTATCGACATCTTCGACACGCTCCCAAATTTTCTTGCATATATAAAACACTCGCAGACAATCATAAGATTTTATTTTTATATACTTTAATAACAAAATAATCATAACATAAAAAACAAAATAATTAATAAACTATCTTACAGTGAATTGTGTTACTTAATTAAACTTATACTAATATATTACTAAATTTTATAAAAATATCAATAAATATACAAATAAAAAAAAGTAAGCATTCTTTAATTCCAGCCAAGAAAAATAAAAAATACTTACTATAAATTAAGTATAGCAAAACAACAAAAAAATACAAATATAGTATATATATTACTTGAAAAAATTTAAATTAATGTAAAACACGATTTTTTAAAAATATTTTTTCAATTTTAGTTTTATCAAAAACTTTATAAAGAAAATCTAAAACTTCATTTTTATTAAATTTATTTTTTAATCAATACCTAAATCGCAAACTTTCTAAACTAACATAATATTGAAAATCTTTAAAATAATCAATAACAGCAACATAATGATAACTTCCACCAATTAAATGAGTAACACCTTGTTCATTCGGTTTAGTTTTAAATAAATAAAATTCTTTTGCTTTTTCACATGCTTGTACTAATTCTTGTAAACTTAAAGTTTTAGTACCACGAACTACAAGCGGATTTTTACAATTTCTACTAAAAGAATATGCTTGAATACCAACATCTTTTTGATTTAAAGATTTAATATTTTCTTGTACTTTTGTTACATATTTACTTAAATACTTAACTACAAATTCATTTGTTGCTTTATGTACAACTTTTAAATCAATACCTTTATTATTACCAACGTGTGGTCATCATTTAGTTATCATACTATAAGGTATTTTACGATTAAATAATATATGAAAATGAACTGCACCACGTTTTTGATATTCATAAACATAAAAATATCTTAATTCACCCAAATGTTTAGAACGTTTAGGGTCATTTCATCAACGCTTTAAACTTTTAAAGAATAATTGTAAATCATGTTTTGCTTTTTTAATATCAGTTTCATTTTTATGATAAGTTAAAGTTAAAAAACTTAAAATTCTTGCATTATAAAAATTATGTAATGCTTTTTGAACTAATTTGCATTTAGTACGAACATTATTATTTCTTAACTTAGTAATATTACCAATATTCTTTACACCTAATTTATTTCTTTCATTTTTCAAAATATCAATAGGCAAAACAACATTTTTAACATAACAAGCATAAAAAATCTTTTTAACATAAAAATTATATGAAATATCCATTTATAAACATTCCTTGGCTGAAATTTCTATAAAAATAAAATTTGAATGATTTATAAATAAATATAAATCTTTATATATCTTATCATAGAAAATAAAAAAAGTATCAAACTTTACACTTGCGGTGAAAAATGATACTTAACAAATTAGTTATATAATTAATTTATCAACAAGTCAAGTTAGAAAAGTGGAAAATTATGCAACAAAAATATTGATGAAAATTACAAAAGGGAATGGGAATTCGTGTAAAAATTATTGATGATACTGATAAAGAAACAGGTAAACAAAAGTATCGTCCAGCAATAGTTATTAAGTCTTATCCAAGTCATGTGAAAGTGCAATTAATGACTACTGAACCAAGTAATCATGATTATTTCCAAACTAAAATTGATAATCAAATTCAATATATAAGATCAATTTATTATAGAACCATTAAATTTAATGAAATTACCGATATTTGAAAAGATAAATTTAATAAGATAATTTCTATTAATAAAACAAGTAAATTATTTCAAAAAATCGTAGAAATGAAATGCAAAGAAATTTTTGAAATAAATATAGATTTAGAAAAAAATAAATATCAAGAGAAAGAAATTCAGGAACTTAAAAAGCAAATTTGTGTGCAAGCCTTAAAGTTAAAAAATCGTAATCGTGGATAGATTTTATTTAAAAATAAGTATATAAAAAACTAATTTTTAAATCATGTAAAATTATAGTAAGAAAATTTAGGGGGTTATTTATATGCCAAAAACACTTAAAAATCAGAAAATTAAAAGAACTCAAAAGATAAAAGATGTTAATGCTCCAAAACAACCAATGAATGCTTATTTCTTTTATCTTAAAGATAAGCGAAGCGATTTTAAAGCGACTCATCCTGATTTAAAATCAACTGAAATTGTTAAATCTTTAAATAAACAATGAATTGAATTAGACATAACTGAAAAAGAAAAATATCAAGCGTTAGCTAATGCGGATAAAGAACGATATTTGCTTGCTAAAACTAGCAAAAAATAAAGGATTAAAAAAGAAACTAAAGTTGTAATTATTCCAAAGATAATTTTATTTAATATTATTTTTAAAATAAAATTTACAAATAAATCAAATATTTTTGAGAACATACATATTCCTACCTTATTTTGATATTAACAGTAATTCAAGAAATGTTGGAAGAAACTGGCATTAATATTAAAAATTCAAAAGTCAAAATTCATTATTTAAGTAAACACTATGCCAATAAATTAAGTACAAAATTATGATATTTTTATGGCATTGATTTAACTAAGTTGAATTTAGATTTAAGAAAAACATACAAAGGTACTGGTGATAATACCATTGGTCAAAAAGAAATTAGTGCAAGATTTGTAAGCCATAAAAAATTAAACAAATCAAATGATGCTTTAAGCTTAGCTACTTATGGAAAATTAAACTTAAAAAATCTTATTAGTTTTGATAACAACATAAATCAAAAATTAGATATGATTTTACAAATTTTAAATGAACAAAAAAGTAGTAATAATAATTATGATCAAAATTCATGAAAAGATTAGGGGGATAAAATTATGCAATTAACAAGTAAAGAACAAGAACTTTTATCAACTTATCAAAAATGATTAAAGGAGAATAATTTAAGTGGTAATTGTAATGCTTATTTTATTTCTAAAACTTCGATGTTGGTATTTCAAGTGTGAGATTTGCAAGAAATAATTAGTGAAACCATTTGATTAAAAACTAACAATCAAGAATGACAGTTTTATATTAAAAATTTAGGTGAAAAATTTAATAAAGATTTTTCACTAAAAGAAATTTTGAAAATGGAAAAAGATTTTGTTTTGAAAACTTTTAAAGAAAAGCAGAATTTGTAAACAATGTGGAACAATGTATAATAATATAGTGTTTTAACAAATATAAAGCGTTGAATTTAAGAATATGAATATAAAACCATTCGTATTCTTAAACCTCGCTAAAAACAGCAAATATGAACCAAATAAAGACATATCAATTTAGGTGGTGGTTTTTGTGCAAAAAGTAGATGGTAAAGATATAGCGTGATTATTACGTTGTAAAAAGTGTTCTAAAACTTTGAAAATTAAAGATGTTAAAGAAACCATTACTGGTGATTTTAAAATGTGTGATAAGCATTTAGAAATGATAGAAAAAAAGTATAATAAAACCTGAAATGTCAATTAAAAAATAATATTCAAAAAACGTTGAATTTATATTTTTTTTCTATATTTAATATAGAAAATATGATATAATTAACATATAAATATTTAGATAATTTTATCAATAAAGGAGAATAAAAAATGGAACAAATAGGGTTTAAAGTTGGAGAGATTATTGAAGTAACTGTTGCAAATTTTGGTGTTTTTTGTAAATGTCCAAATAATTATAAGGGATTAATACATGTTTCTAATGTAAGCAACAGTTTTGTAAATAATGTAGAAGATTATTTTTTAATTGGTGAAGTCATCAAATTTGAAATTATTAGCATTGATAATGATAATAAAAAACTTTCATTAAGTACTAAAAATTTAAATATAGACAAAAAATAACGAGAACGAATAATATGAACAAAGTTATATTAATAGGTAGACTTGCTCGTGATTTAAAATTATATAAAACTCAAAGTGAAAAACCTTTTACTTTTTTTACCATTGCAGTTAATAATATTTCAAATCAAGCTGATTTTATTTCTTGTGTTGCATGAAATAAAGTTGCTGAAAAAATGTGTGAATATTTAGGTAAAGGTTCTTTAATATCGTTATCAGGAAGACTGTCAGTAAGAAAAATAATAAATCAAGATAGAAAAGAACAATATATTACTGAAGTAGTTGTTGAAAATGTTACTTTTTTAGATTATCGCAAACAAGAAAATAATTTAAATAATGCTAATATTGAAAATGCAGCATTAGCAACTGATAAGAAAATTGATTTAGATAGTGCTTTTAAAAATATTAATTACAATTTAAATAATTCAAGAATTGAAAATATATATGAAAATAATGATTTGGATTTTAATGAAGAAGTTATTGTTTGAGATAATTAATTGTGTTAAATAATTATAAATTAAAGGAGAACAAATAATATGAAAAAATTACTAAGTACAATCACTCTTAGTGCATTAGTAGGTACAAGTGCAGGTAATTTAAAACCACTGTTTACAAATAGTGTTGTAAGTCATGGTTTTAAATCAAATAAAAATTTAACTATGATTAATAGTCCATGGTGGTTAGCCCTAAATACTGGACCACTTTTGGATAGACAGTTTTAAATTTTTATTTGTGAAATTGGTGGTTTTAGAAATTTAGAATGTATTCTTTCGTAATTATAAAACATAATATATTGGTTTACATCATTTATAGCTTCATTGAGAGAAAAATATTGATTTGAACCTTTAGGTAGTCATTCTTGAGATAAATGAGAAAATCAGTTTTCAGATATTACATTGCCACCAATATCATAAGGTTGTTTTTTGCTTAAAATTATTTGCTTATCAGCAGCTCAATTTGTGATGTCTTGACAATAAAATTCGTTGGCGTTATCTGAGTGTAAAATAACGTTTTTTACTTGGTTTCAAGAGAATTGTTGATTTATTTTTTCAAGTGCAGGAAGAATTAAATCTTGATAGGATTTGTTTGAACATGTATTATAGCTTACAATATTATTTGAATAAAAATCAATAATTACAAAAAGATATAATCAACCTTCTTTAGTATTTATTTGTTTAGTGTCCATTGATCAAATTTGATTTGAAGAGGTTGTACTTTTATAATCTTTGTTTACTTTATCCATTGTAGGTATTCACTTATTTGAATTTTTTTTGTTTTTAGGATAGTTATTTTTAGTTTGTTTTAATCCTTGAAGATTGTGATCTTTCATAATTTTTCGCATTTGTTTTGTTGATAATTCTAGATTTAAAATAATATGTTTGTATTGTTTTAATCATTCTTTAAATGCTGAAAAAATTCGTAAATAGCCATAAATTTGTCCTTTTCTTGTAAAATGAAATTCAAGTAAAAGTTGGCATAATTCTTGATATTTATGTGTACAATTACTAATTTGATTTTTTTCTTTTTTAATAGGGTTTTGTTTGTTTTTTACAAAA
Organism: Spiroplasma endosymbiont of Danaus chrysippus; assembly: GCF_902809815.1. Lineage (GTDB taxonomy): Bacteria > Bacillota_I > Bacilli_A > Mycoplasmatales > VBWQ01 > Spiroplasma_E. The sequence goes on along the minus strand of NZ_CADDIL010000001.1, from coordinate 182,290 downwards.
TAATATGTTGATCGGTTTAGTTGAAGATGTTGGCAAAGATATCTAATTGAATATTGGTTTTTGCTATCATCAATAATTTGAATTTTTTGTTTGATATTTAACTTGTTAATTACTAATGCTATTTGTTTAATTTTATCCATTATTAAAAATCCTTTCATGTCAAAATTAGTGTTAATTGTATAACACAATTGTTTTTCGAATACATTCAAGTTTTTTTTAAATTAATGGTCTAGTAAAAAGGGCTAAGTAGCAAGTAGCAAGTAGCATTTAAATCCTAAAAAAATAAATATCCAAATTTTAATAAATATGATCTAAGTTCTTTTTTAATTATTCAAAATCAATTTAAAGAAAATAAAAAATACATTATCACTTCAAATTATGATGATATTTTTTATAATAAAAATGAATTTTTAAATGGAAAAAAAGAATATATATTCTTTTATCAAGTAAAGATATTTTTGAAAATCATAAAAAAATTAGAGATGATTTTCCTTTTTGTAAACAGAAAAAATTAATTAAAACATTATTAGATGATTTATTTTTTTGATTTGATAAAAATCCTAAAAAAATAATTAATGATGTATCAGAAGTAAGTTATGATATTGAATTAAGAAAAAATTAGAAAAAATACGTTATTTTTTAGATGAACAAGATTGAAGTAATTATTTTTTTAATTTACAAAAATTAATGCATGAACAAATTATTAAATTTTTAGGGTGAAATAAAGAATTAAAATATGATTTATACAATAAAATTTTAAGAAAAAAATTAAGTATTTTATTATGTAAAGAAAAAGTAGATAAATATTTGCAATTTATTGAATTATTAAATATTTATAGAAATACAATTTCTAAAGCAGCTCCTTTATTACGAAATATTAATCAACAAATATTAAATAATTGAAATAATTATTCAACATCTGATAAAAAAGATACTGCGTTTGAACTTTACTATAGTTTAATTAAATTTATAGATGTTTGTTATTAACTTGTTAAAATATGAAAATAGATTATAACATAACTATAAATTTCAAAAGTATAAAAAATGCAGTTAGCGATACGTCAATATCCTAACTGCTGACAGGTTCACCAAAATGTAAATGCACAACCTGCACTATAATTATATATTTTATTATAATTATTTGCAATTGAAATTACGTTTTATATAAAAATAAAAGAACCTGTTGGGTTCTTTTTTGTTTTTTAAGTTTATAAAAATAAATAAACTGTCGTAGAAGCCAAATGGTGAGTACTTTATGTAAATGCTTCTATATTAGGATAAAAGAGTTATTTAAGAATGTTAATAGAATTGTTGTTGTATGAAATTGAGATTAATTTTGCATAGAAATACACAACCACAAACCCTGTTTTATTTTCTGTTTTTAAATAATTGCACCAAAGGGGGTTATGTATAACATACATAACTCATCAAATATATATTATCACAAATGAAAATAAAACAAATAATGGAAGGAATGATAGATATGATGTTTTCTATATTTAATTTATTATCAAGTGTTGATCCACAAACTCAACAGTTATTAAACAATTTAATGGAAGTACTATTACCAATTTTATATGCCATTGGTGGTTGTGGTTTAGCATTTAGTACTATCAAGTATGCTTTTAAAATTCATAGTGATCCCGAAAATAAAGGGGAATATTTAAGACACATGGTTTGAAGTGTTTTAGGTTGTGCTTTGATTTTAATGTCATCAGGTATTGCTCATATTATTTTTGCAAGAATGATAGGTTTATTGTAATTATGAAGTGTAATGAATGTTGAAGAAAATCAAGTTGAAGTATGAAAACAATGCTTTATGGCAATACTTTTTATAAACATATTTGTAGCTATCATTTTATTGAAGAGGCAAATTTATTATTAGATATTAAAGAAAATCTAAAAGAAAATTTAGGTGGTGAAAGTTAATGCAATTTATGTTTAATGATTTTTTAGGAATTAAAACAGCTTTTTTTCAAATACTTTATAACATTTTTGTGAAAGGTCCTTTATACATTGTTCATGGTCTTGGTGATGCAATTACTTATTTATCTCGTCAAAAAATTGTTGATAAAATTTTTGGAACTAATAGTCATTTTTTAAATATGCCTCCACAATTTTTGATTTTTTTAGCAATAGCAATTATGCTGATTGTGTTGTTTGCTGGGGGAGTTATATTGCATGCTATGGTTCATCAAAATATACGTAGTGAAATTGCTGGTATTGCAAATCGTACCATAATTGTTATTTTGTTATTACTTTTAATTCCTTTATTTTTTTGAGTCATTAATTTTACAGTTATTTCAATAACTCATATTATTATGCCTGAGTTTGTTCATGGAGAAAAATTAGGTAATATGGTTGGTGCATTAGGTTTTACTGATGGATTAAATCATCAAGATTGACATTATGATGTAGGATATCCCGATATGGAAAACTACAATTTGTTTTTGGGTACACTTGGTAGTTTCTTTTGTATGATTATTTTTTTCTATTTAGGTTTAAGTTTAATTCAAAGAATTTTTGATTTGTTTTTATTATATATAACTTCACCACTTGTTTTTTCAACTGCTACAAGTGGTGTTAAATGACAAAAAATAAATTTATGAAAAGACTTAGTAATTGGAAGATTTATTTCTTCACTTGGAATTGTTTTGAGTTTAACTTTGTTTATAAATTTAAAGCCTTTAATGTTAAACGCTGGTAATGAAGTAAGTGATAGTTGAATAGGTCAGTCAACATTTAAATTGTTATTTATCACTGGTGGAGCTGTTGCTACATATAACTCGCAAATGTTGTTTGCTTCAATGGTTGGTCAAACAGTTGGTATTATGGAGGGAATGCGCATGTTAACAACAATGAAAGCTGAAAGTAGTGGTTTAAAAGCAGGAACCATTGGTATGTTTGGTCTTGGTAAAAGCCTACTTATTGGAAAAAGAAAAATGCTAGGTAAAAATCAAGATGGAGAAAGTAGTGGGGTTTTAAATAGATTGCAAAGTGGTGGACTTGCAAAATTCGCCAAGTTTAGCACCAAAGCAACTGTTGGTAGTGTTTTAGCAACTGCTGGATTTATTGGCGGAACCGTTGCCACATATAAAACATTTGGAGCAAAGGGTAGTTTAAAAAGAGCAAGTAAACATGCAATTTTAAATCCTACTAAAAAACTAGCAAGTATTGTTAAGTCAAAAAGTTCACAACAATATGCAAAAGGTACATCAAAACATGAATCACATAATTTAAAACAACAGTTTAAAAACAACTTAAAAGACATGCAACCATTTAAAACAGTTGGTGCAATGGAAAAACCAATTGTTGGTGAAACTACTAGTGCCAAAAAATCTGTTATTCATGGAACGACCGCACGATATACAAATAAACCCCGTAGTGAAGTTGACCAAGAAATTGTTAATCAATATTTTGAAAATGGTCAACCAAATTGATATGACAATCAATCTAAAAATAATACCGAAAAAACAAAAAGTGATTGATTTGATACCAAAAGTTTAAGTAAAAAACTTATGATTGGTATTAAAAATCAAACTAACACCACTAAATCAAGCACTGACTGAACGAAAAATGAATTAAATGACTGAAAAAAAACTAAAAAATCAATAAGTAAAAATAAATATCAATATAAGAAAAACAAAAAATAAGGAGAATTAAAATGGAAAAAGTAAATTTACCAAAAAGTACTAAAAAAATTCACTATCAAATTTTTCGGGGCATAAATCTAACTGATTTATTAATATTATTGATTTTTATAAGTATTTCTATTTCAATAGCATTTTTATTGTCGATTAATGTTTATTTAAAATTTTCTTTAAGTTTAATAATAATTGGACTTGGTTTTGTTTGTATTCAAAAATTCAAAAATGAAACAAGAGCGTATGAAATGATTATTCGTGCTTTTAAATATTTAGCAATTATGGGTAAAAGTTCAACTATAAATTTAAATCCTAATTTTGAATTAGAAAATGATAAAAACATTGTTAAATTTAAATATTTAAAAGACAATCTTTTTATGTCCGGTATTAAATTAGAAACAATAAATTTAACTTTATTAAATGAATCTCAACAAGCAACAGTGCTTGCTGATTTTGCTGATTTATTAAAAACAATTACAATGCCATGTAAAATCATAAAAACAAATCAAAATTATGATTTTATAGAACAAATTAATAATTTAAAATCACAAAAAACAAAAAGAAGTAGTAATGAAAATAATTATTTAATTGATTTACAAATTGAACAATTACAATCAATTCAAAAAACAAAATTATTAACTACACCATCAGTTTATATTGTTTTTTGTAGTGAAAATAAAGAAAATACATTATCACAATTAAAATCATTAATTTCTAATAACTCATTTAGTAGTTTAAATATAAAAAAACTATTACAAGATGAAATTAATATTTTTTGAAATAATTTTACATTTAATAACGAAAATATAAAAACAAATTATTCAAATTTTCAAGGAAGAAATGAAAAAGTATTTGTATGAGCTATTAATGATTTGCCAAAACAAATAAATTATTTTTGATTAAATAAATTGTTTGATTTAAGTAATGTAAATATTTGTATTAATTTAAATCCTATTAATAAACAAAAAGCAAAAAAACAATTAGATAATGCTTTAAGTAAAATTAAAATGAATGAACAATATGCTTTAACTCCAAGTCAAAAAAGTGAATCAGAACAGTATTACAATGCTTTTTTAGATCAACAACAAGCAATTATTGATGATGTTGATTTTTTAAAAGATATGTCAATATTCATTATTGCTTATGGAAATAAAAAAACACTAAATAATACTAAAAGGCAATTAATTGATTTAGCAAGTACTATTAGTTGAAAATATGAAACTTTATTATTTCTACAACAAGATAGTCTTTTAGCAAGTTATACATGAACAAATCATATTGCCAAAATAACTGATATTGAAATGACATGTGATATTTTTGCAACAAGTTTTCTGATTCCTGATATGCCACTTAAAGATGAACAAGGATTTTTACTTGCTGAAACTAATTCCGGAAAACCAGTAATTTGAAATTTATTTAAAAAAAATTCTCAACGCATAAATCATAATATGGTTATTTTAGGAGAAAGTGGAAGTGGAAAATCATTTACTGCTAAAAAATTCTTTTAAATCAGGCATATCAAAATAATCGAAAAATATTTATTTTAGATCCTGAACGTGAATTTAGTAATTTGACTAATTACTTAAATGGACAAGTTGTTAATGGTTCAGGTGCCAAAGGAAATATTATAAATCCACTAGAAATTTATAAATTAGACAATAGTCATGATAATGCAGATACATTTAATAGTCAACTATCATTATTAGAAGCATTTTTTGTTATGTTATATCCAAATTTAAATGATGATGACATAACTACAAACTTATTAATAGAATTGATTAAAGAAGTATATTTTCAAAAAAATATTTTACCAAGTACTAATTTTGAAAAATTAAAAGCAACAGATTATCCAAAATTTACTGATTTATATAATTTAATTTGTCAAAAAATTAAAGATGAAAAATCATCAGCAAATATTTTAAAGTTAGATAATTTAAAATCAAAGTTAACAGCTTTAACACAAGGTACATATGCTAAATATTGAAATTGCCATACTAAATTTCAATGAAGCAAAACAAATATAGTTTGTTTTGATTTAAGAGAACTTTTTGAAAACAGCAATAAAAAAATAATCAATTTACAAATGATGTTGATTTTACGAATGCTAGGAATTGAACTTTCATCAGTTCAGTCATACAACGAAAATGCTACTTGCTACTTAGCCCTTTTTACTAGACCATTAATTTAAAAAAAACTTGAATGTATTCGAAAAACAATTGTGTTATACAATTAACACTAATTTTGACATGAAAGGATTTTTAATAATGGATAAAATTAAACAAATAGCATTAGTAATTAACAAGTTAAATATCAAACAAAAAATTCAAATTATTGATGATAGCAAAAACCAATATTCAATTAGATATCTTTGCCAACATCTTCAACTAAACCGATCAACATATTATTTTGTAAAAAACAAACAAAACCCTATTAAAAAAGAAAAAAATCAAATTAGTAATTGTACACATAAATATCAAGAATTATGCCAACTTTTACTTGAATTTCATTTTACAAGAAAAGGACAAATTTATGGCTATTTACGAATTTTTTCAGCATTTAAAGAATGATTAAAACAATACAAACATATTATTTTAAATCTAGAATTATCAACAAAACAAATGCGAAAAATTATGAAAGATCACAATCTTCAAGGATTAAAACAAACTAAAAATAACTATCCTAAAAACAAAAAAAATCCAAATAAGTGAATACCTACAATGGATAAAGTAAACAAAGATTATAAAAGTACAACCTCTTCAAATCAAATTTGATCAATGGACACTAAACAAATAAATACTAAAGAAGGTTGATTATATCTTTTTGTAATTATTGATTTTTATTCAAATAATATTGTAAGCTATAATACATGTTCAAACAAATCCTATCAAGATTTAATCCTTCCTGCACTTGAAAAAATAAATCAACAATTCTCTTGAAACCAAGTAAAAAACGTTATTTTACACTCAGATAACGCCAACGAATTTTATTGTCAAGACATCACAAATTGAGCTGCTGATAAGCAAATAATTTTAAGCAAAAAACAACCTTATGATATTGGTGGCAATGTAATATCTGAAAACTGATTTTCTCATTTATCTCAAGAATGACTACCTAAAGGTTCAAATCAATATTTTTCTCTCAATGAAGCTATAAATGATGTAAACCAATATATTATGTTTTATAATTACGAAAGAATACATTCTAAATTTCTAAAACCACCAATTTCACAAATAAAAATTTAAAACTGTCTATCCAAAAGTGGTCCAGTATTTAGGGCTAACCACCGGATAACCACCCTAATAATAGGAATTATTAAAAATTTTTGATCAGGAGTTTGTGTTCAAATGATAACTGTTTCAACTTTGCAACTATTACAATATTGATAATTACAATTTATATTTTCACATCTAGTTTCGTTAGTTGTTTTTGTTAATGGCACATTGGCAAAATAAATGCCACAATTTATAATATTCTGCATTTAATAAACCTCATTTTCTAAAGTTTTAATAATACTTTTACTATAAACAAACTTAATTACCATAAAAGAGTAAATTTGACCTTAAACTTAATACTTTTAAATTATAATGATATAAATTTTAAAATGTTTTTAATTATTAGTCTGTATAAATTTTGGTTTAAGGGTAAGTGGGAATATTAATTTATGAAATTGGAATAGATATTAAATTGAGTTTTTAAACTAAATTAAAGACTCATATCAATAAATTAAAATACAAAACCCTTACATGAAAATTACTCATATAAGGGCATAAAGCCAAATTTACAATTTTAAATTAATTAAACTGATGTTTTGTCCTAAAATTTTAGGACAAATATAATAATAACAAATTTAAACCAAATTACAATAGAATCTCATACTGTATATAAATATATTTTGCTTTATCATCATTATAAATTATTATTAATGCTTTAATTAATTTTATAATATAAATATTATTTAATTAATTAAAATTCATAAACAAATTATTCACTTCATTATTCTTTTAAAAATAATCATAACTTATTGTTTGTTGAATTTCATTCATATTTCCTTCATTTCCAATATAATTTAAAACAAACTTTGTATTATTATCTACAACAACTGCATTTGGATTTTGGTCACTATGATAATAATCTTTTCCATTTATATGAAAATCGACATGACTTTTTATATCAGTTAATTCTATATATTTTAATTTTAAAGGATCACTAAAAGCAATAATCACATTTTTTTCAAAAGTTTTAGTTATTGTTTTCCCCTTATTAGCAAAAATAGGAACTTCAATAATATTAATTGACTGTACTACATTATTTAAATTATAAATTTCAATTAAATTAGATTTTTTTACATATGAATTTAATAATGAAGAACTTGATAATATTGCCGATGTTGATAATGCCAATGTTGTTAAAATAGACAAATATTTTTTCATAAATAACACCTCTTTTTAATAACTTCTTAAATTTAAAAAGTTGCATATATCTTAAACTGTTTTAAAAAAAAACAATAAAAAATAAGAAAAAAAATAAACTATTTACCAACTTATTTGTAATAAAATTGGGAATGTTTAGTAATCTGTGTGACTTACAAAAATAACTATGTTTAATTAATTCTAGTAAATATAATTTATATATCTAGAAAGAGTGAGTTACAGATGGCTAAAAAAGATAATCTTAATAACAATGATCCAATATCAAAAGCAGTAGATTTATTATTAGAAAATACTGAGGATTTAACAACAGTTTTTAAAGAGGGAGGCTTATATAAAGAATTAACTAAACGATTGGTAGAAAAAATGTTGAATTCTGAGATGCAAAATTATTTAGGACACGAAAGAAATCAACGCAGTAATAATGACAATGTTCGTAATGGTACAACATCAAAAAAATTAATAACTCAACAAGGTAAAATTGAAATTGATGTACCAAGAGATCGTAATAGTAATTTTGAACCAGTAATAATCACAAAAAGACAGAGAAGATTTGATGGTTTTGATCAACAAGTTCTTTCACTATATGCAAAAGGTATGACTTTATCAGATATTAGAATGCAGTTGCAAGAGTTATATGATGGCGCAGATATTAGCGAAAGCGTAATTAGTCAAATTACTGATGATGTCATTGATGATGTCAAAGCATGGCAAAATCGTCCATTAGATAGTGTTTATCCAATCATTTATTTTGATTGTATCGTAGTTAAAGTACGTCAGGATAAACGTATTATTAACAAATCAGTTTATATAGCTTTAGGAGTTGATTTAGAAGGTAAAAAAGATGTTTTAGGTTTATGAATTAGTGAAAATGAAGGTGCTAAATTCTGATTAAATAATTTTACAGAAATGAAAAATCGAGGCTTAAATGATATTCTTATTGCTTGTAGTGATAATTTAACAGGCATGTCAGAGGCAATACAATCAGTTTATCCTAAAACTGAACATCAATTATGCATAGTTCATCAAATTAGAAATAGCTTAAAATATGTTTCATACAAACATCGAAAGTCTCTAGTTATCGATTTAAAGCCAATTTATACAGCATGTAGTGAAGAACAAGCAATGCAAGCTTTAGAATCATTTGAAAGTAAATGAAATAAACAATATCCACAAATTGCTAAATCTTGATATAAAAATTGAGAAAATTTAATGGTTTTTATTAGTTATCCAGCAGAAATTAAAAGGGTAATTTATACTACAAATGCTATTGAATCTGTTAATAGCCAATTACGAAAAGTTATTAGAAATAAAAAAGTTTTTCCTAATGATATGGCAGTTTTTAAAATTTTTTACTTAGCAATTGAAAATATCACAAAAAAATGAACATTGCCTATTCAAAATTGAAATACAGCAATTGCTCATTTTATGATAAAATTTGAAGACAGAATTAATCTGAACTAGTACTTTGTAAAACAAAGAAACACAGATTACTAAAAAGCCTCATAAAATTAAATAAGTTTTATAAACGTATTTAAAATTAGTTCTTTTAAAAAAGAACAAAAAAATTATTTCTATCGATTTTTTTGATAATTATACACTAACTTAAGTACTGTTTTTAAAGGTAATATTCTAATAATAGTTCTTGTAATTTTATTAGAAATTCCTGTAATAATAAAACTTTTTCTTTTTGTTTTTAAGGCTGTTTGTAAAGACTTTTTAGCATAAGTTTCAGTATCTAAAACTGGTAATAATGAACTATAATATTCTTTATTTCCTTTACCATTACTACTACGATTTCAAAATTCAGTTTTTAATGGACCTGGACAAATTGTAATTACTCTTACTTTACTTTTTGCTCTTTTTAATTCATAATTAACTGCAACACCTAAACTTCAAACATATGATTTAGAAGCATAATAACTAGCAAAAACAGGACCCGGACTAAAAGCTGCCATACTTCCAATATTAATAACACGACCATAATTATTTTTACTAAAACGTTGAACAAATAACTTTGTTAAAATATGTAAACAAGAAATATTTAAATTAATCATATTTAATTCTTGTTCTAACATGCTATCTGCAAATGTTCCTCAAACACCATAACCAGCATTATTAATAACTACTGTTACATTTAATTCTTTTGATAACTCAAATAATTTATAAATATTTTTTAAATCAGATAAATCTAAATCATAATTTTTAACTTGTAAGTGTGGATACTTATCTGCTAATTCTAATATTTTTTTACTATCACGTGATACCCCTAATACGTGATAACCTTGTGCTAATAATGCTTGACAGTAATAATATCCCAATCCTTTAGACGCTCCTGTAACTACTGCTCACTGATTCAAAACAATTACTTTATTTATCATTTATATTAATCTCCTTTTATTTTTAGATATTAAACATTTTTTTACTATTTGAACTAATATAATTATAAGCACTAAAAATACTTAATACTGTAGCAACGTACATTGGTATCATTACTAATTGATTAATTAAACCATATTGATCATTATTACTATGACCATTAACACTACCATTTAAAAATCGTCAATTAATAAAAAATAAAATTGTAATTCCTAACATTTGTAATGCTGCCTTTATTCTACCATATTTATCAGCAGCCATTACTGTACCTTTAGTAGCCAAAATTTGACGAACTACATCAATAATAAAATCACGTAATACCAAAATAACTACCATTCAAACCGGAATTATAGTAGCACATGCCATTACAATTAAAACACCATTAGTTAAAAATTTATCTGCAATTGAATCAAAAAATTTACCAAAAGTTGTTACCTGATTAAATTTTCTTGCTCATCATCCATCAATAAAATCACTAATGGCAGCAATAATAAATAAAATTGCTGCTATTAACCAACTAATCGGTAAACTATAACTATTAATATTAATACTTGTTATTCAAATATGATAAAAATTATCATTATCTATTGGACCGATAATCATTAAACTAACAATAATTGGGACTAATATTAATCTTATTAAAGAAATAATATTGGGAACATTCATATTTAAAATCCTTTCATATAAGTTTATTTATAATATTTAACATTATTATGTACTTACCTTTTTTAGCATAATTTATAAAAAGTAAAACTTATATTTTTGATCTATTCATGAAATAAGTATATCGTTATTTTCTATATCTATCAATAATATACATTTATATATTAAAATAAATATTCTTTTATATACAATTTCTTAACTATTGTTTGTTTTTTATTTTTCTGATTTTTCTCTTTCGGCAGCAGCTTGTGGATTTTTTCTTTTCTCAATATAATAGAATAAACCAATATAACTTAAATAATAATCTTTATTAAAATCAATTAAACGTGAAGCATTTGTAACGGTTGCTTGTCCTGCCGGTTTACTTCCTCATTCATAAAACGGAATTAAACGTGTTTTTGCTGGATTATGTTTTGCTAAAAAAATAACAGCAGTATCAAAATCTAATTTCATTAACTCACTACCTGTAATTAATTTTTTACCTTGTAATGATGAATTAATATTATCAGCTTTTTTATCTTTATTACCAGAATGGGTATAATTAATAATTGTTTTTTCACCGAACATATCTGAATATTTATTAGCGGTTTGTAAATCCATAGTTTGCAAAAAAGTATGCAAAATACAGTTATTAAAAATAGTTTCTGCTGTTTCTTTACCATATTTTTGTGTTAATTGTTGTAAATCTTGCATAATCATCATGAAAAAAATATTACGACTTCGTGCAACAGTAATCATTTGTGCCATACTAGCAATCGTTGGTATATTACCAAACTCATCAAATAAAAAGTATAAAGGACGTGGTAATTTAATATCAGGCAAAGTACTTGCATAACGAATTGTATTTTTATATAACTGTGCAATAAACATTGATACAAAAGCATTACGTTCATTACTTTCATCAGGAACAACTAAGAAAACAGCACTTGGTTTTTTTACAATTTCATCTAAATTTATATCATTACTACAACTAATATTTCGCGTCACTGGATCAGTAAATAAACGTAATCCATTAGCAACCATTTGACTAATTGATCCCGCAGTTTCTTCAGAACCTTCTAATGCACCTAAACCAATTTGACGAGCTAAACTATGAGTTGGCATTTTTTTTAGAATTTCAACATATCGTTGACGATTAGTAGCAACAATAGCAGCATTTGACATACTAAAGTATTTTAAAGGAACATCAGGTTGATCTTCAAGTTGTTCTAGCATAAATAACATAATTGATTTAACAACTTGCATTGCTGATTGATTTCAAAATTTTTGTTTTGGATCTGATTCAGGAAATAAAGCTTCAACAATATCATTAATTCATGATAATGCCATTGATTCATAAGTAATTGATTCATTTAAAGGATTATTTTCTTTTTTTAAACGCATCGATTCTACATAAAAATCATATACTTTAACAAAAGGATTTCATGAATTAGATACTGATGTATCACGTAAATTAATAACATAAACATCGTAACCATTATCTTTTAATATTTTAGAATGATTTTGAAATAATTCTCCTTTTGGGTCAGTAATAACCATTGATGGTTTAATTTTCGATTGGGCATTTAAATATATAGTTGGAATAACTAATTTTTGAGTTTTACCACTTCCTGTTCCCCCAATTACAATATTATGAGCATCAGACTTAATATTAAATTGGACACCACCAATTTTAGTCTTTGTTGTTTGAACAACAATACCGTAATCATTTTCAACAGTTTTTGATAAAGGAAAGGTATTAGCAATTTCAGTGGGTGTTAATCAAGCAGCAGATCCATACACTTTATTTTTTGAATCACGTAAAAAGCGACTTTTATTATGAGTTTCACGATAAATTTTATATTTATGAATCATAAAGTAAGATAATAAAACTGAAAATTCAATAAGAAATAGAATTAAAAATATTAATCAATAATTAATAACATCCTGTATTAAAAATTTAAGTGTAAATGGTTGTTGATTATCTCCACTATGAGAAAACATGTTACGAACAAAAATTAAAGCATAAACTAATAAAGTATTTATTAATACTAAAAAGGGTATAACAATTATAATTACTGCTGGTAGTACTCATTTTTTTTGACGAATAAATTTCATTTTTATGTTCCTTTATTTTTTATATATTTTATAATAATTTATATTTTACCCATATTGGGAAATAACACCAGCAATACCTGATATTATTAATAATAAAATACCAATAGTTACATTACGTCTTCAACGATAACTTTTTTTCTTTTTAAATTCATTTTTTGTTTTTTTAAATTTCATGATTATTTCTCCAAGATTTTAATATTTTACTTTTTTATTCATCAGGATCTCCTTTTCTTGCATTCTTTCTAGTGTTATTTAAATTTACAAAAGGTTCAACAAAAGCACCTTTAGCCATATTATTTAATCCAACAAAAGGGCTTTTTAAATTATTTTTTGTATCTTGTCATTTAGTACCTTGATCATGAGAATTTTGAAATTTTCCAATTCCTTTAGCAATTCCTTTAGTACCTTTACCTAAATAACCTGTTATACCATTTTTTAATAGTCCATTTGCTTTCTTTTGACTACCATCAGGATTTCTTCCATTTTTAGCACCACCAAATGCAATTTGTTTCCCAAGTTTTAATGCACCAGCACCACCTGCTGCAAGGCTAGCAAAAGTCCGAGCTTTACCCATAATATTTCCAGCAATAGCTGCTCCATTAGAATCAATAGCACTTTGTACACCTAAGTTTTGTGTTACTAAGTGATTAATAATTTTTTGAGTTCTTAAACAACTAATAGCACCGGCTGTACAAAATAACGTATATAAAACTTGTTTTTCAAGTCAACTAAAATTAGTATTATTAGTAATATCTAATATTGCCTTTGGTAATATTTGAAGGAAGATATAAATAGGTAACATCGTTGCTGGACCAATAATAAACTTACCTATTACCATTTCTTTTCAAACACCCAATCTTTTTCCTTGATCAACAGGCATCATAGAAGCAACAATTGGTGATATTGAAAATAAAAGTAATAAATCAATAATTCTTTCAACCAATGTCATTGATCCAATAAATAATACATATAAAGTAAATCACACCGCAATAATTTCAAGAATAAAGTTTCAATGTTTTAATTGAGAAATAGGCGGCATTGAATAAACACCAGGATCATGCTGAGCAGCATTAGCATCCGGAGCACCAATACCTCATAATAAATCAGCTAAACTAGCATTTTTTCCTAAAGCTGTAATTTGTAAAACTGCCAATAATCCTGTTATTAAATAATTTATAGTACTCATAAAAAATGGAATAAAAACAATTACTAAAAAAGCTAAAAATGTATTTTTTATAGCTTTACCTAATTTTTCTCTAATTGTATGTGTTTCAGTAAATTGAATAATAATTAATTGCATAATAAACATAATAAGTATTACGCCAATTGAAACAATTGCTAATGCTGAAAAAAATACTGGTAAATTTTTACTATTAAGTGGATCTTTAGTAAAATCTCCAAAAACTAAATTAGTTATCGCATCAGTTGTTAAATAATCAAATATGCCGCCATGACCATGATTAGGTGATCTCAATAAAATATCAATTAAATATAATGGTCCTTGAATGAAAATAAGTCAAGGTATAAATAATAAAGCTCCTAGTATAATATCTGTTAGTCAATACATATTTTCATCTCTTTTCTCTTCATAACTTAATATTAAGTTAATATATAACTTTCTTTAGTTAGCTAGGAAGAATATTTGGATTACCACCAAAAGCCTGCACAAGAGCAATTATTATTGCTGATGCAGTAATACCAATAATTGGTGCAATTAATGTATACATAAACGCTTTTTTAATCTCACTTCTACGTTGTGGATCATCACCAGCGGCCGCTAAATCTTTTGCCAATATAATTATTTTAAAAACACTAAATGCAATTAAAGCAGCAATTAGCAATCCTGCAACTGCCGAAACATAAGGTTTTGCTACATCAATGATTTTATTTATATCAGGTCCATCTGATAGATAATTAAAAATCATAAGTTTTTCCTCCTTAAATAATAAAAAAATAAAATTATTTACTAATCAAAATTGTTTATAAAGCATGAATTTATCTAATAACATAATAAGCCCTATTTTACTCCTTAAAGAGATAAATTAGGACTTACAGTCAAATTCATATGTTATAAATAATGTTGATACACTTTAATTATAGTTGGTTTTAAAATAAAGTAAATAAAAATTTCCAATTTTATCAACTTATTTTTTATTGTTTTATAAAATTTGTTATTTAAATAAAATCATATTAATAAAACTTATAAGTTTTATTAATATGAAAGTATCTTTATATTTAATTTAAAATAAATTAACAATTATTGATGAAATCGATAATGTATAAAAAAATATACTAATTTTCAATTTCTTTATTTTTTATATTTTTAATTGCTTGTGTTTCAGCATCACTAACATTAATATTTAAACACATACGATATAAACTAGAAATAGCAAAAAGACATTCACCAACTTTAGCACGAGCAATAAAATCAGTTTCATTAGCAGAAATGCCACCATATGAAGAATACAATTCATTTAATGCCGCTAAATCATGAGGTTGTAAATTTAATACTTTTAAATATTGACTTGAGTTAATAATAGCAGTAGTATATTTTTTAATTTCTTCAGAACCAAGAAAATCGTTAATATTTTGTGTAATAATATTTATCATACCTGTATACTTACGAATTCTCTTAACAATTTGATACATAAATAATAATGCTGCTGGAAATTCTTTATCAATAAGTAAATGGGCTTCATCAATAGTAATTGAAATTCATTGTTGTTTATTATTAATTTCATTATCATTTTTATTTTTTCGTACTTCATTTTCAATATATTTCAAAATTAAAAACATTTGAGCGTTAACTAAACGTTTATTCCCTGATTGCGTTAAAGTATATAAATCATAAACTTGTAATAAACTACTGCTATTAATATTAGTATGAGCATTTCATAAATTAGCATCAGTACCACCAGTTGCAAATCTTGATAATATAATTAGTAAATTTTTTAATTCATTTTTACTTCTAATCTCTTCTTTTTTAACCATATCAGATTCAATAATATCATATAAATCTTGAAAAATTGGAAATTGATTTGGTTTTAATAAATGAATTTTTGTTCGAGAAGTAATACCAAATTTTTCATACATTAAATTTACATAAATCATTAATAAACTTGATTCATTTCTCGTTAATCCACCAGTAGCAACGTTTAAAAATTGTTCTAAGAATTGCATATGTGGTGCTAAAATATCACGAGTATTATTATCATTAGTATTATCATCACTCAGTGGCAATGTAATTTGAAATGGATTAATATTGCCAGAAGAACCGTCACCAACATCAATTCAACTTCCATCATGATAATTACATAAATCGCGATATTCACGTTCAGGATCAATAACAATTACTTTATGACCAAGCATAATTTGATAATTTACTTCTTTTTTAGAAGCATAAGATTTTCCTGAACCACTAGTACCAATAATTAATTGATTATGATTTTTACGAGTACTACTTTTAGTTCTTTGATCAAAAAATACTTTATTACCACTTTCATTAAATCCAAGAAACAGTCCTTGTTTATCATTTAATTCTTGATTTAAAAAAGGAAAACTAGCACCTATTGTTAAACATGGCATTTCGTGACCTGTTTCTTTAAATCAATCAGCACTATCTGGCATTACTGATAAAAAAGCTTCTAATTGACGATAATATAATTTATCAAACTTCATATTATTGTTTTTTATTTCGTATTCGGCAGTACTAATATTTTGCTTAAGTTGCTTACGATCAGCACCATTAATTAATAAATACATATTAGTATTAAATATTT
Organism: Spiroplasma endosymbiont of Danaus chrysippus; assembly: GCF_902809815.1. Taxonomy (GTDB): domain Bacteria; phylum Bacillota_I; class Bacilli_A; order Mycoplasmatales; family VBWQ01; genus Spiroplasma_E. The sequence continues at coordinate 165,301 of NZ_CADDIL010000001.1, read as the reverse complement.
TTTCACCACCACCAGCAATTTGATCTAATAATTCATTTAATGATTGATAATGATAATCATAATCTCTTCGTTCTGATAATGATTTTGTCATAAAATTTAAAGTTGCTAAATTTTGCATAGCTTTATTCAATTGTTTTTTAGCACTTTCTTCACTGATACTATTAAAAGTAAAGATTAAACTAGTATTCGGAATATTTACTAAATTTGCTAATCAGACTGCTGAAACTTCAAATGGATAATCATATATGTTATAAACAGTTTGAAAACAATTAGCAAATTCTAAATTATTCTTATGAACTAATAATTCTTTAATCGCTAAATCATTAGTTAAATCTTTACTTTTAACAGTTTCTTCTTTTTTTGTAGTAAACATTTCTTCTAACGAAGCATTTTCATTAGAATTTATTAATTTACTATAAACAACCATCATTTCAAAACAATTAATATCACTAGCTTTAACACCACTACGACTGATATAATTTTTAAAAGCAGTTACTTCTTCTTTTAATTTTTCTTGATTTGATGAATAAAAAAATAAGTAAAAAAATGGTTGCGTCATTTCATTTTGATTTTGAATTTCATTATTAGCATTAATTGCTGATATCATTTGAAATTTTCTTGCTAATTTTGCTTTTTCACTAATATTTTCTAAATCAATTTTTTCGAGTTGTTCTTTATAAAAATTAGTTTGTGCAGTTATATCTAAAGGCATATCAATCTTTATTAAAGACATAGAAATATTAATAATTTTAAAAGCTGCAGCTAAATCTTTAATTTTATTTGAGGCTTCTTCATTAGATAATAATGTAATATTAAAACCCTCCAATAATAAAGCTCTAGTATAATTTGTATTTTTCACATTTAATTGCATCACATTCTTACTAATAATTTTTTTAAATGGTACTAATATTTGTGAATTTTTTTCAGATTTATAATAACGATTTTTACTATGAAATTTAAATCATAATAAAATAATTTCTCATCCTTTTTTTCTTGGCTGTCAATAAAAAGTAAGCGGAATAGTAGCACAACCAACTAAAATAACAGCTAATATTTTAAAAATAATATCAATTTGCAACAATAAAATAATAATTGAAGCAAATCCAACTACCATTAAAATAATTAATAAATCAATTAAACCAACACTTCTCCAAATTTGTAATTTTACAAATTTAATAGTTTTAGGAATTAAAAATTTCATTTATCTTTTCTTTTGAAATTTCATTAGAATTTAGCGCTGAATTTGGTTTACTGTTTATTTTCTCTATCTTTATACTATTAACACGCTTCTTAAAGCCACAACGACTGCAATTAACTTGAATATTTATTCCTTCTAAGTAATCAGCTATCAAAATTACTCTACCACATCGATAGCAAGCAAAAGAATTTTGTGGCTTTTGAGCTAATCGAACAGATGTATACGTATCTTTCATAATCATTGTCTCCTAACTGAATTTAATTTGTTTACTAAACACAATTCAAAGTTATTTTGTTCCCTAAATATTATTAAGCAACCGAAAAAGAAAAAATAAATTTTTGCTATATTTTTAATTTAAAATAACCCACTATTTAAACACTATTTTTTTTTAAATCTAGTTTTACTTTAAAAAATAAATTAAATTTTTAAAAACAAAGAAGAAAATTTAAAAAAATTTTAATAAAATAATATCTATAAAAACTCAAGAAATCAAAGTTTTATACATTTCTTGAGTTAAATAAATTTTAACAAATTAACAAAAAATAACAAATTTTTTTTATTTTTCTAACTTTTTATTAACTTATCTAATCCTGGAATATTTGGCATTTCTCCTTTTTTAATCTGACCAGCAATTTGATCCATAACTTTTTTAGTTTTTTCAAATTGGTTTAACACTTTATTTAATTCTTTTTCTGAACGACCTGAGCCTTTTAATACTCTTGCTTTTCTAGTTGGATAACGTAAAATTTGTGGCTTTTCACGTTCTTGAGCAGTTGTTGAAGCAATAATATATTCTGCTATTTTTAAATCAGTTTCAGCATCACTAATTTTAGCATCACTAATTTTAGCAGACATACCAGGAATCATTTTTACAAGTGAGCCCAATTTACCCATTTTTTGAATTTGCTTCATTTGATTAACAAGGTCATTCAAATCAAATTGACCTAACATCATTCTATTCATAGTTTCTTCAACATCACGAGTTGAAACTATACTTTCGGCCTTCTCCATTAATGTAGTAAGATCACCCATTCCTAAAATACGTTCTGCCATTCTTTCTGGATAAAAAATTTCTAAATCAGTTACCTTTTCACCCATTCCTAAGAACTTAACAGGAATCTTTGTTAAATAAGAAATTGAAAGAGCTGAACCACCCTTAGCAGTACCATCTAATTTAGTGATTATGCTTCCAGTAATAGGAATAGTATTATTAAACTCAATAGCAACATTAATTATATCTTGTCCTGCCATACCATCACAAACAAGTAAAACTTCTTTTGGTGAAGTAATTTTTCTTATTTCTGCTAGTTCTTGCATTAATTTTTCATCAATGTGTAATCTTCCGGCTGTATCAATTAATATTACATCAAACTTATTTTTATTAGCATATATTTGAGCATTTTTAACAATATTAGTAGGAGTTTCATTTTTTTGGGAAAAAACTTCAATATTCAATTGTTTTCCTAAAACTTTTAATTGTTCAACAGCAGCTGGACGATAAATATCTCCTGCAACTAGTAAACATTTTTTTTGATATTTATCTGTTAATAACTTTGCTAGTTTAGATATTGTTGTTGTTTTACCAGAACCTTGTAAACCAACTATCATAATAACAGTAGGATTAGTAGATAAATCTAATTCAACATTCTTAGTGCCCATAATCTTTGTTAATTCATCATGAATAATTTTAATTAACATTTCTTTTTGATCTAAGCCTTCTTTAATAAATTCACCTTTTGCTTTATTAATAATTTCATTAGTTAAAGTTTTAACCACTCTAAAATTAACGTCAGCCTCTAACAAAATTAATCTGAATTCTTTAATTGTTGCTTCCATATTTTCCATGGTTAAAGTTTTTTTACTTAAATTTTTTTCTAATGTTTTTTGTACTTTTTTTGACATAATGTCAGCAAAACTCATATTTATATTCTCCTCTATTTTTTTTTTAAGACTATATTATTTTAACACTAAAATAATAATGAAAAAATAAATTAAACATAAAAAATAAATATTTGAATTAACAAATTATATATTTTATAAAGTTAAAAGAGAACCTAAGGGTTCTCTAAAAAACAATTAATTAATTGTTTTTAATTAATTAATTCTGTTGCTCTTACTTCACGAATAACAGTAATATGAATATCGCCTGGTATTGTAATCATTTGTTCTAATTTTTGTTTTAAGTTTCTTGCTAATATATGAGCATCAAAATCATTAATAACTTTAGGATCAACAATAACTCTAATTTGTCTTCCTGCCTGAACAGCATATGCTTTTTCTACGCCTTTAACAGATTTACACAAATCTTCAATTTCTTTAATTCTAGTTATAAATTCTTCTAATGAATTATTTCTTGAACCAGGTCTAGCTGCTGATAATGTATCAGCAGCTGAAACTAAAGAAGAATAAACATTATCTTTTGCAACATCACCATGATGAGAATGAATATCATTAATAATGATATCACTTTCACCATATTTTTTTGCTAAAATCACACCATTATAAACATGTGAACCTTCTAATTCATAATCAGCAGCTTTACCAATATCATGTAATAAACCAGCACGTTTTGCAATATTAACATCTAAACCCAATTCAGCTGCCATTGCTCCTGCAAGTTTGGCAACTTCAAAGGAATGCAATAAAACATTTTGACCATAACTTGTACGATATTTTAATCTTCCAATATAAGATACTAACTCTGGTTCAAAACGAGTTAATTTTAACTCATCAATAATTTTTTTACCATCAACTTTAAAACCTTCATTTAATTCCTGCTCATGAAATATCAAGATTTCTTCAATTCTAATTGGATGAATTCTTCCATCTTTAACTAAATCTTCTAAAGCTCTAGTTGCAATTTCTCTTCTGATCGGATTAAATGAAGAAATTTGAATTGTTTCTGGCGTATCATCAATGATAATATCTACACCTGCTGTTAACTCAAAAGATTTAATATTTCTACCCTCTTTACCAATAATTCTGCCTTTCATTTCTTCATTAGGTAATTTAACATATGATACTGACTTATCAACAATAAAATTACTTGCATAACGTTCTATTGCTTCACTAACAATATTATTGGCTAACTCTTTAGATTGAAGTTTAATATTATATTCATGATTTTTAATAATTTTATTAAATTCTAATGATAATTTTTCTTTTAATTTACTAAACAATTCATCTTTTGCTTCATTTCGACTTATACCAGAAATTTTTTCTAATTCCATAATAATTTGATCAATTTTTTGATGATATTCTAATTTAACATTTTTTACAATTTCACGTTGATGATAAAGATTTTGTGTTTGTGTTTCAATTATTTCTTCACGTTCAGTTAATTTGCGTTCTCTTTTATTTAAAAGTTTCTCATATTCTAAATTTTGTTCTTTACGATATTCAATCTCTAAATACAAATCTTTTTTCATTTTACTTATTTCAATTTTTGCATCGGCTCTTGAGGATTGAATTAATTTTTGAGATTCTTTTTCTCTCTTTAAAATATTAGTAAAACTTTGTTGTTCTTTAATTTTTAAATACATTTTTCTAATTAGAAATCCAGCAATTATCCCTACTATCATTGCTAGAAAAATTGATATACCTACGGTGGTTAGCCCTAAATACTGGACCACTTTTGGATAGACAGTTTTAAATTTTTATTTGTGAAATTGGTGGTTTTAGAAATTTAGAATGTATTCTTTCGTAATTATAAAACATAATATATTGGTTTACATCATTTATAGCTTCATTGAGAGAAAAATATTGATTTGAACCTTTAGGTAGTCATTCTTGAGATAAATGAGAAAATCAGTTTTCAGATATTACATTGCCACCAATATCATAAGGTTGTTTTTTGCTTAAAATTATTTGCTTATCAGCAGCTCAATTTGTGATGTCTTGACAATAAAATTCGTTGGCGTTATCTGAGTGTAAAATAACGTTTTTTACTTGGTTTCAAGAGAATTGTTGATTTATTTTTTCAAGTGCAGGAAGGATTAAATCTTGATAGGATTTGTTTGAACATGTATTATAGCTTACAATATTATTTGAATAAAAATCAATAATTACAAAAAGATATAATCAACCTTCTTTAGTATTTATTTGTTTAGTGTCCATTGATCAAATTTGATTTGAAGAGGTTGTACTTTTATAATCTTTGTTTACTTTATCCATTGTAGGTATTCACTTATTTGGATTTTTTTTGTTTTTAGGATAGTTATTTTTAGTTTGTTTTAATCCTTGAAGATTGTGATCTTTCATAATTTTTCGCATTTGTTTTGTTGATAATTCTAGATTTAAAATAATATGTTTGTATTGTTTTAATCATTCTTTAAATGCTGAAAAAATTCGTAAATAGCCATAAATTTGTCCTTTTCTTGTAAAATGAAATTCAAGTAAAAGTTGGCATAATTCTTGATATTTATGTGTACAATTACTAATTTGATTTTTTTCTTTTTTAATAGGGTTTTGTTTGTTTTTTACAAAATAATATGTTGATCGGTTTAGTTGAAGATGTTGGCAAAGATATCTAATTGAATATTGGTTTTTGCTATCATCAATAATTTGAATTTTTTGTTTGATATTTAACTTGTTAATTACTAATGCTATTTGTTTAATTTTATCCATTATTAAAAATTCTTTCATGTCAAAATTAGTGTTAATTGTATAACACAATTGTTTTTCGAATACATTCAAGTTTTTTTTAAATTAATGCTCTAGTAAAAAGGGCTAAGTAGCAAGTAGCAATACGACCTTTTGGAAAACCTTTAACACCTAAAATATCATCTAATAATATACTTCCTGAACTAATAACTTCAATATCGCCAATACTACTATCACTTAGTAACATAATAGCACCTTTGCCAAATTCTTTTTCAATTTGCTTAATGGCCTTTTCTAATAATTGCTCTTTTTCTTTAATATTTATTTCCATAAAATCACCCTAGAAAATATTAATAACTCTGTAAGATAATTCCTTTTTAAATTTTAAAAACTTAATAAAATTTTTTTTAAAATAACTACTGCTTTTGCTACTATAGTTGATCTAATTTCGTTTCTATTACCTGAAATATTTAACACTTCACATCAAACATTATCATTGATAACAATATACCTACATATACTAAACCAACTGGTTTATTTTCTAAAGCATTAGGTCCTACATTTCCAGTAAAACTAATAGCAATATTTGTTTTTAAAATTTTTTGTGTATTTAAAGCCATTTCTATAGCACATTGTTTACTTATTTTATTACACCATATTTTTTCAATGGTTGTTTTTTTAATTTTAACAATATTGATTTTTGATTCATTAGTATACGCTATAAAACCACCACTAAAATATTTAGAAGCACCAACAATACTAGTAATCTCTTGAACAAAAAGTCCACCAGTAATACTTTCACAACAACTAATTCTAAAATTAAATTTATCTAATAAAAGTAAAAGTTCAGTCATTTTTAAACCTTCAATCAAATAATTTACAATACAAAAAAAGAATAAAAAAATCATAAGCCACGTTCTGTTCTTGCTTCTTGCAAGTGCTAACCATTTATCTACTATTGTAAACAATAGTTCGGTTTATTATTCATTTCTAATAAACCAATGCCCCTACCTAAATTTGGGTTTCTCGCTTGTGGGGTTTATCTCGTTCCAGCTTTTAAGTTTCCTTAAAACTCGTCTCTATGACACTTTTATAGACTAGAACCTTATTTAATAAAAAACTTAGGTTTTTGTCAGCCGTCAGAATTACTGCTTAGAGTTATTGTTTTCTCTAACACAAACATTACTTTCATCACAGAAAGTGCGAGCGTGGACTTTCCTCTACATACTAATGCAGCGATTAGCTCATTTTTTATTCTTTTAGAAAAAAATTATAACATATTTATTCTTCATGTACAATACTTTCTAATTTGCTTAATCTCGTAATAATATCAACATTTTCTACACCTTTTTCTTCTAATTTTTGTTTTTCTTGTTTTAAAACTAAAATTTGTGTTTTTAAAATATCAATTTCTTTAAGTAACTTGTAATTATTATTTTCTAAAATTACATTTTGCTTTTTTAGTTTATTTACAAATTCTTCTAGTATTTCATAATTAGTAGCAACTAAATCAAGAAATAAATCTACTTCTTTAGAATCATAGCCTTTATAATCAACAGTAAATTCTTTATCTATAATATCCTTTTTACAAATATTCATATTTATACCTCCTTTAATTAAAAGGAAAACTATTCCAAAGTTAGTAATATTCTATATGTAAGGGGGAATTAAAATAATGTTTTATGCTAACCGTGGAATGTTTCTTGAAACTATAATTAATTATACTATTGAAATTATAAATAATGAAAAACAAGCACTAATTTTTAAACAAAATCCACCAATTTTATATCAAAACAATAAAATTTTTAAAGAAAAAAGTAATGTTGATTATCATGGAGTTTATCATGGTAAATATTTGTGTTTTGAAGCAAAAAGTACTAAGTCTTTAACATTACCATGAAATAATTTTAAAAAACATCAACTTGAATACTTAGAAAATGCTTTTTATCTTAATGCTATTAGTTTTGTTATTATTTATTTTTCACAACATAATGCCTTTTTCTTAGTTTTTTGAGAAAAATTAAAATTTTTAAAAGTTCAAAAAAAGCACTGACATATAAAAAAATAGAACAAAATGGATATAAATTAGAAATTATATATCCATTTTATCTTGATTTTTTAAAATTTTTAATTTAAGAAGCTAAAGTTTCTGTTTGTTGATTAGTATGTTTTTTAAATTCAGAACTAGCTTTAAATTTAGGTGCTTTAGAAGCACTAATTACAATAGATTCACCAGTTTGGGGATTACGACCTGTTCTTGCTTCACGAATAATAGTTTCAAATATTCCAAATTTTGGTATATTAATTTTACCACCATTTGCAACTTCAAATTTTATCTCTTCAAAAAATAAATCAATAATATTAGTCGCTAAGGCAATTGTGACGTCAGACTTTTGCGCCACTATCTTAATAATTTCTGTCTTTGTTTTAGAATTACTTTTTGCCATAAAAGATTTCCTCCTAATGTTTTAAGAATTATAATTATAATGTCTATTATAGATATTATTATAACTACGTTATCTTCAAACCAATTTAAAAATGTTACTGGTCTGTAATCAAATTATATAGTAACATTTTATAAAGTGAACCATAAAATATATTTTTTTTCTAAAAAAATGATAAAATTACTTTAATAATATTTTTTTTACACTTATAAAGGTTAAAAAATAAAAATAAAATTTAATTTTCAATACTGATAATAAAATATTAAATAAATATTTAATTAAAATTAAAATGAAAAAAATTATTAAAGTGAAAAATAATTAATTAAAAAAAAGAAAAGAAAATCATGTAAAATATATTTATAGTTGTTCAAGTTTTAATAATTAATGATGCTAATTTTATATTACTATTAATTATTTAATACCACCTAAATAACTTAAAAATAACGCTACATTTTTACTAATATATTTAATGATACAAAACATAATAATTTTAGAAAGAGTGATAAACTATGAAAAATATTATTCATACTCCTAATGCTCCTGCTGCCATTGGGCCATATAGTCAAGCAATAATTGCAGGTGATTTTTTATATATTTCTGGGCAATTACCAATTAATAGTAAAACTGGTGAATTTATTGGCACTGACATTTCTTCACAAACTAAGCAAAGTTTATTAAATATTAAAGCAATTTGTGAAGCTGCTAATATTACTTTAAATAATATTGTAAAAGTTAATATTTTCTTAAAAGACTTAAATCACTTTGTTGAAATGAATAAAGTTTATGGAGAAATATTTGGTGCACATGCTCCAGCAAGAGCAGCAGTTCAAGTTGCTAGAATTCCTAAAGATGCATTAATTGAAATTGAAGCAATTGCCTATTTAAAATAATTTCTCTAATTTTATTTTTTTATTGCATATGTAAACTTTTGAATATAAAATTAAATCAAGATTTATTTAGAAAAAGTACTTTAAAATTTAAAAAGTTTTATTCATATAATAATGATATTGTAAAATAAATTAATATCATTTTTAATGATACATTACTACACTTTCCAATTTAATATTCTTACTACAATTTCACACTTTTCTCAAAATTCTAAATATTTTATACTTAAAACAATAATAAAATACATTCGGTGGTTAGCCCTAAATACTGGACCACTTTTGGATAGACAGTTTTAAATTTTTATTTGTGAAATTGGTGGTTTTAGAAATTTAGAATGTATTCTTTCGTAATTATAAAACATAATATATTGGTTTACATCATTTATAGCTTCATTGAGAGAAAAATATTGATTTGAACCTTTAGGTAGTCATTCTTGAGATAAATGAGAAAATCAGTTTTCAGATATTACATTGCCACCAATATCATAAGGTTGTTTTTTGCTTAAAATTATTTGCTTATCAGCAGCTCAATTTGTGATGTCTTGACAATAAAATTCGTTGGCGTTATCTGAGTGTAAAATAACGTTTTTTACTTGGTTTCAAGAGAATTGTTGATTTATTTTTTCAAGTGCAGGAAGGATTAAATCTTGATAGGATTTGTTTGAACATGTATTATAGCTTACAATATTATTTGAATAAAAATCAATAATTACAAAAAGATATAATCAACCTTCTTTAGTATTTATTTGTTTAGTGTCCATTGATCAAATTTGATTTGAAGAGGTTGTACTTTTATAATCTTTGTTTACTTTATCCATTGTAGGTATTCACTTATTTGGATTTTTTTTGTTTTTAGGATAGTTATTTTTAGTTTGTTTTAATCCTTGAAGATTGTGATCTTTCATAATTTTTCGCATTTGTTTTGTTGATAATTCTAGATTTAAAATAATATGTTTGTATTGTTTTAATCATTCTTTAAATGCTGAAAAAATTCGTAAATAGCCATAAATTTGTCCTTTTCTTGTAAAATGAAATTCAAGTAAAAGTTGGCATAATTCTTGATATTTATGTGTACAATTACTAATTTGATTTTTTTCTTTTTTAATAGGGTTTTGTTTGTTTTTTACAAAATAATATGTTGATCGGTTTAGTTGAAGATGTTGGCAAAGATATCTAATTGAATATTGGTTTTTGCTATCATCAATAATTTGAATTTTTTGTTTGATATTTAACTTGTTAATTACTAATGCTATTTGTTTAATTTTATCCATTATTAACAATCCTTTCATGTCAAAATTAGTGTTAATTGTATAACACAATTGTTTTTCGAATACATTCAAGTTTTTTTAAATTAATGCTCTAGTAAAAAGGGCTAAGTAGCACAGAACAAGTACTTTATGAACAACAAATGAAATTACCAGGAGCAATGATTAGTTTCGAATTAAAATGTGGATATGATGGAGGAATCAAACTATTAAATAATTTAAAATTAATAATTTTGGCAGTTTCTTTAGGTGGAGTTGAGTCATTGATTGAACATCCTGCTTCAATGACACATTCTACTTATAATGCACAAGAATTAGCAGATGCAAATATTTCAGAAGGTCTTGTTCGTCTTTCAATTGGTATTGAATATGTTGAAGATTTGTGAAATGATTTGGAACAAGCATTAAAAAAACTATAATAATTATTTATAAATGAAAAATAGACTCATGAGTCTATTTTTCATTTATAAATAAAACAATTTATTAGCAATATGCAACCATCAACAACATATTACCACTTAAACAAAAATCAGTATAACCATTTGGTAAAATAAATGAGTCACCTTTTTTAATACTAGTATCATCAATTATACCATTACCATCCAATACTGAGATTTGCAATCATCTAGTATTAGGATAACTATAATGCTTAATTCCCTCATTAATTAATTTAATTAACTTAAAAAACTTGTTATCAACTAAATAATTATCATGACCATTAGCTTCACTACTATTTAAATCAGGAGCTAAAACAATAGTTGATGCTTCTTTCAAATGCAAATTTCGTAAATTACCAAGTTCATCTTTACGATCATAATCATATAAACGATATGTAATATCTGATGATTGTTGTAATTCAAAAACCATAGTATGTGGCAATAAACCATGAATTTTTAGAGAAGGAACATAAATAAATTGATCTTTTTTAATTGGAATATATTTTAATAGTTTATGTCATTGTTCTTTTCCCAATCATTGATTAAACTGATCTTTGGTTTTAGCATTATGACCCAAAATAACTCTACCTTTGGGTAAACATTCTAATATATACCAACATTCAGTTTTTCCTAAACATTGATGATTTTTTTCTGCGAATTTATCATCAGGGTGAATTTGAACGCTTAAACTATCATTTGCGTCTAAAATTTTTGTTAACAATGGATATTCTTTATTAATCACACTACCTGAACTATCAAGATTAGCAAATAAACTAGGTTGCTGTTTAAACAATTCTGCTAAACTTAATCCTTTATACTCGCCATTTAAAACATAACTCATTCCATTGGGATGAGCACTAACTAATCACGCTTCACCAATTGGTGTATTTTTAGGTAAATCAAAATTAAATTTGTGTGCTAATTTTTGACTACCTCATAATTTGCGAATAAAAGCAGGTTTTAAAAAAATTATTTGTGATGTCCTATTATTCATATTCACTCTCCTAAACTTTGATTATTTGTTCAATTAAACTTTATTTTTACTATTTTTAGATTTAGATTTTTTACTATTAAATATTTTCATGATTCTTTCATTCATTAATTTAAAAACCTTAATATTACGTGATTGAATAATTAATAATCCACCATATACTAAACAAGTAACAATACTTCCAACAATAATGGCTAAAAAGAATAAAAGAATACTTACCCAAAGCACATAATTAACTGAACTAACTGCACCTAAGATAGCAACAATAGGACCACCATGACCAGCAGCATCAGTTAATAAGAAAGCACCAGCAATACTACCAGCAACAGCACTACCAATAATATTACTAATAATAGCACGTTTTGGATCTCTTACTGCAAAAGGAATCGCACCTTCAGAAATACCAATACACCCCATTAACATTGCTGTTAAACCTAATGTACGTTCACTTTCATTAAAGAATTTACGAAAAATCAAAGTTGTTAAACCCATTCCAAGTGGTGCAACAGGAATAGCTGCAGCTACTGCTCCCATAAATAATTGTGAGCTAGGATCAGCAGTTATCGTTGTTGAAGCTGCTAAAAAAGCAACTTTGTTAATTGGACCACCCATATCAAATCCAATCATGGCTCCTAGCAACATTCCAATTGCTGCCATTGCTTCACGTGGCATGTGGGTTAACCCATTTTGAAATTGTTCCATTATTCAACCAATTGGAGCTCCAATTGCATAAATAAAAGTTAAACTAATTAAAAATGTTACTACAATAGGAATAAAGAAAATTGGCATAATTGGAGCAATAGTCTTTGGTACTTTTCAAGTAATAATTCATCTTACTAAATATCCAACACTTGGACCAATTAATAATGCTCCTAAAAATCCAGCAGAAACCTTTGGCTCTAAACCAGCAATTGGATAAACTAATCCTGCTGTATTAGCAACATATGCGCTTACCATTGCCGGAAGCAAGGCAGCACGTCCTGCGGCAATTGAATTAGCGATAAAACCAGCTAAAATTGGAATCATTAATGTAAAAGCAATACTTCCAACTTGATTCATAAAATAAAGAAAATGATTATGTGGTAACTTGGAAATATCAAAGTCAGCACCATAAACTGCTTTAGCAATACCAATTGATAATGCTAACATAATTCCACCAAAAACAACAAATGGAACCATATAGCCAACAGCAGCCATAATATGTTTCATAATTCCCTGTTTATCAGTAGTAAATAAATCATTTGATTTATTTTCTTTTTCCGCTTTTTGTCCCGATTCTGACTTGTTTATTTCATAAGGTTTTGCGTTAGCAAAAGCATCATTAACAATACTTTCAGGATTTTTAATAACTTTGCTAATTTCTACTTTATATAATGGTTTATTATTAAAACGTTCTAATTTTAAATCTGCAACACCGGCCGATACTGCAATAATAACTAAATCAGCATTGGCAATATCATTTGCTGTAAAAGCACCTTTAATACCAATACTACCATGAGTTTCAACTTTAATATTATAGCCTAAATTTTTTGCAGCAATTTCTAATTTATCTTGTGCAATATAAGTATGTGCTACCCCAACTGGACAAGCAGTAATTGCTATAATATTTTTAGTTTTTTTTGAAGAACCTTTCATATCTTCACTAATAGTTTTACTACTAGTTTCAACATTAGGTTTATTATTAATATTTAGTGATTGAATAATTACTTTTTTATCTTTTGAATTAAATAATATTGATTGAAATTCCGGTTTTGTTAATCTTTGTGCCACTTTTGATAAAATTTCCAAGTGCTCATTACCAGCACTTTTTAGTGGCACAATTAAAGCAATAATTGCTTTAACAGGTTGTTCATCTAGTGCTTTCCAAGGAACTGACTGTTTAAAACGCATAATAAAAATTCCTGATTTAACAATATCTTCATTACGAGCATGTGGCACAGCAACACCACCACCAAAACCAGTAGTTCCTTCTCCTTCTCTTTGTAGAAAACTATTAACTAGTGATTTTTCACTAATATTTTTTTTCAAAAAACCTAATTTTTTAGCAGAAGTTGCTATTTCTTGAAAAGCTTCTGCTTGTGTTTTACAATCAGATTCAAGAAAAACGTGTTCTACTGTCAAAATATCATCTTGTTTAGACAACATACTTCATCTCCTTACTTAATAAATATTCATGACATAATATTAAATTATTATTTTAAAAAAAAACAGTTTTTTTATTTAAAAAATTAATTAAATTTTTTAATTACTTTATTAGTTTTAATTCTATTTTCTAAATATCAATCTTTATGCTTTGATTTTAATAAATATTTTGTTACTAAATCATTAAAATAAGTAATAGCAAATAATGGAGAAATAAATATTTCTTGTGCTTCATAAAGTCCTGAAGAAACAATATTAAATGTTCAATCAGCATAAGTCACTAATTCAGTTTTATCTTGTGATGTAACAACTGCAATTTTAGCATTATTCTTTTTAGCAAGTTTAGCTGCTTCAACAATAGTAGCGGTTTTACCTGATAATGAGAAAAGAATTATTACATCTTCTGGAATAATTAAAGAAGCATGCATTAAAATACTATCATCATCTTTATTTAAACAGATTGATCGTAAACCAAACCGATATAATTTATTTGATAAATCCTCCGCACCCAAACCAGAATGACCAATACCTGCTAAATAAATACAAGCTTTACGATTATCATCTATTCAATTAATAAATCTTTGTAATTCCTCATAATTAATCGTTGAATCATTTAAATCCATTAGTTTTTTATAATGTTCTTTTAAAACACTACGATCACCAAAAAACTCACGATTTAAAGCTTTGAAAGTAGTTTCTTGCGCAGCTAAACTAATGATAAATTCACGATAACCTTTAAATCCCAATTTCTTAATTAAATTATAAACAACACTATAACCAACAGTATTTTCTTTAGCCAAAGAACTAATAGTAACTTGATCCATTTTTTGACTATTCTTATTAATATAGTTAATAAGAACTTTTTCTTTTTTTGTGAAATTATTTTCTTCCTTTGATACTCTAGATCAAAAATTATCATTGATAAGCATGTAAAAACTCCTTTTTAAACTAATGTAAAATATTTAAATATTATTATTTTTTAATTATGTGATGAAAATGGATCATTAATATAATATGGTTGCAAATCTTCCATGTTTTTTACTTCGATAAAATATGGTGACAACTTTTGAAAATTTTCCACAATATTACACTTTTCTAAATTTTCAATTATTTTATAATCTAGTAAATCACTAATAATACCAATTTTAGCATTTTCATCTACTAATTGCGGCTGAATAATTATTTTTCCATTATCACATACTGCCAAATAACTTTTATTATTGTATGCTGACAAAACACTTATTGATTTTATTAATCCTGCCTGTAATAATAAACTATTAATAGTAAAAACCGTTAAAAAACTATTCAAAACTTTAAGTGTTTTGACAAAAGTAATTGCAACTCTAATTCCAGTATAACTGCCAGGACCATTTGCAATAACTACTTTTGAAATATCTTTTAATTTTATTTTACATTTTACAAGTAAATTAGTAATAGTTGGAATTGCCAATTCTGTTTGTTTTTGTCAAGCAATAAATGATGAACTTACTAAAATTTTATTAGCTTGCAAAATCACCACTGTTAATTTGTTATTTGTTGTATCTAAATATAATTGATACATAACATCACCTTATTATTTCATTTAGTTGCTATTAATAATTTTCTAATATCTTACATACTTATTATAATATCATGTATAATGTAATTAAAATAGAAAAAATATAGAATTGTGAGTTGATCCATATGGAAATAGGAAAAAATGTAGGATTTAAAAGTAAATTTTCTGATTTTTTACTTTGATCTGGACTAATTATTGCTGTTATAGGTCTAATAATGCAATTTGCAATAGTTTTAATTGAGTATAAACCAATAACAGTTGGAACACCTAATCCTCATAATTTATGAACTCCAGATGGCCCCTGAGTTGGTATTTGAACAATGATTTCTACCTTTACTATTCAATCAAATTTTTTAGTTTTTCTTTTCTTTTGTTTTGTATTAACAAATCGTTTTCATGACAATCGCGCACAATTTGTTTTTGGGCTCTTTTCATTAGCAATTACTGTTTATATTACCGTAACTCTTATCGTATTTTTTGCTGTATTATTTAAACCAATGATAAATAATTTAGATAGTAGTAATAGTATTAGCATATTAAATTTTATAAATACATTTTTATTACATTTAATAGTACCAGTGATAGTGATTTTATATTTTATGTTTTCTGCTGGTAAATACTACTGAAAACTTGGAAAACAAACATATCTTTGAATACCAATTATTTCTATTTACATGTTTGTATATTTAGGTTATGCACTTGCTAAAGGAAATTTTGTTGGTTTTTTAAGAAAAGGAACAACAGAAATTGATTATTCATTTCCATATCCATTTTTAGATTTTCATAAAAGTTTAACTACTTTCTTTATTTATATCTTTGCAATTTTAATCTTATACATAATTTTGATGTTACTTTTTACTCTTTATAATAATATCCTTTATAAGAAAAATAATAAACCAATAGCAGCTTTAAGAGATACAAATTTTTAATGTAAAATAATAGTAATAAAGTGTACTAGTTTATAAACTAGTACACTTTATTACTATTATTTATTATTTAAAAAATATTGAAAAATAATTGTAGAGAGGAATATATATTTGTGAAAAGTAAAAATTTGAAATTGTATTATTTTTTTTAAATATTATTTTGTTATTTTTTGCCTCCTTTTTCTTAATATATTTTATTTTAAAATTATATAAAAACTCCTTGTATAGCATATATAGTATACAAGGACTTAAAGTCAAATATAAAATTAAAACCGGCATTACCTAAATATTTTTTAAACATTTATAACTGCCATTTTTATTGTAACTCACTAAAAAGAAAAAACAAGTAATAACATTTTTTACACTTATCATTTTATATTTTTATATAAAATATTGTTTTTTAACAAGTGCTACTTAAAAATAATAAACTTTATTTTAAATATTTCTTTTTACGAATAATAACAACAACTATTGGAATTATAGTTAAAAAACTAATAATGAAGCCACAAATGATAATAATATTTCAATTATTAACTAACATTTTAGTTGTTAATGATATATTAACATCTCAGGGACGATCTGAATTATTACTTTGTAAATAATTAACATAATTTTGTTTAGTAATATCACCTTGATATTGAATAAATCATGATAAAAAATCACCAACAGCATTATTTTTTAAATCTTCAATTTTAATACTATTATTAGTAGCACTAGTTAAATATTGTTGAAAACCCGCTAATAAATTATTATTTTTTTCAAAAAAATCAGTACAATTTGGAAAATTAGGTATTTTTGTATTGGTTCTATAAACAGTAATATATTGTTCAGAAGCAGCTTGACGTTGTAAGTCAGATGTATCTAAACCTATACAATAAACTTGAAAATTACTTTCTTGATTAAGAGTTAAATTATCACCATCTTTAATAGGTGTTCCTGAATCATTTTTTGCTTTTTGTAAAGTTTGTGAATCAACTTTTCATTTTAGTCAATGTTGTTGTGAATCACTAATATTTACTTTAGCTTTCTCAATAGCTTTATTCATAAATATTAATGTATTTTTATTATCTTGTGAATTTTTTTGAACTAAATATTGAGGTGTAATTACAGGATTTTCTTTAACTTTTTCATCACTAATAGTACTAAATTGAATATTTGAACTATTATTTGTTAACTTAATAGTTTTACTATAGCCACTATCTTTAACACTAACATTAAAACTAGTTGATTTTAAATGATCGTCTGGTTTATGATTTAATATTGCATAACTAATTGAACCATTATCAAAAACTTCATCATTTTTATCATTTATTAATAATTGTTCATTCTTATCATTTTTATTTTTTGCTAAAATAGCTAACATTGGTTGATTAGTATCATTGGGATTACCATTATTAAGTGGTAAAATTGCTAACCGATCTTGAACGCTTTTATGACTATTTAAAAAATCATCGCTTGGTTTAATCATATAAGGAATACTAAAATAATTATTGAAATCTGCCCTAGGATTTACCGTTGCAAAAATACCATTGTTAATCTGTGCTGGTAAACTATTATCATGGTAACCAACATAAACATAACCAAAACTAGAAATATCATTAAAACTTTGTTTAGCAACACTACGACCAATAACTTTATCAGTAAAATATTTAATACCATTATCTGGTAAGATATTATTAGCTTTGTTTTCGATTTGTTCCTTAAATTTCTTATTAACTTCTTTACTAATATCATCATTTGGATTATTATTAACCTTATTAATAACGTCTGATCAATCATTAAATTGTTCTGTTATTACTTCTTTATGCAATCTAATAAAATCTTCATAATTATTATTAATTGAATTTCAAGTATTGGCTTCACTAATTAAATTTTTATTATTTTCCTTAACAGTAATATGAAACCCAGAAAGTTTGTTACTCTCATTAACAGTACTAATATTAGATTGATGATTAGTAACTATCATTAAACTACTAGTAAGAGATAATGCCAAAGCCAAACTTATTGTTTTAAAACTTTTAGTTTTAAAAAAACTAAAAGATAAGAAATTTGTCATTATGATTACTCCTTTTTTACCTATTATTTGTGTTTATAATTATAATATTAAATTAAGCATATTTAATTAAATACTTAAAATCTTAGTTTTAATAAAATAAAACTAAGGATATATAATCAATTATTAAACTTTTTGTTAAATCAACATATATAATTTTAATACTTATATAATTACTTATATATTCATTAAAATTATAAGGATAAAAATTATATCCTTAACATTAATAATAAACTTTATTACCAAAAAATCAAGATTAAATAATTAATAAGTTAATTTTTTTTTAACTTATTAAGTGTTTTAAATAATCAGTTAGTAAATATTAATAGTGATAAGGAAAAACTTGATATACTAAATAAGTAGCATATTCAATCATAATAAAAAATTAAATTTCCTATCAAAAATTTAATTAAATTTAATTCTAATATAAATAGGAGAAAAAATATGAATTGAAAAAATAGTAGTGAATACCGATTAAAAAAAAGAAATCTTATTAAATTTATTTGGGGAATGTTTAGTAATCTGTGTGACTTACAAAAATAACTATGTTTAATTAATTCTAGTAAATATAATTTATATATCTAGAAAGAGTGAGTTACAGATGGCTAAAAAAGATAATCTTAATAACAATGATCCAATATCAAAAGCAGTAGATTTATTATTAGAAAATACTGAGGATTTAACAACAGTTTTTAAAGAGGGAGGCTTATATAAAGAATTAACTAAACGATTGGTAGAAAAAATGTTGAATTCTGAGATGCAAAATTATTTAGGACACGAAAGAAATCAACGCAGTAATAATGACAATGTTCGTAATGGTACAACATCAAAAAAATTAATAACTCAACAAGGTAAAATTGAAATTGATCTACCAAGAGATCGCAATAGTAATTTTGAACCAGTAATAATCACAAAAAGACAGAGAAGATTTGATGGTTTTGATCAACAAGTTCTTTCACTATATGCAAAAGGTATGACTTTATCAGATATTAGAATGCAGTTGCAAGAGTTATATGATGGCGCAGATATTAGCGAAAGCGTAATTAGTCAAATTACTGATGATGTCATTGATGATGTCAAAGCATGGCAAAATCGTCCATTAGATAGTGTTTATCCAATCATTTATTTTGATTGTATCGTAGTTAAAGTACGTCAGGATAAACGTATTATTAACAAATCAGTTTATATAGCTTTAGGAGTTGATTTAGAAGGTAAAAAAGATGTTTTAGGTTTATGAATTAGTGAAAATGAAGGTGCTAAATTCTGATTAAATAATTTTACAGAAATGAAAAATCGAGGCTTAAATGATATTCTTATTGCTTGTAGTGATAATTTAACAGGCATGTCAGAGGCAATACAATCAGTTTATCCTAAAACTGAACATCAATTATGCATAGTTCATCAAATTAGAAATAGCTTAAAATATGTTTCATACAAACATCGAAAGTCTCTAGTTATCGATTTAAAGCCAATTTATACAGCATGTAGTGAAGAACAAGCAATGCAAGCTTTAGAATCATTTGAAAGTAAATGAAATAAACAATATCCACAAATTGCTAAATCTTGATATAAAAATTGAGAAAATTTAATGGTTTTTATTAGTTATCCAGCAGAAATTAAAAGGGTAATTTATACTACAAATGCTATTGAATCTGTTAATAGCCAATTACGAAAAGTTATTAGAAATAAAAAAGTTTTTCCTAATGATATGGCAGTTTTTAAAATTTTTTACTTAGCAATTGAAAATATCACAAAAAAATGAACATTGCCTATTCAAAATTGAAATACAGCAATTGCTCATTTTATGATAAAATTTGAAGACAGAATTAATCTGAACTAGTACTTTGTAAAACAAAGAAACACAGATTACTAAAAAGCCTCTTTATTTGACGTTTATTTGGTCTACTTATTATTTCTTTATTCTTAATTTTTGATTTAATAATTACTATTAATTACCCCAATGCTTTCATTGTTCCTAATGTTGATAAACCAACTGAAAGATTAGCAATTTATTTTTTTTTATTTTACAACTCAAACTAATTATTTAGTACTCATTTATTTATTTGCTTTTTTATTTGAAAGTAAATTTAAAGAAAATTCAAAACCAAGTTTTTATATTTTATTAAGCATTACTATTTATATTACAATTACAATGTTAGTATTTTGAATAGGTATCATTAATAATAGCCAAGAAAGAAGTAAATATGGAACTGATATTTATTTATGATTTAAAACAATAATGCTACTTGCTACTTAGCCCTTTTTACTAGACCATTAATTTAAAAAAAACTTGAATGTATTCGAAAAACAATTGTGTTATACAATTAACACTAATTTTGACATGAAAGGATTTTTAATAATGGATAAAATTAAACAAATAGCATTAGTAATTAACAAGTTAAATATCAAACAAAAAATTCAAATTATTGATGATAGCAAAAACCAATATTCAATTAGATATCTTTGCCAACATCTTCAACTAAACCGATCAACATATTATTTTGTAAAAAACAAACAAAACCCTATTAAAAAAGAAAAAAATCAAATTAGTAATTGTACACATAAATATCAAGAATTATGCCAACTTTTACTTGAATTTCATTTTACAAGAAAAGGACAAATTTATGGCTATTTACGAATTTTTTCAGCATTTAAAGAATGATTAAAACAATACAAACATATTATTTTAAATCTAGAATTATCAACAAAACAAATGCGAAAAATTATGAAAGATCACAATCTTCAAGGATTAAAACAAACTAAAAATAACTATCCTAAAAACAAAAAAAATCCAAATAAGTGAATACCTACAATGGATAAAGTAAACAAAGATTATAAAAGTACAACCTCTTCAAATCAAATTTGATCAATGGACACTAAACAAATAAATACTAAAGAAGGTTGATTATATCTTTTTGTAATTATTGATTTTTATTCAAATAATATTGTAAGCTATAATACATGTTCAAACAAATCCTATCAAGATTTAATCCTTCCTGCACTTGAAAAAATAAATCAACAATTCTCTTGAAACCAAGTAAAAAACGTTATTTTACACTCAGATAACGCCAACGAATTTTATTGTCAAGACATCACAAATTGAGCTGCTGATAAGCAAATAATTTTAAGCAAAAAACAACCTTATGATATTGGTGGCAATGTAATATCTGAAAACTGATTTTCTCATTTATCTCAAGAATGACTACCTAAAGGTTCAAATCAATATTTTTCTCTCAATGAAGCTATAAATGATGTAAACCAATATATTATGTTTTATAATTACGAAAGAATACATTCTAAATTTCTAAAACCACCAATTTCACAAATAAAAATTTAAAACTGTCTATCCAAAAGTGGTCCAGTATTTAGGGCTAACCACCACCACCAATTCTAAATCTAATTATACCAATTGTTATGATTTTAAATTTTGCTTTATCATGTGGACGTGATTTTTATTCACTAAAAAATCATCATAAACTTTATATGTGATTTATTTTATTTTATCCTTGTTTTTATGTAGTAATGGTAATGGTTCGTGGTGTACTACGTGTTAAACAAGGAGAAAATATTAATACTTGTTATCCTTACTTTTTTTTCAACTACCAAAAATATGGTGTAGGAGTATTAGTTACTGCTATTATTTTTCTGTTAATTATTAGTATTGGTTTACAATACCTTTATTTATTAATTAATAATATACAATATAAAAAAAAGCATGATGATGATAAACCAAATTTTCCAATAATTACTTATCCTTATGGTTTTAAATTATAAAAAAATAAAATAAGGCTTTAGAAATTAAAAGCCTTATTTATACAATTTATTAAAAATATTTAATTATTCATTTACCATAGAAACTACTTCTTCTGGTTTATTAGTAACTGGAAGATATTTACCAATAATTAATAATACACCTGAAGCAATATTAAGTCCTAAAAAATAATATTAATACCACTAATAAAATTAAAATGTGATGAAAACATAGCTATTAAAGAAAAACCTGCTAAAACTAAAGTTACAATTCCAACAGCTAAACCACTATTAGCATTTCCTTTTAAAACGTTATTGCACATGATAATTATTGCAATTAAAAGTCCAAAAATCAATCCAACAATAAATATTGTACTAACTCCTGATGTTAATGAAGTGTGATCATATTTTGTAAAACTGTTAAAAATGCACTACTTGCTGTAGCTAAAATAATTGTAATAATTATACTTCAAATAATACTTATAATATTTGTTATGAATCCAATTTTAGCTCCAATGTATAATTTTTTATCTAATTTCTTTTCAACCTTATCCATTTTTTCTCCTTTTTTCTTAAAATCTTTTTTACATTTTAATATTCTCAATCTTAACATAAAAAAAATTTAAATTTTAAATTAAATATTAACACAATAAAAAAAATTTGGCATCGTGCTATTTTCCCATTGCTGGTATTTTCGCCGCTGGAGTGCTTAACTGCTGTGTTCGAGATGGGAACAGGTGTGACCACTCCGCCATGGACACCAAATAGTTTAGCAATTGCTCCCTAAAAACTAGAAACAGACATCTTTAAATTTGATTACTTTTGATTTGCAATAGAGAATATATTCTTCAATAAATCCTCGATCTATTAGTATCAGTAAGCTGAACATATCACTATGCTTACACACCTGACCTATCAACCTTGTAGTATTCAAGGGATCTTACTTCTTTCGAATGAGAAATCTCATCTTGGAACTGACTTCGCGCTTAGATGCTTTCAGCGCTTATTCATGCCCTACATAGCTACCCAGCTGTGCCACTGGCGTGACAACTGGTGCACCAGAGGTAGGTCCATTCCGGTCCTCTCGTACTAGGAACAGCTTTCCTCAAATTTCTTGCGCCCACGACAGATAGGGACCAAACTGTCTCACGACGTTCTGAACCCAGCTCGCGTACCGCTTTAATGGGCGAACAGCCCAACCCTTGGAAGCGACTACACCTCCAGGATGCGATGAGCCGACATCGAGGTGCCAAACCTCCCCGTCTATATGAACTATTGGGAGAGATTAGCCTGTTATCCCCGGGGTAACTTTTATCCGTTGAGCGACGGCCTTTCCACACAACACCGCCGGATCACTAAGCCCAACTTTCGTTCCTGCTCGACTTGTATGTCTCACAGTCAAGCACCCTTTTACCTTTGCGCTCTACATATGATTTCCATTCATATTGAGGGTACCTTTGGGCGCCTCCGTTACTTTTTAGGAGGCGACCGCCCCAGTCAAACTACCCACCAGACACTGTCCTTAGACCAGATTATGGTCTCAAGTTAGAATTTCAATATAGCAAGGGTGGTATCCCAATGGTGACTCCATGCCTACTAGCGTCTGCATATCAACGTCTCCCACCTATGCTGTACAAACTACACCAAAATTCAATATCAAGTTGTAGTAAAGCTCCACGGGGTCTTTCCGTCTAATCGCGGGTAACCTGCATCTTCACAGGTACTAAGATTTCACCGAGTCTATAGCCGAGACAGCGTCCGGATCGTTACGCCTTTCGTGCGGGTCAGAACTTACCTGACAAGGAATTTCGCTACCTTAGGACCGTTATAGTTACGGCCGCCGTTCACTGGGGCTTCAGTTCAAAGCTTCGCTTACGCTAACAAATCTCTTTAACCTTCCAGCACTGGGCAGGCGTCACCCCCTATACATCGTCTTACGACTTAGCAGAGAGCTGTGTTTTTGCTAAACAGTCGCCCGGACCTCTTCACTGCGACTCATATTGCTATGAGCTCCCCTTCTCGCTAACTTACGGGGTTATTTTGCAGAGTTCCTTAGCTATAGTTATCTCGCTTGCCTTAGGATATTCTCCTTGACCACGTGTGTTCGTTCTCGGTACAGGCACCATGGTGATGTCTTTAGAAACTTTTCTTGGAAGTATGGCATCAAATGCTTCGTTACTAAGCGAACCGTTCACTCCCCATCGTACTTCAAGGTTAACGCTGTGCGGATTTGCCTACACAACCCTCTTTGTACTTAGCCCAGCACTACCAACCACTGGGACATTTTAGCCTTCTCCGTCATTCCATCAGTCACCATGGTGGTACAGGAATATCAACCTGTTATCCATCGACTATGCCTTTCGGCCTCGCCTTAGGTCCTGACTAACCCTGGGTGGACGAACCTAGCCCAGGAAACCTTGGTCAATCGGCATGAAGGATTCTCACCTTCAATCGTTACTCACGCCGGCATTCTCACTTCTAAACGCTCCACTAGTCCTTCCGGTCTAACTTCGTCGCAGATTAGAACGCTCCCCTACCGCCCACAATATATGTAAATATATATATATATAGACCCATAGCTTCGGTACAATGCTTAGCCCCGGTACATTTTCCGCGCAGAATCATTCGACTAGTGAGCTGTTACGCACTCTTTAAAGGATGGCTGCTTCTAAGCCAACCTCCTAGCTGTCTGAACAATTCCACATCGTTTTCCACTTAGCATTGATTTGGGGACCTTAGCTGATGATCTGGGCTGTTTCCCTCACGTCCATGGACCTTATCACCCATAGACTGACTGCCAGATATGTAACAATGGCATTCGCAGTTTAATTGCATTCAGTACCCCGAGGTGGGGCCATCATACATTCAGAGCTTTACCTCCATTGCACTAATTCTGACGCTAGTCCTAAAACTATATCGGGGAGAACCAGCTATCTCCAGGTTCGATTGGAATTTCACCGCTAGCCACAAGTCATCCACGGTCTTTTCAACGAACGTTGGTTCGGTCCTCCATTAACTGTTACATTAACTTCAACCTGCTCATGGCTAGATCACCTGGTTTCGGGTCTACGACCACATACTAAACGCCCTATTCAGGCTCGCTTTCACTTCGGCTCCGTCTTTTCAACTTAACCTTGCATGTAATCGTAACTCGCCGGCTCATTCTACAAAAGGCACGCCGTCACCCATTAACGGGCTCCGACTTGTTGTAAGCATATGGTTTCAGAAACTATTTCACTCCCCTCTCGGGGGACTTTTCACCTTTCCCTCACGGTACTGGTTCACTATCGGTAATTGGTTAGTATTTAGCCTTACGCAGTGGTCTGCGCAAATTCCGACAAGGTTCCACGTGCCTCGCCGTACTCAGGATACTGTCAAGAGATTTATACATTTCGCATACTGGACTTTCACCATCTATGGCGTTGCTTCCCAACAACTTCTGCTATATATAAATTTTGTAACTCTTCATAGGTCGAACCTAATAGACAGTCCTATAACCCCAGTCTGACGACTGGTTTAGGCTGCTCCCTTTTCGCTCGCCGCTACTAAGGGAATCGCATTCGCTTTCTTTTCCTCTAGGTACTAAGATGTTTCAATTCTCTAGGTATCACTCTGCACAACTATGAATTCATTGTACAGTACTATCTGATTAAAGATAGTGGGTTTCCCCATTCGGACATCTCCGGATCAAAGCTTATTTCCAGCTCCCCGAAGCTTATCGCAGGTAATCGCGTCCTTCATCGTCTTCCAATTCCAAGGCATCCACCATACGCTCTTAATAATTTATTTTTAGAATATCATATTGCAAGATAAAAATTATCTTATTTTTTTAAAAGATATCTATTATCCAGTTTTTAAAGAACAATTGCTCAGAGAAAACAATCCCTGAAAACTAAACAAAACAAAAGAAGTAATCCAATAAATCATACATCTAATTTTTCTTGTTGTCTTGGTTTCTTATTAGAAACTAAACTCCATAGAAAGGAGGTGATCCATCCCCACCTTCCGGTAGGGATACCTTGTTACGACTTAACCCCAATCATCAACCCTGCCTTTGGCAGCTCCCTCCTTACGGTTAGGACACCGACTTCTGGCATTGCCAACTCTCGTGGTTTGACGGGCGGTGTGTACAAGACCCGAGAACGTATTCACCGCGACATTGCTGATTCGCGATTACTAGCGATTCCGACTTCATGAAGTCGAGTTGCAGACTTCAATCCGGACTGAGACTGACTTTTTGAGATTTGCTTGACCTCGCGGTTTAACGACTCTTTGTATCAGCCATTGTAGCACGTGTGTAGCCCAGGTCATAAGGGGCATGATGATTTGACGTCGTCCCCACCTTCCTCTAGCTTACACTAGCAGTCTCCTTAGAGTCCCCAACTTAATGCTGGCAACTAAGGACAAGGGTTGCGTTCGTTGCTGAACTTAACCAAACATCTCACGACACGAACTGACGACAACCATGCACCACCTGTATCCTTGTTAACCTCTACTATATCTCTATAGCTTCGCAAGGTATGTCAAGACCTGGTAAGGTCCTTCGCGTTGCTTCGAATTAAACCACATGCTCCACCGCTTGTGCGGGTCCCCGTCAATTCCTTTGAGTTTCACTCTTGCGAGCATACTACTCAGGCGGAGTACTTAATGCGTTAGCTACAGCACTGCCTCATGGCAATACTTAGTACTCATCGTTTACGGCGTGGACTACTAGGGTATCTAATCCTATTTGCTCCCCACGCTTTCGTGCCACAACGTCAGTAATAGGCCAGTTAGCCGCCTTCGCCACTGGTGTTCCTTCATATATCTAGGCATTCCACCGCTACACATGAAATTCCACTAACCTCTCCTATACTCTAGTAATGTAGTTTCCAAGGCGGTTAGGGGTTGAGCCCCTAAATTTAACCTCAGACTTGCAAAACCGTCTACGCACGCTTTACGCCCAATAAATCCGGATAACGCTTGCCACCTATGTATTACCGCGGCTGCTGGCACATAGTTAGCCGTGGCTTTCTGATAAGGTATGGTCGATACTAAAATCATTTCCTATTCTAGCACTTCTTCCCTTACAACAGACTTTTACAATCCGAAGACTTTCATCAGTCACGCGGCATTGCTCCATCAGGCTTTCGCCCATTGTGAAAAATTCCCTACTGCTGCCTTCCGTAGAAGTTTGGGCCGTGTCTCAGTCCCAATGTGGCCGTTCATCTTCTCAGATCGGCTACGCATCGTTACCTTGGTAAGCCATTACCTTACCAACTAGTTAATGCGCCGCATCCCCATTAATTAGCGAAGCAAATGCTCCTTTCATTATTTATCATTGCAAATAAATAACATATGCAGTATTAGCTGTCGTTTCCAACAGTTATTCCCCACTAAATGGTAGGTTAGATACGTGTTACTCACCCGTTCGCCACTAAAGTATTGCTACTTTCGTTCGACTTGCATGTATTAGGCATGCCGCCAGCGTTAATCCTGAGCCAGGATCAAACTCTCAATAAAATTGTTTTTGTTAAAAGATGATGCCTGACTTATTTAATTTTTAATAAAAAATTGACGGATTAATTTTTGTTCTATTTAGTTTTCAAAGATCGTTTTTTCTAGTTTGTAACCCATTTATTTTCGGGCACAATAAGTATCTTACAGAAAACAAAACCCAATGTCAATGAAAATAATAGTAAAAATATAAATATTTTTTTCGTATAAAAAAATGGTTTAATTTTTACTAAGTATATTAATAAAAATTAAATTGCTTAATTAACTAAAAAACCATTTAAGAATTAGAACCTTAAATGGTTTTTTAATTTTGATAGTTATATTTTATTCTCAACTTGTTTTGTTAATAATTTTAAAAATTCTGATAAAGTAACAATTTTACTTTCTTTTTGACCATACTGACGATAACTTAAATTATTATTTTCTATTTCCTTATCACCAATAATAATTTGATAAGGAATTTTTTGAGTTTGTGTTTCAACAATACGTTTGCCAATAGTTCCACTGCTAATAATTTCAGTTCGTAAATTATGTTGTTTACAAGTTTGCAATAATTTATTAGCATATTCTAAGGTTTTTTCTTTTTCATTTATTGGTAAAATTGCAATTTGCCTTGGTGCTAATCATAGTGGAAAAACACCTTTATTTTGTTCTAATAATGTGGCAATAAAACGTTCATATGTACCAATTAATCCTCGATGAACAATAACTGGATTTGTTTCATTATTATTTTCATCAATATAAGTTAAATTAAACTTTTTCGGTAATAAGAAATCGAATTGAATAGTAGATATTGTAATTTCATGACCTAATGCTGTTTTAATTTGAACATCAAATTTTGGTCCATAAAAAGCAGCCTCACCAATCATTGGTTTATACTCTAATTGTAATTCATCTAATACTTCACGTAATGCTGTTTCTGCTTGATTTCACATTTTATCATCATTAAAATATTTTTCTTTATCAGCAGGATCTCGTAAAGATAATGATACATAATCAATTTTAATATTTAAAGTTTTTAAAACCTCAGCAATTAACTGATAACAACGTTTAAACTCTGTTTTCATTTGATCAAATCTAACAAAAATATGAGAATCAGTTAATTCCATACTTCTTACTCGTTCTAAACCAGTTAAAGACCCACTTGCTTCATAACGATATAATAAAGCATGTTCACTTAAACGCAAAGGCAAATCTTTATAACTACGAAGAGCACTTTTATAAATCATACAGTGATGAGGACAAGTCATTGGTCTTAATACCAATTGTTCTTCTTCTTTTTTAATTGGAGTAAACATATTTTCACGATAATGATCTCAATGACCACTTTTTTTATATAATTCAACAGAACCTAAAACTGGTGTTGCTACTTCTTGATAATCTCACATAAATTCTTGTTTTCTCAAATATTCCTGCAAAACTTTTTTAATAACCATACCATTTGGTAAAAATATAGGTAATCCTTTACCACAATCATCATTAAAAGTAAAAATACTTAATTCTTTACCTAGTTTGCGATGATCACGATTTTTTCGTTCTTCAAGTTCATTAAGTTTATCTACTAATTTTACTTTTGAATAATCACAAATTCCAGAAATGCGCTGTAATTGTTTATTTTTATCATTTCCTAATCAATATGCACCAGTAATACTTAATAATTTAAAATCTTTTATTGATGAAGAATTATTAATAGCAACACCCGATGCTACTACTAAAGTCTTATTATCAACTAAATAAGAGCATTTTAATCCATTAACATGATTTAATTTAATATATTCTAAAGCAAAAGGATTGTCTTTATGAGTTTTTAAAGATTCTTCTTTAGTTTGACAAACTCTTTTAATTTCAATATTTTTTATTAAAATTTCACGCATTTTCTCTTCAATTTTAATTAATTCATCATTAGAAAGTCGTTTTTCATAATCAAAATCTAAATAAAAACCATTATCATTAGTATTAGCAATCGTAATTAACGCTTGTGGATACATTAATTTAATAGTATGAGCTAAAATCATAGCACATCCATAATTTAAAATAGTTCATCCTAAAGCATCATCTTTTTTAATAAACTTGATTTCAGCATCTTCTTTAATTTCTCAATATAAATCTTTTAATTGTCTATTCAGAGTAAAAGCAATAATTGAAGAATCTATATTTTCATTTTCCTGTTTTAATAATTGATAACCAGTAATTGGATTTTCAATATTATAAGTCATCGTTTTGCCATTTAATTTAATTACATTAATTTTCATGTTTTACCTAATTCCTTTTCTAATTTACCTCAGTAGTACTAGGTTATTTAACAATAAAAGTTGTAAAAGGATTAGTATTATTATTAATATCTACTACTAATACTTTTGATTTAGTAGGGATTATATAAGTGCTACTAATGCTTTTAACTAATTGCGAAGAATTACTTAATTCTACTGGAATTCCTTCGGTTGCTAAAAAAGTATAAATTCCAAAGTTTATTGCAAATTTATTATAATCAATAACATTATTAACAATAGGAATTATATAAACTGGCAAATGAGCATTAGCAATAGTTCTAATATAATTACTATCTTGACTATTAGTAATTAAATATTGTGGTTTTTCTTCAATAATTTTTTTAATAGTTTTAGCAACTAATTGATCTTTTGTATGCAATAAATCAGTAGCAATTTTACTCTGTTCTTGATGACTTTCAGCATCAACAAGAATTTTACTCATTGTTGCAATTGATAACACAGGATAGTTACCATTAGCAGATTCACCCGATAACATTGTACATGTTGCTCCCCAATCCATAGCAACCCAAACATCAGTAACTTCAGCACGTGTTGGATGAGGGTTATTTATCATTGAATCTAGCATTTGCGTAGCAACAATTATCGGTTTGTTAACAGTACGACATTTTTTAATTCATTCACGTTCTAAAAAAGGAACTTTTTCAAAAGGAATTTCAACTCCTAAATCACCACGAGCAACCATAATAGCATCTGATTCTTTTAAAATTTCATCAAAATTATTAACTGCTAATTGTGATTCAATTTTAGCAATGATTTGAATATGTTTACCATCATTATCATCTAAAACTTTGCGGATTTCTTTAATATCAGCTGCTGAACAAACAAATGATGCAGAAACATAATCTACTTTTTGCTGACAACCAAAAATTAAATCTGCTCTATCTTTTTCAGAAATAAAAGGTAAAGACAATTTAACATTTGGAATATTAATAGCACGACGATCTTTAATAGTATGTGTATTTAAAGCTTGACAAATAACAGTATGGTCTTTAACCGCTGTAACCTTTAATGTTAATTTACCATCATCTACTAGTAAATTATCATTAACTTTAATATCTTTTGCTAAATTACCATAATTTACAGAAAACTTATCCGCAGTACCAATAATTTCTTTATTATCAATTATCGTAATAATTTCATTTTTTTTGATTTCTACACTACCCTTTGTAAAGGTATGTGTTCTAACTTCTGGACCTCTAGTATCTAACATAATAGCAACTGGTACATTTAATTGTTTAGATACTTCTCTAATCATTAAAACCCTTGCTAAATGTTCATCATGAGAACCATGAGAAAAATTTAAACGCCCACAAATTGAGCCATTTTCTATTAGTTGTTTAATAACATCAGCAGAATTTGAAGCAGGTCCTAAAGTAGTTACACATTTAGTTCTTTTTATAATTGATATCAAATTATTCACCTCTTTTTATTAAGTATTTTTTTTAAAAATAACTCCTGACAAACGTAAAATTTTATTAGCAACGTTATTTTTATTTATTGAAGGTGTGTTTAATGCATCTTGAATTTCAATAGCTACTAATTTATTATCTTGTAATCCAATACAAATACTAGATTTATTACTATTTGCAAATCTTTCAACAGCAAAAATACCCATCATTGTTGCTAAATAACGATCAAATGCACTTGGTGTTCCCCCACGTTGAATTTGACCCAATATTACTGCTCTTGTTTCACAATCAGTATCCTTTTCAATGATTTTAGCTATTTTATTAACATCATATTGACGTTCAGTTACTACTATTACTAATGAACGACGTTGTTTTTTAGTATACAACTGTTTAATAATATCAATCAATGACTGTTCTCCAATTCCTAAATCTTTAGTTGCAACTAAATCACAATTTGCAGCAGCAGCACTGTGAAGAGCAAGATCACCAGAATTACGACCCATTACTTCAACAATCATAATTCTTCCGTGAGAATTAGCAGTTTGACGAATTTTATCAAGATTTTCAACAATTGTATTAAGAGCGGTATCAAAACCAATAGTAAACTCACTTGAACTAATATCATTATCAATAGTACCTGGAATACCCACACATTGAATAGCTGCTTCATTACTTAATTTTTGCAAACCATTATATGTGCCATCACCACCAATAGCAATTAAACCTTCAATTTTTTTAGATTTTAAAATTTCAATACATTTTTTACGAGTTTCTTCTTGCTCAAATTCTCTAAAACGAGCAGACCCAATGATTGTTCCCCCCATCTCAGTTCCTAGATCAATTAAATTTGCTCAATTGTTATCAATAACGTGAATGTCATTTGTCATTATTCCTTTATAACCATTTTTTATTAAAACTAATTCAAATGGTCTTTTATCAGCAGTAGCAATTTTACTATTTTCATGATTTATACCACGAAAAGTCTTATATACTGCATTAATAACATTATTCATACCTGGTGAATCACCACCAGAAGTTAAGATTCCAATTCTTCTTTTATTTAATTCTTGCATATTTAGTCATCCTCTCTTCTAATTACATTATTTTAGTGATAATTATTATAATTTGTTTAAAATTAAAAAGGATATCAGTAAATTTAACCATAAAATATGTTTTTAATTAATTAATATTATAAAATACATCGTCACCTAAAAATTTAGCTTGATCTGCTAAATCGGCTTCAATTGTTAATAAACGATTATATTTTGCAACACGATCAGTTCTTGACATTGAACCTGTTTTAATTTGTCCAGTATTAAAACCTACTGCTAAGTCAGCAATCGTTGTATCTTCAGTTTCCCCAGAACGATGAGATACTACTGCTGTTCACCCAGCTTTTTGACACATTTCAATAGCCTCCATAGTTTCAGTTAATGTTCCAATTTGATTTAGTTTAATTAATACTGAATTAGCAACGTTTTTAATAATTCCTTCTTTAATAATTTTTGGATTAGTAACGAATAAATCATCACCAACAACTTGGAATTTACCTTCTGATTTTTCTAATAATAATTTAAATCCTTCTCAATCACCTTCAGCCAAACCATCTTCAATTGAAATAATTGGATATTTTTTAGTTAAATCAACTAAATAATCTACTAGTT
The DNA here is from genome assembly GCF_902809815.1 of Spiroplasma endosymbiont of Danaus chrysippus. Taxonomy (GTDB): domain Bacteria; phylum Bacillota_I; class Bacilli_A; order Mycoplasmatales; family VBWQ01; genus Spiroplasma_E. Next base: position 132,188 of record NZ_CADDIL010000001.1, on the reverse strand, counting down.
GCGCTGAAGTTAATAATTTTTCAGTATTTTTACTTTTACCATCTTTATTGCCAAAAACATATTTACCATTTTTATAAATCTCTGATGATGCACAGTCCATAGCAATTTTTATATCTTTATTTGGAGTGTAACCCGCTTTTTTAATAGCTTCAACAATTAAATCTAATGCTTCTTCAGTTGATTTTAAATTAGGAGCAAAACCACCTTCATCACCAACTGCAGTAACTAAACCCTTACCTTTTAAAATACTTTTTAAAGCATGAAAAGTTTCAGCAGCCATTTGGATTGCCTTTGAAAATGTTTTAGCACCAACTGGCATTATTAAAAATTCTTGAAAGTCAATATTATTATCAGCATGAGCACCACCATTAATTACATTTAACATTGGGACTGGCAACTGACAAGCATTAGTACCACCTAAGTATGTATATAAGGGCACATATAATTCATCAGCGGCAGCTTTAGCAACTGCTAATGACACCCCTAAAATAGCATTGGCACCTAATTTTGTTTTATTTTCTGTTCCATCTAACTTAATCATTGTTTGATCAATTAATCTTTGATTAGTAACTTCCAAACCAATAATGGCTTCGGCAATATTTTCATTAATATTTTTAATAGCTTTCATAACACCAAGTCCACCATAAACTTTAGTATCTTTGTCTCGTAGTTCTAAAGCTTCTCTAGTACCTGTTGAAGCACCTGATGGCACTAAAGCAATCCCATATCCACCATCTTCAGTTCAACATTCAACTTGAATAGTTGGATTTCCTCTTGAGTCTATTACTTGTAGCGCTCTAATATCAATAATGCAAGACATATTTGTTAATTCCTTCTTTCTTTAATATTTCACTAATTATTATACAGAAAAAAATATTGTTTAGAATCAAAAAAGCACAAATATTTTTTATTTGTGCTTCTAAAATAATGATGATTTAATTACATTTGTTGTTGTTGTGAATGTTGAGTTGTACTACTTGGTGATGATGTATCATTAACTTTAGCAGCAGTATCACTATTTCATGGTTTTGGAGTTACTCCATCATCCTCTGGTATTAAACTTTCAGGATTATTAAGAGCAGTAATTATTGCTTCCATTAATTCATCAGTTTCAATCGTTTTTTGATTAAAATTATTACTATTAGATAAATCTTTTCTGTTAATAGTTACATTTTGTTTTACTTCATCTCTATAAAAGATATAACTTATACTTTTAAAATTATCATCTTTATCAAAAGTTAAAGAAAAATCAACTTCATTTTTAGTTAAATATGATAATGCACGAATTTGTTCAGGACTAAGTTTCACTTCTGCTTTTAATGGAATTCCAAGTTCATCATTACATAAAACATAACATTTTCCATTAAAAATATTAAAATTAAAAGTTTTAGTATTTTTTGAAAATAAGTTTGATTTTAAATCAGGTATTGGTCTTACTGTTCTTGTTTCTGATACTCTTACTTTTGCTTTCTGATTTATGATACTAAGTTGTTCTTTATCTTCATCACTTAACTTATTAGAGCAATTTACTTTTTTGTTATTTTCATCAAAATAATATGCTCTTAAAAATTTTCCATCATACTTATTAAATAAAATAACAGTATTTGCATTATTATTTTTATCTATTAAATTTTTCAAAATATCATTTTCACCTTTTTCTAATTTTAATTTTTTATCCAATGTTTGCTCATCAGTTGTTATGTTTAAATCTCATAATTCTCTACTATCATCTCATTTTAAATTAATAACATTTTTAACGATAACTGGAGATAATTTTGTAACTGATGGTTTTGGTGATATTACCTGTTCAGCAGCAGCTCTTGCCACTTTAACTTGTGATCCATTTTCTCCACAGTGAATACCCTTTAATCCATTAGGAAATAAATTATTATTTGCAAAACTTTTTCTTAACTCTAATAAAGAAAGTGTTCCAATACATTGTAGTTGATTTTGATCAGCAATAACTACTCATTTTTCTACTAAATTATTACTTGGGTTTTTTGCAAAGTATACTTTTTGATACTTACCAGCAACTCCTATATCATTTCATATTTTTTTATTATTCTGAGAAAGTTCTTGTTCAAAAATTACATTTTCTGGATCTGATTTAACATCTGATATTTTTATTTTACCATCTTCTATTACTAAACTATACAAACCTTCTATGCTATTATTTTGTAATGTTTCAGTGATATTATTTATAATCGGTAAAGGTTCAGGTAAATCTTCTGGTGCAATAACTAAAAAACGCATAGCAACTAAATCAATTTCTTCTTGTTCTTCTTTAACAACAGATGCTAATCCAATATTAATTCTTGGTTCTATAGTAAATCCTAATTGTGGAGGAATACTTAATGCTTTTAAATCATCAAATTGCTGGTTGGTTAAAGATTTAACTTTATGTGCTTGATATTTTACATTATCATATAATCGTCCTAGAACAGGTTTTTTTGTTATTTTATAGGTTTCTCAAAAAATTTCTCCATTTTCATTAATCTTTTTATTTAAATAAAAAATATCATTATCAGTAATACTTTGAGCAGTTGTTGAGATTATAAAAGTATCATTTGGATCAGTAACATTTTTAATAAAAATTTCATTTCCTTGACGATAAATAAAATAGTCTTTTTCAACATTCACTAAGTTTAAATGTTTTTTAAAATCTTCGATCATTGTACTATTTGAAGAATAATCATTAATTTTATACTGTTCCACATCTCAAACTGGGTTTGATTGTTCAAATGGATTTCGCAACTGTGGAGCATCTAATAAACTTTTAATTTTTTGATTAATTAAAACATCATTTTCTTTAAACAGTCCAGAATTTATAAAAATTTCATTAAATTTTAATAAATTTATACTTCCTAATAATCCTAATTCAGGTCTTATTTCACCTTCAGATTCATCAAATAAAATTTTATATACTTTAATTTTAGTATTGTCAGTTTCATCCTCAACGAAAACTAATTGGTCTTTTTTAAATATACTTTGATCATTTTGAATTAATGATTCATCACTAATAAATATAGTATTAACTAATGAACCACTATCAACAACAAATTTTCCATCTTGATTTAAACTAACTATTTTTTTTACTTTTAATGGATTAATATTGAAAAAAGAATTCTTCAAAATATTAAGTGTATTCTTTTTTGAATATAGGTCATCCTCTACTTCAATAGCAATATCTTCAACATCACTTATTTCTGATTGATATATAGTTCTCATAATGTTTGTAAATCATTTAAAATTTTCCATTAGTGGCATTTTTATTTTTCTCCTTTAATTATTATATTTATGGTGTTGGTGTAGATAAAACTGACTTAACGTTTTGTTCTACTGGTTTTGATGGTGCTTCAGTACCATTAATTTCCTTTGCAGGAAAAGAATTATTACTTTGTACTTCTTTTTTAGGTGCAACAGAATTATTTTGTGAATGTTGTGAATGTAAAGAAGAGGCTGTACTAATTACTCTTTCAAGAGTATCAATTAATTTTTCATCAATTTTTATATCTTTCCTCTTATGAGTCTGGTTATCAATAATATATGCAAATAAAATCTTTCCATTTTTATCAACTTCAATATTTATAATACCATTACGAGGACATTTTTTGGCTACAAAGTTTTTAAATTTCTTAGCATCATTTACATCTACAGGAACAATTGTTTTGTTTTTATTATCAATAAACAAATAACACGTTCCATTCTCAGCAAATGATAATTTCATAGGTTCTTCAGATCTTTTTATAATATTAACATTAAGATCATCTAACTCTTCTTTATATTCTTCATTATTTAAATTATTGGATTTTGATTGAGTTTTTAATAATAATGCCGGTAATTCTTTTTTACCTAAATATTCAAGAATAATCTTATCATTTTCTTTTTTAGTTCGATATAAATGTACTAGAGAACTATCTAATTTTTCTTTTACTATTACTAGTTGTTGTAATTGATCACTATTAATTGCTAAAGGTAGCTGTTGAATAATACTAACGTTTTCATCATTAGTATTTTTTACTAAACGTCCCTTTTCATCTACATATACAAGTTCAATAATATATTCTTTTAAACTACTATCTAATTGTGTTTTTATATCATCAATCTTAACTTCCAAACTATTTAAAGTTATATTGGGTGATGATTCATCTTTTTTAGAACTTAATGATTTTTGTAGAAAATCATTAAGTTCTCGATATTCTACTGTTTCTGATAATGGCATACTTTACCTCCATAATTTTTAATAAATGTATAGATTTCTAAAATAATATAGGAACTAAATATAATAAACCCCTTATATTTATTTAAAAAAATAAAAGGGGAAACACTATATTTAATTCATATGCCTATATTTTAATACTTTTATATTCTTAAAACAAGCACTTATCAAATCAATATATTTTTATTTAATAATTAAAGACTCACTGGTCATAACAGTTGGTTTAACTAAACCCAAAACGTCTAATAGCGTTGGAGCAATATTTGCTAAGCAACCACCTGATTTTAATTTTAATCCTGTTTTACAAATAATAAATGGTACTGGTTCCGATGTATGTTTTTTATTAGGATTACCCTCTTTATCAATCATGATTTCAGCATTACCATGATCAGCAGTAATCATTAAAATACCATTCACTTTTTTTATTGCTTGATACAATTTTCCAAGACATTCATCAATAACATCAATCGCATCAATGGCAGCATTTAAAACACCAGTATGACCAATCATATCAGGATTAGCAAAATTTAAAACCATAACATCATATATGTTTTTAGAAATTTCACTTTCTAAACGAGTAGTAATTTCGCGAGCACTCATTTCTGGTTTTAAGTCATAAGTTGCTACTTTTGGTGAAGGAATTAAAATTCTTGTTGATAGGGGATATTCAAGATCAACACCACCATCAAAAAAATAAGTTACGTGTGCATATTTTTCAGTTTCAGCAATTCGTAATTGATGATATTGATTTTTACTTAATCATTCCCCTAAAGCATCAAGCATTGATATAGGTGGAAAAATAACACCTTGTGGTTTAACACTTTTAGCATATTCCATCATTGAAATAAAAAAAGTATTTTTTAATGTTGGTATTTTCATACTAATATTAAAATCATATTTATTATTTGTTAATGCTGATGCTAATTGAATTGCACGATCAGGACGGAAATTAGCAAAAATAATGCTATCGTTATTCCTAATATTACCGTTATTAATTTCAGAATTATAAGCAGGCATAATAAATTCATCATTACGGCCAGCACTATATTCTGCATTAACATAAGCAATAGGATCAATAAATGAAACACCTTCATGATTAACTATTACATCATATGCTATTTTTAAACGATCTCAACGTTTATCGCGATCCATAGCATAATATCTTCCTGAAATAGTAGCAAGCATACCAATGCCTAATTGTTTCATAGTTTTTAATAACTGTTCAATATAAATTTTAGAAATATCAGCTTTTGTATCACGACCATCTAAAATAGCATGAACATAAATATTCTTAAAATTTTGTTGTTTAGCAATTTCTAATAATGCTAAAATATGATTAATATGAGCATGTACTCCACCATCACTTAGTAAACCAATAATATGAACATTACTATTATTCTTTTTGGCATTATTAATTGCTGATAATATTGTTTCATTTTTAAAAAATGTTTTATCATTTATTGACTTATTAATTAATGTTAATGACTGATAAATTACTCTACCGGCACCAATTTGTAAATGTCCAACTTCAGAGTTGCCCATTTGTCCTTCTGGTAAACCAACTGCAAGACCAGAAGCTGAAACTTCAGTATGCGGATAAGTTTTTAATAAATAATCCAAATTAGGTTTTGTTGCAGAACTAATAGCATTAGTTGAACTAGATTTTGCAATACCAAAACCATCTAAAATACATAGTAATATTGGTTGTTTTGTTTTCATAAATTTCACCTCATATTTTATTTAATAACTTGTAACTGATGTTTAAAATTATCAGATTTAAAAATAGTAATCATTTTAGTAATAAAATCAGTAATAGATTGATAATGAACAGTACTCAAAATAACAATATCTTTTTTAAAGACTATTTTAATAGATTGCTTTTTAGTAATTTTAGTAATTATTGTTTTTAAATCACAAATTGATTTTAAATCTTCACTTAATAAAATAACCATAGTAGGATTATCACTAATATTATTAGAAAGAAATAAAATAGTATTACTACTATTAGCTAATAAATTTTGTCCTTTAATTTCCATTAAATTATAATCTAATAAATCATTATTAAAAGAATAATGAGTAATTTTCAAATTATCAATGACTTCTGAATAATAACCATAAGCAAAAGTCTGTGATAAATTTTCTAATATATCTTGAGATACTATCCGCCATTTTGAAAATGACTTCAATAGTTCTTTATGAATTTTTTGTAATTGTCATAAATCTTGATAATTAGTAATATTAGTTATCGGTGCTATTGGTTGAATATTTTCGGGCTGATTAATTGCTCTAATTTTTTTATTAATAGCATTAATAGCAATGATGATTGGTTTTTTAGCATTAATAAAAAAGTTTTCAATTCGTTGTTTATTACCCGCTATTAATGTTATTTTTTGCTGATCTTTATTAGTTTTAATAGCAACAACTGCTATTTTTTGCAAATTAATAATTTCTTGTAATTCAACTTCATTAAATTTTTTTAAATAACTATATTCTTTTTTATTTTGCAATAAAATTAACTGTTCTAATGATAATTTTTGTTCTAATAAAGAATTAATGATAAATTCACTTTGCAATATTTGTTTTCTATTTATCTTTAAATTATTAAGAGCAACAATAAAATTTTGTTCAGTAATAGAAATAGAACTAAAATTAGAAGTTTTATAATTTAATTGTTTTATCAAACTATTTATAAATAATTTAGCACCAATTTTATTATTAACTAATGATTGATGATGACTTTCATTGATAGTTAAATACAATGGAATATTGTTAATAACGATTGGTCCACTATTAACCTTAACTAAATGAATATAAGTATTAGGAATAAGAGTATTATTAACATCAATTACTTCACCAGTAAAATATTCATTAGTAATAATACCTTTGTCACTAACAATACTATCACTACTAGGAGCAAAAATAGTTTTAGTACAAATAATAAAGCCAATTTGTTCTAATTGATTAGTGTCTTCACCATTTTTACTAAACAATGCTAAAATTTCTGACTTATTCCTAAAAGCATTGACAAAAGTGGTTGCCGGAAAGGCACGATGTTTAATTTTTTTTGTTAGTTTTGTTCACATACTTTTAATTTGTATCTTTGATAATTCCATGTTTAGTTAACTCCTTATTTTTATTAGTAATTTAAATAGAGTTAAATTAGTAAATCAAAAAAAGATTGTGGTACTAATGAAGCACCTCCAACTAATGCACCATCAATGTCGGGTTCAGAAAGTATTAATTTAATATTATCGGGTTTTACTGAACCACCATACTGAATACGTACTTGTTCTGCAACATTTTTATTATATAATTCACTAATAAATTCACGAATCATTTTACAAACCGTTTGGGCTTGTTGAGCTGTTGCTGTTTTACCAGTACCAATTGCTCATATTGGCTCATAGGCAATTACTAACTTAGCAATATTTTCTGCTTTAATATTTTTTAATGCTAACTTAATTTGATTTTTAATTACTTCATTAGTTTCTTTATTTTCATATTGGTTTAAAGTTTCACCACAACATAAAATTGGTATAATATTAGCATTAAATAATGAATGTAATTTTTTATTTATTGTTTCATCTACTTCATTAAAATACATTCTGCGTTCAGAATGACCAATAATAACATGACTAACCATCATATCTTTTAGCATCTTAATTGAAATTTCACCAGTATATGCACCTTCGGTTTCATAATGACAATTTTGAGCTACAATAATTAAAGCAGAAGTTTTATTCATTTTTAATAAGGGTAAATTAGTAAAACTAGCTGCTATTCCATAATCATATTTAATATTTTTAGTTTTTATTAATTTATTAAATTCATTTAAAAAAAATTGAGTTTCTTCTATATTTTTATACATTTTTCAATTTCCAATAATAATCTTTTTACGTTCCATTTGTTTCTCCTTTAAGTTAATTTTTTTTGATATAGTTGGTTTTAATAATGCTGCTGCTTCTTCATCAATAATAATTGTAACATCATCATGATTTTGTAAAAAAGTACATGGATAATTTGGAGAAACTTTACCTTCAACTAACTCTCGAATAGCTTGTGCTTTATTAGTTCCTGTAGCAATTAAAACAATCAATTTAGCTTGTAAAATAGTATGAATACCCATTGTAACAGCTTTGGTTGGTACATCTTCAACTTTAGAAAAAAATCTTTTATTAGCTTCAATTGTTTCTTTAGTTAAATTAACAACATGTGTTTTACTACTTGCAAGAGTACCTGGTTCATTAAAAGCAATATGACCATTAGTACCTAAGCCCAATATTTGTAAATCAATTGGTCCTTTTTCTTTTAATAATTTTTCATATTCTTCCACATTTTGGTCTAAATCACCAATACCTTTAGGAACATACGTATTTTTTAAATTAAGACTTTTAATATGATTAAATAATTGATGATTCATAAAATAACGATAACTTTTTACATGATCTGGAGTTAAACCAACATATTCATCTAAATTAAATGTTAGAACTTTTGATCAATCTCTTTTGTTATTTTTTGCATCTGCTATTAATAAATCATATGTTTCAATTGGACTACTTCCCGTTGCTAATCCTAAAATAGCATTTGGTTTAACTTTAATAATATCAATAATAATTTTACTTAATAATTGAGCAACCTCAGTTTTATCTTTTAAAATAATTAATTTCATAATTTAAAAACCCCTTACATTACTTACTTATTCTTGTTGATACGCAATTTTTCCTTCACATATTGTTAAAAAAATATCATTATTCTTAGTTAATACAATAATATCTGCTAATTTACCAATAACAATATCACCGGTTTTATTTGCAATTCCTACTTGTTTAGCACTATTATAAGAGGCCATTTGATGCAATCTTGTCAATTATTATTAGTAATTTTTAATAAATTTTTAAAACCAGCAATCATTGTTGCAATGCTGCCTGCCAATTTTCCGGTTGCTTCAACAATAACCTTATTATTACTTTTAATGACAGGTAATGGTCCCAATAAATACTTACCATCAGGCTGTCCCTTTGCACTCATGGCATCAGTAATCATACAAATTCCATCGGCACCTTTAATTTTATATGTTATTGCTAAAATATCAATATCAACATGAATTCCATCACAAATTAACTCAGTAACTAATTGATCATAATATAATGATGCTGGAACAACACCGGGATCGCGATGATTATAGGGACTCATTGCATTATAAAGATGGGTAATATGCGTTAAACCATATTCAACAGTTTTAGTTATTTCTTTAAAAGTAGCATTACTATGACCAACACTAGGAATAATATTATTTTTAATTAATGAAGAAATAAAATTTGAATTTTTATTATTTAAATTAGGATCTATCTCAGGAGCATAAACAATAAATTTTAAATTTTTGTTACTAATTATATTTCAAGATTTTACTAAATTAAGATCAGGAACATGAAGTAATGACGGAGTATGTGCTCCTTTTTGTAATTCTGAGATAAAAGGTCCTTCTAAATATGCACCAATAATTCGTGCCCTGTTACCTTTATTTTCTGTTTTCATATACTTAGCAAATACTGAAAGAATATTATCAATTTCTTTTTTACTGGCAGTAACTGTTGCATAACAAAACTTTGTTACTCCCTCTTTTGGAACTAATTTTGCAAAATTATTAATTGATTCAATGGTACCATCCATTAAACTATATCCATAACCTCCATGTACATGTAAATCAATAAAACCAGGTATTATTGTTTGATTATGACATTCAATAACCTGAGCATCTTTAAATTCATAATTATACTTTCCTTCATTAATTTGGAAAATTAAATTATCTTTAATTACTAAAAAACCATTATTTATTATTTTCTTAATGCTAATTATTTTCGCATTATTTAAAACTAAAATTTTAGACACTAATACCCTTCTTTCTAGAATTATTAATTGTTTAAAATTGCTAATGACACTATTATACCTAAAATTTTAACTTAAACCTAAATCTAAGAAAAATAATTAAAAAAAGGCTTAATTGCCTGTATTTTAAATAATGGTGGCTCGAAGCGGATTCGAACCACTGACACTTCGCTCTTCAGGCGAATGCTCTACCAACTGAGCTACCGAGCCGTTACCTATACAATAATAGCATATAAAAGTAAAAAATAACAAGGGGTTAAAACTTATTTTTTAATTTATTTAAATATATATTTATTTTTTTACTAATTATCTTCTAATTACATATCTTCTTCAACAAGGTTTTTCAGTTTTTGGCATTAAGTGATTTGAGTCTCTTCTAATTTCTTCTTTTCAATTATTATTTGATAAATCAGTAGACCCATTTTCTTTAGCAATATTTGCTTGTAAAAATATATTATTACCAATAATATTTAACGATTCACTTCTTTGAAATTCATGATCACTACATACATCATTTACTAAACTTTTGACAATCTCACATAATTTTTTACAAGTATCTAATATCAATTTATATTTTTCTTTAACTTTTCATTTTTCAATTAATGATTCACAATTTTTAATAAATTTATCCTGTCATTCTTTAAACTCTTCGGAATTAATTGTCTTAGTTAAATCACCATCACAATAATAAGTTAATATTTCTTTTCAAACATTACGTCATACTTTTCTCATATTATTATGAGGAGTTTTAACTTTCAATTTTTTAATCAAAAAATCAAAATCTTGAATTTTATTTCTTCTTCAACAATTTAATAATGCAGTAATAATTGGAATTACTAATTGTTTATTATTTATTTTTTCTATTATTTCTTGTTTTTTATTTTCAAGATCTTCTAATCTAGTTATACGTTCTTTTTCTAATTCTTGTAAAATATTAAAATACTCTTGATATTCTCTCATTGCTTGTGAATATATTATTAATTTAATTATTACTTCTCATTTGTTTATAAGTTTAATATCCATTTTAATTATTCTTTCCATTAGTTCAAATATATCTCTTATAACCCACTATTTAATCCGATAATTTATTTATGTTTTATAAAATTCAATATCTATAATTTTAATAATTTATTTTATTAATAACTTATGCTACAACTGTTTGTTTAGGAAAATGAAAGTTAATATTCATATCAATATTAATACTTTCACCAAAACTATCACTCCATTCACTAATACCACTTTCAGAAACAAGACATGTATCAGAATCTAATTGAGATAATAAATCATTATCATCATTAATAACTTTAATTTCATATTTTTTTTGAAGTTCAATATTTTTTAAAACATCTTTAAATAAAGTTACTGCAAAATTACTAATTAATTCTACTTTTAAACTATTAAATTCAAGATTTTTAATTACTTTTTCACATGTAGGAATAAATTCGACTTTTCACACTTCATATTCAGAAAACTTTAAATTTTTAGATTTGTTTTGTTCTAAATAAAATGCTAATAGTTTAGCAGATAAATCCAATTCTGCTTTTTTAAGTGTTGACTGATCTAGTTATTTAGTATAAAGATTTTTAAATTTTTTAAAAAAAAATTCTTTTTCTGCAATCTTTTCACCTAATTTAATTTCTCAATTTTTGTTACTTTTCTTTAACTGTCTACATTTTCAAATCTTATAAAATCATATGTTTTTTATTTTTTGTAGCTTCATATTATTTTTTTCTATTTTATCTGTAATAACTTTTATTTTTAAATTAATTTCTTTTAGAACTGACTCTTGATTATCTTTTAGATTGTTATAGTGTTCATTAACTAATTTATGATTGGCAAACGCTACTTGAAAACTTAATATTTATTTACTATTAATTGTTTCATAAATAAATTTTTTCCATTAAATTTTTTACTTTTATAACTTCCAATTCATGTTTGTTTTGAAAAGTTTCATCACGAAATACATCTAAAAATAAAGTTTGTACTGTATTAGTTATTATTTTAATATTTTCTAAATCAAATCCTTGTAATTCATTCATTTTTATATTAGCAAATTCAATAAATATCTTTTTTCATTGTTCATATTCATAAAAATATAATCTTTTACCATTTAAAGAATTGTCATCAAAATATAAGGATAATATTTTCCAATAAATACTATGTTCAGCAAATCGTAATTTTTTTTCTGCTAAACTTCTTTTTGTTTTTAAAAATTGAATATTTTTTGACAAAAATCATTTTTTTATTTTATTTTTTAAATTTAATTCTCTATTATTGTTTGAATTTATAAAAGCATTATATCTATCTAAACAACTATAATATTGTTTTAAAATTTCATTTAAATCATTAAAAGATTTATTATATTTTTTCATTTGTTCATCTTTTTTTGCTTCTTTAATAAATTGTTCTACTTTTTCTTCATTAAATAAGAAATCTAACTCTGACACTTAAATCTCTCCTTAACATATTTAATTTGTTTTTAATTAATATTGTTTGCTAATGAATTATATAAAAATAATAAAAATAAACACTAATAAATTTAATTTATTAACAGGCTTAATTTTAAAAATATATAATTCCTAACAATAATACACCTATTATAATCATTGGGCGCATCACTTTAACTCCTAGTTTCATAAAATAACAAAGAACGATATAACTATCGTTCTTTTTTTGTTAAAAGATTAAAACTTAATAAAACTGTCGTAGAAGTCTAATAGTGAGTACGAAATGTAAATACTTCTATATCAGAATAAAAGAGCATTTAATGTTAAGCAAGTTAAAATGTTACACTGTATCGCTTAATGTAATTATAGATTAATTTGAATAGCCTTATTATGGCTCAGTAAATACCCCATTAATCTAATTAATAATTATATTTGTATTATTTAAGAAAATAGGGGGTTTTATATATAAATACATACCTCATTAACAATATCATAACACAATAAATAAAATAAAGGAGAAAAATAAATATGTCATACATTTATTTAGTAAAATACAAAGTTAATTATACAGATGAAACAAAATATAAAGTTTTTTGTACTTTTATAGATGCTAATAATTTTCATAGAAATTATAAACATCATTTATTAGAAAATGCTTTTATTACACATTATGAAATATTAGTATTGGAAGTTTATATTTCAAAAGAAGAATCAGACATGATAAATAAAAAACTTAATTAATGAAAGGAATTAAAAATGGAAGAAAAAGAAAATGAAGAATTACAAACTAAATTATTAAAAGAACAAATTGAATTAATTGAAGAGCAAAAAGAATTTTATAAAAAATCATGAAAAAGTAGAATTATATTTTTAACAATTGGAATAATTATTATGATTTTAACATTAATAATTATTGCTTCTAAACATTAATTGAAAGGATTAATAATTATGGAATGTAGAGAATATAGAATGGTTGGTTCTTGTGATAAATGTAGAAAACAATCTTCTTTTGGTAATAGATTATGTAATAAATGTTTTTGAATATTAATAGGTAAAAATAAATATGAGTAAATTAATTTTTAAAAAAGAAACTCATCAATATTTTTTAGATGATAAAGAATTAATATCGGTTTCTAGAATTATTGATAATTATTTAGGATTTGGTTATAGTCATATATCACCAGAAGTATTAAAAAATGCTTCAGTTCGTGGTAAATGAGTTCATAAACTTAATGAATTATATTTACAAAATATTAATCAAGAAAATATTATTAATAATTTATTAAAAAAATTAAAACCATTAACTAATAATATTAATTATTCTTATTGTAAAAAATCACTAATATTTTTAAAAGAAAAATTTAAAGATAAAAATAATTATGAATTTATTATAGAAAAGCCTATTGCTGATAATTATTTAATTGCTGGAACACCAGATTTAGTTTATTTAGATAAAAAAGAAAATAAATATTATTTAGTAGATTATAAAACTTATGCTTGTATTGATGAAGATAAACTAAAAAGAATTAAATTACAATTAACTGCTTATTATTGTATGTTACTTGCTAATGGTATATGGCCATCTAATAAAACTTATGTTTATTTAACGAATAAAAATGTTCAAAAAGAAATAGAAATTGAAATAACAAATGTTTTAATAATTGAATGAATGAATGCAAAAACAAAATATTTTAAAGGAGAAGATAAAAATGGAATATAAATTAGAATATTGTAAAAATAAAAAATGTAATTTTAATCAATTATTAGTTAAAAATATTAATGCTAGAATTGAACTTTTAGAATATCAAATTGAAGAAATTAATTTAAGTCAATTAAATTTATGAGAATTAGATGTTTTAAGGGGTCAAATTAAAGAATTAAATATTTTGAAAAATAATATTAAAGAATGATTAAGAAGAAATAAAAATGAACAAATGTAATTTTTTATACTATTGCCATGAACATCAAAAATACGAATGTTGTCAAAATAATTTATGTTGAGATTGTAAAAAAATAAATTAATAAGGAGAAATAAAATGATTACTGAAAAATCAATTAAAGAAAAAAATATTTATTCTTGTAATTCAATTGAATTTGATAAATTACCTAAAAAATTAGATAGTAATGTAAATAATTGAATTGTTATTAATAGTCATTTAGTTATTAATCCTAGTAAAAATATTGAAATACATTTAGATAATAGATTTAAAAAAATTAAAAAATGATAGGAGTAAATTATGGATAAATCAATTTTAATTTTATTAAAACACTTAGGAAAAATTAATAAAAAATTAGATGAAATTTTAGAATTATTAAATAAAAAAGGAGAATCAACTAATGAGTAATAATAAAAATGAATTAAAAATTCCTAATTTTATTAAAAATAATAAAGAAGAATTATTAAAATTTAGAAATTATTATGAAATGATTAGAAATTCTAGTAAAGATTTAAGAAATATGAATCAACAAAGTTTATTTAATGCTTTATTTAATTTATATAAATTAAATCTTTCAATTAATCCTATTAAAAAAGAATTAGCATTAATACCTTATGGTGATGAATTACAAGTACAAATTCAAGAAGATGGTTGATTAACATTATTACAAAGAACTGGATTAGTAATGGATTTTCAAAGAGAAAAAATAACAACTGCACATAAATTTAATCAAGAAAATAATAAATGAGAAATTAATCCAGCATTAATTTTTGAAAGAAAAACTATTAATACAATTGGTTATTATTGTTATATTTCACTTTTAGATAAAAATGGTAAAATTAATAATTTTTATAAAGGAATGACTGTTGAAGAATGCCAAGAATGAAGAAAAAAATTTAGTAAAACTAAGCGTGAAGATAGTCCTTGAAATACTAGTTTTGACCAAATGGCTTTAAAAACAGTTGTAAAAGCATTAATTCGTGAAATTAATAAAACACCAATTATTGTATTAAATAATCAAGATGATATTAATTTAGCACTTCAATTAGACCAAGGTATAGTAATTAATGAAGAAACTATTGCTTATAAAGATAATACTGGTGATGAAGTAAAAATTATTAATTCAAATAATGAAACTGATAATACTGATTTAAATTCTGCTTTATCTAAATTAAAAGAATTAGAAAAAGAAGAAGAAATAATAGAAAGTTTTGAAGTTTAATATGAATAAAGAAAAAATAATCGCTTGTATAAAAGAAAGAATAGATTTTTTAAATAATGTATTAAGACAAGATTCATCGAAACTTTATGAATTAGAAAATTGAATTAAAAGAATTGAAAGAGGTGAATTTGATAATGAATAAAGAAAAATTACTTGAATATTATAATGATAAATTAAAACAACATGAAAAAAGATTTAGAAGATATAAGACTAAATGAACGTTTAATTGCAAATCTTTTAATGGATGCACATTGTATGATTGAAAGAATTAATAAAGGTGAATTTGATAATGACTAAACAAGATATTTTAGAAATAATAGATAAATTAAAAGAATTAAAAAATCTAGATGGAATTACTATAAATATAAAAATTGAAGATATTAACATTGAAAATAATTAATATTTAGAGGCTTTTTAGTAATCTGTGTTTCTTTGTTTTACAAAGTACTAGTTCAGATTAATTCTGTCTTCAAATTTTATCATAAAATGAGCAATTGCTGTATTTCAATTTTGAATAGGCAATGTTCATTTTTTTGTGATATTTTCAATTGCTAAGTAAAAAATTTTAAAAACTGCCATATCATTAGGAAAAACTTTTTTATTTCTAATAACTTTTCGTAATTGGCTATTAACAGATTCAATAGCATTTGTAGTATAAATTACCCTTTTAATTTCTGCTGGATAACTAATAAAAACCATTAAATTTTCTCAATTTTTATATCAAGATTTAGCAATTTGTGGATATTGTTTATTTCATTTACTTTCAAATGATTCTAAAGCTTGCATTGCTTGTTCTTCACTACATGCTGTATAAATTGGCTTTAAATCGATAACTAGAGACTTTCGATGTTTGTATGAAACATATTTTAAGCTATTTCTAATTTGATGAACTATGCATAATTGATGTTCAGTTTTAGGATAAACTGATTGTATTGCCTCTGACATGCCTGTTAAATTATCACTACAAGCAATAAGAATATCATTTAAGCCTCGATTTTTCATTTCTGTAAAATTATTTAATCAGAATTTAGCACCTTCATTTTCACTAATTCATAAACCTAAAACATCTTTTTTACCTTCTAAATCAACTCCTAAAGCTATATAAACTGATTTGTTAATAATACGTTTATCCTGACGTACTTTAACTACGATACAATCAAAATAAATGATTGGATAAACACTATCTAATGGACGATTTTGCCATGCTTTGACATCATCAATGACATCATCAGTAATTTGACTAATTACGCTTTCGCTAATATCTGCGCCATCATATAACTCTTGCAACTGCATTCTAATATCTGATAAAGTCATACCTTTTGCATATAGTGAAAGAACTTGTTGATCAAAACCATCAAATCTTCTCTGTCTTTTTGTGATTATTACTGGTTCAAAATTACTATTACGATCTCTTGGTACATCAATTTCAATTTTACCTTGTTGAGTTATTAATTTTTTTGATGTTGTACCATTACGAACATTGTCATTATTACTGCGTTGATTTCTTTCGTGTCCTAAATAATTTTGCATCTCAGAATTCAACATTTTTTCTACCAATCGTTTAGTTAATTCTTTATATAAGCCTCCCTCTTTAAAAACTGTTGTTAAATCCTCAGTATTTTCTAATAATAAATCTACTGCTTTTGATATTGGATCATTGTTATTAAGATTATCTTTTTTAGCCATCTGTAACTCACTCTTTCTAGATATATAAATTATATTTACTAGAATTAATTAAACATAGTTATTTTTGTAAGTCACACAGATTACTAAACATTCCCAATATTTAGGCATTTGACATATACCCTTTTTGACTCCTATTCCCTATTTTTTATTCTTGCTTAAAATATGTCAATGTAAGTCCTAAATTTTATTTTATACAGAACGAAACTATAGAATTATTAAAAATTTGGATAACATTATAATTCTATAGTCCACCGTTTATTACGGTGCTGATGAGTTCATAAAAGGAAGTGAAATAATGAGAAACATTAGAACTGAATGATTTTATAATGAAAAAAGTCCTAAAGAAATAAAATGTCGAACAGTAGAATTATTAAAAAATAAAGAAGATGCTTTATGTTATTTATTAGCATTAAATTTGGGAATGTTTAGTAATCTGTGTGACTTACAAAAATAACTATGTTTAATTAATTCTAGTAAATATAATTTATATATCTAGAAAGAGTGAGTTACAGATGGCTAAAAAAGATAATCTTAATAACAATGATCCAATATCAAAAGCAGTAGATTTATTATTAGAAAATACTGAGGATTTAACAACAGTTTTTAAAGAGGGAGGCTTATATAAAGAATTAACTAAACGATTGGTAGAAAAAATGTTGAATTCTGAGATGCAAAATTATTTAGGACACGAAAGAAATCAACGCAGTAATAATGACAATGTTCGTAATGGTACAACATCAAAAAAATTAATAACTCAACAAGGTAAAATTGAAATTGATGTACCAAGAGATCGTAATAGTAATTTTGAACCAGTAATAATCACAAAAAGACAGAGAAGATTTGATGGTTTTGATCAACAAGTTCTTTCACTATATGCAAAAGGTATGACTTTATCAGATATTAGAATGCAGTTGCAAGAGTTATATGATGGCGCAGATATTAGCGAAAGCGTAATTAGTCAAATTACTGATGATGTCATTGATGATGTCAAAGCATGGCAAAATCGTCCATTAGATAGTGTTTATCCAATCATTTATTTTGATTGTATCGTAGTTAAAGTACGTCAGGATAAACGTATTATTAACAAATCAGTTTATATAGCTTTAGGAGTTGATTTAGAAGGTAAAAAAGATGTTTTAGGTTTATGAATTAGTGAAAATGAAGGTGCTAAATTCTGATTAAATAATTTTACAGAAATGAAAAATCGAGGCTTAAATGATATTCTTATTGCTTGTAGTGATAATTTAACAGGCATGTCAGAGGCAATACAATCAGTTTATCCTAAAACTGAACATCAATTATGCATAGTTCATCAAATTAGAAATAGCTTAAAATATGTTTCATACAAACATCGAAAGTCTCTAGTTATCGATTTAAAGCCAATTTATACAGCATGTAGTGAAGAACAAGCAATGCAAGCTTTAGAATCATTTGAAAGTAAATGAAATAAACAATATCCACAAATTGCTAAATCTTGATATAAAAATTGAGAAAATTTAATGGTTTTTATTAGTTATCCAGCAGAAATTAAAAGGGTAATTTATACTACAAATGCTATTGAATCTGTTAATAGCCAATTACGAAAAGTTATTAGAAATAAAAAAGTTTTTCCTAATGATATGGCAGTTTTTAAAATTTTTTACTTAGCAATTGAAAATATCACAAAAAAATGAACATTGCCTATTCAAAATTGAAATACAGCAATTGCTCATTTTATGATAAAATTTGAAGACAGAATTAATCTGAACTAGTACTTTGTAAAACAAAGAAACACAGATTACTAAAAAGCCTCTTAAATTTATATCCAAAATTATATCCACAAGATATTTTTTATTCATGAATTTTAGAAAATAATCAAACTGGATATTTAATTATAGTTGGTAATAATAGAGATACTATTGGACATATGCAATTTAAATTTATAAAAGGAGAATAAAAATGGAAACAAATAATTATACTTTAACAAAATTAATAAGAATTGGTATAAGTCCTATTTGTGCAATGATTGGTACAAGTGCTTATTATGGTCAAGTAATTGCAAATCCAATATTAGGTTCAATTAATAGTTTATTATTTGGTAAAAAATTAGGTTTAGATATATGAAATTTAAATCAAAGACCAAATACTAAAACTAAATTAATTAATAGTTCTAAAAAAATATTATTAGGTTTAGGAACAATTGGTTTAGTTAATTATTCAAAGTTTGTTACCAATAATATTAACCCTAATCCAACAGAAAATCCTATTACTACAACAACAGTAGACCCTTTTCCACCAGATTTATTATTTGTAGTAAATAATAACCCTAATAATTTAATGGATTGAGATACATTTATTAGTTTAAATTCATATGGTATTGCTAGTTTGGTTGCTGGTATTACTGAATTAATACCTAATCGTTTTGAATCTATAAGAAGAATTACTAATATAGCTACTGGTGGTTGTTTAATATCAAGTGGTGTTGCTATGGGTATTAATAATGATTTTAATAATGCTTATGCAGTACCTACCATAATTGCTGGTGCAAGTGAAATTATTCATAATTTACTACCTATGGAAACTACAAATCATATTCAAGAAATACAAGAAACACCATTTAATAATGAAACTGCAAGATTAGTAAATGATAATGTAAGTAATTATGGCAGTGATATAAGTGAAATATTATTTGATAGAGATAATGCTTCATTAAATTGAGATTATAGTCATCATCATTTATAAAATTAAAAAATGCGAGGCTTTTTAGTAATCTGTGTTTCTTTGTTTTACAAAGTACTAGTTCAGATTAATTCTGTCTTCAAATTTTATCATAAAATGAGCAATTGCTGTATTTCAATTTTGAATAGGCAATGTTCATTTTTTTGTGATATTTTCAATTGCTAAGTAAAAAATTTTAAAAACTGCCATATCATTAGGAAAAACTTTTTTATTTCTAATAACTTTTCGTAATTGGCTATTAACAGATTCAATAGCATTTGTAGTATAAATTACCCTTTTAATTTCTGCTGGATAACTAATAAAAACCATTAAATTTTCTCAATTTTTATATCAAGATTTAGCAATTTGTGGATATTGTTTATTTCATTTACTTTCAAATGATTCTAAAGCTTGCATTGCTTGTTCTTCACTACATGCTGTATAAATTGGCTTTAAATCGATAACTAGAGACTTTCGATGTTTGTATGAAACATATTTTAAGCTATTTCTAATTTGATGAACTATGCATAATTGATGTTCAGTTTTAGGATAAACTGATTGTATTGCCTCTGACATGCCTGTTAAATTATCACTACAAGCAATAAGAATATCATTTAAGCCTCGATTTTTCATTTCTGTAAAATTATTTAATCAGAATTTAGCACCTTCATTTTCACTAATTCATAAACCTAAAACATCTTTTTTACCTTCTAAATCAACTCCTAAAGCTATATAAACTGATTTGTTAATAATACGTTTATCCTGACGTACTTTAACTACGATACAATCAAAATAAATGATTGGATAAACACTATCTAATGGACGATTTTGCCATGCTTTGACATCATCAATGACATCATCAGTAATTTGACTAATTACGCTTTCGCTAATATCTGCGCCATCATATAACTCTTGCAACTGCATTCTAATATCTGATAAAGTCATACCTTTTGCATATAGTGAAAGAACTTGTTGATCAAAACCATCAAATCTTCTCTGTCTTTTTGTGATTATTACTGGTTCAAAATTACTATTGCGATCTCTTGGTACATCAATTTCAATTTTACCTTGTTGAGTTATTAATTTTTTTGATGTTGTACCATTACGAACATTGTCATTATTACTGCGTTGATTTCTTTCGTGTCCTAAATAATTTTGCATCTCAGAATTCAACATTTTTTCTACCAATCGTTTAGTTAATTCTTTATATAAGCCTCCCTCTTTAAAAACTGTTGTTAAATCCTCAGTATTTTCTAATAATAAATCTACTGCTTTTGATATTGGATCATTGTTATTAAGATTATCTTTTTTAGCCATCTGTAACTCACTCTTTCTAGATATATAAATTATATTTACTAGAATTAATTAAACATAGTTATTTTTGTAAGTCACACAGATTACTAAACATTCCCAAAAATGCCTTTAATATAGGCATTTTTTATTATTAATAAATACTTTTTACTTCTTCTTTTTTATTAATAGAATTTAATTTACTTTGTAATTTATTAATTTTATTTTGTTTTTTAAGTTCTTTTTTATTAGGGTCTGTTAAAGATTTACCAAATGCAACTAATGCTTTTCCTAATTTAATTAAAACATAACCCCCATTAATACATAAATTAGCAACTATAATAATTGTTGTAGTATCCATATTAATCACCACCTTTCTAAAAAATTTGATTAATTTTTAATACAATTTTTACAATAATGAATATAATTAAACCAGCAACCGCAGAAGATAATAAAACTCCTATTAAACCTAAAATAATCTTTATAATTTTAAAAAACATAATATTATTCCTGTAATTCTTCTAATTTTAAAAGTTGGCCAAATCTTGTAGGGTCACTAACGATAGCAATGGTATCATTTTGCATTTGTAAAGAAATTATTATTCTATCATTAACTTTATCTCAATCCAAAGTTTGAACCTCTTTATTTAACTCACCATATAAAAATTCTTTACACATAAAAGCAAATTTTTTATTACTTGATTGACTTTCAAAATTATAATAAATTTTATATTTAGTATTTGATTTAAAAGTATATTTAATATGATTTATATTAATTTTTGTTCCTACTTCTTTTCATTTTGGAATACTTGGAATTGGATTATTTTTTAATTCAATATCTCAACAATTTTCTTCAATTTCATTTGTTTCTAAATTATTAGAAATAATTTTTATTGGTTTATTCATATTAATTTTATTTGGTGAAATAATATTTAATGTATTACTAGTAATTTTATAAATATTTTCATTATTTTCTTCTAATTCTTCTAATTTTCATAAATTACCGTTTCTTGTATTTCCAGCTAATCAAGTAAATATTGGAGTATTTGTTCTATTACAAATTAAATAAGGTTGAGAATGATTTATATCAAATGTTAATTCAGTATTACTTCCTTTTGAATAAATAAATTCTTCATAAATATAAATATCAGATAATATTAATGTTTGTCTTCTAATACCATAATTAAATCATATACGATATCTTTTATTTTCTTTACAATCATATGTAATAGTTTGATTAACTCCATTTATAACACTTGTAGCAACTATTAATCACTTTTCTTTATCTTGCTTTTTATCTAATAAATTATCAACATATTGTTTTGTAGTTGCATCTTTTTCTTGTTCTGGTTCACCTATATCAACAATTCTAGTATTATTTGAAGTAATAATTCTTTTTTCTTTAGGTTGAATAATATTTGGACTATTAGGGTCTACTTCTCATAATGATTCACTACTACCACCAGTAGCACTAATAGTATTAGTTTCTTTATCAATAGTAATATTTTCACCAGCAATTAATTTATCTTGTTTTTTATCTAATAAATTATCAACATATACTTTAGTTGTAGCATCACTTAAAAATGTAGGTGTACCAACATCAATAATTCTTCTCCCATTAACATCAATACCTTTATCATCTTTTGGTTTAATAAAATTAGGATTATCTTTATCAACTTCTCATAATGAATCAATATTACTATCAACATGAATTTTTAATTTAGGTATAGTATCAGTAATATCATCTATTTTTATACCAGTACCTTCAATTATTCCAATTTTTTGTAAAAATGTTTTATTACCAGAATCTCATGTTATTACTCTTGTATCACTTTCATCAAAAATACTAGGTGTATTAAAATTATCTGTATTACATGAAATAGGATTATTAATTGCTTTTCTTGGAGTATGTAAATTTGATTGTTGTAATAAATTATATACTTCCATTAATACATAATCTGGTTCAGTTGGTGGACTAATACTACTTGATAAACCATTACCACTAATAGATACACTACTTCTAATAAATGCCATTCCATCAGTTAAATAATATATAGTCATTCTTGCTGTTGCTCTTTTAACTAATTGTTGTTGAGTTTCATTAAGATTTTTAAATCCTATTACTTCAATTTGATTACCAGTAATAGTATTAATTCTTTCACTTGATATAGCAATAGCCATAATAGTAAAATCAGTTTTAGTATTATCAATTGTCGTTTGGTCAGCATCTGGTATAAAACCATATATAGTTTTTAAATCATCTTTTGTAATATAATTTAAATTTACATTTCAATCAATATTATTTTTGTTTTCCATAATCTTTATACCTTCCATATCCTTGTACTGCTTGTGATTTATTAACTACACCAATAACAGATTTATATTTTCCTTGTTGAGTAACTTTTTTATTCATATTTTTAACATTAGTTCTAACTCTTTTTTCTCTATCAGTTTTAGATAAACCACCATTGGCATATTCTCTAATAAATACACTATTAGCACCAGTACCATACATACTTTTTGCTTTACACATATCAATTCAAGTTTCTCTTGTGACCATAAAATAATCATAACTTTTAGATAAATTAGTTCTATAAGTTAATGTAGCAATACCATAAGTACCAGATTGTTGTTGTATTACTGGAGTTCATATACCACCCGCTAATGCACTACTAGAAAGATTAATATAAACTCCAATAACACTATCAGCAAAATTTTCATTAATAGCATTCATTATTATTTCTTTACCTTTTTGCATTAATCCTTTACCAGTTAAATATTGTTTTTGAATATGTTGTAATTTAGCAATATTATTATTAGTAATATGTGTCATTATTTTTTTATGAATTACTGGTAAATTAGTTAATTTTTGTAAAACTTGTTGAAATTCAGATAATTCTTTTTGAGATTTGCCTTGTCCTAATACTTTTGACATTAATTGATTTTTTAATATTCCTGCTGGATTTTTTAAAAAACTATTAAATAATGAATTACTTTTTTTAAATTTTTCTATTAATTCAGCAGTTTGAATATCACTAACAGCAGTTTCTAATATCATTCTTAAAAGTAAGATAATAGGCATTTAAATTACTTCTTTGTAAAAGTTACTTGTAAAGAACCATCATATAAAGTTTTACCTTCAACATTAGCACTTGTTGCTGTTAAATCTGAAAAATTAGCATTACCTTTAACATAATTAGGATTTTTAGCAAGAATTGCTTTTTCAACTTCATCTGCTGTTGGTGTTGCACCAGCCATAGTAATAGCACCTAAATTAGTAAATTCAATTGCTGTTGCAATATCAATACTTGAAGTAACTGTAAATCCTTTAACTAAATCTGGACGTAATGCTTTACCTTCTGAAACTAAAAACTTATGAAAATTCTTAATATTACCATTAGTTTGTAAAACAAAAATATTATCTTGACCACGATTAAATGGAAATGCTAATGCTTCTTTATGCACTAATACAGCATCACATCCTAAAAAATTAAATCCTTCTTTTTTATCAATAACTCCAGCGGGATAATTTCTACCTAATCACGGACATTCTACAATTTTAATACCACCAATTTCTACAATTTTACCATCTTTTAATGCTTGACTTGCACTATCACTACCTAATGTAGTTGTTGATAATAATACTAATGGTTTAAAAAAACTAGATACTCATAATGTATAATCTTCTTCATCTGTACCAATATATTCATCAGTAATTCTTGCTTTTAATGTTGCTAATGTATTTGATATTTTTAATCATAATAACATTCTATAATCATCTATTTTTGGTGTACTTGGTAATGCAATTTTAATAATTTCATTATCTTTTGCTGTTTTAACTGCTAATGATAATAATTTTGCTACTAAATAAGTTTCTACTGTTTTTGCTTTTGCATCAATTCAACTAGATGCTAAACTATCTGATACAAGAACATTACCATCTTCATATTTTGCACCTAATCTTTTTAAATCTAATGTTTCTTCTTCAAAAACAATTTGTTTCTTTTTATCTAATAAAATTTGTTCAACTCTTGTGGCTGTTAAATCATTAGCACCAGCACCAGCATTATAATCATCTGTAAGATTTTTTTTAGTAATATTATAAATAGCAGTACCAGCATCTAATTGTTCTCTATTTTCTACTGTTGCATTAATTAATGCTACTCTTTTTGATAATAAAACTTTTAAATTTTTAATATATTTTACTGATAAATCTAATTTCCCAGTTGGATTACTAGGGTCATTAATTGTTGTTGATTGTGTTGTAATAATTGCCATTTTTATTTCACCTTTTCCTTATTTTAATTTCATTAATAATTCAATTAATAAATCTTCTACTTGTAATTTTTTTAAATTATTATCATTAATAATAATTAATGATTTTCTTACTAAATCAATTTGACTAAGTAATTCATGCATACTATAATCCATAATTTAACCTACCATTCCTATTTTTCTAGTATCTACTTCATCTTCTTTTTCTTCTTTAAATTTATCTTTTACATCTAAAGAATTACTAATATTTGTATCTTTATTTTTATTAAATAAATGTGGAAAATCTTTATTTAATAATGATAATTCTTCTTCAATATCTTCTTTATCACCAAGATATCTTTTTAATAAATTAATATTTTCTTGTGATAAATCATATTTTTTATAACTTTCTGAATGTCTAATTTCTCTATCTTTATCAGTTTTTTCTTTATATAAAGCATTATATTTTTCTTCTAATTCTTTATATTTTTCTTCTAAAGTTGGTTCTTTAGATTCTTCAGTTTCTGATTCTTTTTTCTCTTCAGATTCTTTTTCAGTATTTTCTTCTGATTTTACTTCTTCTTTATTTTCTTCTTGTTCTTCATCTTTTTCTTTTTCTTCCATAGTATTACCTTCTTTCATTTCATTTTCATTTAACATAATTACCACCACCTTTCTAACTGTTATGTCACTCTTGGTGAAATTTGTATATTATTAAAGTTAATATTACTAATTATTTCACTAGTTAAATAATCAGTATTAATATGCAAACTACCAATTAAATTTATAGTTATATTTAATTTAGTACCTACAAAACTCATAATTAATCAAGTTTGTATAAAAGTTACTCTTGTATCATCTGAACTAACATTATTTGTATCTCCAATTAATACTGAATAATATTTATTACTATCAAGTTCATTTTTTATATAATATTCTTTTAAACTAGGAGATAAAAGAATTTCTACTTTAAATTTACAATTATTACCTTCATGTTCTTGATTATCATTATAGTGATAATAAGTTTCTGGATTATTTTCATGAAAATAAGGTATATATTCTCCTATGAATTGAGGTATATCTTTTAAATCAGGAATAATAAATGAATTACTACTATTAAAGGTATTGTTTTTATTTCCTTCAATTGCCGATATACTAATATTTCAATTTAATTCAAAATTTTTATAATCATTTAGAAAATCTTTTACGTTTTGATAATCATAATCAGTTAAATCAATTGAAATATTTTTTATTCATGACTGATAATTAGTATTATTTGGATAAATAAAATATTGATAACGTTTAGAAATATCTGATACAAATGGAGAAGTAAAATTATTATTTAATTTTTGACCAGATAAATCTATGAATATTGAGTGTGGTATTTCTGTTGGCGGTGGTGGATTAACTGCTTTTGGATAATTATATTTATTTTTAAAACTATAATTATTATTTGCTAGTAAAAAGTTATTTTTAATCAATCTTATATTACCACTTGCTTTACCAACCGTTTGATATGTTCCTGCTCAAATACTAAAATCATCACTTACAGCACTTTCGTAATCATTTGGCATACTATAAAATGTTAATTTAAAGTTACATTTTCCTTGAACTAAAATATCAATCATATCTATATAAAAACCATTATAATTATCATTACTAAAAATTGGTGATTGTAAATCAAAATCTTCTACTGGTGGTAATAAATATATTTGTTGATTATTATTTGGATTATTTTGTGATATATTAACTAGATTCATATATTTAGTATCAACAATATTATTATTATCAATATCATAAGTTGAAAGTTTAATGTTATCCGTTAAATTAAACGTAAAACTTGTCATATGACTTGATGTTCCTAAAATTGCTGGTAATGAATCGGGTGTGCCATTTCTAAAAACATCATAAGGCATAATATTTTTTTCTTTTGCACTTGAATAAATAACGTTTGTATAAAATTTATATAATTCTGCACTCATAAAAAAATTAACAGTATCAAATCTTGGTATTAATAAATTTGAAACTTTTTTAAATCCTATATTCATTCCACCAGTAAAACCACTAAAAAAACTACCAAATACCGGTATAGTATTTAATTGAATTTTAACGGTTTCTCTTATTGATAAAGGAATTTCATTCATAGAATTATAAATAAAATACATTAAAGCATTTAAATTTCTTAAATTTTTAAATTTTAAATTATTAATAATATAACCATTAACCTGACCTCTTATTTTTTTATTATTTTTATTAAAATATACAAAATAAGGATTACCAATAGTATAAAATTTATCAGTATCTAAGTTTACTCCATTTAAAAAATTACTATCTCAATAAGGAATATATTTACCAGTTTCAGTGTCAATTTTGTTTGTAGATGTTGTTTTTTNTTTTTTTATTATTTTTATTAAAATATACAAAATAAGGATTACCAATAGTATAAAATTTATCAGTATCTAAGTTTACTCCATTTAAAAAATTACTATCTCAATAAGGAATATATTTACCAGTTTCAGTGTCAATTTTGTTTGTAGATGTTGTTTTTTCAACATCAGTTAATATATGACCTTCAAAAGTTTTTTTCGCACCATCATCATACATTGGTGCTATTACTTCTTGCCATTGTTGATAAGTATCAACTGTTGATTTTGCTCCTACTGTTAAAACATAATTAGTTTCTNTTGTTTGTAGATGTTGTTTTTTCAACATCAGTTAATATATGACCTTCAAAAGTTTTTTTCGCACCATCATCATACATTGGTGCTATTACTTCTTGCCATTGTTGATAAGTATCAACTGTTGATTTTGCTCCTACTGTTAAAACATAATTAGTTTCTGGCAAAGCACTAAAACTAACTGGGTCATATGTAGATGCTTGATAATTTAAAGGAAAAATTAAATGTGTAGGATTCATAATAATTTCTTTATTATCATTTTTGTTAATAATATTTCTTCCTAATAATCCAATTCCTATTTTTCCAACTGTACCATAAAAAGTAATCTGTGCATGTGTAACTGGTCTTGGTGGTAAATAATCTTGGTCTAATATAATATTATTATTTAAATCCAGTGTAGGTATTGCAACCGGTTCACCAACAGCACCTAATTGTACATATTGATTAATTGCTAAACCACTTGTTGATAATTTATCATTTAAACTACTAAAAGTACATTGAATATATGCTAATTCTTTATTTTCATTATTATAAGTTTTACTTGCAACTTCAAGAATATATCATTGTCTATCAACTTTAATGGATTTATCAGTATTTATAACTTTATTAATTTCTGGAATCATATATAACTTATATAAATTTGAAACAATGTTATTAATAAAATTAAAATTCTTTTTTTCATTTGGAATATTAATGACTACATTTTTAATTGCTTGTTCTTGAATGAAACTATTATCATTGGGAGTTGCTGAATAAGTAATACCTAATTGGTCACTTAAAATATTTCCATAAAATACATCACCAACTTTTAAAATCTTTTTACCAGTAGAATCTATTGTTTTTAAATCTGGTTCTATTAAATCAAAACTATTATCTCATACAGATAATATTGCTTCTCTTCCAGTAAAGATTTTACTAAATGAAGTATAATCATTAGGAATACTAGTTGGTGGTTTATATCCCGTTTCTGTTGAATTTATAGCACCTAAAATAATAGTAAAAGGACATACCCGAAATTGTAAATCTTTATTTTGTGTAAAATCTTTTTCAATTTCACCAGTTGATTTTCAAACTGTTTTAATTAATTGATGATTTATTTTCGGTATCATTTTTAGTTTCTCCATCAATATCTTTTACTAATCCATTATCAAAATCAATTTCTTCTTTTCTCATTCTTCTATTTTCTTTAAGAATGTTCATTGCTTCTTCTTCACTAACACCTTCTTCTTGCACAAGAATACGTTTTCTATTAGTTAAATCTAATGCTAATTTTCTCTCATTAATTTCTAATGATTTTAATCTATCTATAATAGTATTTTCTTTAATTTCAAATGTTCATTTAGATTTATCACCATCTAATCCCATTAATATAAAACATCTTTGAAATATTTCATTTCAATCACTTTGATTTAAAGTTCTTTTAATTCTTGTAGTTTCCATATCTCTTGAATTAGTAATTAATACTTCTTGCTTCAGTTTTTTGACTTGTAGTATCATTTACTGGACTATATCCAGAGCCTTCAAATGCTTTATCAATAATAAATTGTATAAATTCAGCATATTTATCTAATATTGGACTACCTTGTAAAATAGCAATTGGTGGTGTTCCACTAGTACTTCCTAAACTTCTTAAATTTGCTTGTAAAATAAATTTACCTATTAATTTTTTTAAATCAAAAGCAGTTTTAGATTGATTTATTTCTTGTTCAGTAATATCTAAAAATACACGAGTAACATTATATTCAAGTTCATGTTCAATTGATTCAAATGTTTTATTTAATAATTGCTGTAATTTTTTAATTGGAGTCATATCTGGATAATAATCACCAATAACTCCACCAAAGAAATTCTTTTTAGGTAAATTTTGCATAAATTTAACTGGAATAATACCTAAATTATGATTTTCTATTAAAGGTAGTTGTAAATCTTTACTTATCTTTTCTTGTAATCCATCTAATGTAATAAAATCACTAGTAAAATATCTAATTATTTGATTTGGAGTATATGTTGTTTTAACATAAATACTTTGGTCATCATATTGTAATCTTGACCAAGTACTAGCACCTTGTTCAGTATCTAATACTCTTGCAACTCTTGATTGAGCATAAGGTTGAGAAAAATTTAATGATATTCTACCAGTTTTACTTTTATCAATTTGAACAATACTATAACCATAACCAGATTTAATATGACAATCTTGATAAAATAAACTATCAAAATTATTTCATTCTTTTAATTTTTCAATTGCTCTTTTATATTCTTCATCTTCACTTGTTAAAGTATAACCATTACCCCAAAGTAATTTAGAAGCATGATTTGCTATTATTTCTTGAAGATTTATCATACATCAACTAGGATTTAATATTTCAGTATTATGATTATTCATATGTTACTTCCTTTCAAAATAAGGATTTATATTTGCACTTAAATTTCTAATATATGGTTCTATAGCATAATCAAATGCATCACGTAAATGGTCATTACCCGCTAATGGTATTTGTTTAATACTTTTAGGGTCTCATACAGCCAATCTAAATTCATCTAATAATGCTTGTGCATTCATACTAATATTTAAGCGTTCTGATGCCATTAAAGCCACATTCTTACCTATTCTAAACTCAAGTCTTAATTTCACACAATCTTTAAAATATAGCCATGAATTAACTTGATATTTAATTGCTGTATCATTTAACATTTCAATAAATGTATAATTACTAAAATCACAATATACAGTTAAACCATATTCATATAACAAATTATTTTCTTTTGCTAATTTAATATAAAACTCAACTACTAATCTTGCTAATTGTTTATTATCATATCTAATTAATTTATTTTCTATTTTTAAACAATCAATAACATTAACAAATTTAAAATTATAATCAAAACCTATTAATAAACATGATAAAGCATCATCTTTAAACCCATAATCTAATCCAGCACTAAATCTATAACTTGGTTGTAATAATCTACTAATCTTATGAATTAAATGTGAATATATTCCACCAGATTCATAACCTACTAAACCATGACTTCTTACTCTTGCAGATATTGGGTCTAATTTTTCTATTTCTAATAATTGTTGTTTATCACTATCTTTTAAATGAGTATTTAATTTTCAATTTTGATAATGATAAATAGTATTATCAATAATAGTAAATTGTTCATATTCATTAATTATTTGCTTTTCATTTTGTGGACAAGCATTTATAGTTTTTTTAATAAATTCATTTAAAATACTTCAAGGATTACAACTTTCAATTTCTAATAATTGATTTGCACCACGAATAGCATCTTTTAAATCTTGATAATCATTTTCAGTAATTTCATATCTTTCATCACTTCATATAATTACATAATCATATAAATAATTACTTGCTAATCCAGTTAATTTAACATTACTATTATCTTGTGCATGTAAATATTTACAAGTGATTTTACTACCATTAAATTCAATAGTTTTTTTAGTTTCACTAATAATAAAATTAATTGATGGATATGTTGCTCTAATAATTTGTTTTAATTCTTGTCAACTATCATTTAATTGTTTTGACATATTACGAATTAAATAAGCATGAATATTAATATTATCTAACATTAATAAAATACCAAGAAATTCAATATCACTAAATGTTTTACCAGATTTACGACTACCTAATTGTTTAATTTTATTAATATTTAAAGGTTGTTTTAAATACATTCTTTTAGCAATATCTAATAAATAACCAAAATTACTTAACATTTATTCTTACCTTTATTTTCTAAACTAATTGCTATAGGGGCTGTATTATCACTACTTTTTATATCAATTTTTGTAGATAAATGATATTCTTTCACAAATGCTCTTTCTAAATATCATGCAGTATTATTTGCATTTGCTTTTAAATATCTTTGTGTATTAATATGGCGTATTTGTAAATATGCTCAATTAATTTGTTGTAAAAAAGTATTTCTCTTTTTTTGTTTTCAACTATAAAGAGTATTTTCTGTAATATCTAAATAAACTAACATACCAATTTTAGTAGGTACTTCTTCAGTTTGTTTACAATGATTAAAATATTCTTCTAATTTTTCTCTTAATGCTTTTGCATCATTAAAAATTGTTCTTATTTTTATTTTTTCTTCTTGCACATAAAAATCTCCTTTCATATGCTTTAAAAAACGAAAAATTATGATATAATTAATATAATGTTTAAGTTAAGTTTTCCCACAATAACTTATTAACTTTATTAATTACTTCATATATTTTTTTATTTAATTTTTATAATATAATTATAGCAAAAAATAGCATTATACTGCTATTTTTTTATTTTTTCTCTTAATTTTAAAAATATTTTTTATAGTTTGTCAAAATTTAAAATCTGGATTTTCTTTTTTAAATATTTTATTTGCCCAAAATAAACCAATAATATTTAATGAAATAAACATAAAAAATATACCCATTTTTTTTGTCTATGACATAATTCAGTGCCTTTTACACCGAGTAATACTAGTGCAAATATTATTAAATATATTGAAAGCGCTATCGCTAATAGTGGTCATTCACCCAATTTTAACATTTTTATTTTCCTTTTCTATTTATATTTTTCTTTATTGTACATTATTTTATTAAAAAAGAAAAGATAACTAATAAAAGTTATCTTTTAAACGTAAATAGAATTTTCAAGTTATCAAGTTATCAAGTTATTAAACGTTTGTTAATATTATACTCTAAAACCAAACATTTTTCAACAATATTTTAACAAATTTGCTAAAATTGAGCGTGAAACATATAACTAGAAAGGTGTTAAAAAATGTTTAGTTTTAAAGAATTTCTAAAATCAGAAATCACAGATATTTTAGCAAAATATTTTCAAAAAATCCATGATTATGATGAATATTTTTTTCAAAATAGAGATAAAAATCAATATAAAATTGATTCAAGAGTTAATAGAACAGTAAATACTCCAATTGGAATAGGGACTTTTAGACAAAGAGTTTATTGAGATACAATTAATAAACAATATTATTATCCAATTTATGAAGAATTTGGTATTAAAAAAGAGCAAGAATTACTAATGATTTATATTTTGATATATTAGATAATTTAATTGAAAATTTAATAAGTAAAAAAGGTTATTTTAATATTCAATCAGAATTTAAATATACTTCTTTTTCTAAAAATCTTATTTCAAGAATTTTTAAAAATGCAAATATTTCAAAATGAATACCAGAAGAAAAATTTAAAGTATTAGATAATGAAAAATTAAATATATGTGCAGATGATGCTTATATAACTTGTTGAGATGAAAATAGTTTAAAACAACAATATTGTTGTAGACTTTTAACTTATAATTTAGGAAGAAAAGAAATTTATTCATATAGAAATAAATTAGACAAGAAAATAACTTCATTTATGTTATTTAAAACTAATAATGCACCAAAACAAGAAGAATTACATAATTTTACAATGCAAACTATTAATAATCATTATGATATTAAATTAAATATATTTGCTATTAATTGAGAATATAATAATTATAATTTAGTAGTTGCTGGGGATGGTGCATTATGAATTAGAGCAATGGCTAGTTGATTGGGCTGTTATTATATTTTAGATAAATATCATGCTTATAGTTATTTATGAAAATCTTTTGTTAATGTTCGTGGTAAACATCAAAAAAAAAGCACTTGATTGAACAAAGTATTTAGATGTAACAACTACTTTTTCAAATGGTAATTATAATGGATTAATTACTATTTTAGAAAATAATCATAATAAAGTTACTAAAAAAACTTATAATTATTTTAAAAATAATGAACAAGGAATTATTAATCAAAATGCTGATTGAAATATTGGTTGTTCTGCTGAAAGTGATGTATATCATTTTTTAAAATCTTTAACTAATGGAGCAAAAATATATAATTATCAAACATTAAATAATATGTTAATTGCAAAAGCAAATTATTTAAATTATAGAAGTTATCTTAATAGTACTTAAATTAATACAATTTAATATTTTTAAAATCTAATTTTAAGATTAGTATTTTTGTTTTGTTTAAATGTATTTTTTAAATTATATTTTTTAGTATTTTTAAATTTTATGGTATAATTAAATTAACAAATCATAGAATTTTCAAGTTATATTGTAAATGTTATTGAATTCTATGGGTTAAACTTATACGTCCTAATCATTTGTAAAGGGAAAATTATTATTAAAATCATAATTTATTTCTATTTTATACAATATATTTTGTTAAAATAAAAAAATAAACTTTACATATTAAATGGTCTATTTTCTAAATTTGTTACTACACTAGAGGTATTATTAATCAAAGTTATATTTTCAGGAAAATCTTTTTCACTAATAACTGTGATTGCCACTTCTTCTTGAAATTCTTTATTTGTAACAATATTTTTTTAAAATTTTGAAAAATTTCAATAAAATTACTTAAACTTTTAAATTTCTCACGTTCTGTAATATAAAATCTCTGGTTTTTACATACTTTAATAAAGTTATCTATTCATTTTTGAAATTGTTCAATTTTTATTTCTTTATTATGATTTGTTTCTTTTAAATATAAAATTAAAATAAGATTTCATATACCACGAATTGCAAAAATAAATTTAGAATGTTTATATTCTTCAATTAATTTAAGTGTATTAATTATTTCTTCTATTGCTACTAATTCAACTTCCATTTTTAATAAAGAAAAAGTATTGTTTTCATTTTCTTTCTTTTTAATTTTATTTTTATATTGTTCATTTCTTTCAAATAATTCTTTTGATATCTTTGTGACTATATCAATAGTCTCTCTTATTTCATTTCTTTTAAGAAGAAATAATTTATAATCAACTAGTATATCGTATTTTTTAATAATTGATATTTCTCTAATATATTTTGGTATTTTTTTGGTAAAAATAGGTAATTGTTCCATATATGTTTTAAATATTTTATTATTTATAATTTCAAGTGTATCATTAAAAAGATTAAAAGATATTACATCTTCTATTTCTAATTTAGACTTTTCTTTTTCAATATTTAAATTATATTTTCCTTGAAAAGTTTCATCACGAAATACATCTAAAAATAAAGTTTGTACTGCATCAGTTATTATTTGAATATTTTCTAAATCAACTCCTTCAAGTTCATTCATTCTTATATTAGCAAATTCAATAAATATCTTTTTTCATTGTTCATATTCATAAAAATATAATCTTTTACCATTTAAAGAATTGTCATCAAAATATAATAATAATATTTTTAAATAAATAATATGTTCCATTTCCCGTTTTGGTGCATTATCACGTAGTTCTAATAAAATATTATGTATTTCTTCCAACATATTTGCTTTCTTTTCTAAGTTTTCTATTAAAAACATTTTTTTATTATTTTCTTTTTTTAAAAAAAAGAATTTATTTTTTTTTTATTTTTTTATTATCAGGAACTGTTTCTGCTTTTAATTGTTCTCTAATTTTTTCTTTATTTTTTAAAAATTCATCTAAATCATAAAAAAATTCATATATTGACATTCACCATTTAATATGACTTCTTTATAATCATTAAAAAAATTTTTATTTCATCACTATTTTTTAGTAAAATAAGAAATTTGTTTATTCTTTCTTTTTCTAAATGTTCTAATCTTGGCATTAAAATTTCTCCTCATAATAATGTTAATTTAAAATATAAATTATAATATTAAAAAACCTTATTAATAAATAAATCTATTAAAAGGCTAATTTTGCAAATATTATAATTACTATTGATAATACACTACTATAAAATAATAATTAAATCAAACCATACAAAACACTTATTTTATAATCATTTATTTACATTCTTTAAATTATTTTTAATTAAATATTCAAAACCTTAAAAATACAAAAAAGCATATTAATTGATAGATTAAAAAAATAAATTATGTTAAATAACGTTTTTGTTTTATATTTGTTTTTATAATTTTTTATGTTAAGATTTGTTTATTATTAAAAAATATAAAATTGGTTTTTAAAAACCTAGAATTCAGGAATTTTATATATGGATATTCAACAAGATTTTTATGTTAAAAAAATTTTTTATGCTTGTTATGTTAAAAATGTAGTTTTACCTATTTCTTTTTTGAGTAATATTGGAAATAAGAAAGGTAAATGTTATGTTGGTAATAAGCAAAAATTGAGAAATAGTACTGTTCGTACTAAAACTAATTTAATTCAAAAAGCATTACATAATTTTTATAATAGTAATATGTTAAGTTTTGTTACTTTAACTTATGCTGAAAATATGCAAGATGTTAAAAAAGCAAAAAAAGATATTCGTTTATTTTTTCTTAAATTAAAGAAATGATGAAATGACCCTAAGCGTGCTAAATATATGGGTGAATTAAAATATATGTATGTTTATGAATATCAAGACCGTGGAGCAGTACATTTTCATATAATTTTTAATAGAAAGATACCTTATAATATGATACGTGATTGATGACCACATGCTGGAAATGCTAAGGGTATTGATTTGAGAGTTGTTCGTAAAGGTAAAAATGAGTTTGTTATTAAATATTTAGGTAAATATGTTACAAAATCACTAGATGATGCTAAGTCTTTAAATCAAGAAGATGTTGGTATAAAAGCATATGCATTTAGTCGTAATTGTAAAAATCCTATTATAGTTCGTGGTATTAAGAAATTGAGAATTGGAGATATAATTAAAGCAAGTTTTAATGCAACAAATGTATTTTATTTTAAAACCCAGAAAGATAGTAATGGTGATACTGTTATGATTGGTGGTATTATTGAAAGTACTGTTGTAAATGATTATTTTAAAGAGTATGAAGATTACGAACAATATGTATATTTAAGTGCTTTATCACATAAGCATTATTTACGGACTAGTGAAATAGGTTATTTAATTCAAAGAGATAAAGATGTTTTGAATTGGGTAGATAAAGTTTTTGGTAATAAAGTTGAAAAAATAGATTTTAAGAAAAGAGTTTTACATTAAAATATTATTTTATTTATTTTGTGTTGTATATTATAATTTTATTAGGGTTAATGAGAATTAAAATTTATTAAGGAGATAAATATAAATATGAAACCATTACTAACCATTTTAACAACTACAACAATGGCAACTGTCTCGGGAGTAAATTTATTTCAATTAAATAATTCTAAAGTAAATACTATAAATATTGACGGCAAAAATTATATTGGTGATAAAATATATGATATTAAATTTTATGATTATATTAATCATAATACTTTTTTAAAGATTGAAGATATTTATTTACAAAATTTACCTTTGAAAGCAATTAAACAATTTAATAATTTATTTAAAACTTTTTATAAAGAAAAAGATTTGTTATTTAAAGAAGCGGATTATGAAAAATTATCAACTGTTATTTATAATAATTTTTCAAAAATTTATATGGTAAATAAACAATCTATTAGAGGTATAAAAATTGAAATAGGTTTTAATCAAGCAGATTTTTTAGTTACTAATGTAGTTAAACAATAATTTATTATTTTTCTATAATTTTACTTGTATATATATATATATATATATATAATGGTTAATGGCACTAATAATTACCTGAATTCTTATTAGTGCTTTTTTTATTTGATTTTTATTTTTTTTGTTATACTTAATTTGTAAGTATAGGTTTTACCCTACTATGCTTAACTTATTAAATTTTTAATTTAATGAATTCAGGAGGTTAAGTATTTTTTTATGTTTAAAGTACAGTTAGTTAATATTGAAAAAGGGCGTATTATTCCCGATAAAAATAATAAAGGTCAAACATTAAAGTTTGATGTTTTGAAATTTGTAGAAATAAATAAACAAACAAGCGTGCCAACTGGTCAAACACGTGATAAATGATATAATCCAGAATTTGCTAGTGATTTAAATGCTCTTTTATTCTGATATAGAAGTATTTACATAAAGTACTCACTATTAGACTTCTACGACAGTTTTATTAAGTTTTAATCTTTTAACAAAAAAAGAACGATAGTTATATCGTTCTTTGTTATCCAATTATGAATCTAAGGGTTAAAGTTATGCGCCCAATTTTACGTATTATGTTTAATCATAATTATGTTGCAAAGAATAATACTAATAATTTAAATTTTGTTAATACTGGTAAAAGTATTATAAATTTTCAAACACAGTTAAATTTTGAAATTGATAAACCTTTAAGTTTTTATATTCAAGGTTTTATGTTTTATTTTGAATATGAATATTTTAAAACTTTTACTGCTAATTTTGTTTTTAGTTTTTTAGATAATGTTGGTGATACAAAATATGTTTTTAAAGGTAAAGTTGATAATGATATTTATCAACAAGATTTATATAATTTTGTTACTATGCCTATTCGTGTTCCAAATTTAAGACATTTAACAGTATTTTTCGATGTTCATGCTACTTAGCTACTTGCTACTTAGCCCTTTTTACTAGAGCATTAATTTAAAAAAAAACTTGAATGTATTCGAAAAACAATTGTGTTATACAATTAACACTAATTTTGACATGAAAGGATTTTTAATAATAGATAAAATTAAACAAATAGCATTAGTAATTAACAAGTTAAATATCAAACAAAAAATTCAAATTATTGATGATAGCAAAAACCAATATTCAATTAGATATCTTTGCCAACATCTTCAACTAAACCGATCAACATATTATTTTGTAAAAAACAAACAAAACCCTATTAAAAAAGAAAAAAATCAAATTAGTAATTGTACACATAAATATCAAGAATTATGCCAACTTTTACTTGAATTTCATTTTACAAGAAAAGAACAAATTTATGGCTATTTACGAATTTTTTCAGCATTTAAAGAATGATTAAAACAATACAAACATATTATTTTAAATCTAGAATTATCAACAAAACAAATGCGAAAAATTATGAAAGATCACAATCTTCAAGGATTAAAACAAACTAAAAATAACTATCCTAAAAACAAAAAAAATCCAAATAAGTGAATACCTACAATGGATAAAGTAAACAAAGATTATAAAAGTACAACCTCTTCAAATCAAATTTGATCAATGGACACTAAACAAATAAATACTAAAGAAGGTTGATTATATCTTTTTGTAATTATTTGTTTTTTATTCAAATAATATTGTAAGCTATAATACATGTTCAAACAAATCCTATCAAGATTTAATCCTTCCTTCCGTAAATAATGATTATGCGATAAAGCACTTAAATATACATATTTTTCATAATCTTCATAATCCTTAAAATAATCATTAACAACAGTACTTTCAATAATACCACCAATCATAACAGTATCACCATTACTATCTCTTTGAGATTTAAAATAAAATACATTTGTTGCATTAAAACTTGCATTAATTATATCTTGAATTCTCATTTTTTAATACCACGAACTACAATAGGATTTTTACAATTACGACTAAAAGCATATGCTTTTATACCTATATCTGCTTTAACATCATCTAACGCTTTTGTAACATACTTTCCCAAATATTTAATAACAAATTCATTTGTACCTTTTTAACAACAATTAACTTAATACCTTGTTTCTCAGCATGTGGTCATCAATCAATTATCATACTATAAGGTATTTTACTATTAAACAATATATGAAAATGAACTGCTCCACGAGTTTGATATTCATAAACATAAAAATGTTTCAATTCACCTAAATATTTAGAACGTTTAGGCTCATTTCATCTTTTCTTTAATTTAAGAAAAAATAAAGGAATATCTTTCTTTGCTTTTCTAATATCTTGCATATTATCTTTATAAGTTAAAGTAAGAAAACTTAACATTTGACTATCACAAAAATTATGTAATGCTTTTTGTATCAAATTAGTTTTAGTACGAGAAGTATTATTTCTTAATTTCTGTTTATTACCAACATAAGATTTACCCCTAATATTTCCAACATTATTTAAAAAAGAAATAGGTAAAAGAACGTTTTTAACATAAGAAGCATAAAAACCTTTTTAACATAAAAATATTGTTGAATATCCATATATAAAACTTCCGAGTTCTAGGTTTTAAAAACCAATTTTATACATTTTAATAACAAACAAATCTTAACATAAAAAAATATAAAAGCAAACACAAAACAAAAATGATACTTAATTTAATTTAATTAAATTAATGATTAATATTATAATTTAATGATTAATATATGATTAATATTATAATTTATTTTTTTAGTTTTTGTTATTTTTATTTTAATAAAAATTATCTATCAAATTATTATTATGATATTTTTATTGTTAATTAATTTTCTAAATTAGAGTAGTATTAATAGTTTTTATAAAAATTTAATAAATGTCTTGTTTTTTAATTAAAATTAATTTATAATTTTTATAAATAGGTATTTAATTAATTAAATACCTATTTTAAAAAGGAGAAGTTATAATGATAGTTAAAAGTGTTGACCAAGAAAAAGAAAAAATAGATATAAAAACAAAGAAAAAAATAAAGATTAATTCAAAACAACAAATTTTTAATATTACTTTGATAGGAATTTTATTGGGATTAGCTGTTGCTTCTTCATTAATTGAAATACCTATTCAGTTTATGGGAGTAATTTTACCATTAAGAATTTTTGATTCATTAATTATTGCTTTTGCTTTACCAATTATTGGTTTATATTATACATTAGCAATTGGTATTATCGAACCTTGATTACATTTATTAGCAGATAGTGATCATCCGCCAATTCAAATTTTCTTTGATAATATTGCTAATATTTTATTTATTGTTTCTTTTTATTTTATTTACTACTATCTTTTTAAATTGTGTAATAAAAGTAAAAATTTAAAAGTAGATACTATCAAAAAAGTAAGTGCTGGTCTAGTAATAGTACCCTTAAATGCGATTATTGCTACTTTATCTTTTGCTTTAACTTTAGTAGTACTTTATTTTAGTCCTAATCTACCAAGACCTGATGAATATAATAATATTCTTAATTTTAATAATCATTCAGTAATTATATTATTTATTTTACTTGGTATTGAAATTTTAAGATTTATTTTTATCTTTATCTTATTTAGTTTAGTTGAAAGAAAGATAGGTTCTGCTAAACGTTATTATTTTTAATAAAAAGTATTTTATTTTATAAAATAAAATGTTAAATTAATACTTATTAATTAAAAATAAAATGTGGGAGTAACATATGAAGTTAATAGTTATTTTAATTATTATCATGAGTATTATTTTTTTAATTGGTTTTATAATAATATTTTTTCTGAAATTAAGAAAAAAGAAAATAAAATCATCAAGGAAAATAAAATATCGTTTATGTGATCCAAATTCTTATCATAGTAGCATTATCAAGAATAGAAAGTTTAAAAGTAATAATGATTTAGTAAATAATAAAAAAGTATTGGAAATGTTAAGATATTTACAGGAAAGAGATATCGCTAATTATAATAATATTATTCCTACTTTTTATAGCATTTTGGAAAAACCTATCCAACATAATTTGGAAGCTAATAAAAATGTTAATTATTTATTAACTAATATTGTTGATATTTTATGTCACCATCATCACTGTATGGTAAATCCCTTACATTTGATTAAACATTTGTTTAATAAATGTAATAATAAATTACATCAACACAAAAAAAATTATCATTTTACTCAAAAGAATAATCATTCAGTTAAACCAACACATGTTTTTAATAAAACACAAACTAATGCTTCTACACCAAAAACTAATGTTTCTACAACAAAAAAATATAATAAACATACTTTCTCATAAATTTATAAATATTCTTTTACTAGTTATTAGTCCTAACTTAACAAAAACGGAATATCTAATTAAATTCATAATTAAAATGTATTAAATATCTACTAATTTAACTTATTAGTAGATATTTTTTTAAAAATAAAATTTACTGTACATTATTTTGTAATAGTTTATAATAATAAGAAAATAATTATAAATGGAGTGTAAAATATGAGACGAAAATTAAATTTATTTTTTAC
This sequence comes from Spiroplasma endosymbiont of Danaus chrysippus, assembly GCF_902809815.1. Taxonomy (GTDB): domain Bacteria; phylum Bacillota_I; class Bacilli_A; order Mycoplasmatales; family VBWQ01; genus Spiroplasma_E. The sequence continues at coordinate 89,910 of NZ_CADDIL010000001.1, read as the reverse complement.
TACCAGCCTTTTATTAAGTTCTAGCATGTCGATTTTAGCATTCACAATTGATACAAACAATATTAGTATTAATAATTTTGCTAATAACAATGTTGATACTAAAACAGCAACTAAGTATGCTAATGAAACCTCTATTGTTGGTAAATCGTTATTAATTGCTAAAAATAAAGGTTTTAATACTAATAATTTATTAAATGATATGTATAATCAAACCCCTTCTATTCAAATTGATAATCTTACAGGTAAGAATACTGGAAATGATTTTATTAATGATTGAACTAGTAACTTAGATGGTAATAGTATTAATACTATTCAGGCTTTATTTCAACGTAATGGTATTAATCAATCTAAAGTTGATGCTATCATTATTAATATTAATAGCTATAATAGTTATCGTGACATATTGTCAATGCTTAAAAATTATTTAAATAATTCTATTTTATCTAATGATGATACTGTTAATATGATTGACGGAATGTTAAAAAATATTAAAAATTTAATACCAAATATTAATGATTACTTATCTTATACTAATTATATTCCAATTATAACTAATACTATTGATGAATTATTAGCAGATTGAGATCAAGAAGATAATTTTAGTGGTAATACTACTTTTGAAAAAATGCAAGATTATATGTCAAAGAAAGCGACATTTGCTCAAGCTTGAAATATTCCAAGTCATGAAAAGTGATACTATGTTAAAGATGAAGCGAAAAATTGAAATTGAAATCAATTTTATGAATATATAGCTGGTGTTAATTTTAATTATATGTTTAAGTCAATATCAGGAAAATATATTGGGGAAATGATTAGTGATAATATTAAGTATGCTTTATGAGGTGCTGGACCTATCGGTTTTAACTTTGATAATTTTAATGTTACATTTAGTGAAACTCTTAATAAGATTTTAACAAATCCAGTGGCATGACCTTATTTAATAAAAACAATAATACCAATGGTTAAAAGTGAAGTATTAAAATTAACTAATCCAACTTTTGGTATTGATAGTATTACTTGAGATGATAAAACACCACTTAAAAATAATACAGTTCAACTAAAAATAGTATTAACTATTTTTCAAAAATTAATATCTTCAAAAGATAATATGCTTAAATTAGTTACCAATTTAATGACCGGACCTTTTGGTGAAGATATTATTGCGAAAGCTACCTTTGCATGAACTGATTCATATTGAACATTACCTGAGATTCAAAAGAAATTTTCTTTTATTTCAGCTATTAGTGATATTCCTCAACAAGTTGTTAATAGTTTAGAATCAGGAATTAAAAATACTCCAATTAATGACACAATTAATAAAATATTTGAGTTTACTAATAAATATTTAACAACAAATCCATTAATTGATTTAAAAGATTTAGTAAAATATTTAGATTTAAATTTCGGTAGTAAAGATTTTATTAATGCTTTAAATAATCTTAAATATATTATTAATCACCCAACAACAGATAATATTAGTAAAACTAAAGAAATATTACAATTATTAGGTGTTCAATTTGGTGATGAAACTAATTTTAAACAAGATAGTGTTCTTGCAAACTTTTCTAATTGATTAAATACTCCTACTAGTAGTTTAAACTTCTTACTAAATATAATAGTTGATAAAACACATCATAATGGTATTCTTGATAATATGTTAAAGGACCAAGAAAATTTATATAAAGATATGTATAGTAAATATTTTGATATTAACAATAATAGTTATTTTACTTTAAGTGATATTGTAATGAATACATTTAAACATGATGATGGTAGTGTTAGTGCAGTTTTAAGTTATAAAATTAAAAATAATTTAGATAATAAAAGTTATGATATTACATTTAAAAATGCTAATTTTCTTACAAGTAAAATCTTTAAAATAAAATTATTTCATATTAGTCAATAATTTTAATAATTTTCTTCAATAATTAGATATTTTAATTTAAAAAGGGTGGTTAGCCCTAAATACTGGACCACTTTTGGATAGACAGTTTTAAATTTTTATTTGTGAAATTGGTGGTTTTAGAAATTTAGAATGTATTCTTTCGTAATTATAAAACATAATATATTGGTTTACATCATTTATAGCTTCATTGAGAGAAAAATATTGATTTGAACCTTTAGGTAGTCATTCTTGAGATAAATGAGAAAATCAGTTTTCAGATATTACATTGCCACCAATATCATAAGGTTGTTTTTTGCTTAAAATTATTTGCTTATCAGCAGCTCAATTTGTGATGTCTTGACAATAAAATTCGTTGGCGTTATCTGAGTGTAAAATAACGTTTTTTACTTGGTTTCAAGAGAATTGTTGATTTATTTTTTCAAGTGCAGGAAGGATTAAATCTTGATAGGATTTGTTTGAACATGTATTATAGCTTACAATATTATTTGAATAAAAATCAATAATTACAAAAAGATATAATCAACCTTCTTTAGTATTTATTTGTTTAGTGTCCATTGATCAAATTTGATTTGAAGAGGTTGTACTTTTATAATCTTTGTTTACTTTATCCATTGTAGGTATTCACTTATTTGGATTTTTTTTGTTTTTAGGATAGTTATTTTTAGTTTGTTTTAATCCTTGAAGATTGTGATCTTTCATAATTTTTCGCATTTGTTTTGTTGATAATTCTAGATTTAAAATAATATGTTTGTATTGTTTTAATCATTCTTTAAATGCTGAAAAAATTCGTAAATAGCCATAAATTTGTCCTTTTCTTGTAAAATGAAATTCAAGTAAAAGTTGGCATAATTCTTGATATTTATGTGTACAATTACTAATTTGATTTTTTTCTTTTTTAATAGGGTTTTGTTTGTTTTTTACAAAATAATATGTTGATCGGTTTAGTTGAAGATGTTGGCAAAGATATCTAATTGAATATTGGTTTTTGCTATCATCAATAATTTGAATTTTTTGTTTGATATTTAACTTGTTAATTACTAATGCTATTTGTTTAATTTTATCCATTATTAAAAATCCTTTCATGTCAAAATTAGTGTTAATTGTATAACACAATTGTTTTTCGAATACATTCAAGTTTTTTTTAAATTAATGGTCTAGTAAAAAGGGCTAAGTAGCAAGTAGCAAGTAGCAATTAGCAAATCAGTTTATATAGCTTTAGGAGTTGATTTAGAAGGTAAAAAAGATGTTTTAGGTTTATGAATTAGTGAAAATGAAGGTGCTAAATTCTGATTAAATAATTTTACAGAAATGAAAAATCGAGGCTTAAATGATATTCTTATTGCTTGTAGTGATAATTTAACAGGCATGTCAGAGGCAATACAATCAGTTTATCCTAAAACTGAACATCAATTATGCATAGTTCATCAAATTAGAAATAGCTTAAAATATGTTTCATACAAACATCGAAAGTCTCTAGTTATCGATTTAAAGCCAATTTATACAGCATGTAGTGAAGAACAAGCAATGCAAGCTTTAGAATCATTTGAAAGTAAATGAAATAAACAATATCCACAAATTGCTAAATCTTGATATAAAAATTGAGAAAATTTAATGGTTTTTATTAGTTATCCAGCAGAAATTAAAAGGGTAATTTATACTACAAATGCTATTGAATCTGTTAATAGCCAATTACGAAAAGTTATTAGAAATAAAAAAGTTTTTCCTAATGATATGGCAGTTTTTAAAATTTTTTACTTAGCAATTGAAAATATCACAAAAAAATGAACATTGCCTATTCAAAATTGAAATACAGCAATTGCTCATTTTATGATAAAATTTGAAGACAAAATTAATCTGAACTAGTACTTTGTAAAACAAAGAAACACAGATTACTAAAAAGCCTCATTATAAAACTTTTTATTATTTATTGTATATTTTTAATATTATTAATTAATTGATAATTAATAATATTATTAAAATTATTATCTTCGTGTACACATTTTCCAACATGAATATCATTAATACCATTTTTTAATAAAACATGCTACTTGCTACTTGCTACTTAGCCCTTTTTACTAGACCATTAATTTAAAAAAAACTTGAATGTATTCGAAAAACAATTGTGTTATACAATTAACACTAATTTTGACATGAAAGGATTGTTAATAATGGATAAAATTAAACAAATAGCATTAGTAATTAACAAGTTAAATATCAAACAAAAAATTCAAATTATTGATGATAGCAAAAACCAATATTCAATTAGATATCTTTGCCAACATCTTCAACTAAACCGATCAACATATTATTTTGTAAAAAACAAACAAAACCCTATTAAAAAAGAAAAAAATCAAATTAGTAATTGTACACATAAATATCAAGAATTATGCCAACTTTTACTTGAATTTCATTTTACAAGAAAAGGATAAATTTATGGCTATTTACGAATTTTTTCAGCATTTAAAGAATGATTAAAACAATACAAACATATTATTTAAATCTAGAATTATCAACAAAACAAATGCGAAAAATTATGAAAGATCACAATCTTCAAGGATTAAAACAAACTAAAAATAACTATCCTAAAAACAAAAAAAATCCAAATAAGTGAATACCTACAATGGATAAAGTAAACAAAGATTATAAAAGTACAACCTCTTCAAATCAAATTTGATCAATGGACACTAAACAAATAAATACTAAAGAAGGTTGATTATATCTTTTTATAATTATTGATTTTTATTCAAATAATATTGTAAGCTATAATACATGTTCAAACAAATCCTATCAAGATTTAATCCTTCCTGCACTTGAAAAAATAAATCAACAATTCTCTTGAAACCAAGTAAAAAACGTTATTTTACACTCAGATAACGCCAACGAATTTTATTGTCAAGACATCACAAATTGAGCTGCTGATAAGCAAATAATTTTAAGCAAAAAACAACCTTATGATATTGGTGGCAATGTAATATCTGAAAACTGATTTTCTCATTTATCTCAAGAATGACTACCTAAAGGTTCAAATCAATATTTTTCTCTCAATGAAGCTATAAATGATGTAAACCAATATATTATGTTTTATAATTACGAAAGAATACATTCTAAATTTCTAAAACCACCAATTTCACAAATAAAAATTTAAAACTGTCTATCCAAAAGTGGTCCAGTATTTAGGGCTAACCACCAAATTAAAAAAATAATACCAAAAAAATAAATACCCAACTTAATGTTGGGCAGTGTGAGGGATATACCCCCTTGCACAGCATTACCTGTACTAACAATTTAATTATACGATAAAAGTATATATATATGTCAAATTTTAGGAAAGTTGAATTTACATGCAAGAAATTAATTGATGAAAACTTAAAAAAGGCCGTGGCATTATTGTTTGTATATCGGGTGATGAACACGAGGGTAAGCAAAATAGAAGGCCTGCTATTGTATTAAAAACACACCCAGAATTTATAAGAGTTCAGTTATTGTCAACTCAATCAAGTAATCATGATTTAGGAAATGTAACTATAAATAATAAAATTTGTTATATTAGACCTATTTATCTTAGAAATATAACAATAAATCAAATTAAAGGTTTTTGATTTGATTATGAAAAAAGAAAACCAATTCAAATTGATGAAAATAGTAAGTTAATGAAAATAATTGAAAGCAACCCTTATAAAGCAAAATCTATTACTTTAGAATTAAATGAATATTTAAAAATTAAAAATAATAATGTAAATCAAAATAAAATATTAAAATTAAAAGAAGAAAATCAACAACTTAAAAATGAGATTGAGTTATTGAAAAACTCTAAAGGAAAAAATCGTAATTATGGATAAATTTCTTTACTAAAAACCAATATGTAAAAAATTAATTTTTAAATCATGTAAAATTATAGTAAGAAAATTTAGGGGGTAAAAATATGTCAAATAAAGTTAAAAGACCAATGAATGCTTATATGCTTTTTAGTAAAGAAAAAAGAAGAGAAATTATTCAACAAAAACCTGAACTTAAATCAAAAGTTGCAGAAATTGCAAAATTGATTGGTAATCATTGAAAAGAAATGACAAGTGAAGAGAAATCTAAATATGTGAAAATGGCAGAAGCAAACAAAAAAATATATGAAAGTGAAACTCAAAAATAATTATTTAATTGATTTACAAATTTATTTTAAACACAATGGTATATGAGAGAATTCATATATCGTTGTTTTATTTTAAAAGAAAATAAAAAGAAAGAAAGGAGAATATTATATGAATGCAGAAATAATTGGTTGATTAGCAGTCGCTGTAAATAGTTTTATATTTTTACCCCAAATTATAAAAATCATAAAAACAAAAAGAGTACGTGATTTATCATTTTTTATGTTATTAATTCAATTATTATCTTGTTTTTTATGAATAACTTATGGAATATTTATAAAAAATTGAGAAGTTGTAAGTTTAGATTCAATAATTTTAATATCTACAATTATTATTTTAGGTTTTAAATTAAATATTCATTATAAAGAACCATGTAAATAGACCACCATAATTATGGTGGTCTATTTACATTAAAAACTTTTCTTTTTAACAAAACGCTCTTTTTTAAATAATTTCCAAAATAAACTTCATCTAGAACTTAAATTTTTTACAAATGTTTTCATAAAAAATCAACTCCTTGAAATAAATTTAAATTTAAAATTCCTTAACTAGGAATATTTACATTTTAATAAATTCATATATTTTTTTCAACTTTTTTGCTTAAACGTCAAATTAAAAATAAAAATTACTTGATTTTTAATATTAATTTGGTTTAAAATAAATTTGTAATTAGCAATCTAATAACTTAATTGCTAATTTAAGAAAAACGGAGGTGTTAATATGAAAAATGAAATTTCACAAACAAAAAAGAAATTAGATATACAAAACAATTTTTCTAGACGTAATTATTTAACTGATATATTTGATAATTTTTTTAATGATATTATAGATTTTTCTTATCCTTTAACTTCCAACAACGACCGAGAAAGAACATTTTTACCAAAAACAGATGTTTTTGAAAATGATTCTGAATACTGTTTAGAAATTGAATTACCTGGTGTTTTACAAGAAAACATTGATTTAAAAATAAATAATAACGTTCTTACAATAGAAGCTAAAAAAGAAGATGTTAATGAAAAGAAAAATAAAAATTATCATATTCAAGAAAGATATTATGGTTCATTCTCTCGCTCTATTAATTTACCATCTAATATAAGTGAAGAGTCTATAGATGCTAATTTTAAAAATGGTATACTAATTGTTAAAATACCTAAAAAAGAACAAACAAAAACTAAAAAAATTACGATTAAATAACTAAAATAAGTATCTTTAATTCATTTAAAACAAGCCTAATTAGGCTTGTTTATTTTTTGAATACTTATAAACCATATAAATTTTTAAATCGTTTGTATATGAGCAAATTTGATGAGGCTTTTTAGTAATCTGTGTTTCTTTGTTTTACAAAGTACTAGTTCAGATTAATTCTGTCTTCAAATTTTATCATAAAATGAGCAATTGCTGTATTTCAATTTTGAATAGGCAATGTTCATTTTTTTGTGATATTTTCAATTGCTAAGTAAAAAATTTTAAAAACTGCCATATCATTAGGAAAAACTTTTACCAGTTGTTAATACTTTGGTACAAACTATTTATATGCAGTATTTAAGTTCTTTTGCTGGATTACATACTGTGACACTTTTTATTAAGTCGTTTTTTTATGATAGTTTATACACTTTACCTTTGCCTATTCTTGCTTTAATAAATGTTAGTTTTGTATTTTATTTAATTTTAGGATTATTTAGATTTACAAGACATTAGGATGTGAAATTATGTTTATACCTTTTATTACAACAGTTATGCATTTATTTGCTTCAATTTTTATGAAGTTTTTTAGTTTTCCACTTGGTGATTTAGGTTTTAATTTAGGTACGTTAATGATATTTTTAATTTTGCTTAGATTTGCATTTAGGGTTATTTTACCCGAATTAATGTTACCAACATTAGGTTTAGGTTATGGTGTTAAGAAAATTGGTAAGGCTTCTGTTTCAGTTGGTAAAGAAATTGCTAAGGGTCATAAACAAACACAAGATGTTAGTGGAATAAAAGTAGGTAATTAATTATGTCTAATTTTGTTCTTAGTATATTACATTTTATTTTTATATTTTCTAGTAAAGATATTCAAATATTTTTAAATCAACCAAATATTACTAATGAAGTTTATATTTTGTTTAATTTGACTTTTTGATTAGTATTAGGTGTATTTTTTAATTTTATTTATCGTAGTATTAAATTTGTTTTTAGGTCATTGTTTGGGTAGGTGTTAAGTATGAGTGTTTTAGAAATTTACAATAAAATACATCAATGTATAGTTGATTATTGAACTATGTTTATAGGTAATCCAGTTGATGATTTTACTACTATTTTATGAAATTTAGTAGTTTATGGAACACAGTTTTTTATTGGATTTGTTTTGTTTTATGGTTCATGGTGAATTTTAAAATGTTTATTTGGTAAATAATTATGTGATTTAAGTTTGCTAAATTATTTTTTGTTGTAAATACTTCTGTTCAAGCACCCACTAGTTTAATTGTTTCAAATGACCCTAATGTCGTTAATTATGATATTACAAAAGAAATGGTTAAACATGTTAAGTATCATAATTTTGATGATTGAGCAACAATACCATGAAATTCTGCTTATTTTGATGTTGACCAACCGGATTTAAAATTAGTAAGTGGTGAATTTATAGGTAATAATGAAGTTTTATATACGTGTTATTATTATAGTGATACAGTTGGTGTTCCGTCACAAATGATAGATATGGGAACTGGCGTTTATACTTTTAATAGAAAACAATTAGATGAATTTTCACGTATTATGTTTAATCATAATTATGTTGCAAAGAATAATACTAATAATTTAAATTTTGTTAATACTGGTAAAAGTATTATAAATTTTCAAACACAGTTAAATTTTGAAATTGATAAACCTTTGAGTTTTTATATTCAAGGTTTTATGTTTTATTTTGAATATGAATATTTTAAAACTTTTACTGCTAATTTTACTTTTAGTTTTTTAGATTATGTTGGTGATACAAAATATGTTTTTAAAGGTAAAGTGGATAATGATATTTATCAACAAGATTTATATAATTTTGTTACTATGCCTATTCGTGTTCCAAATTTAAGACATTTAACAGTATTTTTTGATGTTCATGGTGAATCAACTAGAGCAACTTTTTCACCACAGTTGAATTTTGGTCAAATTAATATTTTTTCAAGTGAGAAAGTAACACCAGTACCGCCAAATAGTCCTTTTAACCCTGAGTATGAGCGTGTTAGTTGATATGATGTTTTTTGGTCATTTACGTAATGCTTTTAGATGAGTACTTTATGGTGTTGTTGGTAAAGTTTTACCGGTGGAACCATTAAGAGAATTTTTTACTAAACTTGACGGATTATTGAGACGTATTTTTGATGATACTATTAGTTCTGTTTTAAATGTTGATTTTACTAGTGGTTTAGAACAAGTTTTAACATTGTGAGTATTTTTAAAAGCAGTTGGATTTTTAGTTGGTTAGGAGTTGATAAATAATGCCTTGATATGGTTATTTACTTTTAGGAATTTTATTATTAATAATATTATATCCATTTTTAATAACTAGAAAAAATATAAAGNTGATTATATCTTTTTGTAATTATTGATTTTTATTCAAATAATATTGTAAGCTATAATACATGTTCAAACAAATCCTATCAAGATTTAATCCTTCCTGCACTTGAAAAAATAAATCAACAATTCTCTTGAAACCAAGTAAAAAACGTTATTTTACACTCAGATAACGCCAACGAATTTTATTGTCAAGACATCACAAATTGAGCTGCTGATAAGCAAATAATTTTAAGCAAAAAACAACCTTATGATATTGGTGGCAATGTAATATCTGAAAACTGATTTTCTCATTTATCTCAAGAATGACTACCTAAAGGTTCAAATCAATATTTTTCTCTCAATGAAGCTATAAATGATGTAAACCAATATATTATGTTTTATAATTACGAAAGAATACATTCTAAATTTCTAAAACCACCAATTTCACAAATAAAAATTTAAAACTGTCTATCCAAAAGTGGTCCAGTATTTAGGGCTAACCACCGTAATGAATATCATTTTTTAGCAAATCTGTTTATTGCACAATTATATAAATTTTTAATTGGTAAAGCTGATACTTCAGCTTTAAAAACATTAAAAAGACCAACATTATTTTTATTAGATGAATTTGCTAATTTACCAATGATTAAAGATATAACTAATTGAATAATTGCAGCAAGAAGTAGAAATATTTGATTTATGTTAGTCATTCAAGATTTTGAACAACTTAAAAATAAATATAAAAATTATCGTACGCTTATTGCCAATTGTAATTTAAAATATTTTTTACATACTAATGACTATCAAAACGCGAAAATATTAGCAGAAGAATATGGCACAATCAAAGTAAATGAAACTAGTACAACTAAAAGTGAAAAACATACATCAACTACGACCTATCAAAAACAAACACCATTAATTACAGCTGAAACTCTTATTAAACTACCAGTAAATACACAAATTATTAAATACAATCGTCTTAATGTAGCCAAAGTTGAAACATTACCAATTTGAAAAATAAAGAATTATAGTGAAGAAAAAACTACTCTTATTAATGAAATTAAAGATATAAATATTGAAACTGTTAATATCATTAATAATAAAATTAAAACTATAAAAGATAAGATTAATTGATTATTAAAACAAGATTTAAGTCAAGAAATTAAAACTATAATTGAACAAATTAAAAATGAAAAAGATTTACAAAATTATATATTAAAAATCAAAGAAAATTTAAGTTTAGAACTTGTATTAAAAATCAAAGAAAATAATATTATTTAAATAAAACAAAGGAGGTAATTTATGAATGTAGAAATAATTGGTTGATTAGCAGTTGCTGTAAATAGTTTTATATTTTTACCTCAAATTATTAAAATTATAAAAACAAAAAGAGTACGTGATTTATCATTTTTCATGTTATTAATTCAACTATTATCTTGTTTTTTATGAATAATTTATGGAATATTTATAAAAAATTGAGAAGTTGTAAGTTTAGATTCAATAATTTTAATATCTACAATTATTATTTTTGGATTTAAATTAAATATCCATTGTAAAGAACCATAAAATTTAGTAAAAATATTATATATTATTAAATTAGTAATAAAATAGACTTTTATTTTTTATCAAAAAATGATAATTTTACATAAAATTTATATAACTATAAACATAACATTAAATTTTAAAATAAAATTAAAAAGAAAAAATACTATTTAAAAATAAGGAGATGAAAATTAATGAGAGTAGCGATGTTTTTAGAAAATGGTTATGAAGAGGGAGAAGCAATAGTTACTGCTGATTTGCTTAAAAGAGCAAATATTATAGTTGATTTAATAAGTGTAAGTAATAAAGAAGTAACTAGTTGTAATAGATTCAATATTAAAATTGATATTAATTTTGATCGAGCAAACTATCAAGATTATCAAGCTTTTATTTTACCTGGGGGCTGAGATCAAGTTATAAATTTAAAAAAATCAAAAAAATTAAAAGAATGATTAACAAATGCAAATAAAGAGCAAAAAATAATTGCTGCTATTTGTGCTGGACCAATGGTTTTAGCAGAATTTGGATTATTAAATGATAAAGAATATACTATTTATCCTTCTTGTTTAGAGGCAGTAAAAAAAATAGGTAAAATAAATAATAAATTACCAGTTATAATGGATGGCAATATTATTACTAGTCCATCTTTGGGTTGTGTTTTTCCTTTTGCCTTAAAATTAGTAGAAAAAATACATAGTAAAAATCGTAGATTGGAAATGGAAAATAATTTGTTATTTAGATAAAAAAAGAAAGGAAAAAAATATTATGTCAAGTTCAAAAGTAATTTTAGAAAAATTAAATAATAATTTAATAGATTTTAATAAAAAAGAAATAAATTTCATGAAAGCTTATAGTTCTTTAAATTCAGAAATTATGAAAAATGATAATCTTGATACTAAAACTAAAGAATTAATTGCAATTGGTATAGCTAGTTACAACCGTTGTCATGAATGTATTTTAAAACATATTAATAATGCGTTGCAATTAAAAGCAACACGTGATGAAATTTTAGAAAGTGCCAAAGTTGCTGTTCTTTTTGGTGGTGGCCCTACTTTAGCTTTTATTGTTAGTAAACTTTATGATGCTATAAAAGAATTAGACACTTAATTTTTATTTATTATTAAAATTTTAAAAAGTCTAGTTTTTAACTTTATAATTCACAGTACTGTGAATTATAAAGTTCCTATTAAATATCAAAAAATAATCCTAAAAAGTGTTGCCATGGTGGTTAGCCCTAAATACTGGACCACTTTTGGATAGACAGTTTTAAATTTTTATTTGTGAAATTGGTGGTTTTAGAAATTTAGAATGTATTCTTTCGTAATTATAAAACATAATATATTGGTTTACATCATTTATAGCTTCATTGAGAGAAAAATATTGATTTGAACCTTTAGGTAGTCATTCTTGAGATAAATGAGAAAATCAGTTTTCAGATATTACATTGCCACCAATATCATAAGGTTGTTTTTTGCTTAAAATTATTTGCTTATCAGCAGCTCAATTTGTGATGTCTTGACAATAAAATTCGTTGGCGTTATCTGAGTGTAAAATAACGTTTTTTACTTGGTTTCAAGAGAATTGTTGATTTATTTTTTCAAGTGCAGGAAGGATTAAATCTTGATAGGATTTGTTTGAACATGTATTATAGCTTACAATATTATTTGAATAAAAATCAATAATTACAAAAAGATATAATCAACCTTCTTTAGTATTTATTTGTTTAGTGTCCATTGATCAAATTTGATTTGAAGAGGTTGTACTTTTATAATCTTTGTTTACTTTATCCATTGTAGGTATTCACTTATTTGGATTTTTTTTGTTTTTAGGATAGTTATTTTTAGTTTGTTTTAATCCTTGAAGATTGTGATCTTTCATAATTTTTCGCATTTGTTTTGTTGATAATTCTAGATTTAAAATAATATGTTTGTATTGTTTTAATCATTCTTTAAATGCTGAAAAAATTCGTAAATAGCCATAAATTTGTCCTTTTCTTGTAAAATGAAATTCAAGTAAAAGTTGGCATAATTCTTGATATTTATGTGTACAATTACTAATTTGATTTTTTTCTTTTTTAATAGGGTTTTGTTTGTTTTTTACAAAATAATATGTTGATCGGTTTAGTTGAAGATGTTGGCAAAGATATCTAATTGAATATTGGTTTTTGCTATCATCAATAATTTGAATTTTTTGTTTGATATTTAACTTGTTAATTACTAATGCTATTTGTTTAATTTTATCCATTATTAAAAATCCTTTCATGTCAAAATTAGTGTTAATTGTATAACACAATTGTTTTTCGAATACATTCAAGTTTTTTTTAAATTAATGGTCTAGTAAAAAGGGCTAAGTAGCAAGTAGCAAGTAGCACTTTGTAAATAAAAAAATAGAAAGTGATTTAAAAGGATTAATTGAAAAAATTAAAGAAGGTCAGTGAAAAAGTCCATTAAAAGAATTTATATTTGTAATTAATGATAAATTAAATGAAAATTTACCTTCACCTATATGTAGTAAAGTTAATTCATTAGAATTTGATTATAAATTAAAAATTACACTTTGAACACAAAGAGAAATTAAAAATATATTCGAACAATTAAATGTTAATGAAATGAAAAAAATTTTGGAAGCACCTTATCTTGATAATAATTTTGATATAGATTTAAGCGCAACTATTATATCAGAGATAATTGATAATTTAGTTAAGTTGCCTAAATTGGAAGAAAAAATAAATGAACCATTAGATTTTACAAAAAAAATTAAATTTAATAATTTAGATTTTAATAAAACTGCTTATTTGAATATTGCTTATCTTTCTTTAACTAAACTAGAAAATATTATGAGAGATTTAGATCAATTTTCAACAGAAGAAATTGGAAAAAAAATAATTACATTGTATAAAGAATCACAAAAAAAATTTGAAGATTCAAATGATCAATTTGAATATATTTTTCAAAAATTTTATATATGTAAAAATAACTGAAATAATTTAAAATTAAAACAAGTTGAAGATGCAAAATGAGTAATTATGGCTAAATATTTTGAAAATTGTAGCATTTTAAAAAGTAGGTAAATTAGAAAGAGTGAATAGTTATGAAATTTAGCTTTTTTCGAACTAAAAATATAAATATGTCAGAAACTTTATTTTGTTTGGGTGGAATAATATTTTTTTTAATTAAAAATAATGATGAAAAATTATCCGTAGATGATTGTTATAATTTGTATTTAAAAGAATATGTTGATAAAAAAATAGTAAAATATAAATTAAATTTTTCACAATTTTTATTAGCTATGGATTATTTGTATATTATTAAATTAATAATTTTTAAAAAAGATAAGTTGGTAATTAATAATGAAAATTTTAAAACTATATTCAAATAGAAATAAATTTAATACTATAAAATTTAATGAAAATGGTTTCTCATTTATATGTGGTGTAGAATTGAAAGAAAAATCAAAAAATACATATAACGGAGTTGGAAAAACATTAAGTTTGATTTTAGTTGATTTTTGTTTAGGTTCGAATACTTTAAAATCATTATCTAAATTAAAATATTCGTTTTTTTTAGATATAAAAATTAATGATAGTTTATATACAATTAAAAGAAACGCTGAAAAACAATCAATTATTGAAATATATAAAGATGAAAAAGTAATAATTTCAGGGTTAACTGATGTTAAAAATTTTCTTTCAAATGAAATAAATATTATTAAAAATAATGAAATAAGTTTTAGAACGATCTTATCATATTTTTTAGATATAAAAGTAGTAGTTTTTTTAACCCAATAAAAAGCCATGAAAAACAAACTCCATATAACAGCTTGTTAAATGTTTTTTATTTATTGGGACTAGACTTAAAATTAGTAAGATTAAAAAAAGAATTAAATGATAAAAAAGATAATTTTAAAAATGCCTTAAAACAATTTGAAGATCCGGAGATAAAAAAAACATTAGTAGATGAAAATGCTGATGCAAAAATTGAAATAGATGCATTGAAGCGTAAATTAGAATTATTTGAAAAACAATTAAAAAATTTTAAATTAGCAGAAAATTTATCTGAATTAAAACAAAAATTATATAATAAAAGATTAGAATTACAAGATATATTAAATCTTATATTTATATATAATAAAAAAATTAATCTTATAAATGAAGCACTTAATCAGAATATAGAAATACAACTTAATGATATAAAAGAATTATATGGAGAAGTATTAACAATTTTTCCAAAAAATTCTATAAGAAATCTTACAGAGGTAGAAAATTTTCATAAAAAAATTATTGAAAATAGAATAACTAAACTAAAAAATGATAAAAATGAAATCGAACAACAATTAATTTTTAAAAAAAGTTATAAAAATAAAATTGAAAAAGAAATTGATGAAATTTATAATTTTATGAATAATAGAGGTGATTTAATTGAATATAACACTATTATTTCTCAAATGACATCAGTTAAGGAAAAAATAACAAAATTTAAAAGAAATAAATTATCAATAGATGAACAAATAAGTATTAATAATAGCAAAGCACAAGAATATCTTGATTCAATTCAAGATTATATTAAAAAGTTAAATACTTATTTTACAAAAATTATTAATAATTTTTATCCGGAAGAATATGTAGGTGGAATAACAATAGATGTTAATTCAAATAAAAATAATCAACTTCAATTTTCAATTGAACCTAAAATCAATTATGATTCGTCAACCGGTATTACTAATGCTAAAATAATGTGTTTTGATACATTGATATTAATTTTAAATCAAGTAAATATAAAATTTTTAATACATGACAGTAATATTTTTCATGGAGTAGATATTAATAAATTTTCTAATTTTTTAAAATATTTAAATATTTTAAAAAATTATCAATTTATTTTTACAATAAATCAAAATGACATAAATGAATTAAAATTAAATCTATCAGATGAAGAATATAAAAAAATAATAACAAATAATATAATTTTAGAACTAAATGGTAAAGGTGAAGATGGTTACTTAATTGGTGAAAAAATTGATTTAGAATTAGATAAAGACTAATGTTTTCTTCTGATTATTTGGTAATGTTTAGTAATCTGTGTAACCCATCCAAATTTTATTGTTAAAAAAGTATACAAAGAACTTATTTTATAAATATTGTAAAATTATAATAAGAAAAAATAGGATTTAAAATATTTTTAAGAAAGGAGAATAAAAATGTTTAAAAAAATAAAAGAAATTAAGAAAAGTAATAAGCTTAAATCTATAAATGATTATCAGTGATTAGCTTTAGATATTGGAACTGAAAATTTTAAAGCTAGATATATTAATACTGGTCTTAGATATGATGCACCAACATATTTAGCTGAAGATTATGAAAAAAATATAATTATTTATGGTGAAGAAGCAAAAGCATTGATGGATAAAACTAATGAAAATGTTATTATTAAACGTCCAGTTCGTGACGGTAATATTGCTGACGCCGATGCTTTACAACGTATTCTTGCTAAAATTTTTCAAGATTTCAGACTTGAAATTACAAATATAAAACAAATAGATAATAATTCGATAAAAAATTTTAAAGAACTAGAAAAAATAGATAAAAAACGTGACTTGATTGTATTAATGGCTACACCAAGTGAAATCAATACAATACAAAGAGAAGCCTTAGAAAATATTGTTCATCAATTAGGAGCACTGCGTGGATTTGTACAAGAAGAAGTTAAAATGGCAGCGCTAGGTTCGGGACAAGATATTTTTGGAACAGCAATTATGTGTATTGATATTGGTGGAGGAAGCACTGATATTGCTGTCATTAATAATGATTCAATTTTATATTCATATACAACACATTGTGCTGGAGATTTTTTAACACAAAAAATTCAAGAATACATTGCTAAAAAACATGCTATAAAAATTGGAACAAAAGAAGCTGAAGATGTTCTTAAAAACATTGGTTCACTTATGAAATATCAAAATGAAAAACCGTATACTATTTCGGGGATTTCATTACCTAGATTGGACTCTCAACCCGGAGAAACAATGTCAATTTCTAAAACTATTGAAATTACACCCGAAGAAATTCGTGAAAGTGTTATGCAATTTCAATTTAGAGAACATGTTATTCCTGCAATTAGAACAGTGTTAAGAACTGTCGGAGACAAAGCTGCTGGAAGTGTTAGTGACTTAAAGAAAAAAGGTAAGGGAATCACAATTTGTGGTGGTGGAGCTTATATTAAAAAAATAGATGAATTTATTAAAGAAGAATTATCTAAAGAATATTTCATTGAAATTAAATCTAATAAATCTGGTACAAAACCAGTTCGTCAAAAATATGAAGGAGATATCTTTGAAGTACGTATTGCTCAAAATCCTTTAGAAAATGTTATTGATGGTTGTGTAAAATATCGTGATACAATTTATAAACAAATAATAGCTGAACAAAATCCTAACCGTGAGATTCTTAAAAAAGAAGAAGAATAAGATAAAAATAATTAAAAATTAAAATTTTTGGAGGGATAGTATGAACAAAAAAGAACTAGTAAAAGCAATAAGTAATGAAATTAATTTGAATAAAAAAGATGTTGAAAACTGCATTGATAAACTTTCAGAAATAATTATTTCCAAGAATTCAATTGGCGAATTTGTTGATATTTCAAATCTTGGAAAATTCATGATTGTTAAAAAGAATGCAAGAACAGTAAGAAGTCCTAGAACTGGTCAAACTTTACAAATGAGTGAACATTACTCACCAAAATTTCAACCAAAATCTATTTACAAACAAACAATTAAATCAGCAATAATTCAAAAAGAAACTGAGGTAAAAACAAATGTTTAATAAATTAAAAGAAAAATTTAAAAATAGAAAATGTAAAACTGGTTCATGTGAAAATAAAAATAAACCAGTTGCAAAGTCAGAATTTGAAAATAAAAACGAAAACGAACATAAATAATTAAATAAAGGTCAGGTGGTTAGCCCTAAATACTGGACCACTTTTGGATAGACAGTTTTAAATTTTTATTTGTGAAATTGGTGGTTTTAGAAATTTAGAATGTATTCTTTCGTAATTATAAAACATAATATATTGGTTTACATCATTTATAGCTTCATTGAGAGAAAAATATTGATTTGAACCTTTAGGTAGTCATTCTTGAGATAAATGAGAAAATCAGTTTTCAGATATTACATTGCCACCAATATCATAAGGTTGTTTTTTGCTTAAAATTATTTGCTTATCAGCAGCTCAATTTGTGATGTCTTGACAATAAAATTCGTTGGCGTTATCTGAGTGTAAAATAACGTTTTTTACTTGGTTTCAAGAGAATTGTTGATTTATTTTTTCAAGTGCAGGAAGGATTAAATCTTGATAGGATTTGTTTGAACATGTATTATAGCTTACAATATTATTTGAATAAAAATCAATAATTACAAAAAGATATAATCAACCTTCTTTAGTATTTATTTGTTTAGTGTCCATTGATCAAATTTGATTTGAAGAGGTTGTACTTTTATAATCTTTGTTTACTTTATCCATTGTAGGTATTCACTTATTTGGATTTTTTTTGTTTTTAGGATAGTTATTTTTAGTTTGTTTTAATCCTTGAAGATTGTGATCTTTCATAATTTTTCGCATTTGTTTTGTTGATAATTCTAGATTTAAAATAATATGTTTGTATTGTTTTAATCATTCTTTAAATGCTGAAAAAATTCGTAAATAGCCATAAATTTGTCCTTTTCTTGTAAAATGAAATTCAAGTAAAAGTTGGCATAATTCTTGATATTTATGTGTACAATTACTAATTTGATTTTTTTCTTTTTTAATAGGGTTTTGTTTGTTTTTTACAAAATAATATGTTGATCGGTTTAGTTGAAGATGTTGGCAAAGATATCTAATTGAATATTGGTTTTTGCTATCATCAATAATTTGAATTTTTTGTTTGATATTTAACTTGTTAATTACTAATGCTATTTGTTTAATTTTATCCATTATTAAAAATTTTTTCATGTCAAAATTAGTGTTAATTGTATAACACAATTGTTTTTCGAATACATTCAATTTTTTTTTAAATTAATGGTCTAGTAAAAAGGGCTAAGTAGCAAGTAGCAAGTAGCGTTTATTTAAAGATTTAACAATTTCAGTTGATTTTAAATCAGAATGAGTCGCTTTAAAATCGCTTCGCTTATCTTTAAGAAAAAAGAAATAAGCATTCATTGGTTGTTTTGGAGCATTAACATCTTTTATCTTTTGAGTTCTTTTAATTTTCTCATTTTTAAGTGTTTTTGGCATATAAATAACCCCCTAAATTTTCTTACTATAATTTTTAAATCATGTAAAATTACATTAAGAAATTTTAGGAGGTAATAAGATATGAAAAAATTATTAAGTATTTTAGGAGTAATGGCTTTTTCTACAATAACAAGTACTAGTGTTATTGCATGTGGTTCTGAAAAAACATTTATTAATATTGAATCAGTTTTTGCTGATTTAAAAAGTGATAAAACTTTTATGCTTGTTTTTGATAATGAAGGTAATTTATATTCATCAACAGCAGATGGAACTAAAATTTATAAAATAAATAAAGATGGTTCTGAATCAGTTTTTGCTGATTTAAAAAGTGATAAAACTTTTATGCTTGTTTTTGATAATGAAGGTAATTTATATTCATCAACAGCACATGGAACTAAAATTTATAAAATAAATAAAGATGGTTCTGAATCAGTTTTTGCTGATTTAAAAAGTGATAAAACATTTATGCTTGTTTTTGATAATGAAGGTAATTTATATTCATCAACAGCACATGGAACTAAAATTTATAAAATAAATAAAGATGGTTCTGAATCAGTTTTTGCTGATTTAAAAAGTGATAAAACTTTTATGCTTGTTTTTGATAATGAAGGTAATTTATATTCATCAACAGCACATGGAACTAAAATTTATAAAATAAATAAAGATGGTTCTGAATCAGTTTTTGCTGATTTAAAAAGTGATAAAACAGGTATGCTTGTTTTTGATAATGAAGGTAATTTATATTCATCAACAGTAGATGGAACTAAAATTTATAAAATAAGACTTACTGTATAACTAGTTAACTTTTCANAATAAATAAAGATGGTTCTGAATCAGTTTTTGCTGATTTAAAAAGTGATAAAACAGGTATGCTTGTTTTTGATAATGAAGGTAATTTATATTCATCAACAGTAGATGGAACTAAAATTTATAAAATAAGACTTACTGTATAACTAGTTAACTTTTCATTTTTTTGTTATTATTAAAATAAAAGTTGAATAGTTAAGGATAAATTTTATGACATATTTTGAATTAAAAGATAAATCAGATCAATATTTTCGTAAAATAGTTGGTATTAATAAACTAGTTTTTAATGAAATTTATGAAATTTTAAATATTTTTAAGATTTAATTTAATTGCAGGATTTTATAATTTATCATTAAAACTTAAAAACGTTATGCACTAAGTCTATAGTAAAATAAATAAGGATTTTAGGTTTAAAAAAAGAGGTGTTTAAAATGAATAATTTACTAAAAATATTGAGTAATAATATTACTAATATTAATCAAAATGTAACAAAAATTGAAAATACAACTTGAAAAAGTCCTATACAAGAGAGACAAGAAAAAATTGAAGAAATTAATCAACAATTTTTACAAGCACAAGAATGAGGCAATAAGTTAGTTCAAAAACCTATTAAAAGACAAAAATCATTACTTATAAATCAATCTATTTTTTCTAGACAAAAACGTTCTATTTATCATGAACAATTTAATAATAAATTGACTTCACAACAAGTTCAAGCATTGACTGAAAGCCAAATTCAACGATTAACTGCAGAACAAATTGAATCATTGAATACAACTCAAATTCAAGCATTCACTCAACAACAAATATCATGACTGACTCCAGAACAAATATCATGATTTAAAAATAGTTTTATAAATGTAAACGATAATATTCCATATTATGAAATATTAAAATTTGGTAAAATTCAATTATTGACTGAAAAACAAATTCAACGATTAACTGCAGAACAAATTGAATCATTGAGTATATCTGAAATTCAAGCATTACAACCATTTCAAATTCAAGCATTTAGTCCAGAAAAAGTTCAATTATTGATAAATAAAAATTTTTTTCTTCATGTTTCTAAAAAAAAACGTTCTATTTATGATCAACGATTTAATAATAAATTGACTTCACAACAAGTTCAAGCGTTAAAAGCAGAACAAATTAAAGAATTCGAAATAGAAAAAATATTATTATTTAATTCAGAACAAATATCATGATTTACTCCACAACAAATTACATCATTTACCGCAAAACAAATATCGGTAATTTCAATAGAAAGTTTTAAAGTTTTGCAAATTCAAGCATTACAACCATTTCAAATTCAAGCACTGACTGTATCACAAATTGAATCATTAAAAGAAGATCAAATTCAAGCATTGACAGAACAACAAATTCAAGCATTGACTGAAAGCCAAATTCAAGCCTTTACTGAAAACCAAATTCAATGATTAACTACAGACCAAATTGAATTATTAACTGCAAAACAGATTCAATCACTACAACAAAATCAAATTCAAGCATTCACTCAACAACAACTTGAATTAATTTCTATTAGTAGAAAAAATGAAATTAATGATTTGATTTTAAAATGCAAAAAAATTTCTCTTTCAATATTTAACAAAGATCAAATTAGAGCATTTACTGCAAGACAAATTATAAAATGAAAAGAAGAACAAATTGGTTCATTAATTCCACAACAAATATCATGATTGACTCGACAACAAATATCATCATTGACTCCAGAACAAATATCATGATTGACTTCACAACAAGTTCAAGTATTGACTGTGCCACAAATTGAAGCATTCACTAAACAACAAATTCAAGCATTCACTGAACAACAAGTTCAAGCATTACAACCTCTTCAAATTCAAACGTTAAAAATAGAACTAATAGAAGCATTCACTAAACAACAAATATCATGACTTACTGCAGAACAAATATCATTATTGCTTAAAAATCAAATTCAAGCATTGACAGAACAACAAATTCAAGCATTGACAGAACAACAAATATCACTTTTTATGCCCTGACAAATATTTTCATTGAATGAAAAACAAATATCATGATTTACTCCACAACAAGTTCAAGCGTTAAAAAAAGAACAACTTATTTATTTTAAAAAAAATCATTTATCAAAATTAAATCCGTCTTTAACAAAATTATTTACGTCAGAACAAATATCATGATTGACTCCAGAACAAATATCATGGCTTACTTCAGAACAAGTTCAAGCATTGACTCTAGAACAATTTCAAACATTAAGTAGACGTCAAATTCAAGCATTCACTGAACAACAAGTTCAAGCATTGACAGAACAACAAATTAATTATTTAAGTATAGTTAATTTATTGACTGAACAACAAAAAAAATGATTGACTCCACAACAAATACCAGCAATTATATTTGATAGTATTGCTTGTAAAATGCCAAATGAAATTCATAATATTCCATTAGAAGAAATTAAGTATTTAAAATTAATTGAAATTAAATTATTAACTAAACCACAAATTGAAGCATTTACTAGAGAACAGATTCAATCACTACAACAAAATCAAATTCAAGCCTTTACTGAAAAACAAATATCATGATTTACTAAAGAGCAAATTCAAGCGTTTAGTACAGAGCAAAAATTGTTTTTTAAAGATCAATCTGTTTTTTCTAGACAAAAACGTTCTAATTTAATGTTTGATAATATCAATTCAATATCTTCATTAACTACTATAAAATCAATATCATGACTGACTCCAGAACAAATACCAGCATTAACTTTACACCAAATAAAATCATTTTCTAAAAGACAAATTCAATCACTACAACAAAATCAAATTCAAGCCTTTACTGAAAAACAAATATCATGATTAAAATTAAAACACATTAAAAATAATGATACATCTAAAGAAAAACAAACTTGAAAATACTGACTATATTTAGGAATTACAACTACATTAGGTTTAATAGGTATTGTTGGACGCAAGTTGAAAAATAATTTTCAAAAAAATATCAATCATGAGGAAAAATTATTAATCGATAATGTTAAACCAATTATTGAACTTGACAAAAACATAAATAGTTCAAATAATGAATTTGATATAAAAAATGAAATAAACTCTATGCATTTACAATCCCTTAATAAACCATTATCAAAAGAAAATTATTTTTTACTCTAAAAGATTAATTGGGAATGTTTAGTAATCTGTGTGACTTACAAAAATAACTATGTTTAATTAATTCTAAATTGTAAATATAAAATCTTAAAAGTAATAATCACTATTTTTTAAAATAGTGATTATTTATTATTTT
Organism: Spiroplasma endosymbiont of Danaus chrysippus; assembly: GCF_902809815.1. Taxonomy (GTDB): domain Bacteria; phylum Bacillota_I; class Bacilli_A; order Mycoplasmatales; family VBWQ01; genus Spiroplasma_E. The sequence continues at coordinate 66,424 of NZ_CADDIL010000001.1, read as the reverse complement.
TACATATTTTTAGTTTTAAAAATATATAATTTTTATTGGATATTTTAAGGTTAGAAAAAAATATTCAAAAAATAATAAAGAGAGGAAACACAAAATTATGCCATGAGAACCAATAGATTGAAGCAAAGCAGATAGAGACAAATACGCTAAAGAAGCTAGAGAAACAAACAAAGCTTGAGGAGAAAAAAACGAACGTGAAAGACGAGAAAAAGTTGCTAATGCTCTTGGATTTGAAAAAGATAAATCAAAAGTAAACAGTGAAGCTTCAACAAGTAAAAGTCAAAGTTCTAGTAGTAAATCACAAAAAATGTAGATATTAATATTTTCAAAACTGCACAATTGTGCAGTTTGCTTAACAATTTTATTTTTATAATTTTAATGAAAATATTTAACTTAAATAAGTGTTAAAATATAAAATAAAATTGTTATAATTAAATTGTTCTTATTTTTGTATAGAACAAAATAATTATAAAAAATGAATATAAAATTTAAATATAAACACAAATTTCAAATAACCTTTAAAAACTTTAATTCCTACATTAAAAATAGGAATTTTTTTTATTTTTAAAATAAACTAAAAATTAAGTAATTGTAAATTGAAAAAATATAACAAAATTAAAAAAGTATATTACAGACAATAAAAAAAAATAAATAATTTTCATTTTTAAGTTGATTTAAGTAAAAATCTTGAAAAAAATATTTGAATTTATTAAAATATAAACATTCCTATTAAGGAAATTTAAATTTATTTCAAGGAGTTGATTTTTTATGAAAACATTTGTAAAAAATTTAAGTTCTAGATGAAGTTTATTTTGGAAATTATATAAAAAAGAACGTTTTGTTAAAAAGAAAAGTTTTTAATGTAAATAGACCACCATAACTATGGTGGTCTATTTTTATGGTTCTTTGTAATGAATATTTAATTTAAACCCTAAAATAATAATTGTAGATATTAAGATTATTGAATCTAAACTTACAACTTCTCAATTTTTTATGAATATTCCATAAGTTATTCATAAAAAACAAGATAAAAATTGAATTAATAACATGAAAAATGATAAATCACGTACTCTTTTTGTTTTTATTATTTTTATAATTTGAGGTAAAAAAATAAAACTAGGGAATGTTTAGTAATCTGTGTGACTTACAAAAATAACTATGTTTAATTAATTCTAGTAAATATAATTTATATATCTAGAAAGAGTGAGTTACAGATGGCTAAAAAAGATAATCTTAATAACAATGATCAAATATCAAAAGCAGTAGATTTATTATTAGAAAATACTGAGGATTTAACAACAGTTTTTAAAGAGGGAGGCTTATATAAAGAATTAACTAAACGATTGGTAGAAAAAATGTTGAATTCTGAGATGCTACTTAGCCCTTTTTACTAGACCATTAATTTAAAAAAAACTTGAATGTATTCGAAAAACAATTGTGTTATACAATTAACACTAATTTTGACATGAAAGGATTTTTAATAATGGATAAAATTAAACAAATAGCATTAGTAATTAACAAGTTAAATATCAAACAAAAAATTCAAATTATTGATGATAGCAAAAACCAATATTCAATTAGATATCTTTGCCAACATCTTCAACTAAACCGATCAACATATTATTTTGTAAAAAACAAACAAAACCCTATTAAAAAAGAAAAAAATCAAATTAGTAATTGTACACATAAATATCAAGAATTATGCCAACTTTTACTTGAATTTCATTTTACAAGAAAAGGACAAATTTATGGCTATTTACGAATTTTTTCAGCATTTAAAGAATGATTAAAACAATACAAACATATTATTTTAAATCTAGAATTATCAACAAAACAAATGCGAAAAATTATGAAAGATCACAATCTTCAAGGATTAAAACAAACTAAAAATAACTATCCTAAAAACAAAAAAAATCCAAATAAGTGAATACCTACAATGGATAAAGTAAACAAAGATTATAAAAGTACAACCTCTTCAAATCAAATTTGATCAATGGACACTAAACAAATAAATACTAAAGAAGGTTGATTATATCTTTTTGTAATTATTGATTTTTATTCAAATAATATTGTAAGCTATAATACATGTTCAAACAAATCCTATCAAGATTTAATTCTTCCTGCACTTGAAAAAATAAATCAACAATTCTCTTGAAACCAAGTAAAAAACGTTATTTTACACTCAGATAACGCCAACGAATTTTATTGTCAAGACATCACAAATTGAGCTGCTGATAAGCAAATAATTTTAAGCAAAAAACAACCTTATGATATTGGTGGCAATGTAATATCTGAAAACTGATTTTCTCATTTATCTCAAGAATGACTACCTAAAGGTTCAAATCAATATTTTTCTCTCAATGAAGCTATAAATGATGTAAACCAATATATTATGTTTTATAATTACGAAAGAATACATTCTAAATTTCTAAAACCACCAATTTCACAAATAAAAATTTAAAACTGTCTATCCAAAAGTGGTCCAGTATTTAGGGCTAACCACCACCACCTAACTGAAAATGATATTTTTACATTTGTAAATGTAATTATTAATAACTTTGAGGAAATAATTAAATTTTATAATGATTTTTTACATAATTATCCAGACACTGGTTTAATAATTGTAACTAATACTATTGGCTCATGAGATAAAAATGATAATATGGGAATATTTAAACAAACATAAATATAAATAAATACTTGATTTTTTTCATTAATTTTAAATTTATTCAATTAATATATACTATATTTGTATTTTATTATATTTTTGTTATACTTTATTTATAGTAAGTATTATTGTTTTTCGCGAAAGGAATAATAGTACTTACTTTTTTATTTTGATTATTATTATTGTTATTTTTTAAAAATTTGTTAGTATTAATACATAAGTTTATATTGTTTTAGATTAGTTTTTAAATGATATTTAACTTATTTGAATTGGTAACAATTCCTTTCGCGGGATAGTTAAATATTAATATTAGAAACTTTTTTATTAGATTAATTTTATTTGTAATTTAATTACTTAATTGTTTCCAATTCTTTTATTATTTTTTTATTAAAATTTATAGAAAGGATTGGCAATTTTTATGTTTAAAACTCAATTAGTTAATATTGAAAAAGATAAGATGATACCCGATAAAATAATCAAGGTAAGTTTTTAAATTTTGATGTTTTAACTTTTTTAGAAATTAATAAACAAACAAATATAATACATTGTTCATCCAAACGATTTAAAACGTTTAAAAACAGGACAATCATACTGCAAAATATTACTAACAAATTCAAATCAATATATAAAGAAAATTGATATTAAAAGTTATGAATTAGAGAAATAAAATCAAAAATATTTTTGATTTTTAATAACCCAATAATAACCCAAAATTAACCCCCAAGGGTGTTTAGTAAAATATTGATTTTTTCCCACCCTTTAAAGGATTTATCAACCTTTAAAACATCTGACCACTCTCTCCCAACGTAACCTTATGAAAGAGAGTGGTCAGATGTTACGGGGGGGAGAGAGAAAAAAGACTTTTTCTTTTTAAAAAGAAAAAGTCCGCGTTTGAAAAACGCTCCCAAAAAGAAAACTTTTGCAAAAAGTTATCACAAGAGCCACTAAGGAGTTGAAACAAAATGGAACAAANGAAAGAGAGTGGTCAGATGTTACGGGTGGGAGAGAGAAAAAAGACTTTTTCTTTTTAAAAAGAAAAAGTCCGCGTTTGAAAAACGCTCCCAAAAAGAAAACTTTTGCAAAAAGTTATCACAAGAGCCACTAAGGAGTTGAAACAAAATGGAACAAATAAAAATTCTAGAAATTATAAATCGATGAGGATATTTAAACAAAGAAGAAATTGCTTTGTTATTAAATAAAAATATTGAAGCTATTAAAACTTTATTAAGAGTTTTTAATAAAGAAAAAAATAATTCGAATTGATAAATTAACAAGAAAGAATTATTATATGCTGTCAAGTCTAGGTAACAACAAATTAGGACAAGGTAATAAAATAACTAAAATTAATTACAACGAGTTAGTTCATCAAGATTTACTCATCAAATGACTTTGTCAACAAACTAACATACTTTCATATCAAACTGAAAAAGAATTAAAAACAGAGGGTCATTTGATAAAAGATGTTTGAGGAAATACTAAAAGCAAACAAGGATATCCTGACTTATTAGTTCATTATGAAAACAAAGATATGATTATTGAATTTGAACGAACACGCAAATCAAAAGATAAGTTCAAATTAAAGTTAAATAATTTACGGAGTTATTTATTACAAAATATTCACATCAAATGACTTGTTCCAAATGAAAGTATGAAAAAATTTATTGATGAACAAATCAAAGCATACAACTGAAAATTAGAACAACACCATATTGAAATATTTAATGACAGTTAATTATGAAAATAAATTTATATATTTCTACTTCATTAATTAATTCATTATAATTTATTATACTTCTTTTATAGTATGGCGTGGAGGGAACCCTAGGTATGGCTAAATTATTTTATAAAGCATACTTTATAAAATAATTATTATATAATTGTATTAACAAAATATTTGGAGGTTATTTATGGGAAATGATTTAAAAAATAATTATGATGATTTAACTGTATATTATGCAAATGAGTTAGCAAGAAAATATTGTAAATTTACATTAGAAGAACAAAAAGTTTTACATTTGATTTTTAGTCAAATTAATCCTTATGGTAAAAACCCAATAACATTTAAATTAAATAAATTAGATTTTTTTAATAAATTAGAATTAGAAAGTAAAAATAGATATCCAAGATATCGTAAGCTCGTTCATAGTTTAATTAATAAAAGTTTATTTGAAATAACAGATGAAAAAGGAGGGGTAAGAATTGGTGTAGTGATATTTGATTCTTATTGAAAACCAAAAGAAGCATATTTTGAAATATCTTTAAATCCAAACTTTATGCCTTATTTAGAACAATTAGTTAGAGAATATACCAAATTACAATTAGATAGTATTTTAAAACTAAAATCAAAACATAGTTTAACATTATATAAATTCTTGTGTAGTTGAACTGATGAAAATAAAAAAATAAATCAAAGATATATAACAACAAAAGACTTAAAAGAATTACTTGGTTTGTCTATTGATGATTATGTATACAAAGGTAAATTTAATCGTGCTGATTTTGAAAGAAAAACAATTAATTTATCACTTTCTGAAATCAACGAAAAAACAGATTTAATTATTAAATTAATAAAAAATTATAAAAATGGTAAAGTTCAAAATTATGAATTTACTTGAACTCAAAAAGACAAAACAAATAATTCTAGACAATATTGATGGTAATTAAAATCAAAACATCTTTAAAAAGATATCATATCTTATTTTATTTATTTATATGTATAATAATATTTATAAATAAATATCAATAAATATTTATAAATGTAAATATTTACAGAAAGGAATACTGATGAAAAAAATTACTTTTGCAAATTCAAAAGGTGGCGTTGGTAAAACAACACTAACTTTGAATCTAATTAATGTTTTGTCACAATTAAATAAAAAAATTCTTGTATTTGATATAGACCCACAAGCAAATTTAAGCAGAGCATTATTATCAAATTATACTAGTAAAAAAAATATCGAATTATGATTTAAAAACTCTGATGAAAAAGAATTATTAAATTCAATTGAAAAAACTATTTTAAAAAATGTTTTAATTGTTCCTGCATATAATAATTTAGTTTTAGAAACAAATACTTATGTTACCGCTATGAGCATGGGAGAGTTGATTCTAAAAAATAACTTAATTAAAATGGATGAAATTTTAAAAAAAGATATTGATTATATATTTTTTGATTCATTTCCGTCAATGAATAAAATTTTATTAAATGTTTTATTGGCTAGTGATGAAATAATAATTCCAATTGAACCACATAAGTTTAGTTATGAGGGGTATAAAACAATAAAAGAACCTTATGATAATGCCATTAAAACACTAAATCAATTGGGGTTAAAAATAACAAATAATATGAATTATTTTATTTTTAATAAAGTTCAAAAAAATAAAACTCATGAAGCTGTAATTCAAGCTATTAATAATAGCGAGATTGGAACAATGGTTTTAAAAACTAAAATTCCTTTATCTACAACAAAACAAAAAGAAACCATGTTAATGAAATTTATTTCTATAACAGATAAAAACCCAATTGGGTTTTTAACAAATGAACTAATTGAAAAAGGAGTGTTATAAATGAGCGAACCAAAAAAGAGTTCTTTATTTGAAAGCATACAAAAAAATATTGATTCTGTTGATAAAGGTTTTACTAAACAAGAAAAGACTAGCCCAAAAGAACAAGATACTAATAAAGATATTTATAGTATAGAACTGAATAAAAAAGTTGTTAAAACAATTTCAATTGACCAGAAAACTCAAAATATGTTAAATGAACTCAAAGAAAACAATTACAAAGTTAATTTGTCTCAATTAGTTCGTCGTGAAGTATCAAAAATATATAAAGAATTAATTTCAAAAAACAAGTAAATAAAATTAAATAAAAATAAATATTTAATATAGAAAATATGGTATAATTAATATATAAATATTTAAGATAATTTGATAAATATTGATCAAACTAAAGAAAATGATTTTAATAAAGATATAACTAAAATTTTTGATTTTTTAAGAGAAGCTTTTGAAATGAATAATTATGTAATCAATTCTAATTACGTATTTACAAAATTAAATAATACTACTCAAACATCTTGTTTTTTAAAAGAAAATAAAATGAAAAAACTAAAATTAACTAGAAATTGTATAATTAATTGTCAATTAAAAATTAATTATTTTTTAAAATTTGAAAGTTCAATTCAAAATATAAATGAAATATTAGAAAATATTTTAAGTCTTATTAGTACTTTTTTAGTACAAGAAAATATAATTTTATCAACTGATTGAAATTTGATTATGGATAAAAAAGTACTAAAAAATTGTATTAAAGAAATTTTAAATTCCATTAATAATGCAGGTAAATCAGAAATTTTAGAGACATCAATTGATGAAGCTATGGATGTTTTAGAATATTTTAAAAATGAGATAAATTCAATTGATTTAAAAAATTCAAAACCTTTAGCAAACGGAAGTAAAACAAATTTACCAAAGATGTAAATTAAAGGTTAAAGGAGAATAAATAATATGAAAAAATTACTAACTACAATAACTCTTAGTACATTAGTAGGTACAAGTGCAAGTAATTTAAAACAAGTATTTGCAAATAATGTTATAAATCATGGTTTTAAATCAAATCAATTAAATAGAGACATCAGTATCAAAAATCAAAATAATACAAATCCATTTATTACTTTGATGATAAAAGAAAAAATCAAATCATCAATAATTATTTCTTTACCAAACAATTGTATTTATGTTGGAACAAAAAGTGAAGGTTTATGAAAAAGTACTGATGGAATAAATTTAGAACAAGTAATAAATGGAATTCCTAGTAATATATATATATAACTTCTATTGCAATTGCTCCAAATGGAACTATTTGAGTTGGATCATTGGGGAAAGGATTATATAAAAGTACTGATGGAATTACATTTGAACAATTAAAAAGTGGATTAGGAAAAGATGATTTTATAGGTTCAATTGCTGCTGATGAAACTGGTGTTGTTTATGTTGGTAGTTCTAATTATAGTGGAAGCAAAAAGACTGTTTATAAATCAATTGATGGAATAAATTTTTCAGAAATTTCAGGAACTACTGGTCAAATTCAAAGTTTAATAACTGATAGTTCAAATAATGTTTATGCAGGAACAACAAATCCTAGTGGAAGCGAAGGAATTATTTATAAATCTAATGGAACAGATGAATTTCATGAAATATTTAAAACTGTTGGTGCAGTTCAAAAGTTAATAACTGATAGTTCAAATAATGTTTATGCAGGAACAACAAATCATAGTGGAAGCGAAGGAATTATTTATAAATCTAATGGAACAGATGAATTTCATGAAATATTTAAAACTGTTGGTGCAGTTCAAAAGTTAATAACTGATAGTTCAAATAATGTTTATGCAGGAACAACAAATCATAGTGGAAGCGAAGGAATTATTTATAAATCTAATGGAACAGATGAATTTCATGAAATATTTAAAACTGTTGGTGCAGTTCAAAAGTTAATAACTGATAGTTCAAATAATGTTTATGCAGGAACAACAAATCCTAGTGGAAGCGAAGGAATTATTTATAAATCTAATGGAACAGATGAATTTCATGAAATATTTAAAACTGTTGGTGCAGTTCAAAAGTTAATAACTGATAGTTCAAATAATGTTTATGCAGGAACAAAAGTTTATAATACTAAACAAGGATTTGTTTATAAATCAATTGATGGAATAAATTTTTCAGAAATTTCAGGAACTACTGGTGTAATTACTAGTTTAGCAGCTGATAATTATAACAATATTTATGCAGGAACTGAAAAAGGATTATATAAATCTAATGGAACAGATGAATTTACAAAAGTAAATGAAGTACCCGATGATGATGTTATTAATTCTGTTTTAATTGCACCAAATGGGGTTATTTATATTGGAACAGAAAACAAAGGTTTATATACAATCAATCCAATAAATTTGTTATTAAAAATAACTAAACCTGATACTTTTGATAAATCATGACCATTGTACCAAGGCATAGTTTACAATTCTGTACAAAAAATGGATATTAAAGAGAACCTAGTTGCAAGTGCAACATTAGATGGAAAATCAATTACAGTTCCTACTACAAACCTAGATATTCCTGTTGGTGAACATAATTTAATTTTAACTTTAAAAGATAAAGCACTTGCAAGTGCTTTTGGCGGAGATTTTAATACTGGACAAGTGACATATAAATTATGAGTTAAAACTTCAATTGATAAAAATAAAATTGATTATCAAACAAAAATTGATGATACACAATTATATACTGGTTTAGTTTCTAACGCTGGTAATACCAATAATGCAGAGATTATCCAAACAAAAAGCAAAGATGGAACTGGAAATCATGATGCAAGCATAAATATTGATTTTAAAGATACTTTAATTGATTATAAAAATAGTTATTTTGTACAAGGAACAGTTGATAATTCAAATGATTTTGCAGAAACTGCAACACATCAAAAATTTTTGAAATTTTTATCAATTCAAAATGATGGAACATATCATTTACATTTAGTCGATACAGTAGGTAATACTTATGATAGTTACTTAGAACTTGGCGAAAGCAATTGAAAATTAAAAGGTACTTTTGATGATAGTGAATTAGATAAACTTAAAACAAAACTTAATGTAACTGTCAATTTAACAGACCCTAGTCAAAAATCAAAAGCATTGGGTTGATTACAGCAATATGACAATTTTGTAAAAAATAAATTTAATGAAACTATCAAAACCAATGGTAAGGGTTTTGATAGTGAAATTAAAAATCAAATTATTTCTTATATATCATTTTTAAAACCTTTGACATATGATATTGCAAATGAACCAAAATTTGATGATGGTTTTGATAAAGATTTATTAGTAAAAACAATAACTGATAAAGCTAAGGAAATTTTAAATAATGTATTGAATACATTACCTAAAAATTTAAATGTTGATACAAGTAATGTTGTAAATCAATCAACGTTAAATAGTTATAAAAATTGAATTAATAACTATCAAACATTTATAAATCAAAACAAAGATACATGAATAAAAAATATTGCAAACATAGCTTCACGTGGTTTTGCAACTGATGAGCAAGAAAATAAAATCAAAGCACAAGTAAGTCAATTTTTAAATAACGACAATATTAAAAATTATTTAAAAAGTGTTGTTTGAGAAGACAATAAATTATTAAAAGGTACAAGTAATGATTATCAACAATATATTAAATTAGAAAAATTAAAAAGTGAGACTATTGATTGAGTAAATACCAATATGTCACAAATAAACACAACATATCAACAAGCAATTAAAAACGCTGAAAGTGGATTGAATTTACATGGATATAGTATTGATGAAATTTTAAACGGCAAATCTAAACCTCAAACAAAAAATGAAATAAATAATTTTGCAGATGGTCAAAGTTATCATGACTGATTACAAAGTCAAGCAAACATTAAATTTCGTGGTTGACAATTAGCTATGGGATTTGGTATTGCTATTCCATTGTTACTTGTAGTAGCTGCTGTTGCATGAATAATTCGTTCACGTACAAATCCTAAATATAATGGTTATTGAAGAGGAAGAAAATTTGATAATGATAAAAAGAAAGAAAATAAATTATCTATGAAAAAAAATATGAAAAAGGAAAATTAGTAATGAACGGATTAAAATTAGGTATATATATTGATAATTTTGTTCATTTGAATCCTAAAAACAATAAATATCCAAATTTTAATAAATATGATTTAAATTCTTATTCAATAATCAAAAATCAATTTAAAGAAAATAAAAAATATATCATAACTTCAAATTATGATGATATTTTTTATAGTAAAAATGAATTTTTAAATGGTAAAAAGTGAATAGAGATTATTTTATCCAGTAAAGATGTTTTTGAATATCATAAAAAAATTAGAGATGAATTTCCCTATTGTAAACAAAAAAAGTTAAATAAAACATTATTAGATGATTTATTTTTTTGATTTGATAAAAATCCTAAAAAAATAATTACTGATGTATCAGAAATGAATTGTGATATTGAATTAAGAAAAAAATTAGAGAAAATACGTTCTTTTTTAGATGAACAAGATTGAAGTAATTATTTTTTTAATTTACAAAAATTAATGCATGAATATATCATTAAATTTTTATCTTGAGAAAATAAAAATTTAGATTATATTAGTTATAGCAAAATATTGAAACAAAAATTATTAATAAATAATTTGTCTAAAAATTTAATAGATGATTATTTGCAATTTATTCAAAAGGTAAATTTATATCGTAATACTTTATCGAAGTCATCACCTAAAATGTTAGATTTAAATCAAAATTTAATAACAGAATGAAATAAAAGTAACGATTTATCAAAAAAAATTATTGCTAAAAAATTATACTATTCTTTAATAGAATTTATAGATGATATAAAATAAGCGTTATAATTTTACTTTTAAATTAGAAAGGTATATAATAAAGTCAACTTCATAACATTAAAAATATAAAAAGCAATAGCAGTACTACTAATACCCTATTGCCGACAGGTTCATCATATGTAACTGTTCAACCTGCATCTTAATTATATATTTTCTTATAATTTTTTGCAAACGACATTCTAGTATTTTGAACCTAGATGTCGTTTTTTTTCTTTTGAAGTTTATAAAACTGAATACACTGTCGTAGAAGTCAAATGGTGAGTACGAAATGTAAATACTTCTATATCAGGATAAAAGTGTGCATTTAAGATGTAAATAGAATTGTTAAGTGAATTTAATTGAGATTGATTTGTAAAAGCAAAAGGAAGCACTTAACCAACAACCCCTGTTTTATCTATATTTTAAATCACTACACCGTAAGGGGGGTTATATATAACATACATACCTTATCAAATATATATTATCACAAACAAAAAGTGAAAGGAAAATATAAACATGTTTTTATCTGTATTTAATTTATTATCAAGTGTTGACCCACAAACCCAACAATTATTAAACAATTTAATGGAAGTGTTGTTACCAATTTTATATGCAATTGGTGGTTGTGGTTTAGCATTTAGTACTATCAAGTATGCTTTTAAAATTCATAGCGACCCTGAAAACAAAGGAGAATATTTAAGACATATGGTTTGAAGTGTTTTAGGATGTTCAATGATTTTAATGTCTTCGGGTATTGCTCATATTATTTTTGCAAGAATGCTAGGTTTACTATAATGAAATGTAATTATTGTCATAAAAAGCCAAGCATTGTAATAAAAACAAAACACGAAAAAGTCATTTTTGATATGTACTTATGCAACATTCATAGTCAAAGAGAAATTGTTTATTTAAAGAGTAAATTACAAAGCAAAGCAGGTATTAAATAATGATGATAATGAGTGATTTTTTAGGAATTAAAACAGCTTTTTTTCAAATACTTTATAACATTTTTGTGAAAGGGCCTTTATACATTGTTCATGGTTTAGGTGATGCTATTACTTATTTATCTGGTCAAAAAATTGTGGAGGCATATTTAAAAAGTGACCATTTGTTCCAAAAATTTTATCAACAATTTTTTGACCAGATAAATAAGTAATAGCAATTATGTTGATTGTGTTGTTTGCTGGGGGAGTCATATTGCATGCTATGGTTCATCAAAATATACGTAGTGAAATTGCTGGTATTGCCAACCGTACTATAATTGTTATTTTGTTATTACTTTTAATTCCATTGTTTTTTTGAGTAATTAATTTTACAGTTATTTCAATAATTCACATTATTATGCCTGAGTTTGTTCATGGTGAGAAATTAGCTAATATGGTTGGTACATTAGGATTTACTGATGGATTAAATCATCAAAACTGACATTATGATGTAGGATATCCCGATATGGAAAACTACAATTTGTTTTTAGGTACACTTGGTAGTTTCTTTTGTATGGTTATATTTTTCTATTTAGGTTTAAGTTTAATTCAAAGAATTTTTGATTTGTTTTTATTGTATATAACTGCACCAATTATTTTTTCAACTGCTACAAGTGGGGTTAAATGACAAAAAATAAATCTATGAAAGGATTTAGTAATTGGTAGATTTATTTCTTCACTTGGAATTGTTTTAAGTTTAACTTTGTTTATAAACTTAGAACCTTTAATGTTAAACGCTGGAAATGATGTAAGTGATAGTTGAATAGGTCAGTCAACATTTAAATTGTTATTTATTACTGGTGGAGCTGTTGCAACATATAATTCTCAAATGTTATTTGCTTCCATGGTTGGACAAACAGTTGGCATTATGGAGGGAATGCGTATGTTAACAACAATGAAAGGTGCAAGTAGTGGTTTAAAAGCAGGAACCATTGGTATGTTTGGTCTTGGTAAAAGTCTACTTATTGGAAAAAGAAAAATGTTAAGTAAAAACCAAGATGGAGAAAGTAATGGGGTTTTAAATAGATTACAAAGTGGTGGAATTGCAAATTTTGCAAAGTTTACTACCAAAGCAACTGTTGGTTCAGTCTTAGCTACTGCTGGATTTATTGGTGGTTCTCTAGCTACATATAAAACATTTGGAGCAAAGGGTAGTTTAAAAAGAGCAGGTAAACATGCAATTGTAAATCCAACTAAAAAACTAGCAAGTATTGTTAAAACAAAAAGTTCACAACAATATGCAAAAGGTACATCAAAACATGAATCACATAATTTAAATAAAAAATTGAAGACACAATTAAAAAACAAACCTTTAAAAAAAGAAGAAATTGATAGTTCAATTATTGGTAGTGCAACAAATAAAAATGTAATTCATGGTACAACACCACGATATAAAAATAAACCACGTAGTGAATTAGAAAAGAAAAATGTTGATAAATATTTTGAAAATGGTCAACCAAATTGATATGACAATCAATCTAAAAATAATATTGAAAAAACAAAAAGTGATTGATTTGATACCAAAAATTTAGGTAAAAAACCTATGAGAAAAACAAAATCTAATTTGTTAATTGGTACAAAAAAAAGATAATAAAGGAGAGTAAAAATGGAAAAAGTAAATTTACCAAAAAGTACTAAAAAAATTCATTATCAAATTTTTCGAGGTATAAACTTTACTGATTTATTAGTATTATTAATTTTTATAAGTATATCTATTTCAATAGCATTTTTATTATCAGTTAATGTTTATTTAAAATTTTCTTTAAGTTTAATAGTAATGGCACTTGGTTTTATTAGTATTCAAAAGGTAAAAAATGAAACAAGAACTTATGAATTAATTGTGCGAGGAATTAAATATTTAACAATGATTGGTAAAAGTTCTTCTGTAAATTTAAATCCTAATTTTGAATTATTAAATGACAAAAACATTGTTCTTTTTAAATACTTAAAAGATAATCTTTTTATTTGTGGTGTTGAATTACAAACAGTAAATTTAACATTGTTAAATGAAAATCAACAAGCAACAGTACTTGAAGACTTTGCTGATTTATTAAGAACAATCACAATGTCATGTAAAATTATAAAAACAAATCAAAATTATGATTTTGAAGAACAAATTAATAATTTAAAAAATCAAAAATTAAAGAAAAATAATGATGAAAATAATTATTTAATTGATTTGCAAATTGAACAATTAAAATCAATTCAAGAAACTAAATTATTAACTACACCAACTGTTTATATTCTTTTTTGTAGTGATAACAAAGAAAGAACACTGTCACAATTACAATCATTAATTACAAATAATTCATTTAGTAGTTTAAATATCAAAAAGTTATCACAAGAAATAATCAATAATATTTGAACTGATTTTACATTTAATGAACAAAATATAAAAACTAATTATTCAAATTTTAAAGGCAAAAATAATAATGGTTTTGTATGAGCTATTAATGATTTGCCAAAACAAATAAATTATTTTTGATTAAATAACTTATTTAATTTAAGTAATGTAAATATTTGTATTAATTTAAATCCCATTAATAAATTAAAAGCAAAAAAACAGTTGGATAATGCTTTAAATAAAATCAAAACAAATGAACAATATGCTTTAACTACAAGTCAAAAAACTGAATTAGAACAATTCTATAATGCTTTTTTAGAACAACAACAAGCAGTTATTGATGATGTTGATGTTTTAAAAGATACTTCAATCTTTATTATTGCTTATGGCAATAAAACAACATTAAATAATACTAAAAGACAATTAATTGATTTAGCAAATACTATGAGTTGAAAATATAATAATTTATTATTTTTACAACAACAAGCTCTTATTGAAATTTATTATTGAACAAAATTCATTTCAAAAGAAGTTGAAATTGAAATGACTTGTGATACTTTTGCAACAAGTTTTCCAATTCCTGATATGCCACTTAAAGATGAAAAAGGATTTTTACTAGCTGAAACTAATTCCGGAAAACCAGTAATTTGAGATTTGTTTAAAAAGAACTCGCAAAGAATAAATCATAATTTGCTAATTTTAGGAGAAAGTGGAAGTGGTAAATCATTTACCACCAAAAAAATTATTTTAAATCAGGCATATCAAAATGATCGAAAAATCTTTATTTTAGATCCTGAACGTGAATTTAGTAATTTAACTAAATATTTAAATGGACAAGTAGTTAATGGTTCAGGAGCCAAAGGTAATATTATAAATCCACTAGAAATTTATAAATTAGATGATAGTCATGATAATGCAGACACATTTAATAACCAACTATCATTACTAGAAGCATTTTTTGTTATGTTATATCCAAATTTAAATGATGATGACATAACTACAAGTCTATTAATAGAATTAATTAAAGAATTATATTTTCAAAACCATATTTTACCAAGTACTGATTTTGAAAAGTTAAAAGCAACAGATTATCCAACATTTACTGATTTATATAATTATATTTGTCAAAAAATTAAAGATGAAAAATCATCATCAAATATTTTAAAGTTAGATAATTTAAAATCTAAGCTAACAGCTCTAACACAAGGTACATACGCTAAATATTGAAATGGTCACACTAAATTTCAATGAAGCAAAGCAAATATAGTCTGTTTTGATTTAAGAGAATTATTTGAAAATAGTAATAAAAAAATAATCAATTTACAAATGATGATGATTTTACGAATGCTAGGAATTGAACTTTCAGCAACTCAGTCATACAACGAAAATAAACAAGAAAAAGATTGAAAACGAATTATCATTGCTGTTGATGAAGCACACTTACTAGCAAATGAAAATAACAGTGTTGCACTAGACTTTTTATTTCACACAATGAAAAGAATTAGAAAATGTAAAAGTTCATTAATTATCGCAACACAAAATATAGCTGATTTTACTGGCAGTGAAAATGTCAAAAAGAAATTTACTGGCATTATCAACAATGTTCAATATACCTTAGTTGGTGGCATGCAACCAAATGACTTAAATAATTTAAATGATATGTATAAACAATCTGGTGGACTTAGTGAAGCTATTAAAACTTACATTGCAAAAGCAACCCAAGGTAAATTTTGATTTAAGATTTCAAAACAAGAGCAATTACCAATTCAAGTTTTACAGATTGATGATGAAGTAGAAATTGTAGGAAATACATAAAAAATGAAAGGAGAAGCTAAATATGAAATTATTTGAAAAATTATTTTTAAATCCAATAAGTAAAGTAATTGAAATTTTAATATTATTTATATTTTTATTTCCGTTTTTACCATTGTTGATGATAAACAGCAATTTTAAGAACAATTTTAAAAAGTTTAAAAAAGAATACAAAGTATTAAAACTAAAACAAAAAATTTCAAGGAGTAAATAAAATGCAAAATAATAAAATAAATTTTTGTACATTAACTGGTGATAATTGTTCGTGATGTGAAAAGAGAGTTTATGATTATGATCAAAACATCCTAAAAATACATTGTCATGATGATTATGATAATAGTGTTATTACAAATGAAAATAATGAAATTGAAATTTATGAAATGTTTCATCAAAAATGTTGAGATGAAAAAATAAATTTTAAACCCACTAAACCAAAGAACAAAAAATATAGAAAAATAATTTTTAAAAATGAACAAGACAAGTGAAACCAATTTAAAGAAAAACTTATTAAAGAAAAATCTTTGCAGTTTTTATATGATGAACTCGATTTGTGATGTAGTAATGATTATCAAGATAAAAAAAGAAAAAAGTAGCATAACTAAGACATGATTAATTGTTTACTATTCAAAATCAAAACATCGCTAAAAACATCAAATATGAGCGTTTTAAAGGCATATACCTAAAAAGGAGGAAAAAATGATGATAAATTGAATAAAAGACAAGTGACAAGAAAATATTTTTCATAAAATTTGAATTTTTGCAATGATATGAAGTTTGATTTTTCTTGCATTATGAATGGCAGTAGCTTTCATTGGTGCAATCTTATATGCTTGATATTATTATCCAAGTGTCAATTTCAAAAATTGATTTGCAAGCATTTTTGAAAGCTGGGTGACAGAAACTTCATTTGGTGTTAGTTTTTTAATTTTTATGGGTTGTTTATTTTATTATTTTTATATAAATTTTGAAAAATGAAATCCTAAAAATTCAAAACTCAAAAATGAAGCAAAATCTCAAATTAAAGAATTTAAAAAATTGGGTTCTACAAATTTAATAAATCTAAATAAAAAAGTTGGTTTAGTTAAATCAAAACTAAATCAACACACTTTACTAATTGGTGCTACTGGTTCAGGGAAAACAACAACAGCATTATCAATAATCAATCAACTTGTATATAAGTTAAACCAAACAGTCATCATAATTGATGGAAAGGGTGACAGTGATTTAATAAACAAAGTCAAAGCTATTGATAATAATGCTTTTATTTGAACAATTAATAGTGATAATGAATATAATCCTTTAGCTTCTAAATCTCATGTTATTTTAGCAGATAAAATTATGAGCTTATTTGATTTTAGTGAACCGCATTATCAAGCAGTCGCACATCGTTATATTCTACTTTTAATAAATTCATTAATGGAAAATAATATACAAATAACATTAGAAAACATTATTAATTATTTTTCATTATCAAAACTTGGAACGATTATTGATATCAATAATCAAGAAAATTTAGAGCTATTTTCAAGTTTTAAATTAAATGATATTAAAGGGCTTTACTATCGATTAAGTATTTATAATGAACAATTAAAAAAAAGCATTGGTATACAAAATGACTTAACAAAAATTGTTAAAAATCATAAAGTTATTTTGTTTTCTTTAAATTCATTATCATATCCCGAGCTTGCAAGTAATATAGGTAAATTGCTTATCCAAGATTTAAAAGAATTTGCTTCTATAAAACCACAAAATCAACACATTAATTTAGTGCTAGATGAATTTAATGTTTTTGCAAGCGACAGCATTATCAATTTAATTAATAAGACTCGAAGTTTTAACTATCAATGCTTTTTATGTTTTCAAGTTACAGATGATTTATCAACAGATAAGAAAAAACTTTTAAATACTATTTTTGGAAATGTAGGAAATATAATTGCTCACAAAGTAAGCGATGTTGAAAGTCCTGAATATATAGCAAAAGTTTTTGGAACCAGAACAGTAGAAAAAATTACTAAGCAATATGATACTAAAAATAAGAAAAGTTCAAAAGGTTCAATAAGAGAAGTTGAAGAATACATTGTTCATCCAAACGATTTAAAACGTTTAAAAACAGGACAAGCATACTGCAAAATATTACTAACAAATGCAAATCAATTTATCAAGAAAATTGATATTAAAAATTCTGAATTAGAGAAATAAAATCAAAAATATTTTTGATTTTTAATAACCCAATAATAACCCAAAAGTAACCCCCGAGGGTTTTTAGTAAAATATTGATTTTCTCCCACCCTTTAAAGGATTGATAAATCCTTTAAAGGGTGGGAGAGAGAAAAAAGACTTTTTCTTTTTGAAAAAGAAAAAGTCCGCGTTTGAAAAACGCTCCTCAAAAAGAAAACTTTTACAAAAAGTTATCACAAGAGCCACTAAGAGGTGAGATAAAATGGAACAAATAAAAATCCTTAATATTATCAATCTTTGGGGATATTTAAATAAAGAAGAAATTGCTTTGTTATTAAATAAAAATGCTGAAGCTATTAAAACTTTATTAAGAGTTTTAATAAATAAAAAATTAATTCGAATTGATAAGTTAACAAGAAAGAATTATTATATGCTGTCAAGTCTAGGAAATCAAAAACTAGGACAAGGAAATAAGATAATTAAAATTAATTACAACGAACTAGCTCATCAAAATTTACTTATTAAATGGCTATCTAAGCAAAATGATATCATTTCATATCAAACTGAAAAAGAATTAAAAACAGAGGGTCATTTGATAAAAGATGTTTGAGGAAATACTAAAAGTAAACAAGGTTATCCTGACTTATTAGTTCATTACGAAAACAAAGATATGATTATTGAATTTGAACGAACGCGAAAAGCAAAAGACAAATTCAAATTGAAATTAAATAACTTACGCAGTTATTTACTACAAAACATTCACATACTTTGATTAGTTCCAAATGAAAGCATGAGAAAATTCGTTGATGAACAAATCAAAGCATATAATTGAAAAATAGAACAACATCACATTGAAATATTTAAGATATAAAAATTAAATTTTTTAGACTAATACTATAACTGCTACCAATAAATAGTAATGATGAATAATTATAACCATATCATTGTCAATAAATATTTTGATTATCATGTCAAATATATAATATTATTTTTATTCTTTGAAAACTACCACTACCACCATCATAATTATTTTCTAAAAAAAACAAAGGTGTTTTTTCATTGTTTATATTAACAGTAGAATTAGATAAGTTAGATAATTTATTATTACCATTAATATAAGTAATCAACAATTCTGAATCATTAAAAATAAAATTAGGATAAAGTCTAATAAAATTATTCCATGTTTTAGCATATTTAGTTCAATTAATAATAGAATAAATATTGCTTTCATCAGTTCAACTTGAGACAAAACCATTAAAATTATCATAAAAGTGATAATTAATATTATTTTGAATGTTAGTTATTTTTTTTCATTCAATATAATAAATTTCAATTAGATCATTATTATTATCAAAAATAAAGTTTAATGAAAAATTTTTATCATCATTAGTAAAAGATAATTTTTTTATAAAGTCATAGACTTTATTGTTTTTAACAATTAAATTAATAATTTTATTTAATAACTTATCATTTAATTTATCTTTTAGACTACTTTGATTAATAAAATATTGTGATAAATTGTTACCAATTTTTTGACTAATTTTGTTTTCATATATTGATTTAGAAATATAATACAAACCTAATGTTTCGCTTAAACTATTGCTATGTTCAACTTTATCAGCACCTGCTTGTTGGGAAATATCAATATGTTTTTCAAAACCACCTTGTTGCAAATATTGTCAATTATTATCACCAATAAAATAATTTTGAGAATATTCAGTAAAACTATAATGAACTAATGAGTCACTTTTCATCGTAGTTATTTTTCTGTAACTAATCATTTCTTGTTTTGTATTTTCAATATCAGTTTTATCTTTTTCTAAAACGAGTTTTGAATCATACTGTAATTTACCATCATTATCAACAAAAAAAACATTTTTAGCATTAATACCGCTACTTAATTGATAATCTGCATGTTTGCTATCATAACTATAAAATTTATTATCTGCTGTTGATTGATTAGTAATTCAATCAGTAATACTTAAATAACCATATTTATTATTAAATAATAAAGTATTGTTGTTATTTGTTTGTAAATTATTAGTAAAATAAGTATTTTGATTAAAAATAGCAAATGTGTTATTTGTAATTGTTAAAGTTGTAATACTACTTAACAAAATTAAAAAATATTTCATATTTTTGTACCTATAAAATTTATTTATAATTTTAATAATTATATTTTTTTATATTATTATTAAAATTATAACGATAACTTAATATCGTTATATATAATTATAACATTTTTATGTGATTTCTAGAATATTGTTACGTATGTTTTGTTCTACTTTACTTCATTAATTAATTCATATATATTCATTATATATTCATTTATAGTAGTGCTTAGAGAGATTATAAGGTAGTGCTTAGAGAGATTATAAGGTAGTGCTTAGAGAGATTATAAGGTAGTGCTTAGAGAGATTATAAGGTAGTGCTTAGAAATATTTCTAAGCACTACCTGTGCTATAATTATTTAAAATATAGGTTTTAAGGAAGTGGTAAATATGAATAAAATTTCAAAAAAAACAAATTTAAATATTTATTATGCCAATATTATCGCAAGAATGCATACTAAATTTACACTCGAAGAAGAAAAGGCATTGCATTTAATTTTTAAACAAATTAATTCTTTTGAAAAAAATGATACAACTATAAAATTAAATAAATTAGATTTTTTTGATAAATTAGAATTACAAAGTACAAATAGATATAACAGATATCGTAAGTTAATTCGAGGTTTAATTAATAAAACTTTTGTTGAGTTGATAGATGAAAAAGGTGGCGAATTAATGGGAGTTGTAATATATGGTTCTTATTGACAACCAAAAGAATCTTTTTTTGAAGTTAAATTGAATGATTGATTTATGCCTTTTATCGAAGAGTTAGTAAAGAATTATACAAAAATTAATTTGAATAATGTTTTAGGCTTTAAATCAAAACACACACTAACCTTATATAAATGATTATGTAGTTGAACTGATGAAAATAAAAAAACAAATCAAAGATATATAACAACAAAAGATTTAAAAGAATTATTTGGTTTGTCTACTGATGACTATGTTTACAATAATAAGTTTAGTCGTGCTGATTTTGAAAAAAAAACTATTAAATCCAGCATAGAAGAAATAAACAATATTACAAACACTTATATTAAATTTAAAAAAAATTATAAAAATGGTAAGATTCAAAATTATGAATTTACTTGAACTCAAAAAAACAAAACATATCTTGACAATAATACAAAAAAGAATGCTAATAAACGCCAATCTTTAAACGATAAACAAACACAAATGCTTATAGACAATATTGATAGTAATTAAAATCAAAACATCGCTAAAAACAGCAAATATGAGCCAAATAAAGGCATATACCTAAAAAGGAATAATAATGATAAAAATTTTAAAATCTGCTAATGATAAGATGAATATGATACCAATTATCAAATTAATTAATAAAAGAATTAAATTATTTTTTGATAATTTAAAATTAAATAAAATCACAAATTTAAATGATGAAGAAATTATTGCTAATATATTGAATATAAATGGTTCATGAGGTAGTGGTAAAAGTACAATTGTAAATAATTTAGAAAATTATTATCAATACAAAAATGCTATTGAAAAACCAAAATTTTTAATAATAAATTTATGAGAATATGAAACTTCATCAGATCCATATTTTGATTTAATAAATGATATTGCTAATAAATTAATTTCTTTTTCAAAAATTAATGAGCAAAAAAAGCAACAAGAAATAACAAAGATTAGAAAATTAAATTTTAGTTTAAGAATTAAATACTATGATTGAGAATTTACTCCTGGAATAGGTTACGAATCTAGCAAGAAAATTAATAATCAAAAACTAATGAAAGAAATTATTGAAGAAATAATTAATGAATTAAACAGTTTTGTAAACAAAAATAAAATTGTAGTAATTTTTGATGAATTGGATAGATGTACTCCTACTAATCAAATTATATTTTTAAGTTATATAAAAAATATATTTTGTAAAATAACTAATATTTTTTTCATAGTTTCATCTAATAATGAAGTTATAAATGCAAATATTAGTAATATTTCAATAC
This sequence comes from Spiroplasma endosymbiont of Danaus chrysippus, assembly GCF_902809815.1. Lineage (GTDB taxonomy): Bacteria > Bacillota_I > Bacilli_A > Mycoplasmatales > VBWQ01 > Spiroplasma_E. The sequence continues at coordinate 43,945 of NZ_CADDIL010000001.1, read as the reverse complement.
AAAAAGATAATATTTTAAATGAAAAATATACTGATAAAATTTTTAATGTGAGTATATCTTTAAAAGATATATTTTTTGTAGAAAATATGAATTTTTCAACTAATGATTATATACAAGAATTTATGAAAAAAGAAAAAATAATTATTACTAAAACAAATGTACCAATATCAATAAAACAAGCTGAAACTATAACGTTTTTTAATTTACCAGTAATATTAAACAATCCTAAAAATATTCATTCAAAAATATATTTTGATTTATGTAAAGAATTAAACTTATTAAAAGAAAGAAAGGATGAAGAATAATGAATAAAAAAGAACCTAAATTAGATGCTTTTAAAAATTGAAATAAAGATTTAGAATTAAAACCAAAACAAGAGAAAAATAAGTTAGTTATTAATGAAACAGATAATTTAGAAAATTTAAGTTTAGAAGAACAAAGTAATCTTGAAATAATTAAATCAGGAAATCGAGAAAAAAAATTTATACAACTTTTTATTTATCAAAACATGATGTTGAAAAATTAAAAAAGATTGCAAAGTTAAAAAATACTTCACAAAGTCAAGTTATTTCAGATTTAATTAATTTTATAAAAATCTAAGGAGTTGAAACAAAATGGAACAAGCACAGTTTAAAATTGGAGATATTATTGAAGCAACCATTAATAATATTGTAAGTTTTGGTGTTTTTTGTAAATGCCCCAATCATTACACAGGATTAATACATATTTCTAATATAAGTAACAGTTTTGTAAATAATGTAGAAGATTATTTTTCAAATGGTGAAACAATAAAAGTTGAAATTATTAGTATTGATAATGATAATAAAAAACTTTCGTTAAGTACTAAAAATTTCAATATAATAGCAAAAAATAAGGAGAATAAAAAAAATGACTAAAAAAGAAAAGCAACTTCATAAAAAAATAAAAGAATTTAATGAAGTTATAGAAAAATGTAATCAAAATATATTAAATTTTAAAAAACAAAAATATGGAAAATTTAAAAATATTTTTTTAAAAATAATAAGTTTTGGATTTTATGATTGAAATGGGAAAATTGAAAACGAAATCAAACATAATAAATCAACAATAGAAGAAATTAAAGAAAAAATATTACAAACTAATAAAATGTTATTGAAATTTAATAATCAAAAAACTGCAATGGTAAAAAAACAAAATATTAAAAATGAAATTTCTGAATCAAAAAATATTAACATTTCTTCTAAATTAGAATTATCATTACAACAAGAGGAGAACAAATAATGAAAAAATTACTAATTACAATCACTCTTAGTGCATTAGTTGGAACAAGTGCAAGTAATTTAAAACCAATGTTTACAAACACTATTATAAATAATGGTTTTAAATCAAATCAAATAAATAATAAAGATATTAGTATTCAAAATGAAAATGATATCAACCCATTTGTACCTAAGCAATTAATTAATGGCATACTTAATAACGTTTCCATAACTTCTGTTTCAACTGCCCCAAATGGAACAATTTATGCTGGCACAGATGGAAAAGGATTATGAAAAAGTACTAATGGAGTTACATTTGAACAAGTAACTGGATTATCAAATGATGTTTCCATAACTTCTATTGCGGTTGCTCCTGATGGAACAGTTTGAGTTGGTATTGAGGGTTTTGGTGTTACTATTTATAATTCAACAGATGGTATAAATTTTAAATTAGTTATAACTAGCAAAATTTCAAATCCACCAAATTGTATTGATATTTCAAAAGATGGAACAGTTTGAGTTGGTGTGGGTAGTGGTTTATGAAAAAGTACTGATGGAATTAAATTTGAACAAGTAACTGGAATACCAAATGATGTTTCCATAACTTCTGTTTCAACTGCCCCAAATGGTGATATTTATGTTGGAAATTATAGTGGTTTATGAAAAAGTACTGATGGAATTACATTTACAGCAATGACTGGCACAACTGGTGAAATAAAAAGTCTAAGGCAACGCTGTTGTTTTCATTTGCAAGTAAGTGTGCTTCATCAACAGCAATGATAATTCGTTTTCAATCTTTTTCTTGTTTATGCTCGTTGTATGACTGAACTGCTGAAAGTTCAATTCCTAGCATTCGTAAAATCAACATCATTTGTAAATTAATTATTTTTTTATTACTATTTTCAAATAACTCTCTTAAATAAAAACATTAATTTGCTTTTAGATGAATTTAACGTTTTTGCAAGTGATAGCATTATCAATTTAATTAATAAGACTCGAAGTTTTAACTATCAATGCTTTTTATGTTTTCAAGTTACAGATGATTTATCAACAGACAAGAAAAAACTTTTAAATACTATTTTTGGAAATGTAGGAAATATAATTGCTCACAAAGTAAGCGATGTTGAAAGTCCTGAGTATATAACAAAAGTTTTTGGAACAAGAACAGTTGAAAAAATTACTAAGCAATATGATACTAAAAATAAGAAAAGTTCAAAAGGTTCTATTCGCGAAGTTGAAGAATAACTGGTAAAGTAAGAGATAAATGGTATAATCCGAGGCTTTTTAGTAATCTGTGTGACTTACAAAAATAACTATGTTTAATTAATTCTAGTAAATATAATTTATATATCTAGAAAGAGTGAGTTACAGATGGCTAAAAAAGATAATCTTAATAACAATGATCCAATATCAAAAGCAGTAGATTTATTATTAGAAAATACTGAGGATTTAACAACAGTTTTTAAAGAGGGAGGCTTATATAAAGAATTAACTAAACGATTGGTAGAAAAAATGTTGAATTCTGAGATGCAAAATTATTTAGGACACGAAAGAAATCAACGCAGTAATAATGACAATGTTCGTAATGGTACAACATCAAAAAAATTAATAACTCAACAAGGTAAAATTGAAATTGATGTACCAAGAGATCGTAATAGTAATTTTGAACCAGTAATAATCACAAAAAGACAGAGAAGATTTGATGGTTTGAGGCTTTTTAGTAATCTGTGTTTCTTTGTTTTACAAAGTACTAGTTCAGATTAATTCTGTCTTCAAATTTTATCATAAAATGAGCAACTGCTGTATTTCAATTTTGAATAGGCAATGTTCATTTTTTTGTGATATTTTCAATTGCTAAGTAAAAAATTTTAAAAACTGCCATATCATTAGGAAAAAATTTTGGGAATGTTTAGTAATCTGTGTGACTTACAAAAATAACTATGTTTAATTAATTCTAGTAAATATAATTTATATATCTAGAAAGAGTGAGTTACAGATGGCTAAAAAAGATAATCTTAATAACAATGATCCAATATCAAAAGCAGTAGATTTATTATTAGAAAATACTGAGGATTTAACAACAGTTTTTAAAGAGGGAGGCTTATATAAAGAATTAACTAAACGATTGGTAGAAAAAATGTTGAATTCTGAGATGCAAAATTATTTAGGACACGAAAGAAATCAACGCAGTAATAATGACAATGTTCGTAATGGTACAACATCAAAAAAATTAATAACTCAACAAGGTAAAATTGAAATTGATGTACCAAGAGATCGTAATAGTAATTTTGAACCAGTAATAATCACAAAAAGACAGAGAAGATTTGATGGTTTTGATCAACAAGTTCTTTCACTATATGCAAAAGGTATGACTTTATCAGATATTAGAATGCAGTTGCAAGAGTTATATGATGGCGCAGATATTAGCGAAAGCGTAATTAGTCAAATTACTGATGATGTCATTGATGATGTCAAAGCATGGCAAAATCGTCCATTAGATAGTGTTTATCCAATCATTTATTTTGATTGTATCGTAGTTAAAGTACGTCAGGATAAACGTATTATTAACAAATCAGTTTATATAGCTTTAGGAGTTGATTTAGAAGGTAAAAAAGATGTTTTAGGTTTATGAATTAGTGAAAATGAAGGTGCTAAATTCTGATTAAATAATTTTACAGAAATGAAAAATCGAGGCTTAAATGATATTCTTATTGCTTGTAGTGATAATTTAACAGGCATGTCAGAGGCAATACAATCAGTTTATCCTAAAACTGAACATCAATTATGCATAGTTCATCAAATTAGAAATAGCTTAAAATATGTTTCATACAAACATCGAAAGTCTCTAGTTATCGATTTAAAGCCAATTTATACAGCATGTAGTGAAGAACAAGCAATGCAAGCTTTAGAATCATTTGAAAGTAAATGAAATAAACAATATCCACAAATTGCTAAATCTTGATATAAAAATTGAGAAAATTTAATGGTTTTATTAGTTATCCAGCAGAAATTAAAAGGGTAATTTATACTACAAATGCTATTGAATCTGTTAATAGCCAATTACGAAAAGTTATTAGAAATAAAAAAGTTTTTCCTAATGATATGGCAGTTTTTAAAATTTTTTACTTAGCAATTGAAAATATCACAAAAAAATGAACATTGCCTATTCAAAATTGAAATACAGCAATTGCTAATTTTATGATAAAATTTGAAGACAGAATTAATCTGAACTAGTACTTTGTAAAACAAAGAAACACAGATTACTAAAAAGCCTCAAAATTTTTTATTTCTAATAACTTTTCGTAATTGGCTATTAACAGATTCAATAGCATTTGTAGTATAAATTACCCTTTTAATTTCTGCTGGATAACTAATAAAACCATTAAATTTTCTCAATTTTTATATCAAGATTTAGCAATTTGTGGATATTGTTTATTTCATTTACTTTCAAATGATTCTAAAGCTTGCATTGCTTGTTCTTCACTACATGCTGTATAAATTGGCTTTAAATCGATAACTAGAGACTTTCGATGTTTGTATGAAACATATTTTAAGCTATTTCTAATTTGATGAACTATGCATAATTGATGTTCAGTTTTAGGATAAACTGATTGTATTGCCTCTGACATGCCTGTTAAATTATCACTACAAGCAATAAGAATATCATTTAAGCCTCGATTTTTCATTTCTGTAAAATTATTTAATCAGAATTTAGCACCTTCATTTTCACTAATTCATAAACCTAAAACATCTTTTTTACCTTCTAAATCAACTCCTAAAGCTATATAAACTGATTTGTTAATAATACGTTTATCCTGACGTACTTTAACTACGATACAATCAAAATAAATGATTGGATAAACACTATCTAATGGACGATTTTGCCATGCTTTGACATCATCAATGACATCATCAGTAATTTGACTAATTACGCTTTCGCTAATATCTGCGCCATCATATAACTCTTGCAACTGCATTCTAATATCTGATAAAGTCATACCTTTTGCATATAGTGAAAAAATTTGGGAATGTTTAGTAATCTGTGTGACTTACAAAAATAACTATGTTTAATTAATTCTAGTAAATATAATTTATATATCTAGAAAGAGTGAGTTACAGATGGCTAAAAAAGATAATCTTAATAACAATGATCCAATATCAAAAGCAGTAGATTTATTATTAGAAAATACTGAGGATTTAACAACAGTTTTTAAAGAGGGAGGCTTATATAAAGAATTAACTAAACGATTGGTAGAAAAAATGTTGAATTCTGAGATGCAAAATTATTTAGGACACGAAAGAAATCAACGCAGTAATAATGACAATGTTCGTAATGGTACAACATCAAAAAAATTAATAACTCAACAAGGTAAAATTGAAATTGATGTACCAAGAGATCGTAATAGTAATTTTGAACCAGTAATAATCACAAAAAGACAGAGAAGATTTGATGGTTTTGATCAACAAGTTCTTTCACTATATGCAAAAGGTATGACTTTATCAGATATTAGAATGCAGTTGCAAGAGTTATATGATGGCGCAGATATTAGCGAAAGCGTAATTAGTCAAATTACTGATGATGTCATTGATGATGTCAAAGCATGGCAAAATCGTCCATTAGATAGTGTTTATCCAATCATTTATTTTGATTGTATCGTAGTTAAAGTACGTCAGGATAAACGTATTATTAACAAATCAGTTTATATAGCTTTAGGAGTTGATTTAGAAGGTAAAAAAGATGTTTTAGGTTTATGAATTAGTGAAAATGAAGGTGCTAAATTCTGATTAAATAATTTTACAGAAATGAAAAATCGAGGCTTAAATGATATTCTTATTGCTTGTAGTGATAATTTAACAGGCATGTCAGAGGCAATACAATCAGTTTATCCTAAAACTGAACATCAATTATGCATAGTTCATCAAATTAGAAATAGCTTAAAATATGTTTCATACAAACATCGAAAGTCTCTAGTTATCGATTTAAAGCCAATTTATACAGCATGTAGTGAAGAACAAGCAATGCAAGCTTTAGAATCATTTGAAAGTAAATGAAATAAACAATATCCACAAATTGCTAAATCTTGATATAAAAATTGAGAAAATTTAATGGTTTTTATTAGTTATCCAGCAGAAATTAAAAGGGTAATTTATACTACAAATGCTATTGAATCTGTTAATAGCCAATTACGAAAAGTTATTAGAAATAAAAAAGTTTTTCCTAATGATATGGCAGTTTTTAAAATTTTTTACTTAGCAATTGAAAATATCACAAAAAAATGAACATTGCCTATTCAAAATTGAAATACAGCAATTGCTCATTTTATGATAAAATTTGAAGACAGAATTAATCTGAACTAGTACTTTGTAAAACAAAGAAACACAGATTACTAAAAAGCCTCAAAACTTAATTTTTCCATTAAATTCTTTGTATTCTTTTTTAATTGATAAAATAGCAAAGTTAAATAATCTTTGAGTTATAATTCCAGCACACTCATTTGTCACTGCACGAACAATCACATTTGACTTTTTAATAAATTTATTATCTACTTTCTTTTTTAAACTTCTTGTCATATTTTAACCCCTTAACATATTTCGATAACCAAGTAATAGGGGCTTTGCCCCTCGTTGCTTCGCAACTCACCCCAGCGGGGCTAAACCCCGCGGCCAACCAACCAAGGTTCTGGTTGGCTCCGACCAATAATATAAGTTTATTTACATTTTAGGTGAATTTTGTTTATTTTCGCTTGTTGAAGGTTCATTTTGTAAATTCATAGAATTAATTTTATTGATATTAACTTTAAATGATTTACCATTAAATAACTGATTTCATTTTAATTGATCATCAACACTTAAATTTTCATTACTGCTAAGCGCTAATTTTTTTCTAACTAATTCTAATCTTTGTTTAAATAATTTATTTTCTTGTTTTAAATATTTATTTTTTGTATCCATAACTTTTTTACCTCTTTCTTTTTTACATAAATGGATTAAAACGTTTTCCAGACTTTAAATCTTTGTTTCTTTGATATTCAGCTTCTCTTTTTCTTTGCTCTTCGGCTTCAGCTCTTCTACCTCTTTCTTTTAAATCATCAGCTCTTTTTTGTTTTTCTGCTTCTTTCATTATCCTTTCTTTTTCAGCTTCTCTTTTTCTTTGCTGTTCTTCAGCGTACTTTTTAATTCTTTCTATTTCTTTTGCTTGTTTTTCTGCTTCTCTTTCTCTTTCTTTTTGTTTTTCATATTCTCGTTTTCTTTTTTCTTCTTCTTGTCTTTTCATTAATTCATTTCTTTTTTCTTGGTCTTTTTGTCTTTCTCTTTCTTTTTGTTTTTCTCATTCTTTTATTTTTTCTAATTGCTTAGCTTGTTTTTCTGCTTCTCTTTCTCTTTCTTTTTGTTTTTCTCATTGTTCTCTATTTGAATCATTATTTTGTTTATTTCAATTTCACATAATCTTTTAACCTTTCTTTCAAAATAAAAACCCATTTACTTAAAAATAAAGTAATGGGTTAAAAACTATATTAATTTTATGATTTCATTTTAACATTTTTCTTATTTTTCTGAGAATATTTATTTCTATAATAACAAGCACGACATACAGTATTTTCAGTTTGTAATATATTATCCAACTTATCTAATCCTACTGCTCTAATATCATCAACAGTAAAATCTAATGTTTGTGACTGTTCATAGTCTTTAACACTACTTAATTCACTTTTCAACGAATGAATATAATTCAAAGCACGACTATTATATTTCTGTAAATAAGACTTAGGAAATCATAAACTAAAAGTCATAGTTTTACCACTATAACTAGGTGCTAATCCACCACGTTTAATTATTCGCTTTGTTTGTCTTTTAGATAATACAACTTTATTATAATCATCAACATTAGTATAAATATTTAGTTTAAACTTAACTAAAAATAACAAAATACGCATTCTTTTAACTTGAACAATATACTCTACTTTTTCACGTGCTTGTTTTGGTATTCTATCGGGGTGTTGTTCAATCATATACATAATTCCATTAAAATTATGACCTATTAACTTACAAAACATTCCTAAACTTTCTTGTGTTTCTTTAAATTCGGGCGACAAATCATTACTATTAATTTTCAAACCTAACTCATCTAAAACAACCATATCACACTCTTTAAAAGCATAATTACTATTTAATTGATTAAATTTAAAAACATCATCATAAGAACAACGATAACTATATTCATTATGTACTTTAATAGGAATAGGACTCACTACCCTACCTTTATGTTTTTGTGCTAAACAACAAGCAAGAGCAGATTTACCAGTACGTGGTGGTGCTGAAATAATATAACTACCTACACGTTGTAATATCTTTATATTTTTTCTAGTTATTAAAAATGGATATAATATTATTAATAATAAAATTCCTAAAAGTAAATAACCATATCAAGGCATTATTTATCAACTCCTAACCAACTAAAAATCCAACTGCTTTTAAAAATACTCACAATGTTAAAACTTGTTCTAAACCACTAGTAAAATCAACATTTAAAACAGAACTAATAGTATCATCAAAAATACGTCTCAATAATCCGTCAAGTTTAGTAAAAAATTCTCTTAATGGTTCCACCGGTAAAACTTTACCAACAACACCATAAAGTACTCATCTAAAAGCATTACGTAAATGACCAAAAAACATCATATCAACTAACACGCTCATACTCAGGGTTAAAAGGACTATTTGGCGGTACTGGTGTTACTTTCTCACTTGAAAAAATATTAATTTGACCAAAATTCAACTGTGGTGAAAAAGTTGCTCTAGTTGATTCACCATGAACATCAAAAAATACTGTTAAATGTCTTAAATTTGGAACACGAATAGGCATAGTAACAAAATTATATAAATCTTGTTGATAAATATCATTATCCACTTTACCTTTAAAAACATATTTTGTATCACCAACATAATCTAAAAAACTAAAAGTAAAATTAGCAGTAAAAGTTTTAAAATATTCATATTCAAAATAAAACATAAAACCTTGAATATAAAAACTCAAAGGTTTATCAATTTCAAAATTTAACTGTGTTTGAAAATTTATAATACTTTTACCAGTATTAACAAAATTTAAATTATTAGTATTATTCTTTGCAACATAATTATGATTAAACATAATACGTGAAAATTCATCTAATTGTTTTCTATTAAAAGTATAAACGCCAGTTCCCATATCTATCATTTGTGACGGAACACCAACTGTATCACTATAATAATAACACGTATATAAAACTTCATTATTACCTATAAATTCACCACTTACTAATTTTAAATCCGGTTGGTCAACATCAAAATAAGCAGAATTTCATGGTATTGTTGCTCAATCATCAAAATTATGATACTTAACATGTTTAACCATTTCTTTTGTAATATCATAATTAACGACATTAGGGTCATTTGAAACAATTAAACTAGTGGGTGCTTGAACAGAAGTATTTACAACAAAAAATAATTTAGCAAACTTAAATCACATAATTATTTACCAAATAAACATTTTAAAATTCACCATGAACCATAAAACAAAACAAATCCAATAAAAAACTGTGTTCCATAAACTACTAAATTTCATAAAATAGTAGTAAAATCATCAACTGGATTACCTATAAACATAGTTCAATAATCAACTATACATTGATGTATTTTATTGTAAATTTCTAAAACACTCATACTTAACACCTACCCAAACAATGACCTAAAAACAAATTTAATACTACGATAAATAAAATTAAAAAATACACCTAATACTAATCAAAAAGTCAAATTAAACAAAATATAAACTTCATTAGTAATATTTGGTTGATTTAAAAATATTTGAATATCTTTACTAGAAAATATAAAAATAAAATGTAATATACTAAGAACAAAATTAGACATAATTAATTACCTACTTTTATTCCACTAACATCTTGTGTTTGTTTATGACCCTTAGCAATTTCTTTACCAACTGAAACAGAAGCCTTACCAATTTTCTTAACACCATAACCTAAACCTAATGTTGGTAACATTAATTCGGGTAAAATAACCCTAAATGCAAATCTAAGCAAAATTAAAAATATCATTAACGTACCTAAATTAAAACCTAAATCACCAAGTGGAAAACTAAAAAACTTCATAAAAATTGAAGCAAATAAATGCATAACTGTTGTAATAAAAGGTATAAACATAATTTCACATCCTAATGTCTTGTAAATCTAAATAATCCTAAAATTAAATAAAATACAAAACTAACATTTATTAAAGCAAGAATAGGCAAAGGTAAAGTGTATAAACTATCATAAAAAAACGACTTAATAAAAAGTGTCACAGTATGTAATCCAGCAAAAGAACTTAAATACTGCATATAAATAGTTTGTACCAAAGTATTAACAACTGGTAAAAGTTTTTCCTAATGATATGGCAGTTTTTAAAATTTTTTACTTAGCAATTGAAAATATCACAAAAAAATGAACATTGCCTATTCAAAATTGAAATACAGCAATTGCTCATTTTATGATAAAATTTGAAGACAGAATTAATCTGAACTAGTACTTTGTAAAACAAAGAAACACAGATTACTAAAAAGCCTCTGAACTATGCATAATTGATGTTCAGTTTTAGGATAAACTGATTGTATTGCCTCTGACATGCCTGTTAAATTATCACTACAAGCAATAAGAATATCATTTAAGCCTCGATTTTTCATTTCTGTAAAATTATTTAATCAGAATTTAGCACCTTCATTTTCACTAATTCATAAACCTAAAACATCTTTTTTACCTTCTAAATCAACTCCTAAAGCTATATAAACTGATTTGTTAATAATACGTTTATCCTGACGTACTTTAACTACGATACAATCAAAATAAATGATTGGATAAACACTATCTAATGGACGATTTTGCCATGCTTTGACATCATCAGTAATTTGACTAATTACGCTTTCGCTAATATCTGCGCCATGATATAACTCTTGCAACTGCATTCTAATATCTGATAAAGTCATACCTTTTGCATATAGTGAAAGAACTTGTTGATCAAAACCATCAAATCTTCTCTGTCTTTTTGTGATTATTACTGGTTCAAAATTACTATTGCGATCTCTTGGTACATCAATTTCAATTTTACCTTGTTGAGTTATTAATTTTTTTGATGTTGTACCATTACGAACATTGTCATTATTACTGCGTTGATTTCTTTCGTGTCCTAAATAATTTTGCATCTCAGAATTCAACATTTTTTCTACCAATCGTTTAGTTAATTCTTTATATAAGCCTCCCTCTTTAAAAACTGTTGTTAAATCCTCAGTATTTTCTAATAATAAATCTACTGCTTTTGATATTGGATCATTGTTATTAACAATATCTTTTTTAGCCATCTGTAACTCACTCTTTCTAGATATATAAATTATATTTACTAGAATTAATTAAACATAGTTATTTTTGTAAGTCACACAGATTACTAAACATTCCCTAATCACCCCCTTTCTCTAATTCTTTTTGTTGTTTTTCCATTTCTAATTTACGTTTCTTTTTTTCAAAATCTTTACGACAAAAAGTACAATCAGGGTCATTTTCTTTTTCCTTTACATGTTTTTTATGTTTGAATTTCTGTATACCCTCATGTATTCAATTACGACAAAATCAAAGTATAAGACAAAACCCACCAATATATAAAGCATATTTTATAATCTCCTTAAAATCCATTTTAAACACCACCTAACGTATAAGCATAAGAATAATCCCAATTTAAACTTGCTCTATCTAAATTAATCTCAGACATACTATCATCATTTAAATCAACATCAACCATACCGTCATCTGTACTTTGATAATCATTAACACTACCATTAATCAATCTTGCTCTTTCATCTGTAAATACTTCTTGTAATTCTGTATTATTATCTGTATTTCCTAACGGTAACAATAAAGTATTTATAATCTCACTTGCTCCGGCAATAATCGTAGGAATAGCAAAATAATTATTAAAATTATTATTAATTCCCATAGCAACCCCACTACTAATCAAACAACCACCAGTCCACATATTCGCTATTTTACGTATAGTTTCAAATCTATTAGGTATTAATTCAGTTAAACCACTAATAACATTTGCTATACCAAAACTATTTAAAGATATATAAGTATCTCAATCTACAAAAGGAACATCAATTATAGGTTTAACAGTTGTAAATGGTGGATACGTTGGTTTAGGTGGTTCAGTAGGACAAGGTGGCCAAAAACAAGGTTCATCTCTTAATAAAGAAACTGACTTATTTACATACTGAACAAACTTAGCATAATTAATTAATCCAATTGTTCCTAAACCTAAAAATATCTTTTTATAACTATTAATAACTTTATTTCTAGTAGTTGGTCTTTGATTAATATTCCATATATCAATTCCTAACTTTTTACTAAATAACAAAGAATTTATAGAACCTAATACTGGGTCTTTTAAATATTGACCATAATAAGCACTAACACCTACCATAGCACTTAATGGACTTATTCCAGTTCTTAAAATTTTAGTTAAAGTATAATTACTAGTTTGTTCTAACTCATTAGGCATAAATAAAACTCCTTACTTTATATAGCAATAAGGAGCTTATTTATGAATTATAATCTAATCCATTGGGGCTTAATGAAAAATATATAATCCATATATAAGCCCCTTATTCAATTTTTACTTGTTTCTTTTATTCTCTTTTCTTATTCGTTCCATTTCATTAGCAACTCTGTAACACATTTCACAACCACATACTCGTTCATAAGTTCAATCACTACACTTATGTCTCATAATTTAACTTACTTTCTTGCTGTCTCATTGCCTTATTTAAAGCAATATCTAATATACAATTTGGACAATAATATTTTCTAGTATATAAGTTTTGTAAAACTCTTTTAGGACAAATAACTTGGTCACAAAGTTTACATATATAAATCGCTAAATGAAATGCTTGCTCACATGAACAATTATCATTTTTAGCCATAATTTAAACTTAAGTCCTAACATATTAATAATTATTTAAAATTACCCTTTTAATAAATAACTATTTTCAATTAGAAAGTTTTTTAATATTACCGCTTAAATCAAGTTCAAGTGAATAAAAATTGCCAACTTTTAAATCAACAGTAGATAAACAATTATTAAAATCACTAGCAAATTCTGGATTATATCATTTATCACGTGTTTGACCAGTTGGCACGCTTGTTTGTTTATTTATTTCTACAAACTTCAAAACATCAAACTTTAATGTTTGACCTTTATTATTTTTATCGGGTATCATCTTATCTTTTTCAATATTAACTAATTGAGTTTTAAACATAAAAAAACTTAACCTTCACAATCATTAAAAATTAATTTAATAAGTTAAGCATAGTAGGGTAACCTACGCTTAATAATAATATATCATAAAAAAATAAAAATACAATAAAAATAAAAAAATGAACATCAGTAATGATTGTGAAAATTACTAATGTTCATTAACCATTATATATATATATATATATATATACAAGTAAAATTATAAAAAAATTAAGTTTTTCTTCTAATGTAAAACTTTTTTCTTAAAATCTATTATCTCAACTTTGTTACCAAAAACTTTATCAATCCAAGTCAAAACATCTTTATCTCTTTGAATTAAATAACCTATTTCACTAGTCCGTAAATAATGATTATGCGATAAAGCACTTAAATATACATATTTTTCATAATCTTCATAATCTTTAAAACAATCATTTACAACAGTACTTTCAATAATACCACCAATCATAACAGTATCACCACTACTATCTCTTTGAGATTTAAAATAAAATACATTTGTTGCATTAAAACTTGCTTTAATTATATCTTGAATTCTCATTTTTTTAATTCCACGAACTACAATAGGATTTTTACAATTACGACTAAAAGCATAAGCTTTTATACCTATATCTGCTTGATTTAAAGACTTAACATCATCTAATGCTTTTGTAACATATTTACCTAAATATTTAATAACAAACTCATTTGTACCTTTTTTAACAACAATTAACTTAATTCCTTGTTTTTCAGCATGTGGTCATCAATCAATTATCATACTGTAAGGTATTTTACGATTAAACAATATATGAAAATGAACTGCTCCACGAGTTTGATATTCATAAACATAAAAATGTTTTAATTCACCTAAATATTTAGAACGTTTAGGGTCATTTCATCATTTCTTTAATTTAAGAAAAAATAAACGAATATCTTTTTTTGCTTTCCTAATATCTTGCATATTATCTTTATAAGTTAAAGTAAGAAAACTTAACATTTGACTATCACAAAAATTATGTAAAGCTTTTTGTATCAAATTAGTTTTAGTACGAGAAGTATTATTTCTTAATTTCTGTTTATTACCAACATAAGATTTACCCCTAATATTTCCAACATTATTTAAAAAAGAAATAGGTAAAACAACGTTTTTAACATAAGAAGCATAAAAAAGCTTTTTGATATAAAAATCTTGTTGAATATCCATATATAAAACTTCACAATCTAGCTTTTAAAAACTAATTTTATACATTTTAATAACAAACAAATCTTAACATAAAAAATTATAAAAGCAAACACAAAACAAAAATGATACTTAATTAATTTAATTTAATTAATTTAAAGTGATTATATCATAATTTAAAAAAAATTAAATTCTAGATTTTTAAATGATTTTATTAAAAAATAGCGTGTTATATATTTTACATTTTTAATGTATGTACTTTTAATGAAGGAGTTGAAACCGAAATATTTTGTACATCTTTATTAATTTTTTTAATAACAAAATTTGATATTTTGTTATCATTTTCTAAGTTTTTCTTTACAAAAAATTGTTTTTTATAACATTCAAAATACTGTTCTTTTCAATATTTAACTATTTCTTTTTCTTTTTTATAAAGTTTAATAGAAAATTTATATCAGAATTTATTGATTGATAATTCTAACTCGAGATTATTAACTAAGAATTCATTATTTATATTTTTACTTAATAAAAAGTTTTGATGTTCTAAAAGTTGAATTTTTATTTCTTGAAAATTATAATTTTGTTCTAAAATTGAATCTTTTATCATATCTATCTCTTCGTCACAATAGTTATTTCTATTAAATATGATTTCATTTAAAATTTCATTATTACGTTTATATAATTTTTTTTATATTTAATATTTTTTCATTTATCTCTTTTAAATGTTCTTCTTTCATTTTTTTCCTTTCAAAAAAAATTCATTTATTTTAATTTTTAAAATAAACTATAAATAATAATAATAAATGATTATCTAAAAAACATAAAAAATGCTTTTAACACTATTAAAGTTTTTATTATTACTTTTTTTGAAATTTGACTTATTTTGAAATAATATAAAAGATTCTAAAGTTGACAAATTTTTTTATTTTCTATACTGTATATAACTAAATATTAGTTTTTAACCCATTTACTTTCATAAAAAGTAAATGGGTTTTTATTTTGAAAGGGAAATTAAATATGCCAAAAAAATCAAATTTTGAAAAAAAAGATTGAAAAGAAAAAGAAAAAGAAAAATTTGATGAAGAAGAAATAATCCACTCAAGTATTTTTCATACAATAACAATTTTAGAAGTTTTAAATGATAATCCTATAATATTTTTTAAAAAATTAAATCATATTATTAAAGAATTATATATAGAAACTATTTTATTAAAAATGCCAAATACATATGGTTCAAATGCTAACTCAGAGTTTTATTATATAAATCAAAAAGCACAATATGATTACTTTTCAATTACTGTAAATATTGAACAAAAAACGTTAAAATTATTTTTTTGTTCAAAAAGTTTATACCTACAAGGATTTACTTTTGAAACAACTTATTATTATTTTGAAGATAGCACATTAATAAATCCTAATATAAAAAATATTATTTACCAATCTTTATATTTTGTAGGAAGTTATGTAGCAAGTAATGGACTCCAGGCACATAATAATTATTCTTGACAAACAATACATAATGATTTTTTATTATTAACAAATTCTAACTTAAATGAAAATCAAATTAAATGCTCATTAATAGGAGTAATTCTAGCTACATCAGAAAGTATTCGTTTCAGAAGTGTTAAATATTTTATTCTTCAAAGTCAAAGATCTATAAATCCAATAATACAAAGTTGAGTTTTTTTTCAAAAAATCATAAGAAATTGAGATCGCGGAACACATAATGCTATTAATTATCTTTTAAATAATAAAGGTAACTTAAATAAATATTTTCACCAAGAATTAAGTAATAATGGATTAAGAATAATGGTTTTTAACACAAGCATGTATCATGCAATTAACAATTATCAAAATCCACCATTAATAACTCCAAAACAAAAATGAAAAATAAAAAAATTACAAGATTGAATAGATACCGGTATTAAAATCTGTGAAAAACAAAAATACGCTATTGCTAAAGAAACAAATAAATTTCAAAACTTAAATAATCTTATTGAAATACTGAAAAATTTTAAAAATGATATTATTACAAATAAAAAATTACAAGACGAAATAAAAACAGCAAAAGATTTTGCTGATAATATTATTGAAATAAATAAGGTTTTTGATATAAAGACAAACCCAGAAAATATAAAAAGTTGTTATATTTAAAAAATAAATTATTCTTTTATTTTAACTCTTTTGACTCAATTTCATCAATGTTGTTACTTCTTCTTCTGTCAAATAACGATATTCACCCATTGCTAAACCTTTTAAAGTAATATTAGCAACTTGTAAACGCTTTAAAGTAATTACTCTACTTCCTACTGCTTTAATCATACGTTTAACTTGTTGATTTTGTCCTTCATGAATAGTGAGATGTAGTAAAGTATTTTCTTTTTTTATATTTTTATAAATTATTTTAACAACAGCAGGAGAAGTTGTAAATGAAGTTGATAAAATAATACCGTCTTGTAGTTTTTTAATAGCATTTGATGACAAAATACCACTTGCCAATAATTCATATACCTTATCTATTTTATAACGAGGATGAATAATAGCATTAGTAAATTCACCATCATTAGTCATTAACAACAAACCTGAAGTATCAAAATCTAAACGACCGACTGGGTAAATTCTACTATTAATATTAGTAAAATAATTCATTACCGTTGGTCGATTTTTAGGATCACTTACTGTTGTTAAACAATTGGGTGGTTTATAAAATACTAAATAAATATGATTAGATTTCTTAATAATTTGATTATTAACTTTAATAACATCACTACTTGTAACTTTAAAACCTAACGTTGTAATAATTTGCCCATTAACTGTTACTTGCCCATTAATAATTAGTAATTCTGCTTTTCTTCGTGAACATACTCCAGAATTAGCAATAACTTTTTGCAAGCGTTCTAAATCATTATTCATTAGTAAAGTTGTAGATTTCTTGTTCATCATTTTGGTTATTAAATTGGGGCAAAGTTGGTAATTGAGTTAAAGATTCGATATTAAAATGATCCATAAATTCATCAGTTAAATCATATAAAATTGGTTTTCCTGGTAATTCACTACGACCGATCTCGGTAATTAAATTTAAACTTTTTAGTTTAAAAATAATAGAATCACAATTTACACCACGAATATCTTCAATTTGTGGTTTAGTAACTGGATGATTATAAGCAATAATAGCTAATGTTTCTAAAGCTGCTTGTGATAAACGTATTAAAGGTTGTTGTTTTAATACTTGATAGTGATTATAATGAATAGGTTTTGTTGTTAATTTATAAATATTACCAACTTTAATTAAACTTAAACCACTGGTATCATCATCATTTAATTTCATTTGTAAAGATGCAATTAAATTTTCAACAGTTTTTGGTTTTTTTGTTAATTCTAAATATTCAGCAAGTGTTAATAAATCAAGGCCTTCATTACCAGCAATAAATAATAAACCTTGTAAAACTGCTAATCTTTCGTTTGTTTTTCAATTGCTATTATTCATTTTTCTCACCTCGATAAATTACTGTAATTTCAGTAAAAGTATTAGTTTGTATAATATGTAACATTTGATGATTTGCAAGGTCTAAAATTGCAATAAAAGTAATAATAAAATAATGTAAAGTTAATATTTTAGTAAAAAATAATTGTTCTAAAGTAAAGTGTTGCTTGGGATTTTTTTTCAGTAACTGTTTAATTTCTTTAGCTCGATCTTCAGCTGAAATTAAGTTTAATGCTAAATTAACTGGTAATTTATTTTCATTTTGCAGTCTATTAAATAAGTTTAACATTGCTTGTGTTAGTTTATTAACATTATTTTTTACCAAAATTGGTGTAATTTCATCAACTAAATATGTTTTTAAATCACTAGGTGCTTTTGTTAATAATTGGGTTCTATATACAGCCTGTTCTTTAAAATAATTACTTATTTCTTTAAATTTTTTATATTCTAATAAACGAGCAATTAATTTTTGACGATTAACTTCATTTTCATAAGCACTATCTACTACTAGTTCTTGTTTTGGTAATAATTGTTTTGATTGCAATTCTAATAAATAAGCAGCAATCGGTAAATATTCACTTACTAAATCAATGTTTTTAATTAATTCTTCATTAATAAAATGAACATATTGGTTAGTAACATCATTTAGATTTAAATCTAAAATATCAATATTTTTTTCTTTAATTAAATGCAAAAGCAAATCCATTGGTCCTTGAAAAGATTCAATTGTAATTACTGGTTGTAACATTATTCTCGTTCCCTCAATATCATTTTATACTTATTAATATTAATTATAACTTAATTTAATAGTATAGTACTTGATTAATCTTTAATAAATAAAAAAAACTTATTTTTAATTTTTTAATGATTAAAATAAGTTTTAAAAGTTATTATATATTTAAATATTATTATTTAACTTCACGTAACGTAATATGAATATTTTCGGCAGATATTTCAAATTTTGAAGCTGTCTTTATATCTGGAAAGTCTTTACTTAGATCATATTCTAATTTAAAGTTTAAATTAAAATAACCATTTTTTTCATTAGGATTAAGATTAAATCCACTTTCAGGATTAGTAATAGTTATTACACTATCATTTCATTTAGAAGCAAGAATAGTATAAATTTTATTAATTTTAGCAAAATAACCATTTGTTATAACTTGTTCTTTTATTTTTCCATCTTTGTCATAATCTGAATACTTATCTGAAGCTTTTGGTAATTCCTTTACTGTATCAACTGTTCACTCAGAAAATATTTTTGAAATTTGTGTTGTTGCATCAACAAAAGTTTGGTTAATCTTAATAGCAGTAGTACTTTCAATATCACCAGTATTAAAAGTAGATTTACCATCATTACCAACTAAGAAATCAATAGTAATATTACTAACATTACCATTAAATACAATTGATTTATCATCATTATTGGTCACCGTTGGATCTGTCATTTTAAATAAAGTTGATTTAGCATCATTTGAAAAATCACCTGAAAATTCAAAACTTAAACTTAAACCAGAATATTGAACTTTATCTTTAATGGCAACATTTAAATTTTGTTTAATATATGATAACTGAGTTCTAGCAATTTCTTCTTTTGAAGGTGCATCAATTTTTCCATCAATTGGTAAATTTTCAACATTAATATTTAAATTACCTTTAGTAATTTCTTCTTTAATAAAGTCTCTAATTGCAACAGCTTTTTTTTGATCACTAGTATGACTTGTATCATTATTAATTGTAATTTTAATATCTTTAGTAACTGATGGTAAATTTAAATAAGAGATTTCTGCTTTTACTCATAAATAACCATTGACTAATTCACTACCAGTTGGTAAAACAAACTTAGGTTTGTCTTTTTCATCATTATCATTATCTTTTTTTGGAACATAGTCCATAATTTTGACATGTGCATCAGGGTGATATCAATTTGTTGGATGTTCATTGGTACTTTCTTTAAGTTTACTAGAGAAAAAGTTACCAATAGCTGTTTTCACAGAAGTATCTAATTCGCTAAAAATTTTACCTTTCATTTCTCCTATATTGGTATCATTTGATAAATTAAGATCAGCCTTAATTTGCACACTACTATCAGTAACAAAAGAGGCAGCAAAATTAAGAATATCACTTGGAGTCATTTGATTATTTTCACTACCACAAGCAACAACTGTTACAACTGGTGTTGTTGCTAAAGCAAGTGTGCCCAGTAATTTTAATAAAGATTTCACAAAAACGCTCCTTATCATTTCATTTAATTAATATTTTTAAAATACTGTAACATTATAAACAATTTTAAACTAAATTACATTATTATTTCTAAAATTATTGGTTTAATATCGTATTTTTTATTAGTAATCTGAAATGTAGAAATTGCCAAATCTAAAAATTGTTGATGAAAATGTTGATCTTTATTAGTATGGAGTTCCATAATTACACTATTTTTTTCAACTTTTTGACCATGAATTTGTTTTAAATAAATTCCTGCCACTGGATCAATGATATCAGTTTTAGTAGTTCTTCCTGCTCCTAATATTACTGATAATTCACCTAAAGCATAATTATTAGTAACATCTAAATAGCCCGATAATTGTGCCTTAACTTTAATAATATATTTAGCTGGTGGTAATTTATAAATATTATCAAGATATTTAGTATCTCCACCTTGACTTTTAACAAAATCATAAAAAATTTGTAGTGGTTTTTCACTAGTAAACATAGCATTAGCTTTATCAATACCCTCTTTTAAGGTTTTTACGTTTTTAGCTCCCAATAAGGCTAAAGCTACTAAATTACTAACAAGAATTTTCAAATCTTCTGGCCCTTTATTTTTTAAGCTTAAAATAACTTCTTGTAATTCTAGTGCATTACCAATTGTTTGTCCTAAAGGCTTATTCATATCACTAATAATAGCATAAATTTTTTTATTAAAAGCTTTACCAATATGTACCATTAATTTTGCTAACTTTCTTGCAGTTACTATATCCTGAACAAAGGCACCTTTTCCACATTTAATGTCTAGTAAAATTAAATCAGCACCCATCGCTATTTTTTTAGACATAACACTAGCAGCAATTAATGGTAATGAATCAACCGTTCCTGAAACATCACGTAGTGCATATAATTTTTTATCAGCAGGCACTAAATTACTAGTTTGACTAATAATACTCATACCAACTTTATTAACAACTTTAATAAAATCTGATATTGCCAAATCACATTTAAAATTTGGAATTATTTCCAGTTTATCAATAGTACCACCAGTAATACCCAATCCTCTTCCTGAAATTTTTGCAACCTTTAATCCACAAGCAGCAGCTAATGGACCAAATACTAAACTAGTTTTATCACCAACACCACCAGTTGAATGTTTATCAACACTAAAACTAGTAATTTGTGATAAATCCATGGTTTCACCACTATTAATAACAGCTTTTGTATATTCTACTAATTCATCATTAGTCATTCCCTGAAAATAAACAGCCATTGCTCAAGCACTAATTTGATAGTCTGGTATTGTTTCATTGACAATACCTTCTGTTAAAAATTTTAGTTCTTCTTTATTTAAACTTTGTCCTAATTTCTTTTTAGAGATTAAATCAATCATATACATTTTAATAAAACACCTTACTTTCTTTTTATTAAATAACAATTGCAATTGCAATTGCATTAGTTTCATTATGTGATAAAGATAAAAGTAATTGATAATTCTTAATGATAGTTATTGGTTGATTATATTGATTATAACTAATATCAATATTTTTAAATGTTAACTTTTCTTGTGGTAATGCCTTAAAAATTGCTTCTTTTAATGCTCATCTTCCTGCCAAAAATTCCTGTTGACGTTGTAAAGAATATTGATTAAAAAGTATAATTTCTTTCTTACTTAAAATTCTTTTAGCAAATTCTTCAATATTTTCTATTCGATTTACTTCAATAATATCTATACCTACACTACGCATTGTTAACTCCTTATATAAAATAAAAGGTTAAAACCCTAAAATCCTTGTTTTTATTATATAATTAATATGAAAGAAAGTGTGATATTAATTTCAATAAATCAAATAAATTTTGAAAAGATGGTGGTATATTAATGACATTTTACTTAAATCAAAAACAAAAATCATTAATTAAAGAACACTACCAAAACTATAAAGTTGATAATAAAAATAGTAGTTATGAATTATTTCAATATCATAATATAACAATTGAAATTTATCAAGAAAAAGTTATTTTTAAAGGTACTAAAGAGGATATTATTGCAGAATATCGTAGAATTTGAAATCAACTTGATGAAAATCAATCACCAGTCATTGGCAATGCTGAATTTGGTATTAATAATTTTTTTGGTCCACTTGTTATTATTAGTTCTTATATTGGTTCGGGTAATTTAGAAAAATTACGTTTACTTAACATTCGCGATTATAAAGACTTATCACAAAGTAAATTTATTGAATTAGCACAAGATATTATGAAAACAATTATTTTTGAGTCAGTAATCATTAACAATCGTAAATATAATCAATGAATTGATGCGGGTTATAGCCCCAATATTATTAAAACCTGAGGAGAAAATCAAGCATTAGTTCGTATGTTACAACATAGAATTCAATATGATACTATAGTTATTGATCAATATATTAATGAAGATACATATTACAAATACATTGAAAATATGAAAGATAATCGTAATAAAATTATTAAAGATAAAGTTCAATTTGTTACTAATGCAGAAAATAAGTATTTAGCTATCGCTTGTAGTACTATTATTAGTCGTTATTTATTTTTAGAAGAAATTAAAAAAATAAAAGGTATTGACACTAATACAATTCCATTAGGTACTGGAAAAGAAGTTAATATATTTTTAGAAAAAATTAAAAATGAAAAAACAATTGAATTTAATAAATTTCTTGAACGTCATAGCAAAAAATCATTTACTGAATTTTTTAAATAAATAATTAGAACTTAATTTTTATTAACTATATATAAAAAGATATTTTTTATTTAAAAACTATTAAATAAATGATATAATCCAAATCAGATATATGTTTAAATATATGTTTAAATATATTTTTAGTTTAAATATATTTTTAAGTCCTATTTGTTTATAAAAACAAAATAGGACTTTTATACTTAAAGGAGAAAATAAAATGCCAAAAGAAGAAAAAAAACCTTTATTAGAAAAAAATAAACATACTAATTATGGAATTACCCAGCAACAACCTTCTATAAATAATAGTAATTCAAGTAGCACTGAAAGTCTTAATAGTTCAAGTACAATCATCGAAATAGAAGATAGTGAAGAAAATAATTGAATAAATTGTAGTAGTCGTTATGGAGGAACAACACAAAAAAAACTCGATGATAATGGAAATTGAAAATATGAAACCCAAATTAGAAATAACTTTGATAGTTTAACTTTTTTTAATGAAAGCACTATTACCATTAATAACAATCAATACTGACAAAAAGTAACATTTGTTGAAAAAAATGGAACAGTAATTATAGTGATTTTAGAATTATTAAAAATAAACTTTAATAGAAATACAATAGAAATATATAAAAAAGAATACAATGATGTTGATGAATATATTGATGATAATTTAGATTTAAAAACTTTTCAAAAAAAAGAAAGAAAATTATCACTTGAAGATCAATTCTTAGAAGGTATTACTATAAAAACTATTAATAATCTTAATAAATTTATAACAAATACCAACTCACTTAATGAACAATTAAAATTATTTAAAGAAAATTCTAATAATAGAGATTTAAATGTTTTATTAAAACTATATAAATATTTAACAATAATACAAAATTTTATTGATCAAACAAAACCAGAAATAATAAGAAATATTGCATATAAATTTTTAGGATTATTAGAAATTTATATTGGACTTACTGGTAAAAATTTACAAAGAGTAGTTTCTAATTTTCCCATTGATGGTAAAGAACACACATCCCAAGATTATATTGATGCTATATTTTGAAATTGACAAAATTATGTTATGGTATTACTTGATACTGCACTTGGCACATTTTTTACTTCAGCAGCTTCAAGTTGATCACGAGATGTTTTTTTTAATAAAAAAAACAAAACAAATCCCATTGAAATCAATCAATTTAATACCAGTGACTTTGAAAAATATAAAGAAATATTTGAAACACTTTTATTTGAAGAAGACCATCAAAAATTAATGAAATATTCTTCAAATATTTCCATACTTAATGATTTAATACAAAAATTTAATCAAATTGAAAATTGTGTAGAAACAGAATTTGAATATCATCCAAATTTTAAAAAAGAAATTGAACGAATTAAAAAACTAATTATTAATTCACAAAATGAAAATAATAATGCTAATAATGATATTGAAATTAAACAAGTAATATCTTTAGCAAATAAAACAATTAAAACTATGGAACAACAAAATAATAAACCAATAACATTAGTAACTAATTGAGGACGTAATCTTTTAGTTAATTTAACTTTAGAAACACTAACATGGGCAGGTAGTCATATTATTCTAACTGGTTCATCAGAAAATACTTCTAAAGAAGATTTTAATTTACATGATTGAATCACGAAAGACATTTTTACTACAGGTGCTTTAGCAGCAAATATAAGTCGTTATTTTGTTATGAGACCAATTAATAATATTTTTAAATCGGGTTTAACAAACTTAGGAATTCCAACTAATCTTTGTCCTGAAAAACTTTCAAAATGAGTTGAAAAACAAACTAGATATAAAAAAATATTAATGGCAATCCCTTTATTTTTATCAGTCACTTGTACTGTTAATGCTGTTAAAACAGAAGCTGCATTAGTTACTGAATATGGATTTCAAAAAGCCACAAAATTATTTTATGAAAAATTTGTTAGATGAACAACATTAGGATTTTCAATTGGTGTAACAGCAATTGATATGATTGCTTTTGCTATTTCTGATTTTTATAAAGATGTATTTAATCAACCAATAACTATAAAAAAAATAACAGAAATATTAACTAGTTGTTGTGGTTTTACTAAAAAAGAAGCAGTTTTTCTTGAAAAACATTTAGAAAAATTAGAAAACAATGGGAAATTCACAACTTTTGATGAATTGTTTAAAAAATATCAGGAAGAAGAATTTGAAGATTCTGGTATTGAAGAAGTTTTATCACAACAAATAGAATCAGAAAAATCATCAAATGAAAAAGAAACTGATGACAAAACATCAATAGAAGAATTTCCTATTGACAATCCATATCAATTTGCAAATGATATAAATAATCAACCATCAACAAGTACAGGAATATACCCTCCAATGCCATTCAATTAAAAGCTCTATTTAAATTTAATTTTTTAGTGACTCTTTTAAAAAGAGTGACTTTTTTAATATTTTATATTTATTTTTTTTCTAAAAAATGTACACTTATTTTGGTTATTTTAGATGTATAAGAATAAATATGCCAAAAAAAGTAGTAAGAAAGGGATTTTTATGGATGAAAAAAATAAAAGAGAAAAAGAAATAGCAAGAATAAAAGAAAAAATTGCAGCTAATAAATTAAAAAAAGAATCCGAAAAAGCTGAAAAAGAAAGACAACAACAAGAAATCGAAAATAAGAAAAAAAATGAAAATAAAAAAACTTTATAAAATTAATATTTAAAGAAAAAATCACTTAATTATTAAGTGATTTTTTTATAAAAATGATTAATTTTAATATTTTGGTTTTCTTTTTCATTTTGAATTATTATCAACATTACGTTTAAAATCATTTCTATTATTATGAGATGAAAAATTTAATTTAGTTGGTACTTTAACAACATTTTTAGGTAAATCTCAACCTGTAGTATCTAGTAAAGTAATTTCATGATTTTGATAATATTGAATTTCTTGAATTTCATTATATTGAACTCTATTACTTACTAAAGTAATAGCAGTTCCTTGTGCTCCAGCACGAGCTGTTCTACCAATACGATGAGTATAGTATTCATATTCACGTGGAATATCATAATTAAAAACATAATCAATGCCAT
This sequence comes from Spiroplasma endosymbiont of Danaus chrysippus, assembly GCF_902809815.1. GTDB lineage: Bacteria > Bacillota_I > Bacilli_A > Mycoplasmatales > VBWQ01 > Spiroplasma_E. The sequence goes on along the minus strand of NZ_CADDIL010000001.1, from coordinate 17,717 downwards.
TAATGTCAATTCCTCTAGCAACAACATCAGTAGCAATTAATACTTTAACCTTACCATTTTTAAATTGTCTCATTGCTTCCATACGTTCTCTTTGACTTTTATCACCGTTAATAACAGCACATTTAATATTATTTTGTTCTAATAATTGTGCAATTTTGTTAGTAAAAGCTTTTGTATTTGAAAAAACAATACTTAATTGTGGTTGTAATTTTTGATATAAAGTAACTAATGCAGTTTCTTTTGTTATATTACGACAATCAAAATAATATTGTTTAATATTTGCTTGTTGTAATTTTTGACTTTCATCTTCAACAGTAATACTAACTGGATTATTTTGATAATCATCAGCAATTTTTAAAACTGGTTTTGACATTGTTGCTGAAAAAAGGACAGTTTGAATATTTTGTGGTGAATTCTCAAATAAGAAATCAATATCTTTTTTAAATCCCATTTTTAACATTTCATCTGCTTCATCTAAAACTAATGTTTTAATTGAATTTAATCTTAAACTACCACGATTAATATGATCAGTAATTCTTCCTGGTGTTCCAACAACTATATTACTAGTTCTTAAATCATATAATTGATTTCTAATATTAACACCACCACATAATAAAGCAACATTAACACCATTTAAAAAATAAGCATATTTTTTTACTTGTTTAGCAACTTGGATTGCCAATTCTCTAGTTGGACAAACAATAATGGCTTGATTACGATATAATTTTATATCTAAATTATGTAATATAGGTAAGACAAAAGCAGCAGTTTTTCCGCTTCCGGTATGACTTTTTCCAATAATATCTTTTTTTTGTAAAGAAACTGGAATTGTCTTCTTTTGAATTGGTGTTGGGGTAGTATAACCTCATTTAGCAATAGCAGCAGTTAATTCTTGTTTTAAATTTAGTTCTGTAAAACTCATATATTTCTCCTTAAAAATAAATTTTGAATAAATTTAGAAAAAATGATAATTATAACCTGAAAAATAACCTCTAAAAGAGGATTATTTTAAAAAAGGATTAGTTTTATTTATTATTTATATATAATATACTTACTTACATTTTAAAGTATTAATTCATCTAATTTTTCTAAAATTAAAAGTTGTCAAATAATTTCATGATATTATTTATTTCTTTGACATCATTAACAACTTTTTGATATTTTTTTATCAATCATATCTTAAAAGAAAATTGCGAATTAATCAACAACTTAAATATAATACACTATTTTTAATTAAATGTAAAGATAAATTTTTAGAAATGAAAATATAAAAATAATAATTAAAATACTATACAAATTTTTAATTTTAATCAATTTAAAAATTTAAATTATATTAGAAATTTTTTATCATAACAAAAAAATTTGAAAAATAATATAAATTATCAAACATCAGTATCTGCTTTTTTAATAATTCAATTTTCAAATAAAATATGATTATTTTTATGATTCTTAATCATTCCAGTTAAAAAACTAGTGTTTGCATAACGAATAGTTAAATAATTATAACCATGCATACCACCCGCATTTCTTTTAACTTTAAATGTATTATCATTTACTTTTTCCACACTAGTTCTATCACTTAAAGTCGGATTTTTTGCTCCTCTTCAAAGACCATTTAAAGCAACTGAAATATTACCTTTAATAAGAGCTTCGGTTGTAGCTTTAGAATTTATTTTTGAACTAATATAGTCACTAATATCACTCATTGTTTTATTATTTTGAACAAAATCATCAAAATCGCTAGGATTCATATATATTGTTAAGTTATCATCAGTAGTTATATCAATACGCCCTTCAGCAAATGCACTTTTTGTATAAAATATTTTACCTAATGCTGTTGCTGTTTCCTCTGCTCATTCACCTTGCGTTTGATTAGGGCTAGTATTAATAAAATCTAAAGACATTGGTGTTAATCTTAAGCCTGAAATGCTTCAATCACTAATAGTGATTTTTCCAAAAACATTAATTTTCTTTTTACTTTCTTCAGGCACTCCTTGTTTTCCAACAAGTCACTTAGTAATCTTATCTGAAAAAGCTGTTGCTGTTGGTGATAAATAATTTTTCAAAGAATCAATTGCTTCATCAATTGTAGGCTTAGTAAGCGCTTCATACATATGATCACCACTAGCATAAACATCATTTTTTTGAAGAACTTCTGATTGAGCATTAATATCAACTTTAGTAATATTAACTTTATTGTTATTAAGTTTTCCAGTAATTAATTCTTTTGCTTTTTGTAATAAACTTTCACTATCAGTAGTGGTGTTTTCCATTTGTATCATAAAATCTTTTAATACTTTTGTTACATTACCAGTTGAAACTTCAACTAAAGCCTTTAAATTAGCACCAGTATTAGCGTAATTAAAATCAAAAATAATATTAGATACTTCAATTTCTGTCTTTTTGTTACTTTCATCTTTATAAGATAATTTTAATTTTAAATCTGCAGTAAGTTTATATCACATTGTTATGTTATACGTTGCTGGATCATAATTTTCAATACCAAAATCAGCATTTTCCTTAGTTCAATTGAATTGTTTATTTGTCATTGTTGTTTCATTAAAATCAATTTTTAAAATTTCACTAGTAGTTATATTATTAAATAATGGTTTTAAATCAGATGGTTGTAATAAATAATCCTCAATAATAAGATTTGTAATATCTTTTTGAAGCCTAGTTAAAAATATATCTTTTATTTTACTATCAACCAGAGTGTCACTATCTTTAGATAAAATATTTAAATTATTAGTAATATCTTTTCCAGATTCACCAAATTCATCTTCAAAAGTTAAATTCTTATATTCACTAATTAAATTTGCAAGTCCTAAACTAATTTGCTCTTTAGCTTTTTTTAATAATTCTTGTACATCAGCATTTTCCGATACTTCATCATCAGTATCAGAACTATTACCATTTCCACATGCCACTACATTTACTGCTAATGGTGCTGTTAATCCAAAAATTGCTAATAATTTTAATATTCCCTTCACTCTAGTATCCTCCTAAAATTTCTTTTAATATCTTTTATTTAATATCTTTTATTAAAGTTTTAGTACATTGTATAATATTTATAATTAAAATGTTGTGAATATATTAATTTTAATATTTATGTAAACTAATAATTTGATTATTTTTCTAATTATAATATATTATAAGTATTAATAATATATTATAAGAACCTAAACTATTCATATTCTATATATAAATTAATTTATTATAATTTTTGTAATATTTAAATTTTTAAAAAGAAAAAATAAACTACTCAAATTGAGTAGTTTTAAAATATTTTAGTTAATTAAAATATTGAATAAATAGGCATTATTACTAAAACAATATACTTTAATTTAAAATGATAGAAAAAATTTTGATGTGAAAAAATGAATCAATTCCAAAATTTGCATAATTTGATAAAAATCATCTAAAATAAATATAATCCTTATCGTGTCAAATATTTAAAGAAACATTTATACTATTTCCACGACCAGCACTATCAATTGTGTATATTTTTATATTATATATACTATTACCGTTTCCTGTCCCCATATTTTGCAATTTTTTTTGTATTAATGGATTTTTCTAAGTTTGCAATACTATTTGTGTCGTTTGCTAATCTAACAGAAAAATTATTAAGAGATTTATTAAAATGAAATGTTTTATATTTTTCTGTAAAATTATCTCAGGAATTAGAAAAAGTACTTCATTTTAGTAATTTATATGTATTAGAACTATCTGTAAAATTAGAATGTAATCCATTATAGGAATCCTTAAATTCGTAATCAATGGAATAGTTAAAAATATTATTCATAATTTTCCATCCTTTCAATTAAAACATAAAAAAACACCTAACAATAGGTATTTTTGTGATTAAAAAAATAAAATCCTAAAATAATTAAATAAAATTAATCAATTTTTTCAACATATCTTTTAAATTTTATTAATTTTATTCCTTAAAACTCATACTTCTTAGAACCTGTTTAGAACATTAATCGGTAATGTTTAGTTTTTATAATGTTGGTGGTTGATTTCTGCTTGTTGAAATTGGATTTTGTAAATCCATAGCATTTACTTGAAAAGAGTTAAATGGTTCTCTTTGTTGTCTTACTGCTTTTTGTTTTATCTCATCTATGACTACTTTTACAGCACCAACACCATAACCAACACCAAGAATAGTGGCACCAGCAATAACCTCACCTGGACTAGGTGGTGAGATAACCACACAACCAATACCAGCAACAAACCCAACACCAGCGCCGATAGCACCACCAGCAACAACACCATTTTTCGCATATTTTTTAATTATTTGTTTTTTTTTGATTTTTCTTGTTTATTTCCACTTCGCATATTTTTTCTCACTTTCTACTTTAAAATATAAAACCTATTTACTTTCATTTTAAAGTAAATAGGTTAAACACTAATATTTAGGTAATATACTACTAACATAAATATTAGTGTTTAGAATCTTTTTTCAATAATTTTTCATTTTCATTAAATTATATTTTATAAACAAAAAAAATAATTGATTATAATTGATAATATGTAAAGGAGAAAAAATAATGGACAGATTACTAGAAACCACACCGAAAACTATAGAAAAAACTAAAACCAAAAAGGCAAGTTGATTTAAATTATTTAGATTAATTATAATTAAAATTAGTTACAGTTTTATTACAGCATTTTTATTTTTATTTTCAATAGTAATTTCGGTATTGAGCATTAGTGTTTTGTTTTTTTTAAATTTATCAATAGAAGATTTTATTATTAATTTAGAATATTATATTATGATTTTTTATAGTATATTTTTATTTATTTTTATTTTATTAAATGCTATAAAAATTTTTGGTACTCAATTTGAAGATAGTTCTTTCTTATTATTACTTACTAAACCTTATACAAGAAATGTTATTATTTTAACTCAATACGCTGCTTTATTTTTTATGAGTTTAACTTTTATTTTCATAAATATTATTGCTTTATTAATCTTTGGCGGGATTTGCGGAATTATTATAAAAGTTTCTTATTTAACTTTTTACGTATTAACGATCCTAAAGTTTTTTGGTTTTTGCTCTTTATTTGCTGTTTTAGTTACTGTTGGTGTAGTAACAATGTTAGCTTTTACTCCATCACAAACAGTTTTTTTAATTTTTGTTATTTTCTGTAGTCTATTTTTATTAGGTGGTTTGCCTTACTCATTAACCAAAATAAATAGTGACATTATTAAAATTAATTTTGAAAATAATATCCAATATACTGTTAGTGAAATCAAAGAAGCAATTTTATTTAAACAAAATTTAGAAAAAGGATTAATTAAATATCCAAATTTAACAAAAGCTATTTTTGATTTTTATTCTAATCTTAGTGATCAAGAATTAAAGGATATTAAAGAAAATAATGTTATTAATAAGCGTATTGATTTTTATCAAAAATTAGGATTTATTAAAACAAATCCTACTGTTAAAACTCTTATTGGCAAAACAACTTCTTGAAAACCACCTGAATTTCAAAATAAAAATATATTTATGAAAATTACTTTTAATAGTTATTTTAAAAACTTAGATGAATTAAAAAACAATGTTGATAATAATCAAATTACAGAAGACTTAATTAATATAATTAATGATTATGATAACAAATATAATATTGATTCATTTATGGATCTGCAAAGTGGTAAAGCACCTTCACTATTAACATACGATACTGACATTAATAATACTTATATACAAATTACAGGTCCAATATTAGAACAACCCGTTCCACTATCACCCAAGGAAATTAAAAATATTTTTATTGATACATATGCATATAAATTCGATTTTCGTAATGAATTTAATAAAATTTTTTATAATCCTGTTTATTTTTTAGTTAGAACAACCGAAGAATATATTTATAATCAAATTTATATTTATCGTCAGATTACTAATAATTCTGTTACTAATGATAAAAATTATAAAAATTACATTAGTATTACAAATAGTTATCAATTTATCAATGCAATAAATTTTATTGAACATTGAAATCAAATTTGGACTTATTTTATGGACTACTATGGTGATTTTTGATTTGAACCTTATGCAATATCTAGTATCGATTTTGATACACAAAAAAATACTTTATTTAGTTATCCTGATTTTAAACTAACATTAAATAATAAAAAAATAAAAACCGATAACATTGATTATTTTCAAAATAATAAATCAGTTCTTGAAATATATTGTGGATTTTCTATCTTTTTATTCTTACTTTCTTATTTAATGTATAATCGAAAAATTGTTAGTTAGGAGAAAACTTATTATGGGAACTACAGAAGACATTATGATTAGTGTCAGAAACTATAACAAAAAATTTAAAAAGTTTAATATTAGTAATATAAATTTTACTGTATTTAAAGGAACTATCCATGCTTTGGTTGGTCAATCTGGTAGCGGAAAATCCGTTTTATTAAAGTCTATCATTGGTGCAATGCCCAGTAACAGATACAGTGGTACAATTAAGGTTAATGATTACAAAGCAGGAAGTGCAAAATCAAAATTAAGCTTAGGTTATTCCTTAAATTTAGAAAACTTTCCACAAGGTTTAACAGCTTATAATTTTCTAAAATATTTAGGACAAACAACTACTATTACCGATAGTGCTTTAGAAGTTAATTTACAAAAATTATTAAATAATTTTAATTTATGAGAACATCGTAATAAGGGTTTAAATTCTTTCTCTTCAGGAATGAAAAATAGAATTATGCTAATTCAAGCCTTAGCACATGATCCAGAACTAGTAATTCTTGATGAACCTGGTGCAAACTTAGATTCAGAGTCACGAAAATATTTTACAAATGTATTAAAAAGATTAAAAGCAGAAGGTAAAACTATTTTCTTAACAACTCATATGATTAACGAGGTTAAAGATATTATTGATGATTGTACTATTATTGATTTGGGAAAAATGCTTTATAGTGGACCAATAGCAAAATTTGATGTTGGCAAAATTTTTATTTTAACTACCAACAATTTACCATTAACAGCCACTATATTAACAAAATATCAATATCAATTTAAATATCTTAAAGATTTAAATGAAATCTTAATTCGCTTAGATACACAAGAAAAAATTGATAATCTTAGTTCAATTTTAAATAAATATAAAATTGGTATTAAAAATCTTTATGAAAAAGAAATAGATTTATCACATTTAAAAAATTTTTTATAAAATAAAAAAAACAAAAATTTAACTATAAAATTTCTAATCTTTTTAATTTCTCATAGTATAATTATTTATAAACTTAATATAAGTTTAATTATTTTGGTGGTTAGCCCTAAATACTGGACCACTTTTGGATAGACAGTTTTAAATTTTTATTTGTGAAATTGGTGGTTTTAGAAATTTAGAATGTATTCTTTCGTAATTATAAAACATAATATATTGGTTTACATCATTTATAGCTTCATTGAGAGAAAAATATTGATTTGAACCTTTAGGTAGTCATTCTTGAGATAAATGAGAAAATCAGTTTTCAGATATTACATTGCCACCAATATCATAAGGTTGTTTTTTGCTTAAAATTATTTGCTTATCAGCAGCTCAATTTGTGATGTCTTGACAATAAAATTCGTTGGCGTTATCTGAGTGTAAAATAACGTTTTTTACTTGGTTTCAAGAGAATTGTTGATTTATTTTTTCAAGTGCAGGAAGGATTAAATCTTGATAGGATTTGTTTGAACATGTATTATAGCTTACAATATTATTTGAATAAAAATCAATAATTACAAAAAGATATAATCAACCTTCTTTAGTATTTATTTGTTTAGTGTCCATTGATCAAATTTGATTTGAAGAGGTTGTACTTTTATAATCTTTGTTTACTTTATCCATTGTAGGTATTCACTTATTTGGATTTTTTTTGTTTTTAGGATAGTTATTTTTAGTTTGTTTTAATCCTTGAAGATTGTGATCTTTCATAATTTTTCGCATTTGTTTTGTTGATAATTCTAGATTTAAAATAATATGTTTGTATTGTTTTAATCATTCTTTAAATGCTGAAAAAATTCGTAAATAGCCATAAATTTGTCCTTTTCTTGTAAAATGAAATTCAAGTAAAAGTTGGCATAATTCTTGATATTTATGTGTACAATTACTAATTTGATTTTTTTCTTTTTTAATAGGGTTTTGTTTGTTTTTTACAAAATAATATGTTGATCGGTTTAGTTGAAGATGTTGGCAAAGATATCTAATTGAATATTGGTTTTTGCTATCATCAATAATTGGGCGTATCAAGTTAATGGTTAGATTTAATAAGAACTTAAATGAGAGATAATACTCTCATTTTTAATTGTTAAACAATTATAATTAATTATTTTATTAAACCTATACTTTATTAAAGTAATTAATTATTCCAAATTTAATAAAAATTATAAAAGCTATTGTATAGGAATTTGCAAATAGTAATTTTTCTGCTGGTCTTTAAAAATTTAAGATTTTTTTCTCCCCCTCCCTCCAGACCTCCTACCCCCAAGGCTTTTGCTACCTATAGTAGCAATAAGCCTATACGTATAGTAAGTAGTAGGTAAGTATTTAGTTAGTAGTATATAAGCCTTTTATCACTGTAGGTGATAAGGCTTATACATAGAAAGGATACGTAATGATTAATGTTAATTTAGATATTAAAAATAAAATTAAAGAAACAACTAAAGGTATGTTATTAGAAATTGGTGAATATGAAACATGATTTCCTATTAAAGATACTATTATTGATGAAAAAAATAAAAAAATAGCATTAAAAATAATTGAAGATTTTAATTATAAATTAGGTAAAAAATCAATAACAAAAGATATTGAAAGTGTTAAAGGTAGTGATATTTTAAAATATATTAAAAATATTCCAAATATTACTAGAAATGAAAATGAATTAATATCTTGTGAATTTTATAAACAATATAATGGTTATTATATTTTTAAAAATGATAAAAATCAAGAATGTTTTAAATATAACATTACATGAGAACAAGATATGAAAAGTTTTAAAATCAATAATCCATATAAACATAATGATTTAGCAATTAATTATATTGTTACACCAATGAAAAATATAGAAACTCATAATGAAAAAATATTTTATTTAAATTATTAAAAAAGAATAAATTATGTTACTTAATGTTGAAAAAATAGAATTAATTAAAAATTTATGTAATGAAAAATTACTTAAAAATAAAAAATATATTGAAATACAAGAAATATTAAAAATTATAGAAAGGGATTAATAATTATGGAATGTAGAGAATATAGAATTAAAGGTTCATGTGATATTTGTCATAAAAATTCATCATATGGAAACAGAACTTGTAATAAATGTTTTTATAAATTAATAGGTGAAAAAAATGAAATGTAATATTCATAATGAAAAATATATTTGAATTAGTGAATTAGATAATAGTTATTATTGTAATAAATGTATTAATGACATGATTGAAGAAGATATGTATTTAACATCAAATAATTGAGATTACTTATATGAATATTATATTAATGAATTACAATTAGAAAATTTTAAAGGAGTGTAAAAATGAATCAATTAGAATTACAAAATGCAATGAAATTAATAGAAAAATTTGAAGAATTACAAGAAGAATTTAATAGTAAATATGAAGATTTAGAAATTGAAATTGATAATGATGGTGATTTAAAAATTAGTTGTGATTATTTAATTATAAAAATGTAAATCAATTAGAACAAGTAATTATTGATTATAAAAGAATTTTTAAAGGTTAAAGGAGATGAATAAATATGGTAGCAGCACCTAAAAAGAAACCAGAAGATTTAATGATTAAACAAATTATTATTCATTTAAGATTTACTGAAAAAGATTATGAAAAATTAAAAGAAATTTGTGAAGAAAAAAATATGAAAATTAATGGATTTATAAGAAGTTTAATTAAAAAAGCAATAAATAAATAGAAAGAGTGATTATAATGAATAATTTATATAAAAAAATACTTAAATTACAATTAGAAATTGGTAGTACACCTAAAAATGGTTTTAATAAATTTGGAAATTATAAATATTGATTATTAAGTGATATTTTTAATAAATTTAAATTATTATGTAAAGAATTAAATATTGTTATTACACATGAAGATATATTAACAACTGATAGAAAAATAAATTATTTAGATACTAAAGAAGTAGAAATAACTTATTTTAAAAGATATACAATTATTGATTTAGATAATGATAAAGAAATAAAATATTTTGATATACTGGCTTGTGCTAAAAATACAGATATAGCAAAAGCAAAAGGTAGTGCAGAAACTTATGCTTATAGATATTTTTTAATGAATTTATTATTATTAAGTGAAGATGAACTTGACCCAGATAATGATAATGTTAATTTAATACAAAATAATAAACAACAAAATAATTATATTAATAATGTAAAAATACAAAATGAAAAATGAGAACCAAGTGAAAAACAATTAGATTATTTTGAAAAATATATGATTACAAATACAGTTTTATTTGATGAATGTATAAGAGAAGATATGGAAAGATTAAATCCAAATAATAATAAAGATTTTTTGAGGCTTTTTAGTAATCTGTGTTTCTTTGTTTTACAAAGTACTAGTTCAGATTAATTCTGTCTTCAAATTTTATCATAAAATGAGCAATTGCTGTATTTCAATTTTGAATAGGCAATATTCATTTTTTTGTGATATTTTCAATTGCTAAGTAAAAAATTTTAAAAACTGCCATATCATTAGGAAAAACTTTTTTATTTCTAATAACTTTTCGTAATTGGCTATTAACAGATTCAATAGCATTTGTAGTATAAATTACCCTTTTAATTTCTGCTGGATAACTAATAAAAACCATTAAATTTTCTCAATTTTTATATCAAGATTTAGCAATTTGTGGATATTGTTTATTTCATTTACTTTCAAATGATTCTAAAGCTTGCATTGCTTGTTCTTCACTACATGCTGTATAAATTGGCTTTAAATCGATAACTAGAGACTTTCGATGTTTGTATGAAACATATTTTAAGCTATTTCTAATTTGATGAACTATGCATAATTGATGTTCAGTTTTAGGATAAACTGATTGTATTGCCTCTGACATGCCTGTTAAATTATCACTACAAGCAATAAGAATATCATTTAAGCCTCGATTTTTCATTTCTGTAAAATTATTTAATCAGAATTTAGCACCTTCATTTTCACTAATTCATAAACCTAAAACATCTTTTTTACCTTCTAAATCAACTCCTAAAGCTATATAAACTGATTTGTTAATAATACGTTTATCCTGACGTACTTTAACTACGATACAATCAAAATAAATGATTGGATAAACACTATCTAATGGACGATTTTGCCATGCTTTGACATCATCAATGACATCATCAGTAATTTGACTAATTACGCTTTCGCTAATATCTGCGCCATCATATAACTCTTGCAACTGCATTCTAATATCTGATAAAGTCATACCTTTTGCATATAGTGAAAGAACTTGTTGATCAAAACCATCAAATCTTCTCTGTCTTTTTGTGATTATTACTGGTTCAAAATTACTATTACGATCTCTTGGTACATCAATTTCAATTTTACCTTGTTGAGTTATTAATTTTTTTGATGTTGTACCATTACGAACATTGTCATTATTACTGCGTTGATTTCTTTCGTGTCCTAAATAATTTTGCATCTCAGAATTCAACATTTTTTCTACCAATCGTTTAGTTAATTCTTTATATAAGCCTCCCTCTTTAAAAAGTGTTGTTAAATCCTCAGTATTTTCTAATAATAAATCTACTGCTTTTGATATTGGATCATTGTTATTAAGATTATCTTTTTTAGCCATCTGTAACTCACTCTTTCTAGATATATAAATTATATTTACTAGAATTAATTAAACATAGTTATTTTTGTAAGTCACACAGATTACTAAACATTCCCGATTTTTTAATATTAATGGGTGAAAATTATTTAAAAGTATTATTTGATAAATTTAAAGAAATTCGTGAAAGATTTAAAAATTTAAAAAATAATAATAAAAATGAGTATATAAATTATGAATAATTATTTACTTTCAATTGACCCAAGTATAAAAAATACTGGATTTACTTTATGAAAACCTTGCTGTAAACATAATAAATCTTGAAATGAAGAATGTAATGTTTTAATTGATAAAGAATGTTTACCAAATATTGCTATTCCAGTTTTAATTATTAGTTATGATTTTAATAAATATCAACATTATGATTTTATAGAGAAAGTTATAGAACCATTAACTTTAAAAGCAAGTGAAGATGATTTTCATTATAAATGCTCTAAATATAGATATTGATTAGAAGATTTTGATGTAATTATAGAACGTGGATTTAATAATAATTTAAATGCTCGTAGTTCAGAAAAAATGCAAGCATTAAGAGGCCATATTTTTAGTTTATTATATCAATATTATAATCCAGAAAAACATGGAGTATTACCAAAACAATGACAAAATTGATATTTAAAAGAATATAAAGATGATTTAATAAAATTACTTAAAATTGAATTAAAAACTGATATGACTTATATTACTGTTAAATGAAGTAAAGAACTATCAATATTACTATGTAATTTTTTAATTAAACAAAATAATTGAAATATAACAATATCAAATCATGATGAAGCAGATAGTTTATTAATTGGTTGATATTATTTAAATAAGGAGTAAATAATGCAAAAAGAAAAGCAAGAAAAAGTATTATTAAAATGTATTGTTAAAGATTGTAATACTAAAGTATTAGTTACTTTAAAAACTTTAAATATTGAAGATAGTGTAATTCAATTTTTTAATATGTGTTATTTTCATAAAAAACAATTTAAAAATAAAGTAAAAGAAATTAAAAAATAATTAAATTAAATAAAAAAATATATTTTCACATTTTAAAATTTTTATATGTATAATTAAATTGTTAAAAACTAAATGAAATTATTTTTATCTAAATAGAAAAGTAAGATAAAAAGAAGAGCCTTTTTAATTCGTTGAAATTAGAGTAGTTTTCTTCTTTTTTGTTTTTAACACATATTTATTAATGAAAGGAAATATTTATGAAATATTTTAGTCCAAGTTATTGATTTAAATTATGATTATTAAGTGCACCATTATTTAATGATGAAACTAAAGGTATTAATGCTATGTCAATTAATAATAAAAAGATTAAAGATTGAGCTAGCAACAATACCAGTTTAGATTTAATAAATCAAGAAATAAGTTTTACAAATTCAACTAGTAATTATCAACCATATAATTTAAGTCCAACAAATCAAAATATAAACCCTTTTTATCAAACAGAATTAGAAACAAGTAATCATAAACATAGACATGAAAAAAGTAGAAACAGACATAAAAGACAACCAAATCCAAATCGAAGAGCAATTTTTCAATTAACTGAACAATTAACTATTGATAGTAATAATCGCCAACAATATAGAAATAGTTTTCAATCAGTTCTTGCATCATTAGTAAGAAATAATATATTAAGAGTTGTTTTTGATAATACCGAAAATGCAAATTGAGGAGAAATTAATAGAATATTTACTTTAAATACTGAAAATTATGGTTATTTTCGGCTTCCAGTTGTAATTAGATGACAACAAAATGAACAAAGTCTTCAAAGAAATTTTGAATTAGTTTTAAGAACCGATAATTTATATATTCAAGGTTTTATAGTTACTGAAAGAGGTTCTCATATAGGAGAAATTTCTACTTATTATCATTTTAATTTTGACAATATTAATCCAAATATGCAACCCAGAGCTGTTCAAGATGGAACAGTTCCACATTTATTAAACATTGACGGAATGCAAAGTAGACAGTTAACTGGAATTAGTCCAGATTATAGAGATATGATACCAACTCAAAATAACAATATTAATTGGAATAGTGTTGTTAATTCTTTTATAGTATTAACTAATGATATTAATGTTTCTGAAGAGCATAGTTTAGGAAATTTAGCCATATCTTTGGGACAAGTTGTTTTTATGAGTGCAGAAGCAATAAGATTTCCAGATATTTATGCCCGTATTGTAACACATTTAATTAATAGAAATGAAAATTTAGAGTTTAACCGAAGAAGTGAAATTTATAGAATTTTAGTTAGTTGAAGTCAAAGATCAAGAAATAATATTCTTCAACAAAGACTAATAGAAGCTATTAATAATGTTAATAATCCAAACTGAAATGGTTTCACAATGTTAGATCTTATAACAGAATTAAATTCACCGTCAGTTCAAGTTTTACTTGGCTATATTAATTTTAGATTAAGAAATAATGGAGGAAATGTAAATTGTCGTAGAGGAAAAAGAGAACTAATAAATAAATTTTGACATGAAAAATTTTGTGATTTAAAACCACAAATTGATAAAATTCAAGGAAAAATAACTGCAATAAAAATTTTAGATGAAAATAATAAAAGTAGCAATTTAAAAGAAGGTACTATATATGTTGGAACTGAAAACGGTGTATATTTAATTTACCCTGAAGATGAAGTTCATCGATTTGATAATTTAAATTTCCCAATAACTAATATTAAATTAGATGGAAAAGGTAGTGCTTATGTAACTAATGACAGATCTGAAATTTATCACTTAAATTTAGTAGGTTGAGGTTCTGAAAAATTAAAAAATATTGAAAGTTTTAATTTAGAAGAAGAAATAAAAATTTATTATGAAGATAATCATGATAATCTTTGAATTGAAAATAATTGATTTTTTGGAGATAGAAACACAAATGTTCACCTTTGAAAAACAATTATGTTAAAAAAACTGAATCCTTTATGTTATAAAAAAATAGATTTTATTGGTGAACATTTTGATTGAACAAGAACAAGTTGAGGAAGTTGAAAATTTACTGAAGGTAGAAAATTACTAACTGATTGAAATAAATCAAATTTTAAAGATATAGCTGGTAACTATAAGATTTTTGAATCAAATAAAGATTATATACGTAAATATAGTAATCTTAATGTTCAAAATCTTCCAACACAGTATTATCTTGGAACCCAATATGTTGAAGGAAAACAATATTTTGGTTTAACTTGATATGAAGAAAATTATGAATTTTACTTACAATTTTTATATGATCAATTTTATAAACATTATAGTATTTCTGGCAGTGGTTCTGGATTTATTGGAGTTGGCAAGGGAATTAAATTATATGATTATATTCAAGATTGTGAAAGTTATAAATTAAATATAAATAAAAGAGAAATATTTAATATAAAAGATTTAAAAGAAAAAAATGATTTAAAAAATATTACTAAATGAACTGATGAATTTACAAAAGATATAAACTATGAACAACATTTACCAATTGATAATAAATCTAATTTTTCTACAAATAATATAACAAGTTTATAATTAAATTTTAAAAATATAAATAAAAAAAGTTACCTAAATGGTAACTTTTTAATTAGGTGCCAACCTAACAACAATATAAGTTTGAGAACTTTTTTTATTTCATATACTTACATAAGTAAGTCACATTATTATATCTTAATTTAATAGAAAATACATTAATATTTAAGATTATGGAGAAATATTATTTTGTTTAGGTTTTGTTTTGAAAATATCTAAAAATTTAAAATGTGGATTTTCTTTTTTAAATATTTTATTTGCTCAAAATAAACCAAAAAAGTTTAAAGATATGAACATAAGAAGTACGCCCATTTTTTTTTGTCTATGACATAAATCATGACCTTTACATGTAATTAATAATAAAAATACTAATCCAAACATTACTGAAAGTATTATTACATCTGCTAATCATAGTTCAATCATATTTAAACTTCTCCATATCATAATATTTTAAATTACTATAATTATATACTATTTTTATCTTGCATTTAAAATTATTTTATAAATACTTGCTACTTCTTGATTTGTATATATTTTAGCATAAGAATTTTCACCAAAATCTATAATAGTTTCTACATGACCTTTACAAGGTGTAACAAATATATTAATTTTTCAATTTAAATTATCGTTTGAATTACTTAATATATCAAATCCAATCGGATTATTATTACTAATTTTTGCTTCAGTACCAGCAATTACTGTGAATTCATAAGTTACTAAATTATATTGTGATTTATTACCTTGATAATAAGCATAAGCATATCCAGAAGAATGACTACCAATTTTACCTTTTTCAAAATGTTTCTTTTTATCAATATTAGGTATTGACTTTGAAAATATTAAATCATTTAAATTAATCTCAATTGAACTATTTAATTCTTTTGCTGGATTAAAACTTTCTTTGGTATCATAACCACCACCATGTTTATCACTTACAGAGTTTACATTATAATTATAATAAATAGTTACTGATTTATAAAATCTTTTTAAATCATTAAAAGTATTAATTAGTAATGTAGGATCTAGTTTTGATTTAATATCAATATCTATGTTTTTAGAAACTGCACTATTATTATTAAATCATTCATCAGTATTATCAGTAATAGATTTATTAGGAGTTGTGACTAATGGTATATCTTTATAATTTAATTCTACTTTTAAATCTGGAATAATAATTATTGATTTTGCAATATTTTGAGGACTTGGTGGTAATATTTTTGTTGGATAACTAAAAGTAGTTTCTTCACTTTCTTCATATTCATCATGATTTAATTTATATAAAGTTGTTCAATTAAAAGCATTACCAGTTAAAGCACCCATATTATTATAACGAAATTGAGCAACTGATATTTCATTATAATCACCTTGATAAGTAAAAGGATTATCACTATAAAATGTATGTCTTTCTTCACCTTGATGTAATGATTGAGTTACAATTGTATCAATAATATAAGCATAATTTGAACCATCAATAACTCCATTACTTGTCGGATTTCATTGACAATCTTTATCTTCATTTGTAAAAGGACTTGCTATATCTAAAAACTCAGTATCTTCTGCTAAAATATATACTTTATTATTTTTCTTTTGTGATAAATCAACGGTACTTATTTGTTCTTTTACAGTTAATTTCTTACCAGAACTAGGGTCTCATGGATAAACTGATACTCTATCACTTAATTTCATAGTCATAGCAGTTGTACTAACATGTGAACCTAACATTTTACCTAATGCAAACTCACTTGAATTACTAAATACATTTAAAGGTATAAATCAATTTGTATCATTATTACCAATAATACTTGATAAATTTGAAGCAAAAAATGCTGACATAAAACCATTAAAAAATGGCATATTTTTATATTGTTGAGAATTTTGAGTAATAATAAATCCTACTGGAATACCTAATGTTAAAGCATTTAATAATTTACCTACTAATGGAATTGAACTTAAAGCAAATGGTAATCATTGTACACTATCATAAGGCATTTGAATTAATGAACTAAATACTACACTATTAAAATTTAATATTGCTGACATATATTTTTGTGATATTTTTTTATAATCAACAGTTGGTGAACCAATAACTAATCCAGTATCTGGGTCTTTATATTTAAAATTACTACTCATATCAACATTATATTCACCTTGTAAATTATTTATATTTCATTCACTATCTCAAAAGAATTTTGCTTTACCAATAGCATCACCATTACTTTTAATTGCTAATTCTTTATTACATGTTAATATTCCTTGAAAATCTTTTTGAGCTAACATATCAAATTTTCTTGCTTCTAAAAATTTTTGTCATGTATCATAATGAGTAAATCCAGT